>CAVPSB010000019.1:0-358155 GCA_963708025.1 uncultured Candidatus Rokubacteria bacterium | reverse complement strand
TCTAGCCCGCGATCCGCGCAGCCTGAGCATGGCCGGAGTTCTCGGACACTACGGCAGTCGGGCTCTACATCCCGTCGGCCTATTGGTTCACGGCGTCCACGTCGTTCGCCAATCCTGCCGTGACGATCGCCCGCTCGTTATCCGCCACGTTCGCCGGAATGCTGGCGGCCGTCGCGGTAACGGCCATTGGCTGTGGCGACCCGCCCCGGACGGCAGGACGATGAGTGTTCAGCCGAGCGGCGCTGGGAAACCGTAGCCCGCAGCGCCGATGTCACCACGATCCAAGGATTCGGCGCTTCTAGTGGCCATGGCCGGCTTCCTTCGCTTCCCGCTCCGTGACGACATGGATGTCTGTTCCAAACGACGGCAAGCCGAGCGTTCCGGCGTGATGACGGATTGTGTAGATGAGATAGTGCCCCGGCGGATAGATGTAGTTGTCGGCGGGCATATCGACCTCCAGTTTGTCGCCGCCGAGGTGGCGGAATTTCAGCTCGACCATCCGCTGATCGGGATTGAAGGAGTGCGTGCAGGAGCCGGCGCGCAGGACCACCACCCGCTCGATCTCGTTGGCGAACGTGCTTGAGATTTGAATCTTGGTGCCGGGATAGGCAAGGCTCGGCGCATCGTTAATGTAGGGTCGATCGGGATTTCCCCAGTACCAAGGTTCAAAGATCTCGATGTCGAGATTGCGGGTCGCAATTCCAGCTGCACTGTTCTTGCTTGAGCCCGCCGTCCAGACGCGGCCGTCGGGCATCAGAAGCGACACGGAATGATAGTTGCGCGGCACCGAAGCCCTCTCGTTCGGCTGGCTCAGCACCGTCCATTTGTTGGTGTAGGGATTGTAGATCTCCGGCTCATTCGTGCCGCGCGAATCGAGGGTTGGGAGCTGACGGGTCAGTTCGTCTTCCGAGATGTTGACGCCGCCGTTGACGAAAATCTCACCCGTCGGAAGGATTGTGGCGTTGGAGTTCAACCGCGCTTTGGAAATGGCGCGCGCTCCGGTCGCCTTCCACTCCGTCGGTGATGTTGGCCATTTGGTGACGTCGAGGACATGCGCGCGCTCGCTGGTGCCCCCACAGATCAGAATGCGAGTCGGCAGCGAGTCCCATTGGTTGTGATTGCGCCTGAAGCCGAGTGGCAACAGGACCGAATTCCAGTGGTACGGAGAGTTCGGATAGCTGTAGTTCTCGTTGACGTCGCGCGGAAAAATGCAGACGAGATCGAACGTGCCGCCGAAGGCCCCAACGTCCGGGCGGAACGCGAGGGTCTGGCGGCCTTGCGGCGAACTGAAAATGAAATGCCCGGATGGCACCAGATGCACCCGCGGATACAGTACCATCGAATGGTTCTGGTAGTACTCGCGGGCGGGTCCGTTGTTGTACGGCGCGAGCTGTCGCCATTTGCCGAGCGGCCCCGGCTTCGGCGAGTAGACTTCCGGGATGTCGTTGTCGTGATTGAGATCGCCCGAGCCCGGGTGCCCGGCAAAGGCGATCACGTCGCCGGTCGCCATCGTGGTCAGTGTTGGATACCAGCGCCCACCGTTGAGATTGGGGTCGGGCATCTGCGTCCCCGGCGGAATCGACCCAGGGCTGACCGGCATGCCCGGGTTCATGCGGTCGGCTTTGGTCCAATCCCAAGGACCGGTCGGGTTGCTCACCAGCGGCGAGTTGAAAATCGCAGCGTCACGCAGGCCGGGGAAGTGGTGCTGATGATAGCCGCTCGCGAGATAATGCTGCTCGGTTCCGCCGGCGACCAACAGCCTGGCTTGGTTCACCGCGGTCACGAATGCGTGCCCACAACAGAACGTATCGAACGGCGGTGACGACAGCGTCTTGACCGTCAGGGCGTTGCAATCGAATAGGCGCGTGGCGTCGAACTGGTGATGCTTGTTGTGATCGGCGTCAAATTCGTCGCCGCCGAAGTACAGGATCTGACCGAAACCCATATACGCCGCGTGGACGGCGAGGACTTGAGCCTTGTTCGTAAGTTTCTGCCACGGCATCGAACCCTCCATTCATGTTTGAAGGCCATTGCCTCACCGGCTCCTCGCGGCGCTCGGCCTGGCCGCCGAGCCACCGCCGGGGGCCGCCGACCGGGTCGATCGCGCCTTCTGGCACGAACGCGTCGATGACGACCACCGAGCAGGACGCCTGTTCGAGTGAGGGTAGTCAACACAATGGTGTCCGTCGCCAAAACCTCATCCGGCAGCGAAATGGTTGATCTGTCGGCCCTGGTCGGCCACAATCGCGGCTCGATGATCACTCTCCTGCTCCACCTGTTCCGGCTCCTCCCCTTCCTCGTCGGCGGCCACCGCCAGCTCGCCCTCGAGAACCTGGCCCTGCGCCAGCAGCTTGCCGTCTACAAGCGAACAGCCCCCCGGCCGAGGCTCCGCACGATGGATCGTCTATTCTGGGTCGGGCTGGCCAGAATCTGGACCGGCTGGAGGCAGGCTCTGCTCGTCGTGTCGCCCGACACCGTCTTGCGATGGCAGCGCCGACGCTTCCGCGAGTACTGGACCCAGCTCTCGGGCCGGCCCACCGAGGCCGCCCTCCGGTCGATCCCGAAATCGCCGCCCTCGTCAGGAAAATGGCCGCGGCGAATCCCTTGTGGGGTGCTCCCCGCATCCACGGGGAGCTCCTGAAGCTCGGCATCGACATCGCCGAGCGCACCGTCTCCAGGCTCCTGCCGAAATGGCGCCCCCAGCCCTCTCAGACCTGGCGGACGTTCCTCGCCAACCACGTCCGCGACTTGGTCTCCATCGACTTCTTCACCGTGCCCACCGCTCGCCTCCGCGTCCTCTTCGTCCTCGTCGTCCTCGCCCACCACCGCCGGCGCGTCGTCCACTTCAACGTGACCGAGCACCCCACCGCCCACTGGACCGCTCAGCAGATCGTGGAGGCCTTCCCGAACGACACCGCGCCCTCTGCCCTCCTCCGCGATCGCGACACGGTTTACGGCGCCGCGTTCCGGCACCGCGTGAAGGGTATGGGAATCCGTGAAGTCCTGACCGCGCCCTCCAGCCCGTGGCAGAACCCCTTCGCGGAGCGGCTCATCGGCTCGATCCGCCGCGAGTGCCTCGATCATGTCCTCGTGCTGAGCGAACGCCACCTGCGCCGCATCCTCACCCGCTACTTCGGGTACTATCACCGGGCGCGCACGCACCTTTCGCTCGACAAGGATGCCCCCGACGCGCGGCCAATTGAGCCGCCGGAACTCGGCCCGGTCATCCCGATATCCGAAGTCGGTGGCCTGCATCATCGCTACGCCCGGCGCGCGGCCTGAGTCACCCTCGAGCAGTTCGCCACGCCCGGGACCCTCCGCCCTTCGGCCGCTCGCCGTCCGACAGTCCACACTCTTCTCTTTCCCTGGCGGGCCCGACGGACCCCCAGCCGCCAACCACGCTACTTCCCATCACCCTTGTCCAGACTCTCCTGGCGTTCCCCGGCCTGTCATCAGAGCATCGGCCGTCGTCAACGGAGGCGGATGAGGTTGTGGCGAAGGACAAGTCTTCGAAACGCACTCGGCCTTCCAAGACGAACACCTCCTCGCCGGCGGGGTGCATGTGCCGCGGCAAGTGGGAGTTGGGTTCGAACTTGAGGAGGCCGGCCCGCGCCCCTGTTTGCTCATCTCTCCGGAGTGCTTTTCGGGAGATGCCCGGCCACTGTGTGGGTGTCCATGGAGCTTTGTTGGTGTCGATCTCAATCTCTCTCGCCATGTTGTCTCTCCTTCGGGGGCATCTCAGGCATCGTCTCGACCCGACCGACCTCCCGCCTCGTCTGGTCCACTCTATAAACTTCCCCCAAACGCTCTCGTCCAGGGCCGTCAGCTCGGCAATGAACCCCGTGCCGCCTGGGGATTAATGCCTATCCGGTGCTCTCCTCGGCCGAATGCGCGCGCCGCATCGAGAGCAGGGCCAGGATGCGGCGGGCCAGCGCCTCATGCTCCTCGACATTGAGTTGATAGATGTTCAGGCTGGGATGCGCAGACAGATCGACCAACGCCGGCGCGTCGGCTTGGCTCCACGTCGCGAGATCGAGCACCCGGAAACACGAACGACCTGGCTCCGGTTCATCGGTGACGAAGACGACTACAAGGCCTGGCCAGTGTTGCTTCGCGAGGGCAAAGAACGAACGAGCACCTCGCCGAACCTCGACTGTCAAGTACTGACCAACGTGCCGCCGGTACCGAACCTTCACGGGCCTAGATCCGATCTCTTCCCTCGTAGTGGGTGGCACCGCCCTGAAATCAGGAATATCTTCTCGGCCGAGATGGGGCGGTATGTCATGATCGCGAAAGACCGTAAGGCCATACCCTGCCCGACGAAAAATCGACTCGACGAGCGCAACCGCCACCTGATTCTTTAGATCGAGAAAGTCTGGAGGCGTCATAGCGCCGACTCTCGGCATCTATATCAGCTTCGAGGGGCATCGTCTACATCGTTATCCCACGCCGCCACCCCTCGCTGCCACCTGTACACTTCCACCTGAGCTCCTATCGTCCCGTAGCCTCTGCCGTTCTTGGCCTCCGCGAAAGCTTCGGCTGACTGCAGGAGGCGCGGTATCCTGACCTCCTGACTTGAGGCGATGGGTCTGAGGAGAGCATCAACACGGGAGGGACAGCATGAAGCCTGCGGAGTCGATCGTGGGTCAAGGCCTAGTCATCGAGGGAAAGTTCGAGGGCAATGGCAGCATCCGCCTCGCTGGTCGGCTAAAAGGCCAAGTCGTCATCACCGGTGATGTCACCGTTGATCCTGATGGCGCGATCGAGGGTGACGTGAAAGCCGACCGGGTCCGAATCGCCGGTCATGCGAAGGCCAATATCCTGGCAGCGTCAGCAATAGAACTCTCTGGATCCGCATCGGTAGTCGGCGAGATCAAAGCCCCCACTGTGCAGGTGAATGCCGGAGCAAAGATTCGGGGAAGCGTTGACACGGGGTGGACCGACAAGGACCATCAAGATCAACCGGATCATTATCCAGCCGACGAGGCAGAGAGTCTCTGACGACCGGTTGTCGCTCACGGCCGTTCGTTGCGATTGGATGTCACTACCTGGAACGCCCGCTTCTAGGGACTTCCGTATCGGTGCCCCCGCCATCGCCCGAATCCGCAATCTGGAGCAATCAGGTCTGCTGCATGAACGTGCCGAGGTCCGCGGCAACCCGTTCCGGACGCTCCCAGTTCGGGCAGTGGCCGGTTTCCGCGTACACGATCAGCTTGGCGCCCGGAATGGCGGCCACCAGGCGCGGCTGCTCGTCCCGTGCAAACAGAGCGTCCCGCTCCCCCCACATGATGAGCGTCGGCGCCGAGATCCGCCTCAGATCGGCCGCGTCGTCAAATGCCAGCAGGCCGTCGAGCACCTCACGCCAGAGGCGGGCTGGCAGCTTGAGACTCTCGGCGACGAGTCCGTCGAAGAACTCTACAGGGAGCGGGACGTGGACCGTCCCCGCCTGGAACTCACGAGCGAACTCCACCGCCACCGGGTCCGCCAGGGTCCGCACGTTTCGCTGCACCTCCAGTGTCACATCGTTGACTGGCGACTCGGCAGAGCCAATGAGCGCCAGCCTCGCGACGCGCTTCGGCTTGACCTCTGCGACCCGCCTCGCAATGAAGCTTCCTAGCGAGTGCCCCACCACGGTGGCTTGCTGCACCGATACGGCGTCCAGGAACGCGACTGCGTCGGAGGCCAGGTCGTCGATCCCGTAGCCGGAGGCAGGACGCTCTGAATCGCCGAACCCTCGCTGGTCCAAAGCGAACGCCCGATAGCGGTGAGGTAGTAGCGGGAGGACTCTGCTAAACGAGAACCAGGAGTCGGGCCACCCGTGGAGAAAGAGGATGGCCTCCCCCGCGGAATCGCCTTGCTCCGCATAGTGAAGCTCTGGACCCGTCGCGAGGCGTATCCTCGCGAATCGCACCCCTGCTTCCGCTTGCCTCATCGGCACCCGTTCTGGAACTCTGCCGACACACATAGAGCCTGCTCAATTGGCATGCTCTACGCCGCGCTCTTCCTCGGCCGTCCCCGTCTGCGCTTCGGCGCTTCGGCGCTTCGGCGCCTCCGCCCCTCCCCTTCGGCCCCGGCCTTCCGCCGCCGCCTTCCCCTCTGGCCTTCCAGGTAGAAGCTCAGAGACCCCTCCTCCCCACGGAACGGGAACCGGATCCGCCGGTTGAGCGAGGTCGCCGCCGCCTTGAGCGCCCGCCGGAGTTCCTTCGGGTCATCGCCCTTCTCAAGGGTCAGCCGGCCGCCCTGGTCCGCCGGAAGCTTCTCGAGCTTGTCCTTGTACTCCTCGACCAGCGGCAGGAGCTTGGCCGGGAGTCGGTGCTTGAGCTCCCTGATCGGCACGGTCTCGAATTTGGCCTTCGTCTATCCTCAGCCTCCGGGTGCAATGCAAAACGACCCGTGTCTGGGCCGTCCTTTCGGGTCACATTGTGCGAAGAAGTGCCCCCGTCAACTGTCCCCGGATCACCGTGATCCAAAGGAGTGTTCCGCCGCCCCCACATCGGCGGCCAGCATGCGCCCGGTGGCCTTGACGGTGGCGGGCGCGGGTGGGTACGGTAGGGTGCGCGGCACCCCGCCCGAGAGGAGATCCCGTCATGAGCGACCTGCCCGATTCCGCTTCCTACGTCGTCGCTACCTGATGGGCGACCGCGTGGCCGAGCTGGAGCCGTTCGCGCTCTCGCGCTACGCCGCCGGGAAGACCTTCGGGGCCTCCCAGAGCCACTCCCCCTGGGTCTAGCGGTCGCCGGCGATCCCTCCCGTGGCGGCCCCGCGAGGCGGGCCCCCGATCACCCCTCGCCCCGGCGGACCCGGGCCCGCGCGGTCGCCGCGGTGCTCCTCCTGGCCGCCGGCCTCTGGCCGGGCGCCGCCCTTGCCCAGCGGCGCCAGGGTGCTCCGGAGGGCGCGTTCGTCAACGTGGTCTACGCCCTGCAGTTCGGGCTCGGCTCCTACGAGATCGGCGGCCTCGACGTGGACGTCTTTCAGGTGCCCTACACCCATCCCATCGACCTGACCCCGGGGGACGACCCGTGGCAGGTCAACGTGACCGGCGCGTTGACCTACGGGCACGCCAGTCTCGACATCGTCGTCCCCGAGCTCGGCCGGGTCCAGGCCTCGGCCGACTTCCTCGTCGGCTCGGCGGGCGCCGAGCTGGTCATCCCGATCCGGCGCTGGTGGAAGCTCAAGCCGTACGGGGAGGTCGGCCTCGGCACGACGTTCTCCGGCGACGTGGTCCTCTACACGTACACGGCCGGCCTCACCAACCTGTTCGAGCTCCAGCTCGGCGACTCGCGGGTGAGCTTCGGACACGCGGTGGCGTGGGCGGGCAACGACGCGTTCCAGAGCGGTACCCAGCAGGAGGCCTACGCCACCATCAACACCGGCGTCGAGGTCCGCCACCCGCTCGGGTTCACGATCCGGGGCGTCGCGCCCGACGTGGGGGTGTTCCTCGTCCACTACCACTTCCTCCCGGCCGCGACGTTCTCGCGGCCGGGCCGGGCGCCGCTCGAGGTCACCGACCAGCTCGAGATCGGCGCCACGGTGGGGACGGCCGGCCCGTTCAAGCTGCTGGGTCTCATCGACAACCCGCGACTCGGCGTGAGCTACCGCTTCGGCGACGGGCTCTACGGCGTGCGCGTGAGCTTCGGCTTCCCGTTCTGAGCGGCGAGCGGCGCAGTACCCGAAAGGGGGGGTCCGGGGCCACAGAGTCGAACACACGCTTTAGCTCGTCCGCTTCGAAGATCCGTGCCCCGGCTCAGCGGCTCTCGCGACCGCGACCGAGGAGATTGGCGACGACCACGGCCAGCTCGAGCGGCTCCACGGGCTTCGAGACATGCGTCTGAAACCCGGCGAGCAGCGCGCGCCGGCGGTCCTCCACCCTGGCGAACCCGGTGACGGCGAGCGCCGGCACGCTGCCGCCGCGGTCTGCCGGGCGCGCGCGGATCGTCCGCATGAGGTAATAGCCATCCTGGTCGGGCAGCCCGATATCGCTCACGAGCACGTCGACCCGGCTCCCGTCCAACACCGCGAGCGCCTCGCCCGTGGAACCGGCCTCCACCACCTCGCTGCCACATTGCCGCAGGACCTCCGCCATCAGGGCGCGGCCGTCGGTGTCGTCCTCGACGAGCAAGACGCGGATGCCCGTCAGCGACGGAAACCCCGGCCGCGGCGCGGTGTCGGCCACGGCCGGCTCGACGGTGGGGGCGGGGCCGGTCAGGGGCAGGCTCACGACGAAGGTGGCGCCCCGGCCCTCGCCGTCGCTGTGCGCCTCGATCGTTCCGCGGTGCAGCTCGACGATCTGGCGCGCGATCGCGAGCCCGAGCCCGAGGCCCCCACGCGCGACGCGGCCCGCGAGGTGCCCCTGTCGGAAGCGCTCGAAGATGTGGGGCAGGAGATCGGGACTGATGCCGTGACCCGTGTCGCTCACGGTAAGGAGCACGCGGTTCTCCGTTCGGGTGACGGTCACGGTGATCCGTCCGCCCTCGGGCGTGAACCGGATGGCATTCGAGAGCATGTTCCAGACCACCTGCGGAAGGCGGGCGGCACCCCCGATGAACGTGCGGGCGGCGGGGTCGATCGTGGTGTCGAGACGGAGACGTTTCGCCTCCGCACTGCCGCGCACGAGGTCGAGCGCGGAGTCGACCACGGCGGCGAGGTCGATCCGGTGAACGTCCAGATGGAGTTTGCCTGTCGCGATCCGAGAGACGTCGAGCAGATCCTCGATGAGCTGCACCTGGAGCTGTGAGTTCCGCTCGATCACCTCCACGGCTTGGAGCCGCTTCTCATCGTCCAGTGAGGCGCCTCGGAGCAGCCGCGTCCAGCCGAGAATCGCCTGGAGCGGAGCGCGTAGCTCATGCGACAGGGTCGCTAGGAATTCATCCTTGGCCCGGTTGGCCCGCTCGGCTTCCGCTCGCGCCGCCCGTTCCGCTGCGAACAGCTGGGCCCGCTCGGCCTCGGCGCGCCGCCGCTCCACGATGTCATGGAAAACGAGCACCGCGCCGATGATGTGGCCCCGACGGTCCCGGATCGGCGCCGCCCGGTCATCGATCGGTAGGTCGGCGCCATTCTTCCGAATGAGCACGGTCGAGTTGGCGAGCCCGACGACCAGGCCCTCCTGCAGCACGCGCGTCACCGGGCTTTCCGCACGCCGCCGTGTCTGCTCGTTCACGATGTCGAAGACGTCGGCGAGCGGCCGGCTCATCGCCTCGTCCGCGCTCCAGCCGGTCAGCGCCTCCGCGACCGGGTTCATGAAGGTCACACGGGCCCGGAGATCGGTGGCGATGACCGCGTCACCGATGCTCCCTAGGGTGACCCGGAGCCACTCGCGTTGCTGGGCCACCTCGTCTTCGGCCCGGCGCCGATCCTCGATATCGAGGCACGAGCCGATGTACCCCGCGAACTGCCCGTCAGCGTCGAAGCGCGGCACACCGGTATCCAGGATCCAGCGATACTCGCCGTCGTGTCGCCGGAGGCGGTACTCCATGCGGAAGGCCCGGCGGTCGTTGAAGGCGGCGAGGTACACGTCCAAGCACTGCTGCAGATCCTCGGGGTGGACGCCCTCGACCCAGCCCGTGCCGAGCTCCTCTTCCATTCGCCGGCCGGTGAACTCGAGCCACGGCTTGTTGAAGAACTCGCGCTCCGCGTCGGTCCCGGACATCCAGATCATCACTGGCGCGGCGTCCGCCATGATCCGGAAGCGCGCCTCGCGCTCATGCAAGTCCGCCTCGGCTCGCCGGCGCTCGGTGACGTCACGAAAGACGAGGACTACGCCAGCGATCTGGCCGCTCGCGTCGTGCATCGGTGCGGCGCTGTCATCGATTGGCCGTTCGGCCCCATCGCGGGTCAGCAGCACCGTGTGGTTAGCGAGTCCGATGATCACTCCATCCCGGAGGGCCCGATCGACGGGGCTCTCGACCGGGAGTCGCGTCTGCTCGTTGACGATGCGGAAGAAATCGACGAGTGGCCGCGACCGAGCGTCCTCCGCCGTCCAGCCGGTCAGCGTCTCGGCCACGGCGTTCATGAACGTGACCCGCCCCTTGGCATCGGTCGCGATGACAGCGTCGCCGATGCTCGACAGCGTCACGCGCCACGACTCCGCCTGCTCATGCAGCAGCGCTGCCGCGCGCTTGCGCTCGGTGATGTCGCGCGCGATCTTCGAGATTCCGGCGATCACTCCGGTCGCGTCACGGAGCGGCGACAGCGTCACCGAGATGTCAACCGCGCGGCCATCCTTGCGGATCCGCACGGTCTCGTAGTGGTCGATGCGCTCGCCTCGGGCGAGGCGACGCAGGAACTCGGCTTCTTCGCCGACTCGGTCGGGCGGGAAGATCGTGGTGATGGAGCGGCCGATCATCTCGGCCGCCGTGTAGCCGAAGATCCGCTCCGCCGCGAAGTTCCACGAGGTCACGATGCCATCCACGGTCTTGCTGACGATGGCGTCGTCGGACGAGTCAACGATGGCGGCCAGCAGAGCCTGATCGTCGCGCCTCACGTCACGCGCTCCTGCGTCCCGGGCCGTATCTCCCGTCCCAGTTGGAGGTCGTGAACTTCACCGGGGTCCACCGCCTTCGGCACGTGCATGCTGTAACCGGCAGACAGCGAGCGCACCCATCCTGCCGGCGGCCCGTGCGCGGTCAGCGCGACGGCGGGAGTCTTCCCGTCCTGCGTCTTGTCCCGCGCGCGCACCTTCCGGATCAGCGACTACCCATCCTCTTTGGGCATCTCGATGTCCCACACCGGCACGTCGGGACACCATGCCCCCAACTCCTCCAGCGCCTCGCACGCGGACCGAGCGCATAGGAACGATTAACGCCACCTCCGCGAAGCGGCCGGCCAGGTCCGGCCTCCCCCCGAAGCCTGCCCTGGCCGCCGTGGCGGCCCGCCTCGAGGGGCGAGGGCGAGCGGCGACCTCGCGAGCGCCGGCTGACCCCGCGTCATCCTGCGCCGGCGCGGGGCGCACGGTCAAGGAGCAGGCGGAGGGGGCGGGGCCGGGCCCCGGCGAGCGGGACCCCGCGCGGGTCTGGCCGAGCGGCGAGGCTACCCGATCGCGGCCGGGGCGGGGCCAGGCGCCGCCGGGGCGCGCGCCCCTCCGCCGTGGGCAAGGAGGGCCTGCACGGCCGCCGCGGCCTGCTTGCGCACCTCTATGAGGCGCGCAACGATCGCGGCGCGGTCCAGATTGGTCGGCCAGCGCAGGGTTTCGTTCTCGTAGTTCATCGTCGGGTGCTCGCAACCCGAATGTACTTGCTGGTAACCGGGCTTGCGAACCGTGGAATCCCGACTTTGACCTTTACTGACGCGGATTCCGACGGGCGGCGGCCTGGCGAGGGCCCCGGGCGGTCACGTGACCGAGATCCGGCTCGCCACCGTCGCGCCGGACGCGGGCACGGGCGCGCGGGCCGAGGGCGACGCGGCCCTGGACGGACGCCCTGACGATCCCGGCCAGAAGCGGCGAGGTCTCGCTGAGGGGGTCGGGTGGGCCATAGCCAACTGACCTCCGCCGACTGATCTCCCAGGGGGAACAGGTCTCCCGAGTCCGCCGCGGCGAGGCCGGCCAGCCGCGACTCCCCGTGCGCAGCGCGAGCACGAGGCGCAGATGCGCGAGATGGCCCAGGAGCTCGAGCGTCGCAGGCGTGGGGTGCTGTTCGGAGAGTGAGGTCCTGCGGGGTGCCTTTGGCGATGACCAAGCTGCCACTTGCCCCCGTATCCTCATCGTTGACCGGCGAGAGATTGAGGAGCCTCCGAGTCTCGAGAGGCCCGTACCGCCGCAACGGGTTGCTCGTCTGGCCGGGGTGGACACTCGCGGCGGCCGCAAGGTCAATCTCAGGCCGTGGTCACCACCCGCACTATTGCGCCGCCCCTGGGCTTTCGGCAGCCGGTGGTTCCGTAACCAGGTTGGCGCCGACATCTTTCAGCAGACGCTTGAATTCCGGTGAATCCATGATGAGCATTGCCGCTGCGGCGCGCAGGCGATCGACCGCCTCGGCGGGAAGCACGAACGACGTGGGCAGTTGATTCAGGTACTCGCGTTCAGCCGTGTCCTTCAGCGCCGAGAACGACACGTCGATGGCGTAAATCTCGGCGTTCGGGACGCGCAATGCCGCCGCAACCGCAGGATCTTTGTTGGCCGCCATTGCCGCCGAGTCCCGGATCAGGCGCGCCGTCTGCCACTGCTGAGCCGTGTCTTTCAGTAACTCGACCGCCTCGTAGGAAAAGGCGTCAATCGGGGTACCTGCCGATTTGAGCAGAATGGCCACGGTGCCGGGAGGGTTCTCCGACTCGTCCCAGTGGGTCGGCGGCGAAGAGAGCGAATTGACGATGAACACAATGATTCTGCGCACACTGTCGAGTGGCGTTGGCGCGCCGACTTCATGCAATGCCTGGAACACCTGCAGTGCATCGAGCACAGAACGCATGCCTACATTGTCCGACACGCCGCCGTCAACGAGATGGAGATACGGGCGATGGACGCTGTCGCCGAAAGCTTCCTCGGCCTTGAGCGAGCGGACGGCCCGTGCCGCAGGTCTCGGTGGGTTGTCGGATTCGACAAACGGTTCGGCCCAGGCCGGCACGACTCTGTTGCAGGTGCCGCCATAGTTGTTGATCGTGACGGACGAGAGCACGACCGGTACGGCCGACGAGGCCGCCGCGGCGCGGGACAGTGGTACCGCGTTGAGGTCCGAGCAGATGATGTCGAACACGCGCTGCGTAAAGACGAAGCGGGAGCCAGTCGAAATATCCGTCGCCGATACCGCGATCACTGGGCCATCGCCGCGGTTGAGCTCGTCAAACGTCGCGCCGTTGAACAGGATTTCGTCGTACAACTGGGCCGCCAATTCGGAACGGCCCCAGCCCGACGACCAGAGATGGCCCCAGTATTTCGGGCTGAACAGGCGCGCGAGCATCTCGCCCTGTACATCGCGTTTCAGAAAGCGCTGTTCATAGTCGGCAAACAGCTTGTCGCCATAGAGGCCATAGGCGAGTGCGGTGAAACTGCCACCTGACACGCCGGTAATGAGGTTGACCGCGTCGAGCAAGCGGACTTTGTTGCCCTTCGGTCCGACAACCTCGGTCTTTCGAAGGAACTCCAATACCCCGTAGGAAAAGGCGGCAGCACGCGTGCCGCCGCCCGAGAAGGCGAGGATGACCAGGTTGTCCTGGTCTTTGGCATTTCCGTGGCGCGCCTCGAAACTGTATCCCGCTATCGTGTTGACCTGGGCGATCGGCGGATTGATCGGGCGGGTCGCGCAGCCGCCCAGCAGGACAAGGAGGGCGGCAGCCAGGAGGCTGAATCTGTGTGTGGGATTCATGATTTCGTTCGTTCCGTGGTCTACTATAAGGCTTGCTTACTTCACCACGCCTTGAAGAGGGACGGCGCCACCTTACGCCTTCCCCGCCTCCGTCTCAAGCCGTTCTCCTGAGGCCCCTAGGAGGTCGCCGCCCCGTTCGCAACTGGACGGTCGTGAACATGTGATTGAGGAGTGCTGAAACGCACCTCGTCAGCCATGTCGCCGTCATGCCTTCTCCACCGCTCAATGAGACGTGCATAGGTCGTCAGACGCCTGCGCCGGTAGATCAGCCGGCCCCTCCAGGTGGACACGGAATCTGAAATGCCGAGTTCATCTTATCCGACTAACGCCATCTCCGCGAAGCGGCCGGCCAGGTCCGGTCTCCCCCCCGAAGCCGGCCCGGCCGCCGTGGTGGGTTCGCCTCGGGGGGCGAGGGCAAGCGGAGGGCAATCGGCAACCTCGCGAGCGCGGGCTGACCCTGCGCCATCCTGCGCTGGCGCGGGCGCACGGTCAAGGAGCAGGCGGGTGGGGCGGGGCCGGGCCCCGGCGAGCGGGACCCCGCGCGAGTCTGGCCGAGCGGCGAGGCTACCCGATCGCGGCGAGGCTACCCGATCGCGGCCGGGGCGGGTGGGGCGGGGCCCGGCGCCGCCGTGGCGCGTGCGCGTCCGTCGTGGGCGAGGAGGGTCCGCACGACGGCCGGGTCCTGCATGACGAAGGCGGGCAGCCCGGGGGTCTCGGCATCCCCGGCCGTGTGGGCCCAGGAAGGTCGGAAGGTGGGCCTGAGGGGCGCGATCACGCGCGGGGGTCAGGCGGCGGGGACGGGCCGCCCCGGCGGCGGCTGGGGCGCCAGCCCGAGCGCCGCGAGGAGCCGGCGCACGGCGTGGGGTTCAGTCACAGCGCCCAGGATACGGCGCGGGCCCCCGCAGCGCTCACACACCAAGATCTCGATGGCGAACACCCGGCGGAGGAGCCGGGCCCACGTCCACCGTCTCGGGGATCGGCCACCGGCGTCGGCGGGCGCGCCGTCAGCGGCCGGCTTCGGGACGATGGTCGATCGCCAGCGGGCGCGCGGGGCGAGGAACGTGAACCGATCTCCGGTTGACAAGACCCTGCTCGGATCGTAACCTTATCCGGCAGCAGTGGCGGCGACATCAGCGGATTGACGAACGGATGATGACAGTCGCGCACGATACATGCCGGGTTCACATCCCGCTGCTCGACGGCGCCGTCGCGGCGCTCGCAGGTATCGAACCGCTCTGGGCGGAGACGCTTGGCTCGCCGGACATCCTCGTCGCGATTCTGGACGGGCCAGTACACGTGGCACATCCTTGCTTGGCGGGGGCGAACCTGACGGTTCTGCGTTCCGGCGCCGAAACGGAAACAGTGACCAGTGCGGCTTGCGAGCACGGCACGCATGTCGCCAGCGTCATCTTCGGCCAGCATGAGGGTCCATTGAAGGGGATTGCGCCGAAGTGCCGCGGCGTCCTCGTCCCGGTGTTCCGCGACACGCCCGACGGTGACATCGCCCCATGTTCCCAAGTGACACTGGCGCAAGCGATCGAACAGGCGATTTCGATCGGCGCTCACGTTGTGAACATCAGCGGCGGGCAGTTGTCGCAGAGCGCTACTGCACATCCATTGCTGGAGCGCGCGATCGAAAAAGCCGCCGCTCGCGACGTGCTCATCGTGGCGGCGGCGGGGAACGACGGATGCGATTGCCTTCACATCCCGGCCACGCATCCATCGGTTCTGGTCGTCGGAGCGATGGATGCGTCCCAAGCGCCGATGCGTTTGAGCAACTGGGCCAGCGAGTATCGCAAGCATGGAATCCTGGCACCGGGTGAGAACATCCCGGGCGCACGAGCGGGAGGAGGCGTTTGCGTTCGTTCGGGTACAAGCTATGCGACGCCGCTCGTTTCGGGCGTGGCCGCGCTGCTGCTGAGTCTGCAATCTCAGCGCGGGGGGCGGCCGAGTCCGTCGTCGGTACGAAACGCGTTGCTGCAAACGGCAATCGGTTGCGAGCGCGAACCCGTTGACGATTGCGAACGTCTCTTGTCCGGACGCCTCAATGTTCCCGGTGCAATGATGCAGGTGCTGAAAGGATGCTCTATGTCCGATTCTCCTCGAACACCCGAGTCTCAGGCGCCAGTCCCGCCGCGAAGTGCGGGCGACGAAGTTCCGTCCCTGGCGGCCGAGCCGCGGCAGGGTACAGGCCCGTCGGGTTGCCAGTGCGGATCGTCTGAAGCGCCCCCGCAGCTGGTGTTCGCGCTTGGCCAAATCGGCTACGACTTCGGCACGGAAGCGCGGCGCGACTCGATCCGCCAGAACATGGATCCGCCGGCGAACCCCTACGATCCTGCGCAATTGCTTGCGTACCTCGACAGGAATCCGTGGGATGCCGCGGCGCTGGTCTGGACGTTGAACCTGGACGCAACGACCATCTACGCCATCCGAGCGCAGGGCTCGTTTGCAAGAGAGACTTACGAACGGCTGCGCCAATTCTTAGCCGAACAAAGCCGGGGTGAAGTGGAGCGCGTGTCGGTGCCGGGACTGGTCTCAGGCTCTGCTCGATTGTCGACGGGCCAATCTGTTCCGGTGATCTGGCCTGCGATGCGCGGCATGTATAGCTGGACCACAGCAGCGCTCGCGGGTGCGGCGGACCAACAGGCTGGCGATTCTTCTGACGCTGTCGCAAACTTCCTGCGGAGAATCTACGACGAACTTCGAAACCTCGGGCTGACGCCGCAGGATCGGGCCATCAATTACGCGGCGACCAATGCGTTCCAAGCCGCGGAGGTCTTAGCATCCGCGGTTCGCGACGAATTCGACCTGGACAAGATCGAGGTCGAGCGGAGTCCAATCTGCCGCCCGGAGTCGGATTGCTGGGATGTGAAGCTCACGTTCTTCAATCCGCACCGGATGTTTGAGCAGTCTCGAAAGGTTTACCGCTTCACCGTCGACGTGAGCGATGTGGTTCCGGTGATGGTGGGACCTGTGCGCTCCTGGCATGTGCGCTGATGACCTACGAAGAACCACAGAAAGGAATCGATCATGATCCTCCCTAGGCAAGCGGGTGGAGTTACCCGTATACATATTGGTCAGGCGTTTGCGGTCGCCGATGCCAGCGGCATCGAAGCATCGAGGCGGAGGAATCCCAAGGCACTCTCGGAGTGCTTGCTCGCCTGCGGCGAGATCACCACCACCCTCGAGGGGTCGGTCCGCTGCGCCGATTTCTGCCGCTGCGTGCACGAAACCGACAACAGCGTCTGGACGTGCTTCTGGCAGATGGTTGAGGACATGGAGCTTGCCCGCGTCTGAGGCGGCTTAGCGCCAGGCTTCAAAGACCAGGCATTCGGCGGCGCGGCGGAAGTCGGGCAAGCCTCCGCTGAGAACGACGTCGCGGATTCGCGCTTCGCCGGCTTGCGCCTCTAGCGCGAGGCCGACCTCCCGCCCGAGATGAAGAGGCTTTTTCGCGCGTCGCGTTGCAGGCGGACTGGTTCACGCTCCCGCCGGCGCGCTGACTGCGCGCCGCCGAGCCTCTGACCCCCGGCTGCGCCGGCAGTAGCGGGTGAGGCGCCGCTCGTCTATCATCTAGCACCTCCTGCGTTCCCACACAGCCTCGCGGAAACGCTCACCGCGGATGTAGCTCGCCCGGCGCCCCTCGCGACGCCGGTAGAGAATCAGACAGGCGCCGATGGCCGAAGGTCAGGAAGAACCAGATGAGAGAGCCCCGGCCGGCCCCCACGGCCGTGGCCGATTTGCCTGAGGTGCCTACACTCCGGCGATGCGCAGTCTGGCCGGGGCGACGGCGGGCTTCCCGCGGTCCGGCCGAGAGGTGCTTGTGCGCCGCGATCCCGATCCCAGTCACCCCAGACGCCGGCGCAGGCCCATGTCCGGGCCTCGCTGGAACGCGAGGCACCGAGGCACGGAGTTACCGGTGAGGGCCGCGATGGACTCGCGGGACGGCGGCGGTCCACCTTGACGATACCTTGACGGTTTGCCCCCGAGAGGCGACATCAAGGCCGCCCTGAGGCGGTGCTGCAGGACGCCCAACCTCGCGGAATTACTGAATCGTCGTGCGGGGCTCCGCGCGGGATTCTTTCTTAGGAAACCCTTGCTCTATCCGACTGGACTACGGGGGAAAGCGCACAGGGCCCTGGCTTCGGGAACTCCGTCCAGCCGCGGGGGGCTGGCGGAGCGCCGCCGTGCTCTTCCGGGTCTACGCCCGGTGGATGCCCCAGGGGGAACCGGACGCAACCCAGGCGCAACCGGCGGCAGAGGTCAAAAAGATAACCTCTTGAAAGATTGGGCCTTTCAACCCGCTCAGAGGACCGGGCGAAACTTCCAGAAGTAGTTGACCAGCTCGCCGCCCTCGTGGAAGCGGCGGAAGGTCAGCTCGACCGGGGTCCCGATCTCCACGGCGGCGGGATCGGTGTCGGTCATCTGCGTGTAGAACCGGCCGCCGCCCTCGAGGTCGGCGGCGACCATCACCGTCGGCGGGTCGGGCGAGGGCACCAGGTGGTCGCGGGTGAACGTGAAGACGCGCCCGCGGCGCCCGAGCCGGTACTCGCCGAGGTCCTTGCCGGAGCACTGCCAGCAGAGGTGTCGCCGGGGGTACTGGACGGCGCCGCACGCGGCGCACTTCTGGCCGTAGAGGCGAAGATCCTGCCGCTCCTCGCGCTGCATGACCGGAAGGCTGGTGAACGCCCGCAACACCTCGGACTCCACGAGCCGGCGGAACTGGAGGAGCTTGCCGTAGTGGACGAGGGGACGGCCGGCCCGGAGCTGCGCGGTGACGCCGTGGCTGCGGTCCCACCGCTCGATCCGCTCGGTGGCCTGGAAGAGGAGCGCATCGGCGCCGGAGCCGTAGCCGACGACGAGGACGCGGTCGCCGGCCTGCGCCTCCTCCAGCGCGGCGGCGAGGGCCAGGAGCGGCGAGGCCGTTCCGGTGTTGCCGACCGACGCCAGGAGCGGCAGGCGGAGCACCGCGGTGTCCGGGAACTTCAGCGCGCGGAGGATCCCGGGGGCCAGCCGGGCGTCCGGCGCGTAGCAGGCGACGCGGGCGACGTCCTGCGGCTTGAGCCCGAGCCGGGTCAGCAGCCCGCTCACCGCCTCCGGGATCAGCTTCTCGTAGCCGTAGGCGCGGACGAAGGGGGGATCCCCCTGCTCCGGGAACCGGGCGTCGGCCTTGCGCCAGACGTCCGAGAACTCGTGGGTGAGCGAGTACGCGCCCTCGAAGCGCGCGAGCACGTCGCCCTCGCCGACGACCACCGCCGCCGCGCCGTCGCCGAGGAGCGCCTCGAGGTCGCCACCCGGCGGGGCCGGCCGGATGTCGGCGGCGGCGACCAGCACCTCGCGCGCCGAGCCGGCTCGCACGGCGTCGAGCGCGAGGCGGAGGCCGGTCGTGCCGGCGCGCAGGCTCCCGCCCAGGTCGGTCACGAACAGGTCGCGGCCGGCATCGACGACGGCCGCCAGGATGGCGGCCGAGGACTTCTCGGCGTAGGGCGGGGTCGTCGTGGCCAGCAGGACGCCGCCGAGCTCCTGGCCGCTCCGGCCCGCGAGGGCCGCCAGCGACGCCTCGACCGCCATCGTGAGGCTGTCCTCGTCGTGGTTGGCCACGGCGCGCTCGCCGCCGCCGCTCCCGCCCCAGACGGCCGCCAGGGTCTGGCCGGAGAGCCGATAGCGCGGGATGTGGACGCCGAACCCGGTGATGCCGAGCATTCGAAACCTCCCACCCTCCCCCCAACCCCCCTCCCCCACCCACCGGGGGGGGGGGGGGCTGAGGAGGGTCTATTCCTTCAACGGCTCGCAGAGCGCGGTCCGCGGAACCTCCCACCCTCCCCCCAACCCCCCTCCCCCACCCACCGGCGGGAAGGGAGGGTACGGAGATTCATTCGTTCAGGCGCTTCCTCAGAGGGGTCCGAGGAATTGGCGCCGGGGATCGAACGCGCGCAGGAGCCGGAGCTCCTCGGCCGTCGGCGGGGGCTCGGCCCCGAGCGCCGGCGCCACCCGCAGCTCCCAGCCGCACGCCGCCCGGATCGCCTCCACCGCCGCCTCGGCCGTCGCGCCCGCCGTCGGCAGGTACGCGGTCAGGACGAGGTCCCCGTGGGCCTCCGCCTTCTCGAAGATCCCGAGCTGCGAGACCACCGTCCGCACGGCGCGCCCCGGCGCGGTCACGTAGCCGACCTTGTCCACGAAGCGGTGGCGGTCCTGGCTCGCCGCCACCAGGACCTCGGCCGCCGTCGAGCCGACGTCGTTGGCGCCGCCCGAGCCCGTCAGGTACCGGCGCCCGGGCAGGAGCGTCGAGTTGAGGTTGCCGGCGCGGTCCACCTGCCCGGCCCCGAGGACGCCGAGGCAGCGGTTCCACCGCCCGCCCATGAGCTGGCCCATCACGGTCAGGATGTCGCTGAGGGACTTGGCCGTCGGCAGGTTGCGGGTCGAGAAGATGAACGGGTCGGCGCCGCGCGGCAGGTAGCCGAACATCCCGATCTCCGCCATCAGCTCGACGGGCACCCCCTCGCCCTTCAGCCGGTAGGCGGCCAGCCAGGCGGCGAGGTTGGAGACGCCGATGCCGGCGAGGAGCGTCGCGTGGCCGGCGGCGCGGACGCGCTCGGCCACGCGCCGGCCCGCCGCGACGGCGAGCATCTCCCCCGGGCTGTACGCCGCGGTGTCCGGGATCGCCGGCGCGAGCTCGCGCAGCTCGGCCCGCCACGCCTCGGGCGCGGCCCCCGCCCGGAGCGCCGCGACCCGATCCGCCCCGAGCCGGTGGACGAAGTCGGCCGGCGTCGGCGCGTCCAGGACCCACTCGCGGAGCCACGCGTCGGCCCCGGCCGGGGTCGCGAACGCCTCCCGCTGCGCGCGGGCGAAGGCGTAGTCCTCGGCGTAGCCCGGGACCTCGGGGGCGAGCGGGCTCGCCATGCCGCCGGGATGGCCGCCGAGCGGCGCCTCGGCGACGCCGCGCACGTAGGCGGCCGGCAGCCGCACCAAGCCCGCGTGGCGGCGGATCACCTCGGTCGGCACGATGCGCTCGACGGTGACGAGGGCGCCCTCGCGGGCGGCGAGCGCGCCGTAGACGCCCTCGCCGACCGGCGGGGGCAGCAGCGTGTTCCCGGCCCGGTCGGCGACGAGGCCGTGGACGAGCGAGAGGTCGGGGACGAGCGCGCGGACGAGGGCGACCGGCGTGCCGTCGAAGGTCTCGCGCTGCACGACGAGGTCCGGCTGGTTCGCCTCCTCCATCGTGGATCCGAGGAGCGAGCGCGTCGGGAGGAACGGGAGGCCCATGGCGCCGGCCAGGAGCCGGAGCGGCAGCGTCAGGATCGACCAGTTCTGGATCTCGACGCGGCCCTCCCGCCAGGCCGCGTCGACGAGCGGGCTCGGGGCGGGGCTCGGGTAGCTCTCGCCGCAGAAGGAGGTCACCACGCGCCGCGCGAGGCCGGCGTGGACCAGCGCGACCCACGAGCCGGTCAGCCCCAGGGCGATCGCCGTGAAGCCCGGATCGCCGCCCCGGAAGCGGCGCACCAGCTCGTAGACCAGCGCGTTCGCCCGCACGTGCGCGGTGGACAGGTGGAGGCTCATGCCGGGCCGGACGTGGCGGCGGACCAGCTCGGCGAGCGGCAGGACCCGGTCCGGCCCCTCGTCCGGCGGGACCCCGAGCCGCGCCTCGATCGCGTCGAGCCAGTCGGGGGTCATCACCCGGTCGCGCCGCCGAACACCCGCGCCTTGAAGCGCCGGGGGACCCAGGCCGCGACGCGCGCGGCGGCGGCGGCCGTCCGCTCGAGGCTCGCGGCGTCGCCCGGCCAGTGCCGGAGCAGGAGGTCGCGGCTCACGTGGTTGAGGAGCCCGTCGAGGACGATGGCGACCAAGACGACGTCGTCGAGGTAGCCGAGGACCGGAACGAAGTCGGGAATGAGGTCGATCGGGCTCGCCAGGAAGACCGCGGTGACTGCGAGGATCGCCTTGATCCGCCGGGGCACGCCCGGATCGGCGGCGAGGCGGGCGATCAGCCCGGCGAGCTGCGGGAGGAGGAAGGCCAGCTCGCGGAGGGTCCGGAAGCGCACGCCGGGATCACCGGGGCGGGAGGTCCGTCACGCTCGCCGCGGTGGCCGACAGGGTGAGGCTCACCCCGGCCTGGCGCGGCGCCACGGCGCCAGGCGCCGGGGTCTGCTTCACGACGAAGCCATCGCGCGGTCCCGTCGTCGGCCCGAGCCGGAGCCCGGCCGTCTCGAGCTCGCGGGTGGCGGAGTCCAGACGGGCGCCCACGACGTTCGGGACCAGGACGTCGTTGGGACCGGCGCCGGTCGCCGGCGCCTCGGGCTTCGCGCGGGGCGCCCGGGCAGTGGCCGGCGGCGCGCCGGGACTGCCCCCGGCGAGCAGCGCGCGCCCCTCGGCGTGGAGCGCGCGGAGCCGCTCGGCTTGGCTCCGCGCCCGGGCGGCCATGACCGCGGCCTCGTAGGCGCTGAGCAGTGCGCGCTGCTCCGCCTGCTGCCGGCGGCTCGCCTCGACGCTGCTCCCGAGGCGCATCAGCTCGGCCAGGAGCGCCATCGTCTCGTCCGTGCTCGCCTGGGTCTGTCGCCGGAATCCGCCGAGGGCCTCGGCGGCGGCGTCACCCTGCTCCTGCAGCAGCTTGAGCGCGTCGGCGTCGCGGCTCCCGGCTCTCAGGTCCTGGAGCTGCCTCAGGACCTCCAGACCCTCCTCCTGCGCGACCCGGGCGGCGTCGTCGGCCGCGTGGGCCATGTCGTAGGCCTTGGCGCCGTTGACCCCGAGCTGAGCGGCGGCCGGCCCGGCCAGCGCCAGCCCCAGCGCCCAGACAAGAGTGAGCGTGACCAAGCGGTGAAGCCGTCCCGGGGCGAGACCCGAGCGCCGGTAGGACGCAGGGAGGAGGCGGGCCGAGGCGTATGCCGCATACGTTGAGGCCCGCCGACGACCGAGGACGACCCGGCGCGACGGGTATCGGCCCGGGACGGTCATTCGAGCGCCTCCGCGACCAATTCGGCGATGTCCTTCACCTGGAGCGTCTCCTCCACACCCTTGACCTTCCGGCCGAGGTCCACCATGGCCATGCAGAACGGGCAGGCGGTCCCCACGGTCCTCGCGCGGGTGGTCAGCGCCTCCTCGACCCGGATCTCGTTGATCCGCCGCTCGCCCCGCACCTCCATCCACATGTGGCCGCCGCCCCCGCCGCAGCAGAGCCCCTTGTTCCGGCTCCGCGGCATCTCCACGAGCTGGAGGCCGGGGATGGCGCGCAGGGTCTCCCGCGGCGCCTCGAAGATCCCGTTGTAGCGGCCGAGGTAGCAGGAGTCGTGGAAGGTGAGCAGCTCCTCGCGCGGGCGGGTGAGCCGGACCCGGCCGGCCCGCACCAGCTCGGCGATGACCACCGAGTGGTGCCGCACCTCGAACTCGCCGCCGAACTGCCGGTACTCGTTCCCGATCGTGTTGAAGCAGTGGGGGCAGGCCGTGATGACCTTCCGGAAGCGGTAGCGCTGGAGGTTCCCGACGTTCTCGGTGGCCAGCGTCTGGTAGGCGTACTCCTCGCCGAGCCGCCGGGCGGCGTCGCCGTTGCACTTCTCCTCCGGCATCACCGCGAAGGAGACGCCGGCCGCCTTGAGGATCTTGACCACCGCCCGCGCGATCGCCTGGTTGCGCCGGTCGTAGGACGCCGAGCAGCCCACCCAGTAGAGGTACTCGACCTCCTGGCCCTCCTGGAGGCGCGGGACGTCGAGCCCCTCGGCCCAGGCGAGCCGGTCGGCGGCGGCGAGCCCCCACGGGTTCCCCGCCCGCTGCATGTTCTGGAGGCTGGTTCCCGCCGTGCCCGGGAGCGCCCCCTCGGAGAGCGACAGGTAGCGGCGGAGGTCCACGATCGTGTCCACGATCTCGATGAAGGCCGGGCAGGCCTCCACGCACGCGTTGCAGGTCGTGCAGGCCCACAGCTCCTCGGGCGTGATCGTCTCGCCGTGGATCGCCTTCCCGTTGGCCCCATCCGGAGAATGCATGAGCGCGCGCAGCTTCAGGATGATCTGCTTCGGGTTGAGCGACGTCCCGGCCAGGTGCGCCGGGCAGACGGCCTGGCAGCGCCCGCACATGGTGCAGGCGTCGAAGTCGAGCCGCCGCTTCCAGGAGAACTCCTCCATCTTCGACACGCCGAGGGACTCCGCCTCCTCGATGTTCAGGATGGGGAGTAGCTCCCCCTGGGGCCGCAGGCGCGAGAAGAAGATGTTGAGCGGCGTCGTGATCAGGTGGATGAAGTACGTGTACGGGATGATCGCGATGAACGCGAACGAGACGGCGAAGTGGAAGAGCCAGGTGCCCAGGTGGAGCCCGCGGAGGGCCGGCTCGCTCAGCCCGAGCGCGAGGAACCCTCGCCCCAGCGCCCAGCCGACCGGCGACCACCGCCCCCACCAGGGCTCCACCACGGCCAGCCGGCAGGCCTCCAGGACGAAGCCGGTCACGTTGATCACGAGGAGCAGGCCGAGGACGAAGGCGAAGTGCGGCGTCGGGTCGATGCGCTTCGGGCGCTGGACGAAGCGCCGGAAGAGCGCGATGGCGAGCCCGAGGACGAAGAAGAGGCCGAAGGCGTCGAGGCTCAGCTCGTAGACGAGGTAGAACGGGCCCTTGAGAAGCTTCACGCCGAACGGCGCCCACAGGAGGTCGTAGTCGATCGTCGCCAGCACCGTCCCCAGGAACAGGACGCAGAAGCCCCAGAACATCAGGGCATGCATCACCCCCGGGTAGCGCTGGGTCAGCGTGCGGCCCTGGAGCAGCGCGTGGCGCACGACCAGGCCGATGCGCTCCGGGACCCGGTCCCACCGGCTCTCCGGCTTCCCTTCCCGCCAGAGGGTCACCCGCTGCCAGAGGCCGAGGGCGAAGACCCCGATGGCCACGACCGAGAGCGCGTAGAGGACGAACTGGGCCCACGGCGGAACGTTCCAGAAGGTGTCGCGGAAGGGGATCTGGTCGAGCCGCATACCCGGGTATGAGAGCACGCAAGTCCGCGCCGGTCAAGGATTCGGCGCCCGGTGATCAGCGGACGAGGCGGCGGCGGAGCAGGGCCAGCGGGAGCGGGAAGAGCACCGCGGTGACGACGACCAGCCAGGCCGCCGCCGAGGCCGCCTGGCCCACGTCGCCGGTCAGCATGAGGGCCCGCATCAGGACCACCGCCTGGTGGAGCGGCATGAACCAGGCCACGACGCCGACCCACGGCGGGAGCCGGTCGAGCGGGAAGAAGACCCCGGCGAAGAGGAACATCGGCGTCAGGAAGATCGTCCAGTAGTAGGTGAAGTAGTCGATCAGCGGGATGGCCGCCGAGAAGGCCAGCCCCACCACCGCGAAGTGGAGCCCGACGAGGGCGATGGCGACCGGCGCCAGCAGCACGAGCGGCGTGTGCACCACCCCGAACGCCGCGGCGATCCCCAGGAACACCACCCCGTAGATGAGCGAGCGGCTCGTCGCCCAGAGCAGCTCGCCGAGCCCGATGTCCTCGACGGAGAGCGGGGTCGCCAGCACCGCGTCGTAGACCCGCCCGAAGTGCATCTTCACGAAGCAGTTGTAGGTCACCTCGAACGAGGAGCCGTTCATGGCGGCCACCGCCACGAGCCCCGGCGCGATGAAATCGAGATAGCGAACGCCGTCGATCGCCTCGAGGTAGATCCCGAGCCCGAGGCCCATCGCGACGAGGTAGAGGAACGGCTCGAAGAAGTTCGGCAGGATGTTGACCATCCAGGTCCGCCGGTAGATGGCGGCGTTCCGCTGCCAGAGCCGCCAGGCCGCGCGGAGCCGGACGTCGGGCCAGCGGAGGAGGGCGCCCACCCGAGGACCCCTCACCCTGCCCTCTCCCCCCGAGGGGGAGAGGGAACGAGGGCTCTCACTCGAGGAGGCCCCGGCCGGTCAGGCGCAGAAAGACGTCCTCCAGCGTCCCGCCGCGGAGCCAGACGGCGCCCCGGTCGGGCACGACCGCGCGGATCTCGGCCAGCAGCCGCTCGCCGTCCCGCGTGTAGAAGAGCCAGCGGTCGGCCAGCCGCTCGACCCGCTCGGCCCGCGGCTCGAGGCGGGCCAGCCCGGCCAGCGCGTCGGCGGGCGGCTCGAACACCTCCACCACCTGGGGCGAGGTCTCCCGCGCGATCAGCTCCCGCGGCGCTCCCTCGACGAGGATGCGCCCTTCGTGCATGATCACCAGCCGGTCGCAGAGCTGGGCGGCCTCCTCCATGTAGTGGGTCGTCAGCACGAGGGTCACGCCCTGGCGCTTGAGCGCGCGGAGCTTCTCCCAGGCCAGGTGCCGGGCCTGGGGGTCGAGGCCGGTCGTGGGCTCGTCGAGGATCAGGAGCACCGGCTCGTTCATGAGCGCCCGGGCGATGAGCAGGCGCCGCTTCATCCCGCCCGAGAGCCGCGGGATGGGCCAGTCCCGCTTGTCGTCGAGGGCGACGAAGCGGAGCAGCTCCTCCGCCTTCGGCCGGGAGCGGCGCGGCGGGATGTCGAAGTACCGGGCGTAGATGACCAGGTTCTCGAGGACCGTGACCGCCTCGTCGAGGTTGTTCTCCTGGGGAACCACGCCCATGCGCCGCTTGATCTCGCGGGCCCGGGCGACCGGCTGGCCGAGGACCGCGAGGGCGCCGGCGGTCGGCGGCGACGCGCAGGCGATCATCCGCATCGTGGTCGTCTTCCCGGCGCCGTTCGGCCCGAGGAAGCCGAAGCACTCCCGCTCGCCGACCGCGAAGTCGATCCCGCGGACGGCCTCGAGCGGGCCGTAGCGCTTGACGAGCTGGCGGGCGAGCACGACGGGAGCCACGGACGCCGCAGGCGGCCGGACCGGTTCAGTCGTGGGCCCGGCGGAGGGCCCGGACCCGCTCGACGATCTCGCCGACGGCGGAGTAGGGGTCGAGCCGCCCGGCCTCCACGTCCGCCAGCAGCGGCGCGAGCAGCCCGCCGTCGGCGAGCGCCTCGTCCACCTCCCGGCGCAGCTCGGCCATCAGGAGATCCCGCAGCTCGCGCGTCCGGCGGGCCTGGCGGCGCCGCGCGAGCGTACCGCTCGCCTCGAGGGCGGCCCGGTGGCGCTGGATCTCGGCGGTCAGCTCGTCCACGCCCACCCCGCTGGCGGCCACCGTGGCCAGCACCGGCACCTCCCAGTCCAGCTCCCGGGCCGCCTGCTGGCCGCGCTGGTGGAGGTGCACCATGAAGCGCAGCTCGGTGACCAGCGCGTGGGCGCCGTCGCGGTCCGCCTTGTTGACGACGAGCACGTCGGCCACCTCCAGGAGGCCGGCCTTCATCGTCTGGATCGAGTCGCCGGACTCGGGAACGAGCACGACGACCGTGGTGTCGGCCAGCCGCATGATGTCCAGCTCGCTCTGGCCCACCCCCACCGTCTCCACCAGGATCCAGTCGTGGCCGAAGGCGTCGAGGAGCTTCTGCACCGACGCGGTGGCCCGCGCGAGCCCGCCCAGGCTGCCCCGGGTGGCCATGCTGCGGATGAAGACGCCGGCATCCAGCGTGTGGGTCTGCATCCGGATCCGGTCGCCGAGCACGGCACCGCCGGTGAAGGGGCTGGTGGGATCCACCGCCACGATCCCGACCCGCGCCTCCGTCTTCCGGAGCCGGGCGGTGAGGGCATCGACCAGGGTGCTCTTCCCCGCCCCCGGCGGCCCCGTCATCCCCACCGTGTACGCGCGGCCGGTGCGGTCGTGGATCCGGCGCATGATCTCCGGCACCAGCGCCGAGCGGTTCTCGACCAGCGTGATCAGGCGGGCGAGGGCGAGACGATCGCCGCCGAGCATCCGCTCGACCAGCTCCAGGCCGCGCTCGGCCATTTGTTCGGGACCTCCCTCCTACCCGATCCTTCGACGGCCTTCGGCCTGTGGCCCCCCTTCCCCCCACTGGGGGAGGGGGGGCCGGAGGGCCCATTCCTTCACCTCTCAGATGGCGCCGTCGCGCCGGAGCGAGGCCACCGCCTCGCCGTCGTAGCCCAGCTCGGCGAGGATCCCGTCCGTGTCCGCCCCCAGCGCGGGCGGCGGCGTGTCCACGCGCCCCGGCGTCTCGGAGAGCTTCACCGGAAAGGCCACCTGGGGGATCACGCCGAGGAGCGGGTGACGCACGGACTGGAAGAGACCCCGCGCGGCGAGCTGCGGATCCCGGACCATCTCGTCCAGCTCGAGGACCGGCCCCGCGCAGACGTCCTCGGTCTGCAAGAGCCGCACCCACTCGTCCCGGGGCTTCGTCCGGAAGATTGCCCGCACCTCGGCCTCCGCCCGGTCGCGCGCCTCGCCTTCCGCGTACTGGAGCGACACCAGGTCCTCGCGCCCGACCAGCCGGCAGAAGTTGGCCCAGAACTTCGGCTCCAGCGCGCCGAGCGTCACGTGACGCCCGTCGGCAGCCGCGAAGACCTGGTAGCACGCCCAGCCGCCGTTCAGCCGCTCCTCGCCCCGCTCCGGCACTCGGCCGGCGGCGAAGAAGGGGCCGAGATACGCCGACAGCCACGAAACGACGCCGTCCGTCATCGCGGCGTCGATGAACTGCCCCCGGCCCGACGCGTGGCGGTGGTGGAGCGCGGCGGCGATGGCGAACGCGGCCAGGAGCGAGCCGCCGCCGAGGTCGGCCACCTGCACGCCCGGCATCAGCGGGGCACCCCCGCGCGGCCCCGTCAGCGAGAGGGCGCCGGCGTAGCCCATGTAGTTGATGTCGTGACCCACCAGGTCGCGGTAGGGGCCGTCCTGGCCGTAGCCGGTGATCGCGCAGTAGACGAGCCGCGGGTTGAGCGCCGACAGGGTTTCCCAGCCGAGGCCGAGCCGGTCCATCACGCCCGGGCGGAAGCTCTCGAGCAGCACGTCGGCGGTCTCGACCAGGCGACGGAAGACCGCCTTGCCGCCCTCGGTCTTGAGGTTCAGCGACAGGCTCTTCTTGTTGCGGTTGAGGAGGAGGAAGTACGACCCGATCCCGGAGTCCCCCCAGTGGGGGGGCGTCTGCCGCGCGTAGTCGCCGAGGCCGGGCTCCTCGACCTTGATGACCTCGGCGCCCAGGTCGGCGAACAGGAGCGAGCAGTACGGACCGGGCAGGAGTCGGGACAGGTCCAGGAAGCGGACCCCGGCGAACGCGCGCGCCATGTCAGGCCGATTGTGGCACGCCTCGGGGGGATCTCGGAAGACCCCCCGATTTTCAGAGCTGGGGCGGGGGCGGGGTCGCGACCTTGTCGCGGAGCCGCGACAGCCCCTGCTGCACCTCGGCGATCAGCCGCGCGGCCAGCACGGCGTTGGCGAGGAACTCGGCCAGGAGGGTCATGAGGGTCACGTTCGCCGGCAAGACGGCGGCGTCGCGGGTTCCGATGTTGAAGGTGCCGATGATCTTGCCCCGCAGCATCAGGGGGATGGCCGCGTAGCCGGTGACGCCCAGCTTGCGCAGGGCGGCGTCCTCCCAGAAGGGGCCGCCCCGGTCCAGGGACTCGCGGATGAACGGGCGGCCCGTCTGCATCGCCTCCCAGAAGCCGGAGCGACGGTCGACGACCTCGCCGACCCGGAGGGCCCCGCTGCCGGGCGGTGTCGAGAGGAAGACCCGGGCCGTCCGCTCGTCCAGGTCCTCGAGCACCAGGCTGACCCAATCGTACCGGAGCTGCCGCGCGGACTCGCGGACCGCGGTCTCGAAGATCTCCCACTCGTCACGGACCGAGCCGATGGACTGGAGGATCTTCCGGAGCACCTCCAGCAGGCGGGCTCGTTCCTCGGGAGTCTGCGGCGTCTCCTCGGCTGTCGACACTGACGCCGATCTTAGCACCGCCAGTCGGTGGGAACGACTAGAGAGGAACCGGCAGGATTGTCCTGATTCGACGCAGCGTTGAGACACCACCGAGCCGGCAGGGAGCGGCCGGCGAGCGGCCGCCGGGGCTGGTCGGGGCGCGGCTACCCCTTCACGTAGACGAGCTTCTCGGCGATCTTGCCGTCGCGGACCCGGAAGACGTCCACGCCGCGCACGTGACCGGGCCGGTCCGGCCGATCCTCGGCCCAGCGATAGAGCCAGCGCACGACGCACCGGTCCTCGCTCGGAAAGATCTCCTCGGACTCGAACCGGGCGGTGGGCGACGCGCGGAAGAACTCCTCCCAGTACCGGCGGACCGCGGCCTGGCCGACCAGACGCTGGCCGTCCGGCCTCGGCAGCGTGGTCTCCAGCACCGTGTCGTCCGTGCTGAGCGCCATCACCGCATCGACGTCGTGGTCGTTGAACGCCCGGTTGAACCGGTCCACGACCTGGCGGGTCGCCTCGGCGGACGCCATGACGGGGGTCGGAAGCGGGGAGGCTCGGAGGGGGCCCCGTTCGATCGGGAGCCCCCTCCGACCTCGACGGATCAGGACTTGGGCGGCACCCGGAAGGGCTGGTGGCAGGTCCCGCAGGCCTGGCGGCCGAAGTCCTTGGCGATCGCCTGGACCTGGACCTCGTCCTTGGCGCGGGCGGCGTCGCGGAGCTTGACCGACCACTCCCCGAAGTTCTTCGCCGCGCTCTCGAACTCGGTCCACTTCTGCCAGATCTCCGGCTTGGCGGCGGACTTGTCGCTCGTCGAGCCCTGGGGGAAGAGCGCCGTGATGTGCGCGGAGTTGAGGGCCATGGTCTCGGCGTTCACCGCGACCGCCTCGATCTGGCCGGCCTTGATCTTGTCCTGCACGTCCTTCCAGCTGGCGCCGTTGAGCTTCATCAGGCGCTGGCGGTCGGCGATCACGTCGCCCGAGCCGATCTTCGCCATCTGGGCGAGGGCGACGCCGACGACGGCGAAGCCGAGCAGGCCGATGACCAGGGCACTCCACAGGGTCCGGCGTCGATTCATGCCGCCTCCTTCGGTTGGTGGACAGGACCCGGAGGTCCGGTCCGGGTTGTGGTTGACCGCCTCACTTCGACACCTTGTTCTTGATCGGCGGCACGGTCTTCAGGTACCGCGCGATCGCCAGCCGGTCCTCTTTCGTCAGGTCCTTGTACCCGGCCGACGACCCCTGGATGACCTCCGCCATCAGCCCGCCGGCCACGTCGCCGTCCGGCTTGTTGCCGGTCTCCATGTAGTCGGCGATCTCCTCCTCCGACCAGGTGAGGCCGGTGGCCTTGTCCGGCGTGATGTTCGGCACCGGATCGCCGTCGGGACCCTTCGCCGTCCCACCCAGGAACCGCGAGTTGTCGGTGGCGTTCGTCATCCCCCGCGGCGTGTGGCACTCGCCGCAGTGACCGACCGCCCGCACCAGGTACTCGCCCCGGGCCAGCCCGCCGGTCGGGGCCATCGGCGGCGGCGTCTCGCGCGGGGCGAAGGCGGCGAGCCAGGCCGGCAGGAAGACGCTCTCGAAGAGCGGGATCGTGATCTTCTTCGCGGTGTTCGGCCGGTTCACCGGCGGGACGCTGCGTAGGTAGGCGACGAGCGCCCGCAGGTCGGTCTCCGCCATCCCGTTGAAGACGGGGTACGGGTGCACCGGGATCAGCCGCTCCCCGTTCGGCCGGCGGCCCAGCCGGATCGCCGCGATGATCTGGTCGTCCGTCCAGTTGCCGATCCCCGCCTGCTTGTCCGGCGTGATGTTGGTGGCGTAGACGGTGCCGAAGGGCCCGTCGTACTTGCGGCCGCCGGCGTTCAGCGTCTTGCCCGGCTCCGCCTTCCCCGGCTCGCTGTGACAGCCACACCCGGCCGCGGCGCCCAGGATGTACTTCCCCCGCGCGACCAGCTCGCCACCGGGGCTCCCCTGCCCGCTGGCGGGATCGGCCAGCGACGCCAGGACCGCCGCCAGCACCGCCAGCCGGCCGGCGAGGGCCACCGCCCGGAGTCCGGGGCGACCGCTCGGACAGACCGCCGTGACGGGCGACGGAATGCCCGCGCTACTTGAACAACGCCTCATCAGGGGCGGGGGTTCCCGGCCGCGCGGCGCGGGCGGACCGGGGCCTCGGGCGATGCGGCCCCGTCGTCCGGACCGAGCCGGGCTTCCATGAGCAGGGCGTCCTCGCCGGTGTCGAAGTAGTAGCCCCGGCGGAGCCCCACCTGGCGGAAGCCGAAGGCCTCGTAGAGCCGCCGGGCCGGGTGGTTGCCCGGCCGCACCTCGAGCGCCGCCCGGGTCGCCCCCTGTTGCCGGTACAGCTCCAGCAGGGTCCCCAGGAGCTGGCGCCCGATCCCCTGCTGGCGCTGGGACGGGTGCACCGCGAAGTTCGTCACGTGGACCTCGTCGGCGATGAGCCACAGGCAGAGATAGGCGACGATCGGGGCCCGGGGCTCATCTGGCGTGCGCCCGACCCAGAGGCGGGCCACCCGGTTCTCGCGCAGCTCGTAGAGGAAGGCGTTGCGCGACCACGGGTGCGGGAACGAGACTCGCTCGATCTCGAGCACCTCGTCGAGGTCCTCGACCCGCATCGGCTCAATGCGTGGGACCGGCATGGTGACGTTCCCGGACCAGCTCGGCCTCGGACCGGCGGAGGTAGCGCGGCACGAGCGCGGCGGGATCGGCGCTCTCGCCCCGTTCGAGGGCCGCCCGCCCCAGCTCCGCCACGGTGGCGGCCGACGGGAGCCGGTTCGCCGGCGGGACGAGGCAGGCGTCGTCGCCGAGAAGGCGGCGGAGCAGCGGAGCGAAGGGCGCGACGCCGTCGCCGAGGAAGACGACCGGTCCCGGGACCTCCGCCGCCAGCGCCGCCGCCAGCCGCTCGGGGGCGACGGCCCGGTCCTCCCAGAGTCGCTCGAGCCGCCCGCCGTCGGTCCGGTAGAGCGCGGCGTAGACCTCGCCCTTCTTGGCGTCCAGGATCGGGCAGACCGGGTGGCGGGCGAAGGGCAGGGTCCAGGCCAGCGCGTCGAGGGTCGGGACCCCCGCCAGGGGCTTCCCCGTCGCGAAGGCCAGGCTCTTCATGGTGCTGACGCCGATGCGGAGCCCAGTGAAGGAGCCGGGGCCGAGGGCCACGGCGAGGGCATCGACGTCGGCCAGCGTGCGCCCCGCGGTTCGAAGCAGGTGATCAACGGCGGGGAGGAGCCGCTCGGAGTGGGTGACGGCGACGTTCAGCCGGCACTCCCCGACGACCGTGTCGCCCTCCAGCAGCGCCGCCGCCCCCGTCAGCGTGGAGGTTTCCACGGCGAGGACTCTCACGCGGGCCAGTCTACGCGGGCGCCCAGGGACGGTCAAGCAAGGCGGCCGGCCCAGCGATCGGAAGGGCGCCGGCGACGGGCCGGTGGCCTCGGTTGACAAGCGGCGAGGCCCAAGCCACGATGATCGGAAATTGCCCGGCCGGGCGTGCCCCGCCCTCGCCCGGGGGGCGGGAGGGGCCGGGATCGCGCGATGGGCGCCGGTGAGCTGGTCCGCTTCTGCAACAACCCGGCGTGCGAGCGGTGTGACGAGCACATGAGACCCCGGGAGATCCTCCGGTCAGCCGGGCGCGAGGTCTGCCCGGCGTGCCACGAGGAGCTGGTCGTCCGCGACGCGCGGCCCCGACCGCCGCTCCTCGGCGCCCGGACACGCGGCGAGCCCCAGCACAGGAGATCGTGATGTCCCGGGAGAAGCCGGCCACCCCGCCCCGCGCCCCGCGAGTCTCCACCCTGGCCGACGCGGAGGTCCGCGAGAAGATCCACCTGGAGATCCTGCGCCGGACCGGGGCGTACCGCGGGAGCGATCATTTCCTCCTGCCCTCCGGCCACCACGCCCCCGAGTTCATCGACAAGGCCCTGGTGACGACCGAGCCGTCGTTCACCGAGGGGCTCGGCGTCGTCATCGCCAAGCAGTTCGCCGAGTGGCCGACCGACGTCGTCCTCTCGACCGGGCTGGGGGCGCTGATCCTCGCCCACTGCGTCGCGCGCGCCCTCCCCGGCCGGCCGCTGCTCGTCTACGCCACCAAGGGCGTGGGGGGCGCGACCGGGCCCCAGCGTCGCGTGCGGCTTCCCGACGAGTTCGAGCGGATCATCGGACGGGGCACCAAGGTGCTGATCGTCGAGGACCTGATCACGACCGGCGAGACGCTCAAGCTCCTGATCGAGCTGGTCGAGCGCCAGGGGGGCACGGTGACCGGGATCGCCTGCCTCTGGCAGCGGAACTCGAAGGTCGATCTGGGAAGGCCGGTCTTCAGCCTCGTGAAGCGGGACTTCCCGACCTACGCTCCGGAGGACTGTCCCCTCTGCCGGAAAGGCCTGGCGCTGAACCGGGAGTTCGCCACCCGCCCCCTCTGAGATTCTCCGGGGGGGTTCGGAAGACCCCCCCGAGGCCCCCCCCTCGGAGGCCGCGGCAAAGCCGCGGCTCGAAGTGGAACACCGCGGCCGCGTGGCCTGAGCCAGAGGGTTGCGGGCAGCCGATGGGCTGGTGGGAATCGGAGCCCCGGCATCGGTTCACGGACTCCGAGGCCAGAGACCCTCACCCCAACCCTCTCCCTGGGAGGGAGAGGGAGCGGAAAGAGACAGCGCGGAGGCTAGGCCTCCACTGGCTCCCAGAGGCCTTCTGCCGCTCCCGCTTTCCGATAGGCCTGGCGCACCCGCTCCAGGTTGGAGGTGAACAGGAGGCCGATCTTCGCGAAGGGCTCGTAGAGCGGACCGGGCTCGTCCCCGAGCGGGAACGGCACCTGGGGCAGCCGGTCGAGCTGGGCCTGGATCTGGGCCTGGAGCTCCTGGAGCGTCTGGGCCAGCTCCTCGCGCCCCTTGGCGACCCGCTTGGACAGCCCCGTGAAGTGGGGCATGACGAGGGCGTCGAAGCTCTGGCGCCAGCTCCCGGCCGGGGCGTCGGCGGCGACCGAGACCACCTCCACGCCCAGCTCGGTCAGGAACGCCTTGAGGAGGCTGCCGAGCTTGTCCTTCATGAAGACCTCGGGCACGCCCACCCGGCGCCAGCCCGTGGGCTTGAGCCGCTGGGCCTCCGAGTACAGCTCGCGCTTCAGGCGCTCGACGTACTCGCCGTTCTGCTTCCACCACTCCCTGATCATCTTCTTGCCCCAGTAGCGGATCATCGCGTAGTACTTGTCCTTCCGGTCCTTCCCGAAGAAGCCTCGGATGATCTGGGGCCAGGAGTAGAACTTGGCCATCGCGTCCACGGCGGCCACCTGCAGCTCGTAGGGCGACATCCGCCGCGGGTGGTGAACGGCGTGATGGCCGTCGTAGACCTCCCAGTCGGTGTTGAAGACGTACTTGTTGCCCTTGTCGTAGAGCGTGTCCCAGTCGGGCGAGCCAGGGATCGGGGTGAGGATCATGAACTGGACGGAGTCGATCTTCCGCTTCTTGGCGAAGTCGGCGGTCGCGTAGATCGTCTCGACGTCGTCCTCGTCGGAGCCCACCACGAACATGCCGTGGATCCGGATGTTGTGCTCGTGAAAGCGGTCGATCGCCCGGTTGATCTTGTCAACGTCCTGCTTCTTCTGGAAGAGCTTCAGCGTCCGCGGGTTGATCGACTCGAAGCCGACGTAGACGTTGAAGCAGCCGGAGTCGCGCATGAGCTTGAGCAGCTCGGGGTCGTCGACGGTCTCGCTCCGGACCTGCGCCCCCCACTCGGGCGTGATCCCTTCCGCGATCATCCGGGAGAGCAACTCCTTCACCCGCTTCTTGTTCGCCGTGAAGATGTCGTCGGCGAAGAAGATGTAGGCGGAGTCCCGGTGGAGCCGCAGCTCCTCCATGACCCGGTCGATGCTGTGGGTCCGGAAGGCGTGCCCGTACATGCCGGGCACCGAGCAGAAGGTGCACGAGAAGGGGCAGCCGCGGGAGGTCGCCACCGAGACGACGCCGCCCGGCTTCCAGCCGTGGATCAGCGGGTAGTCGGGGATCGGGTTCACGTCGAGGTTCGCGATCTTCGGCCGCTCCGGGACGTGCACCGGCGTGCCGTCCTGGAGGTAGGAGAGGTTCTGGACCTTCTCGAATCCCTCGCCAGCCTGGACGGCGTCGACCAGCTCCTGGAAGGCGAACTCCCCCTCGCCCCGCACCACGAAGTCGGCGTGCTGGAGGCCTTCGTTGGGGAGGAAGGTGACGTGGGTCCCGCCGATCGCCACCGGGATGCCGGCCGCCCGGACCCGGTCGGCCAGCCGGTACGACTGGGGCGCCGTGGAGGTGAGCGTGGAGATCCCGACGAAGTCGGCGCTCATCACCTCGTTCATGTCGACCGGGCCGATGTCCTCGATGTAGACGCGCACGTCGTAGCCCTTGTTGCGCATGATCGTGCCCAGCAGCACCGAGCCCAGACGGGGGATGCACACGCGACTGTAGATGTGGAGGTGGGTCGACTTGGGCTCGACGAACACAATCTTCCTGATGCTTCGCTTCATCCCGACCTCCCTGACGATAGTGCGGTCCGGCGATGTGCCGTGTCGGTGTGCGGAGCCCACCGTAGCATCCTGGTGGGGGTGTGTCAACGCTTCCCGAGCCACGTTTCCCGCGAGGATCGGACCCGAGGAAGCGGTGGTCTCTACAACATCTGGGGGCCAGAGCGCCCCGGGCCCCCCGCCCGTTGCATTTTCCGCTTGACAGGGTTCGCCGCCTGTCCTACGTTCGCGCCGAGAAGAGGCGTGGCGTCCAGGGCGCCGCCTCGAGAGGGATCGCGACGACGGAGGGGGGGTGAGGCTCGGTGGCGAAGAAGAAGGCGGCCAAGAAGAAGAAGTAGCGCGCGGTTACCCAGTCCGACTCGGAGGCCCCGCTTCGTCGGGGCCTCCGCGCCTTTGATGACCCGAAGCCGCCGGCCGGCTTGGACGAGGGATGGCGAAGCCTGACCGGGACCTTCGCGAGGAGCAAGCCTACGGGTTGCTCCTCCTGATCAGCGTCATCTGGGCCGGCAACTTCCTGGCCGGCAAGCTGGCCCTCCAGGTCATTGGCCCGCTGACCCTCACCGCCCTCCGGGCCGTCCTCGCCCTCATCGTGCTCCTCTGGTACGTCCGCTTCAGCTACCACACCTGGCCGTCGGTCAGCCTGCCCGACCTCCGGGTCTTCGCCATCCTGTCGCTCACCGGGCTGGTGACCAACACCACGCTCTGGTACTACGGCCTGGCCCGGACCCTGGCGGTCAACGCGGCCATCCTGGGGGCCTCGGGCCCCATCTGGGTCGCCCTGCTCTCGGCCTACTGGCTCCGGGAGCGGCTGACGCGGACCAACCTGGCGGGCATCGTGCTCTCGTCCCTCGGCGTGGTGCTCACGGTCACCCGGGGGTCGGTCCGGGCGCTCCTGGACCTCGACCTCTATCCCGGCGACTTCTTCATCCTGGCCGGCCAGGGAATCTGGGCCGTGTACTCGGTCTACGCCCGGCAGGTCGCCCGGCAGTTCTCCCCGGTGGTGGTGACCACCGGCTCCTACGTCGTCTCGGTCGTGTTCCTGGTCCCGCTGGCCCTGCTCGAGCGGCCCTGGCTCGCCCTGCCCGCCTTCACCGCGACCACCGTGCTCGCCGTCCTGTACGCGGCCACCCTGGTCACGCTCTCCCACGTCTGGTTCTACCGGGGCATCCGGGTCGTCTCGGCCCCGGTGGCGTCGCTCACCGTCAACCTGCTCCCGTTCGAGGTCATCGCGCTGTCCTGGCTCTTCCTCGACGAGCCGCTGACCTGGGTCCACCTGGCCGGCGCCCTCGTGGTCATCGCCGGCGTCGTGCTGGCCACCCGGAAGGGCTGAAGGTCAGCCGCGCGTCTTGGTCGGGCGCTTCTTGGCGGTCTCCTTGCCCTTGATGAGCCCCTTCACCTCGTCCATGAACTGGGCGATGTCCTTGAACTGCCGGTAGACGGAGGCGAACCGCACGTAGGCGACCTGATCCAGGCGCTGGAGCTGACCCATCACCAGCTCGCCCAGCTCGAGGCTGGAGACCTCCTTCTCGGCTCGCTCGTGGAGCTTGGCCTCGATGTCGGCCACGATGTTGTCCACCGCCTGCACGCCGACCGAGCGCTTCTCGCACGCCTTGAGGATGGAGTTGCGGAGCTTCGCCCGGTCGAAGGGCTCCCGGCGGCCGTCGCGCTTGACGACCATCGGGAGGACATCCTCGATGTACTCGTACGTCGTGTAGCGCCGGCTGCACTTCAGGCACTCGCGCCGGCGCCGGATGAACTCGCCGTCCCGTCCGACCCGGGAATCGACGACGCGGTCCTCGGTGTGGCCGCAGAACGGGCACTTCATGGTCGTCCCTCCCGGGATTCTCGGGACCTCCCGCCCACCCCCCCAACCCCCCTCCCCCACCCACCGGGGGGAGGGGGGGCCGGAAGACTCCATTGCACTCGCTCCGAGCCGCGAGGGATCTTCCGAGCCCCCCGAGTTCTCAGCCGAGGCGCTCGGGGTACAGCGGGAACCGGGCCGTGAGCGCCGCCACGTCGGCCCGCACGCCGGCCTCGGCCCGGGCGTCCCCCCGCGCTTCGAGCACCCGGTCGATGAAGCCGGCGATCGCGTCCATCTCCGGCTCCCGCATCCCGCGGGTCGTCACCGCCGGCGTCCCGATCCGGATCCCGCTCGTCACCATGGGGCTCCGCGTCTCGAACGGGATCGTGTTCTTGTTCACGGTGATCCAGGCCCGGTCGAGCGCCTCCTGGGCGTCCTTGCCGGTCAGCCCCCGTGCGGTCAGGTCCACCAGCATCAGGTGCGTGTCGGTCCCGCCGCTGACCAGCCGGTGGCCCCGCCGGACCAGCGCGGCGGCGAGGGCGGCGGCGTTCGCCACGACCTGGCGCTGGTAGGCCCGCCATTCCGGGGTCAGCGCCTCCCGGAAGGCCACCGCCTTGGCGGCGATGACGTGCATGAGGGGCCCGCCCTGCATGCCGGGCATCACCGTCTTGTCGAGCGTCGGCGGCGTGGGCCGGCCGGCACATCACCATGCCGCCGCGCGGGCCCGCGGAGCGTCTTGTGGGTCGTGGTCGTGACGAAGTCCGCGTAGGGCATCGGGCTCGGGTGAAGACCGGCCGCGACCAGCCCGGCGGGGTGCGCGATGTCGGCCATGAGGAGGCAGCCGACCTCGTCGGCGATCTCGCGGAACGGCTTGAAGTCGATCGCCCGCGGGAAGGCGGAGCCACCGGCGACGATGAGCTTGGGCCGGTGCTCCCGCGCCAGCGCCCGGAGCTGGTCGAGGTCGATCCGCTCGTCCTCGCGCCGGACGCCGTAGGGCACGATCTTGTAGAGCCGGCCCGGAGAAGTTCACCGGGCTCCCCATCGTGAGGTGGCCGCCGTGGGCCAGGTTCGGGCCCAGGATCGTGTCCCCCGGCTTGAGCACCGTGAAGTACACCGCCATGTTCGCCTGGGAGCCCGAGTGGGGCTGGACGTTGGCGTGCTCGGCGCCGAACAGCTCCTTGGCCCGCTGGACCGCCAGCTCCTCGACCGTGTCGACGTGCTCGCACCCGCCGTAGTAGCGCCGCCCCGGGTACCCCTCGGCGTACTTGTTGGTCATGACCGAGCCCACCGCCTCCAGGACGGCCTCGGAGACGAAGTTCTCGGAGGCGATCAGCTCGAGGTTCCGCGACTGGCGCTCGGTCTCCTGCCGAATCGCCTTCGCCACCTCCGGGTCGACCTGTTCCAGCCGCTGCATGCTACGCCTCCCCGCCCGTCCCACCCCCGCGGTAGCGGTGCTCCAGCTCGGTGATCTTCCCCAGGCGCCGGCTGTGACGCCCACCCTGGAACTCGCTCCGGAGCCACATCTCGACGATCTCGAGCGCCAGCTCGGTGCCGGTCAGCCGGCCGCCGAGGGTCAGGACGTTGGCGTCGTTGTGCTCCCGGCTCGTGCGCGCGGTGAAAAGATCCGGGCAGAAGGCCGCCCGGACCCCCGGCACCTTGTTCGCGGTCATGGCCGTCCCGATCCCGGTGCCGCAGACCAGGATGCCGCGCGCGGCCTTGCCCGAGGCGACGGCCTCCGCGACCTGGGCCGCGTAGTCGGGGTAGTCCACGGGATCGGGGGAGTGGGTGCCGAGATCGGTGACCTCGAGGTTCCGGCCGAGGAGCCAGGCCTTGATCTCCTCTTTGAGCTGCCAGCCGGCGTGGTCGGCGCCAAGCGCGATCATCGTCGATCCGCCCCCACCCTACTGACGGCCCCCTCCGGTGTCAAGGGACCCCATCCCTGGGGGTCACCGGCCCGGGTGGGGTCCAGGTCGGCGCGCGGAAGTGCGTCCGGCTCCGATCGCCGAGGGCATCGGTCAGGACCAATCCGACCCAGGCCGGCATCGAAAGAAGCGCGGCGTCGGCCGGCGCGACCCAGCGGACCTCCAGGATCTCCTCGCCGTCCGCCCGCGGCTCCCCGCTCACCGGGCGGCCCTCGAACGCGGTCATGACGAACGAGACCTCGTCGCCGTTCCCGTAGGTGACGTGGAACTCGGGCCCGCCGTAGACTCCGAGGACGCGGCAGCAGCTCGACGCGGATCCCGGTCTCTTCCCACATCTCGCGGACCGCGGCGTCCGCCGGCACCTCGTGGGGCTCGACCGCGCCGCCCGGGAGGACCCACGAGCCCGTCTCGGCGTGCCGGACCAGGAGCACGCGCTCCCGGCCGTCGCGCGCCAGGACGGTCACCGACGGCAGCTGCACCAGGTCCGTGCCGATCTTCCCCCGCAGCCGGCGCATGTAGTCGGACATCGTCACGGGCGTCCCCCCTCGAGGCCGCGCAATCGCGCGCCGGGATATAATCCGACGGAAAGGAGCGCGCACCTATGGAAATCATGGCCGCGCTCGAGGCGTTCCGGGGCTTCGAGCGGCGCGGCATCGACTTCTACCGGACCCTGGCGGAGCGCTTCGGCGACGGCAAGAGCGCCCGGCTGTGGCGCGAGTGCATGAACACCGAGGCGAGCCACCACGCGATCTTCATGCTGTGCCTGGACTGGGCCCACATGTGGCGGTGGACGGGACCCAAGCCCGACGTCCCCGCCGACCCCGACGACCTCGCGCGCGAGGCGGAGGCCCTGGGGGCGCTGGAGGCCGAGGCGGCCCGGCCGGACCTGACCGAGCGCGACGCCGTCGAGCTGGCCCTCCGCTGGGAGGAGGGGGAGCTGCCGCGCGTCCTCTTCATCGCGCCCCACGCCCCCGGCCGGGGCAAGGGCCAGCTCCTGGCGATGCTCAAGGAGGCCGAGGAGCACTACCGCGACCTCGAGGACCTGGCCCGGACCACGGGCGCCGCCGACGCGCTCCGGCCGCGCTTCGAGGCGCTCCGGGCCCGACTGCGCGAAGCCGTGGTCTAGCCCGCGGGGCAGATGCCGCCGAGGGCTTGACCGAGACGCCAGATGGCGCTTCAGCTCCACCATTTGGATGGGGCCGCGTAGCGGTTGACGGGGTAGGGCTCGGCCACCGCCGCCCGGCACGCTGCGCCGAGATAGGGCTGAAGCTCGGCGGCGAATGCCCAGGCGTCCTGGTTTCGCGCTCGCAGTCGATCGGCAGCGTCCTGGGCCCGCAGCCGGATTCGCCCCTCGTTGACGCCGACCACCCGGCCGTGCTCGAGCGCGACGCGCCCGTCCACGAGGACCGTGTTCGACGCTGGCTCCGGTCTCGGCGTACACGAGCGCGTTGAGCGCGTGGTTCAGCGGCCGGAGGAAGGTGGAGTCGGCCCGGACGAGGACGAGGTCGGCCTTCCGTCCCGGCTCGATCGCGCCGATCTCGTCGGCGAGTCCCAGGAGCCGCGCCCCGCCCGCCGTGGCCAGCCGCCACGCCACGCCGGCGTCGAGCCAGCGCTCCGGGTCGTGGGGGAAGCGGACACAGCCGAGCAGCGCGGCGAAGCGCATCGCCTCGAAGACGTTCTGGTTGTCCGAGCTCATCGACCCGTCGGTGCCGAGGCCCACCGTCACCCCGCGATCGAGCAGCTCCCGCACGGGGGCGATGCCGCTGCCGAGCTTCAGATTGCTGGCGGGGTTGTGGGCGATGCCGGCGCCGGCGTCGGCCAGGCGGCGGATGTCCTCGTCGGTCAGCCACACCCCGTGGGCTCCCACGAACCCGGGTCCGAGCAGCCCGATCTCGGCGAGCTGGGCCACGACGCTCCGCCCCCACCGCCGGCTCGCCGAGACCGCCTGGACCTTCGACTCCAGCAGATGGGTGTGGACGCTCACCCCGTGCTCGCGGGCCAGCCGCGCGCAGCCGGCGAGGAAGGCGTCGCTGCACAGCCCGGGAATCGTCGGGGCCACCGCGACGCGGACGCGGCCACCGGCCGCCCCGTGCCACCGGCGGATCGCCTCGTCGGTGAGCCGGAGCAGGCCGTCGGTCGGCGCCGCCCGGAGGCCCTCGACGGCCGCGCGGAGCCCGGGAGGCAGGCGGTCGAGGAGACCGGGCACCGTCCGGTAGAAGATCCCGTCGGCCAGCGCCGGCGCGACGACCACCCGCAGCCCGACGTCCGCGTATGCTCGGACGACCGCGTCGAGGTCGTCCTCCGTCGGCGCCGGGGCCGCCATGACGAGGTCGTAGGCCGCGGTGCACCCGGTCTTCAGCATCTCGATCGCCCCGAGGGCGGCCGAGAGGTAGTGGTCCTCGGGGGTCCGCCCCCCGTTGAGGGCCGGCGCGTGGCTGAGGAGGTCCTCCAGCGTCCAGCGCCCGGCGAGCCCGCGGAGCAGGTTGTTGTGGGCGTGGGTGTGCGCGTTCACCAGGCCGGGCAGGACCAGGCAGCCCGACGCGTCCAGCTCGGGCGTGCCGGGCGGTGCGGCGAGCGCGGGACCGACCGTGGCGATGCGGTCGCCGGTGATCAGCACGTCGGCGGGCGCCGCCCCCGCGCCGGCGGCCCCCACGAGGCGCCCGCCCCGGACGAGCACGGCGTGACCGGTCACGACTCCCCGTCAGCGGGCCGGGCCGGCGACGGGCGAGATGGGGCCGGTGCGGGCGAGATACTGGCCGTAGCCCGGCACCTGCTCCAGCTTCCCCTGGTTCAGGAGCACGCGGCCCCGGAGGAGCGTCATCCACGGGCGCCCCCGCACCGGCCAGCCCTCGTAGAGCGTCCAGCCCGCCACCCCGAGGTGGTCGACGACCCGGATCGTCCACGACGCCTCGGGGTCGACGATCAGGAAGTCCGCGTCGGCGCCGGCGCGGATCGCCCCCTTGCGGGGGTAGAGCCCGAAGATCCGGGCCGGGTTCTCGGCCAGCACGCGCGCCATCCACGAGAGCGGTAGCCCGCGCTTGACCACGCCCTCGCTGTACATGAGCGGCACCATCGTCTCCAGCGAGGGGGCGCCGAACGGGATCGAGCGGCCCTCCTCGTCGACGAAGATGTTCTTCCACCCGGCCGCCTTGGCCGCCTTCGGGCGCGCCGAGTGGTCGCTCCCGACGGTCGCGATGTAGCCCTGGGCGGACCCGCGCCAGAGCGCCTCCCGGTCGGGGCCGGCGGCCGGGCGCAGGGGCGGCCCGATCTTGGCCAGCGGCCCCCAGCGCTCCATCTCGTTCTCGGTGAGGAGGAGGTACTGGGGGCAGGTCTCCGTCCACACGCGCTGGCCGGTCGCCTGGGCCTGCTTGATCCGCTCCAGCCCGAGCTGGCTCGAGAGGTGGACCACGTACACCGGGGAGCCGGTCAGCGCCCCCATCTTGATGGCCCGGTTGATCGCCTCCTCCTCCACCCAGTCGGGGCAGGTGGCCGGGAACTCCGTGGGCTGGACCCGGCCCTCGGCGATCGCCTTGTTCTCCAGGTACTCGATGACGTCGCCGTTCTCGCAGTGGAGCTGGGTCACCCCGCCGTGCGCCGCGACCCGCTCCATCACCTGGCAGATGAAGTCGTCGGAGCACATCCGGTTCCCGCGCTTCTTGTAGGTCATGAAGAGCTTGAACGAACTGACGCCGAGCCGGATGGCCTCCGGGATGCCGTCCAGGATGTAGGGCTGGTTGGTCAGGATGAAGTGGAAGCCGAAGTCGAGGACGGACTGCCGGCCCGTCTCCTCCCGCAGCCGCCCGATCGCCTGGGGCAGCGTCTCCCGGGCCCGGTCGTCGTAGAGGCCGAAGCCCACCAGGGTCGTCAGCCCGGCGTGTGCGGCGGCGATGGGGCCGCCGCGCCAGTCGTCGTACTCGGAGCCCAGGTGGACGTGGCAGTCGATGGCGCCCGGGAAGACGAGCTTCCCGCCGACATCGATGGCGCGCCGGGCGTCCGGCAGCATCGACGCCGGCCCGATGGCCACGATCTTCTCGCCGTGGACGGCGACGCTCGCCTCGTAGGCGTCGGAGGCGGTGACGATGGTGCCGCCGTGGAGGATCAGGTCGACGGTCGCTGGCATGGGTCGCGCGACGAGCGCGCGGCCCAGCCTTACCACGCGACTCGCGCGCCTGTCAATCCGGCGAGGCGGTATATGATGACGGATCGTGCGCCCGACCCGGCTCCCGGCGACGAAGCCTGAGGCCCTCGACTGGCCGGCGATGGCGCTCCTGCTGGGCCTCTGCGCCCTCTGGGGGCTCGGGCAGGTCTCGATCAAGATCGCCAACGCCGGGATCTCGCCACTCTACCAGGCCGGCATCCGCTCGGCGGGGGCCGCCCTCTGCGTGTGGGCGTGGGCCGCCGCCCGCGGCATCCCACTCTTCCGGCGTGACGGCTCCCTCGGCTACGGCGCCACCATCGCCGCGCTGTTCGCGCTCGAGTTCGTCTTCATCTACTGGGGTCTCACCTACACCGCCGCCTCCCGGGCGGTGCTGTTCATCTACACCGCGCCGTTCGTCGTCGCGCTCGGGGCCCACTGGCTCCTGCCCGGCGAGCGCCTCCACCGCGCGAAGGTGCTCGGCCTCGTGTGCGCCTTCGCCGGAATCGTCCTCGCCTTCGCCGATGGCCTCCGGCTGCCCTCGCGGCGAGAGCTGCTCGGGGACGGGATGGAGCTGGTCGGCGCGATCCTGTGGGGGGCGACGACCCTGGTCGTCAAGGCGCGCGGCCGGTCGGTGAGCCCGCCGAAGACCCTCTTCTACCAGCTCGCCGGCTCGGCGATCGCGCTGCTCGGGCTCGCCGCGCTCACCGGCGAGCCCGGCCTGACCCGCCCCACCCCGCTCGTCCTCGGCGCGCTCGCCTACCAGACGCTCGTCATCGCCTTCGCGAGCTACCTCGCCTGGTTCTGGCTGCTGACGCGCTACCCGGCCTCCCAGATGGCCGCCTTCACCTTCTGGACGCCGCTGCTGGGCCTGGCCGCCGGCGCGCTCCTGCTCGACGAGTCGGTGAGCGGGGTGCTGGCCGGCGGCGCTGCCCTGGTGGCGGCGGGCATCTACCTCGTCAACCGGGAGCGCTAGGAATGCCACCAGCCGAGGCCCGAGCCACGCAGGGGTTCCCCAAGCGGATCCTCAGAGACCAAGGCGGCCACGTGGTCACTCCAGACCATAACGCTTGTCGTTATGATCGCAACGCGTTAAGCTTGCTCATAGATGATCCGGAGCTTCCGGGACCGCGAGACGGAGCGGCTGTTCCGACGCGAACCGGTCCGGAAGCTCCCTCCGGACGTGCGGCGAGTCGCACTGCGCAAGTTGGTGCTCCTCGACGCCGCGGAATCGATCGAGGATCTCCGGGTGCCACCCGGGAACCGTCTCGAGAAGCTGACCGGGAATCGGGCCGGACAACACAGCATTCGCATCAACGATCAGTGGCGGGTGTGCTTTCGCTGGAAGGAAGGTGACGCGCAGGATGTCGAGATCGTCGACTATCACTAGGCCATCGGCGCAGGGACGAGGGCGCAAACCATCACCCGTGTCGCCGGGGGAGATCCTGCAGGAAGAGTTCCTGCGGCCGCTTGGGATCAGCCAGTACCGACTGGCGAAGGCGCTGACAGTTCCGCCCCGGCGCATCAACGAGATCGTTCACGGCAAGCGCGCGGTGACGGCGGATACGGCGCTGCGGTTGGCGCGCCACTTCGGGACTTCGGAGCGCTTCTGGTTGAACCTCCAGGCCCGCTACGATCTCGAGATCGAGAAGGACCGGCTCGGCGACCGACTGCGCCGCGAAGTGCGAGTCCTGGTGCCGGTGGGGTAAGAGCGGCCCGATCGGACAGGGCGCCTTGCGGCGGCGAACCTAGGCCGTCCCAAGCACCTTTCGGCTCCTCCCGCTCCTCCGGCCGGCGCCTGGCGTCACCGCGGCAGTGCGTCCCCGGGGTGTTCGGAATCTAGCGTGCCCTGGGCGGAGCGTCGCCCCACCCGCAAGAGCCCCGGTCTGTCGTTTAACAACTACGGTTGGCGATCGACGGCGTGAGGGGCCGCATGGATTAGACCGATCTAGGATACTTGGCGTTTCTTCACGAGGAGCTGGGCGATTTCCCCGGTGCCGAGAACGTAGCCGAGGGTCGGTGGCATTCCGGGTAACGCAGCGTTGTCCACCCTTGACGGGGAGGATGTACTCGCCGCCGCGTTCCTCGAGCGCCCTGGCCTGGGCGCTGCGGTGCTCGTGGTTGGTCCACTGGCGCTCGAGTTACTCCTGAGAGACGAGGATCACAGCGTTGCCGGTCGAGGTCTGTCCGACCGAGACGGTCGATGAACGGTCGGGCTGGCCCAGGCTCCCGGACGCCTACACGGTCCTCCGCTGCCGGGCCGCGGTCGCAGTCTTGGGATAGGCGGAGCACGGCAAATCGCAGGCGACCGATTCCCGCACGCGCTCCTGCGACCGCCGCACTGCCCAGAAACGGACCGCTCGGGCCGCTCCCCGCCGGCCGCGTCCGAACCAGGCCCTCCCACCCGGGACGCGCCCGTTACGGGGTCCACCTCCTAACCTGGTGATTTCAATGAAAGTGACCTCGGCCGTGGCGGGGGGCACGCGAATTGCGTTGCCCCAGCGTTGCGCGCGAAGCCGGCGCCGGGCCGGTGAAGCGCGAAGGCCCTCGGGAGCCTGGCCGGGAGGAGGCCGTCCCACATGCGGACCCGCCTATGAGAGCGGTGCTCGGCCCCGTGAACGGTGCCGCGCGGAGAGCGCCCGCCGCCACCGCCGTCACCCGCACCACCTCCGGCCCCGAGCGCGCCTCACGGGCTCTCGGGATCCAGGGCCTGCTGCGGATCGGAGAGCTGAGCCTGAAGGCCGCCGACCGGCGCGCGTTCTCCGCCGCCGTCCTCGACTCCGTCGTCACCAGCCTCGACGCCGAAGCCGCCCTGTTCGTCACCCGGGGCGCCACCGGGGACCTGGTCCGCCGGCAGGCCGGCTCGCCGACCCTGACGCGCCGGCTCGCAACCCACATCCAGGCGATGGTCGGGGCCGGAACCGAGGAGCCGCTGACCTGGATCGGGGAAGAGCGCGGGCTCGGGGTCCTGGGTGCCGTGGTCCCCGAGCGCGGGCAGGCCCAGGTGATCCTCTGCATCGGCCGGGATCCTCACGGGCACCCGTTCCTCCGTCGCGAGAAGGAGCTGCTGCTCGGCTACGCTCAGACGACCGCGCTGGTGATCGAGCGCATCCGTCTCCAGGAGAGCGTGGAGCGGCAGAGCGCCCAGGTGATGTCCGCGTTCGTCAGCGCCCTGGCCTCCCGGAACGGCTACCTGCAGGGCCACTCCATGCGGGTCGCCCTGTATGCCGAGGAGATCGCGCGGGTGATGGGCTTCTCCACGGCCGAGGTGTGCGTGGCGCGGCGCTCGGGCCTGCTCCACGACCTCGGGAAGCTCGCGACGCCCGACTGCATCCTCCTCAAGCCGGGCCCGCTCACCGAGGACGAGTACACGCACATCAAGCACCACCCGGTGGCGGCGGCGGCCCTGCTCGAGCCGTACGGCTTCCTGGCCCTCGAATCGGACGCGGTCAAGGGTCACCACGAGCGCTTCGACGGCAGCGGCTACCCGGACGGGCTGACGGGCGCCGACATTCCCTTGCCGGCCCGGGTGGTGGCGGTCGCCGACGCCTTCGACGCGATGACGTCGGATCGCCCGTACCGCCGTGCCCTCGCCTTCGAGACGGCGCGCCAGGAGATCCGCGACGGCGCCGGTGGCCAGTTCGACCCGGCCGTCGTGGACGCCTGGCTGTCCATCCCCGAGGGCCGGCTGGTCTCGATGAGCCAGCACGGGGACGCCGGGCGTGACTCGATCTTCCGGCTCCTGACGACCGATCCCCGCCCCTCCTGGGGCTAGGGTCTCGGAAGACCCCCCGATACCCCCCGTTCGGTTGCGGCGACAATGCCGCCGCTCGGGCGCTCACGTCGCTCCGAACGCGACACGGCTTACTCCGACCGACTCCTAATTAACTGAATCGCCGGTCCGACCGGGCCCCGCAGATTTCGCTTCGCCACGCCGGGCCCGTCTCCTATGCTACGAAGCCGTGCGGAGCAGGACGGTCCCGGCGGCGCGAGTGAGGCGGTTCTGCCGCGGCCTCGGCCTCCTCGGGCTGGCGTGCCTCGCCGCGGCCGCCTTCACGCCCCTGCCCGTCGTCCTGGCCCGATCGATCGACATCCCGGCCCGGCTGGCACCGGCCGAGGCGATCGTCATCCTGGGCGCCGACGTCGCGGTGGACAGATCCCTGGTCAGCCCCCTCGCTCCGCTCGGCCATCCACGGCCTCCGGCTCTACCGCCGGCAGCTGGCGCCGCTTCCCGTCTTCTCGGGGCCGCCTGCCCGCTCCGATCGGCCCGCCGAGCCGGCCGTGCGGGCGGCCCTCGCCGCCGAGCTGGCATCCCGCCGGCGGCGGTGCTCACGGCGACGGCCTGGACCACCGCGGAGGAAGCGGCCCACGTCCAGGCCCTCCTCGCCCCCCGCGGCACCCGGCGCATCCAGCTGGTGACGGACTCCCAGCACCTCGTCCGGGCGAGGCGGCTCTTCGAGCGGGCCGGCTTCGAGGTCCTCCCGGCCCTCGCCGACAGCCTCGCCGCGGCCGCGCGCCCCGAGGGCCGGCTGGACCTCACGCGGCGGGTCCTGGCCGAGCTGGCCGCCCGTCTCCTCCACCGGATCGTGGGCTTCGCGTAACGCCCGACTGCGCATGCGCGGCGCCTTCATCCTCGGCCTGGTCGCCTGCACGTCCATCGTGGCGTTCCTGGTCGGCGCCCGCGGGCTCGGGCTGCCCCGCCGCGGGCTCCGGGTGGCGGCCGGCCGGATGCTCGAGTGCGTCGGCCTGACGCTCGTCTTCTTCGCCGCGAACCTCGTCCTGGCGATGCTCGCGATCCTGGCCGCGCGCCGGCTCACCCGGGGCTTCGTCTCCCTCTATCTCGCCAACGACCTGGTCCTCCTCGGGCTCTCGCTGCTCCAGGCGCTCGTCTTCGCCTGGTGGTGGGAGCGGACACCATCGGGGGAGACGGCCTCGGGGCGACCGTCCGAGCGTCACTGATCGGCTGGCAGCCGCCCCGGCTGGGTGGCACCGCCTCTGCGCCGCGCACGAGACTCCGGTGAACCCCAGGCCAGCACCGGAATCCTTCGACCTCGAAACCGGGTCGGACTTGCGGGCCGAGCTGAGCCCCCCTTTCGCTGCGCGACTGGCGTCATGAACCCTCGTAACGCCTTTTCGCCGCCAGCAGCACGGCGAGCCTTGCTCACCGGCGTTGGTCGAGTGCGTCCGGCGCCTCCCATACGTCCGTGCGGGCGCGGCGGGGCCTACTGCGGGCAGTGGTCAGCGGCGCGCAGTGCACTCAGCCTGCTGCGAGTACCTGCGAGCCTCACGTCCACGGAAGCCGGCCTCACGACCCTGATGCCGGGGGCGGTGCTCACGTGGACCGGCCGCCTTCGGGTGTGCAAAATCTTTCATCTTGACGGGGCTTTAGCAAGGGCCCACGCTAGCGCCGCCCGACTCATCGTCCCGACGGAGTCTCGATGCCCCGGAACCAATGGCAGCAACCTTCCGCGTGGTCCTCCACCACCCCAGCCGCCGGAGTCTCTCCAATCCGACAGGAGTCGGCCATGCACTCTGCCCGGAATGCCGAGTCGGAGGTCTCCCTCGATCCGGCCGAGCCGCTCATCTCCTCGTTCCCGGAGCATGAACCCACCCGAACCGAGATCGCGATGTGGAATGCGGGCGCGATCCTCGCCGCGCTGGTCCTGACGCTGGTGGTGTTCCACCTGTTGTCGTCGAAGTGACCGTGACGACGGCGTCAGGAATCACATTGTCTGATTGTCCGCACCCGGCGGCTGTGCGGCGCCGAGGGGGCACGGCGCGATGCTGGCTCCTGCTGGTCGTGGCACTCGCGAGCGGCTGCACGACGCTTGGCGCCCACGATCCCACCGGGCTCGCGCGCCTGGACCTCGGGCCCCCCGTGGCGCTGTCGCTGTGCGCGTACCTGGACGAGGGGATCACGGCGGAGGAGGCCGCGTCGCTCCTCGACGTCGCGTGGCGCGACGAGGGCCCGGACTACGGGGTGACGTTCCGGATCGTCCGAACGGTCCACTGGAAGCGCCCGGCGTTCGGCAAGGACGGCATCCTCACCGCGCTCGCGCGCGAGCGGCTCCACCCCCCCTGCGACCGGATCATGGCCTTCCTCGGCCGTCATCCGGGCGACGTGCTCTGGGGGCTCTTCCTACCCCAAGTGCTCGGAGCCACGGCCCTGACGCACGGCTACGTCGTCGCCCGCGCGGCCAGCCTCGATCAACTCGTCGCGCCCCCTGCCCTGGTCCTCCGCCACGAGCTCCATCACCTGCTCGGGTGCGAGCACGGGCTCACCATGACGGCCTGCTACGCGCGGATCGCCGCGCTCAAGGCCGCGCGTCACGGCGAGTTCTTCCCCGCCTGGAGCCGCGTCCTCAACCGCGTCGTCGGCTCGCGCGAGGAGGCCAACCGCCTGCTGGGCGGGTAGGAACCCGCTGGCCGACATCCGGCGGATGGCCGACGTCGCCGCCGTCTACAAAGGGGGGCGCCTGGTGGGGCCCATCCCCGAGCCCTGGATCCCGCCCGGTCCGGGCTAGATCATGCCACCGGCTCCCGAGGGGAGCCGGCCGGCCAGGCGGCCGCCGTCCTACCGGGTGGACATGAGTACCCAGCCGTCGGGCGTCTCCTTCAGCGTGTAGACGAACGGCTCCGCGTTGTTGAGGACCGACCCGTCGTTCAGGATGAACCGGTCCTCGCGCAGGCCCTTCACCACCGCCCCGTCGCCCGACGTCGCGATGGAGTCGACGGTCAGGGTGACCTGCAGGCGGTCGATCTGATCGAACGCCTGCGTGAAGCGCTCGATCTCCCGGGTGCTCAGGCCGGGACGGATCTGCCGCAGCCGATCGAGATCCTTCGCCTCGAGCGCCAGCCGGTAGGCGTCGAGCGCCACCCGGATGGCGCCGACGTCGAAAGTGATGCGAACCGAGTCCCCGAAGGGCTGCCCGGCCGCCGGCGGCAGCCCGGCGACGAGCGGCAGCGCGAGGAGCGACCCGAGGACGAGGCGACGGATCCGGGGCGTCATCGTGGAACCCAAGCCTCCCTCCCGAGGCGTCGAGTGCGCCGAGTGTATGGCCCCGCGTGACATCGCGTCAAGCCGCCGAGGCTCGTCACCGCCGAGGCTCGTCGCCGAAGGCCGCCGCGATCTCGAACGTTCCACTTGACTCACGGATCGATCGGCCTGACACTCCGGGTGATGCTGCTGGCCTTCTCGAGCTCCGCGGTCACCGCTCACACATCCTGCTCCTGCGTTGCGGCCTCGTCCATCGTACCGAGTCGATCTCACATGAGCCGTGGCGAGGCGGACAGGGAGGGTCATGGTCAGCATCCTGGCTGGACGGATCGGACGAATCGACCCCGCGCGCCGGGTCATCGGCATCGGCCGGCAGGAAGTATGGGTGCCCGAGCACATCCCGATGACCGAGCTGGTGGAGGCGAATCTCGTGTCGGCAGTCTGCGAGGAGCGTGACGGGAGATACTGGGTGCTCAGCTACAGGAAGGGCCTCGACCCCGTCTAGAACTCCTCGGAGGGGGCGCCCGCCGATCGAAGGGGCCCCCTCCGAGACCGCCGCTCGCGACGGCCACGACGCCCGAGGTGCCCGTTCGGGCCCTCGTCAGAACAGGGCGGTCAGCGCCGCATCTACCGCTTCGTCGCCGCCGTCGCCCGCATGGTCGGCCGCGTTCCGGAGACCTCCAGGTAGGTGTAGTAGTCGAACCAGCCGCCCTCCCACACCCGAACCTGCAGCGAGGCGTCGCCCTTCTCGTAAAGCTGGACGATGCCGTCCCGGGCCGCCGAGCTGTTGCGGATCATCCGCCAGCCGCTCGACTCGAGCCCCTTCTGCGTCTCGACGGCGACGCTGGCGGGCTCCATCCGCCCCCGGTACAGCAGCCGCGCCGCCCGCATGGTCTGCGTCTCGATGATGGTGGAGCTGTCCGGGCGGTAGGTCAGCCCCTCGATGACCGGGATGTCCCCGAACTCGCTCTTGAGCGGGGGCATCGAGATCGTGGCACAGCCGGTGGCGAACACGAGTACCCCGAGGACCGTTGCGCACAGCATCTTGTTGTTCATGAGCCGTACACTAGCAGGGGTAGTGGTCCCGCCCCAAAGAAATTTCGACGGGGGGCCGGGCCCCTCACCCGCCCGGCCGGCCCCGGGGCCGGGAGCGCGCTGGCTGGAGGTCGGCGAGGAGCGCTCGGACCTTCGTGGTCAGGAGCGCCCGCAGCTCGGGCTCCTCGGGATCGTAGTCGTCCGGGACGTCGAGGACCCACAGCTTCGCGATGTGGGCCGGCCACTGACGCTCGATCTCGGCCGCGTGCCCGGCCTCCATCACCGCCACCACGTCGGCCCACGCCAGCTCCCGGGCAGTGACCCGCCGGCGCGCCCGGGGCCCCAGCCCTGCCGAGCGCGCCTCGTGCCGTCCGTCGCCGCCGGCCAGCTCCCGGAAGATCGTCTCCGCCATCGGGCTCCGCGCCTGGTTACCAGTGCACACGAACAAGAGGTTCACCGATAGTTCGCCTTTCTCGGCGGCCAGCCGATGGATCCTTGAAGCTCATCGTCTCGAGTGGTCCACGTTCGCCTCGAGACACAGGCCGGGGCGCCCCGATCCATTGACGATGAGCTGGCTCTCATTGAAGGGGTCGTCAGCACCACCCGCCTCGCGGGCGAGCCGGACGAACTCCTTGCTGACAACCGGCTGGGGAGATTCCGGATCCGCGTGGCGAACGACCCCACGCTCCGGCGCAGTCATGCGATTCGTCCGTTGCCCGTCCGCCACTTCAGAATGCCTAGTGGTTCCTCGTGCTCCGACCCTCCGTGCTCCCAGTTCGTCTGCTCCAGACCTCGGCCGCGCTGCGGCACTCTTCGAGCGCCACGTGGAACAGAAACCGCGTGTTTCCGATCGCATAGCGTTCAACACAGCCGCCGGGGTTCCGTAGCCAGGCGAAACAGCCACTCGAGTCCGGCACTCTGCATCCAGATCGGAGCCTGTGCCTTCACCCCCGATACAAAGTCGAACGCCGCTCCGACACCCAACATTACTGACCGGATGCGACCACGATGCGCTGCCATCCAGCGTTCCTGCTTGGGACAGCCAAGGCCAACGAACAGGACTCTGGCCTTGGAGGCATTGATGGCCGCCGTCACCTGCTCGTCCTCATCCACGCTCAGTTCCCTGAATGGCGGGCTTGCAGCATACGTCACCCGTAGATCCGGAAAGTCTGTTGTCAAGCGCTCGATGAGACGCGCTACCGCATCGGGCCGTCCGCCATAGAAGCCGACGGGAACACCGGACCCCGCCGCAGCTTCGCACAACTGCACGGTGAGGTTCGGTCCGTACACCCGAGTCTGCCCGGCCAGATCCCGATGTCTGAGTAGCCAGACCAAAGGCATCCCGTCAGGGGTGACCAGGTCGGCGCCATTCACCGCTTCCCGGACGTCCTCACGGTCGCGCGCCTCCATCACTACGTGGACGTTCGCCACACAGACGTACCGGCTCTCACCATTCACAGCCCAGTAAAGGACGCGCTGCACCACATCGCGATAGCTGGTCCCGTCCACTCGGATGCCCACCACGAAGCGCGAAGGGGATCCGCCTGCCCTCTGCCGTCCACTGTCACCCTCGAGTCCCATTCGCTCCCCCCTGAGCCGCACCCTTTCGCGCGAAGCCCCTTCTCGTCCGGACCCTCGCCTCACGACGAGTTGGTACGCTTGCTTCGCACCTTACGGCGGTGCCAGTTGGCGCACTTCTCCGTAGCGCGACTGCCGGTCCTGCCCCGTGGACCCACGCCACCCGTCCAGCGTCAACACACCACCCCTCGCCAGACCAAACGACTGCGTCGTCTCTCCGTTGAACCAGAGGTTGCGGTCCGAATCCAGCGTGGCAATGAACACACGCCAGTCCTGCCCGGCCAGAGTCGTCCGGAACAGCACCCCATCGCCACGCGATCCGGCTATGACGTTCTCACGCAGGACAAAGCCCTTCGCCGGGCTCGTGGACACACTCTCGCGAGTCTCCCAGTTGAGGCTCACTCGGCCCCCGCTCCGACCCGACACAACGATCTGGCCGGCTCGGTTCCCGTAGATCTGGTTGCGCTCCACCCTGACGTTCTCAGCGTTGCCAGCTACCAGCCCATAGCCTTCGTTGCTGCAGACAACGGAGTCGCGCATCGCGACCGGGCCGGGAATGTTTTCGAAAAAGACACCGTCACCTCGATTTCCACACAATACCGACGCCTCGACGGAGACGTCGATGTTGTCTCCGTCGAGCCAGATACCTCGGGCCGTATTGCCCACACTTCTCACCCGACGAAACACGGCGTTGTGAACGCTCACGAACTTGCCACCGGCCACGGCCCAGCCTAGAAACCCACCACTCGCTCCACGCCAGTTGTTGAAAGATGTCTCGTCATCTTCCGAGATGAACCCCTTGACCTGAAATGCGCCAAACCCCACGCCTCCGTTGTGGTTGAAGACGTTCCGTCGCAATGCGCACCCTCGGTCCGGAACACATGGGCACCTCCCCAGTTGTTCCAGACCACGACGTTGTCTTCGAACACCACGTTGGTCGATCTGATGATTCGCACTGCGGCACTCTGAACCCCGCTCGTGTCGTTTCTGAACACAAAGTGGCGAACGGTCACATTCTTCCGCCCGTCCAGAATCAAGAGACCCGATCTGATCCCGACCTCGATGTTGGCACTCGCGATGGCGGTCCCGCTGCTTCGCCAGATGTACACAACCTCTTCGTCCTCCGAAACGAAGAACGTTCCCGCCTTCATCTCTCGCGAACGACGTGACCTGATGCAGAGCCCGACCGTCTGACATGATCATCTCGCGCCTGCGGACGATCGGTTCGAGCGTGACGCACCCTTCCCAGTTCTTTGGGTAGGAACGAGTCCCCATTTGTGAGGGCCAGGAATGCCTGTATATCGAGCCTCTGACCGTCCGGCGTCCAGTCGCCCCAGAGATCGGCCCCCGACACGATGGGTCGCTCACCTGGCTCCCCTTCGAGGTAGATCGGGGCGTCTGTCGACTGGCTATCAGCCGAAAGCCAGATACTCTCGCGATACACGCCGAGTTGACCAGGACTCTCGATGCAACGCCTCGCCGGTTGAGTTCGGTCGCACGCTTCAGGGCGGCTGAGATCGTGCGCAGCGCGAGATCGTTGGTTCCGGGGTTCGAATCGGACGCCCGAGGACTCGACGCGCTGACATGGATCACGGCCATGCCGGTCGAGGCCGGCTCCAGAAGGCCGCCGCTCACCGCCATCAAGACAATCGCCAGCAATGCCAGCACCGGCTGTCTTGTCATCAACCCGTCAGCCCGCATCGACGGCACCTCGAGTTCGCCCGCATTCCATTGTCTCGCCGTGACCGGTCGCGCACGCCATCACCGCCGTGATTCCACCGCGACTCGATAGATCTCTGCCAACATCGCGTAGTTCTTCTCGGCGGTGTACTTGGACTCATACTCGGCCCGGCTCGCCGCACGCATTACCATCCAGCTCCGGACCATGCGCAGTACAGCCAATCCAGCTTGACCGCCAGGTCGTCCGACTCACCGGGCGTGAAGTGAAGCCCCGTTCTTCCGTTCTCGACGATCTCCGCGATCCGCGCCAATCCTGGCCGCGACGACCGGCGTGCCCGCTCGCGAACGCTTCGATCGCGACCAGCCCGAACGTTTCCGGCCATTCCGAAGGAATCACCACGACCTTGGCGGCTCCGATCAGCGCATCGACTTCGCTCCGCGACCGCTGCCCCAGCCACTCGACCCACGGCATAAGTTCCCATCTGAGCCTGAACAGCAGCCGCCATCGGCCCATCCCCAACGATCTTCACGCTGACCTTCGGACCGAGCGTCTTGGCGGCTCGCCAGCAGAGTCAGAACCCCCTTCTCTGAAGACAGCCGGCCAACGAACAAGACATAGTTCCCTTCACCGCCCCCGATGCCCGGATCCGGATGGACGAAGTGCGGCTTCATGACGATCTTCTCCGCTCGGCAGTCCCGCCGCTATGAACTGCTCGCGCGATGACCTGCTCATGGCAATGTATCGGTCTACCCCGGCCTGCCAGGTCCCGAGAGAACGGTGGACAAATAGCGACGCAGCGGCCGCGCTCGACGCTGCACGGCTCCCCCTGTAACACGCATGGTATACACCAGGCCAGGGAAACACCTTTCCACTACAGCTCTCACAGATACGTCCATCGCGAAACAGCGTGCCAGCAACGCACGCGACACGATAGTTGTGCAGAGTTTGAACGACGGCGACACCTTCCGAGTGGGCCGCGTAGTAGGCGGCCGGTGAGATCAAGGGGAATATGTTGTGACAGTGCAGAACGGCGGCACCACTCTTCCTCAACAGCGCTCGGAGCTCTCGATGGGCTCGTCCGTTCCACATGGTCTTCGCCGCCATTGCGACCTTTACACTGCCGCCAATGTCTAGATTGTCAGCAGTGTAGGCGCCGACCAGATCTCCGGCCCTTACAAGAAGCTCAGTCTCTGCCTGAAATACCTGATCCTCGCCACTCCGTTGCCGGTAGTGGTTATGACAGACGACAACTCGTGTCACCTCAGCGGCCCGACTTCCAAGATGTTACTTGCTCCCTCGCCGACCTCGACGTCTGCGGGCTCACGAGGGTATCCCCACAAGCAGCAGCGAGACAGCTGGGCTCCGCCGGGTGTCGCCGCTCATGCCTTGCTGCGATCCTTCTTCAGAACCAAATGACCCCGCTCGGTCAGGTACTTCCACTCGATCTTCGCGAGGTAGAGTTTCTCCTTCATCTTGCGTAGCCAACGGGGATCACGCGTGAACTGTTCGCGGACGAAACGGTTCTCTTGGCGGAACGCCTCGCGTTTCGAGACCGACTTCGACTCCGCATGCACGCGGAAAGTGGAGAGTGGCTCGGGGAGATGCACGATCAGTCCGGGATAACGCTGCCCGATGCGCAGGAACAGGTCCCAGTCCATCGAGTAGTGAAGGTCCAGATTCAATCCTCCCACCGTCTCGTATACTTCGCGTCGCCAAAACGCCGAAGGCTGCGGAATCATGAGATACGTGTAAAGCGCGACCCCGAAATCGAAGCTGACCTTGGGTTTCAGCACCTTCCTCCCGTCAGGATAGAGGACGTAGTAGTCTCCATAGACAAGCACGGTGTCGGGCTTCTCGGCGAAGGCACGCGCGACGCGTGCGAGCGCGCCCGGCTCGTAGGTGTCATCCGAGTTCAGCCACGCGAGAATGTTTCCCGAGGCGTGCTGAAAACCGCGGTGAATCGCATCGCTCTGTCCCTTGTCGGGAGCCGATTCCCAATACGCGAGGCGATCCGCGTAGCTTCGGATGATCTCTGGAGAGCGGTCGGTCGAGCCGCCATCCATGATCACTAGGCTGAGGCGCGGACCCTCTTGAGTGAGCACGCTCCGGATCGTGTCGTCGATGAAGTTTGCCTGGTTGTAGCTGGGCGTGACGATGCAGAACCCATCGGTTGCCTCAGCGACCTGGCTCATAGGCAATGCACTTGTTCCAGCCCGACGTCTTCGTCACGCATCACACCCAAGCGGCGCAGAAAGGCAAGGTCTCGCGCACTGGAAACGCCATCTAAGTGGAATCGTGCGATCGGACCCTGAGAACCATTCATGCTCTGGATACGCCGCCATACGTCACGCGAGGCCGATCTGACAGCAATGAGACTGTCGCCCAGAACGCAAAGGCTGTCGGCGAGGCAATGACCATCTCTTCGGAGACGACACCCAACAGCATCACACACACCAGAAGCGATGCCGCCGCAAATGCTTCTACCGTCGTCTGCCTCGACAGCAACATCCGACTCGCTCGCCAGCCGAGCAACAGGATCAGCAAGAGGAAGACGCTAGCCGAGAGGAGTCCACCACCCGACAGGATCTCGACAAACGCGCTGTGTGACGTGCCCAAGCCCGGATTGTACCCGGTGGTCACGGCACGATTCGCGTAGAAGCCCAACCCTATGAGGGGTGACTCCTCTAGTGTCACGCCAATAGTGTGTTGCCACAGTGGTATCCGATCACTGAGAGTCGCAACCGATTCGGAATCCCGCACGATCCACGGTATGACGCTGAATTCAAGATCGAGAGCAATCAATGACAGCACGACGACGCCGACACCTATGGCAATCACGCGCAGCCGCCCAGCCTGTGGTCGTCGAATAGCCGCAAGCCCAACGAACGAGATCGCCGCGGCATACGCAGCTCGGGTCATCGCCATTACCAGAAGAACCAGCAACGCAACGCACAGGCTAAATCGCAAGGATCGAGACCGAGGAGCGCCCAGGCTGGAACTCAGCACGATGCCCATGACCGCCACCGCCCCCGTGCTCGCTACAAAGTCGCCTCTCAGTCGTTCGCCGGTATAGATGAATTCCGGGATCAAGAGCGCCAGTCGTTCACCCGTATAGACCAGTTCCGGCATCAAAAGCGCCGCAAGAGCGATGGCACTGCTCAGAACGAAACAACTGCACAACAAGTGCAGTAGGAGTGACCTCTCTCCGAACCTGTTCAACCAGAATGCGCAGAACAGAACACTGATTGCGACCTGACAGACCTTGTAGGCTGTCAACATCGGAGCCGGCGAGACAGCAGTCGACAGGAAGAGCGCTACTGCCAGGACCAGGGCCAGGATTTGCTCTCTTCGAAGCTTGGGCAACGGCACGCCGACCACCACGCGCCGCGCCAGCTGAAAGCCAAGCCACAACGCCCCCGCCGCCCATATCACGGCATTGAGGACTACGACGTAGTCGATCTCGCCGGCGATCGAATCGAATGGATCGCGAGCGCGAAGCCGTGGCGGTCCGCTCGCCAGCAGCAGAAACAGTACCGACTCGAGAACGCCCGGAACAGCAGGCCGTGGCATCATAAAGCCCTCGGTCCGCAGCCGACTATTCATCGTGGGCCAACCGAATCATCGATGCCGATGTCGGACCCGCTCATCGCCCGTTCGTAGATCTCCTCGAGCATGGTGATCTTGGTTGGCCACCGGAAGTGTCCTCGGACCCGCTCCCGTCCATTTCGACCCATCTCCTTCCGAAGGTCTGCGCTCGCTCCCAGACGCCGCATTGCCGCGGCAAGGTCCCCCACCACCTGGCCAGGAGACTGCGCGACCACCCTGACACCGGTCTCGTCGGTAACCTGCAAGCCAGGGCCGCCCAAGTCGAGGCATATGACGGGTTTCCCGGCCGCCATCGCCTCCAGACACACCCATCCGCCCGAATCGTGGAGACTCGGATGCATCAGCACGTCGCACTCCAAGAGCTTCCGAAGCGCTTCCTCCCTGGACAACCGGCCGAGGAATCTCACCCGAGGCCCGAGACCCAGCTGTCGGCTCCGAGCCTCGAGCCGAGATCTTTCCGGCCCATCGCCCACCAGCCACATCTCGGCCTCCGACATGCCGGCCGCGTGGAAAGCCTCGAGTCCCAGCTGGAATCCCTTCCAGTGAATCAATCGACCAATACTGATGAAGCGCATCCTTCCATCGGGCGCCCCCAGGGCCGTGCCGAGCTGCTCCACCTCGGCATCGGAGAGCCCCGCTTCGGACCGTACCAGCACCCTCTTGGCTCCCAGCGCGCGCAGTCGGCGCGCTGTGTCCGGCGTCGTCGCCAGGGCGATGGAGGATCGCCTGGCGGTCAAGCGGACGAAGGGATCGCGTTCACCGATCGCCTTGGCGATCTCGCGTGCGGTCTCGTACCCGACTCCCTTCGCTCCGAGATCCCACCGGAATGCCTTCGGGACGGCCTCGGCCCCACCCACCGGGCCCCACACGAACCGCGTGGGCAGCGTTGCGAGGCAACTGGGCATCCAGTACTGGACAAAGGTCACATGGTGTGCGATGTCGAACCTCACGTCGTCGAAAAGACGGCGAACCCTCTGCGTGAGACTCAGTTGCCAGAGATAGTAGTAGGCGCGAACACCTCGTGGCCCGCGCTTCCAGAAGCGCACCCAGTTGGGAAGATCGTGGTAGACGTAGTGGACCGGCGCCGGAGACGCTCGTCTGAGCTCATCCTCGATGTCAACTCGATTGTTCGCCCGTGTCACCACCCAGACGTCGTGGCGTCTGGCCAGCTCCTGGGTCAGGTTCCAGCCGACGCCCGGCTCCGATCCGCTTCGCGGCTGGCAAGCATAGGCAGAGACCAGGACCTTCAGTCGCCTCACCAGGTGCCGCTCCAGACGGCCCGGCGCCATTGTTGGAGTGGGTGACCCTCCGTCTTCCCCTCGCCGAGATCTCTCGAGTACGAGTCATAGGCGGCCATCTGCACCATCGTCCGTGCCTCGGTGGCAGTCGCCGAGATCGGCAAGTGTGCAGTGAGCCAGCGAGCGGCGAATTCGGCGGCCCTCCCGGGTGACCACCGGTACATCAGGGCACCGACCTGGAGGACGAAAAACGCCAGATCCAGGTAGGGAAATCCTTCAAGACACCCGGATTCCCAGTCGACCGCTCTCACACCGTCCCGATCGTCGACGAGATTCCAGGGAGCAAAGTCACCGTGCTGGATCGCCACCCCCCACTTCCTGTTCCCGAGGAGCCCGGCCCAGGCGGCTGGCCCCCCTCGTTCGTTCCACAGCGAACGGATCGGATGGCACTCGATGGCGAGCGGCTCCCCGACGATCAATGCCTCCGCCAGCTTCACCGCGGAAGGGGGAGGTGGTAGCCGGGCCGCCACCGTCCGTCCCGACAGCGGCTCGAGGAGCATTGCCTTTCCATCCCCCAGCTCACCGAAGCGGAGCACCCTGGGACCCAGCCCTCCAGGAATTCGGCTCAGGACTGCGTGCTCGTGAGCGAGCAGCGCCCCCGAAGCCCCGTCACGGGCGTACTTCACGTATCCGGTGACCCGGCCCTCTCGGTCCCACAGCTTCGCAACCAGCCTGTCACCCCGTTCACGGCTGGGAATCAAGACGGCACAGCGTGCCACCGATGGAATCGCCCCAGCCACGAAGTCGCAAACGGGGGAAGCGACCAGCGTGTTCCTCTCCCCGCCGAAGCCCCCCAGCAGCGCCTTCAATCGGATCACCGCCTTGAACGCCCGTGCCCGGGTTCGAAACGCGGGATAGAAGTCACTCGCCTCCCAGCGAAACCGCCACCCTCCGCGGGACAGCACGAGTCGGGGCGCTTGCCATGCCGGCAGCGCCACGGCGCGGGTCCCGGGCGGGAGGCACTGGGCCACGCCAAGTGGCAGCATTCAGCTCACGCTCGTCTCGAGGCCTCGGAGCCCGACCGACGCCATTCCGGCGCGAACAATGCGCTCGACTTCGTCCACGACCGCTTCGATGGGCTGCGACGCGTCCACAACGTGAGAGCTCGGAGTGTGTTTCGCTAGGTCGAGATATGCCTGCCGCTGGCGAGCACACTCCTCCGGTGCGACCTCCTGCTTTCGCGATCGCAACACCTCCGAGTTGGCATCAAGCACGATCGTTGTGTCCGGCGCCGGCAGGCAAAATCCCACGAGCCTCGCCAGCCAGAGAGGCCCACCGTAGCGATACCGGTGCGGATCGACCAGGATGTCCGCATAGCCCCGGTCGAACACGGAAAGATAGCCCTTGGCCTGGCGGTGCACCAGGCGCATCCAGTACCACAGCGACCAGTCGCAAGCGAGGAAGGCGAGCTTGAGCAGCGACTTCAGACGGGAATGGGGAGGCGACGCATGAGGATTCGTGACCGGCTCGCCGCCGGTCGGCCTCACGACCTCCGGTCTCCAGTGATACAGGTCCACGCCACACACCTCGCGGCGACGAGTCAATCGCCTCGCCAGATGCTCGATGACGGTCGACTTGCCGCTACCGTCCGGCCCGAGTATGCAGATCCAGGGCACTTGCCGGACCATCCGCAGGCGCATCTCGGTCAGCCAGAAGGCGACCCACCGGGACACAGTGCCACGAAGATCCAGCCGGAACGCTCGCCACCACACGGATCGCCGAATCGACTGGACCGCTGTCACCGTCAGCTCCGGCTGGCCCGATTGGACCGCGTCGAACAGCCGCCCGCCACAGACGGGGCCGGCCGCCTGGACCAGCGCCTCCTTCAAGGCCGCCGCGTCGCTCCCGCAGGCGGCCAGGATCTTCTCGCGATACCGCTCCTTGAAGAACCCGCCCCACAGCAGGCTCGTCAGCCAGCAGATCACCGCCTCGTGAGCCGGCCGGGGCGCCGAGAAGCCCATCACCGAAGTCCCGAGCCCAGCGAACACGTTCTCCTTCCTCAGGAACACGGCACCATGCCACTCGAACTGGGCGAGCAGATCGATCTGCCCCCATGGATAGTGATAGTTCGACACGTACGACCTCACCAGTCGCCGGGTCGGCATGCCGAGATGCCGCAGCAGACGCCTCTCCGCGGCCTCCAGGTCCTCGACCAGGAGGTCGAGATCGCCACCGCTCTCGAAATGCCGCCAGACCTCCTGGTTCTTCAAGACGGCGTACTCTCCGAGTCCGTGCAGGAACTCGTCGAGCCGGGTCGCGGGCACTTCTATTAACACACCGGTTGGCACTGCTGGCCGGCCCGGGCCCTCACGAGCAGGAACGCCATCCCGACGGCCGTCAGCGACGACGACGCGAACAGACCGACAATGGCGCCGGCGACTCCCTGCCATGCGATGAGAACGACGCCGGCGGTCATGGCGCCGGCCGCCACCGCCGCGTACACGAGTGCAATCTGGCGCGGCAACTCCAGCGCACGCAGGGCACTACTCGTGACGGTGACAATGCCGGCCGACGTCGGCAACGCTCCAACCATCCACAGCCACCCGGCATACTCCACGTACTGGCCACCGTAGGCCCACCGAAGGATCCAGGCCCCGAAGACGGCCAGACCGAGCCAGTAGGCGATCGCCATACAGCCCATCGCACCCGACACTCTGATGAGGGTCTTGTCGAAGTGGTCACCGTGACGCTTCTCGGCAAAGACCGGTACGAGCAGGCTCCCCAGCGCCGTATTGAGATGAAGCATGGGAAGCGCGAGATTCATCAACGCCCTCATCGCTCCCGGCGCCTCCAGCCCCATCCACAGTGGAAGCAGGATGTACCCGATGTTGCCGGGAATCCAGGCCAGCGTCGTCGCCAGGATCGCCCAGCGGCCGTACCGCCAGTGATCTCGCAGCCCCTCTGCCATCAGCGCCCGATCGACTCTTCCGGAACCCCCCGGCAGGACCGGGCCCATGCCCAGCACGGCCATCACGCTGGACGCGCCCATGATCATCACCGCCCGACCAGGCGTCAGCAGCCCGAGCAGGTTGGTGCCGTACACGATCGCGAGTGACGCCGAGAGGTAGATGGCCCCGCCAATAGTCGCCTGCCTCGGCGCCAGTCGCACGTAGCACACCCGTCTACGGAGCCACAGGTACAGAATCGGTGGCGTGCTCACGGCCGTGGCGAAGAGCGACTGGGCCAGCACGCCGGGCTCGTGCAGTTCCATCCAGAGGGCGCCGGCGGCCAACACAAGACCCCCGCCGGTCGAGAACAGCCAATGGAACCTGGTCAGCGTCGGAATGTATCGCCCGAGTCGGTCCCGATACCTGGAGCCGCCGAACACCAGCATCGGTTCGGTGAGCAACGCGGTGTGGAAGGCGCCGACCAGCAGGAACACGGCGTAGGCAACGGCGAATGCACCATACTCGGAGCGGCTGAGCCACCGCGCGGTGATAACGCTCAGAACGAAGTTGGCCCCGGCAAACAGCGCCTGATCGGCCACGGCCCACGTACTGCGGCTCACCCAGGCCGCCGTGGCGCTCGTCATCCATCGACTCAAGCCTTGCACGTCCCACCTACCAGATGGCGGTCGCACCACCCCGAGCGCAGAGCCGGCTTCAACGAAGCGGTCTGTTGAAGAATGGACTGTAGAGCCTCGAGCAGATACGGCATTCCGTTGTGGACGGGCAGGACGATCGTGACGTCCGGTCGCATGTTCGCTCTCACTCCCACACTACGAGAGCGATGATCACATGGACCAACTCAGTACGACCCGGCGCCGTTCAAGACAACCCGCACAGTCCGCAGCAGGACCCACAGGTCAACCCACAGCGACCAGTTTCGGATATAGTAGGAGTCAGTCTCTTCCTGAAGATCCAGGTCACCCTCGGATCGACAGGCAACCTGCCAGAGCCCCGTGATCCCTGGTGGAACCTGGCGGCGCAGGTCTCTGAACTCCGAGGAGAATCGTCCGAGATGATAATCGGGGAAGGGTCTCGGGCCGACCAGACTCATCTCGCCTCGAATGACGCTCCAGAGTTGCGGCAGTTCGTCGATACTGAACCGTCGCAGAAACCGGCCGACCACCGGGATGACCCGGGGATCCCGCCGAAGCTTCATGTGGCTTTCCCATTCGTGGCGAGCCCCACTGTTCGCTCTCAGGTAAGCGTCCAGATAGACCTCGGCGTCGGGCCGCATGGTGCGGATCTTCCACACCCTGATTCGTCGCCCACTCACGCCTTCCCGCTCCTGGGCGAAGAATGCCGGGCCGGGGCTGGCGATCTTCACTGTGAGAGCGGCGGCCAGAACCGCCGGCACAGCGAGAATCGCCGACGGCACGGCCAACGACAAGTCGGCCACCCGCTTCGTCCAGCGTGCCAGTGGGCTCAGCAGGTTGTTGGGCACCTCGAGTGTGAGACAGATGCCCAGCGATCGCGATCGGAGCCAGAGATTGCTCAGACCGAACAGATCCGGGACGATGCCAACCCGCGGATATCGCGTCGCCAGGAGAGAAGCGAGCTCTACGACCTGTCGGCCCCCAGCCTCGGGCATCGCGATGATCGCATGCTGCACGGGCCAGGGTACCTCTCCATGGACCGCGTCATCCACCCCACCGACAATGGGTATCCCTTCGATGCGGCCCCCATCCCGGCTCCGATCATGATCGAATACTGCGACCGGGTTCAGACCCAGTTCGCGATTCCGCTTGAGCTCCCGCACCACAAGAGCGGCGGCCCTTCCGGCACCTACCACGATTATCGGCGCGCCGAATCGGTCGAATCTGATCAACTGCTCCTTGATTGCCATCCGAATGACCCAGCTGAGGAGGATCAACAGACCCCAGGTCACCCCGGCAACGAGACGCGATACGCCGGTCTCCTTGGCGGCGAACAGAACGGCCGCGTGGCCGATCCCAGCCATTGCGGTGGTGACGGTGGAGAGCCGAAGTTCCTCGGGAGCTGCCACGCCATAGCCGGGATACAACTGGGCAGCGAGCCGCAGGAGTATCCAGCCCGCGGCCACCTGAAAGAGCCCGGCTGGATAGGGCATCGGTCCCCACAGCACGTGTCGAAGGGCGATCGCCAGTGAGGAGGCGAGGCAAAGGGCGACCACATCGCCAAGGATGAAGAGAATACTCGGCTCCAGAACATCCCAGACGCGCCGGGGCCTGGAGAGTAGGGTCTTCGATCCGATGTCCAGAACTGGGTCAAGCCGGCGCGCGACGGTGCTCGATGAGAGATCGGCAACCGTCGGCGCTTGCTGGCGGTGGCCGGCCATCGGATTACCTTGGCGACTGAACGTCGCTGGACAGCACGACGAGGGCCAGGACCTGTGACATCGCAAAGCACAGGAGGTTGGCCATGACGCTGAGGTTGTAGTTCGCGACACCTTGGGCTGCAACGCCGAGCATGATCACGAGACCGGCGACGACGACACCGCCCGAGGCCCTTCGTGCCGAAAGGAGCGTGTAACCTCCGAAGAGGGCGACGATGACGGCGCCGCAGAACGCAAGAACGAGAGCCAGGCCGAGGGCGCCGGTCTCGCTGAGCAATTGAAGCCAGTCACTCTCGGCGTGCGTGACCGAGACAGGGTATGCAAGTGTCCGCACTGTGGCGAAGCTCGCCCCAAAGGCACCGAGTCCCGTTCCGAGGACGGGCGCTCGATGCCACAGCCCCATGACATCGGGCCACACCCGCAGCCTGAAGCTGTCCTGGGAGCGATCCAGCTCCTCGGTGAGTCGCTCGAGCGTGTGGCCGAGCATGTCGGCGCCGATCGAGAGGGCCGCCAGCGTGATCACGCCCACGAAGACAGCCAGGTGCAGAAAAGCCTGACGAGTTCCGCGACCCTTGGCCAGGCCCAGCATGGCCAGCACGGCTGCAACCAGCGCCAGGGCACCGCCGCGCGACCCGCTGGTGAGAGCCGCACTGCCCATGAGCACGATCAGGAACGGGATCAGAACCGATGGGCGAGAGCTGTTGCTGTTCCATCTCCGGATCCGTCCGGACCAACCTTCAGATCTGCTCCTTGTTGCCGGCGAGGCGTTCGATCGGAACACAACGTAGCCGAGAGCCATGGGTACCACGATCAACACGAGGGCCGCGAAATGAGTGCGGTTGATGTAGGGGCCGAACGTGTAGTTCGCGGCCGCCGGCGCTTCGGGGCCGATCCAGTAGATGCGGCCGTTCCAGGTCACACGCTGGACGATCCCGAACAGCGAGATCGCGCTACCGGTGATGACCATGGTCCAGAGGGCGCGGCGGACCTGGCCACGTGTACGGTACGTGTTGTAGAGCACGATGAAAAAGATGGCGACGGCGACGAGTTTGAGAGCCTGACGCCAGGTCTCGTGGCGGTCGAGAGAGAGCGGAACGAAGGTGGCGGCGGTGTCGAGGTGCCGGGCGGCGCTCTCATGTAGTGACGTCGTCCACGGTGAAGCCGCCCTCATCCACTCCATCGGGAATGCAATCGTCTGCAGGAGCACGAGCAACAGGAAGAGCGCCCCCGGAAACCAACCGGGCGGCAGCTCGATCCGTATCTCCCAGTCGCGCAGCATCCGGACCGCCCAGACAATTCCCATCCCGAGCACCACCAGCTCCGCGATCGCCTCGGACCATGGCTCGACCGTCCCGTAGGCAAGCGGGGTGAAGACCAGGAGGAACAGGGCTGCCGCTTCGATGAGTCGGTCCTCCCACGAGGTCGGCGTCCCGCCACGGCCCGGCTCACCCAAGCTCATCGGGGTAGCTCGTAGTCGATGCCGACGATTCGGAGGACACCGGACTCCGCGATGAGCAACCAGCGAATCGGCCCGGCGACGTCGAGAAGACGGGGCGGCGGCCCCATGTGGACCGTGCGGATCCGGTAGCTCCCACGCACCAGGACGTGGCCGTTGCCGGCGCTTGGCATCACCTCAAGGTCGCTCAGGTCGTAGCGAATCTCGCCGAGCGCCGCGAAGTTCCGGGCATAGAGCTGCTCGACGGCCGGCCGCCCCTCAGCCTGCCACTCCCGCACGTTCGTCGAGAACAGACCGACGAGGCTGCTGAGGTCCTTGCGCTCGTACGCGATCCGGAAAGACTCGATCAGGGCCAACGGTTCGGCGGCGGGCCGAGGTGGAATCGTGGCGACCGGCACCGGAGTGGCCGGCCCCGAAGGCGAGGCCTGGGGACGGACCGCAGCGGCGACCCACGACGTCGGTGGAACGGGTGTCGCGGCGTCGGCCGCCGGCGGAACGGGCGGTCGAGGAACCGATCTGTTCGGGAACTGGACTGCCGGCGGCGCCGGGGCGGGAGACCCCGCAAGCGATTGCGACGACGGAGCGATCGTCGACGCCGAGCGCTCCCGAGCAAATCGGGAAGGGACGGACGCTTCCGATGGCGGCATCGGGGTCGTTTGCGACGCGGTTCCCGCGGGGCGGCGCCGGTCCGATCCCCATGGCTGGACCTGCGAGATCCGGGTTCGTTCCCTGGCATCGGACTCTTCGCCGGGGGCGTCGCTCGCCGCCGTGGCACCAGGCGGTGACGCCGGCACGGCCCGCTCCACCAGGTTGACGGCGCGGCTCGCCGCCGACGACGGCTCCGCTTGCCCGCCTTCTCTCCTGGCCGACGGCGAGGCAGGCTCGGACTGCCGGGCGGGAGCCCGGGACGAGGGGGTGGATGCCCCCGGTCGCTCGGAATCGACGATCCCCCGCCCTTCGAGCAGCTTGGGCGCCGGCGGCAGGGGCGCGGACGGGAGTGTACGCGGCGCCGGTGACAGGTAGGTCCAGGTCGCGACCACCGCCCCGCCTACCAGGATGGCAGCTGGCGCCCAGCGCCACCGCGGCGGCGGGACGAGGCGAAGCGGTTGCGACTCGGTCGGCTGGCACACTGGCCGCGGACTCCCCGTGCCGCGCTCGGTGGCGAGCTCTTCGTCGTATCGCCGGCGTCGCTCCGGGTGCCCCAGCGTGTGGTAGGCGTCGATGATGCGCCGCGCCTGCTCGTCCAACCAGTTGGTCCGGCCGCCCGCGACGTGATCCGGATGGTATCGCTGGATGAGCTGGGCCCAGCGCTTCCGGATCTCCTGGCTGGTCGCGTCCCGCGGGACGCCGAGTACCTCATAGTGTGTTCCCGAGCTGGGAAGGACGAGACAGGCCATCAGGAACTGGGCGCGCCGGGCCAGCTCCTCTGGCGCGATCACCAGCTCGACCGCCGCCTCACGCACCAGCTCGACGTGTCGTGAGCCCTCACCCCGCGCCAGGTCGGCAACGAGGGCGCGAAACTCGTCGCTATCGGCGGGCAGAGCCTCCGCGGGAGGCAGTACCGGATGGACGCCGAGGATGCGGAGGAGCCGGCGAACCTGATCAGGGTCGGTCACGACCGACGGCCACCGCTACGCGCCCGCTCACCCAGCTCAGCTCGGGAGCGGGAAAGGGACGAGAGTGATTCAGGCCCACCCTCCACACGGAGGGAGCGAGCAGGGAGACCGATCGTACGGCCGTCACTGTCTGTCGAAGCCGAGGCGACGTCAGAGGAAATGGGCGTGAGACTCACTTCATCCACCCAGACCTTGCCGCCCAGGTTGCCCTCGGGCTCCGACGCCTTCTCCCGATGTAGGCGGAGGCGGACCAGGCTGCGATCCGCCGGGATGCGCACGCGCGCCTCGAGCGACACCCAGTCAGCCGTCGTCCCCGCCACCGCCGCCGACTGCGCCAGGACGTCTGGCTCCTCTCCCAGGGTGACCACCTCCAGCTTGAGTCCGGAGCGGGTGGTGAAGTCGAGCGCCTTGGCCATAGCGCGAAGGAGATATTCGCGTCCCGCCTGCACTGCCACCGGCTGCGAGACACCGGCAAAGTCGAGGGTAGGAAAGGTATTGAAGGCCAGGCGCAATGACTGCCGCCCGCTTGCCGCGACAAACCGGTCGAGGGTGACCTCGACGCCCCAGATGCGCCGCACCTGCCAATCGAGTCCCCAGCCAAGTAGCCGGTCCGCTTCGAACCCACCATTCCAGACGAGGTTGCCTGCCGCGCCAGGCTGGCCGCTCGGCGCCATGGCCAGCCACAGTCGGCGCGCGCCAGCCCCGTCCCCTCCTTCTATCAGCAGGTCCAAGTAGCGGCGCTGGAGCGACCCCGGGATCCCAGGCACCAGCGTGGCCCGGCGCTCCCAGGCCGCCGAGGCAAGCGCAAGGTCGCCGGTGTGAACGGCCGTTGCCAGCACCCCGGAGAGGGCATTCGCGTCATCCGGCAGGAGGCTGCTCAAGGGCTCCTCCGGCGGGAGAAACGCCCGCGCGAGCTGGAAGGCGGCCTCCCGCTGAACGGGATCCACCGCCAGGACGTAGCGGAGGTGCTCGAACGCCTGGTCGTGGTCGCCCCAGCGGAGCGCCATCAGCCCAGCTTCCCACCGCAGGCTCACGTTGTGCGGATCCAGTCGGACGGCAGTCTGGAGTGCCGAGCGGGCGCCCGTCTGGTCGCCCTGCCCCTCGGCGACGACCGCGAGTAGAAGCCACGTCATGCCGTGGCTCGGCCGCTCCCGCAGCGCGACGGCCATGTGCCCGCGAGCGGTAGCGAGGTCGGGCCGAAGTCCCTCGAGGGCGGCGCGGGCCGCCCGAAGCCGAAGGTCGGGGTTTCCGGGGTCCCAGGCGATGGCCTGCTCTACTTCGGCGAGAGAGGTCGCGCGCTGGGCGAGGACCTCGGCGATCGCGGGAAGGGCGACCGAGCGGGCTAGCGAGCCCCCTCCGACCAAGACGAGGGCCAGGATGAGGAGACGGCTCGCCAACGACTCGAGAGGGATCAAGAGAACCGAGCGGGCCACCTCCGGAGGCGAGGGGTCGGCCCGGGTGAAGAGGCCACCAGCGGGCCCGGCGCTAGGATTCGCGGCCTCGAGCTCGGCCGTATCCGTAGCCATGATAGCCGTAGTAGCCGTAGTGCCCAGCCCCGGCGCTACTCAGGTCCACGTCGTTGAGGATGACACCGAGCACGCGCGCGTGGACCGAGCGCAGGAGCTGGATGCCCCGTTGGGCCGCGTCCCGGCTGGCGCGGCCGTGTCGAAGCACGAGGATGACCCCCTCCACCTTCGGGGCCAACACCAGGGTGTCGCTCACCCCGATCAGCGGCGGGCAGTCGACGATGATGTGGGCAAAGCGCTCACCGAGCACATCGAGGGCCTGACGCAGCCGCGCCGAGGCCAGGAGCTCTGCCGGGTTCAGTGGCGTCCGGCCCGAGGGAATGGTGTAGAGGTTGGCGATCCGGGTCGACTTGAGAACAGCGGGCAGCTCGGCCTGCCCGGTGAGGAAGGTGGAGAGCCCTGGCACCTGCGAGACGTTGAGTATCTCGTGGAGGTTGGGCCGCCGCATGTCCCCATCGATCAGCAGGATCTCCCCGGCTCCGAGCTGTCCGAGAGTGATGGCAAGGTTCGTCGCCAGCGACGTCTTCCCGTCCTCCGGTTGGAGCGAGGTGACCATCATGGTCCGGGGCGGATGGTCGGGCGTCGAATAGAGCAGGCTGGTCCGCAGGTTCCGGAAGGCCTCGGCGAGTACGGACTCCATCTCGGCGTGGGCAACGAGCGCGAACGGGCCCGGGTCGCCATTGGCCACCGCGAGGCGCCGACGGCGGGCCCGCCGCCCTTCGAGGGACATCTGGGACGGCACCAGCCCGATAGTCGGGACTCGGAGGAGGCTCTCGGCCTCCTTGGCGTCCTTGATGTTGGTGTCCAGATACTCGAAGAAGAAGGCGAGGCCGACGCCGCCGAACATTCCGACGATCGTGGCCAGAAGCAGGTTGAGCCCCTTGCGAGGCTTCGACGGCTCGCTCGGCACCTCGGCCCGATCGACGATCGAGATGTTCGACGTGAGCAGGCTCGAAGAGATCTGCGTCTCCTTCAGGCGGGTCAGGAGCGCGGTGTACAACTCGCGGCTCGTGTCCACGTCCCGGCGGAGGAGGCTGTACTGCACCATCTGATCGCCGAGCTTCCGCACCAGTATCCGGTGCTCGTCCATCGCCTTTTCCAGCTCTCGCTCGTTGCGAAGCGACGCGCGGTAGTCGGCGTCCAGTGACTCCACCACTCGGTTGATCTCGACCCGGAGCTGGCGCCGCACTTCACCGATGTTCTGCTCGAGCCGCTGCATCCGCGGGTACTCGGTCTTGAAGGTATGGCCGAGCTTCCGGTACTCGCCCTCCAACGTGACCAGTTCTTCCTTGAGCTTCGCAACCAGCGGATTCTGCAGCACGACAGGGAGCGAGTCCACGCTCTGGCCGAGCGCCTGGCGGACCAGGCTCTCCCTGCTGATCCGATCGGCCCTGGCGCGGAGGAGCGCATCGGAGAACACCGTCAGCTGCTGAGTGCTGAGATCCTGCCGCTCCCCCAGCGCTCGGAGGTGACGAACATGATGTCGTTCGTCTTCAAGAACTCGTTCAGCCGCCCCTCGGAAGCCTCGAGTTTCTGCCGCCCCTCCTCCATCTGTTGTGCGAGGAACTGGGTCGCGTAACGACTCGCCTCGACCCGCTGTCCGAGGCTCTGGGCCATGAAGGCCTCGGCTAGTGTGTTTGCGACTCGAGCGGACAGATCCGGGTAGTGGCTCTCGAACGACACCTTGACGAGTCGGGCATTGCGGACCGGATCCACGGAGAGCCGCTTGTCGAAGGCCCGGGTCAGCGGCGACTCCAGCACCAGGTCCTCGGCCCCCTGCGGCGCTGGCGGGGGCGGGACGGGAATCCACTGCACCAGTCGCTCGCGAGCCCACGCCTGCGCGCCCTGGAACCAGCCGCCATCGTCGTCCTCGAACTCCGGGTGCTGATTTAGCGAGAGCAAGCCGACGACCCGGTTTGCCAGCGTCCGACTCTGGAGGATCTTGAACTGCGTCTGGTAATAGTCTTGCTGCGGGTTGGCCTCCTTGACGACCTCCTCGAACTTGAGGACCCGGGGCTCCTCCTTCTCGATGCGGAGGGTCGTGGTCGCCATGAAGACTGGCCGCGTTGTGAAGGTCCACACCATCGCCACCATTACCGTCACCAGAAAGAAGCTGACGACCGTCCAGCGGTGGCGGACGAGAATCCGCCAGTAGTCCCAGAAATGTGCCTCCTCAGGCTGCAGGACCTCGGCGTAGACGCGGTTCAGCAGGTCGGTGGTGGCGAGCGGACCGGCCACCGACTGCGCGAGAGCGCCATTGGAGGCACCGGGGGGCAGCGCCCGGGAATCGCCGCGGGGGTCGACGGGCTCGATCACAATCCCTTCGACAGGCCAAACACGCCCTTGAAGAAGTTGACGAAGCCATACCAGAACGCCTTGCTCCCGGACTTGCCGACGATGACCACATCGGACTTCTGAAGCTCCGGCGCGCCCTGCCCCTTCTCGAAGTTTTTCAGGCTGAAGGTCAGGACCTCGCGCTCTCCGCCCGTCTTGGCTCGGTAGAGCCGGATGTCCTCCCAGTCGGCTACGTCCTTGACGCCGCCGGCCGCCAGGATGGCCTGCTGCACCGTCGTCTTCGCCTTGAGGAAGAAGGAGCCCGGGCGCTCGACGGAGCCACCGACGTAATAGGAGCCGGCCCGGGGCACGTGGATCACGTCGCCGGCCTCGAGCCCTACGTTCAGCTCCTCCCGGCCGGCCGCCAGCGCCTCGAGGTCGATCGCCGCCATGACGTCCTCGGTGCCCGCCCCCGGCAGCGACGGGACCGACGCGCGGGCCGTGCCCGCCCCGGCCTGAGCCCGGGCCACGGTGCCGGCCGGCAGCCGACGAATCAGGTAGACCACCTGATCGGCATCGTCTGTGAGGCCTTCAGCCAAGGCGAGGGCGTCGGCCAGCCGAAGCCGGCTCGTCAGCGCGTAGACGCCGCCCTTGCGGACGGCCCCGATGACGGAGATGCGCTGGCTCTGGTGCTCGTGGACGAAAACCGAGACCTGGGGGTTGTGCATGTACTTCTGCTGAAGCCGCTGCCGGATCTCGTCTTCCAACTCGATGGGAGTCCGTCCAGCCGCCGAGATCGCTCCGAGCAATGGCAACGTGATCGTGCCGCGCAGCGGGACGCGAAGCTTGAGCTTCGACAGTTCCTCGACCTCGAACACGGACACCTCGATCATGTCCCCGGCACCGATGGGTAGATCCGTGTCCCCGGTCGGAGGGCTGACGTGGTTGAGGAGCCGGCTGTTCAGGACCGCGGCACCGCCGTCGAGGGGAACGCCCGGTGGCAGGGGCGGGGCGGTACCGCCGGTGACTGGCTGTCCAGGCCCCTGGGCGAGCATGATCGGCACCGGGGGCTCTGGGGACCGCACGCGGGCCGCCCCACACGCCGCAATGGCCAGCCCGAGGCCAGCGATCGCGGCAGCACGACGCCCTCGAGCTTCCCTCCTCATGAAGCGTCGAGATGTTCGAGGGGCGCTACCGGCAGGGCCCGAAAGGGGTGGCAGCCGGCTGACCCGACCCACCAATGCAGGATCGGCGCGGCCCGCTCCCACCCTGGGTCACCCCGTAGGCGATACCGCCACCCCCGAGAAGCAAAAGACCTGAGCCGGCGCCGATCAGGAAGGTCTGGCTCTCTCCATCCCCGCCCCCCGGTCCCGCACCGCCCCCGCCCTGAACGAGCTGAGCCTGCGCGATCTGCGCCGGCGCGTGGAACACCGGCCCCACGAGGTACCCGAGGTAGCCACCGTTGACGTCGAAGAGCGGGGTCGCGTCATCCCGGCTCGTCTCGGGGACCTTCGCCATGGCGACCAGGACCAGCCTGGTCGGGAAAGGCCGGGTGAGGTCGGCCGTGAAGCCTGGGTGCATTACGAGCTGGTTGCCCTGGAGATACCCGAGACTCTCGCCGCCCGGGTTGAAGACTCCCTTGGCACCAGCCGGGGGTATGGCGGCCGCCGCCTCGGACGCAAAGACGGGGCCCGAGTTGACCGGGCGCTTCGGGAGGAAAACCGGTTCGAGGCTCGCCAGCAAGGTGCGCCTCGACCCGGACAGCTCCTCGACCTGCAGGCTACCCTGGGTCATCCTCAGCCCAACGGTGCCGTCGCCCCCAACGAAAACCTCGCCGGCCATCGCCTGTGCTCGCACCGGCACCAGCCGAGCCGCGGTGCTCCGGATGTCGGCCCGCGTCGCGGGCGGAAGGCGGAAGCTGAGACGGCCGTAGACGAGCGAAATCTCGGTAGCAGGACCGGTTTCCCGGAAGCTGGCGCTGCTGAACGGGAGCAGGTTCAACCGGCTGCCGTCCGCCAGGTCAACCAGGGCACCCCCCGTCTTCGTCCGGATCTGCGTCCCTTCCAGGACCGGGAGCGACCGGGAGCCGAGCGGCAGCCAGGTCTTTCCGCCGTCGAGGGACAGCTCGACGCCCCGGACGCCGCGCGCCGTTCCCAGAGACCCGGTCGGCGCACTCCAGCCGGGAATGGGCGCCGCGATGAGAAGAACGAGCAGGCCAGCGAGCATCCGGCGCCCGCACGCGAGAGCGATCATTGGTCCCTCCACCGGGAAACCTTACGTCGTGCCCGTTCGAATCCCGCAACAAAAAGGACCCGGGGGTCTGGTCTGGAGACGTCGACGGGACGGCTCCGACTGAATACCCCAGCCTGTCGGGACGGTGAAATCGCCATGGATCGGGTTGTCACTGTAGCATCGGATGTGCCACAATCCGTCCCGCTTGAGAACCGCAATGGTGATCGGAGGTTGAGCCGATCCTACTCCTCGCGGGGCGGAGCGATCGTTGTCAAGCTGGCCAGACCCTAGTCCATTCCTGGCCAACATGGCACACGCGGCCAGGGCGCGAGGCGATCCGGTCAAACGGGGCGGCGGCGATCGCTCCCCTTGCGGACCGTGATGCGCCAGAGTCCCGGGCCCGCCGGCTCGACCGCGAGGATGGCATGGCCGGCGTCGGCGAGGCTGCGCGGCACGTCGCGTGCGGACGTCTCGTTCCCGACGACTACGCGCAGGATCCGGTCAGGGGCCAATGGCTCCAGCGCGAGCTTGGCCGCGAGGAAGGTGTAGGGGCACACCTCGTTCCGGATGTCCAGCTCCACGGCGGCCGCCTCGCTGCCGGCGGCGTGGGGATCGGGAGGAAGGTCGCTCACCGGTCTACCCTGCCGTCAGACGCGGCCGAGTGTCCTCGCATGGTACCGGGCCCAGACCCGAGCCGCGGCCAAAGGCCGTCCGCAAGGCCGAAGGCCGTCCCAAAAGACGCAGGGCCGAGCCGGCCGCAGGCGTATGCCGCATACGTCCATCTGGTCGCGACGCCTCGGGCCTGCGGCCCTCGGGACGTCGCTCCCTTCTGGAAGGACCGGCGAGGCCCCCCGAGACCGGGACGGACGCCCTCAGGCCGAAGGCCGTCCGATCGACGCAGGCCGAGCGCGTCCCGGTCGGGATGGAGGACGACCCGCGGCGACGGGTATCGGCCCGGGACGCTCACCGGGCGGCGGGCAGCGTGGGGTCGTTCCCCCACTCGTTCCACGAGCCGTCGTAGTTCTTGATCTTCGCGTAGCCGAGGGCGTACGGGGTGGCGGCGGCCACCGCGGGGAGGAGGAAGGCCAGCGTTGCGGCGAGCGCGCGGAGCATGATGGTCACGATCTACCTCCGGTCGGCGCCGTGCTCGCGGAGGAACGCCGCGACGGTCTCGTTGAATCCATCGGCCGTGTCGAGGTTCACGAAGTGGCTCGCCCCCGGCACCCGCCACAGCCGCGCGCCCGGGATCGTGGCGGCCAGGAACTTCGACGTCGCCACGCACGGCGCGTCCCGCTCGCCGTAGACGACGAGCGTGGGAACCCGGAGGGACTCCAGACGCTCCCTGAGCGCGTAGACCGGCAACCGGGTGGCCAGCGTGTAGAGCGCGGTCAGCCCGATGCCGTGCGGCGGCTGAGCCAGCACCATCTCCCGGAGGAGGGCGCTCTCGCGCGGGCCCTTCACGAAGTCGGCGAAGACCGGCCACAGCATGAGCTGCTCGAAGAATCCGTCCATGCCGCGCTCGGTCGCCTCCGCGTACTCGACGCAGCGCGCACGGAAGCTCCCCGGATCCTCCGACCCGGCCCCGGTGTCGCACAGGACCAGGGCCCGCACGGCCTCCGGATGGTTGAGGGCCAGGTTCAGGGCGATGTTCCCGCCCATGGAGAGCCCGCACACCGCCGCCGGCGCCGCCCGCAGGTGCTCCAGCAGCCCTCGGGCGTCGGCCACCGAGTGCGCCTGGGAGTAGGCGGTCGGGCTGGTCGGGGCCTCCGACCGGCCGAAGCCGCGGCAGTCGTAGGTGATCACACGGAAGCGCTCGACGAAGAACCGGAGCTGGGGCTCCCACATCCCCCGGCCGACGGGAAAGGCGTGGATGAAGAGAAGGGGCGGGCCGGAGCCGGCCTCCTCGTAGGAGAGTGACACGCCGTTCACGCGCGCGATCGCCATCGCGGTCGGTCAACCCTCCGGCTAGCGGCCCGTCCGCGTCGCCGTGCTATCCTTCGAGTCGGAGCGGGACGGAGCCGGCTACAGCTCGGCGGCGACCAGGGTCTCGGTGGCCTGGACCCCCTGGATGCCGCGGATCTGCCCGACCACCAGCCGGGTGAGGGACGAGAGCGTCTTGGCCTCGGCCTGGACGATCGCGTCCCAGCCACCGAAGACCAGCGTGAGGTCGGACACGCCGGGAACGGCCCGGATGTGGTTCAGCGCGTCGGCCTCGAGCCCGGGCACGAGACGCAGAAGGATGAAGCCCTTGACCATGGATCGCGTCGCCTCCGATCAAGTGATGGGAGCTCGCGTGAATCTTAGCACCGTCCCGGGGGGCGCCGGAAGCGGCGGTGCCCGACCGCGCGATCGACAGCGTGGCGAGAGGTAGTGGCATGGATCCCTCGAAGGCCTGGCTCGTCGTCGGCTTCCTCGGGCAAGCGTGCTTCTCGGCCCGCTTCCTCGTCCAGTGGATCGCCTCCGAGCGACGCCGGCAGAGCGTGGTGCCCGTCTTCTTCTGGTACTTCAGCGTCGTCGGCGGCCTGATCCTGCTGGCCTACGCGATCCACCGGCGGGACCCGGTGTTCGTGCTGGGCCAGGCCGCCGGCCTGATCGTGTACGCGCGCAACCTGTACCTCATCGGCCGGCAGCGCAAGCTGCAGCCCGTCGTGGGCTGACGGCGGCGGCCCCGGGCCCGGGCATGGCGGCGCCCCGCCGCTCCACGCTCCTCGCGTACGCGGTCGCGCTGGCGTCCGTCGGGGCCGCGTTCGGGCTGACGTGGCTCCTGTGGTCGGCCCTCCGCACGGACCCGCTCATCTTCTTTTTCGGGGCGATCGTGATCACCGCCTGGTACGGCGGCCTGGGTCCGAGCCTGGTGACGACCGTCCTCGCCGTGCTGCTGGCCGACTACTACTTCTTCCAGCCGTACTACACGCTCGACCTCGGCCTGACCGACGTCGCGGAGCTGCTCATCTTCGTGACGCTGGCGCTCATCGTCAGCTCGGTCACCAACGCCCGCCGGCACGCCGAGGACGCGCTCCGCGACTCCAACGAGCGGCTCGAGCACACCGCCGCCGAAGCCGAGGAGGCCCGCGGTCACGCCGACGCCGCCAACCAGGCCAAGAGCGCCTTCCTGGCCAACATGTCCCACGAGCTGCGCACGCCGATGAACGCCATCATCGGCTACAGCGAGATCCTCCTGGAAGAGCTCGAGAATCCCGACCCGGCGCCGGCGCCGGGCGCCCCCGCGCCCGCCCCCGACGTGAGCCACTTCGTCGCCGACCTGAACAAGATCCGCGGCGCCGCCAAGCACCTCCTGGCCCTCATCAACGACGTCCTCGATCTCTCCAAGGTCGAGGCCGGCAAGATGACCCTCCACCTGGAGACCTTCGAGGTCGCCGGCGTGCTCGACGACGTGGCTGCCACCGTCCAGCCCCTGATCGAGCGGCGCGGCAACCGCCTGGAGCTGATCGGCGCGGCCGGCGGAGGGACGATGCGGGCCGACCTCACCAAGGTCCGCCAGACCCTCTTCAACCTGCTCTCGAACGCCGCCAAGTTCACCGACCACGGCCTGATCCGCCTCGAGGCCCGCCGCCACGCCGAGGGCGGCCGCGACTGGCTCACCTTCCGCGTCAGCGACACCGGCATCGGCATGACCCCCGCGCAGCTCGGCAAGCTCTTCCAGGCCTTCAGCCAGGCCGAGACCTCCACCGCCCGCCAGTACGGCGGCACCGGCCTTGGTCTGGCCATCAGCCGCCACTTCTGCCGGATGATGGGCGGCGACGTCACCGTCGAGAGCGCCCACGGCCAGGGCTCCACCTTCACCATCACCCTGCCCGCCGAGGTCGAGGTCGCCGCCGCCGAGGCCGCGCCCGCCGCCGCCGCGCCGGCGCCGGGCGCGACGGCAGTGCCGGCGCCCACCGGCCCCACCGTCCTGGTCATCGACGACGACCCCGCCGTCCTCGACCTCATGCAGCGCTTCCTGACCAAGGAGGGCTTCGCCGTCCGCACCGCCCCCTCCGGCCCCGACGGCCTCGCCCTCGCCCGCGCCCTCCGCCCCGCCGCCATCACCCTCGACGTCATGATGCCCGGCATGGACGGCTGGGCCGTCCTCACCGCCCTCAAGGCCGACCCCGAGCTCGCCGCCATCCCCGTCGTCATGGTCACCATCCTCGACGACAAGGAGATGGGCTTCGCCCTCGGCGCCGTCGAGTACCTCACCAAGCCCGTCGATCGCGCCCGCCTGCTCGACGTCGTCAAGCGCTTCCGCCCCGGCGCCTCCGCCGACCCCGTCCTCGTCGTCGACGACGACCCCACCATGCGGGAGATGCTCCGCCGCTCGCTGGAGAAGGACGGCCTCGCCGTCGTCGAGGCCGAGCACGGTCGCGCCGCCCTCGCCGAGATCGCTCGCCGCCGCCCCGCCCTCGTCCTCCTCGACCTCATGATGCCGGTCATGGACGGCTTCGAGTTCCTTCGCGAGCTGCGCGCCACCCCCGACGGCCGGGCCATCCCCGTCGTCGTCCTCACCGCCCGCGACCTCACCGCCGAGGACCGGCGCGGCTCCGGGGTCACGTCGACCAGGTCCTCCAGAAAGGTCCACACCCGCGAGGCGCTGCTCCAGGAAGTCCGTGACCTGGTAGCCGCCCGCGCCGCCGCGCGCGGCCGTAGGAAGGGGTCAGGCCTTTCATTCTTATCAATCTCACCCGTCGGCCCGGGGGCCGGTGGCGACTCGACAGGAATGTATAGAATGAAAGGCCTGACCCCGGGGGGGATCCTGACGTCGTCGGCGCTGTTCCTGCTGGCGGGGGTGTGCGAGATCGGCGGCGGGTACCTCGTGTGGCGCTGGTGGCGCGCCGGCGCCCACTGGTCGCAGGGCCTCCTGGGCGCGCTGGTCCTCTTCGCCTACGGCATCGTGCCGACCTACCAGCCGGCCCACTTCGGGCGCGTCTACGCGGCCTACGGCGGGTGGTTCGTCGTGCTCGCCCTCCTCTGGGGCTGGGCGGCCGACGGGATCGGTCCCGACCGCTACGACCTCCTCGGCGGGGCGATCTGCCTCATCGGCGTCCTCGTCATCATGTACGCCCCGCGCTAGCCAAGTCCGGGCGGGGCCGAGGAGCGAGCAGCGCCCCCCGACCTCCACGGACGCAGGGAGTCGCCGACCGCAGGCGTACTCCGAGTACGCCGAGGATCGGCGACGACCCCAAAGGCCGAAGGCCGTCCGAACGACGACGCGATGCGACGCTCATCGGCCCCGTCCTCACTCGTCGGCGAGGCGGTAGCCTACGCCCGGCTCCGTCCGGAGGTAGCGGGGGCGGGCGGGGTCGGCCTCCAGCTTGCGGCGGAGGGCGCCCATGAAGACGCGCAGGTAGTGCGTCTGCTCGGAGTAGGGCTGCCCCCAGACCTCACGCAGGAGCTGGCGATGGGTCACGACCCGGCCGGCGTGGCGGACGAGGGTCGTGAGCAGGCGGTACTCGATCGGCGTGAGGTGGATCTCGGCGCCGCGCACGGAGACCCGCCGGCGGGCCAGGTCCACCTGCAGCTCGCCGAGGGCGAAGACCGGGTTGGCGGCGTCGTGCGGCCCCCGCGCGGCGTGCCGGAGTGCCACCCGCATCCGCGCCAGCAGCTCCCCCACCCCGAAGGGCTTGCTCACGTAGTCGTCGGCGCCAGCGTCGAGCGCGGCGATCTTGTCGCTCTCCTGGCCGCGCGCCGACAGGACGATGATGGGGACCGCCGTCCACTCCCGCAGGCGGCGGATAACCTCCAGCCCGTCCACGTCGGGCAGCCCGAGGTCGAGCACGACGATGTCGGGCTGCCGGGTGGCCGCCTGCCTCAGCCCCTCGTCCCCGGAGGTCGCCTCGACGAGCCGGAACCCCTGCGCGACCAGGGACGCCCGCAGGAAGCGCAGGATGGCGGGCTCGTCCTCGATGACGAGCACGACGGACCCGTCGGCGGCGCTCGGGGATCCGGTCTCAGCGCCCGTCAAGGAATTGGCGGCCGGTTGTCCGGCCCCTCGCTGGTTTCTCGCAACGCGCGGCCTCCAAGCCTCGCGGCCGTGGTGTTCCACTCCTGGCGCGGGCTTCGCCCGCGCCTCCGCTCCGGGGGGAGGTCCGGGAGGGGGGCGCAGCCCCCCTCACGTTCATCTCAGCCACTTTCGTGCGGGAGGTCGGACGGCGGGAAGTCGGGCGGCGCGATCTCCGGCGGTGCGCCGGGGACGGGCAGTGTGAACCGGATCACCGCCCCGCCGCCCGGGCGGTTCTCCGCCCAGATCCGGCCCCCGTGGGCCTCGACGATCGCCCGGCAGATGGCGAGCCCGAGGCCCACGCCGCTCCGCCCGGCCTTCTCCCGGCCGCGGTAGAACTTCTCGAACACGCGCTGGTCGTCGCCGGGCGCGAAGCCGGGGCCCCGGTCCGCCACCTCGACCGTCACCACGCCGCTGCCGGCCTCGGCGACGATCTCGATGGGCGACCCGGCCGGCGTGTACTTGAGGGCGTTGTCGAGCAGGTTCACGAAGAGCTGCTCGACCAGCATGCCGTCCAGCGGAATCAGCGGCAGGTCGGCCGGCAGCCGGGCGCTGACCCGCCGGGTCTCGAGCCGGCCGAGCGCCGCGCCGACGATCTCCTCGAGCGACTGCCATTCCCGGTTCAGCGCGACCTGGCCGGCCTCCAGGCGCGTCATGTCGAGCAGGTTGTGGACGAGCCGGCTGAGGCGCTCCCCTTCCTCCTGGATGCTCTGGCTCAGCTCGCGACGCGTCGCGGCGTCGAGGCGCTCGCCGCCCGCCACCAGGCTGCTCGCCGCCCCCGTGATCGCCGCCAGCGGCGTCCGCAGGTCGTGCGAGACGGAGCTCAGGAGGGTGTTCCGCAGCCGCTCGGTCTCCACCTGGACCTGGGCCTGCCGGGCCTCGTCGGCCAGCTTGGCGCGCTCCAGCGCGAGCGCGGTCTGGTCGCCCAGGGCTTCCAGCAGGTGCATCGGCTCCGGCGCCGTGAACGCGCGGGGATCGGCGGGCTGGAAGCCGAGGACGCCGAGGGCGCCGCGGGAGGCGACGAGCGGCAGGTAGAGCGCCCGGGCGCCCGGCAGCGTGGCCGTACCGAGCCCTGCCATCTGGCGGTGCTCGTACACCCACCGGCCCACGGCCTCCTCGTTCCCGTCGAGCGAGTACGACGGGGGGCCGCCCACCTCGACCAGCCGACCCGACGCGTCGGGCAGGAGCACGACCACCCGGCCGCCGAACAGCTCGCCGACGTGGCGCCGGGCGATGCCGGCCAGCGCGTCCAGGCCCGGGACGCTCGCCAGCTCCCGGCTCATGGCGTAGAGGGCCGCCGTCCGCCGCTCCCGATGGCGCGCCGATTCCGCCTGCTGCCGGACCCGCACCGCGAGCGTGCCGAGCGCGATCGCCACGGCGAGCATCACGCCGAAGGTGATCAGGTACTGGGTGTCCGTGACGGCGAAGGTCAGGTACGGCGGGACGAAGAAGAAGTCGAACGCCCCCACGCTCAGCACGGCCGCCAGGATCGAGGGGCCCCGGCCGAACCGGATCGCGACCACCACGACCGCCAGCAGGTAGACCATGATGAGGTTGGCCAGGGCGAAGTGCGGGAACATGAGCCAGGCGACCCCGGTGGCCAGGGCCACCGCCGCCAGGCTCCAGCCGTACGCCCCCGGCGCCGGGACCCGCTCCACGGTGGGCCGGGACGGCGCCGGGGCCCGCTCGCGCTCGCCGGTGATCACGTAGACGTCAACGTCGCCGCTGCCCCGGACCAGCTCGTCCACGACGGAGCGCGACAGGAGCTCCCGCCAACGGGACCCGCCGGGCTTGCCGACGACGATCTTGCTGACGTTGCGGGCCCGCGCGTAGCGCAGCAGCTCCTCGCCGATCCGCTGGCCGCTCAGGGTCACGGTCTCGGCGCCGAGCTGCTCGGCGAGCCGCAGCGTCTCGTTGACCCGGTCGCGGTCGGCCTGGGGCAGCCGGAGGGCCGCCGGCGTCTCGACGTACACCGCCATCCACTCCGCCCGGAGCCCGCTCGCCATGCGCCGCGCCGCCCGGACCAGCCGCGCCGAGAAGGGGCTCGGGCTGACGCAGACGAGGATCCGCTCGGCGACGGGCCAGGTCTGGGGAATGGCGTGATCGCGCCGGTAGTCCTGCATCTGGGCATCGACCCGGTCGGCGGTCCGCCGGAGAGCCAGCTCGCGGAGCGCGGTCAGGTTCCCCTTCCGGAAGAAGTTCTCGACGGCGCGCCCGGCCTGCTCGGGCAGGTAGACCTTGCCCTCCCGGAGCCGCTGGAGCAGGTCGTCCGAGGGCAGGTCGACCAGCTCGACCTCGTCGGCCTCCTCGAGGATCGAGTCGGGGATGGTCTCCTGGACGATCACCCCGGTGATCTGCGCCACCACGTCATTCAGGCTCTCGAGGTGCTGCACGTTCACGGTGGTGTAGACGTCGATGCCCGCCTGCAGCAACTCCTTCACGTCCTGCCAGCGCTTGGCGTGCCGCGAGCCGGGGGCATTCGTGTGGGCCAGCTCGTCAACCAGCAGGAGCGTGGGCCGCCGGGCGAGGGCGGCGTCGAGGTCGAACTCGGGCAGGTTCGTCCCGCGGTACGGCGCGAGCCGCGGCGGTAGCCGCTCCAGGCCATCCAGCAGGGCGGCCGTCTCGGACCGGCCGTGGGTCTCGACCCAGCCAGCCACGACGTCCACGCCGTCGGCCCGCCGGGCGCGCGCTGCCTCGAGCATGGCGTACGTCTTGCCGACCCCGGCCGCCGCCCCGAAGAACACCTTGAGCCGGCCGCGGGCGCGTCGCGCCTCCTCGTCGCGCGCGCGCGCCAGCAACTCCTCGGGATCGGGCCGGCGCTCGCTCACGGGCGGGAGGTCCTTCGGGGGGGTCTCGGAAGACCCCCCCGATTCCCCCCCTCGGTTGCGCCGGCGAAGCCGGCGCTCGGACGCTGCTCCAGGCCGAGCACGGCAAGCCGCACCTTACCGACCTCCGACACGCTCCTAGTCTATCCGATCGGGATCTCCGGCACTCCACGAGGAGCCACGGGCGATGTAAAGAAGCCATAAAGATCGCCGGAGGGAATTTTGCTTGCCCGGGCTTGCGCCCGCGCGTAGCATCGGGCTCGCCGGGGCCGCGCGACGCGCGCCTGGCAGCGTGATGCCTCGACACCGACCGCCGATCGTCCCCGAAATCGGGTAGCGCGTCTCTCATGTGGCTGCTGCGCCTGAAGCGAAATCTCCTCGGCCGCCCCATCCCGACCTCGCTCGAGCGCCACGAGCGTCTCGGCCGCGCCACCGGTCTCGCCGTCTTCGCGTCGGACGCGCTCTCCTCCAGCGCGTACGCGACGGAGGAGATCTTCCTGATCCTGGTCCTGGCCGGGACGGGCGCGCTGCACACCTCGGTGCCGATCTCGCTGGGCATCGCGGCCCTCCTGGCCATCGTCGTCGGCTCCTACCGCCAGACGATCCTGGCGTATCCGAGCGCGGGCGGCGCGTACATCGTGAGCCGGGAGAACCTGGGGACCTACCCGAGCCTCGTCGCGGGCGCCGCCCTGCTGACCGACTACGTCCTGACGGTCTCCGTGAGCGTGGCCGCGGGCATCGCGGCGGTCACCTCCGCGGCGCCCCCGCTGTATCCCTACCGGGTCGAGCTGTGCATTCTCGGCGTGATCGGCATCACCCTCGCCAACCTGCGCGGCGTCCGGGAGTCGGGCCGCCTGTTCGCGATCCCGACCTTTGCGTTCATCGCGGCCTACCTGGTGATGATCGGCTGGGGCGCCGCCGTCTGGCTCGGCGGGGGCGGCGCCCCGGGCGGCGCCGCGCCCCCGCCGCCGGCCGGGGCGGGGACCGAGGCGCTGACGCTGTTCCTCGCGCTCCGGGCCTTCGCCTCGGGGTGCGTGGCGCTCACCGGCATCGAGGCGGTGTCGAACGGCGTGCCGGCCTTCCGGCCCCCGGAGGCGCGCAATGCCCGGCAGGTCCTGGTCCTGCTCGGCGTTGTCCTCATCACCCTCTTCGTCGGCATCACCATCCTGGCCAACGCCTTCGGCCTGGTCCCCACCGCGCAGGAGACGATCAACTCGCAGTTGGCCCGCCGGGTCTTCGGCGACCACAGCCTCCTGTACTACGCCGTGCAGGCGCTGACGATGCTGATCCTGGTCCTGGCGGCGAACACCAGCTTCGCCGACTTTCCGCGGCTGTCGTCCTTCATGGCCCGCGATCGGTTCATGCCGCGGCAGCTCGCCAACCGGGGGGACCGGCTCGCGTTCTCGAACGGCATCCTCATCCTGGCGCTGCTGAGCGCGCTCCTGCTCGTCGTGTTCCGGGCCGAGACGCACGCCCTGATCCCCCTCTACGCGGTGGGCGTCTTCGTCTCGTTCACGCTGTCGCAGGCCGGCATGGTGCGCTTCTGGTGGCGGGAGCGCGGGCCCCGGTGGCCTCTGCGGGCCACCCTGAACGGCACCGGCGCCCTGGTGACCGGCGTCGTCACGCTCGTCATCGCCACCACGAAGTTCACCCACGGCGCCTGGCTCATCATCCTGTTGATCCCCGGCCTGGTGCTCGGGCTCCGGGCCATCCACCGCCACTACGCGGACGTCGCGGGCCAGCTCTCGGTCAACGGGCTGGATCTCGACGACCCGCCGCCGCCGGACCACCTCGTCCTCGTCCTGGTCGGCGACATCCATCGAGGCGTGCTCGGGGCCATCCGCTACGCGCGGACCATCTCCGCGAGCGCGCGCGGGGTGTACGTCGAGACCGACCCGGACGCCCGGCGGCGCCTGGAAGACCGCTGGGCCAAGTGGGCGAGCGGGGTTCCCCTGGTGGTGCTCCGGTCACCCTACCGCTCGGTGGTCTCGGCCTTTCTCGAGTACCTCGACGACATCCAGCGGGAGGCGCCCGATCTGCTCGTCACCATCATCCTGCCGGAGTTCGTGCCGGCCCGCTGGTGGCAGCACCTCCTGCACAACCAGACCGCGCTCCTGATCAAGGGCTCCCTGCTGTTCCGGCGCGGCGTGATCGTGACCGACGTCGCGTATCACCTCACCCGCCCCGCCCTCCGGAGCCTGTCAACAAGAACGGGACAGCGGGTTCGCGAGATTAGTGGGTGGGTGCCCTCCCGTCGCTCGGGTCTCGGGTGGGTCGAGGCCGAGGATGGCGATGGGTAGTGTCCCTATTCGGGTGGAGAATGCAGGAGGCGCACCTTCCGAGTCTGACAGCGCGCCCGATCACTCGATGACCTCATCCGCCCGCAGCAGCACCAACTGTGGGATCGTGAGCCCCAGCGCCTTCGCGGCCTTGACGTTGATGACCAGCTCGAACTTCGTGGGCTGTTCGACAGGAAGGCTAGCGGGCTTGGCGCCCTTGAGGATCTTGTCCGCGAAGGTGGCGGCGCGACGATACATGTCAGGGTAGTTCACTCCGTAGGCGATCAATCCTCCGACAAACTCCGTAGAGGCGTACATCGCGGGCAGCCGGTGCCGGGCGGCAAGGTCAACAATGAGCTGCTGGTTCGCTTGCGTGAGAGTGTCCAGCCCCACGATGAGCGCGTCGGCATGGTGCCTGACTGCGGTGTCGAACGCAGGCCCCAGATCATCAGCCGTTCGCACGTCGAGAAGCTGGGGCTGGATACCGAGGGATCGCGCCGCCATCTCGACCTCTTTCCACTGAGGCGGGAGAGCTGGGTTACCCAGATTGAAGAGGGCCGCGATTCGTGCGGCTCTTGGAACCAGCTCCCTGAGCATCTGGACCCGTTTCGGGTATATCTCGGTAACGATGGCGCTCAGGCCGGTGACATTCCCGCCCGGATGTGCGAGGCTGGCGACGACGCCCTGCCCCACAGGATCGCCAACCCCCGTGATGACCACCGGGATCGTTCCTGTCGCATTCTTGGCGGCCAGGGCGGCTGGCGTCCCTCTGGTCAGGATCAGGTCCACCTTCCGCCCAACCAGCTCAGCGGCCAGGCCCGGAAAACGCTCGTCGTGGCCATCGGCTGATCGGTACTCGATGACGAGGTTCTTCCCCTCGACGTAGCCCAACGCCCGCAGGCCTTGTCGGAAGCTCTCGAGGTTGGCCGCATTGGTTACCGGCGACGTCCTCTCGAGCATGCCGATGCGGACGAGCTTCCGTGGCGACCGCGGGTCGGCAGCGAGCGGCCCAGAGAGGAAAGCGAGGACGAACAGGACAACAGTCAGGCGCACCATGGCGGACACCTCCGGATGGCCGGGATTCTACGCTGGGCGGCCGCGGGACAACCGCGGGCGAATCGGTCCCATGCGGCGCCCTCCTGTTGCCCCTGCGCGACCGTGAGTCGGGTTCGGATGGTCCGAAGGGTGTTCCTCGAGTCGCGAGGAGTCAAGCGTCTAACGCGGTCCGACCAAGTGGCTCGGCGGGGGCGGCTACTGGATGATCTCGTTCGCCCGCGCCAGCACCGAGGGTGGTCAGCGGTGGACCGGCGGGGGGCCGGACCGCTATGATCGGATTCGAGTGGGGCTCCGTCGCCCGGGCCCCGCCGGACGCGGATGATCGCCAATCCCGACTTCTTCCACGACCTGGCCTACGTGTTCCTGGCCGCCCTGCTCGGCGGCGGGCTCGCCTGGTGGCTCCGCCAGCCGCTGATCCTCGGCTACGTGGTGGGCGGCATCCTCATCAGCCCCCTCACGCCCGGCCCCGCGGTCTCCGACGTCCACACCTTCGAGCTGTTCGCCGAGATCGGCGTGGTCCTGCTCATGTTCTCCATCGGCATCGAGTTCTCGCTGCGCGACCTGATGCGGGTCCGCTGGGTGGCGCTGCTCGGCGGCCCGCTGGGGATCGTGCTGTCCGTCGGGCTGTCGCTGGCCGTCGGGCGGGCGATGGGCTGGAGCGTGCTCCAGGGGGTCGTCATCGGGCTCCTGGCCTCGGTGGCCAGCACCATGGTCCTGGGCCGCCTCCTCCTCGACCGCGGGGAGCTCCACTCGCAGCACGGCCGCGTCATGGTCGGGATCTCGCTGGTCGAGGACCTGGCGGTCGTCGTGCTCACGGTCCTCGTCCCGGCGCTGGGGACGCTCGAGCCCGGCCGGCTGCTGGCGATCGGGACCGCCGTCGGCAAGGCGCTGGTCGTCCTGGTGCCCTTCGGGTACCTGGCCACGAAGCTCGTGCCTCCCCTGCTGACGCGGGTGGCTCGGACCCGCAACCAGGAGCTGTTCCTGCTGGTGGCGCTGGCCGTGGTCATCGGGACGGCCGCTCTCAGTCAGGCCCTGGGGCTGTCGCTGGCGCTCGGCGCCTTCCTGGCCGGGCTCATCATCAACGAGTCGGACTACGCCCACGAGACGCTGGCGCGGCTCCTGCCGCTGCGGGACACCTTCGTCGCGCTGTTCTTCGTCACCATCGGCGCCCTCATCGATCCCCGCACGGTGTTCGACCACCTGCCCCTGCTGGGCGCGATCGTCGGCCTCGTCGTCGTCGGGAAGCTGGTCATCTGGACGGCGGTGGTCCTCCTCTTCGGCTACCCGATCTGGACCGCCCTGCTCGTCGGCGTGGGCCTCACGCAGATCGGCGAGTTCTCCTTCATCCTGGTGCAGGCCGCGCGCACCGCCGGTCACGTCGGTCACGACGTCTACACGGCCACCCTGGCCGCCTCGCTGCTGACCATCCTGATCAACGCCGCCCTGGTGCGCGTCGCGCCGACCTGGATCGGCCGGGCCCGCCTGGCCGCCGACGAGCGGCGGCTGGCGGCCGAGAGCCCGGCCCCCGAGCTCCTGCGCGATCACGTGGTCATCGTCGGCTTCGGCCGCGTCGGCAGCGCGGTGGGCGAGGCGCTCGAGACCTTCGGCCTCCGCTACCTCGCCATCGAGACCGACCCCGACATCGTGAAAGGGCTGAGGACCCGCGGGGTGCCGTGCCTGTTCGGCGACGGCGCCCAGCGGGCGCTCCTCCAGGCGGCGGGGGCCGAGCGCGCGCGGCTGGCGGTGGTCACCGTCCCCGAGCTCGACCGCGCCCACCTGGTCGTCCGGCACCTGCGGGCCCTCGGCCCCCGCCTGCCCATCCTCGCCCGGGCGCACGACCGGGGGGGCGCCGAGGCGCTCGAGCGGGAGGGCGCGGTTCAGGTGATCCGGCCCGAGCTGGAAGGCGCGGCCGCCCTGATCCGCCACGCCCTGGCCCACCTGGCGCTCCCCGGGGATCGGGTCCTCGCCTACCTGGACCGGTTCCACCAGGCGATGGAGACGCCGGAGCACCCGGAGCGCCGGCGACCGGGACCGGCTCCCCGAGGTGCGGGAAGTAACGCTGGGCACGGGGGAGATCGTCGATCAGTCGCTGCGCGGCGCCCGGATCCGCGAGCGGTTCGGGGTGACCGTCGTGGCGATCCGCCGCGCCGACGCCGGGGACCTGATCGTCAACCCGTCGCCCGACGCCATCCTTCGACCGGGCGACCGCGTGCGGGTGTTCGGCCTGCCGGAGCAGATCGCCGCGTTCGCCGAGCAGGCCGGCGGCAGAGCGTGACACGGTCGCGCCGATCGTGCGAAGCTTCCCGGGAATGTCCGGCATGAGACTGTCGCGCCTGGCGCCGAAGACGATCACCCAGCGGTTGGTCCTGTACATCGGCGCCTTCACCTGCACGGTGCTGGCGGCGACGGCCTGGCTCGACTACACGACCAGCCGCCGGGCCCTGGAGACGCAGACCGACGGCGAAGCCCGGAAGCAGGTGCTGGCCGCCGCCGCCGACATGGACGACTTCGCCGGTCGGGTGGCGGTGTTCCCCTACAGCATCGCCGCGCGCCAGCGGACCCTCGGTGCGGCGCCCGACCGCGGGACCGTGCCCTATCTGGCCGGCCTCCTCCGCGAGGCGCCGCCCGAGATCTACGGCCTCTACGTCGCCTTCGAGTACAAGCAGTGGACCGACCCCGACGCGGTGCCGGGGGTCGATCGCAAGAGCTGGCCTGACGCGGTTCCGGTCGGTTACGACTACCACGACCCGAAGTGGGACTGGTACGGCGGACCCAAGCGGACCGGCCAGCTCCACGTCACCGAGCCGTATCACGACGAGGGCAGCTCCGACATCACCATGATCAGCGTGAGCGTGCCGATCTTCGACGACTACGGGGGCGTGATCGGCGTGGCGGGCGCCGACGTGGCGCTGGATCAGCTCCGCACGCTGGTGAACCAGCTCCATCTCCGCCGCCAGGGCGGCGGCCGGCGGGGGGAGGACGAGTACGCCTATCTCGTCAGCCGCGGCGGGCGGCTGATCACGCACCCGGACGAGACCCTGATGCTGCGGAAGGGCGCGGCGGGGGCAGATCTCCGGAGCCTGCCCGAGGGGCGGCTCGTGGCCGCGGCGCCGGCGGGAACGGCGCGGGTCACCACCCAGGGAGTGCGCCAGCGGCTGTACTGGGCCTCGGCGCCGCTGACGGGCTTCAAGGTCGTCCTCGACGTCCCGGAGGCCCTCATCCTGGAGCCCGTCACCGCACTGGCGACCCGCTCCCTGGCCATCGGCGCCGCCGCGCTCGGGCTCATGGCCGGGCTGGTGTTCCTGGTGGCTCGCCGCCTGAGCGAGCCGGTCGGGCGCCTCACGATCGCCTCCGCCGCGGTCGAGGCCGGGCGCTTCGAGGCGGACGCGCTGGCCGACGTCGCCGCGCGGGACGACGAGATCGGGCGTCTGGCGCGCTCGTTCCAGACCATGACGACGGAGATCGCGGCCCGGGAGCACCGGCTGGCGGAGCTGAACCAGAACCTCGAGCGCCTGGTCGCGCAGCGGACGGCGGAGCTGGCCGAGGCCGTCGCCGAGGCCGGGAAGGCCCGCGCCGTCGCCGACGCCGCCAACCAGGCCAAGAGCGCCTTCCTGGCCAACATGTCCCACGAGCTGCGCACGCCGATGAACGCCATCATCGGCTACAGCGAGATGCTCCTGGAAGAGGTCGAATCCCCCGAGGCGCCCGAGGCGCCGGCGCCGGGCGGCCCCGAGGCCGCCACCGCGGGCGACGGGATGCCCGACCTCGGCCCCGACCTCCAGAAGATCCGGTCGGCCGGCAAACATCTCCTGACCCTCATCAACGACATTCTCGATCTGTCCAAGATCGAGGCCGGCAAGATGACCCTCTACCTCGAGACCTTCGAGGTCGCCACCGTGCTCGACGACGTGGCCGCCACCGTTCGGCCCCTGGTCAACCGGCGCGGCAACCGCCTGGAGGTCGCCGGCGCCGCGGCCGCCGGCGCCATGCGGGCCGACCTCACCAAGATCCGCCAGACCCTCTTCAACCTGCTCTCGAACGCCGCCAAGTTCACCGACCACGGCCTGATCCGCCTCGAGGTCCGCCGCCACGCCGAGGGCGGCCGCGACTGGCTCACCTTCCGCGTCAGCGACACCGGCATCGGCATGACGGCCGCGCAGGTGGGTAAGCTCTTCCAGCCGTTCTCCCAGGCCGACGTCTCCATCACCCGCGCCTACGGGGGCACCGGCCTCGGCCTCGCCATCAGCCGCCGCTTCTGCCGAATGATGGGCGGCGACGTCACCGTCGAGAGCGCCCCCGGCCGGGGCTCCACCTTCACCGTCACCCTTCCCGCCGAGGTCGAGGCCCCCGCCGCCGACGCCGCCGAGCCCGTGGCGCCAGCCACCGCCGCCGCGGTGCCCCCCGTCGCGACGGCGGCGCCGGCCCCCACCGGCCCCACCGTCCTGGTCATCGACGACGACCCGGCCGTCCTCGACCTCATGCAGCGCTTCCTAACCAAGGAGGGCTTCGCCGTCCGCACCGCCCCCTCCGGCCCCGACGGCCTCACCCTCGCCCGCGCCCTCCGCCCCGCCGCCATCACCCTCGACGTCATGATGCCCGGCATGGACGGCTGGGCCGTCCTCACCGCCCTCAAGGCCGACCCCGAGCTCGCCGCCATCCCCGTCGTCATGGTCACCATCCTCGACGACAAGGAGATGGGCTTCGCCCTCGGCGCCGTCGAGTACCTCACCAAGCCCGTCGATCGCGCCCGCCTGCTCGACGTCGTCAAGCGCTTCCGCCCCGGCGCCTCGACCGACCCCGTCCTCGTCGTCGACGACGACCCCGCCATGCGGGACATGCTCCGCCGCTCGCTGGAGAAGGACGGCCTCGCCGTCCTCGAGGCCGAGCACGGCCGCGCCGCCCTCGCCGAGATCGCCCGCCGCCGCCCCGCCCTCATCCTCCTCGACCTCACGATGCCGGTCATGGACGGCTTCGAGTTCCTCCGCGAGCTGCGCGCCACCCCCGACGGCCGCGCCATTCCCGTCGTCGTGTTGACTGCGCGCGACCTCACGCCCGAGGATTGCCAGCGACTCCAGGGGCAGGTCGCCCACGTCCTCGGCAAGGGCGCCTACAGCCGGGACGCCCTCCTCCAGGAGGTGCGGGAGCTGATGACGGGCCGGGCAGTCGGCGACACCCGCGACACGAGCGCCTGATCGAGCGGACCGGGCCCGATCGACCGGGGCCGGTGGCAAAGGCCCGGACCGTGGCATAGAATGGAACGCGTCGCGCTCGAGCTGTTCCCTCATGACAAGGAGACGCGTGTGAGTCAGCAGCACTGGATGCGAGGCCTCGACCGCCCCATTCTCATGATCCCCGGGCCCACCGAGGTGCCCTGGCGAGTGATCCGCGCGATGGCACAGCCGGCCATGATCCAGTACGAGCCGCCGTTCGACGAGGAGATCCTCGAGCCGGCCTGCCTCGACCTCCGCCAGGTGTTCCAGACGACCGGCGAGGTGCTCGTGATGCCCGGCTCGGGACGGACCGGGCTCGAGGCGGCGACCAGCTCGCTAGTCGAGCCGGGCGACCGGGTCGTGGTGGTGGTGGCGGGCGTCTTCGGCCAGCTCATGCGGGAGATCATGGAGCGGGCCGGGGCGGCGGTCACCCCGGTCGAGGTCGAGTGGGGCCGGACGCTCGACCTGGCGGGGCTCGAGCGGACGGTGGCCCAGACCCGGCCCAAGCTCCTGACGCTCGTCCACAACGAGACGTCCACCGGGGTCACGTACCCGGCGGGGGAGGTCGGCGACATCGCCCGGCGCCACGGCGCGCTCTACCTGCTCGACACCGTCTCCTCGCTGGCGGGGCTCGACGTCCAGACGGACGCCTGGGGCGTCGACGTGAACATGACCGGCTCCCAGAAGTGTCTGGCCATGCCGCTCGGCCTGGCCGTCGTCTCGGTCTCGCCCCGCGCCTTCGAGTCGATGGAGCGGCGGACGCGGAAGCCGACCACCTACGCCTACGACCTGGTCCGGTGGAAGCAGCAGTGGGTGCCGGCCGGGCGCGGCGGGGGCGTGAAGGAAGGCGCGCGCCGGAACCAGCCGATCTCCATCCCGACCCACCTGACCCAGGCGCTCCGGGAGGCGACCCGGATGATCATCGAGGAGGGGCTGCCGCACCGGATCCGGCGCCACCGGATCGCCGGCAAGGCGTTCCGCGCCGGGCTGGCCGGGCTCAAGCTCGATCTGTTCGGCGAGCCCACGCTCGCCTCCGACACGGTCTCCTGCTTCCGCACGCCCCCGGGGATCGCGGCGGGCGCGGTGACCCGGCGGATGCGTGACGCCTACGGCATCCTGATCTCGACCGGCATCGGGACCGACCCGATGCGTCAGGGCGCGCTGCGGGTCGGGACGATGGGCATGACCGCGAGCCCGCTCTACGTGCTGCCGACGCTCTCAGCCCTCGGGATGGCCCTCCGCGACCTCGGCTACAAGGCGGACACCGGGGAAGCGCTGGCGGCCGCGCAGGCGATCTTCGACGCAGAGTCGCCGTAGGCACCCCCTCACCCCTACCCTCTCCCCCTTCGAAGGGGGAGAGGGAGAAGAGGAAGCGGAACCATTCGGATCGTCGTTCCGGACGATTTTCCGCCCGCGCTGAGCGGGTCCAGCGCGGAGGCGCGCCTCCGGGCCCTTGGCGACGTGACCATCCACACCGAGCGCGGCGCCGACCAGGAGGCGGAGCTGATCCGTCGGATCGGCGACGCCGAGGTGGTCGTCAACATCCGCGCCCATGCCCACTTCACCGACCGGGTCCTCGAGAGCGCGGCGCGGCTCCGGCTGATCTCGATCTGGGGCACCGGCGTGGACAACGTGGACCTCGAGGCGTGCCGGCAGCGCGGCGTCATGGTCACCAACACGCCGGGCGTCAACGCCGATGCCGTCGCCGAGCACGCCATCGCGCTCATGCTCGCCGTCATGCGGCGGATCCCGGCGCTCGACCGCGAGACCCGGGCCGGGCAGTGGCCGCGCGGCCTCCTCGTCCAGGCCCGGGGCAAGACGCTCGGGCTGATCGGCTTCGGCGCCATCGGCAGCCGGGTGGCGGCCCTCGGCCGGGGCCTCGGCATGAGCCTCCTGGCCTGGACCCTCCGCCGGGACGACGCGCGCGTCGCGGCGGCCGGGGCCCGGTCGGTCGGCCTGGAGACGCTCCTCCGCGAGTCGGACGTGGTGAGCCTCCACCTCCGGCTGGCCGCGGAGACGCGGTGGTTCCTCGGCACCGAACGCCTGGCGCTCATGAAGCCGACGGCGTTCCTCGTCAACACGGCCCGGGGCGGCCTCGTCGAGAGGGATGCGCTCGTCGCGGCCCTGCGCGACGGCCGGCTGGCGGGCGCGGGGCTCGACGTCTTCCACGAGGAGCCGGTCGTGGCCGGCGATCCCCTCCTCGCTCTCCCCAACGTCGTGCTCACGCCGCACAACGCCGGGATGACCCGCGAGGTGATCGAGGCCGGTCTCCACCGGGCCGTCGAGAACGTCGAGGCGTTCCTCCGCGGCGGCCCGACCGACATCGTCGTGACGCCGGCCGTCCCGCGCTGAGATCTTCGGGGCCTCCCTCCTCCCCCCCAGCCCCCCTCCCCGACTTTTCGACGGCCTTCGGCCTTTGGCTGGGGGAAGGGGGGGGTCGGAGCCGCGGCTTCGCCGCGGCTCGGAGCGGAACGCCACGGCTGCGAGGCCTGACGCGAGAGAATAGCGAGAAGCCAGCGAGGAGTGGGAACGAGGCCGCCAGGATTGATTCAATCACTCCGAGGTCACGCCAGCGATGTCTGAGCAACGGCGCTACCCGTTCGGGCTCGACGCCGACACGCTGGTCGACCTGATCTCCGGCTGCTGGCGCCGGCACGACGGCCAGTGGTTCCTCAAGACCCGGGGGCGCGTCGGCCTCGAGGAGGCGATGCGCCTCAACGAGCGGGCCCTGGCCAGCCTGGCCCGCATCGAGCTGCGCGAGTTCAAGCAGGTCGCCGGCCTGCAGGCGCTCGACACGATCGCCGAGGTCGCCGAGTGGTACCGGCTGGCCTGGTATCTCTTCGGCGGCATCGATCGGGCGGAGCGGACGCTGACGGTGGTGGACGACGAGACCCTCGTTCTCGAGAACGCGCGGTGCTTCGGCGAGGGGATCGCGGAGCGGAGCGGCTACGCGCAGCTGGCGCCCGGGCAGTACCCGCCGTGCCTCGGCTGGATGGAGCGGCAGCGGGCCTGGGGCGAGGCGCTGAGCCCCCGCTACCGCTTCACCGTGGAGCGGGAGCCGCTGCCCGACCGGCCGTGTCGCTACGTGGTGCGCCGGAGTCCGCGCGTCGAGAGGCCGTAACGGAATGACCGTGAACCGCGAGCACGGGAACACCCGGAGGGGGGCCGGGCCTCCGGAGGGACGCGGCGTCCCGAGGGCGGTACGCCCGAGGCGCTGCGGCGATTCGGATGGAGCGCGCAGCTCCCCCCCGGCCCGATTGACGCCGATGGCTCGCCACCTCGCGCTCTGGCTCCTGCTCCTGCCGGTCGCCGTGCAGGCCCAGGACTGGAGCGGCGCGTCCCTCCGCTCGGCGCGGGCGCTCCGCATGCCGTCGGGCTACCAGCTCGAACTGGTGGCGCGCGGCTTCCGGCTGCCCCAGGATCTCGCGGTCAACTCGGGGGACAGCGTCTGGCTGCTGACCCAGGCGGATCCGGCGGGCGGCGCCGGCGCTCTCGTGCGGGTGCCCCTGACCAACCCGGGACCGCTCGACCTCGCCGCGCTGCCGTCCATCTCCATCCCGTTCGCGGGCGAGACCCCTGTTCGGGTCGGGAGCCTGGCTCGCGATCCGCGGACGGGGCACCTCTACGTCGCCGAGCAGTCCGGCCGCCGTGTCCTCCGGGTCGCGCCCGACGGCGCCGTCGTCCAGTACGCGCGCGGACTGAACCGCCTCGCCGATACCCGGGCCGTCTGCTTCGACGCCGAGGGCCGTCTGGTCGTCCTCGACTTCGCCGGCCGGAGCCTGGTCGCCGACGCCGGGACCAACTGGCTGCGGGAGATGTTCGGCGAGTCGGACGGCTACGTCGGGCCGGTCCTCTATCGCCTGCGGGTCGACGAGGACCTCCCGCTACCCCGCAACCTCGAGCTCGCCAACCCCGTCTTTCCGACGCGGGTGATCCGGCAGCGCGGCGCGCAGCTCGAGGGCTACGTCGCGCTCCTCGGGCTGCCGACCGGCGACCTCGTCCTCAGCACCTCGACGGGCGTCGTCGATCGCCTCCGGCCGGACGGAACCCTCGGCCGGGTAATCCGGCGACTGGGCGCCCGGGTGGTGGCCGCGGGGCCGGCCGGCGAGCTGTACGGGCTGGACCCGCTCGGCGGACGCATCCTGCGGGTCGGCGTGGATGGCGCGGTGGAGTCCTTCGTGGAGGGCCTCGTGCGGCCGGCGGCGGTCGCCGCGCTGCCCGACGGGAGCCTGCTCGTCGCCGAGGACCCCGGCCGCCTGCTCCGCCTGCGCCCCATCCCCTAGTTTCAGTTGATGGCCGTGAGGAGCAGGATCACGCCGGTGGCCACGAGGGCCAGCGTCCAGAGGAGATCGAGGTTGATCCAGCCGCGGCGCAGGAAGGCGAGGCCGACCCACTCGTAGACCACGATGGCGATCGCGCCGGTCGTCGCCAGCATCGCGAGCGTGTGCACGGCGACGGCGGCCAGCGAGACGGCCAGTGGACCGCCGGCCATCGCGTGGTGGCCCGGCGACGCGGCCCGATGGAGCGGGAGGAGGATCGGCAGCAGCATCAGCCCGGCGCCGTGGGCCGTCGCCATCAGGAACGACCAGAGCGCGAGGCCCGCCAGGCCGGTCCGCATGCCGACCCGCACGCGGTGCCGCGAGCCGTAGAGGGCGTGATAGACCGCCCAGCCGATCAGCACGACCCCGGCGGCGCCGCGCACCACCCGCTGGTCGACCACCAGGCCGAGCGCGACCACGGCCAGCGTGACGAGGGCAACCGCCACCGCGTGGCCGAGCGCGATCGGGAGCAGCGCCAGTAGGACGATGCGGCGGCTCCGCCGGTGCAGGCCGAGGGCGACCGCGAACAGCCAGCCCATGGCGGGGTTCAGCCCGTGGAACATGCCGAGCCCCGCCAGGCCCAGCCAGGGCCCCAGGTCACTCACGGCCTGGACCCGGAGGCCGTGGGGGACCCGGCGCGAGCCGGGCCCCCCGCGGTCAGCGCCGCGTCACGGATAGCAGAACGAATCCGACGAGGCGTCCCCGCCCTGCAGCCGGACCTGGTGCGGCCGGTACCCGTCGGTCCACTGGAGGAAGAACTTCCTGTCCAGCTCGATGCCCCCCTCGGGCTTGGCGTCGAGCTTGACCATCCAGCCCTTCACCCCGTCCGGGTAGAACTGGGGGTCGATCGCGCCGTAGAGCGAGTTCGTGAAGTACACCCGCCGGCCGTCGCGGCTGACCTCCACCATCTGTGGCCCGCCGTTGAGCGGGCCGCCCCCGCTGGGATGCGCCGCGCGGGCGACGATCCCCCCGATCCGGATCTTCCCGGTGAGCTTCGGCTTGAACGGATCCGAGACGTCGTACTGCTGCAGGTCGCCGGTGCCCCAGCAGGAGACGTAGAGGTACCGGTCGTCCACCGACAGGTCGATGTCGGTGACCAGGGGCGGGACCGCCTTGAAGCCCTTGATCGCCGGCGGGAGCTGGTCCGGGTCGGCCGGCTCGGCCGGGATGTCGATGATCTTCTTGACCGCCCACTTCTCGCCGTCCCGGTACCAGGTCCAGATCGACGCCGAGAGGTCCTTCAGGCAGATCACGCTGTTGACGAAGCCATACGCCTTGGTGGGATCGTGGGCCGGCCGCAGCTCGAAGACGAGCTGGTAGTCCGGGCCGAAGTCGATCTCCTGGAGGTGCTTGCGCTTGTGCAGGTCCCAGAAGTGCAGCCGGCGGCCGTACTTGCTGCCGAGCAGCAGCTCGGGCACGAGCCCGTTCTCGAACATGTCGGGCGTGCCCCACTCGCTGGTCACCAGGGTGTCGTAGCCGAGGTGCCACGCCGCGTCGTAGGCGAACCGCTGCGGGCCGCGGTCGACCTCCCAGCGCCCGAGCACGTCGAAGGTGTCGTGGTCCATGAGGAACACGCCGCCGGGCGCCTTCCCATCGGCGTCGCCGAGGGCGTTCATGTAGATGCCTTCCGGCCCGCAGTGCACGGTGTGGGGCCGGGAGTAGCCGGCGCGCTCCGCGACCTCCCGGGCGTCGATCGTCCGGATCAGCTTGGGCTGCCGGGGGTCGGGCTGGGTGTCGAAGACGTGGATGTTGGAGGAGCGCAGGCCGGGCACGATCAGGTACCGGCGCTCGAGGTGGGGATGCGGGGCGTTGGGGCACAGGGAGGAGCTGCAGGCGTTCCAGCCGAAGTGGTGGAACTCGTCGCCGACGGTCGACACCTGCACCCGGCCGACGATCTTCGCGTACGTGGACGAGCCCGGGTCCACGTCGACGACCGCCAGGCGGTCCGGGCGCTTGCGCTCGGGATCGAACTCCGCCACGTAGGCGAGCTTCTCGGGCGGGGCCTTCATGGCCATGCGCGGCGAGGGATAGAACGTCGGGTCCGGCGTCCAGGTCGCCATTCGGTGGCCCTCCTGATCGTTGTTCGGTTTGCGACCGCCCGACCGGTCGCCGCCGCCTCCATCGCGCGGAGATCGCGCCGGGCTCACACCGGGCACGTCTCGAGTTGACGCCGGGCCCGTGAGGACGCCCTGACGGCTTGACGGCGACGCCGGCCGGGAAGGAATCGGGGTAGCGGACGACTACCGGAACCATACGAAGGGCACGGGGTCCCTGTCAAGGCTGGCTGAGCCGCAGGCCGGTCCAGCCGAGCCGGCGCCGAGAGCGACGCTCGCGTATGATAGCCAGCGGGCGTGCCGCGACGCGGTGCGCCGGCACTTCACCGGGGAGGCACCCAGCATGGCTCAGACAGCCGACGTGGTCGTCGTCGGCGCCGGGATCGCCGGCGCCAGCACCGCCTTCTTCGCGGCGGCGGCCGGGCTGCGGGCCGTCGTCGTGGAGCAGTCGCTCCCCGCCGCCGGCGCGTCGGGCCGGACCGCGGGCTACATCCGCTGCCACTACGCCAACCCGGACGAGGCGCACTTCGCGATCGAGAGCTGGCGGATGCACGCCGCCTGGGCCGACGTGGTCGGCGGCGACAGCGGCTTCCGCCGAGTGGGCTTTCTCTTCATCGTGCCGCCGGCGCTGGTGCCGGCCCTCGAGAAGAACGTCGAGATCATGACCGGGCTGGGGGTGAAGACGTCGGTCGTCGACGGGGCGGGGCTCCGCGAGCTCCAGCCGTTCATGGAGACGGCCGACGTCGGCGCCGCCGCCTACGAGCCGGACAGCGGCTACGCCGACCCCTCGGATTCGATCGGGAGCCTGCTGGCGGGTGTCCGCCGGCGCGGCGGCCAGGTCCTCGTCGAGACCGGCCCCGTCCGGCTCCTCGCCGCCGGCGCGCGGATCACCGGGGTGCGGGCCGGTGCCGAGGAGATCGCGGCGCCGGCGGTCGTGCTGGCGGCGGGCGCCGGCACCCGCGAGCTGGCCGCCCAGGTCGGCGTGGACCTGCCGGTCTTCCCGATGCCGATCGGCGCCGGGCTCTTCCACTGGGCGCCGCCCGCGAGGTTCCCGATGTGCGTGATCGACCACCCGCTCGAGCAGTGGTACCGCGGCGAGATCGGCGATGCGCTGGTGGTCGGCGCCGGCTATGAGGACTCGATCGGCTTCCGGGGCGAGCCGTTCCACGGCAAGGCCGGATTCACGCCGCCGACCCGCGAGGAGCTGGTGGCGGGCGCGGCGCGCCTCCTGCCCCGCATCCCCGCCCTCGAAGGCGCCAGTCCGGGGTCGACCTGGGTCGGGCTCGACTCGCGGACACCCGACGGCCACGCGCTCGCCGGCCCGGTGCCCGGGGTTGCCGGCCTCTACGTCCTCACCGGCGGCAACGGCAAGGGGTTCAAGTTCGGGCCGTCGATGGGCCGGGCCCTGGCCCGCGTGGTGGCCGGCGAGCCGTTCGAGCCGAGCCCGCTCGCCGCGTTCGCGGTCGACCGGCTGGAGCGCGGCCGCGAGATCCGCGGGGCCTACGAGTACGCCTGGGGCAGCTTCGCCTAGTGGGCGGGGCCGATGAGCGTCGCATCGCGTCGTCCTCGGTCGTCGCCGATCCTCGGCGTACTAGGAGTACGCCTGCGGTCGGCGACTCCCTGCGTCCATTGGACGGCCTTCGGCCTGTGGGCGCTGCTCGCTCCTCGGCCCCGCCCCCCGAGGAGCTGACCCATCTGGAATAACACTGGCACTTCAGGGAAGCTAGTGCGGGTCCAGTGGACTTCGCCTGCCTTCGTCCTCGGCTGACGGGGTGTATTTCGACCGACGGCTCTGGTGCTTCACCGAGGGGCTGCGGCTCCGCATCGTCGCTGCCGCCGTCCTCGGGATCCTGGCCGTCGCCGCCGGCACCGCCCGGCTGGCGCTCCTCGGCTGGCTGCTGGCCCGGGTCCTGATCGGCGCCCCGCTCGGCGCCCTCGTTCTCCCGGTCGCGCTGGTGGCGGGCCTCGTCGCCGTCCGGGCCGGCCTCGAGTACGCGCGGGCCATGCTCGCCCACCACACGGCGGCCCGCGTCCAGGCGCGCCTCCGCGAGACCCTCTACGATCACGTCACCCGCCTCGGGCCCGCCCACTTCGTCCGGGAGCGGACCGGGGACGTCATGGTGTCGCTGGTCGAGGGCGTGCAGCAGCTCGAGATCTACTTCGGCCAGTATCTGCCGCAGCTCCTGGTGACGGCCGCCACGCCCTTCCTCATCTTCGGCCTGGTGGCGGTGATCGACCGGCCCGTCGCGGTCGTCTTCCTGCTCGCGGCCATCGTCACGCTCGTCGCGCCCTCCGCCTGGCACCGGCTCGACAGCCGGCGGAGCCGGGAGCGGCAACGGGCCTACGGCGCCTACGCGGCGGAGCTGCTCGACGCGCTCCAGGGCCTGGCCACGCTCAAGGCCTTCGGCCAGGGCGGCGCCCGGGCGGCGCGGCTCGAGCGCGAGGGCGGGGAGCTGTTTCGCCGGACCATGGGCGTCCTCGGCACCAACACCCTCGCCCGCGGCCTCACCGACGCCGGGATGGCCGTGGGGGCGGCCGCGGCCCTCGCCCTCGGCGCCTACCGGGTCCGCGCCGGCGACATGACGCTCCCGGCGCTGCTGGTCGTCCTCATGCTCGGGATCGAGGTCTTCCGCCCACTCCGCGAGCTGCGCGTCCTGCTCCACCAGGGCATGCTCGGCCTGGCGGCGGCGGAGGGCATCACCCAGGTGCTGTCGGCGGAGCCGCTGGTCCGCGATCCCGTCGGCCCGCCCGTGGATGCCGCCGCGCTGCCGCCCACGATCGCGTTCGAGAACGTCGCGTTCGCCTATCCCGGGGGCCGGCGGCCGGCCCACGAGGGGCTGAGCTTCACGGTCGGCGCCGGGGAGCGCGTCGCGATCGTGGGGCCGAGCGGATCGGGGAAGTCGACGGTGCTGAAGCTCCTCCTGCGCTTCTACGATCCGCAGGGCGGCCACGTGCGGGTCGGCGGGCGCGACGTGCGCGAGCTCGGCCTCGACCCGCTCCGCAGCCGGATCGCCGTGGTGAGTCAGGACACCTACCTCTTCCACGGCACCGTCGAGGACAACCTCCGGATGGGCAAGCCGGACGCCACGCCGGCCGAGCTGGAGGCCGCCGCGCGCGCGGCCAGCGCCCACGCGTTCATCGAGCGGCTCCCCCACGGCTACGCGACCGTCGTCGGCGAGCGGGGCGTGCGGCTCTCCGGCGGCCAGCGCCAGCGCGTCGCCATCGCCCGCGCGCTCCTCCGTGACGCGCCGATCCTCGTCCTCGACGAGGCGCTCTCGTCCGTCGACGCGGAGAGCGAGGCCGCCATCCAGGCGGCGCTCGACCGCCTGATGGAGGGCCGGACCACGCTGATCTGCGCCCACCGGCTCTCGAGCGTGATCGGCGCCGACCGGATCCTGGTCCTCGACCGAGGCCGCGTCGTGGAGAGCGGGCGTCACACGGCGCTCCTGGCGCGCGGGGGCGCGTACTACCGGCTGATGGCGGGCCAGGTCGCGGAGCCGGGCTCCGGCGCCCCCGTCGCGGCGGGACCGGGGCCGGCCGTCACGCCCGACGAGCCCGCCCGACGAGGGGCCGGAGCCCGCCGAGCGCGACGAGGCCGTCCTCCGGGCGGAGGGGCTCGGCTGGGGCGGGGTCATCCGCGTCCTGCTCGGCCTGAGCCGGGGCCACCGGCTCCGCCTCGGCCTGACGTTCGGCCTCGGCGTGGCCCGCGTGGCCGCGCTGATCGGGGTGGGCGTCGCGAGCGCCCTCACGGTCCGCGCCCTCGCCCGCGGGGAGCCGTTCGGACGCTGGCTCCTCCTCCTCGGCGCGGTCGCCCCGCTGGCGGGCATCCTTCACTGGCTCGAGTCCTGGCTCGCCCACGACATCGCCTACCGGCTCCTCCTCGACATGCGGATCCGGCTCTTCCGGAAGCTCGAGGCGCTGGCGCCGGCGTACCTGACCCGCCGGCGGAGCGGCGACCTCGTCGGCATGGCCACCCACGACGTCGAGCTGATCGAGTACTTCTTCGCCCACACAATCACGCCGGTGGCCGTCGCGGTCCTCGTCCCGGCCGTGGTCATCGGAACGCTCCTCGCCCACCGCTGGGAGATCGCCGCGGTCCTCCTGCCGTTCCTCGCCTACGCCGCGCTCACGCCCGTCCTCCGCCGGCGGCGGATCGACCGGCTGGGCGCCCGGGCGCGGGAGGCGTCGGGCGAGCTGAACGCCCACGCCGTCGACACGATCCAGGGGCTGGGGGAGATCCTGGCCTTCCAGCAGGTCCGGCGCCGCGGCGAGGAGTTCGCGGCGCGCGCCCGCGGCTACTTCGAGGCGCGGATGCCGTTCCTCCGCGACGTGACGCGCGAGGGCGCGATCCAGGACGCGGTGACGGCGCTCGGCGGGCTCGCCGTCGCCGGCACGGGCGCCGCGCTCGCGGCGGGGGGCGCGCTCGACCCCGGCGCGCTCCCGCTGCTGACCCTCCTCGCCCTCTCCGCGTTCGTCCCGGTCTGGGAGGTCGCCCAGGTCGGACGCCAGCTCGCCGACACCTTCGCCGCCACCCGGCGGCTCCACGTGGTGCACGCGGAGCCGGTGCCCGTCCGGGATGGCCCCGGGGTGCCCGCCAGCGCGCCGCGCTCGCCGCTCGCCCTCGAGCTGGCCGAGGTCACCTTCACTTACCCCGGCCGGCGGCGGCCGGCCCTGGCCGGCGTCTCGTTCGGGGTCACCCGCGGCAGCCGGATCGCGCTGGTGGGCCCCTCGGGCGCGGGGAAGACGACGGTCGCCCACCTGCTCCTCCGCTTCTGGGACCCCGACGCGGGGAGCCTGCGGCTCCTCGGCCACGACCTCCGCGAGTACCGGCTCGACGACCTCCGCCGCCGGATCGCGCTCGTCGCCCAGGACACCTACCTCTTCAACGACACGCTGCGGGCCAACGTGCTGCTGGCCCGGCCCGACGCCACGCCGGCGGACCTCCAGGCGGCCGTCGAGCAGGCCGCGCTCGGCGAGCTGGTGGCCTCGCTGCCCGACGGCCTCGACACCCTGGTGGGCGAGCGGGGTGCCCAGCTCTCGGGCGGCCAGCGCCAGCGGGTGGCGATCGCCCGGGCCTTCCTCAAGGACGCGCCGGTGCTGCTGCTCGACGAGGCCACCTCGCACCTCGACGCGGTCAACGAGCAGGCGGTGCACGACGCGCTGGACCGGCTCTCCCGCGGGCGGACGACGCTCGTGATCGCCCACCGGCTGTCGACCGTCCGCGACGCCGACCGGATCGTGGTGCTGGACGAGGGCCGGGTGGCGGAGATCGGCCGCCACGCCGAGCTCCTGGAGCGCGGCGGCCTCTACGCCCGCCTCGTCCACCGCCAGCTCGCTGCCGTCCCCGCCCTCGGCGCCTGACCCTCCCATCCGGGAGCGGCGCCCATTTCGCAAAACCTCTTCCCCGACCTCGTCCGGGGGGGATCGAGATCGACGTGACCGAGGAGCTGCGGGTTCTGGTCGCCGCGTCGGCCGTGACCCTCACGGCGGGCTGGCCGGGGTCCGCGTGGACCCGCCTGTCGGAAGTCCTCCTCTACCCGAAGGACTTCGACGAGGAGTACGGCTTCGACGCCCCCGAGCTGGCGGGACAGGCTCACCCGTGGGGCATCGTGGTGATGTCGGCGCCGAGCCTTCAGGCGAGCTTCGAGAATCGCGCCGGCGGCTACCACGTGGGGATCCACGAGTTCACGCACCTCCTGGACATGGGGGACGGCGAGGCGGACGGGATCCCGGTCGGCTTTGGCTCGGCCCGGAGGGCGGCCTGGGACCGACTGTGGCCGCGCGAGGAGAAGCGTTTGCTGCGCGGGCAGTCGGTCCTCAGCCCGTACGCGCTGACGAACCGGGTCGAGTTCCTCGCCGTCGCCGCCGAGGCCTTCTTCGGGATCCCCGTCGCGCTCCGCCGGAGCCACCGGGCGCTGTACGACATCCTGAGCGACTACTTCCGCCAGGACCCGGCGGCGTGGGAAACCGCGTCCGGCGCGACCGCCCCCGTCGGGGAGGCCTCGATCCCCCCGCGCCGGCGACCCAAGTGCGCCCGCCGCCGCGCAACGCGTTGAGCTCGGCGCTAGCCTGGTCTAGACTCCAGTCAAGGTGAGTCAAGTTCTCGGGGCGGGGTCGAGGAGCGAGCAGCGCTAGGACGCAGGGAGTCGCCGACCGCAGGCGTACTCCGAGTACGCCGAGGATCGGCGACGACCCCAAAGGCCGAGGGCCGTCCGAACGACGACCAGAGGTCGGGACGGACGCGAGGCCGTAGGCCGAGCGCGTCACGACCGAGATGAAGATTGCGACGCTCATCGGCCCCGCCCACTGAACCGGAAGAGGTGAAGCGCATGGTCACCGTGTACCTCCGCCCCGGCTGAAGCTCCTGCGCCAAGACGCGAGAGTTGCTCGCGTCGTGGAACGTGCCGTTCGAGGCGATCGACGTCGAGGCGCGGCCCGCGGCGCGCGCGGAGCTGGCCCGTCTCGGCGTACCGGGGCCGCCGGCGACCGTCATTGGCGATCGCGTTGTCCATGGCTGGAACCCGAAGGCGCTCGCGGCGCTGGTCGGGATGCCGTACGAGGCGGCGGACCGCCTGGCGCCGCCGGAGCTGGCCCGGCGCCTGGATCGGATCCTCGACCTGGCCGCGCAGGCGATGCGCCAGGTCCCGCCCGAGCACTTGGAGCTGGCCCACCCGGGCCGTGACCGCTCGATCCGGCAGCTCGGCTACCACGTGTTCCGGCTGGCGCTCGCCTTCCCCGAGGCCATGGCGGCGCGGCGCCTGCCGAAGGCGTGGCTCGACGAGGCGGCGCCGCCCGAGGTGGCCGACGGACCCGCCGTGGCGGCCTACGGCAAGACGGTCCGCCGCCGACTCGCCGAGTGGTTCGCCCGGCCCGGGGCGTGGGAGGGCCTCGTCGAGACCTACTACGGCCCGCAGAGCGGGCACGACCTGCTGGAGCGCACGACCTGGCACGCCGCCCAGCACGTCCGCCAGATCCACGCCCTCCTCGGCGGCGTGGGCATCACGCCAAACGCGCCGCTCACCGAGGCCGACCTCCGGAGCCTCCCGATCCCCGCCGAGATCTGGTAAGTGGGGTCAGGCCTTTCATTCTTAACAGTCTTCGGCTCCCCGCCGGGACCGCGCAAGAAATGTAAAGAATGAAAGGCCTGACCCCGCTGCAGAACCGCGGGGACCCCTTCGGGGACCTTCTCGCCGTCTCCACCCGCGGCACGCTCATGGGGAACCGGGGGCGGCTCCACGATGCGTCCCGCCGCATCGTCCGCCGGGTCGCCGCCGGCTATCGCGCCTGGGTGACGTGTCGGCTGGATTTCCGCGGGCGCCGGCGGGCCGTGATGACGCCCGGGCGGTACACCGAGCTCTTCTTCCTGGACGAGGCCACCGCGCTGGCCGCTGGACACCGCCCGTGCGGCGAGTGCCGCCGGGCCGACTACCGCCGGTTCAAGGCCGCCTGGCTCACCGGGAACCCCGATCGGGGTCTCCATCCCGGCGCTCCGATCGCCGCCATCGACCGGGAGCTCCACCGGGATCGGCTCGGCTCCGACGGCCGGCAGCACACGTTCCGCGCCACGCTCGGCACGCTGCCGGACGGCGTGATCGTCGCGCTGCCCGGCGCCGCCGATCCACTCCTGGTGTGGCAGGGCACCCTCCGGCCCTGGTCACCCGCTGGATATGGACCGCCCCGGGACTGCCCCGGTGAGGCGATCGTCACGGTCCTCACCCCGCGCTCCAGCGTCGCCGCGATCGCGGCCGGCTATCGCCCCGGCGTGGGGTCGGGCCTTTCATTCGTGACAGTCTCCGGCTCCCCGCCGGGACCGCGCAAGGAATGTAAAGAATGAAAGGCCTGACCCCCGGGCGCCGCTGAGCCGCCGTCGGCCTCTGGCGCTCTCACCGTGAGCCCACGAGACGGGGTCGAACGTCCTCGGCGAAGCGATCGAGCACGCCGAGCATCTCGGGGAGCGTCGTCACCGAGAAGTCGAGCACGAAGTGCCGGACGCCGGCCGCCACGTACGCCTCGAGGTCTTCCACGATCCGGGCCGGCGACCCGGCCAGCGGGGAGCGGCCCGGGCCGGCGGTGTCGTCGAACCGGACCGGGGCCTTGAAGGCGACCGTGATCGACGCCGGATCGCGGCCGGCCGCGACGGCCAGCTCGCCGAGCCGGCGTACCCGCGCGGCCAGCTCTGGCGGGTGCAGCGCGACCGGCGGCCGGAGACCCAGCGGGTGCCAGCCGTCGGCCACCGCCACCACCCGCCGGAGCGCCGCGTCGCTGTGGCCGCCGATCCAGATCGGCAGGTGCGGCCGCTGGACCGGCTGGGGTCGGAGGCCGCCCACCTCCCCGGCGCCGGCCACGGTCACCCGGGGCTCGGTCCAGATCCGCTTCATCAGCCGGAGTGCCTCGACCGTCCGCGCGGCCCGATCCTCGAAGGACGCGCCGACCGCCGCGAACTCCTCGCGCCACCAGCCGATGCCGGCGCCGAGGATCACGCGGCCGCCGGAGAGGTAGTCCGCCGTGGCCAGCGCCCGCGCGGTGTGGATCGGGTTCCGGTAGGGAATCACCAGCACGCTCGTCCCCACCCGGATGCGCTCGGTGACCGTGGCCAGGTAGGTCACGGCGGTCAGCGCCTCGAGCCAGGGCTCGTCGGGGCCGATGGGGAAACCGCCGGTGGCCGAGTACGGGTACGCGGTCGTGCCCGCGGTCGGGATGACCAGGCGGTCGGTGACCCAGACCGAGTCGTAGCCGAGGGCGTCGGCCCGCTTCGCCAGCGTGGTGATGGCCTCCCGGCCGGCCAGGAGACCCCGGCCCTGCAGCGACCAGCCGAACTGGATCGTCATCCTTTGAGTCCTCCGCTCCCCCACCCTTCGACCAGGTGGCGCTGGACCGCCATGAAGAACGCGAGGGCGGGGATGGTGATCAGCATCCCGGCCGCCATGATGAGCCCCCAGTCGACCACCGCCGCCGAGAAGAGGTCCTGCACGCCCACCGGCAGCGTCTTCAGCTCGTCCGAGGCGACCAGGATGCGGGTGAAGATGTAGTCGTTCCAGGCCAGCGTGAACGTGAAGATCGACGTCGCGATGACCCCCGGCAGCGCGAGGGGGACGACGACGTGGACCACCGCCCGCCCCCGGCTGGCCCCGTCGACGAGCGCCGCCTCCTCCAGCTCGAGCGGGATCGACCGGAAGAAGGCGCGCAGGAGCCACAGCGAGAACGGCAGGCAGAACGAGGCGTAGGAGAGGACGAGCGCGGCGTGCGTGTTCACCAGGCCGAGCCGCCGGGCCAGGATGTAGATCGGGATAACGATCATGATGGGCGCGAACATGTAGGTGCAGAGGATCAGCCGGGCGAAGGCCTCGCGGCCCGGGAAGCGGAAGCGGGTGAGGCTGTAGGCGCCGACGGCGCCCACCGCCATCGTCAGGAGGACGGTGAGCCCGGCCACCAGCACGCTGTTGGCGAAGTAGGTGAGGAAGGCCGTCTCGCGGGCGAGACGGACGAAGTTCGCCAGCGTGGGGGCGGCCGGGACGAACGTCGGCGGCACGGCGAAGACCTCGCGCGGCGGTTTGAGCGAGGTGGACAGCATCCACAGGAGGGGCAGGATGGCCTGGGCCGCCAGCCCGAGCGCCGCCGCGTAGAGCAGGACACGCCCCATGGCTCGGCCCGCCCGGATCGCGCTCGACCGCGGGTGGCGCCTCATCCGCCCTGCCGCCGGGCCAGTCTCACGCCTCCTCCTCGCGCCAGAAGAGCCTGAAATACAGGGCGGTTGCACATAGGAGCATGAGAAACATGATCACCGCCAGCGCCGACCCGAAGCCGGCCTGGTAGTAGGTGAAGGTCCGCATGTAGGCGTAGATCGGGAGCGTCCGGATCTCCCGCCCGGCCCCCGCCCCCTCGCCCCACAGCCACACGGTGTCGAACTTCGTGAACATCCAGATCCCGCGCAGCAGGATCACCACGAAGAGCACCGCCTGGATCTGCGGCAGCGTGACGTGGCGAAACCGTCCCCAGGCGGAGGCCCCGTCCACCCGGGCCGCCTCGTACAGCTCCGGCGGGATGGTCTGGAGCCGCGCCAGGACGCTCAGGACCACGAACGGGGCGAACTGCCAGACACTCATGACGATCAGCGAGGCCATGATGTGGTCCACGCTGAGCCACACGACCGGCTGCCGGACCAGCCCCCAGCGGACGAGCAGGTAGTCCACGACGCCGTAGGTGTCGTTGAGGAGCCAGCGCCAGACGATGACGGCCACGATGGTCGGGATCATGTACGGGAACAGGACGAGGGCGCGCACCACCGTCCGGCCGCGGAACGACCGGTGGAGGACGAGCGCGGCCGCCACGCCGAAGACGAGCTGGAGCGCCGTCGTGCCGCCGGCGTAGACGACGCCGCGCCAGGTGCTGTCCCAGAACTCCTGGTCCCGGGCGATGTCCCAGTAGTTCCGGAGGCCGATGAACTGCTCGGTCGGGAAGAAGGAGTGCTTGTCGTGGAGGCTCAGCCAGGCCGCGTAGGCGACCGGGTAGAGGATGAGCGCCGCGATGAGGAGCAGCGCGGGGGCGAGCCCGAGGAGCCCGAGCGCCGACCCGGACAGCCTCCACCGCGGCGGCACCGGCCTTACTTCTTGAGGTAGCCGGCCCTGGTCAGGAGGTCTTCGACCCGCTTCTGGGCCTTGGCGGCCGCCTCGGCCGAGGGCATCCCCTTGACCGAGTCGAGCACCATGTCGACCAGGATGCCGGAGCCCATGACCTCGAGGAGGTAGGGCTTCTTCATGTCGTCCCACTCCATCACGAGCACCGGTCGCACGCGGTCCGCCTTGAAGTAGGCCTCCTGCATGTCCACCCAGGACCGCCACTTCTTGATCGTCGGGTTGTCCAGGTACTTCGGGCTCCGGTAGACCGACCGGGTCATGGGCAGGAGGTGGATCGGCACCGTGTGGAGGTAGCGGACGTAGTTCTCCTCCTTGTAGAAGAACTTCAGGAACTCGACCGCCTCGTTGGGGTGCTTCGCCTGCTTGAAGACCATCCACGGCTCGGAGTCGATCTGGGCGACCGACATCTTGCCCGACGGGCCGACCACCTTGTCCGTCACCGCGAAGTGCTCGGGGTCGGCGATGTCGGCGGCGGCGTACTTCTCGATGTACCCGGTCCCCCGCCCGTACGCCTGGTACTGCATGGCAGCCCGGCCGTTGGCCAGGTTGGCGAAGGTGTCGAGGTAGCTGTGGCTCGTCCAGCCGGGCGGGAGCACGGCGTTGAGCCGCTTGTAGAAGTCGAGCAGCTCGATGACCGGCTTCTCGGTGAGCGTCGGCCGCCCCTCGGCGTCGAAGAGCCGCCCGCCGTTCGATCGGAGCAGCTCGCCCACCTGGATGTTGACGAACAGCGGCTGGCCGGACAGCGTGAGCCCCCAGCGCGTCACCTGGCCGTCCTTCGTCTCCTTCAGCGTCTCGGCCGCCTGGATCAGCTCGTCCCAGGTCCGGGGCGGTTTGAGGCCCTTCTGGGCCAGGAGGTCCTTGCGGTAGACGAACACCGAGGCGGCGGCGGAGTGCCCCACGCCGTAGTACTTGCCGTCCACGCGGCACAGGTTGCGGAAGCCCTCGATCAGGTTGTCCTTGCCCAGGGAGTCGACGAGGTCGTCCACGGGCCGGAGCAGCCCCTTGGCCGCGAACGACGCGCACGTGATGGCCTGCCCGTGGGAGGCCTCGGGGGGCGCGCCGGCGGCCAGCGCCGCCGTGAGCTTCGTCTCGAGATCGCCCCAGGCCAGAGCCTCGGCCTTCACCTGGATGTCGGGGCGCGTCTTCTCGAAGTCCGCGATGATCTGGTTGAGCATCGCGACCGTCTGCGACTCGGTCTCCGTGTGCCAGATCCGGACGACCTTCTTCTCCTGGGCCCCCGCCACCCCGGCCAGGGCGAGGAAGGCCCACGCGGTCACCGCGCCGGTCAGGATCCGCTTCGTGCGTGTCATGCTCGGCCTCCTGGTGAAAGGGTTCGGGACGCCGCGATCTTCCATTGCCCCGGCGGATCTTGTCAACGGTAGCGCCGGTGCCACTCGCGCCCGGTCCAGGTGCGCCAGCGGGTCGGGCCGAGGCGGACGAGGACGCGGGGCCGCCCGAAGGTCTTCTCCGCGTAGGCCGGGCCGCTCGGCCCCAGGTACCGGATGGACAGCCGCCGCGTCAGCTCCCCGAGGCGCGGGCTGGCGGACGGCGGCACCGGGCCCTCGACGATCTCGGCGCGCGCCTGGACGAGCACCCGGGTGTGCTCGGCGTGGACATCGTCCGCGACGTGGAAGGCGACCCTGGGGTCCGCCCGGATGTGGCCCACCCACTCGGCGCTCTCCCGCCCCACGATCAGGAAGGCCCGCGCCGCCGGGTCGAACTCGTACCACACCGGCGTCAGGTAGGGCCAGCCGTCCGGCGCCAGCGTGGCGATCCGCCCGTTCCACGGCTCCTGCAGGAAGCGGAGCATCTCCGCGTCGCTCAGCCCACCGATCGTCTCCGTCGGTTCGTAGCTCATCTCGCACCCTCCGGTGGTGATTGTTCCGGTGGTGATTGTTCGGGACCTCCCGCCCACCCCCCAACCCCCCTCCATCCGACCGGACCGCCGGGACGGCTCGGGCCTGCGGCCCTCGCGACGTCCCACCCCTCCGGTGGCCCACCGGGGAGGAGGGGGAGCCGGAGGACCCCAGTCCTTCACACGCTCCTTAGAGCACGCCGCTGCGCGGGTCGAGCGCGTCCCGCAGGCCGTCGCCGATGATGTTGAACGCCAGGACGCTCAGCATGATGACCCCGCCCGGGAAGAGCGACACCCAGGGGGCGAGCGCCAGGAACTCCTTCCCCTCGTTCAGGATCGTCCCCCACGACGGCGTCGGCGGCTGGACGCCGACCCCGAGGTAGGAGAGGGCCGACTCGATCAGGATGCCGTAGGAGAGGCAGACCGCCGTCTGGACCACGATGGGCGAGACCACGTTGGGCAGCACGTGACGGACGAGGATGGCCGCCCGCCCGAGGCCGAGCGCCTCCGCCGCCTCGACGTAGGCCTCCGCCGACTCGGCCAGCACGCTCCCCCGCACGACCCGGAAGAAGAACGGCGCGTACACCACCGCGATGGCGACGACCGCGGTGCCGGGGCCGGCCCCGAGGACGGCGGCGATGCCGATCGCGAGGAGGATGGGCGGGAACGCGAAGAAGACGTCCATGACGCGGCCGAGGAGCTGGTCCACGCCCCGACCCGCGCCGGCGAGGAGCCCGAGCAGGCTCCCGGTCGTCACCGCCATCGCGATCGACGCGCCGGCGATCCCGAGGGAGACCCGTACGCCGAAGAGGACCCGGGAGAGCACGTCGCGACCGAAGCGATCGGTGCCGAAGGGGTGCGTGGCGCTCGGCCCCCTGAACATGCCGCGCGCGTCCACCGCGGTCGGGGGATACGGCGCGATCCAGTCCGCCAGGAGGCCGGCCGCGATCAGGGCCGCCAGCGCTCCACAGGCGGCCAGGAAGAGCCGGCTCCGAGCCGCCCGCCGCCACCGTCCCGGCACGCCCCGACGGTCAGGCACGACGAAGCCTCGGGTCCAGTGCCGCGTACAGGAGGTTGACGACCAGGTTCAAGAGCATGAAGGCGGCGGCCAGGATGAGGATGACGCCCTGCACCACCGGGTAGTCGCGCTGGAAGATGGCGTCGAGGAGGAGGCGGCCGACGCCGGGCAAGGTGAAGACGTCCTCCACGACCACGATGCCCCCGACGATGTAGCCGAGCTGGACCCCGGCCACCGTGACGACGGGGATGAGCGCGTTCCGGAGCGCGTGGCGGAAGGTGACCCGACCCTCGGGAAGCCCCTTGGCCCGGGCGGTCCGGACGTAGTCGCGGCCGAGGACGTCGAGCATGGACGAGCGCGCCATCCGGGTGATCAGGGCGGCCGTCGCCGTGCCCAGCGTCAGGGCGGGCAGCGCCATGATCGCGAGGTTGGCGCCGGGATCGCGGAGGAGCGGCACCCACTGGAGGGACGGCATCCAGCCGAGGTAGATCGAGAACAGCAGGATCAGGACCGTCCCCTGCCAGAAGGCCGGAAGCGACAGCCCCAGGGTTGCGAGAACCCGGATCGCCCCGTCGCGGAGGCCGCCCCGCCACACCGCCGACGCCGTGCCCAGCGGGAGCCCGAGGCAGAGCGACCAGCCGACAGCCAGGAACGCCAGCTCCGCCGAGACGGGCAGCCGCTCGAGGAAGAGGCCCAGCACCGGCCGGCCGGACAGCCAGGACACGCCGAAGTCGCCGCGCAAGACGCCGCCCAGCCAGGCGAGGTATTGGACGTGGACCGGCCGGTCGAGGCCGAAGAAGCGGCGGAAGCTCGCCAGCACCTCCGGCGAGGCGATGGCCGCCTGCCCCAGGAGCTGCTCGACCACGGTCCCCGGGATCAGGCGGACCATGCTGAAGACGAGGAGGCTCACCCCGAGCAGGGTGAGCCCCATCGCGGCGAGTCGCTGGCCTAGATAGGCGCGCACTCGCGGGCAATTACAGCCATGACCTTCACAACGGGCGCGAGCGTCGCCCGGCGCGAACGATCAGGATGAAGCCCGTCAGCCCGACGGCCAGGAGACCCACCCGAAAGACTTCAGCGCTCAACCCAGGCGAAGCGGAGCCCGTAGTAGAACCCGGTGGGATGGGGCTGAAAGCCCTTGACGGTCTTCTGCATCGCGTAGAGGAGGTCCGGGGAGTAGAGCGGGATCGTGATCGGGTCCTCCGCCACCAGCCGCTGGACCTGGTCGTAGATCGTCTTCCGCCGGCCGCGGTCGAGAGTCGTCCGCCCCGCATCGAGCAGCTCGTCGGCCTTCTTGTTGTTCCAGCGCCGGAAGTCCTTCCCGCCCGGGGCCGAGTGGAAGTGGCGGTGGAAGGCCTGGTCGGGGTCCACGAAGCCGCCCCACTCGTTCATGGTCGGGGGCGACTGGGGGACGACCCAGTCCTTGATCCACACCCCGCCGTCCACGGTCTCCACCTGGACGTCGATCCCGGCCTCGCGCAGGTTGTCCACGATCACCGGCAGGGCGGCGGCCAGCGCCGGGTACCCCACGATGTTCCGGATCTTCACCGGGACGCGGCCCGCGTATCCCGCCTTCTGGAGGAGCGCCTTCGCCCGGGCGATGTCGCGCTGCTGGTTTGGCAGCTCCGCCGCCGGCACCGCCCAGTACTTGAGGCCCGGCGGCAGGACCCCGAGACGCTGGCCCAGCCCGGAGCCGGCGATCTGGAGGATCGCGGGCCGGTCGAGGGCGAGGGCGATGGCCTGCCGCACCTCAGGCTTGCTCGTGGGCTCCTGGTCACCGGCGAGGTCGAGCACCACCCACCGGGTCGAGGGGGCCTGGACCGCGTCCAGGCTGCCGATCCCCCGGGCCACCTGGAAGGTCAGCGCGGAGGCGAACTCGGCCAGCGTGACCTGTCCCGTCCGGAGCCCGGCCACGATCGACGACTCGTCCGGGATCGCCTGGAACACGATGCCGTCGAGGAGCGGCTTCTGCGCGCCCCAGTAGCTCGGGTTCTTCTTGAGGGCGAGCCGCCGGCTCGGGTCGAACTCCTCGACGGTGAACGGGCCGGTCCCGACCGCCTTGGTCAGGAGCTCCTTGCCGTCCCCGGCGGAGCCCTTGGGGATGACGCCGTTGTACTTGCCGGCGACGTTCACGAGGAACGTCGCGAAGGGCCCGTTGAGGGTGACCCGGACGGTCAACTTGTCGACGACCTCGATCGACTTGATGGCCAGGAGGTCGTTCGCTCCCGGGCTGACCTTCGGGTCGCGGACCCGGTCGTACGTGTACTTGACGTCCTCGGCATCCATCTCCTTGCCGTCGTGGAAGCGGACGCCGCGCCGGAGGTGGAAGACGTACTCGGTCGGCGACCGCTGCTCCCACCGCTCGGCCAGCTCGGGCTGCGGCTCGAGGGCCTGGTCGATCCAGACCAGGTTCTCGTAGATCAGGGGCTTTCGCTTCTGCCAGATGTCGAGCCCCTGCATGTGGGGCTCGAGGTTCGGCGGCAGCGCCGCGCTCGCGAAGGTGAGAGTGCCGCCCGGCTTCCCCTGGGCGGCCGCCCGCCGGCCGGACAGCCCGGCCGCGAGACCCAGCGTGATCGCCCCGCTTCGTGTCAGAAACGCCCGCCGGCTCAGATGGCGCTCGCGCATGTCGGCCCCCTATTCCTCGCAGAACCGGGTGATCAGGTCCTCGATCCAGCCGTGGGTCTCGTCGATCAGCTCGTCGCGCGCCGCCTCGTCGTGAGCGCCGCCCTCTCCCCGCTCGATCTGGTGGACGAGGCGCGCCTCGACCTCGTGGAGGAAGTCGCACAGCTCGGCCTTGGTGACGGGCCCGTAGGCGCCACCAGCCGCCCGGCCGACGAACTCCTCGAGGCCGACCGGATCCTCGGCACCCTGCAGCTCCCAGTAGATGTCGGATAGGGAATCCATCGCGATGCCCATCTTAGCGCCCCCGGCGCACGCCCGGCAATCCCCGATCCGCCCGGCACGACATTGCCTCTCGCGACGCGCTCGTCAGGTGACGCGATGAAGCCTGATGAGATCGAGCCGGGCCATGCGCTCGAAGTCGCGATCCAGGGACCAGAGCGTGGCGGTGCGCTCGGCAGCGAGCGCGCCGATCAGCAGATCCGTGACGCCGAATCGCTCTCCGGCCGTGGCCACCGGGTCGAGCCACGAGTCCACGAGTCCCCACGTCGATTCCGTCGGGACCCAGTACGGAAGAGCGGAGAGGAGACGACGCAGCCGAATACGGTCCCGTGACGACGCGCCCAGGAGGATCTCCATTCGAACGGGCGCGGCAAGCACCACGTCGTCTGCGTCGAGCAGCGAGCGGAGGTGCACGGCTTCGGGACTTCCGCCGGCACGGAAGGCCCTGATCCAGACCGACGTGTCGACCAGGGTCACCTACGACGCGGTCGGCGGCGGGATTCGGGAAGATTCAGCTCGAGGCGGACCGAGCCCATGGACTCCTTGAGCGCCTCGATGCGTTTCCTGCGGACGAGCTCCTGCAGGGAGAAGACTATGGTGTCCGTCTTTGACTTGAAGCCGAGCAGACGGCGGGCTTCCTCGATGAGCGACTCGGGAATGTCGAGCGTTGTGCGCATACGCCTGATGCTATTGCGTATGCCTGGAGATGTCAATCTGCACCGTGATCCGGCAGATCCAATCCCCGTCAGCCCCGGAGCGCGCGCAGGAGCATGGCGATGCTGACGGCGCCGAGGAAGAGCAGCACCGCCCGGTTGAAGGCCGCGGCCGGCACCCGGTCCTGGACCCACAGCCCCAGCCGGAAGGCCCCGAGCGCGATCACCGTCGCGCCGAGGCACGGCGCCAGCAGACGCGACTCCATCAAGCCCACCTGCCACACCGCGCCGAGCTGGGCGATCTTGAGCACGAGGAGCGTCAGGGCCACGGCGCGGACGAACTCGGTCTTGGACAGCCGGAGCGCCTGGTAGTAGAGCGGGATCGGCGGGCCCGGCACGTTGGTGAGCCCGCCGAGCACGCCCGCGGCCAGCCCCACCAGCGGCGCCACCGGCAGCTCCCACCCGGGCGGGAGCTGCCAGGCCGGCCGGGCCAGCGAGACGACCACCAGCACGAGGATCACGCTCCCGAGGCTGGCCAGCAGCCCGCGCGGCGAGACCCACGCCAGGAACTGGGTGCCGATGACGGTCCCCACCACGCCCGCCAGGATGAGCGGGGCGTGCCGGCGCGCCGCGACGAGGGCGCCCGGACGGCGGACGACCTGGATCCCGTCCATGACGATGTTCGGGACCAGCAGGACGACGATCGCGGTGCGGACGTCGGTGGCCAGCGCGAGGAGGGGCGTCGCGACGGCCGGGAAGCCGAAGCCGATGGCGCCCTTGACGAAGCCGCCGGTCAGCAGGCCGGCGAGGCCGAGGATCCAGGTCATCGCTCGCTTCCCTCTTCCCCGCCTCGGGGGAGAGGGTCAGGGTGAGGGGGCCGGCGACCGGATCAGCGGGCGAGGGCCTCGGCAAGGAGCTCCGCCGGGTGCTGCGCGTGGCGGCCGGTCGTGTGCTCGATCTGCTGGCGGCAGGAGATGCCCGGGGCGCAAACGGCGACGTCGGGCGCGGCCGCCTTCACGGCGGGGACGAGCCGCCGCCCGGCGATGGCGAGTGACAGCTCGTAGTGCTCGGCCTCGAACCCGAACGACCCGGCCATCCCGCAGCACCCGGCGTCCACCTCGCTGACCTGGTAGCCGGCGGCCTTCAGCACGGCCACGGTGGGGCCGTTGCCGACCAGCGCCTTCTGGTGACAGTGGCCGTGGAGCAGCGCCGTCCGGCCGCTCCCCGCCGCGAACGGCAGCGGCCGCCCGGCCGCCGTCTCGCGCTGGAGGAACTCGTCGAGCAGGAGGCTCTGCCGCGCCACCAGCCGCGCGTCGTCGGTGCGGAGCAGGTCCACGTACTCGTCCCGGAGCGTCAGCAGGCAGGAGGGCTCGAGGCCGACGATCGGCAAGCCCTGGCGCGCGTGCCCCGCCAGTTGCGCGACGTTGTAGGCGGCCAGCGCGCGGGCCTCCCCCAGCATCCCCTTCGAGATCATCGGGCGCCCGCAGCAGCGCCGCTCCGGCAGGACCACGCGGTAGCCCGCCGCCTCCAGGACCCGCGTCGCCGCGATGGCCACCTCCGGGGTCTGGTAGGTGTTGAAGGTGTCGTGGAAGAGGACGACGGCGCCCCGCTCCCCCGTCCCCTCCGGCCGGTGACGAGCGAACCAGATCGTGAACGGCGTCCCCGCGAAGGCCGGCAGCGGCCGCCGCGAATCGATACCGGCCAGGCGCTGGAGAAGCCAGCGGTTCGGCGCCGAGCGCGCCAGCCAGTTCGACAGGGGTGCCAGCGCCGAGCCCCAGCGCGCGAGGCGATGAATCTGGCCGAACAGGCGGTTCCGGAGCGGCAGGCCGTTGGCCCGGTAGTAGTGGGCGAGGAACTCGTACTTGAGCTTCGCCATGTCGACGTTGGCCGGGCACTCGGCCTTGCAGGCCTTGCACTCCAGGCACAGGTCCAGCACCTCGTAGAGCCGCCGGCCCGTGAAGTCGGCGGCCGGCGCCCGGCCCGACAGCACCGCCCGGAGGGCGTTGGCCCGGCCGCGCGTCGAGTGCTCCTCGTCGAGCGTGGCCATGTACGAGGGGCACATGGTGCCCTCGAGCTTCTTCCGGCAGACGCCGATCCCGTTGCACATCTCGACGGCGGCCGCGAAGCCGCCCTGGGCCGAGAAGTCCAGCAGCGTGTCGGGCTCCCAGGTCCGGTAGGTCGGGCCGTACCGGAGCGACTCGGTCATCGGCGGGGCGTCGACGATGTTGCCGGGGTTGAGCAGGCCCTTCGGGTCGAAGGCGCGCTTGACCTGGCGGAAGGCGTCGTAGAGCCGCGGGCCGTAGAGCGTCTCGTTGAACGGGCTCCGGGCCCGGCCGTCCCCGTGCTCGCCGGAGAGCGCCCCGCCGAACTCGAGGACCAGGGCGGTGATCTCCTCGGCGATCCGCTGCATCTTGCGGATCTCGGCCGCGTCCTTCAGGTTGATCAGCGGGCGGATGTGGAGGCATCCCACCGAGCAATGCCCGTAGTAGCCGGCGGCCGCGTCGTGGCGGCCCAGGATCGCCCGGAAGCGCGCGATGAACTCGGGGAGCTTCGCCGGGTCCACCGCGGTGTCCTCGACGAAGGCGATGGCCTTCTTCTCGCCCTTCATCCCCAGCAGCAGGCCGAGCCCCGCCTTGCGGAGCTTCCAGATCGACTGCTGCTCGGCCGGGTCGAACGCCTGGTGGGCGGCGTAGCCGATCCGCCGGCGAGCCCGCAGGCTCTCCAGGGCCTCGACCTTGGCCCGGACCTCCGCCTCGCTCTCCCCCGCGTACTCCACCAGCATGATCGCCGCCGGGTCGCCCTGGACGAAGCCCATCCGCTGGCGCTGCTCTATGTTCTGTCTCGCCAGGTCCAGGATCAGCTTGTCGGTCAGCTCCACCGCGTAGGGCCCGGTGGTCAGGAGGTCCGGCGAGGACTCCAGGGCCTCCTCGAGCGTGGCGTAGTGGACGACGTCCAGCGCCGTGTGCTTCGGCCGGGGGACCAGCCGCATCTTCATCTCGACGACGACGACCAGCGTCCCCTCCGAGCCGACGGCCAGGCGGTGGAGCCCGAACGGCTGCCGCTTCACGAACTCGTCGAGGTTGTAGCCGGACACCCGGCGCATGATCGTCGGGTAGCGGGCGCGGATCTCGCCGGCGTGCTGGCCCACCAGCCGCTGGACCTCCCGGTAGACCTGGCCCTCGAGGCCGTCGGCCCGGGACCGGGCCTCCAGCTCGCCGGCGGAGAGGTCGCGGAGCACGACCTCGGAGCCGTCGGCCAGGAGGCACCGGAGCTCCAGCACGTGGTCGAGCGTCTTGCCGTAGGCGATGGAGTGCGAGCCGGCCGAGTTGTTCCCGCACATGCCGCCGATGGTGGCCCGATTCGAGGTCGAGGTGTCGGGCCCGAAGAGGAGGCCCAGCGGGCGGACGTGGGCGTTCAGCTCGTCCTGGATCACGCCGGGCTGGACCCGGCACCACAGCTCCTCGCGGTTGACCTCCAGCACCCGGTTCATGTGCGGGGAGAAGTCGAGGACGATGGCGTGGTTGACGGTCTGGCCGGCCAGGCTCGTTCCGCCGCCGCGCGGCAGGACGGGAACGTTGTAACGGTTGGCCAGCTCCAGGACGGCGTGGACGTCGGCGGCGCTCCGCGGCACCACCACCCCGATCGGCTCGACCTGGTACATCGAGGCGTCGGTCGAGTAGAGGAGGCGCGAGTAGTCGTCGAAGCGGACCTCGCCCTCGACTACCTTCCGCAGCTCGCGCTCGAGGTCGCTCCCCGCCTTGCCGTTGACGACCGCGGCTCGACTCATCCCGGCCCATTGTCTCACAGCCGCGGGGGCCGAGGGTCAGGCGGGGGCGCGTGTCCGCGTGTGGCCGTCCCGGCGGACCTCGCCTGCCGGCGAACGCGGACGATCCCGCCGGCGCTCCGACGGTCGGGCTTCAGGCGCGAGCGGCTCGGCGTCGCTCCCGACCCGGTCCGGCGGACGCTCGTGGCCGCCGCCGGCTTCCTCGCCCGACCGGCGACCGCCGGCCGTCCCCTCTCAGCAGCGCCCGCAGCCGGCGAAGGCTCAGCAGCTTCTTCGGCACGTCGAACAGCTCGATGATCAGCGGACCGGTGAAGTCCATCCGCCGGAGCGCGCCCAGGACCCGGTGGAAATCGATCGTCCCCTCCCCGATCGCCATGTGCTCGTCGACGCGCCCGCGGTTGTCCGAGAGCTGGACGGAATGGATGCGGTCCCCGAACGCCCGGACGAACGGCAGGGTGCCGCCCGGCAGCAGCTCGCAGTGCGCCACGTCCAGGCCGAGACCGAGGTAGGGCGAGCGGATGCGCCGGAAGAGGTCGCGGTACTCCTCGACCGTCACCCCCAGGTACTGGAACTCGGAATCTCCCGGCAGCCGGTTCATGTTCTCGATGACCACCGGGATCCCGCGCCGTCCGGCGTGGTCGACGCAGCGGGCCATGGTCTCGTAGAGCGCGGCCCGCACCCGGTCCAGGTAGACGCTGAAGTGGAAGCCGCAGTGGACCACCAGGTACTCGCAGCCCAGGGCGGCTGTCAGGTCGACGTACTCGCGCAGGTGCTGCTCGGCGGCTTTCCGCACGGTCGGCATGATCTCCGCCGTGTTGACGAACGAGGCCGAGTGGAGGCCGCAGCGGATCCCGGAGCCCTCGACGAGCCCGCGGACCCGGCGGATGCGGGCCCGGTCGAAGGTCTGGGGGAAGTTCACCGGGTTCTGGCACGAGAACTCGAGCCACGACAGCCCGTGGCGGCGGGCGAGCGGGAAGTACCGCTCCACCGGCCCCGACGAGGCGGCGAAGCCGAGCTGGCCCGGCTGGAGATCGGCCATCTAGGATCTTCGGGGGGGTGTCGGAACACCCCCCCGATGCCCCCCTCGGTTGCGCCGGCCGGGTACCCGCGCCAGAGGCGCGCAGCGCCTCCGCGTGGGTGGGCGCTCGAAGGATGCTCCCTCACCGAGCCCGGCCGGCCGCAGACTCCTCGATACTCCGACATGCTGCCATCTACTTCTTGCGGAGGCCGAGCTGGTCGATGATCTTGCTGAAGCGCGCCTCCTCGCTCGCCAGGAACTGACGGAACTCCGCCGGCCCCAGGAACGCGTCCACCGCCTTGGCGTTCCGGTTGAAGGTCTTCCACGAATCGGCCCCGAGCGCCTTCTGGAAGCTCTCGGCCAGGAACGCGACGCGCGGCGCCGGGGTGCCCTTGGGCGCCAGCACGCTCCGCCACTGCACCATCACCACGTCGGCGCCCTTCTCCTTCAGCGTCGGGACGTCCGGGAAGATCGGGCTGCGCTTCTCGCTGGCCACCGCGAGCGGCACCATCTTCTTCGCCTCCACGTGCTGGAAGGCCTCCGAGACGTTGCCGACCAGCAGCTCGGCGTTCTTCCCGAGGAACGTCAGGGTGGCCGGGCCGCCCCCCTCGTGCGGGATGTACTCGACGTCGATCCCGGCCGCCTGCTCCCACGACAGCACCACGAAGCTGTCGATGCCGCCGATGGCCGAGCCCGCGACCCGGACCTTCTTCGGGTTCGCCTTGGCGTAGGCGACGACCTCGTCGATCGTCTTCCAGGGACCGTCGGGATGGCCGAAGAGCCACTCCTCCTCGGCGTGGATCCGAGCCACCGGCTCGAAGGCATCCCACTTGAGGGTCGGCTGGTTGGTGATGATCGGGGTGATGATCGAGGAGCCGGCGTGGGCGAAGAGGATGGTGTGCCCGTCGGCCGGCCGGGAGGCGGCGTAGGCGTTGGCCGCCGTCCCCCCGGCGCCGGGGCGATTCTCCACGGCGATCGCCTGCGGGAGGACCGTCTTGGCCGCCTCGGCCAGCGCGCGCGCGAAGACGTCGGCCCCGCCGCCCGGGGCGAAACCGACGATGAAGGTGATCGGACGGGTCGGGAAGTCGCGCGTCTGGGCCGGGGCCGACCACGGTCCAGCCGCGAGGGCGGCCAGCATGAGGGCGGCCAGGATGGCGAGGGTCAGCGGACGCTTGCCCATTGCGTTTGCCTCCTTGAGCGCCGGCGCCGGATGGCGCCGAGAACGAGGGGGTAGACCAGGACGCCGAGGGTCAGCACGAGGAGCCCGGCGGTGATGGGGCGCGTCATGAAGATCGTCCAGCTGCCGTGGGAGATGATGAGCGACCGGCGCAGCTCGCTCTCCGCCATGACGCCCAGCACCATGCCGAGCACCATCGCCGCCGCCGAGAAGCCGTAGAGTCGCATCCCGTAGCCGAGCACGCCGAAGGCGAGCGCGGTCCAGGGGTTGACGATGTGCAGCTCGGCGGCGTAGGCGCCGATGAAGCACAGGCCGAGGACCGCCGCCACCAGCACCGGCGGCGAAAGGCGCAGGGCGAGGAGGCAGAGCCGCAGGATCACCAGACCGACCGGGATCATGAGCAGGTTGACGATGAGCAGCCCGGCGAAGAGCGTGTAGACGAGCGAGCCGTGCTTGGAGAGCAGGAACGGGCCCGGCTGGATGCCGTGAAGGATGAGGGCGGCCAGCATGATCGCGGCCGAGTTCGAGCCCGGGATGCCGAGGGCCAGCGTCGGCACCAGGTCCCCGCCCTGCACGGCGTTGTTGGCGGTCTCCGGCGCGGCCACCCCCTCCATGGAGCCCTTGCCGAACAGCTCCGGTCGCTTCGACCAGCGCCGCGCCTCGTTGTAGGCCACGAAGGAGGAGGCGGTCGCGCCCGCGCCCGGCATGACGCCGACGATCAGCCCGACGATGGTGCCGATCAGCGTGGCCGGCCACAGCTCCCGCAGCTCGGCGAGGGTCGGGAAGGCGGTGTGCGCGCGGTCCGCCACCACCTCCGGCACCCCTTCCGGGTGGGCAATCCGGTGGAACATCTCGGTCACGGCGAAGAGGCCGACCATCGCCGCCACCACGTCGATGCCGGTCAGCATTTCGGGCCGCCCGAACGTGAAGCGCAGCGACCCGGTCAGGGTGTCGAGGCCCACCGTCGTGAGGAGCAGCCCGAAGAACCCCGAGGCCAGCCCCTTGAGGACGCTCGCCTCGGCGAGTCCGGCCAGCAGGGTGAGGGCGAAGATGGCCAGGGCGAAGGTCTCGGGCGACTGGAAGTGGAGCACCAGCTCGCCCAGCGGCAGCACCAGCGCGATGAGCACGACGATGCTGGCCAGGCCGCCGATGGTGCCACAGACCAGCGAGACCCCGAGCGCCTTGGCCGCCTTCCCCTGCCGCGTCAGCTCGTAGCCGTCCATCAGGCACGCCGCCGAGGCCGGGGTGCCGGGAATCCGCATGAGGATGGCGGGGATGGAGCCGCCGTAGTTGGCGCCGGCCCAGACCCCCGCCAGCATGCAGAGGGCGGTCGCGGGGTCCATGGCGAAGGTGAACGGGAGCGCCAGCGCCATCGCGACGGCGCCGCTGATCCCCGGGATGGCGCCGCCGATGACGCCCCAGGCCACCCCCACCACCATCAGGAGCAGGCGCGGACCCTCCACCGCGCTCGCGAACCCGGCGGCCAGGCCGGCCAGCACGGTCACGGGCGGCTCACCATGGCAGCACGCCGTCCAGGATCCCGTCCGGCACCGGGATGAGCAGGCCGAACCGGAACGCGGCGTAGAACGCCACGGCGAGCAGGACCGGCGAGGTCAGGAGCGCGCGCCGCGAGACGCCCCCGTACACGAGCAGCAGCGCCGCCACGTAGAGGGGCGTGGCGAGCAGGTAGCCCAGTCGCTCGAACGCCGCGAGATACAGGGCGGTGAGCACGACCGCCGCCACGAGCCGGCCCGGCGAGAACACCCCCGACGCCGCCGACTCGTCGTCCTCCGCGCTCTCGACGAACACGGGCGTGGCCGTGGTGAATCGGCCGGGCGCGAGGGTCGTCACCGCCAGCAGCAGTCCGCAGAGCCCGATCGCCGCGCCGAGAATCAGCGGAAAGAAACGGGGACCCAGGGGATCGGTCTGGACGCCGGGGTCGATCCGGCCGGCCAGGAGGATCACCACGATCCCCAGCCCGACCATGACGGCAGCGACGGCCAGCTCGCGGTGGGAGCGCAGATCCGGAGGCATCGTCAGGGGAACAGCGTCCCGAAGTGCGCGAGCCGGATGCTGAGCCGCTCGACCGTCGCCCGGGCCTCCGCATCGCAGAGCGCCGCCAGCTCGGTCTCGCGCTGCTTGCCGTACCGGCTGTAGGCGAGGGCGTCGTCGAAGTAGCCGGGATGGCACATCAGCTCGGTGACGCCGCCGGGGAGCCCGGCCAGGGAGTCCAGGAGGCGCTCCGCCGTCCAGTAGGGCTCGGCGCCGTCGCCGCCGAGGAAGTGGTCGGCGGTCCGCGCGCCACGCCGCCGGAGCCCGTCCCGGAATCCCGGATCCTGGCTGCGGAGCGGGAGCCGGGCCGCCAGCGCGACGTCGAGTACGGTCTCGGCCACCCGGGCCAGCCGGTGGACGTGGTGGTGACTGTCCAGGTGCGTGGGCGGACGGCCGAAGCGCCGGGCGAACGCCTCGATCTGGGCCTCCACTTCCCGGCGCACCTGGTCGGGCTCGGCCCGCGCGTCGAGTCGCGCCAGGTCACGGGAGAGGCGGCCTTCCTCGTCGAGCAGCGAGGCGACGGTAGCCGGCGGCGAGACCGGCGTCCCCCAGCTCAGGTTGACGTGGAGCCCGAGGCCCAGGGTCGAGAGGCCGACGGCCTCGGCGTCCAGGTCGGGCCGGGGCGGCAGGCTGGCGAGCGCCGTCGTGCTGGTGACGATCCCGCGCCGGTGGGCCTCGAGAATGCCACGGCTGACGCCGGCGGTGAGGCCGAAGTCGTCGGCGTTGACGATGAGGGAGCGGACCGGCGCGCTCACGCGCTCACTTGACGCCGAGCACTTTTCGGAAGTACGTCCGCAGCTCTTCCTTGAGGAGCGAGAGCGCCCCCGAGTCGGTCACGGCGTCCTCGAGCATCTCCAGGTCGAGCAGGAGCGGGTTCGGCTCCTTGCGGATCCCGTCCAGCTCCACCGTGAACACGCACTGCTCGTCCGACTCGGTGAAGACGGCCTTCGCCCTCTTGAAGCTCCCCTCCTCCAGCCCCACCTGGTCGATGGCCTCCCGGAGGACCCGCACGATCCCGTCCTGGGTGCCGGCCGGCACCGAGCCGAACCCGGTCGTCAGCTTCACCTCGGGCATGTCAGAACCTCACCTGGGGAACCGCCCGCTCGGCGGCGTCCTGGATCTCGAAGAAGTCGCGTCGCTGGAAGTTGAACATGCTGGCGATGAAGTTGGAGGGGACAGTCTCGATCCGGGTGTTCAGCTCCCGGACTACCTCGTTGTACGCGCGGCGCGACCCGGAGATCGCGTCCTCGGTGCCGGCGAGCGTCTGCTGGAGCGAGAGGAAGTTCTGATTCGCCTTCAGCTCCGGGTACGCCTCGGCGACGGCGAAGAGCCGGCCGAGCGCCTGGGTGAGAATTCCCTCGGCCTGGGCCGACTGGGCCGGCGTGGTGGCGCCCATGGCGCGGCTCCGGGCTTCGGCGACCTGCTCGAACACCCCGCGCTCGTGGGCCGCGTACCCCTTGACCGTCTCCACGAGATTGGGGATCAGGTCGTGGCGGCGCTTGAGCTGGGTGTCGATGTCGGACCACGTGGCGTCCACCCGTACCCGCAGACCGACCAGCTTGTTGTAGAGGCTGACGACGAACAGACCCAGCAACACGACGACACCGAGGACGACCCAGAGCATGGCGCCTCCTTGGCAGCGGTCAGCGGCGTTCGACGGCCCGTATCTTACTACGCCGCGCCACGGCCGCGTGGCCGGAGCCGGTGGGGCGAGAAGCCGACGGGGGATGGGAATGGGAGCCGCCGCACTTCTTCACGGGCTCTCTCGGAGCCGGCAGCGGCCGGGGGGGCGCGAGGCGCGCGACCCGCCCGCCGATGCGGGCGGGCGGTGACCTTACGAAACCCGGGGGAGGACCCGGCGCGGTCCAGCCGGCAACGGGTCCGTCATCATCGGCCGCGTTCCGGCCGTCCACAGCGGGACCCGGACCATCGGCCGGACGCACCCGTCGTGACGACAGACGCAGCGCACGCCGGCCGGACGGTCGAGGGCGCCGCACCACAGGGAGCACGTCCCATCCGGGGTCTGACAGAAACAGGCGGGATTCGCGCAGGGCCGTTCGATCGCAGTGGCCATGGCCCTTGTCTCCTTCCCCATCGCCCGGGACTCCGTCCGGCTCCAGGCCGGGCGTGGACCGGGCGCTGCCTCGGTCGCGAATGACTGATGATCGAGCCGTCCGCGAGGGCCGAGCCTCCATCACTCGGCTGGTCATGAGGCAACCCACTCCGGGGCGGGCACTCCAGGCCGGGGCGGGCGTGCCCGGCACCCCCATCCTGGCCCCGCTCTGCGACCGGTGTCAAGGGCTCGGGGTCAGGCCTTTCATTCTTAACATTCTTAACATTCACGGCCCCGCCACGGCCCCGCCCGGCCCGGCAAGGGGGTGAACCCCGATCGGCGATTCGTCGAATGATCGCGACCACGCGAGCCCCAGGTCTGGCGCCGCGCCAAGCTCGCTCCACGGGTGGATGTCAACGCCCCGTGGGTGGCCGTCATTCGAACGCATGCGATCCCCCAAACGTCGCTGTCCGAGCGGTCCGAGTATGGCGATCGGTCTCCGGCAATCGCCGATCGGGGTGAATTGACAAGAATGAAAGGCCTGACCCCTGCTCAGATGAGGGCGGACTCGAGGACGATGCCCCGGTCGAGCGTCCGGGCGGCGGCCCGGGCGCCCCCGGCGACGGCGGCCGGCACCTCGGGCGCCTCGGCAAGCTGCCGGAGCACGTCGATCAGCCGCCGCATGGCGCGGATGAGATCCCCCTCGTGGCCGCCGAAGGACTCGGTGACGATCCGCGGCCAGTCGTCGTCCCCGGACGCCCACCGGTGGACGGCCGCCACGAAGCCGGGCTGCACGCCGACCGGACGGAAGAGCCCGACCCGGCGCTGGACGGCGAAGATGGCAGCCGCGGCTTCTTCCATCTGGCGGATGCGCCGCCGGAGCTTCGGCCGCTGCTTCAGAAAGACGCGCGAAGGCGCCTCCTCGCCCGACCGCGCCTCCTCGGTCAGACACGAGGCCAGCGCGGCGACCTCGGCCGGCGTCGCCTCGTCGAAGATGCCGCGGAAGACGCACTCGGCGACGAGCAGCTCGTGATCGTGGCGGAGCGCCGCCACCAGCCGGCCCTTCGGGCGCAGCTCGCCCTTCTGGACGGCGTCGAAGGCGTCGAGGACCTCCAGGACGCGCAGGACCTCCTGCCACAGCGCGTTCCGGATGGCGGCCAGCGCCGTCTGGCGCTGCTCGAGCCGCGTCCGAAGCCTCTCGATCTGCCGCCAGGCCGGGTCGCAGCGGGGACGCGCCTCCCACGGGCAGGCATGGCACTCGATCCGCTCCAGGGCGTCCTCGGGCGCGTCGCCCCGCTCGCGCTCGAGCAGGCTCGCCACGTCGAGGTCCCGGAGCCGAGCCAGCAGGGCCCCGCCCTCCCGGGCCAGCGTCTCCCGGAAGTCGTGTCCGAAGCCTTTGTGGTGGGCGGCGAGGCCCTTGATCGCCGGCGGCAGGAGCAGCGGGGGGGTCGCCCAGAACACGCGCTTGATGTTCCCCGGCTTGGCCCGGATCAGCGAGCCGTGCGGCAGGAGCGTGTCGAACAGGACGCGGCTCCCGCGGAGCCGGTGGATCCCGACCACCACGCCGAGGCCGCTCCCCCCCGCTGGCGGAGGAGGACGACCCGGCCCGACTCCACCTCCTCCACCGAGGCCCGGGTTCGCACCGCGCGGCTCCGGGCCCCGAGAGCCCGCCGTCGCGCCTCGACCTCGGCCTGCAGCGCCCGGTAGCGGCCGATGCGGCCGAAGTCCCCGCAGGGGGCGGCGTAGCGCTCGGCCTCGGCCAGCGCGCGCTCCGTCTCCGCGACCTCCGCTTCCAGACGCCGGATCTGCCGCAGGTTCTGGAACTGGCCGAAGGACGACTCGACGATGCGCCGGATCGCCTGCTGGTCCCGGACCACCTCGAGCAGGAGCGCCACCGAGCCGTAGCCGAGCCGGAACTGGCTCTCGATCGGCTCCGGCGGGCCGCCGACGACCGCCAGCACGTCGGTGAGGCTGTCGCGCGCGTCCAGCGCGATGATGCACTTGCCCTCGGGGTCGATCCCCCGGCGCCCGGCCCGCCCGGCCATCTGGGTCAGCTCGTTGTGACTGAGCAGACGGAAACCGCGATCGGTGCGCTTGGTGAGCCCCTGGAGCACGACGCTCCGGGCCGGCATGTGGATCCCCAGGCTCATCGTCTCGGTGGCGAAGACGACCCGGACCAGCCCGCGCTCGAAGAGCACCTCGGTCAGCCGCTTGAGACTCGGCAGGATGCCGGCGTGATGCACGCCGACGCCGAGGGCCATCGCCTGGAAGATCGTCTGGTTCAGCGCCGAGGCGCCCAGCACCGGATTCTCCGCCACCGCCTCGCCGATGGCCTGCTCCACCTCCCGCCGCTGGGCGCGGTCCAGGAGCGGCCGGCCGTCCGCCAGGACGTCCTCCAGCGCCCGCTCGCAACCCACCCGGCTGAAGATGAAGTAGATCGCCGGCAGCCACTTCCGCGCCTCCAGCTCCTCGATCATCGCGGTGACCGAGGCGACCCGCCGGGCGTAGAAGCGGCCGCGGCGGTCCCCGTCGCCCCCGTCCAAACCGCCGACCAGCCGCGCCGTCCCGGTGCGCACGGCCTCCAGCGGGTGGAGCTCGGCCGCGAGATCGGCCACCAGGTACTGGAGCGGCACCGGCCGGTGGGGATGCAGGATCGGCACGATCGGCCGGTGGACGAGGCTGATCCACTCGGCGATCTGCTCGACGTTCGCCACCGTCGCCGACAGCGCCACCAGCGTGACGTCCTTCGGCGCGTTGACGATGATCTCCTCCCACACCGTGCCGCGGCCCTCGTCCCCCATGTAGTGGCACTCGTCGAGGACCACGTGGGCCAGCCCCTCGAGGGTGCCGGTGTAGAACATGTTGCGCAGGATCTCGGTGGTCATCACGACGATCGGGGCCCGCGGATTCACCTTCACGTCGCCGGTGAGGATGCCGACCTCGGCTACGCCGAACTGGCGGCAGAAGTCGCCGTACTTCTGGTTGGAGAGCGCCTTCAGCGGCGTGGTGTAGGCGATCCGCTTCTTGCGGAGGAGGGCCTCGTGGATCGCGAACTCGGCGATCAGCGTCTTGCCGGCGCCGGTGGGCGCCGACACGATCACCGAGGAGCCCTCGAGGATCGCCAGGATCGCGCGGACCTGGAAGTCGTCGAGAGGGAACGCGTAGCGCCGTTCGAAGCTGCGGTAGAGGTCGAGGGCGTCCGGCCCGATGCGCCCTTGGTCGAGCGCCGCCTGGACGAGCGGCGGTGGCTGGTAGGTCAACTGGTCACCGGGTTTGGAGCGATCGCCTCCCGCTCCGATTGTACACCCGCTTGACGGGGCCGGCGGCGATCGCTAGGCTGGCCTTCGTCGTCAGCCATGGCGTCCCGATCGGCCGCGTCGGTCTCCCATTCATTCGCCGAACGAATCGCCGCCTTCCAGCTCCGCGACGTCCCCCGCGAGGTCGTGGACGCCGCCCGCCGGGTGCTCCTAGACACGCTCGGCGCCATGCTGGTCGCCTCGGCGCCACGCTACCCGGCCAGCCGGCTCGTCATGGACTTCGTCCGCCGGCTGGGCGGAACGCCGGAGTCCACGCTGGTCGGGCAGGGCCGGCGCACGTCGTGCGTGAACGCGGCCCTGGCCAACGGCACCCTGGGCTACTACTGCGACATCGAGCCGTACCACGCGGGCGCGATCCTCCACGCGCCCGCCGTGGTGGTCCCCGCCAGCCTCGCCGTCGGGGAGAAGGAATCGGCCGACGGCCGGCGATTCCTGGCCGCCGTCGTGCTCGGGATCGAGGTGGCCTGCCGGGTCTCGTACGCGCTCGACCCGGTCGCGCTCTACAATCGCGGCTTCCATCCGAGCGCGATCGCCGGCGCCTTCGGCGCGGCCGCCGCCGCCGGCTTCCTCTTCCGGCTCCGGCCCCAGCGCCAGGCGGTCGCCCTCGGGCTGGCCATGCAGCAGGCGTGCGGGCTCCTGGCGTGGGCCGATGACCCCACCGAACACTCGCGGCCGCTCAATTGCGGCCTTGCCGCCCGGAACGGCGTCACCGCGGCGTACCTCGCCCACCTGCGCTTCGGCGGCCCGCCGGCGCCCTTCGAGGGCAAGTACGACGCCTTCACGGCGTTCTCGGGTGCCGGGCACCCCGACGCCCTCCTCGCCGACTGGGGTCGCCGCTTCTACTTGCCCGAGCTCGCCTACAAGCGCTACTCGTCCTGCGCCTTCACGCACCCGGGCCTGGATGCGCTGCTGGGTCTGGCGGCGGACGAGAAGCTCACCGCGGCCGACGTCGAGCAGATCGTTCTCCGGTTTCCGCGGAACGGCGCCCACATGATCGACGACAACCCCCTCAAGTCGCACAACGCGCAGTACATCCTGCCCGTCGGCCTCGTCTTCGGCCGGGTGCTGATCGACGACATCCTCTTCGACCGCGCCCGGCACCCCGAGGTGGCGCGCCTCGGCGCCGGGATGCGGCTCGTCCACGACCCGGCGCTGGATGCCGGGTACCCCGCGCGGTACACCTCGGTGGTCGAGCTCGTGACCCGCGATGGCCGCCGGCTCGCCCGGCGCGTCGAGGCCGCCAGGGGAACGCCCGAGAGCCCGCTGACGCCCGAGGAGGTTCGCGCCAAGTACCGGGACCTCGCCGCCGGCGCCGTCCCCGCCGCCCGCGCCGCGGCCATCGCCCGCCTGGTCAACCGGATCGAGCGGGCGCCGGACCTCCGCCGTCTGGGGTCGCTCCTGCGCGCCCCGACCGGTCGCCAGCTCCACACCTCCCGCCCGCCCCCAGCCCCCCTCCCCCACCATTTGACGGCCTTCGGCCTTTGGCGGGGGGGAGGGGGAGCCGGAGGATGATTCCGTACACACGCACCGAGGCTTGACAGCCCTGGAGCCGCCACGCTGTAATGGCGGGGCGCGCCGGGCGCGATGGAGGTGCCGGAATGAAGGCCTATGTGCTCGTCGAGACTAGCGCCGGGAAGACCAAGGCCGTGAAGAAGGCCCTGACCAAGGTGAAGCCCGGGAAGTGCCGGGTGGAGTCCCTCGACGCCGTCACCGGTCCCTTCGACTACATCGCCGTGGTCGAGGGGCCGACGCTCGACGACATCGGGCAGCTGGTCACCGACGGGATCGGGGCCATCGACGGAGTGACCCGCACGACCACGTGCTTGGCGGTCGCGATCGGGTGAGGTCCGTCCCGGCGCTCGGCCGCGAGGCGGCGGGCGTTCTCACCGCGCTCGCCCTGGCCTTCGCGGCGACGGCGGGCGCCCAGCCCGCCAAGCCCAACTACCTGCCCTACGCGGAGTTCACCGGCAACGACACAGCCCAGGCCGTGGGCCTCAAGCGCTCCTACAACGAAGCGATCCAGCGCTACAATCAGTCTCTCTACGACTACCACATCACCCTCGAGAAGCACGACCAGCTCGTCGACGCCCACAACCGCTCCACCGACAGCGCCGAGCGCAAGAAGACGCGGGAGGAAGCCGAAGCGCTCCGCGCCCGCCTGACGGCCCTCCGCCGCGACATCACCACGCGCGCCGTCACCGTCAACGATGCGGGCCGCCGCGCGGTCGCCGGCGGCGTCACGCTGCCGCGCTAAGTTCCTGTTCCTCGGGGGGTCTCGGAAGACCCCCCCGATTCTCCCCCTCGGTTGCGCCGGCCGGGTACCCCCGCCAGAGGCGCGTAGCGCCTCCGCGTGGGTGGGCGCTCGGACGCTGCTCCGGGCCGAGCACGCCACACCGCAGACCCGCCGATACTCCGACACGGCTCCTAGTTTTTCGGGGGGCAGAAGGCCTCCGACGCAAGCGCGGTGCCGACGCCGGAGCCGCCCGCCGGCACGGTGCACCCGCGACATCAGAGGCTCAGGACGCCGTAACGATCGGTAAATTCCTTTTTCGGCGCACCCTTGTGTTATATTGCGTCCCATGTCGTTCCAGGGTCCGGTGTCCGTCCTGGTGTATCACCCGGACGAGGCCCAGACCTATGCGCGGCTGATCCGCGCGCCCCGCGGTCGTGTCCGGATCCGCGTCGCCTCCTCCCCCGCCGAGGCGCTGCCCTACATCGAGGAGATGGACGTGCTCTTCACGTGGGGCTTTCCCAGTCAGCTCCTTCCCGGCGCGCGACGGCTCCGGTGGGTACAGGTCATGGGCGCCGGCGTGGACCGGTTCCTCGACGCCCCCTTTCCTCCCCGGGTCATCCTGACGCGCGCCGAGGGTGTCTTCAGCCCCTGGATGACGGAGTACACCTTCGCCTGGCTCCTGTGGGGGACGCAGCACCTGGAGCCGCTGCGCGCCGCCCAGCGGGCGCAGCGGTGGGAGCCGATGTGGCCGACCCTGCTCCGTGGTCGCACGCTCGGGGTGATCGGGCTCGGCTCGATCGGGCGGAGGATCGCGCGGGTCGGTCGCGCCTTCGACATGCGGGCCATCGGCATGAATCGCAGCGGGCGGCGGGTGCCGGAGGTCGAGCGGATCTACCGACGGGCCGCGGTCCGGGACCTGCTGCGGGCGGCCGACTTCGTCGTGCTAGTGGCGCCCCTCACGCCGGAGACCCGCGGCATGATCGGGGAGGCGGAGCTGCGGGCGATGCGCCCGGGGGCCTGGCTCGTCAACATCGGGCGTGGCGCGCTGATCCAGGAGGACGCCTTCGTGCGGGCGCTGCGCGAGCGATGGATCGCCGGGGCGGTGCTCGACGTCTTCCCCGAGGAGCCCCTGCCTCCCACCCATCCGTTCTGGGAGCTGCCCAACGTCATCGTCACGCCCCACATCTCGGGGCCGAGCGACCCGGCCGAGATCGCGCCGATCTTCAACGAGAACCTCCAGCGCTTTCTCCAGGGGCGGCCGTTGCGCGGGCGAGTTCAGACCTGCGCCGGGGCTACTGAGGCCGCAGCGGGCTGGGGCCGCCCGGACCTCCCCCGGGAAGAGCGGCGGTGAGCAGCGATCCCTCCTCGAGCGTCGACGGTCGTGAGCCGGGCCGCCGCCTCCCGGCGCTGACCCGCGTCGACCGGCTGCTCTTCCTCTGCTTCTTCGCCTCCGGCGCGAGCGCGCTCGTCTACGAAGTGGTGTGGCTCCGGTGGCTCGTTCACCTCTTCGGAGCCACGACGCTCGCGGTCAGCACGATCCTCACCGCCTACATGGCCGGGCTCGCCCTCGGCAGCTGGCTGGCCGGGCGGTGGGCGGCCGCCGTCACCCGACCGCTCCGCGCCTACGGTCTCCTGGAGCTGGCCATCGGCGCCTACGCGCTCGCGCTGCCTCTTCTGCTCCGAGGCGTCGTCCCCGGGTTGCAGCTCGTGGGAGCGACCGAGGCCTCGTCGTACGCGGCCCTGTCGCTGGGACGCTTCGCCCTCGCCGTCCTCGTGCTCGCGCTCCCGACGGCGTGCATGGGGGCCACGCTCCCGATCCTGGCCCGGTTCGCGACCCCGCGGCTCCCGCAGCTCGGTGGGCGGGTGGGCCGTCTCTATGCCGTGAACACCGCCGGGGCAGTGCTGGGCACGGCGGCGGCCGGGCTGGCCCTCCTCCCCGCCCTCGGGACCACGCTCACCAACCAGGTCGCGGTGGCCCTCAACGTCGCGGTGGGGGTGGCCGCGATCGCGGTGGGCCGCCGGCTGGTCGAGCCGCCGACCGCCGGCGCCGGGAGCGGCGAGACGCCGGCGGAGCCGGCCGACGCCATCGACCCGCGCGCCCGCCGGGCAGCCCTCGCCGCCTTCGCGACGATCGCCGTCTCGGGCGCGCTCGCGATGGTGTACGAGGTGGCCTGGACGCGTGCGCTCGCGCTCGTGCTCGGCTCCTCCGTCTACGCGTTCACGGTCATGCTGGTGACCTTCCTGGGGGGGCTGGCCGGGGGCAGCTACCTCCTCGCGCGCCGCGTGGATCGCCTCGTCGAGCCGGGTCTGGCCCTCGGCGTCGTCCAGCTCGGGATCGGCGCCAGCGCCCTGGCCGGCGTGTGGCTCCTGCCCGAGCTGCCGCACCTGTTCCTCCGGCTCTTCTCATGGAGCGGTGGTCGCCACGATCTCCTCCTCGTCCTCCAGTTCCTGCTGAGCGCCGCCGTGATCCTCGCCCCCGCGCTGGGCTCAGGCGCCGTCTTCCCGATCTGCGTGCGGCTGACGGCGCCGGTCGTCGGCGTGGCCAGCCGGAGCGTGGGCAACCTCTACGCCGTCAACACCGTCGGGGCGATCATCGGCTCCTTCGCCGGCGGCTTCGTGCTCCTCCCGACGGCCGGCATCCGGGGAACGCTGCTCGTCGCGGTGCTGCTCGACCTCGCCTGCGCGTTCGCGCTGTTCCTCGCGCTCCCCGCCCGCCGCCGGGTCCCCCGCCTGGCCCTCGGCGCCGCGGCCGTCCTGCTCGCGCTGGCCGTCCCGGTGGTCGCCCCCCGGTGGCCGGCCCTCACCATGGTAAGCGGCGTCGCCGTCTACGCGGAGCGCTACCACCGGCTCTCGCGCGACGAGTTCCGGGAGCGGCGGGAGCGGGCCCGGCTCCTCTTCTACGAGGAGGGCCTGACCACCACGGTGTCCGTCGAGGAGTCCCGCGGCGACGTCTTCCTGCGCGTCAACGGCAAGACCGACGCCTCCAGCGGCATCGACATGCCGACCCAGGTCCTGCTCGGCCACCTGCCGCTCCTCTTCCACCCGGCCCCGGGGGAAGCGCTGGTGATCGGCCTGGGCAGCGGGGTCAGCGTCGGGGCCGCCCTCCGCCACCCGCTCCGGCGCGTCACCGTCGTCGAGCTGGAGCGGGCGGTGGTGACCGCCTCCCGCCTCTTCGAGCACGTGAACGGCCGCCCGCTCGCCGATCCGCGGACGCGGCTCGTGATCAACGACGCGCGGAACTTCCTCCTGCTGACCTCCGACCGCTTCGACGTCATCGTCTCCGAGCCGTCCAACCCCTGGGTGACCGGAGCCGCCAGCCTGTTCACCCGGGACTTCTTCGAGCTGGCCCGGGCGCGACTCCAGCCGGGCGGCGTCTTCGGGCAGTGGCTCCAGCTCTACTCGCTCACGCCCGAGACCCTCCGCACCGTGGTCGCGACCTTCCAGGCGGTGTTCCCGCACACGGTCGTGTTCCAGACGATCAACCAGGACACGCTCCTGATCGGTAGCCCGGCGCCCTTCGGGGTGGACTTCGCCGCCCTCGAGCGCCGCCTGGGGGCGGACGCCGTCCGCGCGGACCTGGGCCGAGTCGGGCTGCGGGAGCCGGCCGACCTGTTCGCGTGGCTCCTGCTCGACGTCGAGGACGTGACCCGCTTCGCGCGCGGCGCCGAGCTGAACACCGACGACAACGCGCGGCTCGAGTTCACCGCGCCCCGCTCCCTCTACGTCAACGCCGTCGCCGAGAACCTCCAGCGGCTCACGGCGGCCTTCGCCGGCGGCGGCGCGGTGCTGACCGGGCTCACCCGGACCGCCCCCGACGGCTTCGCCACCCGGCTGGCCACGCGGCTCCTCGAACGGGACCGCCCCGACCAGGCGGCCGCCTTCGCCGGCGCGGCGCTTCGCCAGGGGCCGCGGGCCGACCTCCTCATGGTCGCCGGCCGGGCGGCGGCAGCGCTGGGGCAGGACGCGGCCGCCGAGCAGCGCGCGCGGGCGGCCCTCGCCCTCGAGCCCGATCATCCGGCCGCGCTTGGCGACCTCGCGGCGCGCCTCGAGGCCCGGGGGGAGCTGGCCGAGGCCCGGGCCCTCCTCCGCCGAGCCGAGGCGCGAGGCGATCTGGAGGCGAAGATCCAGGCCGCCATGCTCGACTACCGGCAGGGCGCGTACCGCGAGGCGGCCGCCCGGCTGGCCGGCCTGGCGACCGACCACCCGGGCGCGGCCCTGGTCGCGGGGCTCACCCAGCTCGCCCTCGGCGACGCCGCCGGGGCCGAGGCGCTCCTGCGGGCCGCCCTGGCTCGCCGCGACGACACCCGGGGGCGCGTCGCCCTCGCGGCCGCGCTCGACCGGCTCGGCCGCCCCGCCGAGGCGCGCCTGGAGCGATGGGCGGCCACCCAGCTCGACGAGGGCGAGGGCCAGCGCCTCCAGCGCCAGGCCCGCCTGCGCGTCGCGGTCGGCCACCTGCGCTGGGCCGAGCACGACCTCCGGCGGGCACGCGACTTGATGCCGTGGAGCCTCCCGCTGCACGAGGAGCGGGCGCGCCTGCTCGAGCGGATGGGGGAGCGTCGGCTGGCGATCACGGCGTGGGAGGAGACGGGCCGCGCCTTCCCTGGCCATGCGCGCGCCTGGCTCGAGATCGCGGCCCTCTGGGAGGCCGAGCGCGACGGCGCGCGGGCCCGGGAGGCGCTCCAGCGCTACGTCGCCGTCGAGCCGAACGGCGAGCTCCGCCGCCGCGCCGAGGCGAGCCTCCGCGCCCTCTCGGCGCCGGCAAAACCCGGCCGCTGAACGCGAAAAGGGAGAGGCGAGGGCCTCTCCCTTCCGGCAGGTCCCGGGGGACGCTACTTCTTGGCGAGCGCCTTCACGATCTCCCGGCAGAACGCCGGCAGGTCGTCGGGCTTGCGGGAGGTGATCAGGTTGCCGTCCACCACCACCTCCTCGTCGACCCAGGTGGCGCCGGCGTTGGCCATGTCGTCCTTGATCGAGAAGAAGCTGGTCGCCCGCTTGCCCTTCAGGATGCCGGCCGACGCCGGCATCCAGCCGGCGTGGCAGATGGCCGCCACCAGCTTGCCGTGCTCGTGCGCCTCGCGCACCAGCTTCACCATCGCCGGCGACCGCCGCATCATGTCGGGGGCGAAGCCGCCCGGGATGACCACGGCGTCGTATTCCACCGCGTTGACCTGCTCGGCCTGCTTGTCGACGTTGACCGGGTAGCCGTGCTTGGAGGTGTAGGACTTGGCTCCACCGGCGCCGACCACGTGGACCTCCGCGCCTTCCTCCTTCAGCCGGTAGTACGGCACCCAGAGCTCCATCTCCTGGTACAGGTTCTCGGCCAGGATCGCGACCCGCCTGCCACTGAGCTGCATGAGACCTCCTCCTCTTCAGGAGTCCGGCCGGGACTGCAAAGGGCGCCTTCCCCTGATTACACCGGACAGGCGAGGCGGTCAAGGCCCGGATTCGGCCTTGCGACCCCCGGCCCCCCCTGCTACAGTGCGGTCACCGCGCAACCCAGACGCCCGGGCGGGAGGGGGACATGGCGTTCCTCGTCGTCGTCAAGCGCGACGAGCCGGCTCTCTTCAGCTATCTCCAGGACCACTTCCAGGAGCCGGAGGTGACGGTCGTCATGGACCGGCGCCACGGCGAGCGGCGGCGGCGGCGAGAACCGGAGCCGCCCGACGACCGCCGGCAGCGGGACCGTCGCGCGAGCGCCGCCGACGAGGATCCGCTCTGGCGTTACGGGTTCCGGGTCGCGGTCGCCCAGGCGGTGTGAAGCCGGGCCCGCCCACGTCCCGGCCTCCCGGCCCGGCGGCCTGTGCCCAGGAACGGACGGCAGGGTCCCGGCGTTTCGTCAGTAAACGGCTTGACAAGGTCGGCCCTCGCTCGCTAGGGTCTTGGCGTGGTCTGACCGTCCGGCCGCCGAGCCAGGGGGCAGCGGCGCTACACGATCGGCTGTGGCGGGGGCACTTCAAGTCACCGACCAGGAGGGGGTGCACATGAACGATGCACACGCAGTCACCGAAACGTCGCGCCGCCGGTTCCTGAGGAGCGCGGCGGCAGCGGCCACGGGCGCGGCGGCGCTGGGCTTCCCGATGGTGGTCAAGGCCCAGGGACCCATCTCGATGCGCTGGCAGAGCACCTGGCCGGCCGAAGGACATCTTCCACGAGTACGCGAACGACTTCGCCAAGAAGGTCAACGACATGACCGGCGGCGACCTCAAGATCGAGGTGCTGCCGGCCGGCGCGGTGGTGCCGGCCTTCGGCCTGCTCGACGCGGTGTCGAAGGGCACGCTCGACGGCGGCCACGGCGTGCTCGTGTACCACTACGGCAAGCAGACCGCGCTCGCGCTGTGGGGCTCGGGCCCGGCCTACGGCATGGACGCCAACATGCTGCTCGCCTGGCACAAGTACGGCGGCGGCAAGGAGCTGCTGAACAAGCTCTACGCCTCCATCGGCGCCAACGTCGTGTCCTTCCCCTACGGCCCGATGCCGACCCAGCCGCTCGGCTGGTTCAAGAAGCCGATCACCAAGGCCGACGACTTCAAGGGCCTCAAGTTCCGCACCGTCGGCATCTCGATCGACGTGTTCACGGGCCTGGGGGCGGCGGTGAACGCGCTGCCCGGCGGCGAGATCGTGCCGGCGATGGACCGGGGGCTCCTCGACGCCGCCGAGTTCAACAACGCGACCTCCGACCGGATCCTCGGCTTCGCCGACGTCTCCAAGGTCTGCATGCTGCAGAGCTACCACCAGAACGCCGAGCAGTTCGAGATCACGCTTCAACAAGACCAAGTTCGACGCGCTGCCGGACAAGATGAAGGCGATCATCGAGAACGCCGTGGAGGCGGCTCGGCCGACATGTCGTGGAAGGCGATCGACCGCTACTCGAAGGACTACATCGAGCTGCAGACCAAGGACAAGGTCCGGTTCTACAAGACCCCGGACTCGGTCCTCCAGAAGCAGCTCGAGATCTACGACGAGGTCGCGGCGAAGAAGTCGGCCGACAACCCGATGTTCAAGGAGATCGCCGACTCGCAGCACAAGTTCGCCGAGCGCGCGGTGAAGTGGGACCTAGACACCAACGTCAGCCGGCGCATGGCCTACAACCACTACTTCGGCAAGAAGGGCTAACCGGCGGTGCCGATGAGCGTAGCAACGGTCATCCGGCTCGTCCGCGTGCTGGCGCTGCGCTCCTCGGCCCCGCCCCCAACCGCTTTGACGCTTCCAGTCGTTCCGTGACCCCGGCCAACCATCGCACCAGCCATCCGGCGCTCGCCGGGTGGCTGGTCTCTTCCCGGCCGTGATGAGCGCCCTGCGTCTGATCCGGACCATCGACCAGATCAGCTACTGGTCGGGCAAGGCCTTCGCGTGGCTGATCGTCGCCCTGACGTTCGTGGTCTCCATCGAGGTCTTCAAGCGGTACATCCTCAACGCGCCGACGGCCTGGATCTTCGACTTCAACAACATGCTGTACGGCACGCTGTTCATGATGTGCGGGGCCTACACGCTGGCGGCGGCCGGGCACGTACGCGCCGACTTCGTGTACATCTACCTGCGTCCGCGCGCAGCAGGCGGCGCTGGACCTGGCGCTGTACCTCCTGTTCTTCGTCCCAGGCATCCTCGGGCTGATCTACGCGGGGTACGACTACGCCGCCCTCTCCTGGCGCATCGGGGAGCACTCGACGGTGACCGCCGAGGGGCCGCCCGTCTACCACTTCAAGACGGTGATCCCGCTGGCCGGCGTGCTGGTGATGCTGCAGGGGCTGGCCGAGATCGTCCGCTGCATCGAGTGCCTGCGGACCGGCGCCTGGCCCGCGCGGCTCGAGGACGTCGAGGAGATCGACGTCATCGATACGCAGCTCGCGCACAGCGAGTACGTGGACGAGGAGTCGCGACGGATCGCCATGGAGGGCGCCCACGCCATCGACGAGGCCGCCCGCGCACCGCAGCGCGGTCGAGCACAAGAACCCGTGAGCGATCCCTCCCTCGGCCTCACCATGCTGGGGCTCATCGTGGTCGCGATCATGATGGGCTTCCCGACCGCGTTCACGCTGATGGGCCTCGGGATGGTCTTCGGCTACATCGCGTTCTGGAACCCGGCCGGGCACTGGTACCAGAACCGCGTCTTCGATCTGATCGTGCAGCGGACGTACGGGGTCATGACCAACGACACCCTGCTGTCGGTCCCGCTGTTCGTCTTCATGGGCTACATCATGGAGCGGGCGGCGCTGGTGGACCGGATGTTCCACAGCGTCCAGCTCGCGTTCCGCCGCGTCCCCGCCTCGCTGGCGGTGACCACGCTCCTGGTCTGCGCGTTCTGGGGGATCGCGTCCGGCATCGTGGGCGCCGTGGTCGTGCTGATGGGCGTGATCGCGATGCGGCCGATGCTGAACGCGGGCTACGACGTGAAGCTGGCCTCCGGGGCGATCACCGCCGGCGGCACGCTCGGCATCCTGATCCCGCCGTCGGTGATGCTGATCGTCTACGCGGCGGTGGCCGGCCAGTCCATCGTCAAGCTCTACGCGGCGGCGATGCTGCCGGGCTTCTTCCTCACGTTCCTCTACCTCGTCTACATCCTCGGCTGGGCGATCATCAATCCGAAGATCGCGCCCAAGCTGCCGCCCGACCAGTACCGCGTCGCCGTGCCGGAGTGGCTCGGCCGCCTCGAGCGCGGGCGGTCCCGAAGCGTCGTCCCTGGCCTCATCGCGGCCGCGTTCCGGCCGGGGCTCGGCGCGGCGTGTCGGCTACGGCGATCGCCAAGAACCTGCTCGTCCTGTCGGTGCCGATCGTGCTGACGCGTCGGCACGTTCGCCGCGACGTGGTGGTACGTCGTCATCTACAACGCGCCGGCCGCGGCGGCGACCGCGCCGGTGGCGACGCCCGCCCCGGCGGCCGGCACGACGGGGCCCGCCGCGCCGGCCGCCGCCAAGGAAGAGAAGCCGCAGGAGCTGGGGGCGGCGACCGAGGAGGAAAAGCCGCAGGAGCTGGGCGGCGGCCGGCAGTCCGGCCGAGGCGGCCAGGACGACGAAGGCCGAGGGGCCGCCCGAGGAGATGACGTCGCTCAGGGAGCCCACGGCGACGTCGGCGACGCGGGAAGATCCCCGCGCACTTCTACGCGTGGTTCTGGGGGTTGGCGGCGTTCTCCGGGTCTGCTGCTCCTGATCTACTTCTGGCGCATGGACGGCGAGCAGCTCGAGATCCTGAAGGAGCTGTGCGCGTCGGTGGTGCCGCTCGGCGTGCTCACCGTCGTCGTGCTCGCGGTGATCCTGTTCGGCATCTGCACCGCCACCGAGTCGGCGGCGATCGGCGCCCTGGGCGCGATGTACCTGGCCGTGATGGCGCCGCTATCTGCGGTCCGGTCTTGTGGTGGAGCCTGGTCGGCGTCGATCATCGGCATCGCGCTCGGATGGTACGAGGGCGAGAGACTTCGCGTCGCTGCTCGTGGCGGGCTCGATCGGCGGGACGCTCGTGGGCACCGTCGTGCCCGGCCTCTGGTACCTGCGGACCTCACCGGAGCTCCGGCAGAACATGAAGCAAGCGACCTTCCTCACCGCCAAGACGACCGCGATGGTGTGCTGGCTCTTCGTCGGCTCGGCGCTGTTCTCCGCCGTGTTCGCGCTGCACGGCGGCCAGGGGCTGATCGAGCGCTGGGTGCTGAGCATGAACCTGTCGCCGCTGGGCTTCATGTTCATGGCCCAGCTCATCATCTTCCTGCTCGGCTGGCCGCTGGAGTGGACCGAGATCATCGTCATCTTCTGCCCGATCTTCATCCCGCTGCTGAGCCACTTCCAGGTCGACCCGATCCTGTTCGGCACCATGGTCGCGGTGAACCTCCAGGCCGCCTTCCTGTCGCCGCCGGTGGCGATGTCGGCGTTCTACCTCAAGGGCGTGGCGCCGAAGCACGTGACCCTCAACCAGATCTTCGCGGGCATGATGCCGTACATGATCATCGTCTGCATCTGCCTCGTGTTCATGTACATCTGGCCGGGCATGACGCTCTGGCTGCCGGAGTTCCTGTACGGCAAGTGAGGCGCCGGTCGTGCCGGCGCGCCGCCCGATGGACCTGACCAACCTCCACGCGCTCTCGGCGTCGGACGCGGCGCGCCTCATCCGCGACGGCGTCATCGGCTCGGCGCAGCTGGTCGAGGCCTGCCTGGCGCGGGTGCGCGAGACGGACGCTCAGGTGCAGGCCTGGGCGTTCCTCGATCCCGATCACGCGCTGGCCCAGGCGCGCGCCGCCGACGAGCGGCGGCTCTCCGGGCAGCCGATCGGGCCGCTGCACGGCGTGCCGGTGGGCATCAAGGACATCATCGACACCGCCGACATGCCGACCGAGAACGGCTCCGTGCTGCACGCCGGCCGCACGCCCTCCCGCGACGCCGCCGTGGTCGCGATGCTGCGGGCGGCGGGCGCGGTGATCATGGGCAAGACCGTGACCACCGAGTTCGCCAGCCGCGCGCCCGGCAAGACGCGCAACCCGCACAACCCCGCGCACACCCCCGGCGGCTCGTCGAGCGGCTCGGCGGCCGCGGTCGCCGCCGGCATGGTGCCGCTCGCGCTCGGCAGCCAGACCGGCGGCTCGACCATCCGGCCGGCGTCGTTCTGCGGCGTCTACGGCCTCAAGCCGACGCACGGGCTGATCCCGCGCCCCGGAATGTTCCAGCTCTCCCGCACGCTCGACCACGTCGGGCTGTTCGCGCGCACCGTCGAGGACCTGGCGCTCCTCGCTGGAGCAGCTCGTGGGCTACGACGAGCGCGACCCCGACTCGCGGCCGCGCGCGCGCATCCCGCTACCGGCAGGTGGCGGCCGAGGAGCCGCCGCTGGCGCCGATGTTCGCGTTCGTGAAGACGGCGCGCTGGGACCGGGTCGACCCGGACGCCCGGGAGGCGTTCGCGCGAGCTGACCGATCTCCTCGGCGATCGCGTGGAGGAGCTGGAGCTGTCCGCGGCGGCCGAGGAGGCGGCCGCGTGGCACCGGCTCGTCATGGAAGCGGAGATGGCCGCGAACCTCGCCCGGGAGTGGGACCACCGGGCGCGCCCGCCTGTCCGCGTCGCTGCGCGCCCGGCTCGAGCGCGGCCGGGAGGTGCGCGCGCTCGACTACCTGCGGCGCGCTGGCCCGCATACCCCAGCTCGACGAGAGCTTCGCCGAGCTGTTCGCGCAGCGCTATGACGCCATCCTGACTCCCGCCGCCGCCGGCACCGCGCCCGCGGGGCCTCGCCTCGACCGGGGACCCGGCCTTCTGCACCCTGTGGACCCTGTGCGGCATGCCGGCGCTCAGCGTGCCGCTCATGCAGGGCGCCAACGGTCTCCCGCTGGGCGTCCAGCTGGTCGGGCCCGCGGCACGGCGATGCCCGCCTGCTGCGGACCGCGCGCTGGCTCGTGGCCCGGGTCGAGGCGGACTGACCCCCTTCGGGGGTCTCGGAAGGCCGCCCCCGAGGCCCTCGGCGCGACCGGTGGAGAACCTACTGAGACGGGAGAGAGGGCTGGACGGGGGGAAGCGCGAGGTCGAGCGGCTCCCCGCGCCGCTCCACGCGGAGCCGGAGCTCGCTGCGCAGCTCGACCTCCCGCAGCCGCTGGCGAACCGCCTCGACGGAGCTGGTCGCCACGCCGTTGACTGCCAGCAGCCGGTCGCCGGCCTTGAGGCCTCCGCGCTCGGCCGCGCTTCGCTCGAGCACGGCGGCGACGACGGCGAGCCGGATCGCCGTCGCCGACGCGGCCGTCTCGTCGGGCGCCGTGTCCCGCACCAGGAAGCCGAACTCCGCCGCCACCCGCTCGGCCACCGCGTCGGCCGGCATCGCGCCCACCCGGATCCGCAGCTCGCGCCGCCGTCCCTCGCGCAGGACGACCAGCCTCAGCTCCTGACCCGCCGGCGTGGCGCCGACCAGCCGCTGCAGCACCCGGGTCTCCACCACCGGCCGGCCGTCGATGGCGACGATGAGGTCTCCGGCCCTCAGCCCGGACGTCTCGGCCGGCGTGTCCTTGAGGATCTCGGCGATCACCACGCCGTACCCTTCCCGGATCCCGAGCTTGACGGAGAGGTCCTCCGCCTCGCTCTCCGACAGGTCGCGGATGCGGACGCCGAGCCAGCCATACCCCTCCGCGGCCAGCGCCGGGGCGGCGGCGGTCACGAGCAGCAGGGCGGCGATCAGCCCGCGGCGCATGGTGACAGGCGGCCGGTGCCGCCGACTCCGGCGTCAGGCACCGCCACCCGCGTCTTCCTCTTCCTCCTCCCCTTCCGAGCCGGCGACGAGGGTGAGGAGGTCGAGCAGGGCCGCCGAGGCCAGGTCCAGCCGATCGCTCACGTCCACGGCCTCCAGGATCCGCTGCCGCACCGCGGCGTCGGGCACCACCGCCGACACGATCCGGTCGATGACGGCGCCCGGGCGCGCCCCGGCCACGGTCAGCCGGGCGACGAGGTCCGCGTGGGACTGGCCCAGGGTGTCGAGCAGCTTCGCGTACGAAGCACGGAGCGTCCGCATCCGCTCGGGGAAGGTCGCCCGGTCCGCGTCCCGGACCACGTCGCCGAGCGAGCGAGCCCGCACGACGCGATACGGTCGATCCGTCCCGAGCTCCTCCTCGATGCGCACGCGCGCAGAGCCCGTCGAGGAGGACGTTGTACCGGCCGTCGGCCAGCTTCTCCGCTTGCATGATCTCCCCGACCCCCGCCACGGCGTGGAGCGGCGGCCGGCCGTAATAGTCGCGCTCCCAGCCGGGGCGGAGCATCGCCACCGCCAGGCGCCGGTCGCCGGCGAGGCAGTCGGCGACCATGGCCCGGTATCGGGGCTCGAAGACGTGCAGCGGCAGGACCGTCTCCGGGAAGAAGACGACCTCCGGGAGGGGGAAGACCGGGATCTCGAGGATCTCGGCCACGCAGCCTACGAGATGGTGGGCAGCTTGAGGACCGACAGGCTCGACACGCGCTCGGCGACGGCCTTCGCCATCCGCCGGAAGGCGTCGGCCTGCGCCGACCGGGGCCGGGCGACGACGATCGGCGCGCCGGTGTCTCCGCCCACCCGCGTCTCGAGGTCGATGGGAATCGAGCCGAGGACCGGAATCCCGAACTCGTCGGCCAGCGTCTGGCCACCGCCTTCCCCGAAGATCGGCGTGGTGTGCCGGCAGTGAGGACACTCGAACCCCGCCATGTTCTCCACGACGCCGAGCAGGGGCACGTTCATCTTCCGGAACATGGCCAGGCCCTTCCGGACGTCGAGCAGCGACACGTCCTGGGGCGTCGTGACCATCACCGCCCCGGAGAGCGGGATGACCTGGGAGAGCGAGAGCTGGGCGTCACCCGTGCCCGGCGGCATGTCGAAGATCAGGTAATCCAGCTCGCCCCACTCGACGTCCTTGAGGAACTGCTGGATGGCCGTGTGGATCATCGGCCCCCGCCAGACCACCGGATCGCCCTCCTTCACGAAGAACCCGATGGACATGATCTTGACGTCGTACGCCTGCACGGGGATCATGCGGTCGTTGAACATCCCGGGCCGCCCGCGGGCGCCCATCATCAGCGGGATGTTGGGCCCGTAGACGTCGGCGTCGACGAGACCCACCGTGGCGCCCGATTCCCGGAGCGCCAGGGCCAGGTTGACGGCGACAGTCGACTTTCCGACGCCACCCTTCCCGGAAGAGACCGCGACCGTGTGCTTGACCTCCGGGATGAGCTCCGCCTTGCCCCCGCCGGCCGCCGGGTGCTGGCCGTGGGCGTGCTGGGCGCCTGACCGGGGCTTGGAGGCCGCCATGGCAACCTTCGCCTCGGTCACGCCCGGCAGGGCGGCGACGATCTTGCGCGCCTGGCTGTGGATCTCCACCTTCGCCAGCGCCGGCTGGGTGGTGAACTCGAGGGTGAACCCGACCCGGCCTCCCTCGATGGCCAGGCCCTGCACCAGCCCCAGGCTCACGATGTCCTGCCCGCTCTCGGGATCCCGCACGGTCCGGAGCGCTTTCAGGATCGCGTCTTCCGTCACGCCGCTCGAAGATCGGCCGCCGAAAAGACCCATGGCGCCTTCACTATACGGGACCGGTCTGACCGGGTCAAGCAACCGAGGCCGCGTCGGGCGCGCGCTGCTCGCCGTCCTCCTGCTCGCCGTCGCCGCGCCGGTCGGCGCCGAGCCGCGACTGACCGCGGGCACCGCCGAGTTCACGCTCGCCGGCGGCCACTCCGAAGCCTTCGCCGTCTCCGGCAGCCGGGGGGGAATCAGCGGCTTCCAGCTGCTGCCGCACGTCGGTCTGTTCGTGACGGACGAGCACGGACCCAAGTGGCTGCGCGGCAGCCTCGAGCTGCTGGCGGAGCCGACCTTCATTCACCTCGACGCGAAGGAGTCCGACAATCACGTCGGCCTGTCGGCGCTGGGCCGCTGGGTCTTTGCCGGAGAGAGCCGGGTGCGCTGGTACCTCGAGGTGGGAGCCGGCATGATCGTCGGCGAGTCGGGCGTCCCCCAGACGGTCTGCAATCCGACCTTCATCCTGCAGGGCGGCGGCGGCGTCCTGCTCTTCTGGTCGGACAACTATGCGGTGAACCTGGGCACCCGCTTCCACCACCTCTCGAACGGCTCGGTCTGCAACCTGAACCCCGGCCTGAACTCGGCAGTCTTCACCATCGGGTTCAGCGCGTTCTTCAAGTAGGGTCCAGGCGAGGACCGACGGGGGGCGGGTCAGGCCGCGACCCGGGGCAGGACCTCGGCGGCCAGGCGCTCGAGCTGCTCGAGATCCCAGTCGACCGGGTTGAGCACCACCCAGTCCATCCGGCCGCCGACGGCAGCGATGCGCCGGTTGATCCGCTCGACGACCTCACCGGCTTCGCCGAGGAGGTAGTGCTCGCGCCAGTAGGCGAGGTCCATCCCCGAGAACGTCTTGAGCCGCGGCACGGCGCTCTCGGGCCGCTCGCCGGGCCGCAGCAGGTGGACGAAGTTCGAGTAGACCACCCGGATGTCGGCCGCCTTCCGCCCGAACTCCGGCGCCGCCCGCTCGATCACGGCCCAGTCTCGCTCCACCATCTCCGGCGTCGCGGAGGAGTGCGGAACCCAGGCGTCCGCGTAGCGGGCCACCCGCCGGAGGACGGGCGTGACGTCGGGAGTCGGCTGGCCGTAGACCACCTCGAAGGGCTGGCTGCCGCCGCCGATCCAGATGGGCGGGTGGGGTTTCTGGACGGGCTTCGGGTCGATGGTCAGGTTCCGCACCCGGTAGATGCGCCCCTGGTAGGTGACGTCGTCCCCCGCCCACAGGGCCTGGACCAGCTCGAGCCCCTCCTCCATCCGGCGACCCCGCTCGTTCCGGGGCACGCCCATGAGGGCGAACTCGTCGTCGGCCCAGCCCACGCCGACGCCGAGGATCGAGCGGCCGCCGGAGAGCACGTCCAGGGTCGCCCACTCCTTGGCGAAGTAGACCGGGTTCCGGAGCGGCAGGACGAGGACCATCGTCCCCAGCCGGATCCGCTCGGTGACGCCGGCCAGCGCCGAGAGCAGCGCGATGGGCTCGAGCCAGGTGCACGCGTAGGCCGGCGGGGTGGTCAGGAGGTGATCGATGGTGACCGCGGCCTCGAAGCCGAGCGCCTCCGCCCGGCGGAGGTAGCGGCCCATCTCGGCGAGTGTCGCGGTGCGAGGGCCGAGCGCGAACGTCGGCAGTCGGAGGCCGAACTTCATCCCGATGTTCTCCCGTTCATGTCAGATGTCGTGAAAGCTACTGCGGCTTCCGCTTCCATCCCCCTCGGCTTCTCGCCACTCCCTGGTCCCGGCCGCGCGGCCGCGGCGTTCCACTCCGAGCCGCGGCCCAGAGGCCGAAGGCCGTCCAACAGTCGCGGCCTCCTCGAGGCCTTCCGAGCCCCCGAAGTGTTACCAGGCCCGCCTCGCCCCGTCGCCGCCGACCCGGGTGGGGCCGGCCGCCGTCGGTGACCACCAGCGCCACCACGATCTCGTCCGGCATCGGCGCGTCGGGGACCCGCACCTCCATCGCATCGAAGTGGGTCCGGACGAACGCCGCGTCCTTGTAGTGGAGCGGCACGTCGATGGCCGTCCCCGCCGTCCCCAGCTTCTTCGCCGACGGGATGATCGCCTTGCCCCCGCCCACCGCGGCCCGGAACGGCGTGCCGAGGGTCGGGTGCAGGATAGCCGCCGCGTGCTCGTACTCGCCGGCGAGCCCCACGATGGCCGCCTTCCCGTAGCTCTCGACCGCCCCGCCGAGCGCCTCCACCGCTTGCTTGCCGAGCAGCCCGCCCAGCTCCTCGCCCACCTGGACGAGCGGCTGGAGATCCTCGACGAATCGCCCGGCGAACGGGTTCTCGATGACGGCGACCGCCGCCGCCTTCCGCACCGGGCGCACGGCCTCCTTCCGGCCATCGGCCCGGATCTCCTCGACGATGGTGACGAGCTTGCGGATCTTCATTGCGACACCTCCCTCCTACCCCCCCAGCCCCCCTCCCCCACCCACTGGGGGAGGGGGGAGCCGGAGGGTCACCTTCCTTCGGACCCTCCCGCCTACCCCCCCCCAGCCCCCCTCCCCCACCGAGACCTCCCCGATGTTCCTAGCGGTCCCTCCGTCCCCACTCGGCGGTCAGCGACACCGGCGCCGGCAGGACCCGCCATACCTCGCGCGCGTACTCGTAGACGGTCCGGTCGCTGGAGAATGGCCCCATGCCCGCCACGTTCCGGATCGACATGCGCCAGCCAGTCGTCGGGACGGCCGTAGGTCGTCGCCCACCCGGGTCTGGCAGTCCACGTAGCGCGGCGAAGTCGGCGCACAGGAAGTAGCGATCGCGCACCCAGCAGCGCGTCCACGACGGGCCGGAAGAGGCCGGCGTGCCCCTCGAGCTCGCCCTCGGCGATGGCGTCGACCACCCGGCGCCAGCTCGGGGTTGCCGTCGACCCAGGCCCGCGGGTCGTAGCCGCGCGGCGCGCAGGGCCGTCGATCTCGGCCGCGGTGTGCCCGAAGATGAAGATGTTCTCCGGCCCCACCTCCTCGCGGATCTCGACGTTGGCGCCGTCCAGGGTGCCGATGGTCAGGGCCCCGTTGAGCGCGGCCTTCATGTTGCCGGTGCCGGAGGCCTCCGTGCCCGCCGGTCGAGATCTGCTCGGACAGCTCGCAGGCCGGGAAGATCCGCTCGGCGAGCGAGACGCGAGTAGTTGGGGAGGAACGCGACGCGCAGCCGGCCGCGCGCCGCCGGGTCGCCGTTCACCCGATCGGCGCACGGCGTGGATCAGCTTGATGATCAGCTTGGCCATGGCGTAGCCGGGCGCCGCCTTGCCGGCGAAGATCACCGTGCGCGGCACGCCGTCGTCCGCCGCCCGTCGCGCGAGCCGGTGGTAGAGCGCGATCACGTGCAGCACGTTCAGGAGCTGGCGCTTGTACTCGTGGATCCGCTTGACCTGGCAGTCGAACAGCGTGTCGGGGTCGAGCTCGAGGCCGTGGTCGCTTCGCGCACGCGGTCGGCGAGCACGGCCTTGTTGGCCCGCTTCACCGCCGCCCACTGCGGCGCGGAAGCCGGCGTCCTCGGCGAAGGGCGCGAGCCCGCGCAGCTCGTCGAGGTCCGTGATCCAGCCGTCGCCGATGGCCTCGCTGATCAGCGCGGCCAGGCCCGGGGTTGCACTTGCAGCAGCCAGCGCCGCGGCGTGATGCCGTTGGTCTTGTTGTTGAAGCGGCCGGGGCAGAGCGCGTCGAAGCTCGGCGAAGGTCGACTCGCGCAGGATCCGCGTGTGGAGCGCGGCGACGCCGTTCACGGAGTGGCTGCCCACGATGGCGAGGTGGGCCATGCGCACGTGGCCGCCGTCGTCGAGGATCGCCATGCGGCCGAGCCGCGGCCTCGTCGCCCGGGTAGCGCGCGCCACCGCCAGCGCGGAAGCGCCGGTCGATCTCCTCGATGATCTCGAGGTGGCGCGGCAGCAGGCGGCCGAGCAGCTCGGCCGGCCAGCGCTCGAGCGCCTCGGGCAGGACCGTGTGGTTGGTGTAGGCGAAGACCCGCTCGGTCAGATCGACCAGGCCTCGTCCCAGTCGAGCCGCTCCTCGTCCACCAGCACGCGCATCAGCTCGGGGATCGCGAGCGCCGGGTGCGTGTCGTTGAGCTGGATCGGCCACCTTGTCGGGCAGCTCGCTCCCAGCGGCGCGGGCCGAACTTGCGGAAGCGGCGCAGGACGTCCTGCAGCGTGGCGGAGACGAAGAAGTACTGCTGCTTGAGCCGCAGCTCCTTGCCCGCGTACTGGTCGTCGGGCGGGTAGAGGACCTTGGAGATGTTCTCGCTCCGGGTCTTGTCCTCGACCGCCCGCACGTACTCGCCGGCGTTGAAGCTCGGCGAGGTCGAACTCGCGGCTCGACTTGGCCGCCCACAGCCGCAGGGTGTTCACGGTGTCGTTGCCGGAAGCCGGCGACCGGGGTGTCGTAGGCCATCGCCATGACGTCCTCGGTGTCGACCCAGCGCGCGCGCAGGTCCGGCCCTGCTCGTCGCGGTAGTGCTCGGTGCGCCCGTAGAAGCTGCACCGGGAAGAGCGCGTCGGGCCGCGGGATCTCCCACGGGTTGCCGTAGCGCAGCCAGTTGTCGGGCGCCTCGACCTGGAAGCCGTCCTGGATGCGCTGCTGGAAGATGCCGTACTCGTAGCGGATGCCGTAGCCGTAGAACGGGCAGCGCCAGGGTGGCCACCGAGTCGAGGAAGCAGGCGGCCAGGCGGCCGAGGCCGCCGTTGCCGAGGCCGGCGTCCCACTCCTGCTCCTGCGAGCGCCTCGAGGTCGTAGCCCAGCTCGGCGCAGCGCTTCGCGGTAGGCGTCGCGGGCCCCGAGGTTGATGACGTTGTGGACGAGCGCGCGGCCCATGCAGGAACTCGAGCGACAGGTAGTAGACCCGCTTGGCGTCGGCCTGGTAGTAGGCGCTCTGGGTCGCGGAACCAGCGCTCCATCAGCCGGTCGCGCACCGCGTAGGCCAGCGCCTGGTAGACGTCGAAGTCGCGTGGCGGTGTACTCGTCCTTGGCCACCGAGTACATCATGCGGGTGGCGAAGGTCTCCACGATGCCCTCGACGTCCAGCCGGCCGGGCTCCGGCCGGGGGATCACGCGCCTCGGCGTCTGCTTCAGTTGGGGACCTCCCGCCCACCCGCCAACCCCCCTCCCCCACCCACCGGGGGGAGGGGGGGCCGGAGGAGCCCATTCCTTCGCCTCCTGGCTCACTCAGTGGCCGCCGCCCGGGGCGTGGCCGTGCGTCACCTGGGCGGCCCGGGCCGCCGGCGCGGTGTTCCGGCTGCGACCCACGCGCGGCACGCCGTCGATGATGATCATCGAGATGCCGGGCAGATCGCCGGCCCGGAGCGCCTCCAGGGCGGTCTGGCCGACCGATCCGACCGGGGCGTCGCAGATCACCAGGTCGGCGGCGCGGCCGGGGGCGATCACGCCCACGTCGAGCCCGTAGACCCGGGCGGTGTTCCCGGTCGCCATCGCGATCGCGATCTCCGCCGGGCAGTCGCCGAGGGCCACCAGCAGGGCGAGGGTCCGGAGGATCCCGAGTGGCACCACCCCCGTCCCCGACGGCGCGTCGTTGCCGAGGATGACGCGGTCCCAGGCCCGCGCCTCGCCGGCCACCCGGAGGGTGTGCAGCGCGGTGCGGGGATTGCCGCAGTGGACGATCTCGAGGGCCATCCGGGAACCGGAGACCAGCGTCTCGATCTCGCGCGGGCTCATCGACGTCGTGCCCCCGTTGATGTGGCCGACGACGTGGGGATCCGCCTCCAGGACGGTCTCGGCGTTGATCGGGCTCGAGCCGGCGATGGAGGGGCCCCCGGTGTGGATGGTCACCGTCATGCCGTGCTGCCTGGCCCACTTGACCATGGGCGCCGCGTCGCGCCCCGTCTTGACCGAGCCGAGGCCGATCTCGCCGACCAGCTTCACGCCCGCGCGCGCCATCTCGGCGAAGTCGGCCTCCGTCAGCCCCAGCTCGAGGATCGGCGCGCCGGCGTGGACCTTGGCGCCGCCCGGGCGAAAGTTCTGGTAGGCCCGGGCGGCCACGATCGCCAGGGCCTTGAGCCCCACGATGTCCTTCGGCCGGCCGGGCAGGTGGACCTCGCCGGCCGAGATCATGGTGGTCACGCCGCCGTTCAGCTCCGAGTCGAGGAAATCCACCGCCCGCTGGCGCGGGGTGAAGTCGCCGAAGACCGGGTGGATGTGGGAGTCGATCAGCCCGGGGATGACGGTTGACCCCATGGCGTCGATCGTCGTGGCGTCGTCGTCCACGGCCGCCGACCTCCCGATCCAGGTGATCTTGCCGTCCGCGCAGACGATGGTGTCGCCGTCCAGCAGCGGGCCGGCGATGTCCCCGGAGACGATCTGGCCGATGTTGTGGATGACGGTGCTCATCGGGAATCTCCCTGGATCGACCGCCCGCCGCGCATCGCCCGGAAGACGCGCTCGGGGGTCGCCGGCAGCCGCCAGATCCGGTGGCCGATCGCCCGCGAGATCGCGTTGAGCACGGCCGGCGCCGTCGCGATCATCGCCGGCTCGCCGACCCCCTTGGCCCCGAACGGCCCGAAGGGGTCGCCGGGCTCGACCAGGATCGGGACGATCTCCGGCACCTCGAGCGCGGTGGGGATCAGGTACGTCGAGAAGTTCAGCGTCCGGCCCGGCACGTACTCCTCGGTCAGGGCGAAGCCGAGCCCCATGACCACGCCGCCCTCGATCTGCCCCTCGGCGGCCTGGGGGTTGATGGCCCGGCCGAGGTCGTGGGCGGCGATGACCCGGCGCACGCGGACCTCGCCGGTCCCCCGGTTGACGTGGAGCTGGGCGAGCTGGGTGGCGAAGGCGTACGTCTGGTACGGCACCCCCTGGCCGTCGGCGTCGAGCGGGGTCGTCTGGGGATCGAACCAGCCGCGGAAGGCCACCTGTCCGTCCCGCTCGCGGATCGCCCGGGCCACCGCGTCGAGGCCGACCGCGCTCCGCCCGTCCGTCCGCTCCACCCGGCCGCCGCGCACCCGCACGCGGTCCGGCGCCACCCCGAGCAGCGCCGCGCCCTCGGCGGCCACGCTCTTGACCAGGGCCTGGCCGGCGTCCCGCACGGCGTTCCCCACGATGAACGCGACCCGGCTCGCCGAGGTCTTCCCCGAGTCCGGCGTGAGCCGGGTGTCGGCCATGGTGAGCCGGATCGCGTCGAGCTCGCACGCCAGCGTCTCGGCCAGGATCTGGGCGAGGATCGTGGAGGAGCCCTGCCCGATGTCGGCCGCCGAGCTGTAGAGGTGCACCCGGCCGTCGGCCTCCAGCTCGACCCGCACCTCCGCCGGGTTCGAGAGCGCGGTGTTGCCGATCCCGTACCACATCGAGGCCACGCCCTCGCCCAGGACCCACGGGCCGTCCTCCACCGGGAGCGGATCGAGCCGGCGCCGTGTCTCCCGCACGGCCTCCAGCGTCTCGACGAGGCCGACGCTCCCCTCGAGGACCTGCCCGGTCCCGGTCACGCTCCCCCGCCGCAGCGCGTTCCGCAGCCGCAGCTCGATCGGATCCACGCCCAGCTCGAGCGCCAGCAGGTCGATGGCGCCCTCCGTCGCCACCGCCACCTGCGGCGTCGAGAAGCCCCGCATGGCGCCGGCCGGCGGGTGGTTCGTGTACCAGAGCTGCCCTCGGGCCTCCACGTGGGGCACGACGTACGGCCCGCTGGCGTGGATGCAGGCCCGGGTGATCACGGTCGGCCCCCACGACGCGTAGGCGCCGGTGTCGCCCTCGATCTCGACCTCGACCGCGGTGAAGCGGCCGGCCGCATCGGCGCCGAGCCGCACCCGCGTCCGGTAGGGATGGCGCTTCACCGTCGCCAGCACCGACTCTTCGCGGCCGAAGGCGCACTTGACCGGCCGCCCGAGCTTCAGGGCGGCCAGGGCCAGGTACGGCTGGACCGAGAGGTCGAGCTTCCCACCGAAGCCGCCGCCGGTCACGGCCTGGATCACGCGGACGCGCTCGGGCGGGATCCCGAGGACCCGGGCCGTCGCGTCACGGTCCATGTACGGGGTCTGCGTGGACACGATCAGGCTGACGCTCCCGTCCGCCTGGGGCTCCGCGACCCCCGCCTCCGGCTCGATGTAGGCGTGCTCGATCCACTGGGTCTGCCACGTTCCTTCCACGACCGCTGCCGCGTCGGCGAAGCCGCGGCCGACGTCGCCCTTCCGCACGGCCGGCCGCGCGAGGAGGTTGCCGTCGGGGTGGAGCCGCGGCGCCTCCGGCGCCCGGGCGGCCTCCACCGAGAGGACGGGCTCGAGCGGCCGGTACTCCACCCGCACCGCGCGGGCGCCGGCCTCCGCCGCCTCCCGGCTCTCGGCGACGACTGCCGTCACCGCATCGCCGACGTAGCGGACGACACTGTCGCAGAAGACCGGCTGGTCCTCGACGATGATCCCGTAGGCGTTCCGACCCGACACGTCGCGCCGCCGTGAGGACGGCCGCGACCCCCGGCAGCGCGAGGGCCGGCGCCGGGTCCACGCCGAGCACCTCCGCGTAGGCGTGCGGGCTCCGCACGACCTGGAGGTGGAGGCAGCCGGGCGGCTGGTAGTCGTCCGCGTAGAGCGCCGTCCCCCGCACCTTGGCCTCGGCGTCCACGCGCGCCGCCGGCCGGCCGACCGCGCCGGTGTCGCGCGCCGGCGCGGCGCCGTCGCGGATCAGGCGCGCCGCCAGCTCGACCGCGTCCAGGATCTTCGTGTAGCCGGTGCAGCGGCAGAGGTGGCCGCAGAGCCAGGCCTGCGCCTCGGCGCGGGTGGGGTCCGGGTTCACCTCGAGCAGGGCGGCGACCCCCATCACCATGCCGGGGATGCAGATCCCGCACTGGACGGCGCCGGCCTGGACGAAGGCCTCCTGCACGGGGTGCAGTCCGGCGCCGGCGTCCCGGCTCGCGCCGGGCCCCGGGCCAAGCCCTTCGATCGTCGTGACCGTCGCCCCGCCGGCCCTGGCGGCCGGGACCAGGCAGCTATTGACGACGCGCCCGTCGAGCCGGACCGCGCACGCGCCGCACTCGCCTTCGAGGCAGCCCGACTTGGTCCCGGTCAGCCCGAGGTCCTCGCGAAGCAGGTCGAGGAGGCTCACCCCCGGACGCAGCGGGATGCAGACCTCCGCGTCGTTCACCGTGAGGCAGATCTCCGACATCTCTCGCTCGCCGCTGGACCCGCGCGCGCGCACCGTTTCGAGGACAGGCGATGAGGTCGCTCGACGTCCCATTATGGCACGTGGGCCGACCCGCGCCGGCGCTTCCCCGGGCCGCGCGGAAGGGCGACCGGCAGGCCGTGAGTCGCGGGCCGGCTACCGGATGCCAGACCGGGCCGCCCGCACGGCCGAGTCGAGCGCGGCCCGGGCCAGCGCCGGCAGCACGTCGCGGCGGTAGTCCGCCGAGGCGCGGACGTCCGCGATCGGGAGGGCGGCGTCCGTGGTCCGGCGCGCGGCGCCGGCGATCCGGTCGGGGTCGGGCGCATGCCCGAGAAGCTCCGCCTCGGCCGCGGGCACCCGCGCCGGCGTCGGCGCAACCGCGCCGATGACGACCCGGGCGAGCACCACCCGGCCCTCGGGGTCCAGGCGGAGCCGGGCGGCCACGCTGGCGACCGAGATGGCCATCGGATGCCCGGGCCACGCGCGGTTCACCAGCTTGTAGAACGCCGCTCCCTCGCCGGGGACGGCGACCGACACCCGGAAGGCGGTCAGGAGGCTCCCGGCCGGCAGCCCGAGCCGTCCCGGGCCCTGGACGACCTCCGCGATCGGACGCGAGACGAGGCCGCCGGGCGTGAAGGCGTCCACCTGGGCGTCCAGCGCCCAGAGGGCGGCCACGCCGTCCGCGGCCGGGGACGCGTTCGCGACGTTGCCGCCGAGGGTGGCCGCGTGGCGGATCTGCGGCGAGGCGAACCGCTCGGCGACCCGGACCAGCAGGGGGCAGACCCGGGCGATGAGCGGGTCGGTCAGGCAGTCGGTGTAGGTGACGCCGGCCCCGAGCACCAGGGTCTCGCCCTCGAGCGCGACGCGCCGCAGCTCCGGTACCGCCGCCACGTCCAGGACGTCCTCGCTCGCGACGCGCTCCCGGGCCCGGACCATCAGGTCCGTCGCGCCGGCCAGGATGAGCGGGGGCGCGCCCGGCCGGGACAGCGTCGCCTCGACCTCGGCCAGCGACCGCGCGACCCGGTAGGTCATGAGCGTCGCTCCACCCTACACCATCAGGTGGGCGCGGCGGACCGGCTCGTTCGCCATGAGATCGGCGATGGTCCCCGCGTAGCGCACGTGCCCCTGCTCCAGGATGTAGGCGCGGTCGGCCAGCCGCGTGGCGAATCTCAGGTTCTGCTCCGACAGCAGGATGGTCTGCCCGCGTCCCTTGAGGGCGATCAGCCGGTCGAGGAGGGCCCGGACCACCACCGGGGCCAGACCCTCCGAGGGCTCGTCGAGCAGCAGGATCTCCGGGTTCCCCATGAGCGTCCGCGCGATCGCCAGCATCTGCTGCTCCCCGCCCGAGAGGGTCCCCCCCTTCTGCTCCCGCCGGTCCCCGAGGACCGGGAAGAACTCGTAGATCCCCTCTTCGGTCCAGGACGTACCGACGTCTCCGCGGCCCCGCCGGCGGCCCACCTCCAGGTTCTCGCGCACGGTCAGGTCCGGGAAGATGCGCCGATCCTCCGGCACGAACCCCACCCCGAGCCGGCAGACCCGGTGGGGCGGCCACCCCGTGATCGTCCTGGCCCCGGAACACGACCCGGCCGGCCCGCGGCGGCAGGAGCCCCATGACGCTCCGGAGGGTCGTGGACTTGCCGGCGCCGTTCCGGCCGAGCAGGGCGACCACCTCGCCCGGCGCCGCCTCGAGCGTGACGCCGAAGAGGACGTGCGAGAGTCCGTAGTACGCGTCGAGACCCTCCACCTCCAGGATCGCGCCGCTCACCTCCCCACCCCCCACCAGGGGCGAAAGGTGGACGCGAAGTCTGCCGTCTCGGTACGCTCGTCGTCGATCTGCAGGTAGTAGACGAGCCGCTTGTCGAACAGCAACGGGTCCAGGTGCCCCGCCATCACCGTGACTCGCCCGTCGCGCAGGTGGACCCACAGCCTCGGCGCCCACGGCCCGAGGAGATGCGAGCGCGCATAGACGAGGAGCGCCTCGCTCCCGTCCCAGCGTCGCGTCTCGACCGGCGGCCCCAGGATGGCGACCACCTCTCCCTCGGTCATGCCGGCGGCGACCGCGCGGATCGCGGCGGGCGTCACGCCAGGCGGCAGTCGGCGAACGGCCCGTAGGTGGCCCAGGCGACGAGCAGCGCGCACCCCAGGAGCAGCCCGACCCCGGAGCACCAACGCAGCCAGCCGGACCGCCTCGAAGCAGCGCCCAGGCCCCAGCGGCGCTCAGGCCGATCAGCGCGAACGACACTGGGAGCCGGTGAGGCTCCGGGTACAGCATGAGCCGCGAATGCCCACCGGGAACGCCAGGCGCGAGCCGGCCGGGGGTAGTCGGGCCCGGCCTCGCCGACTCACAGCTCCCCCAGGTAGACGCGCTGCACCTCCGCGTCGGCGCGGACGTCCGCGGGCGTCCCCTCGGCGATGACCCGCCCCTGGTGGAGCACCGTGATCCGATCGGCCACCGCGAAGACCACGTCCATGTCGTGCTCGGTGAAGAGGAGCGTCAGCCCGCCGGCGCGGCCGATCGTCTCCACCAGGCCCATCAGCGCCCGCCGCTCGGCCGGCGCCATCCCCGCCGTCGGCTCGTCGAGGAGCAGGAGCTCGGGGTCGTTGGCCAGCGCGATGGCCACCTCGAGCTTCTTCAGGTCGCCGTAGGGCAGGACGCCGGCGCGGCGGCCGGCCTGCGTCGGCGAGCCCGACCCGCTCGAGCAGCGCCTCCGCGCGCTCGCGCTCGAGGCCGACGGCCCGGCCGACCAGCGACAGGGTCCGCCCGGCCCAGGAGACCAGCGCCACCTGCACGTTCTCGACGACCGTGAGGTCGGGAAAGACCGCCGGGATCTGGAACGTCCGGGCGAGACGCCGGCGCCAGATCCGGTGGGGCGCCAGGCCGTCCAGCGCCTCGCCGCGGAAGCGCACGGTCCCGGCGTCGGGGACGAGGTGGCCGGTCAGCAGGTTGAAGAAGGTGGTCTTCCCGGCGCCGTTCGGCCCGATGAGCGCGCGCACCTCGCCGGGGGCCAGCGTGAGGTCGACCCCGTCCACCGCGGCGATGCCGCCGAAGCGCTTCCGGAGCCCCCGGACTTCCAACAGGGGGGGAGTCCCAACCGCTCCCCCCTGGACCCCCCACCTGGGGGTCTCGACCGCGCGCCTGGGGGTCTCGGCCGCGCGCCAAGGGGTCTCCGCCGCGCGTCTCCCCGAGCGTCACGAGGCACTCCTCGAGCGCCGCGCGCCGAGGAGGCCGTGCGGGAAGAGCACGACCAGGCCGGTCAGCACCACTCCGAGGACGGCGCCCCAGTAGTGGAGGTACTTCGTGACCACCGTGTCGAGCAGCGTGAAGGCGGCGGCGCCCAGCACCGGGCCCAGGAAGCTGGCGACGCCGCCGAGCAGGATCATGACCAGCGGCTCGATCGACCGCTCGACGGAGAGGTAGTTGGGAAACGCGCTCCCCTTCTGGAAGACGTAGACGGCCCCGGCCAGCCCGGCGACGAGCCCGGCCAGGACGAAGGCCACCCACTGGTGCAGCCGGACGTCGATCCCCACCGCCTCCGCCCGGCGCGGATTCTCCCGGATCGCGCGGAGCGCCAGCCCGAGGGGGCTCTGGGTCACCCAGAAGAGCAGGGCGACGCCGGCCGCCGCCACCCCGAGGGCGAAGAGGTAGTAGCGCGCCGGCCCCGCGAGCCACGGCGGCGGCCACACGCCGAGGAGGCCGTTGTCGCCGCCGGTGAAGCCGTACCACTGGAAGACCACCGTGTAGGCGATCTGGGCGAACGCCAGCGTGAGCATCGCGAAGTAGATGCTGGTGAGGCGCACGCAGAAGACGCCGAAGACGGCGGCCGCCGCCGCGGCGACGAGCGGGCCGAGCAGGAACGCCAGCGGCATCGCGAGCTGCGCCTTGACGAGCCCGAGCGCGGCGCCGTAGGCCCCGAGGCCGAAGTAGGCCGCGTGCCCGAACGAGACCATGCCGCCGTAGCCCCAGAGGAGGTGGAGGCTGGCGGCGAAGAGGACGAAGGCCAGGACCTCGGCGCCGATCAGCAGCGAGAAGGCCGGCAGGACCGAGGCCGCCAGGGCCAGCCCGACGACTCCAGCGGCGCCCCAGCCGAGGGGGCGCCCGAGGGGACCCCGCCACACGTCGGCCCCGCCCTCCCGGGCCGCGGCGGCGCCGCCGGCCGGCGGCCGGCCAAGCAGACCCCACGGTCGCACGACGAGGACCAGCGCCATCAGGAGAAAGACCAGGATGAGCGACGCCCGCTCGTGGACCAGGATCCCGAACGACTGGAGCTGTCCGATCAGGACGGCGGCCAGCAGGCTCCCGCCGAGGCTCCCCATGCCGCCCACGACCACCACGACGAAGGCCTCCACGATGATCGCCGTGTCCATCCCGGGGGTCAGCGCGACCAGCGGGGCGGCCAGGGCGCCGCCGAGCCCGGCCAGCCACGAGCCGAACACGAAGACGGCCGTGAAGAGCCGCCGCTGGTCCACGCCGAGTGCCGCCACCATCTCCCGGTCGGCCGTGGCCGCGCGGAGCAGGACGCCCCAGCGCGTGCGGTAGAGGAGCCACCAGAGCCATGCCGTCACCAGCGGGCCCAGGAGGACGACCAGCCCGTAGTACGCCGGAAACGGCTGTCCGAGCACCGAGACCGAGCCGGCGAGCCCGGGCGGGAGCGGCACGCTCCGGTTCTCGGTCCCCCACAGGTAGCGGACGGCATCGCCGGCGATCAGGACGAGGCCGAAGGTGAGGAGGAGCTGGTAGAGCTCCGGCGCGCGATAGATGCGCCGCAGCAGGGCGACCTCGACGAGGCCGCCGAGGAGGGCCACCGCCACCGGCGCCAGGAGGAGCGCGAGCCAGAAGCGCCACGGCGAGGCGGGCAGGACCGACAGGAGCGTGTGGGTGAGGTAGGCCGCCAGCATGTAGAAGGAGCCGTGGGCGAAGTTGACGATGCGGGAGACGCCGAAGATCAGCGAGAGGCCGGAGGCGACCAGGAAGAGGAACATCGCGTTGGCCAGGCCGGCCAGGCTCTGCAACGCGAACTGGCTGAGGGTCATCGGGCCCCCTCACCCCGACCCGCTCCCCCGTGGGGGGAGAGGGTGTCGGAGCGGGGTTCGTGGGCGTGGCGGCGCAGGGTCAGCTACCTGGGCGAAGCTTCCGCACCTCCTCGTCCGAGGGCAGGATCTTCTCGCCCGCCACGTATTCCCAGTCCACCATGATCCCGACGCCGCGCTGGGGGTCGAACCGGGTGGTGCCCACCCAGGCCCCCATCGTCGACTGGTGGTCGGAGGGCCGGAACGTGATCGCGCCGACCGGGGTGTCCACCCGGAGCCCCTCCAGCGCCTTCACGACGTTCTCGGTGTCGGTGGTGCCCGCCTTCCGGATGGCCTCGGCCATCGACACCATGGTGATGTACCCGACCAGCGAGCCCTGGTACGGGTACTTCGCGAGGTTCGGGTACTTCTGGCTCACGAATCGCCCGTAGCGCTCGACGAAGGCCTTGTGGGCCGGCGTGTCGATCCCGTACCAGGGATAGCCGGTCACCAGCATCCCCTCCGGCGCGTCCTTCCCGAGGGGATCGATGTACTCCGGCTCCCCGAGCAGGATGCCGACGATGAACTTCTTCTTGTCGCCGGTGAAGAGCCCGAACGGGGCGGCCTGCTTGACGAAGGCGATCCAGTCGCCGCCGAAGAGCGAGGTGAAGAGGGCGTCGGGGCCGGCGGCGATCAGCTTGTTGATGTGGTCCAGGTACTGGCCGGCGCCGAGCTTGGGGAACGAGGAGGAGACCTCGCTCACGCCCGGCTTCAGCTCCGTCAGCCGCTTCCAGTAGTTCTCCCAGGCGCTGTGCCCGTACTCGTAGTCGGGTCCGATGTTGGCCCACTTGGCGGCCGGGATCTTCGCCGCCCGGTCGGCCAGCATCCGGCCCTGCTCCCAGGTGTTGGGGCGCACCCGGAACACGTAGCGATGGCCCTTCTGCCAGGTGAGCGCGTCGGTGAGCGGCTCCGCCGCCAGGAAGAGCTTCTTGTTCTTCAGCGCGAAGTCGGACACCGCCAGCCCGACCGCGGAGGAGAAGGTGCCCATCAGGAAGTCCACGTTCTCCTGGAAGACCAGCTCCTGGGCGTGCTTGATCCCCTCGTCCGGCCGCAGCTTGTCGTCCCGGAAGACGACCTCGATCTTCCGGCCGAGCACCCCGCCCTTGCCGTTGATCTCCTCCAGGGCCATCTCGAGGGCGGCCCGGTACGGGGCCGTGAAGGCGGCGCCGACCCCGGAGTAGGAGTTGATCTCGCCGATCTTGATCGGGCCCTGGGCGGCGGCGGGCCCCGCCAGCCAAGACCGCGAGGACCAGGACGACCGCGAGTGCCGGGAGAGCGCGGGAGGCCTTCATTCGAGACCCTCCTTCGGGTTGACCGGCCAGGTGGTGCCCCAACCGTACCACATCGGCCTCATCGCCGCGAGACGCGCGGGCGGCGGCGGCGCGGGGCTCAGCTCGAGAAGCGCTCGGCCCGCAGCGGCTCGAGGTCGATCAGCGGCGTGGCGCCGGCGGCGAGCTGGGCGACGAGCTTCCCGGTGACCGGCCCCAGGGACACGCCGATCATGGCGTGACCGGTGGCCAGGATGAGGTTGTCGAGCCGCGCCGGCCGGCCGATGATCGGCAGCCCGTCGGGCGTGCACGGGCGGAGGCCGCGCCAGATCTCGACCAGCGGCAAGCCGTCCACGCCGGCGCCCAGGAAGGCGCCGGCCGACCGCCGGACGGCCTCGACCCGGCGGCGGTCGATCGACAGGTCGAGCCCGGCCAGCTCCAGCGTCCCGGCGAAGCGCAGCCGGTTGCCCATCGGGGTGATCGCCATCTTCGCCTCGCCGAGCAAGAGCGGCACCGCCGGGCCATCGGCCGGCCGCTCGCAGGTCACGCTGTAGCCCTTGGCCGGCTGGATCGGCAGCCGCAGGCCGAGCTCGCGCGCGAGCGAGGCCGACCAGGCCCCGGCGGCGAGGACCACCTCGTCGGCCCGGAGCCGCCCCCGCGTGGTCTCCACCGCCCCGATCCGGCGGCCGCTGGTCTCGAAGCCGAGCACCTCCGTCTCCCGACGGATGCGGACGCCGAGGGAGGCGGCGGCGCGGGCGAGCCCGGTCACGAAGGCGTCGGGCACGAGCTGGGCGTCGTCCGGGAAGCGGAGGGCCCCGACCACCGCGGGACCGAGGCTCGGCTCGGCCGCGCGCGCGGCGGCGGCGTCCAGCATCTCGACGCGGAGCCCGTTCGCCCGGAGAAGGTCGGCCTCGTGTCGCGCCTCCTCGAAGCCGGGCGCGGTCCGGAACACCGCCAGCACCCCCCGCTGCTCGAAGCCCGAGTGCAGGCCGTCGATCGCGGCCAGCTCCCGGTAGAGGCCGAGGCTCGCCAGGCCGAGGTCGCGCAACACCGGGACGGCCCGCGCCACGTGACCGGCGGTGCAGGCCCCCCGGAACTTCCAGAGCCAGGCCAGGAGCTCCCGGTCGAGGCGAGGCTTGATGTAGAACGGGCTCTCCGGGTCGAGCATCCACCGGAGGCCCTTCCACAGGATTCCGGGGGCGGCCAGCGGGATGCTGTGGCTCGGCACGATCAATCCGGCGTTGCCGTAGGAGCTGCCGGCGCAGACGTCGTCCCGGTCGAGGAGCGTGACGGTGTGGCCGTCGCGGACCAGGTACCAGGCGGCGCAGACGCCGATGACGCCCGCGCCGATCACGACCACCTCCGCCATCCGGCTACTCGCCGCGCAGCGTGGGGTCGAGGACGTCGCGCAGCCAGTCGCCGGTCCGGCTGACCACGAGCGAGGTCAGCATCAGCACGGCGCCCGGGAAGATCGAGATCCACCAGGCGGTGTCCAGGTACTCCCGGCCCTCCTGGATCATTCCCCCCCAGGACGGGGTGGGCGGCTGGATGCCGAGTCCCAGGAAGGAGAGCGTGGCCTCCAGCACGATGGCGCGCGCCAGCTCCAGCGTGGCGATGACCATCAGGGTGGACCCCACGTTCGGCAGGATGTGGCGGAGCAGCACGCGAGGGACGGAGCCGCCGAGCCCGAGGATCGCGTCCACGAACTCCCGCCGGCGCAGCGACAGCACCTGCGAGCGCAGGACACGGGCATAGGTCACCCACCCCGACAGTCCCACCACGACGATGAGGTTCGGGAACGAGGGGCCGAGGACCGCGATGATCCCGATCGCCAGCAGGATGAAGGGGAACGCGAGCTGGGCGTCGGCCACCGTCATGATCACCTCGTCGAGCCAGCCGGCGCGGTACCCGGCCACGAGCCCGAGCAGCCCCCCGATCAGGCCGCCGATGGCGACCGCCGCGAAGCCCACCGTCAGGGAGACCCGGGTCCCGAAGATCACGCGGGAGAGGACGTCCCGTCCGAGGTGGTCAGTGCCGAGGGCGTGGGCCTTGCCGTCCGCGGCCTGCCACGTCGGCCCGGCCAGGCGGGCGCGGAGCGAGCCGCGCTCGGGGTCGTGCGGGGCCAGGAAGGGTGCGGCCACCGCCACGACGACCAGCGCGCCCACGAAGCCGGCCGCGGCCAGGATCGGGACCGGCCACCGGCGGCGCCGTCGGGCCGCGACGGCGCTCGCGACCGTGACCGCGGGGGGCGGCGCGGGGCGGGCGAGGACCTGGCTCACTCGTAGCTCACGGGCTTACCCGGGACCAGCGACGGTCACAAATCTGAGCCGGGCCGAGACCCGAGCCGCGGTAGGACGCCCAGAGGCCGGGACGGACGCGCGGCCGCAGGCCGAGCGCGTCGCGGCCGGGATGACAGTCGAGCCGGCCGGAAGCGTATGCCGCATACGCTGAGGACCGGCGAGGCCCCCCGAGACCGGGACGAACGCGAGGCCAGAGGCCGAGCACGTCCCGGTCGGGATGGAGGACGACCCGCGGCGACGGGTATCGGCCCGGCTACCGCTCACGTCCGGGCCCGCGGGTCCAGGACGCCATACAGCACGTCCAGCGCCAGGTTGATCACGATGAACAGCGCCGCGGCGATGAAGACGGTGGACTGCACCACCGGGTAGTCGCGGTTGTAGATCGACTGGATGGCCAGGCGACCCATCCCGGGCCAGGCGAACACGGTCTCGGTCACCACGGCGCCGCCCAGCAGCGTTCCGAACTGGAGCCCGGTGATCGTCAGGATCGGGAGCGCCGCGTTCTTCAGGGTGTGCTTGCCGACCACCCACACCTCCGACAGCCCCTTGGCGCGGGCCGTCCGGATGAAGTCGGCCCGCTGGACCTCGAGCACCGCCGAGCGCGTGATGCGCGCGATCGACGCCATGGTGAAGGCGCCGAGGGTGAGCGCGGGCAGGACCAGGTGCCGCCAGTCGCCGCGGCCGGAGGTCGGGAAGAGGTCGAGGCGGAGGGCCAGGACCAGGATGAAGAGGATGCCGAGGAAGAAGGTCGGGGCCGACTGGCCGACCAGGGCCAGGCCCATCGCGGCGTGGTCGAGCGGCGAGTTCCGGCGGACGGCGGAGAACACGCCGACCGGGAAGGCGACCACGACCGCGATCAGGAACGCGGCCAGGCCCAGCTCGAACGTGGCCGACAGGTAGCCGAGGGCGACCTGCATGGCCGGCTGGCGGAAGTGGATGGATCGACCGAAGTCGCCCCGGACGACGTTCCCGATGAACACCGCGTACTGCACCGGCAGCGACCGGTCCAGGCCGAGGTCGCGCCGCACCCGCTCCATCTCGGCGATGGGGGCGTCGGGCGGCAAGAGGAGCGGCACCGGATCGCCCGACAGGCGCATCACCACGAACACGACCGTGGAGACCAGCCAGAGGGCGACGAGGGTGCGGAAGAACCGATAGGCGAGGAAGCCGCCGAATCCGCGCATCGGGAGCGGCGCCCGGCCCCGCCGCCGGCGGGCGGGGCCGGGCGCCGCGATCGGTGCTAGGCGCGCCGCATCCGGAAGTTGAAGCGCCGGACCTCGAACTGCTGGTTCGGGTTCGGCGTGAACTCGACGTACTTCTGGAACCCGTAGTCCTCGGTGGGCTGGATGACGACCAGCCACGGGTTGTACTCCAGGAAGATCTTCGTCATCTTCCGGTAGGCCTCCCCCCGGAACTTCTCGTCGAGGCTGAACCGGGCTGCGTTCCCCAGCTCGTCCCACTCCGGGTGGCGCCAGTAGTCCTGGGGGCCGCCGGGACCGAGCAGCCGCCACATCATGCCGTCGGGATCGGCGAGGGTCGAGGTCGGATCCGACCAGAACATGCCCTTGAAGCTCTTCTCGCGGTTCTTCTGCGCGCGGACCGAGTACTCGATCACCTCGACCACCACGTTGATCCCGACGTCCTTCCACATCCCGGCGATGGCCTCGGACATGGGCTTGTCGTTGGCGGTGTAGCCCGCGGTGGTCTCGATGTAGATCGGCTCGTTCCGGTACCCCGCCTTCTTCAGGCGCTCCTTGGCCTCCTTCGGGTCGTACGCCAGCGGCGGCAGCGAGCGCGTCGTAGTGGTTGTCACCCTTCGCGATCGGGCTGTTGGGGACGATGCCGTGGCCGCGCCACAGCTCCTTGACGATGGCCTCGCGGTCGATCGCCAGCGAGAGCGCCTGCTTGACCAGCGGGTTGTCGAGCGGCTTGACCTTGGAGTTCACCGCCAGCACGTAGAGTCCCGCGTAGAGGGCGCCCGCCGCCCTCGTGGTCGGGCTCTGGTTGACCCGATCGAAGTGGTCGGGCGTCAGGAGCACCATCGCGTCGATCTCACCCTTCAGGAGCGCAGCCACCCGTGCCGCGTTCTCGGGGATGGGCCGGGAGATGACGCGGTCCACGTCGATCTTCCCGCCCCAGTAGTCGGAGTTGGCCTCCAGCACCGTCTTGTCGTCCTTCGTCCACGACCCGAGCTGGACGGGCCCGGTGCCGACCGGCTTCAGGTTGAACGTGTCGGCGCCGACCTGCTCCACGTACTTCTTGGGCACGATCTGCCCGCCGTAGAAGGCCAGCCGCGCGGGCAGGAGAGGATCGGGCTTCTTGGTGTGGATCACGAGCGTGGCGCCGTCCGGCGCCTCGATCCGATCGATCGTCGTGAACACCGTCGCGACCATCGTCTTCACGTTGGGGTCGTAGGTGCGCTCGATACTGAACTTGGCGTCCGCCGCGCTGAAGGGATCGCCGTTGTGCCACTTCACCCCCGGGCGGAGCTTGAACTGCCAGGTCGTGGGGCCCGTTGTCTTCCACTCGGTGGCCAGCCCGGGGTAGAGCTTGCCGTCCGGATGGCGGCTGGTCAGGTTGTCGAAGATGTTGAAGGAGATCCGGATGTCGTTGGCGGACGTCGAGAAGTGCGGGTCGAACTTCGAGATGTCGCCGCCCTGCCCGACCACCAGCTCGCGCTTCTGCGTCGTCTGGGCGGCCAGCGGCCGGGGCGCCGCCGCCAGCAGGGCCCCGGCGGCGGCCGCCCCGAGGCCCAGGCTGCCCGCCCGGTGCAGGAACTCGCGGCGCGACACGGCGCCGGCCTGCCAGGCGTTGACCAGCGCGTCCACGTTCGGCGTCTCGACCCTCCCATCGTCTCGCTGCATCGTCGACCTCCTGTCGGCTGGGCGGTCCCGCCCGGGGGGTTCATGGGATTCCGCGGCGCTGCGGAAGGCACGGTGAAGGCACGCTCAAGGTAGCCAGACGCCCAACCCCTTGTCAAGGCACGCCAGGAGGCGCGGGCTCGTTGTCGCAGCCGTTGAAATGGCGTTTCGGCTTTGCTACAACTGAAGCAGGCCATGGCCGTCACCGCGAGCGAGTTCCGGGCCGCGCTCCGCCAGTTCCCGGCCGGCGTCACGGTGATCACCACGCGGGACGGCGACGGTCACCCCGCCGGGCTGACCGCCAGCGCGTTCACCGCCGTGTCCCTGCACCCGCCGCTGGTCCTGGTGTGCGTCGACCACGCGGCGACGGCCTACCCCGCCCTCCGGGAGTACGGCTGGTTCGCGGTGAACATGCTCGGCAAGAGCCAGGAGCACCTGTCCCGCCTCTTCTCGACGACCGGAGCCGACAAGTTCGCGGGGGTCGCCTACCGCGAAGGCCGCGAGCGGCTGCCCCTCCTCGACGGCGTGGTGGCGGCGCTCGAGTGCCGGGTGGTCCACCAGTACGCCGGGGGCGACCACACCATCTTCGTGGGCCGGGTGGAGGGCGTCTCGATCGCCGGGGGCCCGCCGCTCCTCTACTTCCAGGGCGGCTACCATCACCTGGAGAGCGACGGCGACCCGTGATCTTCGAGCCGCCGCCCCACGAGGGGTGGTCATGACCAGGCGCCCGACGCCGGAGCGGCTCCAGCCCGCCGACCTCGCGGCCCGCCTCGCCGCCGGCGCGACGCTGGTGGACATCCGGGACCCGCGGGCCTTCGGGGCCGGCCACGTCGCCGGGAGCCTGAACGTGTGGATCGACGGCCCGCAGTTCGCCGAGCGGGTGAGCTGGTTCGTGCCGCCCGACCGGCCGCTCGTCCTCCTCGCCGAGACCGAGGGCGAGGTGGCCCGGGCGCTGTCGTCGCTCGCCCGCATCGGCCTGGACGAGACCCAGGCCTACGCGGTCGGGAGCGCCGCCGTGGGGGCCTCGGGCCTGCCGGTGGCGGAGCTGCCCAACGTCACGGCCCCCGAGCTGGCCCGGCGGCTCCAGGCCGGCGGGGACCTCGTGGTGCTCGACGTCCGCGAGCCCTTCGAGTGGGAGGAGGGGCACATCGCCGGCGCCCTCCACATCCCGATGCGCGAGGTGCCCGGACGGGCCGGCGAGCTACCGAAGGACCGGCCGATCGCGCTGGTCTGCCGGGGCGGACCGCGCTCGAGCCTGGTCGGGAGTCTCCTGCTCGCCCGGGGGCTCACGCGGCTCACGAACGTGTGGGGCGGCATGACGGGCTGGATGGAGGCGGGACTCCCCGTCGCGGACGATTAGCGCCGACGCGCCGCTCCGGCTCCTCCAGATCTACCCGAAGGACGACTTCTACACCGGGGCCGCGATCCAGCTCCGCGACCTCGCTCGCGGCCTCGTGGAGCGCGGCCACCGCGTCACCGTCGTCACGGGCACCAACCCGCGCTGGGCCACCGAGGCGGCCGCCGCCGGCTTCCGACACCACGGCTTCTTCCGCTCTCCCGCCGATCCCGTGGGCGCCGTCCGGCTGGCCGCCCTGGTCCGCGCCGAGGCCGTGCAGGTGATCCACGCCCACAAGGGCGGGGGCCGCACGCTGGCGCTCCTGGCGCGACTCCTCGGCCCGCGGCCGCCGCTGGTCGTCAACCGCGGGGTGAGCTTCCGGCTGTCGCTGGGCGGGCGCTTCGTGGACCGGAGCCCGATGATCGCGGCCGTGGTGGCGGTCTGCGAGGCGATCAAGACCGATCTGGTGGCGCAGGGCATGCCGCGCGCCAAGATCGAGGTCGTCTACTCGGCGACCGACATCCGTCGCTTCGATCCGACCCGCGTGAGCGGGGACAGGATCCGCGCCGAGCTGGGCCTGCCGCGGACGGCCCCCCTGGTGACCCAGATCGGCGTCCGCGAGACCAAGGGCAACGCGGAGGTGATCCAGGCCTTCGCCGCCGTCCAGCGCGAGCGGCGCGAGGCCCGGCTGCTCCTGGTCGGGGCCCGTCCCGAGAAGCGCCCGCCGCTCGAGACCCGGATCGCCGCCCTCGGGCTCGGCGGCGCGGTGACGGTCTGGGGCTACCGCGACGACGTCCCCGAGATCCTCGCCGCCTCGGACATCTGCGTGGACGCCTCCCCGGTCGGGCTCGGGATCACGGGGTCGCTGCGGGAGTCCCTCGCGATGGGAACGCCCGTCGTCGCCTCCGACGCCGTGGGCAACCCCGAGCTGGTCCTGCACGAACGAACGGGACTGCTCGTCCCGTCCCGCGACCCGGCCGCGCTCGCCGCCGGCGTCCTCCGGCTCCTCGGGGATCCCGGCTGGGCCCGGACGCTCGGCGAAGCGGGGCGCGCCCGGGTGCAGGAGCGCTTCTCGATCGACGCCAAGGTCGCGCGCCTGGAGGCGCTCTACCGGCGGCTGGCCACGAACCGCTGAGAGAGCGCGTGACGCAATCGGGGCCTCCGACTCCCCCTCCCCCCAGCCAAAGGCCGACGGCCGTCCAAGGAGGAGGGAGGCGGGAGGTTCCGATCTGGTGCATCGCCCTCTCGCCGGCTGCTAGCCCCGATCCGAAATTCCCGTTGCCGCCGTTCCGGAAATCGGCCCGTCAGTAGCGGCGGCGCTCCAGACTGCTCGCATTGCCCAACCTGACGGCGTGCCGCTGGAGCGAGATTCCATACGTGAGCTCGTTTCGGATCGGGGCTAGAATAGCGCCGTGATCCCCGCGGCGCTGAAGCGCCTCCTGCCCTACGTGCGCCCCTACGGGGTGTGGCTGGTCGTGGGCGGTGGGCTGGCGGTCGTCGTCTCCGGGATGGACGGCGCGATCGCGTGGCTCGTCAAGCCGACGATGGACGGGATCTTCATCCGCCGTGACCTCGCCATGCTGAAGCTCCTTCCCCTCCTGCTCCTCGCCGTCTACCTGGTCAAGGGCGCGGCGCGCTACGGCCAGTCCTACATGATGGCGGCGGTCGGCGAGCGGATCATCGCGGCCATCCGGCGCGACCTGTACGTCCACATCCAGGCGATGCCGCTCGCGTTCTTCCAGAACCGCCACTCGGCCGACCTGATGGCCCGCGTCGTGGTGGACGCCACCCGGCTGGCCAAGCTCTCGTCCGAGATCCTGGTGATGGCGTTCCGCCAGGTCGCCACCATCGTGGCCCTGCTGGGGGTCATGTTCACCCAGGAAGCGCGGCTGACCCTCCTGGCCCTCATCGCCTTCCCGCTGGTCGGGCTCAGCATCCGGGCCATGGGGCGGCAGCTCTACAAGATCAACCGGCGGACCCAGGAGCAGATCGGCGCCCTCACCACGCTGCTCCAGGAGGCCTTCACGGGAACGAAGATCGTGAAGGCCTTCGGCCGGGAGGAGCACGAGCGGTCACGCTTCGACCGCATCAACCAGCGCCTCCTCGAGCTCTCGCTCAAGGACCACCGGGTTGACGAGCTGTCGGAGCCGCTCATGGAGATCCTGGCGGCCTTCGGGGTCATGGCCATTCTGTGGTACGGCGGCTACCGGGTCGTGCAGGGCGACATGACCCCCGGCGCCCTCTTCTCGTTCGTCACCGCGACCCTCATGCTCTACGGCCCGGTCCGGAAGCTGTCCCGCATGGCCAACCTCTACCAGCAGACCATGCCGTCGGCCGACCGGGTGTTCGAGGTGCTCGCGCTGGAGCCCGCCGTGGCCGACGGGCCCGACGCCAGGACGCTCCCGGCGTTCCGCCGGCAGATCGAGTTCGACCACGTGTGGTTCCAGTACGACGACGGCGAGATGGTCCTCAAGGACATCAGCCTCACGGTGCCCCGCGGCGAGGTGCTGGCCTTCGTGGGGATGAGCGGCGCCGGCAAGTCGACCCTCACCGACCTGATCCCGCGCTTCCACGACGTCACCCAGGGACGGGTCCTGGTGGACGGGATGGACATCCGCGAGTGCACGCAAGAGTCCCTGCGCGCGCAGATCGCCATCGTGACCCAGGACACCTTCCTCTTCAACGACACCATCGAGACGAACATCGCGTACGGCAAGCCCGGGGCGACGCGGGAGGAGATCGAGCGGGCGGCCCGGGCCGCCTACGCCCACGAGTTCATCACCGGATTGCCCGCCGGCTACGGGACCCTGGTCGGGGAGCGCGGCGTCAAGCTCTCCGGCGGCCAGCGGCAGCGGGTCGCGCTGGCCCGCGCCTTCCTGAAGGACCCGGCCATCCTGATCCTCGACGAGGTCACCTCCGATCTCGACGCCGAGTCGGAGTTCATGGTCCAGCAGGCCCTGACCGACCTCACCAAGAATCGGACGGTGTTCCTGATCGCCCACCGCCTCTCGACCGTGCGCCTGGCTCACCGGATCGCGGTCTTCCAGGAGGGCCGGATCGTGGAGGAGGGGCGACACGACGAGCTGCTGGCCCGGGATGGCCTGTACCGGCGGCTCCACGCCCTGCAGTTCACGGCGACGGGGACGGGGTCGTGACGGCGCCGGTCGCCTGGCCGTTCCCCCTCCCGCGCTCGCAGCCGCTCCTCCCCTCGCTCCGCCAGGGCCTGCTGGTCGGGTTCTTCCTGGCCCTCGGCTGCTCGATCAGCGGCAGCCAGATCCTGCTCGCCCTGCTGTTCCTGCTCGTGGTGCCCTGGGACCAGGCCCTCCGGAGCGTCCCGAGGCCGCGGGCCCTGGCCGCCGTCGCGCGCGAGGTCTGGGCGGACGCCGAGCCGCTGCGCCGCCACCCACTGACGCGGCCCTTCCTGGCGTTCGTTGCCCTGTCGATCCTCTCGGCGATCCTGTCCGGCGATCCGGGCGGCAGCCTCTGGCTCGCCCGCGACACCCTCCGCATCACCGTCTTCTACCTGGTGCTCTGGTACACCCGCGACAGCGATCACGCCCTCCGGCTCTGGACGGGCTTTCTGCTCGTCTTGACCGTCATGGCGTCCTACGGGCTCGTCCAGGCCTTCGTGTGCGGCACCATCCGGCCGGGGGACGCGCTCGCCGTCCTCTGCACCCACCCGTCACGGGTCAGCGGGCCGTTCAGCATCTACATGACCTTCGGCGGCGTCCTCCTGCTGGGAACGCTCTTCTTCGTGGCCTACCTGGCCCATGTGTCCTGGCGGCGGGTCTGGTGGATGGTGCCGGCCGGCGCCATCACGCTCGCCGCCCTCGCCTTCACGTACTCCCGGAACGCCTGGCTCGGCCTGGTGGCGGGGACGCTCGGCCTCGTCCTCACGGCGCGGCGCGCCAGCCGGTGGGTCCTGCTCCTGGTGGCGGTGGCGCTGGTGGTCGCCGCCGCCTCCTCCGGCGCCGTCATGGAGCGCGTGCGCTCGATGGCCGATCCCCAGGACGAGACCGCCCGCGACCGGGTGGCCATGTGGCGGAGCGGCCTGGCCATGATCGCCGACCACCCGCTGGTCGGCGTCGGGCCCGGGCAGGTGCGCGTCTGGTATCCCCACTACCGCCGGCCGGAGGCAGTCCGGCCGTCCACCGGCCACCTCCACAACTCGCCGATCCAGATCGCGGCCGAGCGGGGCCTGCCCGCCCTCGCGGTCTGGATCTGGCTGTGGATCGTCTTCTTCCGGGAGAGCGCGCGGGTCCTCCGCCGGCTCGGACCGGACGCGTCACGCGAGCGGGCGCTCGTCAGCGCCAGTCTGTGGGGCGTCGGAGCCTTCCTCGTCGCCGGGCTCTTCGAGCACAACTTCGGGGACGGCGAGGTGGTGATGCTGGTCTACGCCCTGATGGCGATGCCCTGGATCGTCGCCCGCAGCCTTCCGGCCCCCGGACCGGCGGGGGCGAATCCGGGCTGAGAGCGTGTGGAGGAATGGGGCCTCCGACTCCCCCCTCCCCCCGGTGCCTACCGGAGGGACGGGACGTCGCGAGGGCCGCAGGCCGAGCCGTCCCGGCGATCCGGTCAAACGGGAGGGGGTTGGGGGGGTGGGCGGGAGGTCCCGAACTGAGACGCGGCGACCCGCCGCGCGGTCACCGACGCCCGACGGCCGGTCGCCCGGTGCGCGACTACGGGTGGTGGAAGCGGTTGACGATCGGGAGTCGCCAGTCGCGCCCGAACGCGCGCGTCGTGATCTTGACGCCCGGCGGCGCCTGGCGGCGCTTGTACTCGTTGCGGTCGACCATCGCCACCACCCGCCGCACCGTCGCCTCGTCGAAGCCGCTGGCGACGATGTCGGCGATCGGCCGGTCGTTCTCGACGTAGGCCTCCAGGATCGCGTCGAGCACCTCGTAGGGCGGCAGGCTGTCCTGGTCGGTCTGGTTGGGGCGCAGCTCGGCCGAGGGCGCCCGGGTCAGCACGCTCTCGGGGATCGCCGGCCGGCCGTCGCGGGCGTTCCGGTACCGGGCCAGCTCGTAGACCAGGGTCTTCGGGACGTCCTTGATGACGGCAAAGCCGCCGGCCATGTCCCCGTAGAGCGTGCAGTAGCCCACGCCCATCTCGCTCTTGTTCCCGGTGGTGAGGACGAGCCATCCGAACTTGTTCGACAGCGCCATCAGGAGCATCCCCCGCACCCGGGCCTGGATGTTCTCCTCCGCCACGTCCTCCTTCAGGCCCTTGAACGGGGCGGCCAGGATGCGCCGGAACGCCCGGTAGCCGGGCGTGATGGGGAGGGTGAGGAATTCGATGCCGAGGTTCCGCGCCACCCGCCGGGCGTCCGCCTTGGTCCCCGCCGAGGAGAAGGGCGACGGCATCGACACGCCGACCACGCTGTCCCGCCCGAGGGCATCCACGGCGACGGCCGCCGTCAGGGCCGAATCGATGCCACCCGACAGCCCGATGACCACGCGACGGAAGCCGTTCTTCCGGACGTAGTCCCGGGTGCCGAGCACCAGCGCGGCGTAGACCTCGGCGACCGGCTCGAGGAAGCTCGCGCTGGAGGCGGGCAGCGGAGGGCGCTCGCGGTCCGCCGGCGCCGGCAGAGTGATCCGGCGGACGGGCTCGGTGGCGAGGAGCTTGTCCTTCCGCCGGCGCGAGTCGCGGAGGCGGGCGCGGAAGACGGCGTCCAGGTCGAGGTCGGCGACGACCAGGTCTTCCTCGAAGGGCCGGCCGAGCGCCAGGCGCTCCCCGCGCTCGTTGAAGATCATCGACTGGCCGTCGAACACCAGCTCGTCCTGGCCCCCGACCAGGTTCGCGTAGGCCAGGCACGCGACGTGGTCGCCGGCCCGGGTAGCCAGCATCTTCTCCCGGAACCGGACCTTGCCGGCGTGGTAGGGGGACGAGGTGATGGTGAGGATCACGTCCGCCCCGGCCAGGGTCTGGGCGGTGGCCGGTCCAGTCGGGTACCAGATGTCCTCGCAGATGTTGACGGCGACGACGGCGGCGGGTCCCTCGCCCAGCTCGAACACCGGCGTCTCGGTCCCGGCCTGGAAGTACCGGTTCTCGTCGAAGACGCCGTAGTTCGGGAGGTACTGCTTGTGGTACACCCCGGCCAGCCGGCGGTCGTGGATCACCGCCGCCGCGTTCAGGATGTCGTCCCGGCGGTCGACGAAGCCGACCACCACCGTGAGGCCGACCGACGCCCGGACGACCTCGTCCAGAGCCCGCAGGTTGGCCTCGATGAACGCCGGCTTGAAGAGGAGGTCTTCGGGGGGGTACCCGGTCAGGACCAGCTCGGGGAACGCCACCAGGTCCACGCCGAGAGGCCGGGCCTGCTCGATCGTCTCGAGGACGCGCCGCGTGTTCCCCTCGAGGTCGCCGACCGTCGCGTTGATCTGGCCGAGCGCGATCCGGAGTCGCCGCATGACGGGGTGTCCAGGCGGGAGTATATCACCGGGCTCCCCGGCCGGCCGAACCCGGGCCGGAGGGGGGCTCGGAAAGCCGCTTGACGAAACGGCGGCGCCAGACGATAACAGAAGCCGCCATGAGCCACGAGATCCCGGTCGAGCGCCGCACCTACTACCCCCACCCCCATCCGGACCCGGCCCAGGCCCGGCGCTGCCCGGCCTGTGGCCGCGAGATGCTGAATCCCTGGTATCTCTGGCGTGACCGGCAGCGGCAGGTCTGGCGCCGCTGGGTCTGCCTCAGCTGCCAGGCCGACCAGGACGTCCCGGAGGAAGAGAGCGCCTAGCGGGCAGGGCCGATGAGCGTCGCATCGCGTCGTCCTCGGTCGTCGCCGATCCTCGGCGTACGAGGAGTACGCCTGCGGTCGGCGACTCCCTGCGTCCTAGCGCTGCTCGCTCCTCGGCCCTGCCCCCGAGAACTTGACTCATCTGCCATGACTTTCACGCGTCAAGGACTCTAGGCTCTTCCCGCCCCCGGGCGCCCGCCTGGCGGCCGCCCCTGGCGTCCCTCGTCCCGCCCGCTGCTGTCCCCCTCGCCCCCTGACGATTGGCCTGTCCTGGCAGCCGCCAATTGGCACTTTACACGGCTCCAATTGAGCGATCCAATCATGCCATTCGGTTCGACCCGCGATGACGGGAGAAGGAGGACGGCGATGGAGCTGAGCACGCTGCGACTCAAGGTGGGGCTGGCCGAGATGCTGAAGGGCGGCGTCATCATGGACGTGACGACCGCCGAGCAGGCCCGGATCGCCGAGGACGCCGGCGCCGCGGCCGTGATGGCGCTCGAGCGGGTCCCGGCGGACATCCGGCGCGACGGGGGAGTGGCCCGCATGGCGAGCGTCCGGAAGATCCGGGAGATCATGGCCACCGTGACGATCCCGGTCATGGCCAAGTGCCGGATCGGCCACTTCGTGGAGGCCCAGGTCCTCCAGGCCCTGGGCGTGGACTACGTCGACGAGTCGGAGGTCCTCACGCCGGCCGACGAGCACTTCCACGTCGACAAGCTCGCCTTCACGGTGCCCTTCGTCTGCGGGGCGCGCGACCTCGGCGAGGCGCTCCGCCGGATCGGCGAGGGGGCGGCGATGATCCGGACCAAGGGCGAGGCGGGCTCCGGCAACATCGTGGAGGCCGTCCGCCACATCCGCAAGGTGACGGGTCACATCAAGCGGCTCACCATCCTGGGAGCGGAAGAGCTGATGGCGGAGGCGAAGGAGCTGGGCGCCCCGATCGAGCTGGTCCGCTGGGTGGCCGCCGAGGGGCGCCTGCCGGTGCCGAACTTCGCCGCCGGGGGCGTGGCCACGCCGGCCGACGCCGCGCTCATGATGCAGCTCGGGGCCGAGGCCGTCTTCGTCGGCTCGGGCGTCTTCAAGTCGTCGGACCCGGCGGTTCGCGCCCGCGCCATCGTGCAGGCCACCACCCACTACCGGGACGCCGACGTCCTGGCCAGGGTCTCCGAGGAGCTGGGCGAGGCCATGCCGGGGCTCGAGCTGTCGAAGCTCGGGGAGTCGGAGCGGCTGGCCTCGCGCGGCTGGTAGGCGATGCGCATCGGCGTCCTGGCCCTCCAGGGCGATTTCGCCAGGCACGCTCAGGCGCTCGGGCGGCTGGGCGTCGAGGCGCCCGAGGTCCGGAAGCCCGACGAGCTGGCGGGCCTCGAGGCGCTGATCATCCCGGGGGGCGAGAGCACCACCCTGCTCAAGCTCATGGGGGACGCCTTCCCGCCCGCGCTCGCCGCCTTCCACGCGGCGGGCCGGCCGATCTACGGCACCTGCGCCGGCCTGATCCTCCTGGCCCGGCAGGTCGTGAATCCGGCCCAGCCCTCGCTGGGTCTCATCGACGTCACCGCCGAGCGGAACGCCTACGGCCGCCAGCGGGAGTCCTTCGAGGTCGAGGCCGAGGCCCGGCTCGGTGACGTCTCGGTGCCCGTGCGGATGGTCTTCATCCGCGCGCCCCGGATCACCCGCGCCGGCCCCGGCGTCCACGCGCTGGCCACGGTCCGGGACGAGCCGGTGCTCGCCCGCCAGGGCCCGGTGCTGGTCGGCAGCTTCCACCCCGAGCTGACCGACGACCTGGCCGTCCACCGCTTCTTCACGGAGATGGTCGCCGGCGCCGCGTGAGCGCCACGTGATCGCCAACTGATCGCCGGTTTGACCGGGCGGTCGGCCCCCTGCTACGGTGGCCCGGGGGGCCGACAGCCATGACGAGAGCGATCGACGTCCACTGCCATCTCTCCACCCGCCCGCAGTACGAGGCCTGGGGACCCTATCTGGGACCGATGGAGACCTACTACCGGTTCAAGCCCGACGTGCGGACCGAGGAAGGCATGGTGGAGGATCTCCGCCAGGCCGACGTCAAGGCCTGCATCATCGGGTGGGACGCCCAGTCGGGCTCGGGCGGCCCCGTCCTCTCGAACGACTACGTGGCCGAGCTGGTGCGCCGCTTCCCCGACACGTTCCCCGGCGGGTGGGCCATGATCGACCCCTGGAAGGGCCGGGAGGCGCTGCGGGAGGCCGAGCGGTGCCTCACCACCCTCGGGCTCATGGGGATCAAGTTCCAGGCGACCGCCCAGGCCTTCTTCCCCGACGACCGGCGGTTCTATCCCCTGTATGACCTCTGCCGCTCGCTCGGCAAGGCGGTCCAGTTCCACTCCGGCACGACCGGCTTCGGCGCCGGCACGCCGGGCGGCATGGGGCTCAAGCTGAAGTACTGCCGGCCGATCCCCCACCTCGACGACGTCGCGGCCGACTTCCCCGAGCTGACCATCATCGCCTGCCACCCGTCCTGGCCCTGGCAGGACGAGATGATCGCCGTGGCCCTCCACAAGGCCAACGTCTCCATGGAGATGTCCGGGTGGTCGCCCAAGTACTTCTCGGACGCGCTGAAGCGCGAGATCCGCGGCCGGTTGCAGGACCGGGTGATGTTCGGCTCGGACTATCCGGTGCTGAGCTACGAGCGCCTGTTCCGCGACTGGGAAGCGGAGGGCTACCCGGCCGCGGTGCTGGAGAAGGTCTACCGGCTGAACGCCCAGCGCATCCTCGGCCTCCAGCCCTGACGTTCGGGGGTCAGCGGGGCGGCGTGGCGGCGGTCGGCATGCGCACCCGGACCCACATGTTGACGACGAAGAGCACGGCGGCGCCGAGCTGGCCGAATCCGCCGAGGGCCGCCAGCCAGGAGCCGCCGCGGACGCCAGCGACCGCGGAGCCGAGCTCCCCGAGCGTGCGCGCCACCGTGGCCAGCGTCAGCATCCAGTAGACCACCTCGGCGAGCCAGGGCCGGTAACGCGCGTCGTCGCGGCCCGGCCGGGGGAACATCCAGCTCGCCACCCCGAATACCACCATCAGCAGGAACCCGACCAGGACCAGGTGCACGTGGGCCGTGATCAGCGGCCACGGCACCCCCCGCCCGCGCAGATTGACCTCGACGGTCACGTAGGCGCCCAGCGCCATCCCGAGCAGCAGGAAGACGAAGCTCGTCTTGACGTAGCGGCGGATCAGCGGCGGCATACTCTCCTCGCCCTCTTCTCCGCTCCGGCCCCCCTCCCCCCGGTGGGTGGGGGAGGGGGGCCGGGTGGGCGGGAGGTGGTGATACTCGCGTCAAGCGCGCTTCAGGTCGTCCGATCGGATGGGCAGCTGGCGGAGGCGCTTGCCCGTCAGCGCGAAGATCGCGTTGCAGATCGACGGCGCCACCGTCGGCACCCCCGGCTCCCCGAGGCCGCCCGGCGGCTCGCCCGAGTCCAGGATGTGGGCCTCGACGACCGGCGCCTCGTTGATGCGCAGCATCGGGTAGTCGTGGAAGTTCGACTGCTGGACCCGGCCGCGGTCGATGGTGATCTCGCCGTACAGGACGGCGGTGAGCGCGTAGATCGCGCCGCCCTCCATCTGGGCCCGGACCTGGTCGGGGTTGACGGCGATGCCGCAGTCGATCGCGCAGGTCGAGCTTGTGCACGGTCACCTTGCCGTCGGGCGCCACCGAGACCTCGGCCACGTGCGACACGTAGCTGCCGTACGAGAACGCGACCGCGATCCCGCGGGCGCGGCCGGCCGGCAGCGGCGCGCCCCAGTTCGCCTTGGTCGCCGCCAGCTCGAGCACCGCCTTGTGGCGGGGCGCCTTGCCGAGGAGCGCTCCGGCGGTACTCGTAGGGATCCTGACCCGCCAGGGAGGCCAGCTCGTCGACGAAGCTCTCCACGATGAACGCGTTCTGCGAGCGGCCCACCGAGCGCCAGAAGCCGACCGGGATCCCGAAGTCCTTGTTGACCCACTCCACCTGGACGTTCGGGATGTCGTAGGGGATGTCGCGCGGCCGCCGACGACCGACGTCGGATCGACCTGGCCGGCGGGTACGCGGCCGCGCTGGACGAGGATGCCGGGGCCCACGATGCGGTGCCACCACGCCAGCGGTGCTCCCTGGGCGATCGAGCGCGGCGCGAAACACGTTGTAGGTCGCCGGGCGGTAGAAGCCGTGCTGGATGTCGTCCTCGCGGGTCCAGATCACCTTGACCGGGCGCGCCGACGGCCTTCGCCGTCTCGACCGCGTCGACCACGAAGTCCAGCTCGCCGCGCCGCCCGAAGCCGCCGCCCAGGAAGGTCGTGTTGACGGTGACCTTCTCGCGCGGCAGTCCGGTGATCCGCGCGGCGGTCTCCTGGGTCCCGCCCGGGTTCTGGGTGGGCACCCACACGTGCACGCGTCGTTCGTGACGTGGGCCGTGCAGTTCATCGGCTCCATGCAGGCGTGCTCGAGGAACGGCACCTGATAGACGGCCTCCAGCGTCTTCCCGCCGGCGGCCAGCGCCGACTCGGCGTCGCCGTCCTTGCGCGACTGTGCGCCCGGCTGCTTCGCCAGCGCCTCGTAGTCACGGCTGATCTGCGGGCTCGAGACCTGGGCGACCGGCCCTTCGTCCCAGGTCGCCTTCAGCGCCTTGCGGCCCTGCACGGCCGTCCAGAAGCTGTCGGCCACCACCGCCACCCCGTTCGAGACCTGGACGACATGCTTCACGCCCGGCACCGCCTTCGCCGCGGTGGCGTCGAAGCTCTGGACCTTGCCCCCGAACACGGGGCAGCGCTCGATCGAGGCGATGAGCATGCCCGGAACCTGCACGTCGATGCCGTAGACGGCCTTGCCGGTGACCTTGGCCGGCACGTCGAGCCGGCTCCGCTCCTTGCCGATGTACCGGAACTGGGCTGGCGTCTTCAGCGTGGGATTCTGCGGGACCGGGAGCTGCTGGGCCCGGTCCACGAGCTGGCCGTAGAGCAGCCGGCGCCCGGTCGGCCGGTGGACCACCACCCCCGGCTCGGTCTCGACCTCGCTCACCGGCACGCCCCACTCCTGGGCGCCCGCCTCCCGCAGCATCTGCGCGCGCGGCCGCGCCGGCCTTGCGCAACGGCTCGAGGTGATCGCGAACGCCCCGGCTGCCCCCGTAGGACTGGGAGCCGGTCACCGGATTCCCGTAGAGCCTTGGGATTCGCCGGCGCCTGCTCGACCCGGATGCGGTCCCAGTCGGCGTCGAGCTCGTCGGCGACGATCATCGGCATCGTGGTCAGCGAGCCCTGGCCCATCTCGGGCACCGAGTTGACGATCGTCACGACCCCGTCCCGGTCGATGCGCAGCCACTGGTTCGGCGCGAACACGCCGGTCCCCTGGGCCCAGCCGCGCCGGGCAGCCGGATCCAGCAGTCGAAAGCCGACCACCAGCCCAGCGCCGACCGCGAGGCCGCTCTTCAGGAGGTCGCGTCGGCTGAGCAGCGTCGCCATCACGCACCTCCCCGCTTGAGCGCGGCCGCCCGATGGATCGCCGGCCCGGATGCGCTGGTAGGTGCCGCAGCGGCAGATGTTGCCCGTCATCGCGGTGTCGATGTCGGCGTCGGTCGGCGACGCGTTCTGGGCCAGCAGCGCCGCGGCCGACATGATCTGGCCCGACTGGCAGTAGCCGCACTGCGGGACGTCCAGCTCGATCCAGGCGCGCTGCACGGGGTGGTCCGCCTTCGCGGAAAGCCCCTCGATCGTGGTGACGCGCTTCGCCGGCGGCCGCCGACACCGGCGTCGACGCACGAGCGGAGCGGCTGGCCGTCGAGGTGCACGGTGCAGGCGCCGCACAGCGCCATGCCGCAGCCGTACTTGGTGCCGGTGAGGCTCAGATTCTCGCGGAGCACCCACAGGAGCGGCATGTCGGGACTGACGTCCACCGTCTCCTGCTTGCCGTTGACGACCAGCGAGATCAATGTCGGAACCTCCTTGAACCAGGTGATCAGGTCGGGGAGCGACGCCACGGCCCATCGGCCATGGGGCCGGACACCGAACGGCGAGGAGGCTCGCCACCCGCCCCGGCCCGTGGACATGATACCCGGAAAGGCGGAGCCGCGCGCCGTGCGGCCCCGGGGACGCAACGGTGGCGGCGGATCCGCTCGGTCGTGCTCTCGATTGGGAGGGCGCGGAAGCGATCGGCCCGGCCGCCGAGCAAGGAGACTCCCAGGCACGACTTCGCGTAAGATAGCCGGCGTGTCTCGTCTCGCCGCCACGCAGGGTCGGCCGCTACACGACCGGGGCGTGAGGCCGTTCGGCGTCCGGAGTCGGCCATGATCTGGTGGAGCCGGGCCCTGGTCGACCTGGCGCTCACCGGCTACCTGTGGGCGACCGTTCAGGCCCTCGCCGAGCTGACGACGCGCCGGGGCGCCTGGCCGGTGCCGACCCGCGCGCTCCTCGCGACCGCGTGGGTCCTCCACACCCTGGGCCTCGTCCTCCGCGCCATCGACCTGGGCGGGCCGCCGGTCGGCGGCCTCCACGCGGTGCTCTCCATGATCGTCTGGGCCGCGGTGCTCCTCCTCCTCTGGGGCGAGCGGCGCAACGCCCTGCCCGCGCTTCCGGCCTTCGTCCTGGTGCCGGTCGCGGTCCTGAGCCTGATCGCCGCCGCCGCGCCGGAGGGCGCGGTCTTCGCGGGGTCGGGCGCCCCCGGCGGCGCCGGTCACGCCCTCTTCATCGTGCTCGGCCTGGGGGCGCTGGCCGGCAACTTCGCGGGCGGGGTCATGTACATCCTCCAGGAGCGGGCGCTCAAGCGCGGGCGGATCCTCGGCCTCTCCCGCCGGCTGCCGGCGCTGGACGCGCTCGACCGCTTCTCGTTCCACGCCCTGGTGGCCGGCTTTCCGTTCCTGACCCTCGGCCTCGTCCTCGGGACGATCACGGCCGCGCGCGCCTTCGGACCCGGCTGGCTCTGGCAGCCCACCCCGCTCGTCGCCGTGGCGACCTGGGCGATCTACGCGATCATCCTCTCCCTCCGGGCCGGCGCCGGCTGGGGCGGCCGGCGCGGAGCCTACCTGGCCGTGCTCGGCTTCGCCGGGATGGTGACCACGCTCAGCGTGAGCCTCCTGCTGCCAACCCGCCACGTCGTCCTCCTCGGCCCATGAACCCCGCGGTGCTCGCCATCGGGCTGAATCACGCCTCGGCGCCGATCGAGACGCGCGAGCGCCTCGCGGTAGCGGACGCCGCGCTGCCGGCCGCCCTCGGCGACCTGCTCGCGACCACGGGCCTCGCGGAAGCGTTGCTCATCGCCACGTGCAACCGGGTGGAGGTGTGGGGGGTCGGGAGCGCACCCGACGCCCCGGCCGCGGTGACGGCCTGGCTCGCTGCCCGGGCGGGCACGCCGGCCGCTCAGCTGGGTGGCCTCCTCTATCTCCGTCGAGGCCTGGACGCCGTCGCTCACATGGCCGCCGTCGCCGCGGGTCTCGACTCGATGGTCGTCGGAGAGCCGCAGATCCTCGGCCAGGTGAAGGCCGCCCACGGCATCGCCGTCGCCCAGGGCGCGGTCGGGGCGGTCCTCGGCGATGCGGTCGGCCAGGCGCTCCGGATCGCGAAGCGCGTGCGGACCGAGACCGAGGTCGGGCGCGGCGCCGTGTCGGTGAGCTACGCGGCGGTCGAGCTGGGTCGCAAGATCTTCGGGGACCTCCGGGAGCGCTCGGTCGTGCTCCTCGGAGCCGGCGAGATGGGCGGGCTGGCCGCCCGGCACCTCGCCGACCTCGGCGTGAGCCGGCTCGTCATCACGAGCCGCACGACCGAGCGGGCCGAGTCGATCGCGCGGGAGACCGGCGGGAAGGCGGTGCCCTTCGAGGAGTTCCAGCGCCACGCCGCCGCCGCCGACATCGTGATCTGTGCGGCCACTGCCCCGGGCGTCCTGGTCACCCACGCCCACGTCGCGGTCTGGGTCGCGAGCCGCCCCCGCCCGCTCTTCATCATCGACCTGGGCGTCCCCCGCAACGTCGAGCGTGCGGTGACCCGGATCGCCGACGTCTACCTCTACGACATCGACGACCTCCAGGTGGTCGTCGAGGCGAACCGCCGGGCGCGCGAGCGCGAGGTCGAGCGGGCCCGCGCCCTCATCGCCGAGGCGGTGGCGCGGGTCGGCCAGGCGGTCGCCGCCCGCTCGGCGGCCCCCACGATCCGCTCGCTGCGGACCAAGCTCGAGGAGCTCCGGCAGGCCGAGGTCGAGCGGGCGGCTGCCCGCCTCGGTGACCGCGGGCCGGAGGTGCGAGCCGCGCTGGACGCGATGTCGACCACGCTGGTGAACAAGATCCTGCACGGGCCCATCGAGCAGCTCAAGGCCGCCCAGGCCGCGCCGGGGGGCGCGGGTCTCCGCGCGCTGGTCCGCGAGCTGTTCGGCCTCGAGCGCGAGACCGAGGGCCACGAAGACAGACAGGAGGACTCGTGACGTCAGAGCAGTGGTTCGCCGAGGCCGCCCGCCTGATGCCGGGCGGCGTGAACAGCCCCGTCCGGGCCTTCCGCGGGGTCGGGGGCACGCCCTTCTTCGTGGCCCGCGGCGAGGGCGCCCGGCTCGTCGACGTCGACGGGCGGAGCTACCTCGACTACGTGATGTCGTGGGGGCCGCTGATCCTCGGGCACGCGCCCAAGCGCGTCACCGAGGCGCTGCGGGCGGCCCTCGACCGCGGGACCAGCTACGGCGCGCCGACGCCGGGGGAGGTCGAGCTGGCCCGGGCCATCGCGACGGCGGTGCCCTCGATGGAGATGCTGCGCCTGGTGTCGTCCGGCACCGAGGCGGCGATGAGCGCGCTCCGCGTGGCCCGCGGCTTCACGGGGCGGTCGAAGCTGGTCAAGTTCGAGGGGTGCTACCACGGTCACGCCGACAGCCTGCTCGTGAAGGCGGGCTCCGGCGGGGCGACGTTCGGCGTGCCGGACAGCCTCGGCGTCCCGCCGGATCTGGCGCGCCTCACGCTCACCGTGGCGTACAACGACCTCGACGCCGTGCGAGCCGTGCTGGAGGCCGAGGGCCGGGACGTGGCCGCCGTCATCGTCGAGCCCGTCGCCGGCAACATGGGCGTCGTGCCCCCGGCGCCCGGCTTCCTCGCCGGGCTGCGGGAGCTGACCGCCCACCACGGCGCCTGCTTGATCTTCGACGAGGTGATCACGGGCTTCCGCGTGGGCCCCGGCGGGGCCCAGGCCCGCTTCGGGGTGACGCCCGACCTCACGATCCTGGGCAAGATCATCGGCGGCGGGCTCCCGGTCGGAGCCTACGGCGGGCGCCGCGAGATCATGGAGTGCGTCTCACCGCTCGGCGGCATCTACCAGGCCGGCACGCTGTCGGGCAACCCGCTGGCGGTCGCGGCCGGCCTCGAGACGCTGCGCGCCCTCCGGGAGCCGGGCGTCTACGAGACCCTGGAGACCCGGGCTGCCGCGCTCGAGGCCGGCCTCGCCGAGGCCGCGGCCCGGGCGCGCGTGCCGTCGACGATCAACCGGGTGGGCTCGATGCTGACGGCCTTCTTCGCGCCGGGGCCGGTGACGGACTGGACGAGCGCCGCCCGGGCCGACCGCGCCCGCTACGGGACCTTCTTCCACGCGATGCTCGGCCGGGGCGTCTACCTCGCCCCCTCGCAGTTCGAGGCGGCGTTCCTCTCGCTGGCACACGCCCCCGACGACGTGACCGCCACCGTGGAGGCCGCCCGCGCGGCCTTTTCAGAGCGTGTGAAGGAATAGGGTTCTTCGGCTCCCCCTCCCCCGGTGGGTGGGGAGGGGGGCTGGGGGGGTGGGCGGGAGGTCCCGAACCGAGCTTCAGCCCGCGGCGTCGTCCGTGATGGCGCCGCGGAGCTGCAGGAGGCGCGCGACCACCCAGCAGAGGAGTGCCCACGCCAGGCCGGCCGACCAGCCGGCCAGGACGTCGGTGGGATAGTGGACGCCGAGGTAGACGCGGGTCACGCCGACCAGCAGCGCGACGAGCATCGCGAGCCCGAGGACGTAGGTCTTGACGCGACGCCGGGCCGCGACGCGGGCGAGCAGGACCCCCAACGTCAGGTAGACCACCGCCGCCAGCATCGAGTGCCCGCTGGGGAAGCTCGAGGTGACCACCGGGGCCAGACGGGGCACGACCTCGGGCCGACCCCGATCGAACAGCTCCTTCAGGAGCGTGCTGAGCAGGGTTCCGCCTCCGACCGCCGCCACGAGCAGCGCCATCTCGGGGCCCTTTCGCTCGAAGGCAAGATAGCCGAGGGTCGCCAGCACGACGAGGACCAGGACCGGCGCGCTGCCGAGCGCCGTCAGGTCCCGGGCCGCATCGGCCAGCCAGCCCGGTCCGATCGGCCGCGCCGGGTCGTCCGGGCGCCGCATCAGCCGGAGCAGGCGGTCGTCGAGCCCGCCCGTGCTCCCCTCGATGACCTCGTCGGCGAGCTCGGCGAAGCCCCAGATGGCGAGGACGACGGCCAGCGCCGCGACGAGGAGCCAGGCCTCGCGGCGCCCGAGCCGCCCGAAGGCGCGGGCCCGGTCGATCATGCTTGTTCGAAACCTCCCGCCCACCCGATCCTTCGACGGCCTTCGGCCTTTGGCCCCCCTCCCCGACCGTTGGACGGCCTTCGGCCTTTGGCCGGGGGGGAGGGGGAGGCCGGAGGACCCCACTCCTTCACGCTCGCAGCGCACCCCCTGGAGTCCACGCGGAAGAGGATAGTCCGCGCGGGGGCCGGATACCACCGAGCCACCGGCGGGCCGGGGCTCTCCCTCGCCGGGGGGACGACCTTGACAAGGTTGCCCGGTGACGCCAGCATCGCGGGGGGCGGCCACCGTCGGGCGGCCGCCCGGCGACAGCCATGACCGTCTCGCGCGACAACTCCAAGGCCATCTACCAGGGCATCAAGTCCGCCGGCATCCGCTTCCTCACCGCGCTGCCGGAGACGTGGCTCGTCTACCTCCTGCAGCTCGCCGACGACGACCCCGAGATGACCCTGGTCGAGGTCGCCAAGGAGGAGGAGGCGATCGGCATCGCCGCCGGCGCCTACTTCGGGGGGGCGCGCAACGCCCTCCTGCTGCAGAACCACGGGTTCCTGGCGTCGATCAACGGGATCGTCTCGCTGGCGCTCTCTTACCGCATTCCGCTCGTCATGCTGGTCGCGCATCGCGGCCACTGGGGCGAGCCCTACCCCTGGCACACCCAGGGAGGAATCCTGACCGAGCCGGTGCTCCGCGCCCTCGGCCTCCCCTTCGAGTACGCTCGCGACCCCTCCCGCGTCGGCCAGCAGATCGGCGAGGCCCAGACCCTGGCCTGGTCGTCACTCGGGCCGGTGGCCCTCCTCCTCAGCCGCGACCTCATGGAAGACTAGGAGCTCCTCGGAGCATGTCGTCGAGCGCGTGGTGCCACGTGAGCCACGAAGAGCGCCGGTGAAGCGGGCGGACTGCCTGGGGGCGCTCTATCCCGAGCTGGGGGATCGGCTGGTCGTGACGATCATGGGGGCGACCGCCCAGGAGCTCTACGACCTGGGACACCGGGAGACCTTCTTCTACCTCCAGCACGCGATGGGGCTGGCCTCGTCGATCGGGCTCGGGGTCGCCCTCAACCGGCCGGAAGAGCGCGTCGTCGTGCTCGACGGCGACGGCTCCATCCTCATGAACCTGGGGGGCCTGGCGACGCTCGGCCGCTACCGGCCGCCGAACCTGACCCACATCGTCTTCGACAACGAGAGCCTGCTCTCGACCGGCGGCTTCGCCTCCCACACCGCCGGCGGCCGGGTCAACCTCGCCGGCGTCGCCCGCGCCGCCGGGTGCCCGCGGGTGCTGGAGGCCAGCACGCTCTACCAGTTCATGGAAGCCGTGGCCGAGGCCTTCGAAGCGGACGAGCTCTGCACCATCGTCGCCCGGGTGGAGGCGGTGGGACCGGACCAGTACCACATGGACCTCGCGCTCCCCGAGAACGCCTTCCGCTTCCAGCGCCACATCGTGACCCGACACCGCGCGCGGACGCAGAGCGAAGGCGGCGCCACCCAGTCCTAGTGCCGTTCCAACTACATGGGCCAAAATGGGCAAGCAATTCTCGCAGCACGGACTTGCCGCATTCCCCGAAAGCACTAGCTGGACAAGTTGGAACGGAACTAGTCTAATGCGTGGTCACCCCGGGCGACTGAGGTGGACACACCGGTAGGGGTTACGATGGTCCAGAGCGGGCGGTCGGCCGAGGCCGGGCACCCCGCGCGACAACGCGACCGGCGGCGGCCCCGGGCCGTCCCGGCGCCTCGACCCGGGAGGTTCGCCCATGGCTGGCCACATCCTCACGCCCCGCCGGGCGTGTTCGCTCGCGCTGCTGCCACTCCTCGTCCTGCTGGCCGCGTGCAGCGCAGCGCGGCCCGGGGCCGCCGCCGAGCGCTCGGAGCGCTGCGCGGAGTCGGTCCCGGACATCTACGACCGGGCGTCATCGGCGGTGGTCTTCGTCGGGGCGACCTCGATCAACCCCCACAAGCTCGCCGATCGGGTCACGCACGTGGTGGGCTCCGGGTTCGTCGTCCACGCCTCCGGCCTCGTCGTCACCAACGCCCACGTCGCGTTCGGGCGCCAGTCTCTCCGGGTCACGCTCGACGACGGCACCGCCCTGCCCGCGGAGGTCGTGGGAGCCGACCCGATCTTCGACCTGGCGGTGCTGCGCATCCCGGTGCCCGACAAGACCCAGCTGACCGCGCTCCCGCTCGGTGATTCCGATCGCCTCCGGGTCGGCGAGGAGGTGCTCGCGATCGGGAACCCGCTCGGGCTCGAGCAGACCCTCACCCGGGGCGTCGTGTCGGCACTCAACCGGATCCTTCCCGACACGCCGTTCTCCGTTCAGGAGCCGCTCATCCAGACCGACGCCCCGATCAACCCCGGCAACTCCGGGGGACCGCTTCTCAACCGCTGCGGCGAGGTCGTCGGCGTCAACACCGCGCTCCTCCAGGAGGCGCGGAACATCGGCTTCGCGATCCCGAGCAACCTGGTCAAGCTCGTGCTCCCGTCGCTCGTGGAAAAGGGCCGGTTCATCCGGCCCTGGATCGGCTTTCACGGTCAGCTCGTCGGCGACGAACTGCGCGACCTGCTCCGCGCCCCCCTGGTCGAGGGCCTGCTGATCGAGGTGATCGAGCCGAACAGCCCGGCGCAGAAGGCCGGGCTCCGCGGCGGCCAGCTCGAGCTGGTCGTGGCCGGCCGGGAGTACCTCCTGGGGGGGGACGTCGTGACCAGCGTCAACGGGACGCGGCTCGACTCCACCGAGCGGCTCCTCGAGGTGACGCGCGGGCTGAAGGTCGGCGACACGCTCCGGCTGATGGTCTTCCGCGAGGGCGAGTACCGGGAGGTCGAGTACAAGCTCCCGGAGCGGCCGCTGCTCCCGGGCGACATCTCGAATCTCGGCCTGCAGGCGCCGGCCGGGCGCCACCCGCGCCGGGCGGTCCCTGTCGGGACACCTTCGCGGCCCCAGTGAGCGTGGGCCCGCGCGGAACGCCTCGGAGCGCGCGTCGCCCGGGCCCGCCTCAGGATTCGATCGCCGCACCCCAATCGGGTCGGCATTCGAAGAAGGAGAGCCCCTCATGCCATCGCGAACGGCCCTGTTCCACGACGTCCTGCACGCGACCGATTTCTCGGCTGCCTCCCGGAAGGCCTCCGCGGTCGCGGTCGACGTCGCCCGGGCCAACCGGGCGGCGCTGACGATCGTGCACGTCCTGGCTCCGGTCGTGCCCGTCACCGCCGGGGAGGGCTTCGTGCTGCCCGAGACGTACGAGCAGATGGAGGCCGCGATCCGGGTGGCCGCTCAGAAACAGCTCGACCGCCTCCTGGCCCGAGCCCGCACGGGCGGCGTCCAGGTCAGTGGCCTCCTGCTGGCCGGCACCCCGCACGAGGCGATCGTGCGCGCCGCGAAGTCGAAGCGGGCCGACCTCCTCGTCATCGGGACCCACGGACGGACCGGGCTCGCCCGGCTGTTCCTGGGCAGCGTCGCCGCCCGGGTGCTGGCGATGGCCACCTGCCCGGTGCTGACCGTGCGGGGGCGCTGAGAGCCTCGGGGGGGTCTCGGAAGACCCCCCCGAGGCTCCCCCTCGGAGGCCGCGGCGGAGCCGCGGCTCGAAGTGGAACACCGCGGCCGCGTGGCCTGGGCCAGTGGGTTGCGAGAAGCCGATGGGCGGCGGGAACAGGAGCCCCCGGCATTGGTTCACGGACGCTGACCGCTCGGGCGCTCTGTGGATCCGGGTCGCTGCGCTCGACCGGCTCGATCGGCTTCGCGCCGTTTGCCGTCCAACCGATCCAGCGGATAAGATGGAATCGGAACCGAGGGAGGCAGCAATGAACACCATCCGAAGCGTCACAGCCGTGCTGGTCGTGCTGCTCGGCATCCCGGTCCTGGCGCTGGCCCAGAGCAACCCGATGCAGCCCCAGCGTCCCGGGATGGGCCCGGGACAGCTCCTGCCCGCGCCGACCCAGCCACCCGGCTCCGACCTCGGGGGCGTGCACGGCCGACCAGGAGACGGGCCGCCGCCGAGCCGGGGGGTGCCCGGGCCGTCCCAGCCGCCGCAGGCCTACTCCGTTCCGGATCAGCCGCGCCACTGGGGTGGCCAGTCACCGGACTGGGACCGTCACGGAGGGCGGCCACCGGGCTGGAGCCGACCCCCGGGGTGGTACGATCCGTATTACCCTCCTAACTACCCCAACTATCCCTACTACCCGTACCCGGCGGCGCGCACGGTCTGGGTCCCGGGCCACTGGGTCTGGACCGGCTACGCCTGGGCGTGGCAGCCGGGGTACTGGGCCCGGTACTGAGAAGCTGTGAAGGAGTGGGTCCTCCGACTCCCCCCTCCCCCCCGGCCAAAGGCCGAAGGCCGTCCAACGGTCGGGGAGGGGGGCCAAAGGCCGAAGGCCGTCGAAGGATCGGGTGGGCGGGAGGTCCCGAACTGCGGACTTCGGGGGGTCTATCCGCTCACGATCTCCGGCTCGAGCCGGATCGCGGTCGCCAGGGAAGCGGACACCAGGCAGGTCTTCTCGCTCTTCTCCATCACCCGCAACGCGCGGTCCCGATCGGCTCCGGGCGCGAGGGTGAGCCGCGGCCGGAGCACGATCTCGGTGAAGCGCACCCCGCCGTCCTGTCGGTCAACCGTCCCCTCGGCCGAGAGCTCGAGCGCGTGGAAATCGATCCGGGAGGCCCGGGCAACGGCGCGCAGCGTGAAGAGGAAGCAGGTCTGGACGGCGGCGAGCACGAGGTGCTCGGGGCTCCACGCGTCACCGGGCCCGTCGAAGTCGGCGGGCGGCGCCGAGCGGAGGTCGGGCACGCCGGCAACCGACACCGTCGCGTACCCGGTCGGCCCACCGGTCAGTCGAGCCTGGTAGTGATGCGGCAGCGGCTTCATCCTTATCTCCCTTCGATCACGGCAGCAGGACGCCCGTCCCGTCGATCCGGTCGTCCTTCAAGCGGATCAGCGCCTCGTTCGCCTCGGCGAGCGGGAACGGGGTGACGGCCGGCCGGATCGGGATCGCGGCCGCCTCCCGCAGGAGCTCCTCGCCGTCGGTGCGCGTGTTGGCCTCGACGCTCGTCAGCGTCTTCTCGTGGAAGAGATGTTCGGCATACTCCATCGCCGGCACCGGCGTCATGTGGATGCCGGCCAGCACGACCCGCCCGCCCTTCCGGATCGCGCGGAGCGCGACCGGAACGAGCTCGCCGGCCGGGGCGAAGACGATGGCGGCGTCGAGGGCGACCGGCATCGCGGCGGTGGACTCGCCGACCCAGGCCGCGCCGAGACGACGGGCGAGCGCGCGGTGGCCCTCGCCCCGGGTGGCGACGAAGACCTCCGACCCGCGATGGCGGGCGATCTGGAGCACCACGTGAGCCGAGGAGCCGAAGCCGTACAGGCCGAGCCGCCCGCCGCGCGGCACCTCGCTCCGGCGGAGCGCCCGATAGCCGATGATCCCCGCGCAGAGGAGGGGCGCCGCGTCGAGGTCCGAGAACGCCGGCGGGATCGGGTAGGCGAACGCTGCGGGAACGACGGCCAGCTCGGCGTAGCCGCCGTCGGCGTGGTAGCCCGTGTAGCGCGAGGCCTCGCACAGGTTCTCGGCGCCGGCCCGGCAGAAGGCGCAGGTCCCGTCGGTGTGGCGGAGCCAGGCGATGCCGACCCGGTCGCCCGGGCCAAAGCGGGCGGCGTCGGAGCCGAGGGCCTCGACGAGGCCGACCGCCTGGTGGCCGGGGATGAGCGGCAGGCGGCGGGGCGGCAGCTCGCCCTCGATGACGTGGAGGTCGGTCCGGCAGATCGCGCAGGCGAGCACGCGGACGAGGAGCTCACCCGCCCCCGGGATAGGCGCCGGGACCTCGGTCGGCTCGAGCGGCCGCGAGTGGATCGGGGCCGGGCGGCGCACGAGCATTGCTTTCACCGATTCACGACCTCGAAGGGGGCTTCCGAGACCCCCCCGAGGAATCTCAAAGGCCCTGGCGCCGGGTGATCACCACGACTTTGCCCCGGTCACTCAGGAAGGCCGTGACCAGCCAGCTCACGACACTCACCAGCAGCGCGCCGAAGACGGCCGCCCAGAAGCCGTGGACCTCGAACCCTTTCACGAGGACCGAGGTGAGCCAGAAGCAGAAGCCGTTCAGGACGAAGAGGAAGAGGCCGAGCGTCAGCAGCGTCAGCGGCAGGGTCAGGATGAGAAGGATCGGGCGGACGACCGCGTTGATCAGCCCGAACACGAGGCCGGCGCCGAGCGCCGCCAGCGGCCCGGAGATCTCGACCCCCGGTACGACCGCCGCCGCGAAGAAGATCGCCAGCGCGTTGACCAGCGCCCGGACCACGAAGCCCATGGCTTCAAGTCTACTCCCATCGCCTCGGCGTCGCGGCCGGCGCCCGACCGCACGCGCTCGCCCACCCGGGGCGATCGCGCCGGCGCGTCCCGCCCGGCCCGCCCGGTACGGGACGCGCGCCGATCGCGGAGTCGGTGACCCGATTGGCCCGGCTCGCGGTAGACTGGCCGGAGCCGTGGAGATCGAGCTAGATCCCCTGATCGCGAGTTCAGCCGGGACCGTCGCCGTCAACGCGCGCGGTTGGGCGGGAGCGGGAGGCGCCGATGGGCATCCGTAAGAGCCAGGGCAAGAACAAGAAGTCGGGCCGCCCGGCCGCGGCCATCGCGGTTAACCGGGAGGAAGCCGTGCGGAAGGAAGCCGTGCGGACGGCGGCCAAGCCGTCCCGGCGGCGGCGCTGACCGCCATGGCCAGGACGGGTCGCTTCCAGATCCTCGTGGCGACCGACGGATCACCGGCGGCGCGGGCGGCTCAGGCCACGGCGGTGGCGGCCCCGTGGCCGCAGGGCTCGCGCGCTCGCGCGGTGATCGCGCGCCGCGGCTTCACCGGGGCCCAGGTGGCGGCCGATTGGCCGGCCGCGGTGTGGGCCGCGCTCGACCAGAGCCTGGCGCAGATCCGCGACGGAGCTCGACGCGCGCTCCGCCGGCGGTGGCCGGACGCCGAGGCCGTCGTGGTGGACCAGCCGGCCGTCGCGGCCATCCTCACCGAGGCCGGGCGGGCGGCGGCCGACGTCGTCGTCGTGGGTTCACGGGGGCACGGCGCTCTCGGCCGCCTCATCCTGGGCAGCGTCTCGCGCGGTCTCGTGCGCCAGGCCAGAATTCCGGTGCTCGTCGCGAAGGGACGGCCTCGTCCGGTACGGCGCCTGGTGATCGGGCTCGACGGGTCCCCCAACGCGGGGAAGGCCGTGCGCTTCGTCGCCGGGCTGCCGGCGCCGGCCGGCGGGCGCGCGACGGTGGTGCGCGTCGTGGAGCCGACCCGCGTCCCGTCGATGGGGCTGGCGCCCGCCTCCATCCGCGGGGCGGTGCAGGCCCAGGCGGAGAAGCTCACCGCCCGATCGGTCCGGAGCGCCCGGCGAGAAGCCGAGGCAGCCGCCGCGCTGCTCACCCGCGCCGGCTGGCGTGCCCGCCCGATCGTCCGCCTCGGCGTTCCGCTCCCCGAGCTGCTCCGCACCATCACGGCCGATCGGGCGGATCTCCTTGTGCTCGGCGCCCGCGGTGTCGGCGGGGTCGCCCGCCTGTTGCTCGGCAGCGTCGCCGAGGGCGCCCTGACCCGCGCGCCCGTCTCGGTGCTGATCGTGAGGTAGGCGCCGGCTGGTCGAGGAGGCTCTGATGGTCCGAGGTGCGCTCGGACCGATCGACGGGTGATCGGCCAGGAAGAGTTCGGGGCGAAGAAGCGCGACCTCGCGCGCTGACGGGAGCCCCGCGGCCGGGAGGATCGGCGCGACGCCGCGTGAACCGGAACTTCATCGCTTGACAGTCGCGACGCCGCTCTGATAGCATCGCGCGCATATTATCAAATTCTAATATGCTGATATGGCTGAGCCACTGCACCAGTTCAAGGCGGAGTTCTTCAAGGCCCTCGCCCACCCGACGCGGATCCGGATCCTCGAGCGGCTCCGGGACGGCGAGGGGACGGTCGGAGAGCTCCAGCGCGTGCTGGGCCTCGACCAGTCCGCGGTCTCGCAGCAGCTCGCCGTGCTCCGCCGCCAGGCCATCGTCGAGGCCGAGAAGCAGGGGGCGACGGTCCGCTACCGGGTGCGGGACGAGACCCTCTTCCAGCTCCTCGACGTCGCCCGGCAGATGTTCAACAACCGGCTGACGGTGAGCCAGGACCTGCTCCGCGCGCTCCAGGCCGAGGACCGGGCCGGGCGGGTCTCCCGGGCCGACGCCGGGCGGCCGCGGCGCCCGATCCGGCGATAGCGGCATGTCCGAGTGTCGTGGGGGTCTGCGCCGAGCCATTCCGATGAGGGACCAGCTTCCGGGCGCCGGCCCAAAGGCCGAAGGCCGTCCAACAGCCGGCGCAACCGAGGGGGGGCATCGGGGGGGTCTTCCGAGACCCCCCCGAAGAAGCTAGCGTGCTCGACCAGCTCCGCAAGGCCCTGCGGACCGGCCTGGTCACGGAGCCGGCGCCCTCGGTGGAGGCCGTCCCCGACCGGCTCGCCGGGCGCTTCGCCGACGAGGTCCGGCGCCTCTTCGGCCGCTCGCTCCACATCCGGCAGGTGGACGCCGGGTCGTGCAACGGGTGCGAGCTCGAGATCTCGAATCTCACCAACCCCTACTACGACCTGGAGCGCTTCGGCCTCCACGTGGTGGCCTCCCCGCGCCATGCCGACTGTCTGCTCGTCACCGGCCCGGTGACCCGGAACATGGCCGAGCCGCTGCGCCGCACCTACGACGCGACCCCGGCGCCCAAGCTGGTGGTGGCCGCCGGTGACTGTGCCCTGGACGCCGGCATCTTCCGCGGGAGCTACGCGGTGGTGGGTGGCGTCGGCGCCGTCGTCCCCGTCGACGTCCACATCCCCGGCTGCCCGCCGTCACCGCGGGCGCTTCTCGAGGGCCTGCTCGCGGTCCTCTCGATGCTGCGGGCCGACCCCGACCGCCACCGCCGGTGAGCGCGCTCGTCCCGGGCCTGCTGACCCTGGCTCTGGGCAGCTACGCGGCCGGGGCGCTGGCGGCGCTCGGGCTGGCCGCCCGGCCCGCCCCGGCGCGACAGGCGGCCCACGGGCTGGCCGCGGTGGGGGCGGCGGCGACCGCGGCGGCGGGCCTCGCGGGGCTCGCCGGGTCCCGGTGGGAGGCGTCCGTTCCCTGGCTCCTGCCACCGCCCGGCGTGGAGCTGGTCCTCGACGGCGTGAGCGCCTTCTTCCTTCTGGTCGTGGGCGCCACCGCGGTCCCGACCTCCCTCTATGCGATCGGCTACCTCGCGGGGCGCCGGCGCGGCGTCCCCGGACTCGGTGTCGCCTACAACGCGTTCCTGGCGGCGATGGTGCTCGTCCCGCTGGCCGCCAACGTCTTCACGTTCCTGGTGGTCTGGGAGCTGATGTCGCTCGCCTCCTACTTTCTGGTCGTCACCGACCCGGAGGAGCGCGGCGTGCTCCGGGCGGGCTGGGTCTACGCGCTGGTGACGCACGCCGGGCTGGCGTGCCTCGTTACCGGGATGCTCCTGGTCGCCCAGGCGACCGGCAGCGATCGCTTCGCCGACTGGGTCCGCCTCGCCGGCGGGCTCCCGATGGGCACCCGAACCCTCGCCTTCGCGCTCCTCGCGCTCGGCTTCGGCTCCAAGGCAGGACTGGTCCCCGTCCACGTCTGGCTGCCGCTCGCCCATCCGGCGGCGCCGAGCCACGTCTCCGCCCTGATGTCGGGCGTGATGATCAAGCTCGGCGTCTACGGGCTCTTCCGCATCGGCTTCGAGTGGCTCGGCGGCGGGCCGCCCTGGTGGGGCGCCGTGCTCCTGCTCGTCGGCGCCGCCTCCGCGCTCCTCGGCGTTCTCTACGCCCTGGTCGAGCACGACCTCAAGCGCCTGCTCGCCTACCACAGCGTCGAGAACGTCGGCATCATCCTGCTCGGGCTCGGGGCGGGGATGGTCTTCCAGGCGACCGGCCTCGAGGCCCTGGCCGTGCTCGGGGTGGTCGCCGCCCTGTACCACACCGCCAACCACGCGACGTTCAAGGCCCTCCTGTTCCTCGGGGCCGGCGCCGTCCTGCACGCGACCGGAACGCGAAACATGGAGGCGATGGGGGGGCTGATCAAGCGAATGCCGTGGACCGCGGCCTGCTTCCTCGTGGGCTCGGTCGCGATCGCCGCCCTCCCGCCGCTGAACGGCTTCGTCAGCGAGTGGCTCACCTTCCAGGCGCTGCTCCAGAGCGCCCGGGTGCCCAGCCCCGGGCTGAACCTCGTCTTCGTCCTGGGCCTGGCCGGACTGGCCCTCACCGGTGGGCTGGCCGCCGCCTGCTTCGTGAAGGCGTTCGGCGTCAGCTTCCTGGCGCTGCCCCGGAGCGAGAGCGCCGCTCGCGCCCACGAGGTCCCGGCGACGCTGCGCCTGGCGATGGTGGTGCTCGCCGCGGCGTGCGTGGGGCTCGGGCTCGGCGCGACCTTCGTCCTGCCGGTCCTCGTCGCGCTGGCCGCGTCGCTCGTCGGCGCCCGCGGCGGAGCGCCGCCGGTGCTCGTGCTCGGCGATGGCCTGACCGTCTCCGTCGGCGACGGGTTCGGCACCCTGGCGCCGGCCGCCGTCGCGCTCCTCCTCGGGCTCGCGCTGGCCGCCCTCGTCCTCGGGCTCCGGCTCGCGGGGGCCCGCCGCGACAGCCGTCGCTACGAGACGTGGGGCTGCGGGCGAAGTCTCCAGACGGCACGCATGGAGTACACGGCCACCGCGTTCTCGCAGCCGTTCAAGCGGATCTTCGCGGTCCTCTATCGGCCGGTGAAGCAGCTCGACATCGAGTTCCACCCCGAGTCCCGCTTCTTCGTCCGGACCATCCACTACGAGAACCCGACCCGCTCCCTCATCGACGAGTGGCTCTACCTCCCCGTCCTCGTCGGCGCCCAGCGGCTGGCCGGCGTGGCCCGGCGGATCCAGTCGGGAAGCGCGAACCTCTACCTGGCGTACATCTTCGTGGCGCTGCTCGTCCTCCTCCTGATCGCCCGATGATGCTGCCAGGTCTCCTGGTCTCGCTCGCCCAGGCCATCCTGGTCGGCGCCGGCGCTCCCCTGCTCGTCGGCCTGATCCGCCTGCTCAAGGCGCGGCTCCAGGGGCGGCGCGGGGCCGGGCTGCTCCAGCCCTACCGTGATCTCCGGAAGCTCCTGGCCAAGGAGGTCGTGGTCTCGGAGACGACCTCGTGGATCTTCCGGGTGACGCCCTTCCTGCTGGCGGCCATCATGCTGGTGATCGCCGGCGGCATCCCCGTCCTCGTGACCCGACCCCCGCTCGCCTTCACCGGAAACATCGTGCTGGTCATGTACCTCCTGCTCCTGGGCACGTTCTTCCTCGCCCTGGCAGGGCTGGACGCCGGCAGCGCCTTCGGCGGGATGGGCGCGAGCCGCGAGGTCGTCGTCGCCGCTCTGGCCGAGCCGACCGTGATTCTCGCGATCTTCGCCCTGGCGCTCCACGCCGGGACGACGAATCTCGGCGGGATCATCGAGCGGCTCGCCGACGAGCGTCTCCTCGCCCTCCACCCGGGACACCTCCTGGCGTTCCTGGCGTTCTTCGTGGTGATGATCGCCGAGACGGGACGACTGCCGGTGGACAATCCGGCCACACACCTCGAGCTGACGATGATCCACGAGGCGATGATCCTCGAGTACTCCGGCCGCTACCTGGCCCTGGTCGAGTGGGCCAGCGCCATGAAGCTCTTCCTCTTCCTCACCCTGCTCGGAAACCTGTTCATCCCGTGGGGGGTGCCGGCGACCGGCGCCACCCCGGCGATCGCGCTGGGGGCGGTCGCGCTCGCGATCAAGCTCCTCGGGCTGGCGGTGCTGGTCGCCGGCCTCGAGACCGCCGTCGCCAAGCTGCGGCTCTTCCGGGTGCCGGAGCTCCTGAGCGGATCGTTCGTGCTGGCGCTCCTGTCGGTCGCGTCCTTCTTCTTCGTGCGCTGAGGCGGCCATGCCGACGCTCTTCGCCCAGGTCGTGAACCTGCTGAGCTTCGCCGTGGTCGCGATCAGCTTCCTCCTGGTGTGGCGCCAGAGCCTGCCCGGACGGCTCGCGCTGTTCGCCGTCCAGTCGGTCCTGCTGGCCGCGCTCGCCGCCGCCGTCGCGGTGTTCGCCGGCAAGGGCGAGCTGGCGCTGGTGGCCCTGGCCGTGCTGGTGATCAAGGGCTGGGTGATCCCGCGCATCCTGGCCCGGGTCGCGCCGGCCCGGACCCGACCGCCCGGCCCGGCCCGATCACCGGCCGGGCTCCTCCTGGGCGCCGCCGCGCTGGTCTTTGTGGCCTACGCGGTGATGCTGCCGGTGACGCGGGATGCGCGCCTCCCAACCGCCAGCGGCCTGCCCCTGGCGCTGGCCACCGGACTCATCGGGCTCTGGCTCTGCGTCACGGCCCGGCGGGCGTTGACGCAGGTGCTCGGCTTCCTCGTCTTCGAGAACGGCATCTTCATGCTCGCGCTGCTGGCGACCTACGGGCTCCCGGCGATCGTGGAGGCTGGGGCTTTCCTCGACCTGCTGGTGGCGGTCCTCATCCTGAAGATCGTGCTCGGGGACATCTCCGAGTCCTTCGAGACGACCGATGTCGCCAAGCTCCGGGAGCTCAGGGGATGAACCTCCTCGCCCTGCTCGCCACCCCCCTGGCCGGCGCCGCGCTCCTGGCGGTGGCCGGCGCCGGGCGGCGGGCCGACGTCCTGCACGTCGTCACGGCGCTCGCCACCGCCGCCGGCGCCGGGGCCCTGGCCGTCGAGGTGTCGCGGGCCGCCGCAGTCTCCGTTCCCGGCTGGGGCCTGGGGGCCGACGCGCTGTCGGCCTTCATGGCGGCGATGGTCGCCGGGATCGCGCTCGTCGCCGCCGTCGGGGTCCCGGCCTACCTCCGGGCCGAGCAGGCCGCCGGTCGGCTCACCGCCGCCCGGGCCGGCATGTTCCGGCCGCTCTTCCATCTCTTCGTCTTCACGATGCTCCTGGCGGTCACGACCGACAACGTCGGCCTCATGTGGGTGGCGGTCGAGGGAACCACCCTCGCCTCGGTCTTCCTCATCACGCTGGAACGGACGCGCGCGTCCCTGGAGGCCGCCTACAAGTACCTGCTCATCTGCTCGGTCGGGATCGCCGTCGCGTTCATCGGCACCGTCCTCCTCTACGCCGACATCCAGCAGCTCGGCCAGACGGACCAGGCCCTCTACTGGTCCACGCTGGCGGCGGCCGCTCCCCGCCTCTCCCGGCGCGTGGTCGAGCTCTCCTTCGTGTTTCTGCTGATCGGCTACGGAACCAAGGCCGGGCTCGTCCCGATGCACACCTGGCTGCCCGACGCCCACAGCGAGGCGCCGGCGCCGATCAGCGCCCTCATGTCCGGCGTGCTGCTCAACGTGGGGCTCTACGCTCTCTTGCGCTTCAAGGCGGTCACCGACGCCGCGGCGGCGCCGGGCTTCGCGGGGCGGCTCCTCGTCGGCCTGGGGCTCGCCTCGATGGCCATCGCCGCCGCCTCGCTGTGGGCCCCGCGGAACTACAAGCGCATGCTCGCCTACTCGAGCGTCGAGCACACCGGGCTCGTGTGCCTCGGGTTCGGCTTCGGGGGCTTCTGGGGGCTGGGCGGCGCGCTCCTCCACATGCTGACGCACGCCCTGGCGAAGTCGGCGCTGTTCGTCCTGGCCGGGCGGCTGCTGCAGCGCTACGGCAGCGCCGAGGTCGCCCGGGTGCGCGGGATCATGCAGGTCATGCCGTGGACCGGCGCCGCCTTCCTGGCGGCCACGCTCGCCCTCATCGGTCTTCCCCCCTTCGGGCTCTTCGTCAGCGAGATCCTCGTCCTCAGGGCGGGATTCGCCGGTGGCCATCCCTGGGCGGCCGGCGCCGCGCTGGCGCTCCTGGTGGCCGTCTTCGGCGGCGTCCTGCGCGCCGTCAACCGGATGCTCCATGGCAATCCACCCGAAGGGCTTCCGGCCGGCGAGCCGTCACGCTGGCCGCTCGTCCCGGTCGGCGTGAACCTGGCGTTGCTCGTCGTCCTCGGCGTGGCCTTCCCCGACAGGCTGGCCAGCGCCCTCGCGCGGATCGTCGAGGCGGTGGGCCTCGGGGGCTAGTGCCGTTCCAACTCCCCGAGTCAAAATGGACAAGCGATTCTTGAAGCGCGGACTTAACACGTTCCTCGTAAGCACCAGCTGGAACAAGTTGGAACGGCACTAGCCGTGGATCGGCTCCGGCACCTGGCCGAGCGGCTGATCGCCGCGAACCTCGGGGTGACCGACCTCGTCATTCGCGGCCCGCACGAACTCGCGTGCGAGGCGCCGCGCGTCGCCATGCCCCCGCTCGCCGACCTGCTCCGGAGCGACCCGGGGGCCGAGCTCGAGCTCCTGGCCGGGGCCGACACGCGCCGGGACACCGGGGCGTTCACGCTCGTTTACCGCTTCGCCTCGCGGCCACCGGGGCCCATCGACATCGTGGTCGTGGGGGTCCGGGTGCCGCCGGAGCACCCCGTCTTCCCGTCGCTCGCCACGCGGTCGTACGCGGCCAGCCGCTACGAGCGCGAGATCCAGGACCTCCTGGGGCTCACGCCGGTCGGCCACCCCGATCCTCGGCGCCTGCCCCTGCACCAGTTCTGGCCCGAGGGATATCACCCGCTCCGCCGGGACGCGGCGCCGCCGGGCGACTTCGCCGACGACGGGCAGCCCTACCCGTTCCGCCGCGTGGAGGGGGAGGGGATCTTCGAGATCACCGTCGGTCCCGTGCACGCCGGCATCATCGAGCCGGGCCATTTCCGCTTCAGCGTCGAGGGCGAGACGATCGTCAACCTGGAGACGCGCCTCTACTTCGTCCACAAGGGCACCGAGAAACTCTTCGAGACGCTCCCGCTCGAGCGAACGCCGGCGCTGGCCGAACGGATCTCCGGCGACACGAGCGTCGGCCACGCCGTGGCCTACGCTCAGGCGCTGGAGGCGCTGGCCGGCGTCCCGATCCCGCGCCGGGCGGCGCTGCTCCGGGTCCTGTTCCTCGAGCTGGAGCGGCTCTACAACCACGTGGGCGACGTCGGCGCGATCCTCAACGACACCGGCTTCGCCTTCGCCCACGCCCACTGCGGTCGGCTCCGCGAGGACCTGCTGCGGCTCGACGAGCGCCTGACCGGCCACCGGCTCCTCCGCGGCGCGGTCGTGCCGGGCGGCGTGACCCTCGACCTGCCGGGACCGGCGGTGGCCGAGGCCGCGGCGACGATCGCCCGGATCGTGGCGGATTTCGAGGAGGTCACGACGATCGCGCTGGGGAACACCCTGGTGCTCGAGCGCCTCCAGGGGACCGGTCGGCTCTCTCTTCGCACGGCGGCGGAGATGCAGGTGGTCGGCCTGGTCGCCCGAGCGAGCGGGATCGATGCGGACGCGCGGCGCGATACGCCCTTCGCGGCCTACGGGGAGCTGGCGCCGCGCGTCGCCGTCCATCAGGAGGGCGACGTCTGGGCCCGCACGATGGTGCGGATCGAGGAAGCCCGGGAAGCGGTGCGCCTGATCGGCGAGGTCGCCGCGCGGCTCGAGCCCGGCCCCATCGCGGCGCCCCTCGGAGCGCTGCCGCCCCGGCAGCACGCCTTCGGGCGCTGCGAGGCGTGGCGGGGCCCGATCCTCCACTGGGTCGCGACGGGTCCGGCCGGGGAGCTGGTCCGGGTCAAGGTGAAGGACCCGTCCTTCGTGAACTGGCCCGCCCTGGAATACGCCGTCCTGAAGAACATCGTCCCCGACTTCCCGCTCTGCAACAAGAGCTTCAACCTGACGTACTCCGGGAACGACCTGTGAGCTGAGAGCGTTTGAACCAATCGGGTCCTCCGGCTCCCCCCTCCCCCCGGCCAAAGGCCGAAGGCCGTCGAACGGTGGGGGAGGGGGGTTGGGGGGGTGGGCGGGAGGTCCCGAACAGAGGAGGAAGCCGCCGTGAAGCTCACCGGCAAGGTCGCGCTCGTCACCGGGGCCGCCCGCGGCATCGGCCGCGGCATCGCCCTCGCCCTCGCCGCCGAGGGTGTCCACCTCGCCCTGGCCGACCTCGGCGTCGCCGAGGACCCTGCCCTGCCCTATCGTCTCGGCCGCTCCGCCGACCTCGACGAGACGGTCCGCCTGGCGGCGGCCCGCGGCGTCAAGGCGCTGCCGCTGGTGGCCGACGTGACCCGGGCCGCCGACGTCGAGACGCTGGTGAGCGAGGTCGCACGGCAGCTCGGGAGCCTCGACATCCTCGTCAACAACGCGGGCGTGATCGTGGCAGGTCCCCTCGAAGCCCTGACCGAGGCCCAGTGGGACCGCCTGATGGACGTCAACGTGAAAGGGGTCTTCCTCTGCACCCGCGCCGCGCTGCCGCACCTCCGGGCGCGGGGCGAGGGCGCGATCGTCAACATCGCGTCGATCTCGGGCAAGACGGGCCGCGCCTTCACCGCCGCCTACGCCGCCACGAAGTTCGCGGTCGTCGGCCTCACCCAGGCCCTGGCCCAGGAGCTGGGTCCGGCCAACATCCGCGTCAACGCCGTCTGCCCGGGCTTGCTCCGGACGTCCATGTGGCTCGACGTGGTGGGACCGGCCCGGGCGGCGTCGCTCGGCGTTCCGCCCGAGCAGGCGTTCGACGAGTTCGTCCGCCGGAACACGCCGCTCGGCCGCGAGCAGACACCGGCCGACATCGGGGAGGCGGTGGTCTACCTCTGCCGCGCTGACAACGTGAGCGGCGTCGCCCTCAACGTCGCCGGCGGCATCGAGATGCACTGACCCCAATCGGCAAATGAATCAGGCTGCCAGGCGTTGAGCGGCCTGCCCATAGAGCCTCTCGGTTGCTGGGTTCTCGGTGAGGTGCAGGACGTTCCGGCCCTCGCGCCAGGTCAGGCGGCCCGCCCGGGCAATGAGGAGAGGCTGCAGGGTGCGCAGGCTGCGGAACAGGTAGCCACGAGGCGAGTCCTTGACTCGACCAGCGAAGCTGCTTGCCGTGACATCGACATCTCCAGCGCGCAGCCCCGGTTAGGCTCTGAGGGCTTCCCGCACCCGCGCCGCGTGGCGGGCCCAGGCCTCCGGCCCGCCCGGCCAGGCGAAGGTGATGCCGCCCGTCAGGAACGAGCCCGCCTCCTCCCCCTCCGCCCGGTCCTCCAGCACCTCCCGCACCTGAAGCTCGAAGCGCGCCAGGCGCGGATGCACCGGCGCCGGGCCGATCGGCACCGCGTCGGTCTTCACGTAAGTGAGCAGCTCGGCGTCGGCGACGACCAGCGTGGCGCGCCCGGACTCGTGCAGGTGCGTGGTCGCCCGGGTGCCGGCGTGGAGAGCGAGCCGGAGGCGGGCGGGATCGAGCGCGAGCAGCTCGGCGTAGGACAGGAGCCCGGGGTGCGGGCGGCCGTAAGGATCGAGGGTGATCAGCACGATCGCCTCGCCCGGCCGCTCGGCCGGATCGGGGGCCATGAGCCGCGCCAGCAGGGCGTCCGGAAGGCTCGGACCTAGGGACCGCGTCACGGGAGGCCCACCCTCACCCTGCCCTCTCCCTCCCGAGACGGGAGGGAGAGGGAAGGAGTCGAGGGCGCCGCGACCTCAGATGCCTCGAAAGGCCAGAGTCAGCGGGCGGGGCCGAGGAGCGAGCAGCGCCCGCCGCCTCAAGGACGCAGGGAGTCGCCGACCGCAGGCGTACTCCGAGTACGCCGAGGATCGGCGACGACCGAGGACGACCATAGGTCGGGACGGACGCGAGGCCGGAGGCCGAGCGCGTCCCGACCGAGATGAACGTTGCGAAGCTCATCGGCCACGCCCGCTAGATGTCGAAGTACAGGGAGAACTCGTAGGGATGCGGCCTGAGCCGGATCGCGTCCACCTCGTTCTTCCGCTTGTACTCGAGCCAGGTCTCGATGAGGTCCGGGGTGAAGACGTCGCCCTTGAGGAGGAAGTCGTGATTCTTCTCCAGGTTGTCGAGCACGACGTCGAGCGAGCCGGGGAGCTGCTTGACGGCCTTCGCCTCGTCCGGCGGCAGCTCGTAGAGGTCCTTGTCGATCGGCGCCCCAGGGTCGATCTTGTTCACCACGCCGTCCAGGCCGGCCATCAGGCAAGCCGCGAACGACAGGTACGGGTTGCAGGAGGGATCCGGCGTCCGGAACTCGATCCGCTTGGCCTTCTCGGAGCGCGAGTACATCGGGATGCGGACGCAGGCCGAGCGGTTCCGCTGGCTGTAGACGAGGTTGATCGGCGCCTCGTAGCCGGGGACCAGGCGGCGATAGGAGTTGGTCGTGGGCGCGATGAACGCCAGCAGCGCCGGGGCGTGCTTGAGAATGCCCCCGATGTAGTGGAGGCACGTCTTCGAGATGTCCGCGTATCCCCCCACCTCGTAGAAGAGGTTCTTGCCGTTCTTCCAGAGCGACTGGTGAGTGTGCATGCCGGAGCCGTTGTCCTGGAAGATCGGCTTCGGCATGAACGTCGCGGTTTTCCCGTGCTTGCGGGCGGTGTTCTTGGTGACGTACTTGTACCACATCACGCGGTCAGCCATCGTGGTCAGCGTGTTGAACCGGATGTCGATCTCGGTCTGGCCGGCGGTCGCCACCTCGTGGTGGTGCACCTCGACCTTCACGCCGACCGACTCGAGGTTCAGGACCATCTCCGACCGGATGTCCTGGAAGTGGTCCATTGGCGGTACCGGGAAGTAACCCTGCTTGTAGCGGGGCTTGTAACCCAGGTTGGGCCCGCCGCTCAGCGAGGTGTCCTTGCCGGCGTTCCAGAAGCCGGCGTCGGAATCGATCTGGTAGAAGCCGTAGTTGTAGCCCTGGTCGAACTTCACCGAATCGAGGATGAAGAATTCCAGCTCGGGCCCGATGTACACGGTGTCCGCGATCCCGGTCTGCTTCAGGAAGAGCTCGGCCTTCTGCGCGATGTAGCGCGGATCGCGCGTGTATGCCTCCATCGTCACCGGGTCCTTGACGTTGCAGATGAGGACCAGGGTCGGGACCGCGGTGAAGGGGTCCATCTGCGCCGTCGTCGGGTCCGGTATGAGGAGCATGTCGGACTCGTCGATCGTCTGGTAGCCCCGGATCGACGAGCCGTCGAAGCCGATGCCCTCGGCGAAGAGCTCCTCGGTGAGCTCGGCGACCGGGATCGAGAAGTGCTGCCAGAGACCGGGCACGTCGATGAAGCGAAGGTCGACGATCTTCGCACCCTTGTCCTTGGCGAGCTTGAGCACGTCCTTGGGCGTCATGCCGCTCCTCCGTTCATGCGGGGTGGGGGGTTGACTCTCGCGCCGAAACCCGCGGGGCGGGGTCGCTACAGCCGCCGATTCTAGCCGACCACCGACGGCAATTCAATCGAGCGACCGCCGCGCGAGCGGGCCGTGTCTAGTCAAGCAAGGGGCGTGCCCCGAGCGCCGTGGAGCGGCGGCCCGGAAAATCGGGCTGATGGCGGGGCCGGGCATCTTGGAGGCGGCGGCGGCGTGCCGCTTTCATGGGCAGCTGCCCAGGACGCGGGCAGACGCCGGGCAGACGCCGGGCAGACGCCGGGCAGCCTCCGGCCGCGCCCCGGGTGGTGGCTCTTGCGCCGCTCCGGTTCCTTCTCATAAGGTGGGAGCGCACCCATTGCCCAAAGGAGCCGCCATGCCCAGCCCGGTCCAGTCGATCGACGCCGCGGAAAACCTCTCCCGGGAGCTGCTGGAAGCCGCCACCCGCTACCTCCCCGGCGCCTGTCTGGGGCAGAACGCCCTGCCGCCCGAGCTGTCGTTCGTGGTCGAGCGCGGAGAGGGGCCCCGGCTCTTCGACCTGCGCGGCCGCACGTACCTCGACTACGTGCTGGGCTCCGGTCCCTTGCTCCTCGGTCATGCGCACCCGGCGATCGTCAAGGCCGTCCAGGAGCAGGTCGCCCGCGGCTCCACCTTCTTCTGGCTGAGCGAGCCGTCCGTCCGGCTCGCCGAAGAGGTGGTGCAGGCCGTCCCCGGTGCCGAGCAGGTGCGGTTCGTCTCGACCGGAACCGAGGCGACCATGTTCGCCTGCCGGATGGCCCGCACCTTCACCCGGCGGGAGAAGATCCTGAAGTTCGAGGGCGGCTGGCACGGCCTCCACGACTACGCGATGGTGGGCAACTGGCGAATCCCCTCAGAGCAACCCTACCCCAGCCCGCCCCCGGACATCGGCGGGATCCCCCGGGGCGCGCTCCAGAGCGTGCTGGTCGCGCCCTTCAACGACCTGGAGGCCACCGCCGGGATCGTGTCGACCCACGCCGACGACCTGGCGGCGATCATCGTCGAGCCGCTCCAGCGCGCGATCCGACCGGTCCCCGGCTTCCTGGCCGGCCTCCGCGAGCTGGCCCATCGCCACGGCGCCCTCTTGATCTTCGACGAGGTGGTCACCGGTTTCCGGCTCGCTTACGGCGGCGCCCAGGAACACTACGGCGTCGTGCCGGACCTCGCCGTGTACGGCAAGGCGCTCACGGCGGGCTTCGCGCTGGCCGCCATCGCCGGCCGGGCCGACGTCATGGCCACCGCCGACCCGGCCCGCAAGGGAACCCTCGAGTACGCCTGTCTCTCGGGGACGCTGAGCGGGAACGCCCTGGCGTGCGCGGCCGGCCGGGCCGCGCTCGGCGAGCTGCGCCGTCCCATGGTCTACCCGCGCCTGCACGCGCTCGGCGAGCGGCTGCGCCAGGGGGTGGAAAAGCGGGCGGCCGGGCTGGGCATCGGGCTCCGCGCGCTCGGTGACGGCCCGATCGCGCAGGTCTTCTTCATCGCGCCCCAGGCCGACCTCTCCTCCGAGCGGGCCCTCCGTGCCGCCGACGCCAAGCGCGCGAACCGCTTCGGCCTGGAGCTCCTGGCCCGCGGTCTCTTCGTGATCCCGAACACGAAGCTCTACATCTCGCTCGCCCACACCGAGGCCGACATCGACTGGACCCTCGACGTCATGGAGGACGCCCTGCGCGCCATGCGCTGACTCCCCCCAAGAAACTAGGAGAACCGGCGCTTCAGCCGGTCGAGCTCCGGCTGGAGGACCTTCTCCTTGCATTCGGCGCAGACCCCGTGGGTGAACGTCGCGTCGGTCCGACTCGCGATGTACGTCTCGATGCGAGTCCACTCGTTCTTCTCGTCCCGGATCCGCTTGCAGTACGAGCAGATCGGCAGGAGGCCCTCGAGCTGGCGGACCTCCGCCTGGAGCCCGAGCAGTCGCTCGGCGACCCGCAGCCGGACCCGCAGCTCGGCCGGGTCGAGAGGCTTCATGAGGAAGTCGTCGGCGCCGGCGTCCATCCCCTGGAGGTAGTGGCCTTTGCCCCCCAGGGCGGTGAGCAGGATGATGTAGGTGTACTTCGTGTGATCGGCGGCGCGAATGCGCCGGCACAGCTCGAGCCCGTCCAGCTCGGGCATCATCCAGTCCGAGATCACCACCGGGAACGGACTCCGCTCGAACTCGCCCCAGGCCTCCCGCCCGTCGGGCGCCCCCGTCACCTCGTGCCCGAGCCCCTCGAGCGTGACGGTGAGGAGGCGGCGGGAGACGCTGTCGTCCTCGGCGACGAGGATCCTCATCGGGGGCCCTCCCCGAGCTCGCGCTCGAGCGCGGCTCGAACCCGGCCGAACTCCGCCTCCAGCGCGTCCAGGAGCGGCAGGCCCGCCCCGGGCGAGGCGGTCGCGCTCACCCCCTCCAGCTCCAGGCAGATCTGCGAGAGGCCCCGGGCCCCCAGGTAGCCGGACGTCCCCTTCAGGGTGTGCGCGACGAACTTCATCGTCCGCCGGTCCCCGGCGACCACGGCCTGCCGGAGCGCGGCGAGCCGCTCTGGCGTCTCGTGCAGGAACACGGTAACCAGCTCCCGGAAGACCGCGGGGACTCCGGCCTCGGCCAGCGAGTCGCGAAGGCGTCGGACGTCGATCGGGTTGCTCGGTAGCTGCTCCATGTCACTGCCGCCGCGGATCAGATCGCCGCTGTCGGCGCCGGTCGGTCGCGGGCGGCCGGATCCGCCGCGGCGGCGCCATCAGGCGCCCTCCAGGATCCGGGCCACTCGATCCCCGAGCGCCTTGAGCGAGAGATCGGCCTTGACCAGGTAGCCCTCGACGCCCAGCCGGGTGATCTCCGAGACGTCCTGCTCCCGCGACGAATTCGAGAGAATCAGCACCGGCAGGTCCCGGGTCGCCGCATCGCTCCGGAGGCTCCGCAGGACCTCGAGCCCGCTCAGCTTGGGCAAGAGGAGATCGAGCAGGACGAGGTCGGGCGTCTCGGCCCGGGCCAGCCGGAGGCCCTCCTCCCCGTCGGCCGCCGTCAGCACGTCGTAACCGCGTTGACGCAGGCTGGCCTCGCAGGCCCGCCGCAGGAAGCGGTCATCCTCCACGAGCAGTAGGCGCTTTCCCGCCGTTCCCATGGCCCTCCTCAGTTCGGGACCCCCCGCCCTCCCCCCCAACCCCCCTCGCCCACCGTTCGACGGCCTTCGGCCTTTGGCTGGGGGGAGGGGGGGCCGGAGGACCCGATTGATTCACTTCCTCTCAGTCCGCCAGCGGCAGGGTGAAGACGAACGTCGAGCCCCGGCCCTCCTCGGATTGGCAAGCGATCCGGCCCCCGAACTGCTCCAGGATCAGCCGGACCAGATAGAGCCCGAGGCCGGTCCCCTCGGTTTCCAGCGTCAGCACGTTCTCGGCCCGGAAGAACTTCTCGAACAGCCGCCCCTGCGCCTCCCTCGGAATCCCGATGCCGCTGTCGCGGACGAGCCAGTGAAGCGTGCCGACGTCCCGGCTGATGCGGACGGCGATCTCACCCCCGGGCTTCGTGTACTTCACCGCGTTCGAGATCAGGTTCAGCACCACCTGGCGCAGGAGCCGCGGATCGACCATCACCGAGGGCAGACGCTCGCCCACGTCAACCGACCACCGGTGCCCCTTGTCGCGGAGGAGCGGGCCGAGCTCGTTGACGACGTCGGCGGTGAGCGCCACGATATCGGTCGCCTTCGGCGCCAGGCTGATCTTGCCGCTCTCCAGGTGCGAGACGTTGAGCAGGTCGTTGACGAGCCCGATGAGACGCTCGTTCGCCTCGCGGGCGTCCTGGATGTACGAGCGCGTCACCTCCGGCACCTCGCTGCCCTGGACCGTCAGCTCCAGCAGCCACTTGATCCCCGCCAGCGGCGTGCGGAGCTGGTGGGTGACGAACGAGACGAAGTCGGACTTCATCTGGCTGACCTCGCGCTCCTCGGTGACGTCCTGGAAGGTCAGCGTGAGGCTGATGGTGGCGCCGCCCGCGTTCCGGGTCGGCTGGCCGACCCAGTGGAGCACGCGCCGCGTGGGCTCCACGATCTCGAGATCGCCGTGCCCGCCCGGCTCGGGGGTCTCGAGCAGCGCCCGGAAGGCGGTCCCGACCCGGAGGGACTCGGCCGGGGTCCGGAAGCGCCCGGCCAGCAGCTCGATCAGGCTGGCGCCGGCCACCGTCTCGTGGTCGAACCCCAGCAGCTCGGCGGCCCGCCGGTTGGCGGCCTCCACCCGACCGTCGCGGCCGAGCAGGATGATGCCGTCCGAGGTGGAGTCGAAGATCAGGCGGAGGCGGGTCCGCTGGCTCTGGGCCTCCTCGTAGAGCTGCGCGTTCTCCAGCGCGGTGGCGAGCTGTCCGGCGTAGGCGGTGAGGAGCGACACCTCGCTTCCGGGAAAGGCCTGGGGCTGCGTGTAGTAGAGGTAGAGCACGCCGAGCACCCGGTCCCCCTGACCCACGAGGGGGACCGCCACCAGCGACCGGACCCCGTGCTTCAGGTGGGCCGGCTGAACGATGTCGGAGTGCTTCCACACGTCGTGGAGGACGATCGGCTTCCGGGCGTCCCGCACGAGCTGGGTGAGCCCGCGCTGTCGGGTGACGACATCGCGGCCGTGCTCGTCGGAGAGCCAGCGTCCGATGCGCCGGATGACCTCCCCGTTCTCGTCGAGCTGAACCACGAGCACGGCGCCGGCGCCGAACGCCTGGGCTAGCTCGTCGAGCGCACCCCGGAGCACGCCGTCGACATCGAGGGTGCGGTAGAGGGCCCGGCTGGCCTGGTTGAGGAGGGTGAGCCCGGTCGCGAGCTTCATCGCCTCCTGCTCCCGGGCCTGGGCCTCGGCGTAGAGTCGGGCCTCCTCCAGCGCCATGGCGAGCTGCTGGCAGAGGAGGCGGAACGGCTCGAGCGCGGCGGCGCTGATCGGACGACGGCTCGGCTTGTTGTCGGCGCTCACGACCCCCAGGGCCCGCTCGCCCACCACGATCGGCGCGACCACGAACCGCCGCGTCCGGAACACCGGGAGGGCGCGATACGCGGGAGCCAGCGGCAGGACGGTCGCGAGGCCGGCGTCGGAAAGCATCGCCACCGTCCGGCGGGTGGTGAACGCCTGGTAGTAGGGTCCGGCCTCGGGAGTGAGCGGCAGACGACCCGGCGGCGGGTTTGGGCCTTCGCCGTGCATCGCCACCAGCTCGAGGGCGGCGCCGTCCGGCGTGACGAGCCGCACGTCGACCCGGTCGAAGCCGACCACCTCGGCCGCGCCGCGGACGAAGGCGCGGAGCCGGTCCTCCCGCTCCCACGAGGCCTGCATCGAGAGGGCCACCTCGTACAGCCGCTCGAGCAACTGCCGGCCCTGCTCGGCCCCGCGGAGCAGGCGGCTCTTCTCCAGCGCGAGGGAGGCGTGGTCGGCGAGCGCCGTCAGCAAGCCGACCTCGTCCGGGGTGAACCGGCGATCGGTCTTCCGGTGGATGGTCAGGGTGCCCAGCGGCAGTCCGTGGCTGCGCAGCGGGACGCCGACGAAGGACTTCAAGCCCTGGGCGAGCACCGCGACCCGGACCGCCGCGTCGCAGCGGGGATCCGACGCGATGTCGTTCACCACGAGCGGCTCGCCGGTCGCCACCACCAGGCCGGTCAGGCTCTCCCCGACCTTCAACCGCGGCCGCGTCCCCAGCGCCCGGTTTCCCTCCGTCTGGGCGGCCATCACCAGCTCGCCACGGTCCAGGAGTCGGATGGCCGCGCCGTCGCCGCCGACGACCCGGGTCGCCTCATCCAGGATGAGGCCGAGCATCTCGTCGGTGTCATGCAGCGCCGCCAGCCGGCCGGAGAGCTCGTAGAGGGCCTCGAGCCGCCGGCGGTCCCGGTCGGCCTGCTCGTACAGCCGGACGTTGCGCAGCAGCAGCCCCACCTGGCCACTCACCTGCTCGAGGAGCGCCAGCTCCGACTCGGTGAAGGTCCGGCGCACCTTGAACCAGACCAGGTAGAAGGCTCCGGCCACCTCGTCGTCGAGCACGAGGGGTAGGACGAGACCGGACTGGTGGGGGATCTCCCGGAACATCGCGTGGCTGAACCGCTCGTCGTGCGCCACGTCTTCCGTGTGGACGGGACGGCGGGTTGTCCACAGCGGGAGATGAAAGCCCTGCTGGCGAAGGGGAATGGCGGCCGCGGCCAGCGTCGCCAGGTGCTCCTTCGGAACCCGGTAGGCGGCCGTCGGGAGGAGCAGGTCGCGGTCCCGGTCGTAGAGGTAGGCGCCGACCGCGTCGGCGCCGGTCAGGCGGGCCAGCTCGCGACAGATCCGGCGCAGGGCCTCGGCCAGGTCCAGGGTCGAGCCGATGGTGCTCGCGATCGCCAGGAGAGACTCGGCGGGCGTGAGGCGATCGGCCGGCTCGGCGCTAAGGCGCTCGTTCACATCCGTCCTCCCCGACACTCCACGACCCGTGGCCGCGAGAAAGTCAGGGTCGTACGAGAGCCGCGGGCTTGTCAAACAATTCCTCAGCCGGTCCTCAGCCGGCGAGCGGCCGCGTCCGGTGGCGGAGGCCGCCGGTGGAGGCCAGACCGGTGCCGCCCGGAGGCGAGGCGCGTTCCGGGCGCATTCCACGCGGGCGCGCGAGGGCTTCCGGATTTTTCGCCCCTTGCGTTGCGGCGAGAATCGGCATACGATCGGTCGCTGTGAAGCAGGGCCGGCGTGCAGCGAGCGGAGGTCAGCCCGTGGAGTTCGGCTTCTCCCTCCCCAGTCGCGGGCCTCTGGCCAAGCCCTCGATCCTGATCCGACTCGCCCGGAAGGCGGAGGCCCTCGGGTACTCGTGCGTCACGATCTCCGATCACGTCGTGCTACCCACGCGGAGCTCGGCGCCCTATCCCTACAGCCCGACCGGGGAGTTTCCGGGCGGCTCGCGGCAGGACTACCTCGAGCCCCTCGTGCTCATGGGCTGGCTCCTGGCGGCGACGCGGCGGATCAGGGTGGGCACCAGCGTGCTCGTGGTGCCGTATCGGAATCCGGTCGTGACTGCCAAGCAGCTCGCGACGCTCGACGCCTGCTCCGGGGGCCGGGTCATCGTCGGCTGCGGCGTGGGCTGGTGGCCCGAGGAGTTCCAGGCGCTGGCCGCCCCGCCCTTCGCCGAGCGAGGCGCGGTGACCGACGAGTACATCCGCCTGATGAAGGAGCTGTGGACGCTCGACGAGCCGGCCTTCGCCGGCAAGTACTACCAGGTACGCGACGTCACCCTCTTCCCGAAGCCGCTCCAGAAGCCCCACCCCCCCATCTGGATCGGGGGTCACGGGCCAGCGGCGATCCGACGGGCGGCCGAACTGGGCGACGGGTGGCATCCGATCGGGCTCCGGCCGCCGGCCGGGCTCACCCCGGCCGAGTACACCGAGAAAGCCCAGCAGCTCCGGGCCCACGCCGCCCGGGCGGGACGGCGCTCCGAAGCCATCCGCCTCACCCTGCGCGCCCCGCTCGAGATCTGGCCCGGCCGGCGCCGCTCGCGCAAGGCGGCGGCGGCAGCGGGGGGGCCGATGCTCCAGGGCAATCCCCTTCGCGGACCGGCCGAGAAGGTCGCGGGGGACATCCGGGCCTACCGACGGGCCGGCGTCCAGTTCTTCGTCTTCGACTTCACCGAGCAGGACCCCAGCGCCATGGTGGAGACCATGGAGCGCTTCGCCACGGAAGTCCGGCCGAAGGTGACCCGGGCGCGGTGATGTCGGGGTCCGGCGCGCGAGGGGCACTCGCTGCCGAGAGCCGGGTCGCCCGGCTCGCCACCGTCGACGAGACGGGGTACCCTCACCTGGTGCCGGTCTGCTATGCCACCGACGGCCAGGCCTACTACTCGGCGCTCGACGCCAAGCCGAAGCGGCTCCCGCCGGAACGGCTGCGACGGGTGCGGAACATCCGCGCGAACCCGCGGGTCGCGCTCCTCTTCGACCATTACGCGGAGGACTGGCGCCAGCTCCGCTACGTCATGGTCCAGGGCCAGGCCGAGCTCCTCGAGCCGGGGCCCGAGTGGGAGGCGGCACGGGGCCTGCTCCTGGCGAAGTACCCGCAATACCACGCGACGACCCCCCTCGCCCCCCGGGCGCCGATGATCAAGATCACACCCGAGCGGGTCATCGAATGGAGCGCCGCGTGACGGACGGACGGCTGTCCCCGGCCGTCGATGCCGCCCTGGAGCGGGCCCGGGCCGGGCGGCTGCTCGACCGGGACGCCGGGATGGCGCTGATCGAGGCATCGGCCGCCGAGCTGCCCGCCGTGTTGTCCGCGGCCGCCGCCGTCCGCGATGCCGGCAAGGGACGGACGGTCACGTATTCCCGGAAGGTCTTCCTCCCGCTGACCAACCTCTGTCGGGACGACTGCGGCTACTGCACGTTCAAGCGCGACCCCGGCCAGCCCGGCGCCCACACGATGAGCCTCGACGAAGTGCTGGCCGTGTGCGAGGCCGGCGCCCGGCTCGGCTGCAAGGAGGCCCTCCTCTCCCTGGGCGACAAGCCGGAGGCGCGCTTCCCGGAGCATCGGGACTGGCTGCGCCGGCACGGATATCGCACCACGCTGGATTACGTGCGAGCCGCCTCGGAGGCGATCGTCCGCCACACCCCGCTCCTGCCGCACGCCAACCCCGGGCTCATGAGCGAGCGGGACCTCCGGGCGCTCCGGGACAGCAACGTCAGCGTCGGGCTCATGCTGGAGACGGTCGCCGACCGGCTCGCAGGACCCGGCGGGCCGCACGAGCAGGCGCCCGACAAGCTCCCCCGCCGGCGGCTCCAGACCCTGGAAGCGGCCGGCCGGGTCGGGATCGCCTTCACGACCGGCATCCTGATCGGCATCGGCGAGACGCGGGGCGAACGCGTCGAGGCCCTCCTCGCCATCCGTGACGTGCACGCGCGCCACGGCCACGTCCAGGAGGTGATCGTCCAGAACTTCCGGGTGAAGCCGGACATCCCCATGGCGCGACACCCCGAGCCGGATCTCGGGGAGCTGCGCCGGACGATCGCCGTGGCGCGGCTCCTGCTCGGGCCCGCGATGAACGTCCAGGCCCCGCCCAACCTCTCGCCCGGCACCTACCCGGGCCTGATCGCCGCCGGGCTGAACGACTGGGGCGGCATCTCACCGCTGACCATCGACTACATCAACCCGGAGGCGCCCTGGCCCCACCTGACCGCGCTCGTCCGGGCGACGGCGGCGGCGGGGGGCCGGCTTCGGGAGCGGCTGGCGATCTACCCCGAGTTCATCGCCCGGCCGGGGTTCGTGCCCGAGTCACTGCGATCGCGGGTGGCCGGCCTGGTGGACGCGAGCCATCTGGTGCCGGACGAGGCGGTCCAGGTTGGAGGCGCGGCATGAGTCAGCTCGGCGCCCTGTTCGACGGCATTGGCCGCGGCGCGCGGGCCGCCCTGGACCGGGCGCTGGAGGGCGGCGAGGCGTCGGTGGCCGACGGGCTCGCCCTCTGCGAGGCCACCGGGCGCGAGCTCCAGGCCCTGGCCCTGGTGGCCGACGAGCTACGATCCCGCCAGGCGGGGGACGTCGTGACCTACGTCGTCAACCGCAACATCAATTTCACCAACGTCTGCATCAAGCATTGCACGTTCTGCGCCTTCAGCCGGGACCACCGGGAAGAGGAGGGCTACCTCCTCCCGATGGAGGAGATCGTCCGGCGGGCCCGGGAGGCGCGGGAGCTGGGCGCCACCGAGGTGTGCATCCAGGCCGGGCTCCCGCCGAAGCTCGACGGCCGGTTCTACATCGAGCTGTGCGGGACGATCGCGCGCGAGCTGCCCGACCTCCACATCCATGCGTTCTCGCCGGAAGAGGTCCTGTACGGGGTCACGCGGTCGGGTCTCTCGATCCGGGAGTACCTGACCGAGCTGCGGGCCGCCGGGCTCGGCACGCTGCCGGGCACCTCGGCCGAGATCCTGGACGACGAGATCCGCGACGTGATCGCGAAGGGGCGGATCTCGACCCGACAGTGGCTCGAGGTGATCACCACCGCCCACGGGCTGGGGATCCGCACGACGTCGACCATGATGTACGGACACATCGAGACGCCGGCCCACTGGGTGCGCCACCTGGCACTGCTCCGTGATGTCCAGCGGGATACCGGCGGCTTCACGGAGTTCGTCCCGCTGTCCCTCATCCACCAGGAAGCGCCGATGTACCAGCGGCGCCTGGTGGCTGGCGTCCGGCCCGGCGCCACCGGGGCCGAGGTGGTGCGCGTCCACGCGCTGGCCCGGTTGATGCTGGGTGCCACGTTCCGGAACATCCAGAGCTCGTGGGTCAAGGAGGGACCCAAGCTCGCCCAGATGCTGCTGGCCGCCGGAGCCAACGACGTCGGCGGCACCCTGATCAACGAGAGCATCTCCACTTCGGCCGGGGCACCCTACGGGCAGCTCGTGCCACCGGCTGAGCTGCGCCGGCTGGCGCGGGACCTCGGCCGGATCCCAGCGCAGCGGAGCACCACCTACGAGATCCTGAAGCTTTACGCCGACCCGATGGAGGACGAGCCCGAGCCGCTCGATACGGTGGACGACCCGGAGGCGCGCTTCGGCTCCTACCGGCGCCTGGCGGAGTCCAAGGACTTTCGGTTCGCACATCCGATGGCGGCGCCGGTCGCCGCCGGACGGCCGTCCGGCCCGAGGTGCACGTGAGGCAGGAAACCATGCGGAGGGCAACACGCCCCGCTCGCCACCCGGCCCGGGTGGCATGACCCACACACCCCTGAAAGGAGCGTGTCGATGGCAAAGATGATGACCAAGTCCTCGGTGATCTCGCACCTGGCCGACAAGTTCGACCCTCACCAAGAAGCAGGTGGTCGGCCTGTTGGACGAGTTCCAGGCGCTGGCCGTCAAGGAGGCCAAGAAGAACGGCTTCGTCGTTCCTGGCTTCGGCAAGCTGGTGCTCTCGAACCGGAAGGCCCGGATGGGGCGCAATCCGCAGACCGGGGAGCCGATCAAGATCGCGGCCAAGCGCGTGGTGAAGTTCCGCGTGGCCAAGGCCATGAAGGACGCGGTCCTCGGCGGCAAGAAGTAGGCGCGCCATGCCGCGGTCGGCCCGGCGGCCGGTTAGCCCCCCGGCGGCCGAGCCGGCGGCCGCGGTTCCCCCACCCCGCACCTGGCAGGGCGTTCTCTACCGCCCGAGCCAGGCCGGGGCGGGCAAGATCCGGCAGCTCTTCGACTTCGCAGGAGCGTGGGCACCGCCGCCAGGCCCGGTCGAGCTCGGATGGGAAGCGGTGGTGGAGAACGACCGGCTCGTGGGTGGGGTGCTGGTCGAGCGCCACGCGGAGCACGGGTTCGTCCATGGGCCGGTCGTGGTCGCACCCCCGGCCGGAGGCGAGTCGCTCGAGGTGGCGGCGCAGCTCGTGGCACCCCTCCTCGGTCAGGCCGCCCAACTCGGGATCAACACCCTGTTCACGCGACCCCAGGGCCTCGACCGCCTGTGGGTGCGGTTCGGCTTCATCCCCGTCCCCGAGGCGTCACTCCCCGCTTCGCTGCGCGGCCGCCCGGGGACGGGGCTTCACGCCTGGCGCCGGCCAGGGAGCTACACGATCGCGTTGCCGGAGATAGAGCGCGGGCGCCGCGGCCGCTGAGCGCCGGGTCGATAAGCTTCGCAGCGTCCATCTCGGCCGTGACGCGCTCGGCCTACGTCGATCGGACGGCTTTCGGCCTCGCGTCCGTCCCGGCCTATGGTCGTCGTTCGGACGGCCTTCGGTCGTCGCCGATCCTCGGCGTACTCGGAGTACGCCTGCGGTCGGCGACTCCCTGCGTCCTAGGGCTGCTCGCTTCTCAACCCGGCGCGGGTCAGTCTAGTTCCGACTGAACGATGTGCCCGAGATGGATGTGCCCGAGATGATCGTTGCGCTGGCTGGAGGTACGGGCGCCGCCAAGCTCCTCCGGGGCCTCGCCGGCGCCATCGATCCCGAGCGCCTCCTGGTCGTCGGCAACACCGGAGACGACCTCGAGTGCTGGGGCCTCCACGTCTCGCCGGACCTCGACTCGGTGATGTACGCGCTGGCCGGTCTGCTCGATCCCGTCAAGGGCTGGGGCGTCCGGGACGACACCTTCCACTGCCGGGCCGGCATGGGCCGCCTCGGCCGGGACACGTGGTTCGGTCTCGGCGACCGCGATCTCGCGACCCACCTCGCCCGCACCGACCTCCTGCTGAGCGGAGCCTCGCTCTCCGAGGCGACCCGCGTGATCGCCGCCGCCCTGGGCGTGCGGGTGCGCCTCTGTCCGATGTCGGATGACCGGGTCCGCACGCGCATCCTGACCCGCGACGGCTGGCTCGGCTTCCAGGAGTTCTTCGTCCGCGAGAAGGCCCAGCCCGAGATCCGGGGGGTGGCCTACGAAGGCGCCGGCGCTGCTCGACCGGCGCCGGGGCTCCTCGACGAGATCCGGCACGCCGAGGCGGTCATCGTCTGCTGCTCCAATCCGGTGACCTCGATCGGCCCCGTCCTGGCGGTCCCCGGCATCATGGAGGCGCTCGTGACCACCCCGGCCCCGGTGGTCGCGGTGAGCCCGATCATCGGGGACGCGCCGGTGAGCGGACCGGCCGGAAAGCTTCTCGCCGCCCGCGGGCTGCCGGTCTCGGCCGTGAGCGTGGCCATGCTCTACTCCCCGTGGCTCGACGCCCTCGTCGTGGACCGCCGGGACGCGGCGCTGGCCCCCGATCTGGCGGCGCGCGGCGTCCGCCCCATCGTCGGCGACACGCTGATGACCGGGGCGGAAGGCGAGGCGCGCCTGGCCCGGCTGGTCCTGGACACGGCGGGTGTCCCACGATGAAGGTGGCGGTCGTTCCCGCCAAGGAGTTCGGGAGCGCCAAGCAGCGCCTGGCCCGGGCGCTCCCCGCAGAAGCCCGCTCGGCCCTGGCCCGCGCGATGCTGGAGGACGTGCTGGCGGCGCTCCGGGACGGCGGCCTCGACCGGATCGTGGTGGTGACGCCCGACGCGGATGTCCGCGCGCTCGCCGAGGCCCAAGGGGCCGCGGTGCTCGTGGAGCGCGAGAGCGAGGGGCACACGGCGGCGGTGGCCCGAGGGCTGGACGCCTGCCGGGAGCTGGGAGCGGCCGTCATGCTCACGGTCCCCGGCGATCTCCCGTGCTTGACCGCCGGCGAGGTGCGCGCCGTGCTGGCGGCCTGCGGCCGGCCGCCGGCGGCCGTCCTCGTGCCGTCGCACAGCGGCCTCGGCACCAACGCCGCCTGCCTCGCCCCGCCCGACGCCCTCCCGCTGCGCTTCGGCGAGCCCTCGTTCGCCGACCATGTCGCCGCCGCCCGAGCCCGGGGCATCGAGCCGGTGATCCTGGGGCTGCCCGGCGCCGGCCTCGACATCGACGCCCCGGAGGACCTCGAGGCGCTCCTCGCCCTCGGCGCCCACACCCGCGCGGCGGGACTGCTCCGCTCGTTCGGCTACGGGACAGCGCCCCGCCTCGAGGTGCTCGGCATCCGGGGCATCCCCGAGGTCCGGCCGGGCGATGACCTCGCCGCCCTGGTCCTGGGCGCCGCGGCCGCCCAGGGCACGCCGCTGGCGACCGGCGACGTCACCGTGGTGAGCCAGAAGGTGGTGTCGAAGGCCGAGGGCCGCATGGTGCGGCTGGCCGAAGTCACGCCGTCCCCCTTCGCGATCGAGGTGGGAGGGAGCCTCAAGAAGGATCCACGACTCGTCGAGGTGATCCTGCGCGAGTCCCGGCGCGTCGTGCGCATGGACCGGGGTATCTTGATCACCGAGACCCGCCATGGCCAGGTCTGCGCCAACGCCGGGGTGGATCAGTCGAACGCCGGCGCCGGCTGGGTCAGCCTGCTCCCCGAAGACCCCGACGCCTCGGCCCGGGCGCTGGTCGAGCGCTTCCGCGCGCTCGCCGGCGCCGACGTCGCGGTCATCGTCGCCGACACCTTCGGCCGTCCGTGGCGCGAGGGCCTCCAGAACGTGGCCATCGGCGTCGCCGGGATGCGGCCGCTCCGGAGCTACCTGGGGGTACCGGACATCCACGGCTACGTCCTGCAGGCGACGGTGCTCGCCGTCGCCGACGAGCTGGCCAGCGCGGCCGAGCTGGTGATGGGAAAGCTGGACGCGGTGCCGGTGGCCCTGGTTCGCGGCTACGCCTACACCCCCGGCGCCGGCTCGGCGCGCGAGCTCCTTCGCGACCCCTCCCAGGACCTCTTCCGGTAAGGCTCGAACCCGGCCGCGGCCGCCGGGTCGCCTCCTAGCGGTGGTGCCTCCCCGGTCGGTGCGGGCGCTCGAAGGTCACCTCGGCGCGGAGAACCGGCACACCCAGGGCGGACTCGTTCCGGTGCACCTTGATCAGGCTCCCGTCGTCGTCGAGGTAGAAGGCCTTGTCCGGCTGGGCCGGCACCGGCCTTCCCTTCTTGGAGATCTGGAAGGGGAGCCGGAACGTCGCCTGGAGCTGGATCGGCCCCGGCGGCGGCGGCTTGTCGGGGGGCGACTGGCGCAGCGTGACCTCGTCGTCCGGGCTGAACGTGCCGACGACATAGATCAGGGGAACCGCCGGGCCGATGATCTGCCGGCGCTTGCCGAGCTCGGGGACGACGGGAGCGCCCTCGAACGGCACCAGCGAGACCAGCCCCTCCATCTGACCGGTCAGGACGACGCACTCGGGGGCGTCCACGACGTTGTCGCAGTTCACGACCGAAGCGATGTTGGCCCACACGGTGCCGTGCAGAGTGAGGAGATCGATCGAATCCGTCCCGAAGGCGGTCACCGAGCACGACTTCGCCTTCGACCTGATGCGGGCCAGCGCCTCCTCCGGGCAAAACGGCGACCCGGCCCGGGCCCGGCCCTGCGCGGTCCAGTACGACACGCGGACGCCCTCCTCGAGCCGAGACACGTCGAGGTTCTCGACCACCTCGTACAGAACGCTGTCCTGGGCCGTCGCCGGACTCTGCCAGGCGACCAGGATCAGCGGCAGGCAGGCAAGGAACGCGAGCGTGCGAGGCATGGTCCCCCCTCCCCTACTACCGACTCGAGTGGATCCGACCGTCGGCGGGTGTGGTGGCGGCGATTCTAGCGATCAGCGACCGGCATCAGGCTCAGGGTTTTCCAGCAAATATGATGCCACGGTAACACCTAATGGTAGACCCCTTGAGACACGGGCGCTTCCAGCTGCCGGCGTCTCCCGGGGGCCCGGGCGGAAGTGACAGAATGGCTAGACCGTGACCGCAGTCACGGTCAGGAACTGAGCGGGCTGGCGCTTCGAGGCCGGTTCACGGCATCCCCACCGCTGCGGGGGCCACCGTGCGTGTGGTCCCCGAGTGGTCAGGGGAGCGGGCGGAAGTGGTGCGGCCTCGACCGGGTCAGGCGGGCCGAGGCTCAGCCGGCTCGCTCGGCCGCGAGACCTCGAGGGCTCCGGTCAGCGAAGGAACTCGTTGGGGGCTTCGAAGATGCCGAGGACCACGCAGCCCTCCGGGGACCAGGCGCTGTGGACCGAGCCCGGCCGGCGCCACACGAAGTTCCCTGCCGTGCACGCCCCGTCGTCGTCCACCAGCGTGCCTTCCAGGGCGAAGCTCTGCTCCAGGCCGACGTGGCGGTGGCGGGGCAGCCGGGCGCCGGGCGCGAAGCGCGTGAGGACGGTGCGCCGGCCGGCCGGCTCCGCGTACAGGACCTTGTTCTCGATGCCCGGGTACGGGCTCGGCTCCCACGCCATGCCGTGGACGTCGAGATAGGTGGAACGCTCGGTCTCCTTGGTGATCACGCTACCTCCTCGCGAAAAAACAAGCCCGGGGACGTCGGCGGTGCACCGCGACCGTCCCCGGGACTTCGTGGTCTTGCGCAGGCTCGCTGCGCGTCCCGGCAGGAGCCGGGATGACGTGTCCTTCAGTCGAAGCCGCGCGCCATCAGGCAGCCAGCCCCGATGGCGCGCCTGGCAGGTCCGGTGGAGTCTCCATCACCAGCCTCCTTGAGGGTTCCTGCCGCGACGCGGGACGGCGCCTCATCCTCGCGTCACCTCCTACTGAACTGCAGAGCCGCCACGGTGTCAAGACAGAAGTGTCGAGTCATCACGCGATCGTGCATCGTCGGCGCCCGTCCCATCCTTGACACGCGCGTCCCGCGTTTCCTACACTGGGGCGCGATGACGCTGAAGTCCGCGCGATTCCTGCTGTTCTGGCGCCGGTTCCGGACGTGAGCTCGCGCGGGGCGGCCGCTGGAGCGCCCGAGTCCCCCGGATCGCCAGCCTCGCCGGAGCGCAGGGATCGCTTCTACACCGCCGTCCGGCTGCTCGGGCGCTTCTGGGTCTGGTTCTTCTTCAAGGCCGTGGAGGTCCGGCATCCCGAGCGGGTGCCCGACCGGGGGCCCGTGCTCCTCTGCATCAACCACCCCAACAACCTGATCGACTCGCTGCTGGTCGGGGTCGCCATACCGCGCAAGGTCCACTACCTGGCCACGGCCGCCCTGTTCCGCCATCCGCTGATGGCGATGTTCCTCCGTCGCTGTGGCGCCATCCCTGTCTACCGGCGTCAGGACGACCCGGACAAGATGGACCGGAACGTCGAGATGTTCGCCGCCTGCCTGGAGGCGCTCCGCGAGGGCCGGTTGATCGGCATCTACCCGGAGGGAACCACCCACGCCGAGGGGCGAGTCCAGCGGATCAAGACCGGCGCGGCGCGCATCGCGCTGGCCTACGAGGCCGACCGCCCCGGCCGGGGCGGAGACGAGCTGGCGGTGATCCCCGTCGGGCTGTCCTTCGAGGCTCGCAAGTCGTTCCGGGGCCGCGTGCTGATCGCCTTCGGCGCGCCGGTGCCGGTCGCTCCGCACCGGGCCATCTACCGCGAGGACCCGGCCAAGGCGGTGGACGCGTTGACGACGCGGCTCCAGTGGGCGATGGAAGCCCAGGTCATCCACGCCGACCGGATCGACGCCGCCGAGCTGGCGCGGGCCGTGGAGGAGCTGTACCGGAGCGAGCTGGTGCGTCAGCTCCAGGCGGACCGCGGTCTCCAGCGCGGCGAGATCGACCCCCTCCGCCTCTCCCGCGCCATCGGGGACGCCGTCACGCATTTCAAGGCGCGCGAGCCCGAGCGCGTGGAGCGGCTGTGGCAGCGCATCCAGGGCTACCGCGCCATGCTGGCCGAGTACCGGATCCGCGATCAGGCGGTCCAGGCTCGGCTCGGGGGGGCCCCGGGGAGCCGGCCCCGGAGCCGGCTCCGCACCTCGGGCGTCGCGGTGCTGGGGCTGCCGATTTTCGCGTACGGCGTCGTCGTCAATGCGCTGCCATACTTCCTGCCGCGCTGGCTCTCCCGCCGCCTCGCCCGAAAGGAGACGGACTATGCCACGGTGCGGCTCCTGACCAGCATCGTCGCCTTCCCGCTGATCTGGGGAATCGAGACGTGGCTCGTCTGGCGGTGGGCCGGCCTCCGCTGGGCGGCGGTCTTCGCGGCGTCGCTCCCGCTGAGCGGTGTCGTGGCCTACCACTACTGGGCCGGCCTCGGCCGGCTGCGGAACCGGCTCCGTTTCGCGGCGCTCGTCCTGACCCGGCACCACGGCGCCTCGCGCCTCCTGGCCGAACGGGAGGCGATCATCGCGGAGCTCGAGCGCGCCAAGGAGGATTACCTGAAGGCGACCACGAGCAGCTTTGCATGAGCACGCATCGCCTCGAGGAGCTCTCCTCGCCGGCGCTCGACGCCCTGGACCGCGACCGCACCGTCATCCTCCTCACGGTGAGCCCGCTCGAGGAGCACGGCCCGCACCTCCCCCTCGGCGTAGACGCCTTCACGGCCCGGCAGCTCGCAGAAGCGGTCGCGGAGCGCCTCACGACCACCCGGCCCGGCTGGACCGCCGTCCTGGCCCCGCCCCTCCATCTCGGCTGCTTCGCCTTCGAGGCGCCCGGCACGGTCTCGATGCGCCAGCGCGTGGTACGGGACGTCCTGGTGGACTACGGCAGCTCGCTGGCGCGGGCGGGCTTCCGCGCCATCCTGGTGGCGAGCGGTCACGCCGGGCCCGGCCACCTGGTGGCGCTCGAAGAGGCAGCCGCCATCGTGTCCCGACGCTACGGCGTCACCATGGCCTCGTTCACCGGCCACCTGGCCTGGGAATTTCTCCGGGGCCGGTACACCGACAAGATCGAAGCCGCGCTCGGGCGGACCCTCTCGGCCGAGGAGCGGGCGGCCCTCGCCGACGACGCCCACGGCGGCCTGCTGGAGACGTCGGTCATGCTCGCACTCCACCCCGAGCTGGTCAACCCGGCCTACCGGACGCTGCCGCCGGCGCGCTACTCGCTGATGGCCCGGCTCCGTCCCAACTACCCCCTCCGGGACGGCGGACAGGGCTACGTGGGCCATCCCGCGCTGGCCGATCCCGCCTTCGCCAAGGCGATCCTGGGGGTCCTCCTCACCGAGGCCATGGCCGTCGTGGACGCGATCCTCGACGGTCGGCTCCGCCCGGCGCAGCGCCGCTCGGCGTTCTCCGCGATCCCGGTCCTCCACACCAACTTCTGGCCGGTCGCCGTCGCCACGGCGGCCGGGCTGGGGTTGACCGCGTGGTGGGCATCGAGGGGGAGACGCCCGTGATCGTGGCGATCCTCGGTGGAACCGGCAAGGAGGGCACCGGGCTCGCGCTTCGCTGGGCGCGCGCCGGCCACGAGGTCCTCATCGGGTCCCGGAGCGCGGAGCGCGCCTTCGAGCGGGCCCGCGAACTGGCGCGCCTCGTGCCCGGCGGCCTGTTCGACGGCCGGACGAACGAGGCGGCCAGCCGCGAGGGCGAGCTGGTCGTGGTCGCGGTGCCGTACGAGAGCCACGGGGCGCTCCTCGCCACGCTCCGCCCGGTGCTCGCGGGCAAGATCGTCCTGGAGACCGTCGTGCCGCTCGACTTCAAGGGCCCGCGGCTCTACGCGCCCCCCCCGGCGGGCTCGGCGGCCGAGGAGGCCCAGGCGATCCTCGGAGCCGAGGCGCGAGTGGTGGCCGGGCTCCACGCCCTGGCCGCCCACGAGCTGTCGAGCCTGGACCACCCGCTGGATGCCGACGTGCTGGTCTGCGGGGACGACGCCGCGGCGAAAGCGGCGGCCATGCGGTTGATCGAAGACCTCGGGGTCCGTGCCCTCGACGCCGGGCCGCTCACGATGGCGGCGATCCTCGAGGGTCTGACCGCGGTGATGGTGCGGCTCAACCGGCGCTACAAATCCAAGGCCGCGGCCATCAAGATCACCGGCATCGACACCCGAGGGCCAGCGTGAGCGGTGACCCGCTGGTCGTCCGCCCCGAGGCGCTGGAGGACATGGCCGGCCGCTCAGCGCGTAACCCCCCCGAAATCCTAGATCGGATAGGCCAGCAGCCGCTCGAGCCCGTCGTGTACCCGGCGGACATCCCGGCCGTCACGGCGGATCCGACGATTGCGGAGCCAGCAGGCGAGCCGGCCGATCCGCTGGCCGTCCGCCCCCACCTCCCGTGAGAGCCGCACGACCGTGGCGACGCGTGGGCGGCGCCGCTCCACGTAGGACGTCAGCGCCGCCGGGAGCGGCCGGGCGCCCACCCGAACCGTGTCCAGCGTCTCGGCCAGCACGGCCGCGTCTTCCATCGCCATGCCGGCTCCCTGCCCCATGTTGGGTGTGAGCGCGTGGGCGGCATCGCCGAGGAGCACGACTCGACCCGCGACCCACGACTCCTGATGGACCTCCTCGACGTCGGTGCAGAGGATCCCATCGGTCGACTCGAGCTGCGCCAGCGCGCCGCGGACCCGGGGGTCGGTGAACTCCGCGAAGCGGGCCCGGAACTCGGCCACGCTGGCGAGGGCGTGGTCGGTGGACTCCGGCGGCGAGTTGAACGTCGTCCACACGTAGAGGGAGTCGCGCGAGATCGGCACCAGGCCGACCCGCTTACCCCGTCCGAGGAACTCGGTGAAGTCCTCGATCCGGTCGCGATTGTCAACGACGAGGCGGTGCGAGCGGTAGCCCAGGTAGACAGGGACGGCGGCGCCGAAGACCGCCTCGCGGACCAGGGAGCGAATCCCGTCGGCGCCGACCAGGAGGTCGGCCTCCAGGCGCTCCCCGCCTTCGAGCTCCACGCCCACCCGGTCCGGGCGGACCTCGAGGTCCACCACCGGGGCGCCGAAACGCACGGTCCCGGCCGGCAGGCTGTCGTAGAGCGCGTGGTGGAGGTGGGCGCGGTGAACGAGCGTGCCGACCGCGAGCGTGCCGGCCGCGTAGAGCGGGCGGTAGTCCCGCCGCGCGAGGAGCCGGCCCCGGTGATCGCAAGAATCGCGGGCGAGGTACGGCCACCCCCGCTCCCGCAGCGCGGCGGCGAGCCCGTTCCGCTCCAGGACCCGCATCGCGTTGGGGTTCATGATGATGCCGGCGCCCACCGGCGCCAGCTTCGGCGCCTTCTCGAGGACGACGACCGGGAGACCACGGAGCGTCAGCTCACGGGCGACGGACAGTCCGCCGATCCCACCGCCGACCACGACCGTCGTCACGGCCATCAGCGGCCCCGGGCGACACCGACCCCAAGGAAGAACACGACCATGGCGACGATCAGCAGAACGCGGTCGAGCCAGCGGAGCCCGCCGAGCGCGACCGCCGGACTGCCACCCCGCGCGATCATGCGGATCGCCCGTGGGACGAGGGCGAAGTCCCGGTGGGCGGCCAGCGCGAGGAGGACGAGGACGAGGAGGAGCTTCGCGATCAGCCACGGGCTGTCCAGCCGCACCCGGCGGAGGTTGTCGAGGCCGGTCACGAGCAGGAGCCCGATCGCCGCCCACGCCACGACGCGGGCGCGCTCGAGGAGTCCCAGGTAGGGGCGCTCGCCGCGGGCGAGGGCCGGGACCACCAGGTGGCTCACGAAGAGGAAGGCTCCGACCCAGGCCGACGCCGCCAGCAGGTGGAGCCAGACGACGACGATCCGCTCCACTGGACCGTCAGCCTCCGGGGTGGCTGTCGAAGATCGCCGCGATGACCCGGTCGGTCTCGCTGAGATCGGCGAAGACGTGGTCGGGCCCGCAGCCCGAGAGCTCGGCGACCGCGTGCCAGCCGGTGGCCACGGCCACGCACACCGCCCCGAAGGCCCGCCCGCAGCCGACGTCGCGCGGCGTGTCGCCGATGACGACCAGGTCGCGGCCGCGGAACACGTGCCCGACGAGGGCCTCGGCGCGCCGCGCCGCCACCGCGGGTAGCCGGGTGCGGTCCCCGTCGTCGGAGCCGTAGGCCCCGAGCCGGAACCGGGGCCAGAGGCCGGTCCTCCGCAGCTTCACCCGCGCGCCCGCCTCGATGTTCCCGGTAAGGAGCCCGACGACGCAGGCGGGATGGGCCGCCAGCGCCTCCACCAACGCGGTCACGCCCGGGAGCAGCCGGACGCCGTGTCCGTCCCCGATCTCCTCCTCGAGGTGCTCGAGGTAGCGCCCGTAAAGCTCCATCTCGCGCGCCGCGATGTCCGCGGGCGGCAGCCCGGCCGCCCCGAGGAGATCGCGGACGATCTGAGGGTCCGTGCCGCCACGGAAGTCGTAGGTGTCGATAGGCCCCGCGGTGCCGTAGACGTCCATCAGGGCGCGACCGAGCGCGCGCCGGCCCGCGCCGCCCGCCGACAGCAGCGTCCCGTCGATGTCGAAGAGGACGAGACGCATGCGTCGATCAGTGGATCGGCGAGAGGGCGCGCAGGCGGTCGACGATCGGCGGCAGCTCCGCGAGGAGCGCCTGGACGTCCTCGGGCCGGCTCCACCGCCCCAAGGTCACGCAGAGCGAGCCGGCGGCGGCCAGGGGGTCGAGCCCGATGGCACGCAGCACGCGCGAGGGCTCGCCGGTCAGGGTGGCGCACGCGGAGCCCGTGGAGGCCGAGATCCCCACCAGGTCCAGCGCCAGGATCAGGCTCTCCCCCTTGACCCCGGTCACCGCCAGGCTCACGTGGTGCGGCAGCCGGCCGACCCGCGGCCCCGTCAGCCGCGCTTGCGGACAGGCGAGGGCCAGGCCCTCGATGAGCCGGTCCCGCAAGGCCATCACGCGCTCGCGCTCGCCGGGGCCCTCCCGGAGCGCCAGCTCGGCGGCGACGCCGAGCCCCACCACCCCGGCGAGGTTCTCCGTGCCCGAGCGGAGACCGTCCTGCTGGCCCCCGCCCAGGACCTGCGGGACCAGCGTGAGCCCGGGCCGCACCCAGAGGGCCCCGACGCCCGGCGGGCCGTGGAGGTCGTTGGCCGCGATCGTGAGGAGGTCGATCCCGTCGGCCTCGACCGCCAGCGCCACCCGGCCCACCGCGCCGACGCCGTCGACGTGGAGAGGGACGCCGGCCTCCTGCGTGATCGCGGCGATGCCGCGCCACGGCTGGATCGTGCCGATCTCGGCGTTGGCCGCGCCGATGGAGACCAGACAGGTGTCGGCCCGGAGCGCCGTGCGCACGTCCGCCGGCGTGACCCGGCCCTCACGGTCGACGGGCAGGTAGGTCACCTCGAAGCCCGCCTTCATGAGATCGCGGCACGGCGTGAGGACGGAGGCGTGCTCGATCGCGGTGGTCAGGATGTGACGCTTGCCGCTCCGGAGGGCGATGCCCCTGATCGCCAGGTTGTTGGCCTCGGTGGCGCCGCTCGTGAAGAGGACCGCATCCGGACGCGCCCCCACCAGGCGGCCGATCTTGGCGCGAGCGGCATCGAGCGAGTCACGCGCCTCCTGGCCGAGCGCATGGAGCGCGGAGGGGTTCCCCACCCAGCCCTCCAGGAACGGGGTCATCACGGCCAGCACCCGGGGATCGACAGGCACAAACCCGGCGTAGTCGACGTAGACCCGGCGTCCGGGGCGCGGCAGCCCCGACCTATCGGGTCTTTCGGACCAGGAATCGGTAGATCGGGCCGTCCTTCGTAACCGCAACGAGCTCATTCCCGGTCCGCTGAGCCCAGCTCTTCATGTCGGGTTCGCTGGCGGGGTCGTCGGAGCGCATCTCGAGCACCTGGCCGGCGGTCATGGTCTTCATCGCCTCCCGGGTCTTGACGATCGGCATCGGGCAGAATAGCCCGAGACAGTCGAGAACCCGGTCGGCCTGGAGCTGGGTGTGCATCGGGGGCGCCCCCACCGTACCCCAGCGCCGGATCGGGTGTCAAGGCAGCCTCACTGCAGGCGAATTCGGTCGAGTGACCGGCAAGTCGCCAGTCCCATGCGGGAGCCTGGTTAGAAACAGGCTCGACTGGCTGGGAAGTGCGAGCAGGAATTGCCCACGGTCGGCCGCGACCGCCTTGGGGTACTCTTTCCCGGCCATGGCTTAGCGGGAGCGGGCGTTTCTTGGTACTGCCGTTGCACTCCTCACCGCCGACCCCGAAGGCCCAGGGGACCACCAGGAGCCGATGGGGAGGGAGACCAGGACATGGCGCGAAAACCCCGGAAACCCAGCGTTTCAGCCGGAGACGTCGAGGGACTGTCCATCGAGCCAAACCCTTTTCCCTTGACACCCACCCGAACGAATGGAACTATGTCGGCCTACCCGGAATTAACCCCAACAGCGTTGAGAGATGGGAAGGCGTCGCAGCGGTCACGCGGTGGAAGGCCGGGGGCTGACAAGCAGGCGGGGAAGCAGACGGAAGGACAAACCATGGTCGAGCGGCGACGGGCCGGAGACGCCGAGATCCTGACAATCCGCGACGTGGCCGCGTATCTCAAGCTTCCCGTTTCCACCGTCTATCGCCTCGCCGAGCGCCGGGAGCTGCCGGGCCACAAGGTCGGCCGCCAGTGGCGCTTTCACAAGTCCATCCTCGATGACTGGTTCCGGCAGCACGCCGCCACCCTGCGCGTGAATCTCCTGGTGGTGGACGACGAAGAGGTGACGCGCCAGTTCATCGTCTCCGCGCTCCAGACCGGCCAGCGCCAGATCTTCACGGCCGCCAGCGGCGAGGAAGCCCTGGAGATCGCCAAGCAGAACGATCTCGACCTCGTCCTGCTCGACCTCATCATGCCCGGCATCAGCGGCGTGGAGACCTTCCGCCAGCTCCATGCGATCCGGCCCGAGCTGCCGGTGGTGATCGTGACCGGCTACCCCGACTCGGATCTGATGTCCCGCGCCCTGGAGACCGGGCCGTTCACGATGCTCAACAAGCCGATCGACATCAGCCAGCTCCAGAAGGTCGTCGGCGTCATCGTCGGCGCCTGAGCGACTTCGGGGGGGTCTCGGAAGACCCCCCGATTCCCCCCCTCGGAGGCCGCGGCGAAGGCGCGGCTCGGAGTTGGAACACCCTACCGCGGGGCCAAGGCCAGCGCGTCGCGAGAAGCCAGCCGGCGCGCGGCGTGCTTGACCCGGCCCGGCCGGCTTGGTATCACAGGAGGGCGGCCGGGGTCCGGTCGGCGCCGGCATCCCGTGCTCTCCCGTCCCGACCCCGCCCGGATCCCGTGACCTAAGAGGAGCCGTCCGATGCCGACCGAAGCCGAACCGATCAAGGGCCTCGAGGGCGTCGTGGCGGCGACCACCCGCCTGTGCAATCTCGACGGCGTCCAGGGCCGTCTCGCCTACCAGGGCTACGACATCGACGACCTCGCGCGGCGAGCGTCGTTCGAGGAAGTGGTGTGGCTCCTCTGGCACGGGGAGCTGCCGCGGCCGGCCGAGCTGGAGGGCTTCCGGACGGAGCTGACCGACGCGCGACCGCTTCCGCCGCTCATGCTGAAGGCGCTCAAGCTCGTCCCGCGCGAGATGCACCCGATGCGCGTCCTCCAGACGGCGATCGCGCTCCTGGGCGCACTCGATCCCGACGCCGAGGATAACTCGGCCGAGGCGAACCGGCGGAAGGCGGTGCGCCTCGTCGCCCAGATGGCGACCCTCACCGCGGGCTTCCACCGCGTGCGGCAGGGGAAGCGCCCGGTCACGGCGCGGCCCGAGCTGGGGCACGCGGCCAGCTTCCTGCACACCGTGGCCGGCCGGAAGGCGACGGCGGTCCAGGTCCGCGCCTTCGACGCCGCGCTGGTCCTCTATGCCGAGCACGAGCTGAACGCCTCGACGTTCACCGCGCGCACCATCGCCTCCACCCTCTCCGACATGCATTCGGCCGTCTCCGGCGCGCTGGGCGCGCTCAAGGGCCCGCTCCACGGCGGGGCCGGCGAGGCGGTCATGCGGACGCTCCAGGAGATCGGGCAGCCGGACCAGGCGGAGGCCTTCACCCGGCGGGCCCTGGCCGAGAAGCGGCGGCTCATGGGCTTCGGCCACCGCGTCTACAAGGCGGGGGACCCCCGGGCCCGCATCCTCCGGGAGCTGGCCGAGAAGGCCTGCCGCCGGTCGGGCGAGGCCGTGTGGTTCGACACCGCGGTGCGGCTCCACGAGGCGGTGAATCGCGAGAAGGGGCTCATCCCCAACGTGGACTTCTACTCGGCGCCGCTCTTCTACGCGCTGGGGCTCCCGGTGGACCTCTTCGTCCCGGTCATCGCGGTGTCGCGGATCGCCGGCTGGACGGCCCACCTCCTCGAGCAGCACGCCGACAACCGGCTGATCCGCCCGCGGGCCGAGTACGTCGGCCCCGCCCACCGGCCGTTCCGGCCCCTCGCCGGGCGGGCGTAATCGAGAATGGGCCAGAGCCTCGTCCAGAAGCTCATCGGCAGTCACCTCGTCGCCGGCGAGCCGGCCGGCGGCCGCGAGGTCGGGATCCGCGTGGACCAGGTGCTGCTCACCGACACCAACGGGACGATGGCCTGGCTCCAGTTCGAGGCGATGGGATTCCCCCGCGTCCAGGTGCCCACCGTCGTCACCTACGCCGACCACCAGGTCTACCAGTTCGACTCGCGCAACACCGACGACCACCGCTACCTGGCGACGGCGTCGCGGCGCTACGGCGGCTGGTACTCGAAGCCGGGCAACGGCATCTGCCATCAGGTCCAGATCGAGGCCTTCGGCGCGCCGGGGCTCGTGCTCCTCGGCTCGGACAGCCACACGCCGCTGTGCGGCGCCCTCGGCATGCTGGCCATCGGCGCCGGCGGGCTCGACGTGGCCTGCGCCATGGGCGGCGCCCCGTACTTCTTTCCGATGCCGCAGGTCGTGCGGGTGGTCCTGACCGGGCGCCTCCACCCCTGGGTCTCGGCCAAGGACGTGATCCTCGAGCTGCTCCGGCGTCTCACCGTGCGGGGCGGCTTCGGCAAGATCTTCGAGTACGCGGGCGACGGCGTGGGTCGCCTCACCGTCCCCCAGCGGGCGACGATCGCCAACATGGGGGCCGAGCTGGGGCTCACGACGTCGGTGTTCCCGTCCGACGAGGTGACCCGCAGCTACCTGGCCCGCCTCGGCCGGGACGGCGAGTGGCGGCCGCTGGCGGCCGACGCCGACGCCGCCTACGACGACACGATGGAGCTGGACCTGGGGAGCCTCGTGCCGCTGGTGGCGCTCCCCGGCTCCCCCGACCACGTGGTGCCGGTCACCGAGGTCGAGGGCACGCCGATCGAGCAGGTGCTGGTCGGCTCCTGCACCAACGGCTCCTGGGAAGACATGTTCGTGGTCGCCGAGATCCTCCGCGGCCGGCAGGTCCACCCGGACGTCTCCTTCGTCCTGTTCCCGGCGAGCCAGCAGATCCTGGAGACGATGGCCCGGCAGGGTCTGGTCGCCGACCTGCTGGCGGCCGGCGCCGTGGTGTCCGAGTCCACCTGCGGGGCGTGCCCGGGCATCGGCCACGTGCCGGCGTCGGGGTCGAAGAGCCTGCGCGCGTTCAACCGGAACTTCCCCGGCCGCAGCGGGGTCAAGGACGACCAGATCTACCTCTCGTCCTCCCAGACCGCCTGCGTCTCCGCCCTCCGCGGCGTCATCACCGATCCGCGGACGCTCGGCCCCGCGCCCGAGGTCGTCTTTCCGCCGCGCTTCACCCGGACGACCGCCGGCCTGATCCAGCCGGCCGGGAACGGCGGGACGGCGGAGATCGTCAAGGGGCCGAACATCCGCGAGGTCCCGATCGGCCGGCCGCCCGGCGACGAGCTGACCGGGCCGGTCCTGCTCAAGGCCGGCGACAAGGTCTCGACCGACGACATCTCGCCCTCCGGCGCCCAGGTGCTGGTCTTCCGCTCGAACGTCCCCGCCATCGCCGAGTACACGTTCAAGAACCTCGACCCGGAGTTCGTCGCCCGGGCCAGGGCCGCCGGCGGCGGCTTCATCGTGGCGGCCCAGACGTACGGCCAGGGCTCCTCCCGCGAGGCGGCGGCCATCGCGCCCATGTATCTCGGCGTGCGGGGCGTCCTGGCCAAGACCTTCGCCCGCATCCATCGGGCCAACCTGATCAACTGGGGCATGCTGCCGCTCGAGTTCGCGGAGCCGTCCGACTACGACGCGATCGGCCTCGGCGACCGGCTGGCGATCCGCGGGATCGCGGACGGGCTGGCGGCGGGGGCCTTGACGGTGGAGGACGAGACGACGGGGCGCCGGATCCCGGTCCGCTGTGTCCTGACGCCTCGGGAGCGCGAGATCCTGCTGGCCGGCGGCCGGCTGCGCCACACGCGGAGTGGCTCGTCTTCCCCAGCATGACCCAGCGGCGCATCCGGGCGGTCTTCATGCGCGGCGGCACCAGTCGCGCGCTCTTCTTCCACGAGGCCGACCTCCCCTCGCCGGGCGACGCGCGCGACCAGGTCATCCTGGCCGCGCTCGGCAGCCCCGACCCCTACGGCCGGCAGCTCGACGGTCTCGGCGGCGGGATCTCCTCGCTCTCCAAGTCCTGTCTCATCGGTCCCTCCACGCACCCCGACGCGGACGTGGACTACACGTTCGCCCAGGTCCACGTGCGGGAGCCGATCGTCGACTACTCCGGCAACTGCGGCAACTGCTCGGCGGCGGTGGGGCCGTTCGCGATCGACGAGCGCCTGGTGCCGGCGGTCGAGGGCGACACGGTCGTCCGCATCCACAACACGAACACCAAGAAGCTCATCGTCGCCCACGTGCCGGTCGCCGGCGGGGAGGCGGCGACCAGCGGCGACTTCGAGCTGCCCGGCGTCGCCGGGCGGGGCGCGCGCATCGCGCTCGACTTCCTGGACCCGGGCGGCGCCGGCACTGGCAGGCTCTTGCCCACCGGGCGGCCCCGGGACGTGCTCGACGGGCTGCCCGCCTCGCTCGTGGACGCGACGAATCCGATGGTCTTCGTCCGGGCCTCGGACCTCGGCCTGGCCGGGACCGAGTCGCCAGCCGCCATCGACGCCGATCGGGCGCTCACGGCGCGTCTGGAGGCGATCCGCGTCGCCGCCGCCGGGCTCATGGGCATCCCGGGGAGCGTCGCCACGCCGAAGATCGCCGCCGTCGCCCCGCCACGCGCCTTCACCGCCCTCGACGGGACGGCGCACGGGGCCGAGCAGGCCGACCTGGTGGCCCGCGTCATGTCGATGGGAAACTGCCACCGGGCCTTCGCGCTGACCGCGGCCATGTGCCTGGCGGTGGCCGCCCGGATCCGCGGGACCGTGGTCCACGAAGCCTCGGTCGCGTCGGAGGGCGCCGACGTCCGCCTCGGGCACCCCTCCGGGGTCCTGCCGATCGCGGCGACGGTGTCGAGCCGGGCCGGCGAGCCGTGGGCCGAGCGCGTCACCGTCTACCGGACGGCGCGACGCCTCATGGAAGGCTTCGTCCGGGTGCCGTGAGCAGATCCCGACAAGCCAGAGGGAGGGGACGATGAGGACGAGCAGGCGCGAGTTCTTGAAGGGCGTGAGCGCGACGGCCGCGGCGGGAGCGATCGCCACTCCGCGCTCGGCGTGGACCCAGGCGCGGCCGGGCGTGCCGGCGGAGCCGGTCAAGATCGGGGTGCTGGCCATCCGGGCGGGGATCGCGGCGCCGGTGGGCACCGCCGGCCTGCGCGGCACCGAATGGTGGGCCGAGCGTGTGAACAAGGCCGGCGGCATCCTGGGGCGGCCGGTGCAGCTCGTGGTCGAGGAGGAGTCCACCCCGAAGGACACCGTGGAGCGCTACCGCAAGCTGATCCTCCAGGACCGGGTCGAGGTCGTGGTCGGCGGCATCTCGACTGGCGTCACGCTGGCCCTCGGGCCCGTGGCCGAGGACCTGGGCAGCCCATGGCTCTCGTGGGACGGCACCACCCAGAAGGGCGTCGAGGAGACGATGCCGAGCCCGAAGTGGGCCTTCCGCAGCGTGGACAACGAGGTGGAGGCCATCGTCGCCGCCATCCTGACGGCCAAGTATTTCAAGGGCATCAAAACGGTAGCCGGGATCGGGAACGACTACTCCTACGGCCACGACTGCTGGGAGTCCTACCAGGCGGTCCTCAAGCGCTACCTGCCCGACGTGAAGTTCGTGCTGGAGCTGTTCCCCAAGCTGGGGGCCACCGACTTCACCTCGCACATCGCGTCCATCCAGCAGTCCAAGGCCGACCTCCTCATGTGCTCCTTCTGGTCCGGCGACGCCACCATCATCATGAAGCAGGCGGCGGCGGTGGGACTGTTCAAGACGATGAAGGGCGTCTTCACGACGGCCGGCGGCGTCCACGACTCGCTCAAGAAGGAGTTCACGCCCGAGGGCTTCCTCCTCGGCTACAACTCCATGTACTTCGACGACCCCAAGGGGAGCCCGCTCCTCAAGCAGTTCGCCCGCGAGTACAAGGCGAAATACAACGAGTACCCGCCTTACGAGTGCGACCACGCCTACTTCTGCGCCGAGTCGTACCGGGTCGCCGTCGAGAAGGCGTACGCCAGCGCCAAGCAATGGCCGACCAAAGCGCAGGTGGTCAAGGCCCTCGAGGGAATCGAGGTGGAGTCGCTCTCGGGCAAGCGGACGTGGCGCGAGGACCACGTCCAGATGTGCAACTTCTACCAGGGGATCACGACCCACAAGAACGCCTACGACTTCGTCACCATCGACCCGATCGAGATCCTGTCGACCAAGCAGGCGATGAAGCCGGCGGGGAGCAAGCTCTTCGACTGGATCAATTCCTGGAAGGTCTGAGAAGCTGTGAAGGAATCGCCGGGGATGCGCGAGCATCGGGCAACCCGGAGGGGGGGGCCGGGGCGTCCGGAGGGGCGCGGCGCACCGAGGGCCGCAGGACCGAGGCGCCGCGGCGAGCCGGAGGAGCGCGTAGCTCCCCCCCGGCCCGACTGAGCCCCGGACCCATCACCCCGGCCCTCTCCCCCTGACGGGGGAGAGGAAGGGGCCCGATGATCGCCGGCGTCGTCAACCTGCTGCTGAGCGGCGTCTTCCACGCCGCCATCCTGTTCCTGGTGGCCGCCGGGCTGCAGGTCGTCTTCGGCGTCCAGAAGATCTTCAACCTCGCCTGCGGCTCCTTCTACGCCCTCGGCGCCTACGTGGGCGTCTCGGCGGTCCAGGCCTTCACGGATGCCGGCGGCCCGCCCGCGCTCTTCATCGTCCCGCTGGCCGCCGGCGGCCTCCTGGTCGGCGCGGTGGGCATCGCCGTCGAGCGCGGCCTCCTCCGCTTCGTCTACGACCGCGACGAGACGTTCCAGCTCCTCCTCACCTTCGCCCTGGTCCTCATGCTGGAGGACGTCATCCGCCTCACCTGGGGGACGGCCCCCCGGTCCACTGGCGGCCTCTATCTGGTCTACGGCCAGGTGCGGCTGCTTGGCGCTACCGTGCCCGTCTACAACCTGATCGTCATCGCGGCCAGCCTGGTGATCGCCGGCACCATCGGCTGGCTGCTGACCCGCACCGCCTTCGGCCGCATCCTGCGAGCGACCGCCGAGAACCGGGAGATGGCGGAGGCGCTGGGCGTGAACATGGGATCCCTGTACGCCCGGGTCTTCACCCTCGGCACCGCGCTCGGGACCCTCGGCGGCGCCCTCGTCATCCCGGCGACCGCGGCCATGAGCGAGATGGGGATCGAGCTGATCGTCGAGGCCTTCGCGGTCGTCGTGATCGGCGGACTCGGCAGCATGCGGGGCGCTTTCGTCGGCGCCCTGGTCGTCGGCATCCTGCGCTCGGTCGCCATCGCGGTCTACCCGGAGCTGGAGATGCTCCTCATCTACCTGATCGTGATCGGGGTGCTCGTGATGAGGCCGCGTGGCCTGTTCGGCCAGGTGGCGGTGTGAAGGGTCCGCTCGTCCTGGGCGGGGCCGTGGCCACCCTCGTGGGCCTCCCGCTGGTCGCCCCGGCGTACCACCTGACGCTCATGCTCCCCTTCATGGCGTACGCCGTGATCCTCCTCGGGCTCAACCTGCTCTTCGGCTACACGGGCCTCGTCTCGTTCGGCCACGCGCTCTTCATCGGAATCGGCGCCTACACGGGCGCCGTCCTCACCACCCACACCCCGGTGCGCTCCTTCGAGGTGATGCTGGTCGTGGCGGCCGTCCTGGGCGCCGCGCTGGCGGCGCCGGTGGGCGCCCTCTGCGTCCGCTACGTCAAGATCTACTTCGGCATGCTGACCCTCGCCTTCGGCATGGTCTTCTACACGTTCCTGCTCAAGTTCTACCGGCTGACCGGTGGGGACGAGGGAATGCGCGTGCTCCGCCCGTGGCTCCTCGGCCAGAGCCTGGACGACATGCCGAAGGTCGCCTGGCTGATCGGCCCCTACTACTACTACTCGCTGGCCGTCCTCGCGGTGGCCGCCCTGGCGATGTGGCGGATCGTCCACTCCCCCTTCGGGCTCTGCCTGCGCGCCGTCCGCGACAACCCGGCCAAGGCCGAGAGCCTGGGCATCACGGTGACCCGCTACCGCTGGTACGCCTTCCTGATCTCGGCCGTGTACGCGGCCGTCGGCGGCGGGCTCCTCGGTCCGCCGACCGGCAACGTGGACCCGACCCTCGCCTACTGGACCCACTCCGGCAACATCGTGTTCATGACGCTCCTCGGCGGCTTCGGGCACTTCTTCGGCCCGGTGCTCGGGGCGTTCGTGTTCATCTTCCTCCAGGACACGATCATGTCGATCGTGCCGTACTGGCGCCTCATCTTCGGGGCGATCCTGGCCGTCCTGGTCATCTGGGCCCCGGGGGGACTCGCCGGGCTGGCCGTCCGGGAGCGGAGGTCAGCGCCCTGAACCTGCCGTTGCCAGAGGTCGCCTACAGTGACTGACGGCCCGGCCTTCGTTCTCGCTGCCGAGGGCATCCGGCACTTCTACGGCGACGTCTGCGCCCTGGACGGCATCGACCTCGGCATCCGGGCCGGCGAGTTCGTCTCCATCATCGGCCCCAACGGCGCCGGCAAGTCGACGCTCGTCAACGTGCTGACCGGGGTCGTCACGCCGACCGCCGGCGCCGTCCGCTTCAAGGACCACGACATCCGGGGCGTCGGCCCGGGTCGGCTGGCCCACCTCGGCCTGGCCCGCAGCTTCCAGCTCGTCCAGATCTTCGCCGAGCTGACCGTGCTGGAGACCCTGCAAGCCGCGGTGGTCTCGCGCCTCGGCCGCGGGACGCGCCTCTTCGCGTCGCTCACCCGGGATCGGGAGGTCCGCGAGGCCGCGCTGGAGGTCGCCGAGCTGTTCGGCCTCGCCGCCAAGCGGGACGCCCGCGCCCGCCAGCTCCCCCAGGGCGACAAGAAGCTGCTGGACGTCGCCTCGGCCTTCGCCCTTCGCCCCGAGGTGATCCTGCTCGACGAGCCGACCAGCGGCGTCTCGACCCGCGACAAGAACGCCATCATGGAAATGCTGACTGCCGCTTCCCGGGGGATCGGCATCCAGGCGATCATCCTGGTCGAGCACGACATGGACATCGTCTTCGGCTACTCCGACCGGATCGTGGCGCTCCAGCAGGGCCGCGTCCTGGCCGACGGGCCGCCGGCCGCCATCCGGGCCGACGAGGCGGTCGTGGCAGCGGTCCTGGGCCGCCCCCCCGCCCCGGACGTGAGAGCGTGTGAACGCATCGGTCCTCCGGCTCCCCCCTCCCCCCCGGTGGGTGGGGGAGGGGGGGTGGGGGGGTAGGCGGGAGGACCCGAATCGAATGCTGCGCCTCGAGTCCGTCAACGTCTTCATCGAGCAGAGCCACATCCTGCGCGACGTGACGCTCGCGGTCGAGCCCGGCCGCCTCGTGTGCCTGGTCGGGCGGAACGGCGCCGGCAAGACGACGACGCTCCGCACGATCATGGGCTATCTCCGGCCAGCGTCGGGACGGATCGAGTTCCGCGGGCGCCCGCTGGGCGGCCGGCGGACCCACGAGATCGCCCGGCTCGGCATCGCCTTCGCCCCAGAGGACGGTGGGGTGTTCGGCGACCTGTCGGTGGCCGAGAACATCGAGATCGCCACCTGGACGCGCCCGACGGCGCGCCCGGCGCCGGAGCGGATCGAGCGAGCCTACGGCGTTTTCCCCGAGCTTCGCGGCTACGCCAGCCGGGGCGGGATGCGGCTGTCGGGCGGCGAGCGCAAGATGCTGTCGATCGCCCGGGCGCTGGCCCTGGATCCCGACCTCCTGCTCCTCGACGAGCCGTTCGAGGGGCTGTCGCCCGCGATCATCCCCCGCATCGGCGAGAGCATCGCGGCCATCGCCAGGCTCGGCTGCGGCATCCTCCTGGCGGAGTCCAACATCCACCACGTGCCGGCCCAGGCCAGCCGCCTCTACGTCATCGAGCGCGGTGAGGTCATCTACGACGGCGCTCCCGGCGAGGTCACGGGCCAGCCGGCAGTGCTCCGGGTGATCGGAGGCGACATCGCCCCGCCCGATCGCTCCGCCCGCTTGACACCGGACGATCCCGCTTCCTAAGCTAGTGCCGTTCCAAATACATGAGCCACAATGGGCAAGCGATACTTGAAGCACGGCCTTGCCGTATGGCTCGAAAGCACTAGCTGGAACAAGTTGGAACGGCACTAGACGCCACCACATACACGGAGGCCCACCGTGCCGAAGCGCCTGTCCCCCGCCGCGGTCGAGCGGTACCACCGCGACGGCTTCTACTTCCCGGTCCGGGTGCTCTCCACCGACGAGGCCCGCGAGTGCCGGCGGAGGCTCGAGGCCTTCGAGGCGACGCAGCAGCGAGGGGCGCTCGGCGGTGAGCTCCGTCACAAGCCGCACCTCATCTTCACCTGGCTCGACGCGCTGGTGCGCCACCCGGTCATCCTCGACACGGTCGAGGACATCCTCGGCCCCAACCTCCTGGTCTGGAGCTCGAGCTTCTTCGTCAAGGAGCCGCGCGACGCCGCCTACGTCTCCTGGCACCAGGACGCGACGTACTGGGGGCTCTCCGAGCCCGACGTCGTCACCGCCTGGGTCGCGATCACCGACAGCACCGTCGAGAGCGGCGCGATGCGCATGATCCCAGGGACCCATCGCGAGCAGGTGCCGCATCGCGACACCTTCGCGCCCCACAACCTGCTGAGCCGCGGCCAGGAGATCGCCGTGGAGGTCGACGAGGCGCAGGCCGTCGACGTCGTGCTGCGGGCCGGCGAGAGCTCGCTGCACCACGTGCGCATGTTCCACGGCTCGCTGCCGAACCGCTCGGACGACCGGCGCATCGGCTTCGCCATCCGCTACCTCCCGACCCACGTCCGGCAGGTGGCCGGGGAGGGCGACAGCGCCATGCTGGTCCGCGGGGTGGACGAGTTCGGCCACTTCGAGCCGGAGCGCCGCCCAGCCGCCGACGCCTCCCCCGAGGCCTTCGCCTACCACGCGGCCATCATGGAGCGCTCGGCGCGGATCCTCTACCGAGGCACCGGCATCGAGCGATTCAAGTAACGAGCGCGCGCCACCGCGAACCCGGAACCCCGCAAAGGAGAGCCCTCGATGACCGCGACGCCGCGGCCCCTCATCCCCTCGACCGTCGTCGGCTCCCACGGGAAGCCCGGCTGGTGGTACGTTGCCATCAAGGCCTGGGAGGCCGGCGATCTGGGTCCGGCCGACCTCGATGAGATGCTCGACGACGCGGCCGACACCGCCATCCGGGACATGGAGCGGGCCGGCCTCGACATCATCACCGACGGCGAGGTGCGGCGGCTCGACGGATACGTGGACTCCTACTACGCCATCATCAAGGGGATCCAGGCCATCCCAGTCCGGCGGAAGGTGGGGCCCTGGGGCTACGACCAGCAGACCCGCTACGAGGCGGTCGGCCCCATCGAGACGCCGGAGGGCGGACTGGGGATCGTCAAGGAGTTCCAGTATCTCCAGGCCCACACGACCCGGGCCACCAAGGCGACCTGCGCCGGCCCGCTCACCTTCGGCTCCCGCATCCACCCCGGCAAGATCTACAAGGGTGTGGTCCACGTGGCCGAGCGCTTCGCCGAAGTCATCAATCACGAGCTCAAGGGGCTGGTCGCGGCCGGCGCCAACCTCATCCAGCTCGACGAGCCGGCCCGCGGGAACGTCACCGGCCCGGAGATGGCGCGACTCTACAACAAGGCGACCGAGGGCGTGAAGGCCAAGCTCGCCTTCCATGTCTGCTTCGGGAACCGCTTCGGCCGCTCGCGCTTCGACCGCAGCTACCGCCCGTACCTGCCCGGTCTCCTCCAGGCGCACGCGGACCAGTTCGTCATCGAGTTCGCCGGGCGCGAGATGGCCGAGCTCGACCTATGGGCGCCCTACGCGAACGAGGGGCGCGAGCTGGGCGCCGGGGTCATCGACGTCAAGGGCTTCTACCCCGAGACGCCGGAGGACGTGGCCGACCGGATTCGCCGGGTGCTGAAGGTGTGGCCAGCCGAGCGGCTGGTCGTCAATCCCGACTGCGGCTTCGGCTGGAGCCCGCGCGCGATGTGCAACGGCAAGATCGCCGCGCTGGCCGCCGGCGCCCGCCTGGTGCGCAAGGAGCTGGGCGTCGGCTGACCGAACGAATGCCTCCAGGCAGCCTCTCGGCCGCTCCGGCACCCCCCTCCCCCCGGCCAAAGGCCGAAGGCCATCCAACGGGTTGGGGAGGGGGGCTGGGGGGTGGCAGGGAGGTCCCAAACAATCTGCCCGAGCGGGAGGACCGGACATGCCACGATCGAGCACGATGCGGGCGGCGTTCTACCAGGGCGCCCGGAGCTTCAAGTCGGGGACGGCGCCGGTGCCGGTGCCGGGCCAGCGGGAGGCGCTGCTCCGCGTCCGCCGCGTGGGCATCTGCGGCACCGATCTCCACATCTTCCAGGGCCACCTGGACCACCGGGTGCCGAAGGGCGGCATTCTCGGCCACGAGACGTTCGCCGAGGTGATCCAGGCCCCGGCCTACAGCGACTTCAAGGCCGGCGACCGGGTCGTCGTCGAGCCGCTCCAGTTCTGCGGCAAATGCCGGGCCTGCCGGATGGGCGCCTCCTACATCTGCTACGAGCTGAAGGTCCTCGGCGTGGACCTCCCGGGCGGGCTGCAGGAGTACTGGGCCGTGCCGGGGGAGCGGCTCCTCCGCATCCCCGACGCCCTCTCCGATGATCACGCAGCGCTCATCGAGCCCCTCGCTGTCGCCACCCACGACGTCCGCCGCGCCGGAGTGAAGGCCGGGGACGCCGTGCTGGTGTTCGGCGGCGGCCCGATCGGCACGCTGATCGCGCTCGTCGGCCGCCACCGCGGCGCCCGGGTGGCCGTCGCCGAGGTGAACCCGTTCCGCGTGGAGATGCTCCAGAAGCTCGGGCTCCAGACCGTGGGCCCGGGCGCCGACGTGGTCCGCTTCGCCGAGGACTGGACCGACGGAGCGGGTGTGGACGTGGCCTTCGAGGTCACCGGCAACCCGGCGGCCGTCCGGGCGATGACCGAGGTCGTCCGGGTGTGGGGAACCGTGAGCCTGGTCGCCATCCACGCCGAGCCGGTGCCGGTGAACCTCTACCGCATGTTCGCGCGCGAGCTGTCCATGCACGGCAGCCGGCTCTACGCCCGGGAAGACTGGGAGGAGGCGATCCGCCTCGGGGCCTCCGGCGCGGTCCCGCTGGCGCCCCTCGTCAGCCGCTGCATCCCGCTGGAGGGGCTTCAGGACGGCATGGAGCAGGCGCTCGGCGGCGGGCCGGTGATGAAGATCCTCGTCGACCTGACCTAGATCGTCAGTCGCGGAGACCCTCCAGGTAGATCTCGTTGTACTGGCGGAAGCGGCGCGTGTAGTCCGCCTCGCAGGCCTCGACCTCGTGCTTCTTGGTGAAGCGAGCCCGGCAGCGGAGACGCTCGTTGTCCATCTCGTCCATCCTGGCCAGCGCCCAGCGCCGCCGCGCCGCCTTGGCGTCCAGTCCAGCCGGCTCCCGTCGCTCCGTCCCCGGCAGCGCGGCGGCCGCCAGGTCCGCCCCGGCCGCGCCAACCAGGAGCAGCCCCGCCACCCACCCGGTCACCACCCGACGCATGGCCCGCATGACTCCTCCTCCCGTCTCCGATCGTGCACGTCGCGTATCGCTCCGTAGCCGCCTCCGGTCCCACGCCCCGCGCCAGTTCGCGTTCGCGTCCGGCGGGCGGGCCTGTTCAGCAAGCGCCGTGCCTCGACGGCTGCGGGAGGACCGAGCGAGAGGGAGCGCGGCGCGGGTCCCGGACCGGGGGTGAGCGCGAATCGACCGGCGCCGCCGGGCCCCGGCGCCGCGGGGTACAATGGCCGCGCCGCCCCGGGCGGGTCCGGGCGGCCCCGTTCCCCGAGCCCTGGAGGAGGTGCGATGGAGGAGATCCGGGTCGGACCGCTTCGGGAGGTCGTCAACATGGTCCGGTCGATCGTGACGGACTGGGATGGCTTCATCCGTCAGGTCGATCAGCTCACCGGCGAGCACGAGCAGTTGCGGGGACGCTGCGAGTCCCTTCAGGGAGAGCTGCATGATCGCCAGCAAGACCACGAGCGACTGAGGCGCGAGCACGCCGAGGCCGCGCAGGCCCTGGCCGAGCTGCGCCCGGCCCACGAGGCTCTCCAGCGCGAGCACGCCGGCGCCGCGCAGGCCCTCGCCGAGCTGCGCTCGGCCCACCAGGCCCTCCAGCGCGAGCACGCCGGCGCCGCCCAGGCCCTCGCCGAGCTCCGCTCGGCCCACCAGGCTCTCCAGCGCGAGCACGCCGAGGCCGCGCAGGCCCTGGCCGACCTCCGCTCGGCCCACCAGGCCCTCCAGCGCGAGCACGAGAGCGCGCTCGGCGCGAGTCGCGAGCTGCGCGAGCGGTACGAGACGCTGGAGCGCCACCGGCTGGACACGGCCGGCGAACTGGAGGCGCTGCTCCGCCGGTTCAGGCCCTGACCGCCCGCCGCGCCCGCGCCGACCCGCTCCCCCGCCGGTTCTACCTGCGGCCAGCGGCCGAGGTGGCCCGGGCCCTCCTGGGCTCGGTCCTGCGCTCCAGGCTCGGTGGGGCCCTGACCGCGGGCCGGATCGTCGAAACGGAGGCGTACCTCGGCTCGGAGGACGCGGCCTCGCACGCCGCCTTCCGCCCCTCCTCCCACGCCCTCTTCTTCGGTCCCGGCGGCGTTGCCTACGTCTTCCTCGCCTACGGGATGCACGTCTGCCTGAACGCCATCACCGGCCGACGGGGAACGCCGGGCTGCGTGCTGATCCGGGCGCTGGAGCCGGTGGCCGGGGAGGAGCTGATGGCCCGCCGGCGCGGCCTGCCGCCCGGCTCCCCCGCCCTGGCCAACGGGCCGGCGAAGCTCACCCGGGCCCTCGCCATCACGCTCCGCGAGAACGGCGCCGACCTCACTCGCGGGCCGCTGACCATCACGGCAGCCGGCGATGGCGCCGACCTCGACGTGGCCACCGGGCCCCGGATCGGGATCACGCGGGCCACCGACCTGCCGCTCCGCTTCTGGATCCGGGGCAACGCCTACATCTCGCGCCCCCGCTCGCCCGGAGGTCTCAGCTCGGGCCGTCCCACCTCCGCCCGCAGCTCCGCCCCCGTCTGACCGAATCGAAGCGGACGGCCTTCGGGCAACGTCCGATTCCCGCCGCCCATTGGTTTCTCGTAGCGCGAGGACTTGGCCGCGCGGCCGTGGTGTTCCACTTCGAGCCGCGGCCCGGCCGAGGCCGTCCAACAGTCGCGGCCTCCGAGGGGGGGGGCATCGGGGGGGTCTCGGAAGACCCCCCGAGATCGTCACATGAGCCCGGCCAGCTTCCACACGGGCACGCTCGCCAGAAGCGCCACGATCCGGTAGAGCGCTTCCAGCACCAGCGGCCACCGGGCCTGGGCATGGCTGAAGAGCTCGCCCTCGCTCGCGAAGTAGACGATCGCGTAGCCGGAATTGACGTACGGCAGCACGGTGTGGTCGCCGGCCACCAGCGCCACCAGGACGGGGATGAACGGGTGGAAGCCCAGGGCCTGGGCCAGCGGCATCGTCACCAGCGCGAGGAGGGTGGTCGCCGTCATCCACGGCACGAAGAAGTGCAGGAGGAAGGCGGCCAGCGCGACGACGAGGACGAAGCCATAGGGGTTCTGAATGAGCGCGGGCATGCCGCTCTCGACGAGCGAGGCCAGCCAGGCGTCGATGTGCAGGTCGGCGAAGACCGGCCCGAGGCTCAGGATCACGCCGGAGTACACCAGGAGCCCGAGCGTCCCGCCGCCCTGCAGGGCGCTCTGGTCGAGGGCGCCGAGCGCGAAGAGGAGGAGAAAGGCCGCGACCGCGAGCCAGGCGGGAGCGAGGCCGTGGAGCTCCCGGGTCGCGAAGCCGACCACGAGCGCGACCAGCACCACGGCGCTCAACACCTCGTTCCGCGTGACGCCACCGAGGAGGGCGTGCTGGAAGTGGATCGCCCGCAGGTTGACGCGCGCCTGGCGGTGGGGCTTGAAGATGGCGAGGATGGTCGCGTAGTTGAGCGCGAAGACCAGGACGAAGACCGGCAGCAAAACGAAAAACCAGCGCCACCAGGTGATGCCCCGCCGCACCGCGACCGGAAGCAGATCGTGCACCACGAGCCCGGTGAAGGTGCCGGTCATGAACAGCTCGCCCATCTGGAGGAAGGAGAAGAACGTGAGGAGCCCGAGGGCGGCCGACCCCGGGCTCCGCGGCTTGAATCCCATGGCGTCGGCGATGCCGCGCGCGATCGGCACGCCGAGCGCGATGCGGGTCGCCCCGCTCGTCAGCCCGGCCGTCAGAAGGACACCCGTGAGACAGAGGACCAGGCTCTGCGGCACGAAGCCCCGCGGCAGGCGCTCGAGCGACAGCAGCACGAGCCGGAACATGAGACCCGACCGGGAGATCGCGCTCCCCACCGCCAGGAGCGTCAGGATCATGATCCAGGCCGGCGTCGCGAACCCGGCCAGAACCGTCGCCCCGGGGACGGAGCCGGGCACCACGAGGGCGAGCAGGAGCAGCAGCATCACGACGTAGTCCGGGAAGACCGCGCACACCAGCAGGGGCACCGTGGCGAGAATCGACGCCAGGGCCGCGAAACCCGCCCGATCCAGCCCGTCCGGCACCGGAAGGAGCCAGCCGAGGCCGAAGACGACCAGGGCCGCCACCGAGCCGACCACCCGGGCCCCGGGCGCCCCCCGCCACGACCACACCGGCGACCGGGAGCTGGTCACCGGGGGCGGCGCGGCGCCCCCATCGAGGCGCCGGCGCAGGGCCTGGAGCCGATCGGCCAGCGTCGGCTCGCGGTCTCCGACCGCGGCGAGCCAGCGCTGGACGTCCGCCGAGGTCGCGACGGCCGCCAGGGCCGCCTCGTTCTCGGCGAGCCGGCGGGCCGCGCGCTCGAAGGCGCCGACCTCGAGCTCGAGATCGAGCGCCCCGGCCGGGTCGCCCGCCGCCACCAGCTCGGCGGCGGCCGCCTCGCACCAGACGGAGTCCGGTTCGCTCGTCGCCTCGCCCGCCACCACGGCGAAGGTCCGATCGACGACCAGCCGCGACCCGTCCGAGCGGAGGAAGCCCGGGTACGCCTCCAGCTCGGCCAGCGCCTCGGACGCCGCCGCCTGCGCGCACGCCCTCACGACCGCCTCGCGGGGCCACGTCTCGCGCCGGAGGAGGCCCGCCATGAGGCGGCTGGCCGCCGGGCTCAGCGTGCGGGCGAGCAACGTCTCCACGAGCGCCCGCAGCGCGCCCGCCTCGTGACTCGTCGCCGCCAGCCGTAGGCTCAGGGACCGCTCGATGCTCTGGGCGATGCTCCGCTCCTGGCCGAGCAGCGCCTCGAAGCGCGCCCGCGAGAGCCGCCAGACCGTGGTGTCGGCCTCCGCCATCACCGTGGCGGTCCGCGGCGAATCGGTCAGGAGGGCGATCTCGCCGAAGCACTCCCCGGGAGACAGCCACGAGAGCGGGCTGCCGTTCCCGGCCGGGGCCCGGGTCACCACGACGACCCGACCCGAGTTGATGACGTAGAAGCCGTCCGGCGGGTCGCCCTCGCGGACGATGGCGTCGCCCTTGGCGAATGTCAGCTCCTCGAGCTCGCCGGCCAGCCGGGCGAGGTCGAGCCGCCCGAGGTGCGAGAAGAGCGGCGTGCGGGCGAGGGCGGTCGCCGAGTCGTGACGGGTCGGGTCGTCCATGCTGGTGCGGGAGACTCCTCGGCTATTCTCGGCCCAGGCGTGACCGGCTGTAAAGCCTGGAAACGCGGCCCCGACGACCACGCCGCGCGTTGACCCACCGTTCGCCCCCGTGCGAGACTCGGCCGCGAGTGCCCCACCCGTGTCAGCCACTCCGACCCGCGTGATCATCGACACCGACCCGAGCGCCGGCATCCCGGGCGCGGACATCGACGACCTCGCCAACGACCCCGAGGCCGCCCACGTGGTCTTCCGGTCGGGGGCCCCGCTCCCGATGGTCGGACTCGACGTCACCACCCTGACCTGCCTCACGCTGCAGGATCTCGACGCCCTCACGGCCGGGGGGACCCCGGCCGCGCGCCTCGTCCGGCAGGTGTGCGCGCCCTGGATCCGCTTCGTCGGCGCCCGGCGCGGCCTCGAGGGCTGCTGGCTCCACGACCCGCTGGCCGTCGGCGTCGTGCTGGATCGCCCGATGGTGACGACGGAGCGAATGGAGGTCGGCGTGGAGCTGCGCGGCGAGACGACCTATGGCCAGACCGTCGACGTCCGCCCCGACGGCACCGGCGCCGGGCTCCGGTTACCGCGGGGCGGTCCCGTCGCCGTCTGCACCGCGGTGGACACCGCCCGCTTCACGGCCCGGTTCCTGCCCGCCGTCGGCCGCATCCTGAAAGGCTGATTCAGCGGCAAGCGAGGGTACCGCGGCAGGCCGGTCGGCTACACGCTGCCAGCGAACAGCCTCCCGACCAGGGCTGTACAGCCCATGGCGACCGCCCCCCAGAATATGACCCGAGCCGCCCCGGCCAAGATCGGGGCACCGCCGAGGCGAGCCGCGACTCCGCCGAGGACGGCGAGGAGGATCAAGCCGGTGCCACCCACGAGGGCGGGCAGAATCGGAGTCGGTGCTCCGGCGGCGAGCACGAGGGGAGGAAGCGCTCCAGCCACAAAGGCTACCGCTGAAGCGAGAGCGGCCTCGAGGGGCCTGGCGCGAGTGCTCTCCGACATGCCGAGCTCGTCGCGGGCATGGGCGCCGAGGGGATCGTGGGCCATGAGCTGGTCAGCGACTTGACCGGCGAGGTCGGGGCTGAGACCCCGGGCGACGTAGATCGCAGCCAGCTCGGCCCGTTCCTTCGCCGGGTCGGTGGCAAGCTCGTGCCGCTCCCGGGCGAGGTCGGCGCGTTCGGTGTCGGCCTGGGAGCTGACGGACACGTACTCGCCGGCGGCCATGGAGAAGGCGCCGGCCACCAGCCCGGCGACGGCGGCGAGCAACACGTCCTCGCGGGCCGCCTGGGCGGAGGCGACGCCAACGACGAGGCTCCCTGTCGAGATGAGGCCGTCGTTGGCGCCGAGAACGGCCGCGCGAAGCCAGCCGATCCGCCGAGTGCGATGGAGCTCTCCGTGTACCATGGGCCTGTGAGCTAAGACGATATCATGCCACCGAACGCCGATCGGGCAGCGCTCATGACACCCGCGGGCCGCACTGCTCCGTCGGCTTCAGAGATGGACCCTAGCTCCGGACGCGCTCGCCCTTGGGATCCCACAGCGGCTCGGCGGTGACGGCGCCGGCGATCCAGTCGCCGAAGACCTCCACCGCGACCGCGACGCCGGGCGTGGCCAGCTCGACCGGCAGGTACGCGTAGGCGATGCTGAGGCCGACCGTGTAGCCAAAGCCGCCGCTGGTGACCCGGCCCACGACCCGCCCGTCCATGCGCACCGGCTCGCCGCCCAGCGCCACCGCGAGTGGATCGGCGAGCGTCAGGCAGCAGAGTTTCCGCCGCACGCCCTCCGCCTTCTGACGGACCAGCGCCTCCCGCCCGATGAAGTCGCCCTTCCCGAGCCGGACGGCGAAGCCGAGCCCGGCCTCGTAGGGCGTGTCGTCGGGGGTGATGTCGGCGCTCCAGTAGCGGTAGCCCTTCTCGAGCCGGAGCGAGTCGATGGCCCGGTAGCCGGCGGCCACGAGGCCGAGCGGACGGCCGGCCTCCCACAGCGTGTCCCACAGCTCGAGCCCATACTCGCTCGGCGTGTACAGCTCCCAGCCCAGCTCGCCGACGTAGGTCACCCGCGCCGCCAGGGCCGGCGCCCGGCCCACCGCCAGCTCCCGCGCCGTCAGGTACGGGAAGCCGGCGTTGGAGACGTCGGCGTCGGTCACGCTCGCGAGGATGTCGCGCGCCCGGGGCCCGAACAGGCCGACGCAGGCGTAGGCGCCGGTGACGTCGATCAGCGAGACGGAGCCGTCCCGCGGCAAATGGCGGCTGATCCAGCCCCGGTCGTGGGTGCCGAAGGCCGAGCCGGTGACGATGCGGAAGCGGTCGGCGGCCAGCCGCGTGATCGTGAAGTCACACTCGATCCCGCCGCGGGCATTCAGCATCGCGGTGTAGACGACCGAGCCCGGGGGCCGGTCGACGTCGTTGTCCGCCAGGCGCTGCAGGAGCGCGATGGCGCCGGGGCCGACCACCTCGAACTTGGCGAACGACGTCTCGTCGAACAACCCCGCCCGCTCGCGGGTGGCGGCGTGCTCGGCCTCGATCGCCGGGGACCAGTGACGGCCGGCGAAGCCGCGGGGCCGGCGGGCCTCGCTCCCGTCCGTCGCGTTCGCCTCGACCCAGTTCGGCCGCTCCCAGCCGGCCTTCTCGCCGAACGCCGCCCCCAGCGCGGCGAGGCGCGCGTGCACGGGCGACAGCCGCAGCCCGCGCCCCGCGCTGCGCTCCTGGCCCGGGTACCGGATGTCGTAGTAGCTCCCGTAGATCTCGCGGGCGCGCTCGGTCACGAGCCGGCGAGAGCGGTACTGGGCCCCGAAGCGCCGGAGGTCCATGTGCCAGAGGTCGAGCCCCGGGTCGCCGTCCACGATCCAGTCGGCCACGATGCGCCCGGCGCCCCCGCCCCCGCGATCCCGTGGGCGCAGAAGCCGGCGGCCACGAAGAAGCCGCCGGCCTCGGGCGCCTCGCCGAGGATGAACTCGCCGTCGGGCGTGAAGGCCTCGGGTCCGTGAACCAGCCGCACGACCTCGGCGGTGGCGAGGGCCGGGATGCGGCGGACGGCGTTCTCCATGAGCGGGGCGAACTGCTCCCAGTCGGGAGGCAGGAGTCGGTGGTTGAAGTCGGCCGGGATGCCCTCGAGCCCCCACGCGACGGGGTTCCGCTCCCAGCCGCCGACGACGAGCCCGCCGACCTCCTCGCGGAAGTAGTCGAGGAGGTCCGGGTCGCGCATGGTGGGTATCCGGGGGTGGACGCCGTCGATCGGCTTGGTGGTCAGGTACTGGTGACGGAGCGGGACCAGCGGGACCGTCACGCCGACCATCCGCCCGATCTCCGGGGCCCACATCCCGGCGGCGTTGACGACGACCTCCGTGCGAATCGCCCCGTGGTCGGTCTGGACCTCGTGGACGCGGCCATCCTGCATCGTGATCCCGGTGACCCGCACGCCGGTGCGGATCGCGGCGCCGCGCCGGCGCGCCCCCTCCGCCAGCGCCGCGGCCAGGCCGCCAGGGTCCACGTGGCCGTCGGTCGGCAGGTAGACCGCCCCGTGCAGCCCTTCGAGCGAGAGGACGGGAAAGAGCGCTCGGGCCTCCTCGGCGCCGATCGCCTCCAGCGGCAGGCCGAAGGACTTGGCCCAGCCCGCCTGCCGGGAGAGCTCGGCCATCCGCTCGGTCGAGGAGGCGAGCCGCAGGCTGCCGACCTCGTGCCAGCCCGGATCCCGGCCGGTCTCGGCGGCGAGCCGCCGGTAGCACTCGACGCTCCACATCATGAGGCGCGTGAGCGCGACCGACGAGCGGAGCTGTCCCACCAGGCCCGCGGCGTGGAACGTGGAGCCGCTGGTCAGCTCGGCTCGCTCCAGGAGCACGACGTCGCGCCAGCCGCGCGCGGTCAGGTGGTAGGCGAGGCTGCAGCCGACGACCCCGCCGCCGACCACGACCGCCCGCGCGTGCTCGGTCACCCGAGGATACCCCGGCCAGTGAGGGTGGGGAGCAAAGTCCACCCCCGCACGACGTTAGGTTCCTTGACGCGCTAACGTCATGGCAGATGAGTCAACTCAGGGGCGGGGCCGAGGAGCGAGCAGCGCCCCCAGGCCGAAGGCCGTCCGAAGGACGCAGGGAGTCGCCGACCGGAGGCGTACTCCGAGTACGCCGAGGATCGGCGACGACCGAGGACGACGCGATGCGACGCTCATCGGCCCCGCCCGCTAGAACTCGAGCTTGTCGCCGGGGTTGATCGGAAACACCTGGGTCAACGTGGAGCCGAGCGCGACCATGTACTCCTGGGGCGTGCCGCGAAGCACCGGGAAGGTCCCGTAGTGGAACGGGATGGCCGCGCGCGGTCGGATCAGCTCCTTGGTGGCGTAAGCGGCGTCCTTCGGGTCCATGACGAAGTGCCCGCCGATCGGGATCATGATCAGGTCCGGCTTGTAGTACTCGCCGATCAGCCGCATGTCACCGAAGAGCCCGGTGTCCCCCATGTGGTAGAGCTTGAAGCCGTTCTCGAACTCGATGATGAAGCCGGCCGGCTCGCCCCCGGGGTACGTCGTGGTCTTCTTGGTGGCGGGGTCGGTGACGGTGACCTCCGAGGAGTGTTCGGCCCGCACCTGGGTGACCCGGATCTGCGGGCCGGCGGGGGTCACGGTGCCGCCCTTGCCGAACCGGACCCCCTGCTCGCCCGTGAGCCAGCCCAGGTCGATCATCGTCGCGATCAAGCCGGCCGGCCCGTACACCTTGGCGCCGGTCTTGGCGGCCAGGTCCTTCACGTCGCCCGTGTGGTCGCCGTGGCCGTGGGTGACCAGGATGACGTCGACCTTGCCTAGCGCGTCGAGGCTCTTGTAGGCCGGCGGAGTCTTCGGGTTGTTGGTCAGGAACGGGTCGATGACGATGACCTTGCCGGTGGGCGTGGTGATCCGGGTGGCCGCCTGGCCGAGCCACTGCACCTCGACCTTGGCGGTCTGCGCCCGGACCGGCCCGGCGGCCAGCGTCAGGGTCAGGGTCCCGGTCAGCTTGAGGAAGTCGCGTCGTTCCATGGGTCACCTCCTGGCATCGATGCCGTCAGTTCGGGACCTCCCGCCCACCCCCAACCCCCCTCCCTCTTGATCGGATCGCCGGGACGGCTCGGGCCTACGGCCCTCGCGACGTCCCGTCCCTCCGGTGGGCACCGGGGGGGAGGGGGGAGCCGGAGGACCCATTCCTTCACACCCTCTCAGTTGTGCCGCGTGACTTGCCGGCGCATCTCCCAGCGAGCTGGGGTGGCGGGGCCCCGCCGTTCATAGCACGAAATCCCGGTCGGGACCAGCCTGCCCGGTCTTGCCGTCGTGACGATCCCCCTCCAGCCCCCTTGCCGGCGGAATGCCGTATAGTGGAGCGGCGCCGCTGCCGGCGCCGACGGGGAGGAGAGCCATGGCGCCCGAGGTTCCGCGGTCGAGCCGGAGTCCCCACGAGTTCATCTGCCCGAGCTGTCACCTCTACCTCGTGGCCTGGGACGGGCCGACCAGGACCCTCGAGATCTTCCACAAGGTCGGCTTGTGGGAGGAGTTCGGGACCCGGCACGTCCGGCTGATCTGCCAGTCCTGCCTGGGCGCCACCGAGCGGGTGCCGGAGGCCCTGGTGCAGCTGCTCCGCGAGCGGTTCGGCATGGGGCCGTCGCCGGACCGGCGGCCGCCGGCTCCCGAGGCCTAGGGTCTCACCGGCTCCCGCCCCTTCTTCCCCCGAGGAGGACTCGCGATGCTGTTCCCGACCACGCTCGTCGGCAGCTACCCGCAGCCGGACTGGCTGATCGACCGCCCGAAGCTGGCCGGCCGCTTCCCGCCCCGGGTCCGTGCGCGGGAGCTGTGGCGCGTCGCCGATCCCTGGCTCCAGGGCGCGCAGGACGACGCGACGCTGCTGGCGATCCGCGCCCAGGAGGAGGCGGGGCTCGACGTCATCACCGACGGCGAGATCCGGCGCGAGAGCTACTCGAACCGCTTCGCCACCGCGCTGGAGGGCGTCGACGTCGACAACCCCGGCACCGCCCTGGACCGATCGGGCCACCCGAACCCGGTGCCGCGCATCGTCGGGCCGGTCCGCCGCGCGCGGCCGGTCGAGGTCGAGGACGTGCGCTTCCTGCGCGCCCACACGGCGAGGCCGATCCGGATCACCGTGCCGGGCCCGTTCACGATGAGCCAGCAGGCCCAGAACGACTACTACCCGAGCCCGGAGGCGGCGGCGATGGACTACGCGGCCGCGGTCAACGAGGAGATCCGCGACCTCTTCGCCGCCGGCGCCGACGTCGTGCAGATCGACGAGCCGTACATGCAGGCGCGGCCCGACAAGGCGCGCCAGTACGGGCTGCAGGCGCTCAACCGGGCGCTGGAGGGTGTCGCCGGCCCCACGGCCGTGCACATCTGCTTCGGCTACGCCGCGATCATCCACCAGCGCCCCTCGGGCTACTCCTTCCTGCCCGAGCTGGCCGGGTGCCCGGTCCACCAGGTCTCGATCGAGACGGCGCAGTCGAAGCTCGACTGCGCGGTGCTGGCGACGCTCCCGAGGAAGCAGATCATGGTGGGCTGCCTCGACCTCAGCGATCCCACGATCGAGACGCCGCAGACGGTCGTCGCGCGCGTCAAGCGGGCGCTGCCGTACGTCGAGCCGGCGAACGTGATCCTCGCGCCAGACTGCGGGATGAAGTACCTGTCCCGCGACGTCGCCGCCGGCAAGCTGCGGGCCATGGTGGCAGCCGCGAAGATCCTGCGCGCGGAGTTCGGCGCGTCCTGACCCTGATCGGCCGGACGCCCCCGCGCCCCTGCTACGAAGCGGAGTGGGAGCGGCCCTCGGCGCGCTGCCGCGTCACTTGCTCCGGCGGCGCCGCGCCTCCTGGAGCTGCTCGGCCAGGTCGTCCCGCAGCCGCAGCGCCCGCCCGTCGTCCGGCGTCAGCTTCACCGCCTCTTCGGCCAGCGCCAGCGCCTCCGCGATCTCGCCCTTGGCCTGAAGCTTGCGGGAGCGGTCCAGCAGATCCCGGACACGGCCCCGGACGTCGCGCGCCTCGAGCACCTTCTGCGCCTGGGCCTCGAGCTTGTCCACCTGGGGATTCTGGGGAGCCGCCGCCCGCACCTTGGCCAGCACCGCCGCGACCCGCTCGGGCCGCCCCTCGCGGATCAGCTTCGCTGCCTCGTCCAACCCGCTCTTGACGAGGGTCTCGGGGTCGTTGCGCCGAGCCTGGAGCCGGATCTTCAGGGGCCCGAGTTGGGGGTGCGTCGGCGCCAGATCGCGCAGCTCCGCCTGCCGCGCTTCGCTCTCGTCGAGCTTGCCCTCCTCGAGGAGCCGCCGGGCCTCGGCGGCCAGGTCGTCGGCCCGGCCCGTCTGGTCAACCTCGCGCGCGTGCGCCTGCATGCGCTCCTGCAGGCGCTCCTGCGCGGCCAGGACCCCGGGATGCTTCGCATCGATGGCCATCGCCTCCTGGACCCCGCGTTGCGCCGCGTCCAGGTCATCCCGATCCAGCGCCTGTCCCACCACGGCCACCAGCCCCCCGACCCGCTCGCTCGCGCTCGCTTGCACGCGCTCCTGCACGCGCTTCTGCGCGGCGAGGACCCCGGGGTGCTTCGCATCGATGGCCATCGCCTCCTGGACCCCGCGTTGCGCCGCGTCCAGGTCACCCCGATCCAGCGCCTGTCCCACCGCGGCCACCAGCCCCCCGACCCGCTCGCCGCGCGTCCCCACGAGACGCTGTGCCTGCCGTTCCAGCTTCGGGAGATCCGGGTGCTGCGGCACGAGCGCGCGAACTCGCGCCAGGACCTCGAGCGCGCGCTCGACCTGACCCTCCCGGATGAGCCGCCCGGCGTCGGCCAGCCCTTCCCGCGCGGTCTGCTCGCGGTCCTCCTCGATGCGCTCCCGGTGCTCCGCGATCCGCTCCTGGAGCGAGGCCCGCTGGGGGTGGTCGGGCGCGAGGTCGACCACCCACGTGAACGCGGCCTGGACCGCGTCGAGATCCGGCTGTTCGAGCGCCCCTTCGAGGGCCGACAGCGCGGTGCCGACCTCCACCTCCAGCGCCCGCTGGGCCGCCAGCCGCTGGCGCGCCTCGACGAGCCCCTGGCGCGCCGCGGCGTGGGTCTCGTCGTCCCGGAGCACGCTCTCGAGCCGCTCGATCACCCCGGCGAGATTCCCCTTGGTCAGCCCCGCCAGGGCTTCGGCCACCCGCGCGTCCAGCGCCGCCCACCGCTCGCGGGCCTCCCCGAGCCCGCGCCGGGCCACCGCATGCGCCCCGTCCTCCTTGAGGATCGCCTCGAACCGCTCGATCGCCCCGACGAGGTCCCCCGCCGCCAGCCGCGCCTGCGCCTCCGCCACCCGCGCGTCGAACGCCGCCCGGCGCCCCGTCTCTTGCTCCTTCGCCTCGCGGGCCACGCGCTGCCCGCGCGCCTCGTCGAGTCCGCGCAGCGCCGCCGCGTTGGTCACGTCGTCACGAGCCACCCCTTCGAATCGCTCGATGGCCCCGGCGAGGTCCCCGGCGGTGAGCCGCGCCTGCGCCGCCGCCACCCGCGCCTCGAGCGCCGCCTTCTGCGATGCGGCCGTGACGTGGCCCTCGATCGCCGTCAGTCGCTCCCGGGCCTCCGCCAGCGCCCGCCGCGCCTCGGCGTGCCCGTGGTCTTCGGCCAGGACCCCGTCCAGGTGCTCGATGGCGCCGGCCACGTCCCCGGTCGAGAGCCGCAGCCGGCCCCCGGCCACCCGCGCCTCGAGCGCCGCGTGGTGCCTCTCCGCGGCCACCCGGTGTTCCAGCGTCTCGTGCCGCTGCCGGCCCTCTGCCAGTGCCAGCCGCGCCTCCTCGTGGCTCCCCTCCTCCGCCAGGACCCCTTCGAACTGCTGGATGGCGCCGATCAGGTCACCCTGGGACAGCCGCAGACGGCCCTCCGCCACCTGCGCGTCCAGGGCCGCTCGCCGCGCCGCCTCCTTCTCCTGGTCGTCCAGCGCTGCTCGCCGTCTCTGCGCTTCTCCGAGCTCCTTCTGGGCCGCAGCGTGGCTGCCGTCCTCCCGGAGCGCCGCCTCGAACCGCTCGATCCCGCCGACGAGATCCCCCTCGGCGAGCCGCAGTTTGCCGGCAGCCACCAGGGCGTCGATGGCGGCCTGACGCGCCGCCGCCGCCTCCCGCGAATCGAGCGCGGCCCGCCGGGCCCCTGCCTCGGCGAGGCCTCGCGTCGCCCCCTCGTGGCCCGGCTCTTCGGCCAGCACGCCCTCGAACTGGTCGATGGCCCCGAGCAGATCCCCCGAGTCCAGCCGCGCCTGAGCCTGCGCCACCCGGCGCTCGAGCTGCGCCCGGTTTCCGCGCTCGCGCTCCTCACGCCGGGCCTGGACGCGCGCGAGCAACGCCCGGGCCTCGGCGTCCTCGCCGTCGAGCCCGAGCGCCTCCTCGACGGCCCGCCCGGCGGCCTCGAGGTCGTCCCGACTCAGGAGCTGTCGCACCGAGGCGGCGATCACGCTCAATCGCCCTCGGCGCCCCAGCAGGGCCTCGGTTTCCTCCAGCCGACGGCGCAGCGACCCGATCTGTTCGTGCTCGGGTGCCAGCTCGGCGAGCCGGGCCAGCGCGGCCCGTGCCCCGGCCAGGTCCTCTCCCCCCAGTGCCGCTTCCACCGCTGCCACCCGTCGCGCGACTTCCACGTCGTTGCCTCCTGTGCCGTCGGGCGGTGGCGCGCGAGCCGACTCTCCCCAAGCTTCACGCGCTTCCCAGGCTCCGGCAGGCCGTTCGGGTCGTCTCCCCTCGCCCGGGGTCCCAGATGCCCCGGCAAACCCTGCGGCGAGGATAGACCATCCGGCCTCGCCCCGCCAGGGGCGGGGGGGTGGGGGCACCGGGGCGGGGCCGGGGGCCGGGGAACGGCGCCGGCGGGCCGTCACGGCCGCACCCGGCGCCGTTCCGCTCGGTGCGGAGCGGTCAGCGGGAGGCGGTCGGCTTGATCCGGCCCCCGCTCGTCTCGTAGGCGTCCACGGCCTTCTTGAGGTCGCGGTACTCCGAGCAGGAGAAGAAGCAGAGCTTGTCGAGTCGAGCGAGGTATTCCTTCGCCTTGCCCAGGTTGTCGAGCGTCAGGTAGGCCTCGCCGATGTACTCGTGGGCGCCCTTGTGCTTGGGATCGATGGCCAGCGCCTTCTCGTAGATCGGAATCGAGCGCACGGGGTCGCCGCTCCGCCGGGTCGCGTAGGCGAGCCAGTTGAACGCGTCGGCGTTCTTGGGCTCGCGGGCGGTCACGCCCTCGAGCAGGGGGATGGCCTTCCGGAAGTCGCCGGCCTTGATCGCCTTGACCGCGGCCGTGTACTCGGGAGCTTCCCGGGCGGTCGAGCTCTGGGGATCGGCGCCGCCACCACCGCCGCCGCCCCCACCGCCGTCGGGAAGGCCCACGGTCGGCAAGCCCAGGAGCCCCGCCAGGACGAGGACGCAGCCGACCCAGTAGATCGAGATGCTTCGGGCTTTCATTTTCCTCTCCTCCATTCTCCGAGCGCGTCGAGGCTCTCGCCTCCGTCGGAGGAACGCTCCGGTCCTCCGCGCGAGTTCCGCGGGCCGACGTGCGCCCCTGCAGCAGGCCGCGCGTGTCCACCTCGTGCGTACCCGCGGTGGGCCGGATTCGCCCCGAGCATAGTGCCTCCGGCGTCGCCTGACCAGGGGGGGCCCGATGGCCGGGGGGGCCGATGGCGGGACGGCGAGCGCGCGGAATTCGGCTGGCGAAGGCGGACGGGATGGCCTATCCTTTACCTGTAACGTGATCGATCCTCGAGCCAAGGTCCGCCGGAGCACTCCCCGCCCGAAGCCCGGCGGCGGGCGCGGGAGCCTCCTGCGCGCGCTGTGTGGCCTCACGGCCGCGGGCGTGCTGGCGACCGGCTGCCAGCGCGAGACCCCGGCCACGGCCGCGCCCCAGAAACCCGCCGCCACGGCGCCCGCCGCGCGCACGGTTCGCGTCGCCCCGGCCACGGAGGCTTCGGTCGCGCGCACCGTGGTCGCCACCGGCACGCTGGCCGCCGACGAGCAGATGGTGCTCGGCGCCAAGGTCGTGGGCCGGCTGTCGGAGATCTCCGTTGACCTCGGCAGCCCGGTCCGCAAGGGGCAGCCGGTGGCGCGCATCGACCCGACCGACTACCGGCATCGGCTGGACCAGGCGATCGCCGCGCTCCAGCAGGCGCGCGCGCGCCTCGGGATGACGCCCGACGGGGCCGACGACCGCGTGGATCCCGACCGAGACCGCGGTGGTGCGCCAGGCGAAGGCGGTGCTCGACGAGGCCCGGCTGAACCGCGACCGGACGGCCCAGCTCTGGAAGCAGGAGCTCGTGGCGCGGTCCCAGGTCGACTCCGCGGTGGCCGCCTACGAGGTGGCCGAGGGACGCTACCAGGACGCGATCGAGGAAGTGCACAACCGCCGGGCCGTCCTGGCCCAGCGGCGCTCCGAGGTCGACCTCGCGCGCCAGCAGCTCGCCGACACCGTGCTGGCCTCGCCCATCGACGGCGCGGTGGCCCAGCGCCATGCGTCGGTGGGCGAGTACCTGGCGGCCGGGGCGCCGGTGGTGACGCTCGTGCGGCTGCATCCGCTCCGGCTCCGGTTCTCGGTGCCGGAGCGCGAGTCGACGAGCGTCCGCGTCGGGCAGCCGGTGCGGATCACCATCGAGGGCGACCAGACGGTCTACCCGGGGACCGTCGCGCGCCTGTCGCCGGCGATCACCGAGCAGAACCGGACCCTCCTCATCGAGGCCGAGGTCCCCAACCGACCGGGGGTCGCTGCGGCCCGGCGCCTTCGCGAAGGCGGAGGTCCTCGTCCGGGAGGACGACCGGGTGGTGACGGTGCCCGCCACCGCCGTCGTCACCTTCGCCGGGGTGGAGAAGGTGTTCGTCGTGCGGGAGGGCAAGAGCGCGGAGCTGCGGGTCACCACCGGCCGGCGCCTCGGGGACCGGGTCGAGATCCTCACCGGGCCTGAAGGCCGGCGAGCCTGTCGTCGTCCAGCCGGGCAACCTCACGGGCGGCCTGCCCGTCGCTCTGGAGAAGTAGTGCAGAAGCTCGCCGAGGTCTGCATCCGCCGGCCGGTCTTCGCCACGATGATCGTCATGGCGCTGGTGGTGGTGGGCACCGCCAGCTACTTCCGCCTCGGCGTCGACCGCTTCCCGTCCGTCGACCTGCCGACCGTGTCGGTCCGCACCGAGCTCCCCGGCGCCTCCGTCGAGGAGATGGAGACCCAGGTCACCCAGAAGATCGAGGAGGCCGTCAACACCGTCCAGGGCATCAACGAGCTCCGCTCGCTCACCGGCCCCGGCACCGCAACGTCAGCGTCACCTTCGCGCTCAGCCGGCCACGTCGACACCGCGGCCCAGGACGTCCGCGAGAAGGTCGCCATCGCGGTCCGCAACCTGCCCCGGGACGTCCGGGCCCCGATCATCTCCAAGCTCGACAACGACCAGGCCCCGATCCTGACGCTGGCGCGTGTCCGGCAACCGGAGCCTCCGCGAGCTGACCGAGATCGCCGACAAGAAGGTGAAGGTCGACCTCGAGCGCGCGCTCGGCGTCGGCGAGGTGCGGCTGATCGGGGGCCTCTTGCGCGCCGTCAACATCTGGGTCGAGGCCGACCGGCTGGCCGCCTACCAGATCCCGATCACGGCCGTCCGCGAGGCCATCGTCCGCCAGAACGCCGACCTCCCCGGCGGCAACGTGACCGCCGGCTCGCGCGAGCAGTCGCTGCGGACGATGGGGCGCGTGGTCGACCCGCGCTCCTTCAACGACCTGGTGGTCGCCACCATCAACGGGGCGCCGATCCGCGTCCGCGACATCGGGTGCGCCGAGGACGGCACCAAGGAGCAGCGCTCGGCGGTGCGCGTGAACGGCGTGCCCACCGTGATCCTCGAGGTCCGGCGCCAGTCCGGCGAGAACACGGTGGCGGTGATCGAGGCGGTCAAGGCGAACCTGGCCCGGCTGAGACTCACCCTGCCGGCCGACGTGCGGGCGGAGATCATCCGCGACCAGTCGCGCTACATCTACGCGGCCCTCCACGAGATCAACCTCCACCTGGTGCTGGGCAGCATCCTGGCCTCGCTGGTGGTGCTGGCGTTCATGCGCAGCTGGCGCTCGACGCTGATCGCCGCGGTGGCCATCCCGGCCTCGGTCATCTCGACCTTCGGGATGATGTGGGCGCTCGGCTTCACGCTGAACAGCGTCACCATGCTGGCCCTGGTGCTCATGGTCGGCATCGTGATCGACGACGCCATCGTGGTGCTCGAGAACATCTTCCGCTTCGTCGAGGAGAAGCAGATGGGGCCGTTCGAGGCGGCGCGGGAGGCCACCGCCGACATCGGCCTCGCGGTGATGGCCACCACGTTCTCGCCTGGTGGTCATCTTCGTGCCGGTGTCCTTCATGTCCTCGTCTCCGGCCGGTTCCTCTACCAGTTCGGCCTCACCGCCGCCGTGGCCGTCCTGGTGAGCCTCCTGGTCTCGTTCACGCTGACGCCGATGATGAGCGCCCGCCTCCTGCGCGCCGAGGAGGCGGCCGGCGAGCACGAGGCCGCCCGCTCGCGCCGGGGCTTCTACGCCTGGATCGACCGGTTCTACACGTGGCTGCTCCGGGGCGCGATCACCCCGACCGGCCGCGTGGTCGTGCTGGTCGTCGCGGTGGCCGTGATCGCCTCGTCGGTGCCGCTCTTCCAGATGGTCAAGCGGGAGTACGTGCCGACCGACGTGGACGAGGCCGAGTTCGAGATGTTCTACGAGGGCCCGGAGGGCATGAGCCTGGCGGCCATGGACGAGGCGGTGCAGGCCATGGACCGGGAGATCCGGGCCGTCCCCGGCGTGCGGCTGGTGCTGCTGACCGCCGGCGGCAACTTCCTCGGGCGCGTCAACCAGGGCGGCGGGTACGTGCGGATCGCCCCCCACGGCGAGCGCACCGTCACGCTGACCCGCCTGTGGGACGGGCTCCAGCGGGGCGAGCCGCTGGCCGCCTTCCGCGGGAACTACACGCAGCGGGAGGTGATGCAGGAGGTCCGGCAGCGCCTCCGGAAGTTCCGCGACCTGCGCATCACCATCCGCAACATCGCCGGCTTCAACATCGGCGGCGGCAACTTCGACATCGACTACGTGCTGCGCGGACCCGACCTGCGCCGCCCTCGCGCGGTACGGCGAGCAGCTCCGCCAGCGCGCCCAGCAGATCGGCGGCATGCTCGACCTCACCACGACGCTCCGCCTGGACCGGCCCGAGCTGCGGGTGCAGATCGACCGGGAGCGCGCCGGCGACCTCCGCGTGGACACCGAGCAGATCGCCACCGCCCTGCGGCTGATGGTGGGCGGCGACCAGGAAGTCTCCCGCTTCCACGACCCGTACGTCAACGAGGACTACGACGTCCAGCTCCGCCTGAGCGAGGCCGACCGGCGCGACCCGCGGACCATCGAGCGGCTCTACGTCTCCCGCTCCTCCACCGCCGCGAGCACCTCGCTCGGCGCCGCCGCCCAGGTCGGGCTGGCGCCCGGGGGCGGGCTCGTCCGCCTCGACAACGTCGTCAAGATCGCGCCGGCCGAGACGGCGTCCCGGATCGATCGCTCGGAGCGCCAGCGGGAGAACCGGCTGCGCGGGGTCATCGCCCCCGGCTTCGGGCAGGCCGACCGGATCGACGCGCTGCGCCGGGCCACCGCCGAGCTGAACCTCCCCGCCGGCTACACCACGGTCGTCTCGGGGCGGGCGCGGGAGTTCGAGAAGACGTTCGTGGAGTTCCTGTGGGTCTTCATGCTGGCGGTCATCTTCATGTACATGATCCTGGCGTCCCAGTTCGAGAGCCTCGTCCACCCGTTGACCATCCTGCTCTCGCTCCCGCTGGCGACGCCGTTCGCGCTGCTCTCGCTGTGGTCCACGGGGAACACGCTCAACCTCTACTCGGCTCTCGGCATCCTCGTCCTGTTCGGCGTCGTCAAGAAGAACGCGATCCTCCAGATCGACCACATGAACACGCTGCGGACGGCCGGGTATCGACCGGCACACCGCCATCCTGCTCGGCAACCGGAACCGGCTGCGGCCGATCCTCATGACGACGCTGGCGCTGGTCGGGGGCATGCTGCCGCTCTGGCTCGGGACCGGCCCCGGCGCCGAGGAGCGGCGGGCCATCGCGGTGGTGGTCATCGGCGGCCAGACCCTCTCGCTGCTGCTGACCCTGCTGGTCACGCCGGTGGCCTACATGCTCTTCGATGACCTCTTCGGGCTGCTCCGCTGGCGGAGACTGGCGCGTGGCGGCCGGCGGGTCGCCGCCGGGCTGCGGCCGGCCGACGGCCGGCCCGGCGCCGCGGCGGTCGCTCTGCACGGCGCCGGCGGTCCACACAACGGACCCGTCCTCGTCACGCCCGGCGCGGACGGCGACCCGCCGCGGGGCGCCCCGTCCGAGCTCGAGGTGCGATGACTCGACCCGCGCCGGCACTCCCGACGTCCCGGATGTCGAGATCCACGACCTGACGGGCCCACGCCTCCGGCATCGCCGGGGAATGCCAGCGGCGGCGACGAAGATCCCCGTGCTCTCGAAGTGGCCTCTGATCGGGCTCGTCGCGGTGTCCCTCGCCGCCTGCGCCCCGAGCTCGTCGCAGCTCTGGCAGCAAGAGCGTGACGAGACGTTCAACCGGTGGTGCAAGACGATCGCGGCCCCGACCGGCCAGCTGGCTGCCGCGTTCGCCGAATGTCAGGAGCGTGTTCGAGAGGTCGATCGCAAGTACGGGCGGTCGAGCCGGCCTCGGGACACGGTCTACTCGTACGCCGTCGCCGCCTATCGCCGGGTGGACCGCGGCGAGCTGACGAAGGCGGAGGCGGCGTCCTTCATCGAGCAGTTCCAGGCTTATCTGAGCGTGGAGACCCGGCGCCTCGGGCTCCAGGTGGGCCTCGACAGTCCCGAGGCCGAGCAAGCGCTGTGGGACCGCATCGTCAACAGCTTCCAACCCCGCTACCCAGCCTACCCGCCGCCGCTCCGACGACCCCGGATAGTCTGCGAGACGCATCCGTCGGGGCGGTACCTCTACACCACCTGCGAGTGAGGCCTTGAAGCTGCGAGCTAGCCGAAGAGTCCGTCCGAGTATGCCGTAATCGCAGGCCGTACAACGTGAGCGTCCGAGCAGCGGCTCCGCCGCCGTAACCGAGGGGGGGAATCGGGGGGGTCTTCCGAGACCCCCCCGAAGGATCTATACGCGGAAGGTGCGCTGCACCTCGGGCGGGAACATCTCGTCCACGCCGACCGGCCGGTGGGTGACGCCCTGCTCGTAGGCGAACCCGAGGAAGGCCTCCAGCGTCGGCCGGTTGGCGTCCACCCCGTACGGCCAGAAGTCCTCGCCGAACAGCGCGCGGGCCCGCGCCGCGCGCTCGCTCACCCAGGGGACCGGGAACCGCGGCGCGCTCCAGTCGAGGGCCCGGGCGAGGCTCCGACGCTTCGCCTCCTCGAACGCCCGGTAGAGGTTCATGGCCACCCAGGGGTGCGCGGCCAGCACGTCCCGCCGGATGGCCACCACGTGCATGATCGGGAAGATGCCGGTGGCCCGCCAGTACGCCTCCTCGACCGCGATGACGTCCGGGAAGAGCTGGGTGATGTCCGGGTGCCGGGCCTTGAAGCTCGTCGGCGGGTGCGCGGTGATGATCGCGGCCAGCTCGCCGGAGAGAAGCATCTCGTCGAGGGTGCGGTCGGGCACCGAGGTGAGCCGCACGCCCGGCGGCAGCTCGAGAGCGACCTTCTCCTCGCGGCCCGGCTGGTTGACGCCGGCCTGGTACCAGTCGATGTCCTCGAGGCGGACCCCGTACTGGTGCACCAGGGCTCCCCGGACGTAGATGCCGGCCGTCTGCGCCCATTCGGGCACCCCGACCCGGCGGCCGGCGAGGTCGGTCGGCTCGCGCAGCCCGCCGTCGCGACGGACGTAGATCGCCGAGTGCCGGAAGATCCGTGACGGGAAGACCGGAATGGCCGCCAGCGAGCCGCCGCCCTGGGAGACCAGCGAGACGTACTTGGCCATCGACAGCTCCGAGACGTGCCACTCCTGAAAGCTCACGAAGCGGTAGAAGATCTCCTCGATCGTCAGGTTGAGCCAGGTCAGCTCGATCCCCTCCGGCGCGATCGCGCCCGAGGTCAGGTCGCGGACCTGGTCGTAGTCGCTGATGGCGAGGGTCAGGGGCAGCTTGTGCATGAACCCTTTAGTAGCGGGAGAATCCCATCCTGTCAACCGAGGTCGCCCCGCCGATGAGCCCCCTTGACGCCCCTTCGGCCGCTTCGTTACGGTAGCGTCCATGGCCACCCGGTATCGCGCCGAGCAGGTGGGCAGCTTGCTGCGGCCGCCCGAACTGCTGAAGGCCCGGGCCCTTCACGCCGAGGGCCGGCTCACGCTGGATGAGCTGCGCGCGGCGGAGGACCGCGCCATCCTCGACGCCCTCGAGCGGCAGCGCCGGGTGGGGATCGACGTCGACACGGACGGCGAGATGCGTCGCGGCTCGTGGCTCACCGACATGGCGGAGGCCGTGGAGGGCTTCGTCCCCGATCGGGTGCCGTTCGAGTGGCGGGGGCCGGGCGGCGGCGTGGAGGCGAGCACGGCCCAGGTGGCCGGCGCCCGGCTGCGGAAGCTCCGGCGACTGGTGGGCCACGAGCTGCCCTTTCTGAAAGCGCACGCGCGGGGGCCGTTCAAGGTCACGCTGCCGGCGCCGTCAAACTTCCTGGTGTCCAGCTACAAGGCCGGGGTCACCGACCGCGTCTACCCGACCCGCGGCGAGCTGCTCGCGGACCTCGTGGCGATCGTCCGCGACGAGATCGAGTGGCTCGCCGACGAGGGCGTGGCGTACGTCCAGCTCGACGCGCCGTACTACTCGCACTACCTGGACCCCCGGGCGCGCGAGCGGATGCGGCAGGCCGGCGTCGATCCGGACCGGGCGCTCGACGAGGCGATCGCCGGGGACAACGCGGTCTTCGGGACCGCGGGGCGCGGCAGCCTCACGCGGGCGCTCCACGTCTGCCGCGGGAACAACCGGAGCCGCTGGTACACCGAGGGAGCCTACGACGCCGTCGCCGACCGGCTCTTCGGGACGCTGGACGTCGACGCCTTCCTGCTCGAGTACGACAGCGAGCGCGCGGGCGGGTTCGAGCCGTTGCGGCTGGTGCCGCGGGGCAAGACGGTCGTGCTGGGCCTGGTCACCACCAAGGAGCCCCGGCTCGAGCCCCAGGACGAGCTGCGGCGGCGCATCGACGAGGCGGCTCGCCACGTGCCGCTGGAGGACCTGGCCCTGAGCCCGCAGTGCGGCTTCGCCTCGGTGGCGGCCGGCAACCTGCTGTCGCACGACGAGCAGTGGCGCAAGCTGGAGCTGGTGGTGGACACGGCCCGCAAGGTCTGGGGCCCACGGTGACGGGTCCGATGATCCCGATTCGTGGTCTCTACGAGGTCGCGATCCGGGTGAAGCATCTCCCGACGGCCGAGGCCTTCTACCGTGACGTCCTCGGCCTGGCGGTGGGCCTGCGCGACGAGAAGCGGAAGTGGCTGTTCCTCCGGGCGGGAGGCCAGGCCGGGATGATCGTGCTCCAGGAGGACCGGACCGACTGGCCGACCCAGCACCTCGCGTTCGTCGTCGTCGAAGCCGATCTGGAGCGATCGACCGCGCTTCTCCGGGAGCGCGGCGTGACGGTCACCGGACCCCACGTCCACGCCTGGATGCCCGCGAGGTCCGTGTACTTCACGGATCCCGACGGCCACCAGCTCGAGCTCTGCGCCCTGACGGGGGAATCACCCTAGCCGGCCGTCGTACGCGTCGATCTGCGCTGCCTTCTCGTGCTGCTGGCGATCAGTCACGGCTAGCAATGGCGGTACAGACGACACCCGACCCCGATCCGCCAGGCTCTGAAGCGGTGACGCTGGCACCATCGAGCAGAATTTCGCACTTCAGCGAGGCCGCCTCGCCTTCGCTTTCAGCTGCGAGAAACAAAGAGTCGCCATCCTTGATGTTGAACGAAAGCTCCCACGGCCGACCTATGGAGATCAAAACGCGAACACCCTGCATCACAAGTGCGGCGCTGAAGAATCCGGGATCTTCCGCTGACGCGATTGGGTGCGTAGCGGTCAGACGGGGCGGGCGGCCGGGCGCCGCCGCCCCGCGTAGTTCAGGATCCCCTCCGGCATCAGGAGCCCGATCCCGAGCAGGATGAGGCCGTAGACCGCCAGCGCGGGCACCGTCAGGTGCAGGTAGTTCTTGAGGAGCACGTCGATCGCGCGCACCAGGAGCCCGCCCACCAGCGGCCCGGCTACCCGCCCGCTCCCACCCATGAGCGCCATGATCACGGGCAGGAGCGTCTTGTCCACCCCGAGGGCCGCGTCCACGTCGATGTACCCGGCCTGGAGGCCGAAGACCCCGCCGGCGAGCGCCGATGGCACCGCGCTCAGGACCAGCATCCGCCGCTTCACCCGGAAGACGTCGAGCCCGATCGTGGACGCCGCCAGCTCGCTGTCCCGGATGGCGGTCACCGCCAGGCCGATCCGGCTCCGCGCGATGGCGCGGTTGAGGGCGATCGAGGCCAGCAGGAGCCCGAGGGCCAGGCCGTAGGCCACCGGCAGCGCCAGGTAGTGACGGGGGTTCACGTAGACGCCGTAGGAGCCGCCCGTAACCTCCGGGAGGTTCAGGATGAACTGCCGGATGAGGAGGACCATCGCGAAGGTGGCCATCGCGAAGTAGGCGCCGCTCAGCCGGAACAATGGATAGGCGAAGCCGAGCGCCACCACGGCGGTGAGGGCGGTCGCGAGCAGGACGGCGACCGGCATGTCCGCACGGCCGAGAGGGTCGAGGCGCCCGCTGTTGAGCAGGAGCACCGTCGCGTAAGCCGCCAGCCCGAAGAAGGCTCCCTGGCCCAGGCTCATGTAGCCGAGGAAGCCGCCCAGGATGTCGTAGTTGAGCGCCAAAATGACGTAGAGGAAGGTGAAAAAGGTCGCGGTGACGAGGTCCCGGGTCCCGAGCACCGGGATCAGGAGCGCCACCGCCAGCGCGAGGGCGCCAAGAACCGACGTCAACTTGCCCGGCGGCCCCACAACCCCTCCGGGCGAACCACCAGGACCGAGAAAAAGACGAGGAGCGACACCACCGGCGCCCACACCGAGCCCAGCACGTAGGCGGTGACGACCTCGGCCATGCCGAGGAGGCCCCCGCCGACGAGCGCGCCGGGCAGGCTCCCCACGCCTCCGATCACGACGATCGTCATGGCCACCAGGGTGAGGCGGAGTCCCGAGTACGGCTCGAGGGGGATGGCGAGGGACAGGAGCACGCCGGCGGCGGCGGTCGCCACGATGCCGCAGAGGTAGATGGTCAGGGACACCACGCGGGGATTCACGCCGAGGATCACCGCCCCCGTGTAGTTCTGGGCGAGGGCCCGCACCGCCCGGCCCAGCGGCGTGCGGCGGAGGAAGAGGTGGAAGGCCGCGATGGCCACGGCCGCCGCCGCCAGGATCGTGAGGCGCGTGCCCGAGACGGCGACGCCGAGGAAGCTCACGCGGGCCAGCGGGAACGTCAGCGAGAAGGACGGCTGGGGCTCCACGAGGCGGGCCCAGTAGTAGCCGAGCAGCGCCTCGACGGCAAGCGCGAAGCCGAACGTCACCAGGATGGAGCCCACCAGGATCTGATCCGGGGACCGGCCGGCGAACGGGCGGACGAAGGCGGCCTCGAACGCGAGCCCGAGCAGGGCGAAGCCGACCAGCAGGGTCAGGATCGCCAGGGGCCAGGCAAGCGGGACCACGCGGAAGACGAGCGTCGCCAGCGCGGCCCCCAGTACCATGAAGGTGCCGTGGGCGACGTTCAGGACGTGGGTCGTGGCCAGCGAGAGCGAGAGGGCGAACGCGACGAGGGCGTAGATGCCGCCCAGGGAGACGCCGCCCAGCAGCAGATCCAGCAGCGTCTGCGTCGTCATCCGAGCCCGGGCGCCACCCCGAGATATGCCTCCTGGACGTGGGCATCAGCCAGCAGGGCGGCCCCCGTCCCCTCCTGGCGGATGCGGCCGGTCTCCAGAACGTAGGCGCGGTCGGCCAGCCCGAGGGCCAGGAAGACCTGCTGCTCCACGAGGAGGATCGTCAGGCCGTCCCGCTTGAGCCGGCTGACGGCGTCGTAGAGCTGGTCCACGACGAGGGGCGCGAGCCCGAGAGAGGGCTCGTCGAGCACCAGGAGCCGGGGCCGCGCGATGAGCCCGGTGCCGATCGCCAGCATCTGCTGCTCGCCGCCGGAGAGCGTGCCCGCGAGCTGGCGCCGGCGCGCCGCCAGGATGGGGAACAGGGCGTAGATCCGCTCCAGGGCCGGCCGCAGGCCTCCGGGCGGGGGCACCGCGAAGCCGCCCAGCTCGAGGTTCTCCTCGACGGTCATGGCGGGGAACAGGCCGCGTCCCTCGGGAACGAGGGAGAGCCCTCGCCGGATCCGGGTGTGGGGCGGCTCGCCGAGGAGGCTCCGGCCCTCCAGGGTCACCTCGCCCGCCTCCACCGGGATGAGCCCGGCGATCGCCTTGAGCGCCGTGCTCTTCCCGGCGCCGTTGGGACCGATGAGCACCACCAGCTCGCCCGCGCCGACCGTGAAGCCGATGCCCCAGAGGACGCGCAGGTCGCCGTAGGCGACCGTCAGGTCGCGGACCTCGAGCATTGCCCCGCCGGGACCCCCTCACCCTGCCCTCTCCCCCGAGGGGGGAGAGGGAGCGGAAGGACCCGGTGGCGGAGAGGACGAAGGAGGAGTCCGGCGATCACCGAGGTAGGCGGCGATGACGGCCGGATCGCGCGCCACCGCGGCGGGCTCGCCGCGGGCGATCACGGTGCCGTAGTCGAGGACGACCAGGGTCTCGCAGAGCGCCATGACAGCCCGCACGTTGTGCTCGATGAGGAGGATCGCGAGGCCGAGGTCCCGCCGGAGCTGGCGGACGATCCCGGTCATCTCCTCGGTCTCCTGCGGGTTGAGGCCGGCCAGGACCTCGTCCAGGAGCAGGAGGTCCGGCCCCGTGGCGAGGGCCCGCACCATCTCCAGGCGCTTCCGCTCGGAGAGGGTGAGCGTGCCGGCCGGCCGGTCGGCCTTGGCGCCGAGCTTGCCGTAGTCCAGGAAGTCCCGCGCCCGGGCCTCGGCCTGGCGCCGGCTGAGCCGCGCCGCCACCCCGCGCCGGCCGAAGAGACAGCCGGCCGCGACGTTCTCCAGCACCGACAGGCGGGCGAATGGCTGGACGAGCTGGAACGTGCGGGCGATCCCCGCGTGGCAGACGGCGTGGGGCGGGAGGCCGCTCACCTCCTGCCCGCCGAACACGACGCGACCGCGATCGGGGCGGAGCACGCCGGAGATGACGTGGAAGAGGGTGGTCTTCCCCGCCCCGTTGGGGCCGATGAGCCCGACGATCCTCCCGGCGTCGACGTCCAGGGTCACGCCGCCGAGCGCCTGGACCCCGCCGAAGCGCTTGGCGACGCCGTCGACCTCGAGAAGGGCCACCCCGGCCTTACGGCCGCGGCGTCGGCCGGTACGCCCCGTCCGCCGCCGCCGGCGGGCCGAAGATCACGATCTTCCCGCTCTGGAACTGGCCCGCGTAGAGGTACTTCTCCCCCATGCCGTTCAGCACCCGGGTGCCGAGCTTCACGTTGTAGTTGAACCGGTGCGGGCCGTGGGGCGTCTCGAACTGGAGCGTGCGCAGCGAGGCCATGAAGCGCTCGTGGTCCAGGGTCCCGGCGGCCTCGATCCCGCGCCGCAGCGTCTCCAGCGCCAGGTAGCGGATCGGCAGCACGAGGGACTTGTACGGGTACGGGTCGTCGACGTTGAGCTGCTTGAGGATCGCCAGGTAGCGCTGGTCCAGGTGCTTCCGGGCGATGTGGGTCTCCCCGGTCACGCCCTCGGCCAGCCGGGGACCGACCTGCTGGGCGAACTCCGGCACCAGGTGGATGACGTGGAGCTCCCTCGGCTTGAGCCCCAGCTCGTGGGCCTGCTTGACGAACGGCACGCTGGTCACCGTCCAGCCCGACGAGTAGACGATGTCGGGATTGAGCTGCTTGAACTTCGCGATGACCGCCGAGAAGTCGCTGGTCTGGAAGGGCACCGACTCGGTGGCCACGACCTCCAGCCCGATCCGCTTGGCCTGCTCGATGGCGCCTTCGGCGACGTCCTTGGTGTGCGGATTGTCCTCGACCAGGAAGGCGATCGTCCGGTAGTTGGCCACCCCCTTCTCGCGGAGCTCCTTGATCGCGTCGAAGTACGGGATGGCCCAGTACTGGGCCGGCCGGTCGACGCCGGCGATCCACTGGAAGCCCCGCGTGTAGATGATCGGGCTGTTGGCCTCGACCAGGAGCATCGGGATCTTGAGCCGCTCGGCCACCGTGGACGCCCGCAGGGTGATGGGGCTCGATCCGGGCCCGATGAACAGGTTGACCCGGTCGACGGCGGCCAGCTTCTCGTACAGCTCCACCGACTTGTCGGGACTCGACTCGTCGTCGTAGAGCACCAGCTCGATGGGGAGCTTGGCGTTGTACTCCTTGACGAAGACGCCGCCCTCGCCGTTGACCAGCTTCTCCCAGGCCTTCATGAACTCGATGATCCCCGGCCCCCAGTCGGAGGAGAAGCGGCCGGTGACCGCGACGGTGCCGCCGATCTTGATCCGGTCGGGGCGCTGGGCCTCGGCGAGCGGGACGAGGGAGAGCCCGACGGCCAGTGCCAGCAGCACCCCGGAAAGTCGTCTCACCTGGCTCATTCCCGTCCTCCTATGGTGTCCGTCGCTCCAGGCCGATCGCCCGGTCCACCGCCAGGAAGCTCGGCCCCATGAAGACCAGGGCCAGCGCCACGACGCCGAGCGTCAAGGGGAACTCCAGGCCGCCCCCCGGGGTCAGCCAGAAGAACCCGACGTTGATGTGGTTCTTGAGAATGGCCACGGCCATGTCGATCACAAGACCCGCGGCCCAGAAGCGCGTCAGGAATCCCAGGAAGAGGGAGATGCCGCCGAAGAACTCGGTGATGGTGACGACCCACACCCAGAACGACGCCGGCGTGATGCCGAGCTTGTTGAAGTACGCGACGTACCCCTCCCACGGGAACCCGTAGAAGGAGGGCCCGAAGAGCTTCTGGGCCCCGTGCATGACGAAGATGAACCCGAGGAACAGCTGGAGAAGCAGGTGACCCCACTTCCGGAGTCCGTCGAGCTGTTGCAGCATGGCCCCCTCCCGCGCTCAGGGTTTGCGCAGTTCCACCTTCACCGACATGCGGCCGATGCCTTCGATCTCGAGCGTCACCTCGTCCCCCGGCCTGAGCGGCCCCACCCCCTCCGGGGTACCGGTGGAGAAGAGGTCACCCGGATAGAGCGTCATGACGTGGGAGGCGTACTCGATGAGCCGGGGGACGTTCCAGATCATGTCCCGGGTGTTGCCGTTCTGCCGCTGCTCGCCGTTGACCCACAGCCGGAGCTGCAGGCCGTGGGGGTCGGGGATCTCGTCCGCGGTGACCAGGACGGGCCCCACCGGCGTGAAGGTGTCGAACGACTTCCGGGTCGAGCGATCCTCGTCGCCGCGGACCGTGATGTCCATGACGCCGGTGTAGCCGAACACGTGGGCCATCGCGTCGGCCGCCGCCACGTTGCGGGCGGTCTTCCCGATCACGACCCCCAGCTCCACCTCGTGGTCGGTGCGGCGGTCGGGGAATGGCAGCTCGACGGTCGCCCCGGGTCCCACGACCGAGGACGGGGCCTTGAGGAACACGCCGTACTTCTCGATCGCGTGCAGCTCGCCCTTGATGAGCGGGCGCATCTCCTCGATGTGCGCCCGGTAGTTGACGGGGGCGGCGATGACCTTGCTCGGGAAGACCACCGGGGCCCGGAGCTGGACCTGCCCCAGCGGGACGCCGGGGCGGCTCCGCGCGGCCTCCTCCAGCCGGGGGCGCAGCCGGTCGAACCCTGCGATCGCGCGCAGCAGGAAGACCGGTGGCCAGTCGGCGGCCCCGGCGCCGACCAGGTCGCTCACGTCCACGACCGCGCCGTCTCGCAGCACGCCGAGCCGGTTGTCGTCGAAGACCACCAGTCTCATCGCCGCCTCCCCCTCGCGGCCGACACGCTCGCAGTCCTGGCGTGGCCCTCTTGACGAACCCGTCGTAGCCTCACGGGTCCTGTCGTCCCGGGGCGGGGCCGAGGAGCGAGCAGCGCTAGGACGCAGGGAGTCGCCGACCGCAGGCGTACTCCGAGTACGCCGAGGATCGGCGACGACCGAGGACGACGCGATGCGACGCTCATCGGCCCCGCCCGCTAGCCCTGGAAGACAGCGGTGACCGGCTGGTGCCCGTCGTGCTCCCGGTAGGCCTGCTCGCGGTAGAGCCCGAGGGCCTGCATGACCGGTGTGTCCTGCACCGAGAAGAGGATCGCCTCCCCCTCGGCGCTGGCGTGCTCGTGCCAGGCCCAGGTCGGGACGACGAAGAGGTCGCCCTTCCGCCAGTCGAAGCGCTGGCCGTCGATCACGCTCGAGCCGCGCCCCTCGAAGACCAGGTAGACGGCGCTGCCGGTCTGCCGGTGGGCCCTCGTCCGCACTCCCGGTCGGATGAGCTGGGCCCAGCAGGCCAGGGTCGGCATGATCGGTCCCCCGGTGTGGGGATTGATGTACTCCATCGCCACGTCGTCGAAGGGGCTGCCGGCGCCGGCGACCGACGCCAGCCGGCGGAGCGCCTCCTCGGTCTTCGCCCACTTGTAGTTGAGGAGCGGCGAGAACGGTCCCGCCCACTTCTCCCACGTCGGCCGGAGCTGGCCCACCCCGTAGCGGCGCTCGGAGTCGCCGACCGGCTTGCCGACCGGCTGGGCCTCGGCGGGGAAGGGCTCGTAGAACTGCCCCTCCAGCTCGGCCACCATGGGGAGGTCGAGCCCGTCGAGCCAGAGGATCGGCTCGGCGCTCTCGTTCCCGTGATCGTGCCAGGTCCAGGGCGGCGTGAGCACGAGGTCCCCCGGCCCCATCACGCACTTGTCCCCGTCCACGGTGGTGAAGGCGCCCTGCCCCTCGATCACGAAGCGGATCGCCGCCGGCGAGTGGCGGTGGGCCGGCGCCACCTCGCCGGGGAGCACGTACTGGAAGCCGGCCCAGAGCGTGTGGGTGGCCCCGAACCGGTCGGGCAGCCCGGGGTTGATGAAGCCGAGGACCCGCCGCTCGGCCGCGCGGGAGAGCCCCGACACCTCCGCCCCCCGCCGGACCAGCGGCAGCAGCGTGTCCCAGCGCCAGAGGTGGGGGACGCACCGGCTCTTCGGCTCCTTGGGCAAGAGGCTCTTGCTGACGTTCCAGAGCGCCACCAGGTGCTGCTTCTCCAGCTCCCGGTAGAACTCGGTCGCCTCGGCGGTCGGCGTCGCGGTGCTCGCATCCATTGGGACCTCCCGCCCACCCCCCAGCCCCCTCTCCCCCACCCACCGGGGGGGAGGGGGGTCGGAGGAGCGGATTCTCTTACACGCTCTCAGCGGAAGTGCGGCATGACGTGGCGGGCGAACAGCTCGATGCTCCGGCGCGCCTTCGCCTTCTCCATCATGCCGAAGTTGATCTGGAACGTCGGGTAGACCTCGCCGAACGTGCTCCGGATGTAGTTGAGCTGGCGGGCGACGTCGTCGGGATCCCCGATGATGGCCCGCGTCTCGTCGAGCACCCGCTCGTAGGTGATGTCGTTCAGCATCTGCTCCAGCGCCGAGTACGGCTTGTACTGCCCGGACTGCCGCCCCGTCCACGACTTCGCCGAGGCCCGGAAGTTCCGGAGGTACTGCTCCATGTAGGGGCGGCACTCCTCGCGGGCTTCCCGCCGCGTCGGCGCCACGTAGAGGTGGAGCACCATCATCACCTCCGGCGGCCGGCGGGCCTCGTGGCCGTGATCGCGGTAGGCCTGGCGGTAGAGGTGGAGCTTCTCGGCCAGCTCGTGGTGCTCGCCGATGTAGGGCACGCACATGAGGAAGTAGCCCTTCTGGCCCGTCCAGGTGAAGGACTCCGGCGTGACCACCGCGGCGACCCAGATCGGCGGATGGGGCTGCTGGGTGGGGCGCGGGAGCGACGTGACGTTCTTGAACCGGTGGAACTTCCCCTCGAAGGTGACGTTCTCCTCGGTCCACAGCCGGATCAGCGCCTCGATCCCCTCCTCGAAGCGGGCCCGGCTCTCCTCCATCGAGATCCCGAAGGCGTCGAACTCGTAGGGGAGGAACGCCCGCGCGACGCCGGCGTCCAGGCGGCCCCCGCTGATGGCGTCCAGCATGGTGAGCTGGCCGGCCAGCTTGAGCGGGTGGTTGAACACCGGCAGCACGGCCCCGGTGACCAGGCGCAGGCGCCGAGCCCGCTGGCTGGCGGCGGCCAGGAAGAGGCAGGGGTCGGGGCAATACCCGCCGTAGGAGGTGAAGTAGTGCTCGACGATCTTGACGCTGTCGTAGCCCAGCCGGTCGGCGTCCTCGGCGAGGTCGAGGACGTCCGCGAAGTACTGCTGGCCGGACACCCGGTCCGGGTGGGCGTCGGGGAAGTAATCGATGCCGAACTTCATCGGCGGCCTCCCCTCCGGGTTGGAGGTGGCGGGGAGCGGAAGTGCGGAAAGCTTAGCCGCCGGGACCCGGCCGGGTCAAGCACCCAGTCGAAGCACCCAGTCGAAGCAGCACGCGGTCGCGCTACCCGCGTGGGGCGCGCGGCGGAGTCATGCGTCTCAGTCCCCAGGTGAGCGGCCGGCAAGGCGGGACTCGAGCGGATTGGCCGCGGGGTGCAGGACGTCGATCGCCCAGCCGAGATCCAGCCGCTCGCCAAGCCAGCTCGGACAGCCCGTGCGCGCGTGGATCGCCAGGCCGCGCGCTCGATTCGCCGTGACCAGCGCCCAGGTCGGGTCGGACGGCACCCCCGGCGGCGCCGGCACCTCGGGGATCGGCCGGCCCCGCGGCGTGCGGAAGTGCAGCGTCCCGTCGGCCTCCCGCTCGACCTGGTAGCCCTCCTCGTGGACGGCGCCGTGATGGCGTCGACACAGAAGCGCGAGATTGTCGAGCCGCGTCGGGCCGCCGTTGGCCCAGTGCTGGAGATGATGCCCCTGGGCGTGGCGCACCCCGCAGCCCGGGAAGCGGCACCCCCGGTCCCGCGCCTGGAGCGCCCGGCGCAGCGCCGGCGGGATCGCCCGCGTGCGCCGCCCGACGTCGAGCACCTGCCCATCCCCGGCGTGGTGCATGACCACCCGGGTCGCGTCACAGGCCAGGCGCCGCGACGTTTCTGCAGAAACGCGCACGCCGTCCTCGAGGGCCGACTGCCCCGGCTGCTCGGGGTCGGCCAGCGCGGCGGCGTCCACGTGGACCACCACCTGGTACCGCTCGCTCCCCGCGCCCGGATCGAGCCCCTGCGCGAGGGCGGTCTCCGCCACCAGCGCCAGCGCGTCAGCCTGCTGCTGGCTGTGCGTCGGCGGGTCCGCCTCGACCGCCGTGTCGGCTGTCGCCCGAGCCTTCGCATACAGCGCCTCCCGCGCCGCCTCCAGCGCCCGCACCAGCACCGCCCCCACCTCCGGCTCCAGCCGCCCCCGCACCACCATCATCCCGTCCTCGTCCGGGTACACCTGGAGCGACCGGCCCCGGTGACGCGCCGCCGCCTCCCGCCCCTCCACCTGCCGGTCCACCCGCCGCCACGCCCGCACGATCCGCTCCACGTGCGCCGCCGTCCCCGCCCGCCCCACCGCCAGGAGGCGCGCCTCCGTCTCCGGCGTGGCGACCCGCGTGAGGGCGCGAACCTTCGAGTACGACAGCTCCCCTCGCTCCAGGGCCGCCGCGAGCTGGGGCAGCGCACCCAGCGCCCGCGCCACCCGCACCCGCTCCCGGGCCGCCCCCGGATCCAGCCCGACCCGCCAGCTCAACCACTCGGCGCAGGAGCGGGCCCCGTTGGCCCAGCCGCCCCGGGCGTCGAACTCGCGGAGCAGGGTGAGCAGTCGAGCGGTGGCGGCGTCGAGGTGCGCGGAGAGCTCGGCGATCTCGTCGCCGAGCCGGTCGAGATCAGCCGCGCTGGTGGCAGGCGCAAGCGTCGTCGCAAGATGCATGGCGAGCCTCCTGGCTCGCACTCTAGCACCCGAATTTCGGGCCACCTGGGAGCGCTCCTGACGTCGGATCGTCGAACTGGAATGATTTTCGGCTCGGCGCCGGCGGCGCGCGGGGCTGCGGGCCGGCTCGACCCGCTGAGTGAGGTCCCAGGCCGAGGCCGCGACTTCCCTCAGCTCACGATCGGAAATCCTGTCAAGCAGAAAATGCGCCCGGGAAAGGCGCGGTGGTGTCCCGCTCGATGTGGTGGAGCCTTGATACCAGCCCCCAGTCGAAACCGCTCTGGCTCAGCATAGCTCGGGCCTCGATTTCGGGGGATACGTCCGACGAACTGACCGTCTCCCGTCCCTCTCCTATAATATCCCCCGGGCTCCGAGCCGGCCCCCGGGGAGGACCATGAAAGCGTTACAGGACATCGAATGGGAGCGGTGCCTCCTCGAGCCCCAGCGAGATGCCGCGGTCGAGCGGTACGTGCGCCAGGAGATGGGGCGGGTCCCCACGATCGTCCCCTACTTCGAGGGATGCCCCTGGATCGTGCGATCGCTCATCACGATGAACCAGTACCGCGTCCGCCTCGTCCACGTCTCGTTCACCCTCGCGGATCTGATCGGCCTCGTCGTGAGCCAGGACAACTCGTGCCGCTTCTGCTACGCGACGCAGCGCGTCCTGCTGCGCGCGCAGGGCCTTCCCGAGCGACGCATCCGCCAGCTCGAAGACGATTTCGTGGGAGCGCAGCTCGATCGTCGGGACGGCGCCGCGCTCGAGTTTGCCCGCCACATCTCGCGCGGCGACCCGCGGTCCTTCGGGGCCGATCGCACGACGCTGGGCGACGTCGGCTGGAGCGAGGAGGCGATCAGGGAGCTCGCCTTCGTGGCGGCGTCGCACGTCTACTTCAACCGCCTCGCGACCATCCCCGCCTTGCCAGTCGATCGGATCGAGCGCCTCTCGCGAGGCTGGGCGCTCGGATTGCTGGCTCCCTTGATCGGGCGACGGCTCCGGGCGCGACAGGTTCGCGGAGACCGCCAGGTCCTGCCCCCGGAGCTCCGCAGCGGACCCTATTCGGGACTCGTCCAGCTGCTCGACGGGCTACCCGCCGCGCGCGCTCTGCGAGGCGTCCTGGACGGCGCGTGGCAGTCGTCCCTCCTGCCGGCACGCGCCAAGGCATTCGTGTTCGCGGTCGTCGCCCGCGGGATCGGCTGCCCACCCGCGGAGCGCGAGGCGACGCGCCTGCTCGAGGCCGGCGGAATGAAGACCGCGGAGGTCGAGGAGACGCTCGCGCACCTCGGCTCGGGCTCCCTCGACGCCCTCGAGGCGGTGATCGTGCCGTTTGCCCGGGAGACGATACGCTACCGACCGGTCCAGGTCCAGCGGCGCGCGCGCGACCTGAGCGGCTCGCTCGACGACGCCCACCTCGTCGAGCTGATCGGCGTCACGGCCCTCGCGAACGCCGTGTGCCGACTCTGCCTCGCGGTGGACTGCCCGTGACGCCGGCGGCCTGGGCAGTGGGGTTGGCGCTCGGGGCCCTGGTCGTCGCATTCTTCTGGGCGTTCCTTCGCGCCCGGCGACGCGCCGCCCGACTGCGCGAGCGGCTCGACACCGCCTCGGCGGAGCTCGAGCGGCTCCAGCATGCGTTCGCGCGCTTCGCGCCCCACGCCGTCATCGAGGAGGTCATCGCGAGGGGCGTTCGTGTGAACAGAGGGGAGCGCAAGGAGGTCACCGTGCTCTTCGCGGACCTCGTCGGCTTCACACCCCTCACCGAGCGCATCGACCCCGACGTGCTGGTCGGGATCCTGAACGGATACTTCGACCGCATGAGCCGGGCGATCGCCGAGCACCAGGGGCACATCTCGACGCTGATCGGCGACGGGATCCTGGCGCTGTTCGGGGCCATCGACCTGAACCCCTGGCAGTCGAACGACGCGGTGCACGCAGCGCTGGCGATGCGGGCGGCCCTCGCCGACTACAACGGTCGGCTCGCGGCCAGGGGACTGCCACCCCTCGCCTTGGGAGTCGGGCTCCACCGCGGCGTGGGCGTCGCCGGCCTCGTCGGAAGTCAGGACCTCGTGCAGTTCACCGTCGTCGGCAGTACCGTCAACGTCGCCGCGCGCGTGCAGGACCTCACGCGGACATTCGGCGTCAACATCCTGGTGACCGAGCCGGTCCGCGACGCCCTCGATCCGCGATTCACCCTGCGAGCGCTCGCGCCGACGGCGGTTCGGGGCATTGCCGAGCCAGTGCGCATCTGGGCCGTCGAGGACTTCGTCGCCGCCCGCGAGGCCACGTCGGGCGGCGAGACAGGTCAGTCAACAGGGCAGGGTTCGAAATCGTCCTCGAACATCTCCTCCGCGCCGAAGGGAACCGCTTGAACCCACATTTGGTCGGGGCCATCGACCTGAACCCCTGGCAGTCGAAGGCACACATCTGCTCTCGTGCCAAGGGCGTTAACGATCTCGTGCGTCGCGGCGTGACCAGCCTAGAGCCTTTTGTTTTCTGGCAGCTCCAGTCCTTAGAACAGTAAGTTCTAAGGGGGTTGCAGCATTCTGAGCCCACCCCTCGCGGATACCTCTGCAGTCCCTAGGATGTCCCCTCGGAGGGGGCTAGCAAAATCTGAACGAAGGACGACGGGGCTCAGGCTGACGGAGCACCCCCCGAGCCGAGGACGAGTCCCAGTTGAGCGGCGAGACGCTCGGTGCGCTCCACGTATACGGGCACTCGCAAGGCGACGAAGATCGCGCGGGCTTGGTGGACGTGCCGGCGAACCTCGTCCCCGTACCCGCGAGCCTGAGCGAGCGCGGCCAGGTCGAGATGGCTGCGTCCGACCTCGAACCGCGACTCGACCGCCGTGAAAGCGTCCAGCGCTTCACGCAGGTGCTCCTCGGCCCCGGGATGGTCGCCGGCGTCCTGGGCCAGGCGGCCCAGGACCCTCCGGTTGAAGCCGGCACCGTACAGGACCCGACCCTGGGAGGCCTGCTCCACGCCTTCCATGGCGACCTCGCGCGCCTTGTCCGGGTCACCGGCCAGACGCAACGCCTCCCCCCACCACCCATGGAACCAGGTGACGATGGCCGTGTACCCGAACTGGCGGATCTGCTGGGTCGCCCACTCGAGCCGGCGCAGGGCTTCCTGAGCGTCGCCCTTCTCCAGATAGGCGTAGCCCAGCCAGCCGGTCGCCGCCGCCGTGTTGTAGGCGTCCCGCGAGCGCTCCTCGCTCCGGCGACAGATCTCGATCGCCGTATCGCAGTCTCCGCGGGTCGCGTAGGCCCATCCGCTGGCCCATTCCGCATACGTCTGGACCCGAGGGTCTCCGCGGGCTTCTCCGATCGCATGCGCTCGCCCGTACGCTTCGAGCGCAGCATCGAACTCGCCCAGGAGCTGATGATTGACTCCCACCGCCCAATGGGCCTGACCGAGCCAGAGCCAGTCCTCGGCCCGCTCGAGGAGCGGGATTGCGCGTCGAACCGTGCTCGACGCCCTGGCGGAAGTGACCCGCGCCCAACCCGATCCGGGCCACCATGTAATGCGCCTTGCCCGAAGTGGCCTCATCCCCACAGCGGGTGGCCTCTTCCAGCGCCTGTCGGGCGAGCTCGGACGCACGCTCGTATTCCGAAAGATAGCTGTAGGTATGGCTGAGCCAGAAGTGGTACGGGCCGGCGAGCGCAGGGTCCTGGAGACTCTCGAGCCGTGCCTGATGCCGCAGCAAGAGATCCAGGGTGTCCCGGATACGGCCCACGAAGTAGAAGGAGTGCGCGAGCCTGAGCACGATTGCGATGAGGGGTCGGTCCTGGGCCGACGGGGGAAGACGGTCAACGTGGCGCAGGGCCTCCTCGAGTGCCTTCACCGCGTCGGCGTTCGCGTAGACCAGCGCGGCCTTGTCCGCCGACCGGATCAGGTACTCGACAGCCTTGTCGGCCGCCTCGGTCCGCCCGTAGTGGTGCGCGAGCCGCTCCGCCACGTCGTCGAGGCGCTCGGCGTAGAGGCTCTCGATCGCCCGGCCGGCCGCCGCGTGGAGCGCCTGCCGGCGCGAGAGCAGGAGGCTGTCGTAGGCCACGTCCTGGGTGAGCGCGTGCTTGAAGGCGTAGGTTGGCTCGCTGGCGCCCAGGCGCTCGTGGAGAAACTCCAGCCGCCGGAGCTCCAGCAGGTACGGCTCCAAGGCGCCAGGTCCCTCCCAGATCGCGGCTAGGAGGCGCAGGGAGAACTCGCGACCGAAGACCGAGGCCGTCTGGAGGACGCGCTTGGGCTCCTCGGCCAGCCGGTCGATCCGCGCCATGAGCACGCCGTGGATGGTGTCCGGGACGGTCAGTTCCCCCGGTGGGCTCGGATGCTCGGCCACCGCCCGCGTCAGCTCCTCGAGGAAGAAGGGATTCCCTTCCGCCTTATCGAGGATCACCTGGGCCAGGGGGTCGGGGAGCCGTTCTTCCGGCAGCACCGAGCGCACGACGCTGAGACTGTCCCGGGCGGTGAGCCGGTGGAGGGACAGCTGCGTCGTGTACGACTTGTCCATCCACGGCGGGCGGTAGCCAGGCCGGTACGTGCCCACCATGAGGATCGGCGCCCCCGCCAGCGCCTCGACGAGCGCGGCGAAGTAGTCCTGGGAGGTCTGGTCGATCCAGTGGAGGTCCTCGACGGCGAAGATCAAGGGCCGGCGCTGGCTTCCCTTGAGGCTCAGCTGGCAGAGGGTCTCGAACGTTCGCGCCTTGATGGCCTCCGGGCTCAGCATCGCTAGCTGGTCGGTGCCGTCCGCGAGGCCGAAGAGGCGAAGAAGATAAGGCAGCCCCGCCTCTGGCTCGAGGCCGACCTCGCCGAGTCCGAGGCGGAGCTTCTCGGCGGTGGCGGCCGGATCGTCCATCTCGACGATGCCGTAGTTGCTTCGCACGATGTCGAGCACCGGCAGGTACGGAATCGTGTTGCCGAAGGAGAGGCAGCGGCCCTCCAGGTAGGTGACGCGCCGGCCGGCGAGGCTCCGGCGGAACTCGATGAGGAGCCGTGACTTGCCGACGCCCGGCTCCCCGACGATCCCGACGACCTGGCCCCGCCCCGCCTCGACCTCGGCCAGCAGCTCCTGCAGCGTGGCGACCTCGCGCTCCCGGCCGACGAAGCGGCTGAGCGCCCGCTCCTCCAGCCCCTCCAACGGCGACCGCCGCCGGCCGAGCGCGACCACCTTGTAGGGCGTCAGCGGCTCGGTCCGGCCCTTGACCGCCACCGGCTCCAGCACCTCGAGCCGGACATAGCCGGTGACGAGGCGGGCGGTCGCCTCGGTGACGAGGATGTCGCCCGGCTCTCCGAGTTGCTGCATGCGCGCGGCCAGGTGAGTGGTGTCGCCGACCGCGGTGTAGTCCATCCGCAGGTTGTCCCCAATGCGGCCGACCACGACGAACCCCGTGTTCAGCCCGAGCCGCACCGTCAGCTCCGCATCCGCCGGCGCCCCGAGGAGCGAGCGCTGCTCGCGAATCGCCCGGGAGAGCCCCAGCGCGGCCAGGACCGCCCGGCGGGCGTGGTCCTCGTGGGCGAGGGGGGCGCCGAAGAGCGCCATGAACCCGTCGCCGAGGAACTGGTTGATGGTCCCCTCGTAGCGGTGGATCTCGCCGAGGGCCAGCTCGAAGAAGCGGTTGAGGAGACCGTGCATCGCGTCCGGCCCCAGGCGGCCAGCGAGCGCCGTGGAGTTGGCCAGATCGCAGAACAGGACGGTGACCGGCTTGCGCTCGCCCTCGATCGAGCTCCGCGAGGTGAGGATCTTCTCGGCGAGGTGCCTCGGCGTATACGCCTGGGGCGAGGAAAGGCTGGGCGGCTCGGGGGCCAACGCGGCCCCGCACGATCGGCAGAACCTCTTGCCCGCTCCGACGACCTCACCACACCGGGGACAAACGAGTTCCAGCCGGGCACCGCAGTCCTCACAGAACCGTGCGCCCTCGTCGTTCTCCGCCTGGCAGCGAGCACACTTCATTTGAAGCCCGTCGAGAGTGAACGTTCACCCAGCAGGATGGTCCGCACCAATTGCCAGCGGATTTCGCCGCGCCTCATTCATCGCCCCAGGACTGCTCTGATTCCCAGACGTCGAACTCTCCGGGCTCGACGGGGGCGCGAACATAGCCGTCCCGGTGACGGTCCTCCAGGTCCCGAACGTCCGGCGGGACCTGCGAGTTCAGCCAATCCAGCTCCCTGCGGCGAGCTCGCTCCTCAGCCATCGGCGAGGCCGCCTCCGGCGCTCTCGTCGGCAGCCCGCCGCTCGAGGCCCTGGAGCCTGGTGAGCAGTCCCTTCAGGAGCTCCGCGTAACCCCCGAGAGCCCGGTACACCTTCTGCGCGGTCTCGTCGTCGTAGACGTGAGTCGTCCTGTTTCGGTCTTCGACCATGGCAAGCCACCGGGGGTCGTTGCCGAGGAGCCCCAGTCGGAACGCCGTGCGGAAGCAGTCGCGCGGCGAGACGCACTCGACACCCTCCGCGCGCGCCCGCGACTGGATGGCCCGCCAGGCCATCTCGAACGTGAACTCGAACCGCTGGATGCACGCGTCCCGGACGATCGCGTCCTCGGGCCGGGCGAGACCGTCCTCGAGCCGACCGAGCGCCCGGGCCAGGAGCGCGGTCCGCGACGGCTCCTTCGAGCTCACCTCGGCGTCACCTCGAGGCCCTCGGAGACCGCTGCCCGGCGCAGCTCGCTTCCCGCAGTGGCCAGATCCACGACGTCGATGGTGCGGAGCGTCGGAAGCGCTTCACAGGCCTCTCGGATCTCGCTCATGGAGGCGGGATCGACCTCCGCCGGGCCGAGGACGCCGATGTCGATGTCCGACCGCTCCCCGGCGCGCCCGTCAATCCATGAGCCGAACAGCAACACCCGGTAGCGCGGATCGCGGACGGCACGCCGGACGATCGCTGCCACCTCGCGCGCCACCTCGAGGACCTCCCCGGGCAGGCTTGCACGGCCCTCCATCAGGCAGATCCCACGTCGCAAAGCTCCACTGTGCGGAGCCTCATCCGAACTCGGCGCGGAGCTTCGGCATCACCTCGCGGGCGAAGAGCGTCATGTTCTTCAGCGCCAGCTCGTGGGGCATGCTCCCCACCTGGAAGATGCCCTGGACGATCCCGCAGCCGGTCTCCTTCAAGACGCCGCGCATCCGCTCGACGACGGTGGCCGGACTGCCCACCACCGCGTACAGCCCCTCCTCCACCTCGCTCCAGGAGGTCAGCGCGGTGACGAACTTCCGCTTCGGCCCCGCCACCCGCATGAGCGACTCCACCGAGGTGTGCCCGGGCGGGTACATGAACTCGCGCGGCATGCGGAGCGCCTTCTTGGCCAGGTACCAGAAGTGGGGCTCGAACTCGCGGCGCGCCTGCTCGTCGGTCTCGGCGACGTAGACGATGACCGGCCAGCCGAGCTGGGCGGCCGGCACCTCGTAGCGGAGCTCCTTCGCCGCGTACTCCCGCAGCAGCTCGTAGTGCTCCTTCATCACCTGGTACGGCGAGAACGGGAGGGCGATGAACGGGTAGCGCCGCTCGGCCACCCAGCGGATCGTCTCCACGCTGCCCGAGCCGGGGATCCAGATGGGCGGGTGCGGCTGCTGCAGCGGCCGCGGCCAGACGTTGACGAACCGGAAGTCGTAGTGCTTGCCCTCGAAGTGGAAGGGGCCGGGGCGCGTCCACGCCTCCACGATCAGGTCGTGGGCCTCGCGGTACCGCTCCCGGAAGAACGTGGGGTTGACCTCGTAGGTGTAGGCCTCCACCCCCAGGCCCACGACCATGCCGGCGATCAGGCGGCCGCCGCTGATCACGTCGAGCATGGCCAGCTCCTCGGCCACCCGCAGCGGGTGGTCGTAGAGCGGGAGCGCGTTGCCGAGGATGAGGATCTTGACCCGGCGGGTGCGCTGGCTCAGGCACGCCGCGATGACGTTCGGCGAGGGCATGAGCCCGTAGGCGTTCTGGTGGTGCTCGTTGACCCCGATGGCATCGAAGCCCAGCTCCTCGGCCGCCGCCAGCTGGTCCAGGTACTCGCCGTACAGCGCGTGGCCACGGACCGGGTCGTAGAGGCTGTTGGGGCAGGTGAGCCAGGCCGACTCGTATCGCTGCTCGAAGTCCGGCGGCAGGTGCGGCCACGGCATGAAGTGGAAGCAGACGAAGAACATGGGCGCCCGCGCTACTCGTCCAGGAAGCCGAGCACGACCTCGGCGAAGCGCTCCGGCTGCTCGAGCGGCGGGAGGTGCCCGCTGCGCTCGATCGTGACCAGCCGGGCGCCGGGAATGCCGCGCGCCCAGGCCTCGCCGTAGGCGGGCGGGATCAGCCGATCGTCGGCCCCCCACACGACCAGCGTCGGCGCCGGGATCCGCCAGAGCCGCTCCGTCAGCTTGCGGTGCTGGTGCGCCGGGTTCCACAGGAGCCGGGCGGCCGCCTCGCGCCCGCGCAGGACCGCCTCCAGGCGCTCGGGCGGCGGCGCGTCGGGGAGGAGCGCGGTGGCGACGCTCGATGCGGGATCGTGGAAGAGGAGCGCCCGGGCCTTCGGGGGCGAGGCCATGAAGACGTCCGCCATGGGCACCCCGGGCACCCGGACGCCCGGGGCGTCCACCAGCACGAGACGGCCCACGCGGGCGGGATGGCGCAGGGCCAGCTCGGCGGCCAGCCAGCCGCCCAGCGACAGCCCCACCACGTCGGCGCGCTGGAGGCCGAGGGCGTCGAGGACGTCCGCCGTGTGGAAGACGAGGTCCTCCATCGACTCGATCGCCTCGAACCCCTCGGAGGCGCCGAAGCCGGGATGCACGGGCAGCAGGACCCGGCGGCTCCGGGCCAGCCGATCGTGGACGGGCATCCACCCGTAGGTGCCGGCGCCGTGCAGGTAGAGAAGCGGGCGGCCCGCCCCCCCCTCGAAGAGCTGGACCTTGCGGCCGCGGACGATGAGCGCGCGCTCCCGGCCGGCCGACGCCTCCGTCATCACGATGGACGACCTCCTCTCGCGGGCGGGATCATACCACACGGCAACCCGGGCCGGCCTCGCGCGCGGCCGTTGTCGCGGCTCTCGATCTACAATACGGGCGCCACCGGGAGGGGAAGGAGCGCCGCCTGGATCAGCTCCCGGCCGCCAAAGAGGTCGCGCAGCTCGGAGCGGTCCTGGGGCGGGAGTTCACCTACGACCACTGCTGTCCAAGTTGGTCGGGAACCGGCGGGGGCACCGCGCGATTTGCTGGAGTATTGGACAAGATCGGACCCGGGGCGAGATGAGGTTGCCGGCTCCTGCTGTCCTGAATTTAATTTCGACAAGAGTGACCTACGACCTGGTCCAGGGTATCGCCCCGCAAGACGAAGACACCTTGCAGGCGGGGCTGGGACAGCTGGTGGCTGCCGAGCTCCTCTACAGCGGGGACGGCCGCCGCGGGCCCGCCATGTGTTCTATGCGTGGTTTACCGAGCTTTGACACCGCCGATCTCCAGGAGGCCAAGGCGTTGCTGGAGGAGCTAGCGTAGCCAGAAGGACCCTCACGACGGAAGGAGGCCCAGGCTCGACATTCACTCTACTGGCAGGAGCACCGGAGCGCCCTTGTCCTTGATGATGACCACCAGGAATTTCGCCGGCCTGGTACTGCTTGCGTTCCGGTCAACGACATGGACATCGTTGGGGCCTTCATAGAAGGTCTGTCCTGGTGTCAGCGTGACCTCTTTTCCACCCTTCACCTGCATCACAACGGAGCCCTCCAGGACGTAAACAACCGCATGGGCATTGTGTCGGTGGCTAGGGTTCGACCCGCCGGGCGCATGCTCTACCGTGATCATCAGAACTTCCCTGCCGGGACTCTCCGGAAGATCTTTCGACATGAGCGACGTGACCGTGGGCGGCTGAGCCATCGCCGTGCCGGTCATGAGGCATAGCAGAACCAACGCAACGAGTGTGGTCGTCATGGTCGCCTCCTTCGTTCGTCCGCAGGATCAGGCTTTTGTCTGGGAGCGGCGGATCCATTCGTCGAGACCGATGCGGCCGAGGCGCGCTTCGCCCAGCGGCACGAGCGAGCGCTCCTCGACGCGGCCCCCGAAGTATCGAGCCTCGGGGTCGCTCACGACCGTACGCGGGTCGCCGAGCGCCTTCAGATAGCGGGCGATGATTTCGCTGAGCGGTGCGCGTTCCGGGCCGGCGATCTCGACGATGCCGCCTCGTGGCGCCGCGAGCGCCACATCGGCGACGAGCGCAGCCACGTCATCCGACGCGATGGGCTGGAACAGGCCGGGCGAAAGCCTGACCATGTTTCCATCCGTACCTGAAGCGGCGATGCCGCCGAGGAATTCCATGAACTGGGTCGAGCGGATGATGGTGTAGGGGATGCTGGATTTCTCGATCAGTTTCTCCTGGGCGACCTTGGCGCGGAAATAGCCGTTGTCGGGCATCCGGTCCGTTCCGACGATGGAGACCGCGACATGGTGCCGGACGCCCGCTGCGGCCTCCGCCGCGGAAAGGTTGCGGCCGGAGATCTCGAAGAATTCCAGCACCGCCTCGTCTTCCCATGAGGGCGAGTTGGCCAGGTCGATCACCACTTGCGTGCCGGCCATGGCCTCTTTGAGGCCCTCGCCGGTGATGCTGTTGACTCCGGTATCGGGTGAGGCGGCGACGACCTCGTGGCCGCCTTGGCGCAGAATGGCGACGGTCTTCGAGCCGATCAGGCCGGTGCCGCCGATCACGACGATCTTCATTGCGAACCTCCTAGTTCGTAGCCCGCAAGCCGGGGTCTGTGATGGTTGGGCGGCAAGCCGCCGTCGGCGAGCGCCGACCCGAAAGGCCTAGGTGCAGGCGGCGCCAAGATAGCAACCGCGTCGCCACCTGGCTGTTCAAAACGAGACACTCCGGGACTGGCTCGGCGGCTGGCCTGGGGTGCCCAGCGCGTTCGTGGACGTGCGCGGTGGGGGTGCGGTGGATCATCTGACAATGACCCTCCAGGGTGACCGTGCCCGGCTCGCGCCGGGCGGCGCCGACCTAGGTCCCGGCCGTGATGCCGGCGTACCAGGGCTCGCCCGCCTTCGCAAACGCCGTCGCCTCGGGGCTGATCGGCGGCCGGGTACGGACCCGCCGAGCTCGCCTCGGGAGGGAAGAGAGGATCGCGGTCGAAATGAAGCCCTCCACCGAGTCGTCGGCTCGCGTCGGCCTGCGCCGTGCAACGCTCGTGCCGGTGACGCGCGGGCCCGTCGCGGCTCGTGGATCTCGACGGAATGCCACTGCGTCCCACCGGGCGACGCGCACTCACGTCGACGAGGGGGAGCTCGTGAAAAAGATCGGCGGGCGCCAGATTTCCGCGAGAGGGCGCCCCCTGGATCCTTCCCTGACTTCGGCGGCGTTCCACGTCGCGTCCGTCGACCAGTTCACAAGAAATTGACAAACTCCGGGACGAGCCAGAACGACGCCCCGATGACAGAGAGAAGACGCCCTGTCTCCCGGGGAGACAGCAGGTGACGGTCGGCTGCCTGCCGAGCGTCGTGGAGGATCGGTCGGGCGCGGAGGCGCGGGACGCCGCGGCCGACGTGTCCGGCGGCGGTCTGCCGCCGGTGCGGGGGCCAGCCGGAGTCCTTCCGGCCGGTCAGAATCCGAGGAAGTCCTTCAGCGCGGCCAGGACCGCCCCGGGGTTGTCCTCGTGCAGGGTGTGGACGGCCCCCTTCCGGACGAGGTGCTGCCGCCGGCGGTGAAGTACATCGCGTTCCGGCCGGCCATGGAGAGGCCCACCGGGACGAGCGAGGTCAGCCCCCCCGGGGGGGCCATGGCTGAGATTGGGCATTGCTCAGAAAATGGATGGCGACGCCGTTCTAGGGTGGGCCAGCGGCCCATGGACGGTCATGTTGCCCCGGGCGGCTGCGGTTGATCGCGACGGTCGAGGACCCCAAGGCGATCCGCGCGATCCTCGCCGCGCTCACCGGGTCAAGCGAGCGGGAAGGGCGGGCGCCGCCGGGCGCGACCGCGCCGCCTCCCAGCCCCGCGGCGGCGCTAGTAGCGCCTTCGGAGGGTCAGGGGCCGAAGTAGAGGCCGCCGTTGACGTCGATCGTGGCCCCCGAGACGTGGCCGCCGGCGTCGGAGCAGAGCACCGCCACCACCCCGCCGACGTCGTCGGGACGGCCCAGGCGCCCGAGCGGGATGGCGTCGAGCAGGGCCCGCTCCTGCGCGGGCTCCTTCCGCCCCCAGGCGATGGCCTCGAAGCGCTCCGTGTTGATGTAGCCCGGCGCGATCGCGTTCACGGTGATGCCGTGGGGGCCCAGCTCCAGCGCGAGCGTCTTGGTCAGGCCGATCACCCCGCCCTTGGCCGCGGCGTAGTGGACCCCGACCCTTTCGCTGCCCTTGCGGGCGGCGATCGACGTGAAGTTGACGATGCGGCCGGACCGGCGGGCCTTCATCCCCGGCACGAACGCGCGGCACACCAGGTACGCCGTCGTGAGGTTCACGGCCAGGATCCGGCCCCAGCCGGCCGGGTCGATCGCCTCGATCGGCCAGGCGTGCTCCGGATACGCGGGCAGCGGGTCGTCGTGGCTGGGAGCGACCGGCCCGCCGGCGACGTTGACGAGGAAGTCCGGCGCGCCCAGCTCGCCGGTGACCCGATGGGCGAGGTCGGCGACCTCGCCGGGGTCGGTCAGGTCCGCGACGAACGGGCGCACGGCCACGCCGTCGAGCTGGCGGCCGAGCGGCTCCAGGCCGGCCCGGTAGACGTCGACCACCGCCAGGCGGACGCCCTCCCTGGCGAGGCGATGGGCGACGGCGCGCCCGATGCCGCTGGCCGCGCCGGTCACCACCGCGACCCGACCCCGAGTCCGCTCAGCTGCATCCGCTCGCCCCGTGAGGTCAGGCGATGTAAGAGCCGCCGTTGACGTTCGACGCGTCACCCCCGGTCATGTAGCCCGTCTCGTCGCTGCAGAGGGCGACCACCAGCTCGGCGACCTCGCCGACCGTGGCGAAGCGACCGAGCGGGACGGCCGACACGCCGCCCTCCGGTCCGCGCTCCTTCCCCACCGCCGCCATGAGACGGTGCGCCCGCCCGCTCATGACGACGCCCGGGCGCCACGCAGTTGACCCGGACCCCGTAGGGCGCCAGCTCGAGCGCGAGCTGCCGCGTCATCGCCATGATCCCCGCCTTGGCCACCGCGTACGGCCCGCTGCTCCCCTCGCTCCCCGGCGCGAGGCCCTTCCGGGCCGCCACCGAGGCGAAGTTGACGATGGCCCCGCCGCGCGACTCCACGAGGTGCGGGGCGACCGCCCGGGCACAGTGGAAGGCGCCCGACAGGTTGACGCCAAGAATCGTCCGCCAGTCGTCCAGGCTGCAGTTGGTCAGCCCGACGAACCCCCGGCGTGGCGGCGCGGTCAGGTCCTCGGGCGTGATGCCCCAGCTCCCGCCGACGCCGTTGACGAGCACGTCGAGGCGGCCGAAGACGGCGACGGCCTGCCTCACCATCGCCTCCACCGCCCCGGGATCGGCGACGTCGACGCGGACGCAGAGGCACCGTCGGCCGGCGGCCTCGACCGCCCGCGTGACCTCGGGAAAGCCGGCCTCGTAAAGGTCGGCGACGACCACGTCGGCGCCCTCCCGAGCGAGCCCGAGGGCGACGGCGTGGCCGATGCCGTCCGGCTTGGCGGCCCCGGTGACGATGGCGACCCGACCGGTGAGTCCCATGACGACCTGCTCCTTCATATCACAGCTCTACCGAGGCGGAACACCTGACGACTACGCGAGACTCAGGCACGTCCACGGCGCTCTGAGCCTGGCACCGGGGACAGTGCATACGGGGCCTCGGTGCGCCGAGGCTACGCCCATGGTGAGGAGGCGGTACGGCGCGCTGTACCACGGCGCGTTTTGTAGTCGCCCGGGCCCGCCCGCCTCGCCACTCCTCCGAAGTCGCGAATTGGCGTCTCCAGACAGCTGGACGTGTGAGCCAGTGGGCCGGGGCAACCCCGCTCCCGTGCGGCCTCCGGCCCGCGTTGTCCGCGAAATGTCCGCCTCCGGGATTGATGGGTGACACCCGCCGAGCTCCGACCCGACCGCGCTCGGCGCCCGTACCACCCGCACGGCCGGCACGTCGTCGAAGGCCCTCCCCTTCCTGGTCGGGCGAATCCAGGCGGTCAGTCATGGAGGTGTCGAACTCGGAGACGGTGATCTGGTGTCCTCCGGCGTTTCTCGCGGCCCTGTTCGCGTCGTTAGGCATTGCCTAACGATGCGTCCGAGACGGTGAGAACCCGCTGAGAGGTATGGCTGTCGGTGCGGCTGACGGCCACTTCGCCGCCCTTTCGCAGCCCATCCACGCCGGGCGGCGGCCTTGGGTTTTCAGCGTCTCCGCCGTTGGTGTATCGTGAACCGACCCGACCGCTCCGGCCCGACAAGGAGGCTCTGCATGGCTGCCGACCTTCGGCTGATCGAGGATCTCGTGGCCGCCAACCGCGTGCTCGCCATCGAGGGCGTGCTCGACGGCTACGGCCACGTGAGCGTCCGGCACCCGACCAACCCCCAGCGCTACTTCCTCGCCCGCTCCCGCGCCCCCGAGCTGGTCGGGGCCGAGGACGTGCTCGAGTTCGACCTCGACAGCAAGCCCATCGACGGCGACCGGGGCCAGCGGCTCTACCTGGAGCGGTTCATCCACGGCGAGGTCTACCGGTCCCGCCCCGACGTCCAGGCGGTCGTCCACCACCACTCGCCGTCGGTGATCCCCTTCGGCGTCAGCGGGGTGCCGCTGCGGCCCCTTTACCACATGAGCGCGTTCCTGGGCGAGGGCGTGCCGGTCTTCGAGATCCGCGACACCGGCGGCATGACGGATATGCTGGTGCGCACGCCGGAGCTGGGCCGGGCCCTCGCCGTGGTCCTCGGCCGCCACCCGGCGGCGCTCATGCGCGGCCACGGCGCCGTCGTCGCGGGCCCGGCCCTGCCCCACGTCGTCGGCCGCTCCATCTACATGGAGCTGAACGCGCGGCTGCAGAGCCAGGCCATCGCGCTGGGCGGGCCGGTCACCTACCTCGCCGCCGAAGAGGCCCGGCTGGCCGAGGCAACGACCGGCTCCTACGAGCGCGCGTGGGAGCTGTGGAAGCGGAAGGCCATGGCCACGTGACCGATTGGGACCTCCCGCCCACCCCCCCAACCCCCCTCCCCCACCCACTGGGGGGAGGGGGAGTCTGAGGACCCCTTCCTTCCCACGCTCTCAGTCGAACGTGACCAGCGCCTCGGCGGTGCGGCGGTCGTAGCCCAGGCTCGCCTGGAGGAGCTGGCGGGTATACGGCTGCTCGGGCTGGCCCGCCCGAAGCCGCTCCACCGTCAGCTCCTCCACGACCCGCCCCGCGTTCATCACGGCCAGCCGGTCGCACAGGTGGGCCACCACCGCCAGGTTGTGGCTGACCAGCACGAGCGTCAGGGCGCGCTCCCGGCGCAGCCGGGCCAGCAGGTTCAGGATCTCCGCCTGGATCGACACGTCGAGGGACGAGGTCGGCTCGTCGAGCAGGAGGATCCGCGGCTCGAGGATCAACGCGCGCGCGATCGCCACCCGCTGCCGCTGGCCGCCGGAGAGCTGGTGGGGGTAGCGGAAGCGGAAGGCCGCCCCCAGCCCCACGTCGTCCAGTGCTTGCTCGATCCGCCGTCCGCCGTCGCCGAGGCGCCCAAGATGATGGATGGCGATCGGCTCCGACAGGATCCGGTCCACGGTGTGACGGGGATGCAGCGAGCCGTACGGGTCCTGGAAGACCATCTGGACCTGCTTGTAGAACGCCCGCGGCCGCCGCCGGCCCAGAGGGGTACCGCCGACCGTCATCCGGCCCTGCGATGGCTCGACCAGACCGACCAGCGCCCGCAGCACCGTGGACTTGCCGGTCCCCGACTCGCCCACCAGCCCGAACGCCTCGCCTTCGGCCACGCGGAACGAGACCTCCCGCACGGCCGCCACCGCCGAGGCGCCGTGCCCGAACGTGACCGCCAGCTCCTCCACCTCGATCGCGGGGACGGCGCTCACGGCGCCGCCCCGTCGTGGAGCCACGCCGGGTCGCGCTCCAGGACCGCCAGCTCGGGCACCGGCCGGTCCACCCGCGGCAGCGAGGCGAGCAGCCCGCGCGTGTAGGGGTGCCGTGCCTCGTGGAGCGCCGCCGCCGGGCAGGTCTCCACGATGCGACCCCCGTACATGATCAGCACCCGGTCGCAGAAGGAGGCGACCAGGTTGAGGTCGTGGCTGATGAAGACGAGCCCCATGCCGCGCCGGCTGACCAGGTCGTCGAGGATGGCGAGGACCTGGAGCTGCACGGTGACGTCGAGGGCGGACGTGGGCTCGTCGGCGATCAGCAGGTCGGGGTCGGGGCTCAGCATCATCGCGATCATGACCCGCTGGCCCATCCCGCCCGACAGCTCGTGGGGATACGCCCGATACACCCGCTCGGGATCGCGGATGCGGACGGCCGCCAGCATCTCGAGCGTCCGCCGCCGGGCCTCGCCGGCCTGGACGTCGGCGTGCGCTCGGTAGGCCTCGTCGATCTGCTGGCCGACCGTCATCACAGGGTTGAGCGAGAACTTCGCGTCCTGCATGACCATCGAGATCCGGCGGCCGCGGATCCGGCGCATCGCCGGCTCGTCCATCGCGGCGAGGCTCACGCCGTCGAACTCGAGCCGGGACACGCTCATGCGTCCCGGCCGGGGCACCAGCCGGAGCACGGCGCGTCCGGTCATCGACTTGCCCGACCCCGATTCGCCGACGATGCCGAGCTTCTCCCGGCCCATCGTGAAGCCGATCCCCCGCACCGCGTCCACCGCCGCCCGCTGTCCGGGAAAGCGGACCCACAGGTCCTCCACGGCGAGCAGCGGCCGCTCGGCGCTCACCGTCTCTCCCCAGCCGAGGCCGGCGGGATGCGAAGGCGATCGGCCACGGCTAGGTCCCTTGAAGCGCCATACTCATGGCAGATGAGTCAAGTCCTCGAGCGCGGGGCCGAGGAGCGAGCAGCGCGCTAGGACGCAGGGAGTCGCCGACCGCAGGCGTACTCCTTGTACGCCGAGGATCGGCGACGACCCCAAAGGCCGAAGGCCGTCCGAACGACGACGCGATGCGAAGCTCATCGGCCCCGCTCTACCCCTTGGGGTCGAGGATGTCGCGGAGGCCATCCCCCAGCAGGTTGAAGCCGAGGCTGACGACGAAGATCGCGATGCCGGGGATGGTGGCCACCCACCACTGGTCGAGGAGAAACTTGCGGCCCGACGCGATCATGGCCCCCCACTCCGGCGACGGCGGCTGGGCCCCGAGGCCCAGGAAGCCGAGGCCGGCGGCGGTCAGGATGATCCCGGCCATGTCCAGCGTGAGGCGGACGATCACCGACGACGTGCAGAGGGGCACGACGTGGCGGAGCACGACGCGGACCGGTCCGGCTCCCTGGATGCGGATCGCGCTGATGAAGTCGCTGTTGCGGATGGTCAGCGTCTCGGCCCGCGCGATGCGCGCGTACGGCGGCCACGCGGTGAAGGCGATGGCGATGACCGCGTTCTCGATGCCCGGGCCCAGCGCGGAGACGAAGGCCAGCGCCAGGATCAGCCGCGGGAAGGCCAGGAAGACGTCGGTGACGCGCATGAGGACGGCGTCGAGCCAGCCTCCGACGTAGCCGGCGGCGGTGCCGACCAGGAGCCCGACCGGGGCCACCATCACCACCACCAGCCCGACGATGACGAGCGTGATGCGGGCGCCGTAGAGCACGCGGGCGCAGATGTCGCGACCCAGCTCGTCCGTCCCGAGCCAGTGGGTGGGGCCGGGCGGCTGCAGGCGCTTCCCCAGGTCCTGGGCGATCGGGGAGTGGGTCGTCAGCGCCGGCGCCAGGGCGGCGACCATCAGCAGTGTGGTGACGATGGCCAGCCCCACCAGCGCCAGCGAGTTCCGGAGCAGGACCCGCCAGGCCACGAAGGCCTGGCCGAGCCGGGCCTGCCACCGCGAGCGCGGGGTCTCGGTGACCAGCCAGGCGCGCACTCTGTTCTCCAGATACACGCTCATCGCGCCCTCGGGTCGACGACCCGGTACAGCAGGTCCGAGAGCAGGTTCAGCCCGATGAACACGCCGCCCACCACGATCGTGCCGCCGAGCACGGCGTTCATGTCCGCGCTGAGGAGCGAGCTGGTGATGTACTGGCCGAGGCCGGGCCAGGCGAAGACGGTCTCGGTCAGCACCGAGCCCTCGAGCAGGTTGGCGTAGGCGAGCGCGATCACCGTGATGAGGGGCACCAGCACGTTGCCGAGCGCGTGACGCCAGACCACGCGGCGCTCCGACAGGCCCTTGACCCGCGCCGTCGTGACGTACTCCTTCCCCAGCTCGGCCAGCATGAAGCTCCGCGTCATGCGGCTGATGTACGCCAGCGAGAAGTAGCCGAGGATCGACGCGGGCAGGATCACGTGGCGCAGCGCGGAGGCGAAGACGTCCCACTCCCCGGCCAGCGCGGAGTCGAGCAGGATGACCCCGGTCATCGGTGGCACGACGTCGTCGAACACGACGTCCAGCCGGCCGGGGCCGGCCACCCACCCGAGCCGCGCGTAGAAGAGCAGCAGCCCGACCAGCCCGAGCCAGAACACCGGAACCGAATACCCGACCAGCCCGACCACGCGGATCACCTGATCCGGCCAGCGGGCCCGGTTGACCGCCGCCAGCACGCCCATCGGCACGCCGAGCACGACGCCGATCAGCGTCGCCACCGTGGCCAGCTCGAGGGTCGCCGGGAAGACCCGCCTGATGTCGTCGAGGACCAGGTGGGAGGTGAGGACCGACCGCCCGAAGTCGCCGCGCCCGACCTGCGTGACGTAGCGCCAGAACTGCTCGGGCAGCGGCCGGTCGAGCCCCAGCTCCCGCCGCACCCGCTCGTAGACCTCGGCCGGGGCCCGGTCGCCGACCGCGGCCAGCACGGGGTCGATCGGGACCACGCGGCCGATCAGGAAGGTGACGAGCAGGAGCCCGAGGAAGGTGAGGGCGACGGACCCGGCGAGCGCCGCCACCCGGCGGACGAGCCGCGCGCGGCCGCCCGCCGCCGGCACCCCGGCGCGACCGGTCTCTCCCGCCACGTGGCTAGACGATCGGAGGGGGCCTCAACGGCCCCCTCCGAAACCTCGCCCAGGATGGGTTGCGGTGGCCGGCCACCCAGAGCACTGTGCCGGTTACTTCGCCACCCGGCTAGTTTTTCTTGATGGCGTAGTAGAGGTTGTTTTCGAAGCTCGGACCCATGACGAAGCCGTCCACGCCCTTCGCGTGGGCGGCGACATCGCTCTGCTGGAACATGATCACGAACGGCGAGACCTTCTGGTGCTCCCGCTGGAGCTCCCGGTACGTGGCCTCACGCTTCTTGGCGTCACGCTCGCGCACCGCGGCCTGGGTCACCTTCGACATGTCCGGGATGTCCCACGAGTTACGCCAGGCCAGCGTCTTCGACTTGGCGGTGTCGGAGTTGTCCACGTTCATGGCGAAGGTCTCGGCGTTGGTGTGGGGGTCCTGGTAGTCCGGTCCCCACTGGCCGATGTAGATGTCGTGGTTGCGGGCCCGGTACTTGGTCAGCGTCTGCTTGCCGTCACCCGGGATGATCTCGAGCTTGACGCCCGCCTTGGCCCAGCTCGCCTGGATCGCCTGGGCGATGTCGATGATCGGCGAGTTGTTGCGGGTGTCCATCGTCACGCTGAAGCCGTTCGGGAGCCCGGCCTTGGCCAGGAGCCCCTTGGCCCGCTCCAGATCGAACTTGTAGGGCCGGTCGTCGATCGCGCCCAGGAAGCCACGGGGCAGGAACGCCTGGTGGGTGATGAACTGGCCCCGCAGGATGTTCTGCTCCATGCTGTCGTAGTCGACCAGGTACTTGAGCGCCTCCCGCACCTCGGGCTTGGCCAGGTTCGGGTTCTTCTGGTTGAGCCCGAGATAGAGGATCGCCCCCTTCGGCGCCTGCTGGACCACGACGTTGGCGTTCCCCTTGATCGCGTCGAGCTGGTCCTTGGTCAGGTTCCGGGCGTAGTCGACGTCGCCCTTCTCGAGCAGCAGCCGCTGAGTGGCGGGCTCCGGGATGTGCCGGACGACCACCCGGCGGGCCACGGCCTTGGTCGGGCCCCAGTAGTCGTCGTGGCGGGCCAGCGTGTAGGACTCGTTCGGCTTCCAGGTCACGAGCTTGAACGGCCCGGACCCGGCCGAGTTGGTCTTCAGCCACTCGTTGCCGAAGTCGCCGCCCTTGTCGTGGCCCTGGACCACCTTGCTGTCCACGATGCCGCCGACGACGGCGGTCAGGCAGTAGTAGAAGAAGGTCGGCGCCACCGCGTCGGCCGTCTCGATCACGAGGGTCTGGTCGTCGACCGCCCGGATGCGCGCCGCCATGTTGTCCTTGCTGAAGCCGAACTGGGTCAGGATGAAGCCGGGCGACTTGTTCAGGGCGACCGCCCGCTGGAGCGACCAGGCGGCGTCCTTCGCCGTGACCGGGTTGCCCGAGTGGAACTTGGGGCCCTTGCGCATCTTGAAGGTGTAGGTCTTCCCGTCCTCGGCGACGCCCCACGACTCGGCCAGCTCGCCCTTGAGCTGGCTCACGTTCTTGAGGTCGTAGGCGATCAGCCGCTCGTAGATGTTGCCGATGGCCTCGCTCCCCGAGAACTCGAACGACTCGGCCGGGTCGAACGAGATGATGTCGTCGATCTGCTTGGCCATCACGACGGTGTCTTTCGGCGTGGCCGCTCCGGCCGGCCCTCCGGGCCAGGCCGTCACGACCAGCGCCGCGACGAGAATCAGAAACCGCTTGGTCATGCCCGACTCCTTTCTGGTGAGCGCCCGGGCGGCCTCCCCCCGGGACGCGAGCTGGCAAGCTGACTGGCCGGACTCTACGCGGGCGCGGCCAGTCGCGTCAAGCCAGGGGGGTCGTGGTAAGGTAGGCAACCGGTCTGGTGTGAACCCAACCTAGCAGGAGGCCGTCATGGCGGAGCCGCCGAAGTGTCCGACCCCGAAATGCACCGGCCGGGGGGAACCGATGCCGCCCGGCCCCGCCCGGAAGCACGACCTGGACCGGCGCATCACGCGGTACAAGTGCCCGACGTGCGGGCACGAGATCATGAAGCGGGCGAGCTAGCGCCGCACTGACCCCCCACCAGGCCCATCGCTCCCCGTGCCTGGAGTCCTCCGCTCCTCTCCCTTCCAGGGAGAGGAAGGGGTGAGGGTCGATAGGGGGGCATGGCTTCCCCCTCACCCTAACCCTCTCCCCAGAGGGGAGAGGGAACAGAGCGTTGGAATGACGGTGCGTCTCATGGTCCGGACACCGCGGAGACTCACCCCCGAGCACGTCGCGCTCGGCGTCGCCGCGCTCGCCCTGCTCGTGCTGGTCGTCCTCCCCCTGGCCTCGCTCGCCTGGGGGAGCGTGACCGCCGGCGGCCGGCTCACCCTCGAGCACTTCCGGCAGGCCCTCGGAAGCCGCCTCTACGTCCAGGCCCTCTGGAACTCGCTCGTCCTCGGCACCTGGACGGCCGTGCTGAGCGTCGCCATCGGCCTGCCGCTGGCGTGGGCCGCGAGCCGCACCGACGTCCCCGGCAAGCGGTTCATCCATCTGACCGCCACCGTGGCCTACATCACGCCCCCGTTCCTCACCGCCATCGCCTTCGTCTACCTGTTCAGCCCGAACGCCGGCCTGGTCAACCGCTTCGTCCGCGACGTGCTGGGCTGGCCGGCGCTCACCTTCAACGTCTTCTCGATGCCCGGCCTGGTCCTGGTCACGGTGCCCCACGCGTTCCCGTTCGTCTACCTGCTGGCGACCAGCGCCCTCGCCTCGGTCGACGCGTCCATGGAGGAGTCGGCCCAGATCCTCGGCTCGGGCCGCTGGCACACCGCCCGGGCCATCACGACGCCGCTGGTGGCGCCGGCGGTGCTCTCCGGCGCCCTCCTGGCCTTCGTGAACGCCATCGCGCTCTTCGGCTCCCAGGCCATCGTCGGCCTGCCCGGCCGGGTCTTCACGCTGCCGACCCGGATCTACGCCCTCTTCGACTATCCGCCCCAGTACGGGCTCGCCTCGGCGCTGTCGCTGGTCTTCGTCGCCATCACCGTCGCCGCGCTGGCCCTCCAGCGCCGCTACCTGGCCCGGCGCTCCTACGTGACGCTGGGCGGCAAGGCCACCCGGCCCCGCCTGATCGCGCTGGGCCCCGCCCGCTTCGGGCTCCTCGCCTTCTGCGGGCTGGTCTTCCTGGTGGCCGTCGCCGCGCCCTACCTCACGCTGCTCGCCGTCTCGCTGAGCCGGTCGTGGGGCCTCGACTTCTGGCAGAACCTCACGCTCCGCCACTACCGCTTCATCCTCTTCGAGTACGACGTGACCCGCCGGGCGATCGCCAACAGCCTCCTCCTGGCCGCCGCCGCCGCCACGGTCACCATCGGGCTCGGCACGCTGATCGGCTGGCTCGACCTGCGGAGCGACCTGCCCGGCCGGCGGTGGCTCGACTACGCCTCGCTGGTGCCGCTCGGGCTGCCGGGGATCGTGGTGGCGGTGGCCCTCCTCCAGTTCTGGCTCCGAATGCCGGTCCCGCTCTACGGCACGCTCGCGATCCTGGGGCTCGCCTACACCGGGCGCTACATCCCGCTGGCGGTCCGCGCCGCCAGCGCCGCCTTCCGCCAGGTGGACCCCTCGCTCGAGGAGACGGCCCGCATCACCGGCGCCGGCTGGGGCAAGACGCTCCGGAGCATCACGGTGCCGCTCACCCGCCCCGGCCTGTTCGCCGGCTGGCTCCTGGTGTTCGTGCCGGCCATCCAGGAGCTGTCCGCGTCGATCCTCCTGTTCAGCTCGGAGTCGATCACGCTGGCGGTGGCGGTCTACAACCTCTACGAGACCGGCTACCTGGAGCCGGTCGCCGCGCTGGCGATACTCAGCATGGTCATCATCACGGCGGCAATCGCGCTGGCGACGCGGCTCGGGCGGGGCACCCCCGTCGGCGAGCGCGCCGTGGCCCAGTAGTGGGCCAGTAGATGGCGGGCATCCAGGTCGAGGGGCTCTCCAAGCGCTACGGCGCCGTGGCCGCCGTGCGCGAGCTGAGCCTGGAGGTCGGCGACGGCGAGTTCGTCACGCTGCTGGGCCCGAGCGGCTGCGGCAAGACCACCGTGCTCCGCTGCCTGGCCGGGTTCCTGGTGCCGGACGCCGGCGTGATCCGGGTCGGCGGCCGACTGCTCTCGTCGCCGGAGGCCGTCGTGCCGCCCGAGCGGCGCGAGATGGGGATGGTCTTCCAGAACTACGCCGTCTGGCCTCACAAGACCGTGTACGAGAACGTCGCCTTCGGGCTCGAGGTCCGGAAGCTCCCGAAGGCGGAGGCGCGCCAGCGGGTCGGCCGCGTGCTCGAGCTGGTGAACCTGGCCGGCCTGGAGGCCCGCTACCCGAGCCAGCTCAGCGGCGGGCAGCAGCAGCGGGTGGCGCTGGCCCGGAGCCTCGTCGTCGAGCCGAGCATCCTCCTCCTCGACGAGCCGCTCTCGAACCTCGACGCCAAGCTCCGGGAGCGGATGCGCTGGGAGCTGAAGGACCTCCAGCGGCGGACGGCCATCACCTTCGTCTACGTGACCCACGACCAGGCGGAGGCGATGGCGCTCTCGGACCGGATCGCGGTGATGCACGCCGGCGAGCTGCTCCAGTACGGGCCGCCGCGCGAGGTTTACGCCCGGCCAGCCACGCGCACCGTCGCCGACTTCATGGGGCTGGTCAACCTCCTGCCCGGCCGGGTCCTGCACGCGGACGGCGGGGAGGCCCTGGTGGCGCTGGCGGGCGACCGCCGTCTTCGCATCGCCCGCGCCGGCGCGGCGCGAGAGGGCGAGGCCGTCCAGGTGGCGGTCCGCCCCGAGAACGTCGTCCTCGAGGCTCGGCCGCCGGCGGCCGGGGGCGACGGCGTGGCCGTCCTGCCGGCCACGGTGGCGGAGATCACCTTCCTCGGCAGCGTCACCGACTGCCAGATCACCCTGGAGGACGGCACCCGGGTGCGGGTCCAGGGGTCGTCCATCGACGGCTTCCGCGCCGGCGAGCGGGCGTGGGCGCGATTCGACAGCCAGCACGCCACGGTCTTTCCCGCGTGAGCTCCCGCGCGCCGGGCGATAATGGCGGCCATGGACGACCCCGCCCCCGGCGCCGACTCGCCAGCCGAGGCCGGCTTTCCCCGGGTGCCGATGGACCGGGCGGCCGCCGCCGCCGACGCCGCCCTCGCGATCCTGGTGCTGGCCGCCCTGCTGGCGCTGCCTTTCGTGCTCGCCCCGCTGTTGCGCGGGCGGCGCGCGAGCGTCCCCGGCGGGTGGTATCTGTGGCCAGTGGCCAGTGGCCTCCTGATCCTGGCGGCCGTCCTTCTCCTGCTGCGGCGCCGCGGTCAGACCCTGGCCAGCATCGGGCTGGGGCGGGCGCCGGTCGGGCGCGTCGCCCTGGCCGCCGGGGGCGCGGTGCTGCTGTGCTATCTGTTCGGCATCGTGAGCTCGATCCTGGTCGTCGCCGTCACCGGCGGGGACCTCGAGGGGCTGGCCCGGCAGAAGCAGCAGCTGCTCCAGGCCGTCGGCACCATCCCTCTGGGGCTGGTGATCCCGATGTCACTCTTCGTCGGCCTGTACGAGGAGGTCTTCATCCGCGGCTTCCTGCTCTCGCGGCTCATGGCCCTGTCCCGCGGCAGCCTGGCCCCGGTCGCGGTGAGCAGCGTGATCTTCGGCGCCGCGCACTACCAGCAGGGACTCGCCGGCGTGGCCCAGACGGCGGCGATCGGCCTCGCGCTGGGCCTGGTGGTCGTGCGAGCGGGGACCCTCTGGCCAGCGATCCTGGCCCATGCCACCATCGACTCGGTCAGCCTGACCCTCGCCGTGCTCTTCCGCGAGCAGCTCCGGACCGGCGGGTGAGCGCGGCATCTCTCACAGAGGAGGACAGCCTCATGACGGCGGAACCCCGCATCACCGGCCAGGAGCACTGGACCCACAAGGACGGCCTCCGGCTCTTCCTGTGGGAGAAGTTCGCGGGCACGCCCGAGGGACAGCTGGGGACGATCGTCTTCGTCCACGGCTCCTCGATGGCCTCCCAGCCGACGTTCGATCTCCAGGTGCCGGGCCGGCCCGACTCGTCGGTGATGGACTACTTCGCCCGGCTGGGCTACGACACCTGGTGCGTGGATCACGAAGGCTACGGCCGCTCCGACAAGACCCGCGACATCAACGCCGACATCGCCACCGGCGCCGACGACCTGGTCGCCGCCACCGCCTACATCCGCCACACCCGGGGCGTCGACGCCGTGCTCATGTACGGGATCTCATCGGGGGCCCTGCGGGCCGCGCTCTTCGCCCAGCGCCACCCCGAGCGGGTGAAGCGGCTCGCCCTGGACGCCTTCGTCTGGACCGGCCGGGGCAGCCCGACGCTGGAGGCGCGGCGGAAGCGCCTGCCCGAGTTCCGGGCCAGGAACCGCCGGCCGATCGACCGCGCCTTCGTCCGGAGCATCTTCACCCGCGACCACCCGGGCACCGCCGACGACGCGACCATCGAGGCCTTCGCCGACGCCATCCTGGCGCTCGACGACTCCGTCCCCACCGGGACCTACGTGGACATGTGCGCGAACCTGCCGGTCGTGGACCCGGAGCGGATCACCGTGCCCACGATCATCATGCGTGGGCAGTACGACGGCATCGCCGGGTTCGAGGATCTCCTGGAGTTCTTCGCCCGCCTCCCGAACCCGGACAAGCAGTTCGCGGTCATGCCGGGGATCGCCCACGCCAGCTTTCACCAGACGAACTACCGGCTGGCCCACCACATCCTCGAGGCGTTCTTCAGCCAGCCGGCGCCGATCTATCGCGGATAGGAGGCCCCCATGCGCACGGTTCGGACCCTGCTGCTCGTCGTGCTCCTCGTCGGCCCGCTCGCCCTCGTCGCGGGAGCCGCCGACTTCACCCCCGATCCGGTGGATCTGGCCGGGGCCAAGCGGGAGGGGGCCGTCACCTGGTACACGTCGACGCCGGTCGCCACCGCCCAGAAGATCGCCAACCTGTTCCAGGCCGAGACCGGGATCAAGGTGGAGCTGTTCCGGTCGGGCGGCTCGGCGGTGCTTCGCCGGTTCATGCAGGAGGTGGACGCCCGGCGCTTCGTCGCCGACGTCCTGACCATCTCCGACCCGGCGGCGGCCAGCGCCATGATCAAGAAGGACCTCCTGGTCCCGTTCCGGCCAAAGCACTTCGACAAGGTTCCCTCCGCGGTGAAGGACCCCCAGGGCCGGCACATCGCTCAGCGGCTGAACCTGGTCGGGATCGTGGTCCGGACGGACAAGGGCGTGGAGCTGCCGAAGAACTGGACCGACCTCACCGACCCTCGGTACAAGGGGCAGATGGTGATGCCCGACCCGTCCTTCACGGCGATCCAGCTCATGGTGGTCGCGACGCTGTCCCAGAAGTACGGCTGGGACTTCTACCGGAAGCTCCGGGCCAACGACATCATGATCGTCCAGGGGCACCAGCAGGTCGCCGACGCCCTCAAGCGCGGCGAGCGGCTGGTGGCCGCCGAGGGCGCCGACACCTACACCTGGGAGGATCGGCAGGCGGGGCACAAGGTCCAGACGCTGTTCCCGGCCGACGGGGCCTTCGCCATCGCCGCCCCGACGTCGGTGATCAAGGGCTCGCCCCACCCCAACGCCGCCAAGGCGTTCGCCGAGTTCATGATCGGGGACACCGTGCAGAAGCTCTTCCCGACCGAGGGGATCTACGCCGCCCGCGCCGACGTCGAGCCGCCGCCCGGAAACCCGCCGCTCGCCTCGCTCAAGCTGATACCGGTCGATTACGACTACGTGGAGAAGGAGGCGGGGAGCCTGAAGGCCCGCTTCAACGAGATCTTCCAGTAGACGCCGGGCGCCGAGTACTTGCCGGGAAAAGGCTTGGTCCCCAGGGTTCCCTGGCGCTAGAATCCCACCACCGAGGCGTCGCCCGGTCCAAAGGGGGAGCCATGACCGGACAGCACCGCCGTTCCTGCCCGCCGGCCTTCGGACTGGCCTTGACCGCCCTGGTGGCCGGTCTGGTCGTGGCCTGTGCCCCGATGGAATCCGCGCAGAGCTCGCGTCCCGGCGCCCGGATCTACGTGGCCAACGAGAGCTCCAACAACGTGACGGTCATCGACGCCGCCACCTACAAGGTGGTCGGGACCGTCGACGCCCGGAACCAGTCCACGCACGACCTGTCCCTCAGCCGCGACGGGAAGTGGCTCTTCGCCACGAATCTCGGCTCGGGCAACCTCTCGGTCATCGACACCACGCGGCTCGAGACGATCGCCTCGATCCCCACCGGCGGCCGCTGCCACGTCGTGACGCTGACCAACGACAACCACCGGGCCTGGGTCGCGAACATCGCCGACGACAACGTGTCGATCGTGGACACGGCGACCTTCCAGATCCTCGGTACCATCCCGACCGGGAAAGGGCCGACCGGGCTCGCCTTCAGCCGGGACGGTCGCTTCGCCTACGTCTCCAACCAGGGCGACAAGATGGTCGCGGTGGTGGACACCAGCACGCTGGCCGTCATCAAGACGATCCCGGTCGGGAACAATCCGCACTTCCTCATCCTCGGCCCCGACGGCCTCATCTGGGGGAGCAACACCGGGGACAGCGACATCTACGTGATCGATCCCGCCACCCAGGAGAAGATCGCGACCATCGAGGTCGGCCCGGCGCCCCAGCAGATCGCCTTCGGGTTCAAGGGGCTTCAGGGGCCCAACGCCTACGTGACGCTGGCCGGCCTGAACAAGGTGCTCGTCATCGCCGGCGATCCCCGGAACCCGCGGTTCCTGGAGCGGATCGACGTCGGCGAGCGACCGAACGGCATCTGGGCGAACCCGGAGGGGACGCGAGTCTACGTCGTCCACGAGACGTCGAACGATCTGCGCGTCGTCGATACCGGGTCCAGCCAGGTGGTGGCGACGGTGCCGGTGGGACGCAAGCCGATCCGGGTCGTGGTGAGCCGCTAGGGGGGGGTGATGTCGAGCATCCGGTTCGGCGGTCACGTGTTGCGGTTCGGGATCGCCCTGGTGCTGGCCGGCGCCCTGGGCGTCGGGATCCACCCGGAGCGCTTGGACGCCCAGAACCCCACCATCGGGACCGTCGAGAACGCCGTCCTGCTGGTCGTCATCCGGGCCGACGGAATCGAGGAGCGGCTCGACGGTCGGGGCGCGCTCCCGCTCTTCGAGAAGGACCTGCTCAAGACCGCCCCCCGTGGCGGGGCCATGATCGAGTTCAAGGATGGCACCCGGCTCGCGCTGAACGAGCGGACGACGCTCCGGTTGCTGTCGCGGTGGACCGAGAAGCAGGGCGACACGCGAATCATCCGGCTCGAGACGGGCGAGGTGTGGCTGAAGACGGGTCGCCGCGGCCCCCGCATGCTCACGGGGGCACGGAGCTCCGAGGTCGAGGTGTCGGTGGGAACGGCCGCTGTGCAGGACGGAGAGGTCAGCGTGCGCCTCGCCGATGATGGTCGGGCCGTGGTGAGCACCGTGCAAGGCAGCGCCGACCTCCTGACACCATTCGGCACCTGCGCCGTCGGCGCCTCCAAGCGGAGCTTCGCGGTCCGTGGTAAGCCCTGCAGCGCACCCGAGGCGGCCGATGTCGCCGCCAGCATCGGTTGGACGGCGACGCTCCTCAACAAGTAGTCGACCCCGAGCCGGCGCCCGGAACACCGTGGGACCCCCGGTTCACCCTTCCCCCCCGCCCGGTGATCGGTCGCGCCGGCGGCCTCGCCTGACCGCAGTTCGGACCTACCGGTCACTGCACAGGCTCTCACTTCTCTCGGCTCTCGCGGTTCTCGCCCTGGCCCTGGCCCTGCCGGCGCCGCTGGCGGCGCAAGCGCCCGCTGCGGCCCAGCGAGCCAGGGAGCTGAACGGCGCGGCCCGGCAACTGGGTCGCGACGGTCAATACGCGGCGGGCATCGCCAAGGCGAAGGAGGCCGTGACGCTCCAGGAAGGGACGCTGGGCGTGCAGCATCCCGATATCGCGACGAGCCTCACGATCGAGGCGGGCCTGCTGCGGCTGGCTGGCAACTACGCCGCGGCGCGCCCCTTGCTCGAGCGGGCCCTGCGGTTGCGCGAGCAGGCGCTCGGGATCGGCCATCCCTCCCTCGCCGAGCCGCTGGACGAGCTGGCCCTGCTCCAGCAGGCGATCGGACGTTACGGCGAGGCCGAGGCGCTGTCCCGGCGGACCCTCGCGATCCGGGAGAAGGCACCTCCCTCCGACGACGAGCTCCTCGCCCACACGCTGAACGTGCGGGCGGACATCCTGGACAGCCAGGGCCGGTACGCGGAAGCCGAGCCGCTGGCTCGCCGTGGGTTGACGATCCGGGAGCGACTGCTGGCTCCGGAGCACCCGGACATCGCGGCCAGCACCGAGACGCTCGCCCGGCTGGAGCGCCTGACCGGCCGGTGGGCCGAGGCGGAGCGGCTCGCCGAGCGCACGCTCGCGATCCGTCGCAAGAGCCTCGGTCCGGACCACCCCGACACGGCCCGGAGCCTCAACGAGCGCGCCCTGATCCACCGGCTGCACGGCCGGTATTCCGAGGCCGAGTCGGAGGCCGAGCAGTCGCTCGCGGTCGCGAAGCGAGCGCTCGGTCCAGATCACCCGGACCTGGTCCGGGTCCTGAACAACCTCGTCGAGGTCTACCGCATCCTGGCGCGCTACAGCGACGCCGAGCCGCTCGGCCGCACCGCGCTGACCCTCGGCGAGCGGGCGGTCGGGCCCGAGCATCCGGTGGTCGCCGACAGCCTGGTCGGGATGGGCCTCCTGGCCGAGGACCAGGGGCGGTACGCCGACGCCGAGTCGCGCTTTCGTCGCGCGCTCACCATCCGTGAAAAGGCGCTGGGCCCCGACCACCCGGAGTCGGCCGCGACGCTCGGCCTCCTGGCCGCCCTCTTCCGGGCGCAGGGCCGGTACGACGAGGCCGCGCCCCTGGCGCGCTGGACGCTCCAGAAACAGGAGCAAGCGCTGGGGCCGAACCACCCCGATCTCGCCACCAGCCTCAACGACCTGGCCGAGGTGTACCGGGCGCAGGGGCGGTACGCGGACGCCGAGCCGCTCTATCGACGCGCCCTCGATATCCGGACGCGGGCCCTCCGCGCCGACCACCCGGACCTTGCGCTGAGCCTCACGAACCTGGCGCTCCTCCGCGACGCCCAGGGCAAGCACGCGGAGGCCGAAGGACTGCTTCGCCGCGCGCTCACCATCTACGATAGCCCCGAGGTCCAGCTCCCGAAGAACCATCCGAGCACGGCCGACCTTCTCGAGAACCTGGCCCGCGTCTACCGGGCGGAGGGCAAGACGACCGAGGCGCAGGACGCCCAGGCCCGGGCCGCGATCCTCCGCACCATGCGGTAGGGGGCAGGGCCGATGAGCGTCGCATCGTTCATCGCGGCCGGGACGCGCTCGGCCTACGTCGATCGGACGGCCTTCGGCCTGGGGGCGTCCGTCCCGACCTATGGTCGTCCTCGGTCGTCGCCGATCCTCGGCGTACTCGGAGTACGCCTGCGACCAATGACCTGCGCAACCGCCGGTGGCTCGGTGCTCAGGTCGGTTGACTCATCTCGATCGAGTCACTTATGCTCAGCACATGAGCAGGCGCCTGCAGGTACTCCTGGACGACGCCGAGCTCCGGGGATCCAGCGCGCAGCCCGCGCCCAGCGCATGACCGTGGCCGAATGGGTCCGTCAGGCGCTGCGAGCCGCGCGCCGGCGGAGCCCGTCGGCGATCTCGGCACGAAGATCGCGGTCTGTCCGGGCCGCCGCCCGCCATGCCTTCCCATCGGAGGATATCCAGCAGATTCTCACCGACATCGAGCGCGGCTACGTCGCCGAGCCCCGCGGGTGATCCTCGTCGACTCGAACATCCCCATGTACCTCGTGGGCGCGACGCATGCGCACAAGGCGGACGCCCAGCGACTGCTCGAGCGCTGCATCACCGAGCGCGAGCGCCTCGTCACCGACGCCGAGGTGCTACAGAGATCCTGCACCGCTATGTCGCGATCGACCGCCGAGACGCGATCCAGCCCGCCTTCGACGCCCTCCTCGGTGTGGTCGACGAGGTGCTCCCGGTCGAGCCTGGCCATCGTGGAGCGAGCCAAAGCGATCGTCCTGGGCAAACGGCAGCTGTCTGCGCGCGACGCCCTCCACGTTGCGGTCATGGAGCGCCACGGCATCGCCCGGATCCTGAGCTTCGACGCCGGCTTCGACGGCGTACCGGGCATCCATCGCCTGCGCTGACCCGGCGATGCTCGACGAGCACGTCCGAGACCTCGCGGAACGGCGGGGCTACACCCAGAATCGTGGTGGCCGTCGCGAGGCCACTGATCTCGGGGAAGCCGCGGCGGTGCACTCGATGGTGTTGGAGCGTCGATGGCCCGTCTCTATGCGTCGTGAGAATCCTCTCCGGGAGAACCGCATTCGTCAAGGCTTCCTCGCGCCCGAGGTGTACGCATACATTCCGTCGGCGAGCAGCGAGGACCAGACCTTGATCGCGTTCTCGGCGTCTCCCCACCGCCACTGGGCAGCGGTCTGGATCGCCCCACCCCCGGCCCGGCGATCCACGGCGAGTCCGAGGACCTGCTCGGTCATCGAGTCCGAGATCCTGGCGGCGGCCTGACCTCCCCCCGAGAACGGGTAACTTCCTGCCACGAGGGCGTAGCCGGTGCTGAGCACCCGCAGCTGGGGAACCACCATCGTGAGCGAGCGCACCCCCGGCGTCGCCGCCTCGGCATCGAGGAGCGCGACCTCGACCTTCATCACTCCGGGACCGACCTCGTCCACCACCTGGTACCGCTTGGCCAGCGCCTCGTGGAGATTCTTGTAGAAGAGGTCCGTGAGCTGCTGCTCGTCCTTGGGCGGCACCTTGGCCGGATCGCCACCGAAGAAGCCAACCACGACGATCATCACCTTGTCGTACTGGGCGAACATGCCCTTCGGATTCACGTAGCGCAGGCCTGCTTCCTCCTTCGCGCCCGGCTTGAGCTCGGCACACAGATTCGCCCCCAGGAATCCACAGATGATCGGCGATTGCTCCGCCGTTTGCCGCACCGTGGTGGCGCAGCCCGCCCCGAGCAAGAGCATCACTGCCGCCAGTGCGAGAAACGCCTTCATCGGATCTCTCCTTTCGGGCCGGACCTGCTGATCCGCATCAGCGTCGCCAACCGGGGCCCCGATGTCGGACCGCTCCACGTGCTGCCGCACCTCTGGCTCCGCAACACCTGGTGGAAGTCGCCCGAGGCCCCGCGGCCGGTGCTGGCGCTCCTCGGCGGCCAGGGCCCCTCGCCGGTCGTCGTGGCCCGCCACGCCAAGCTGGGCGAGCGCTACCTCTACTGCGAGGACGCCGGGGCCGTGCTCTTCACCGAGAACGAGACGAACGCCCCGCGGCTGTTCGGCCAGCCCAGCTCGACCCGGTCCGTCAAGGACGGGATCGACGACTACGTGGTGCACGGCCGCCGCGAGGCGGTCAATCCCGAGGGGCCGGGGACGAAGTGCGCGATCCACTACGCGCTGGCGATGCCGCCGGGCGGGACCGCCGTCGTGCGCCTCCGGCTGACCGACCGCCCGCCGGCGGCGCTCGGCGAGCCGTTCGGCGCCGCCTTCGAGGACGCGTTCGCCGCCCGCCGCCGCGAGGCCGACGAGTTCTACGCGGCGTTGACCCCGCCCTCGGCCGACGCCGACCCCGCCCGCGTGCTGCGTCAGGGCTACGCGGGCATGCTGTGGTCCAAGCAGACGTTCATCTTCGACGTCTACCACTGGCTCATGGAGCGCGGCGCCGATCCGCTGGCCGGCTCCGCGCCCTCGGTCCGGAACAGCCATTGGTTCCACATGGCGACCGAGGACGTCATCTCCATGCCGGACAAGTGGGAGTATCCCTGGTTCGCGGCCTGGGACCTGGCGTTCCACACGCTCGCCCTCACGCTGGTGGACCCCGACTTCGCGGCGGAGCAGCTGGGGCTGATGCTCGAGGAGCGCTACCTCCACCCCAACGGCCAGATCCCCGCCTACGAGTGGAACTTCGGGGACGTGAACCCGCCGGTCCACGCGTGGGCGACCCTGTTCAACTACAAGATGACCCGCGACCCGCGGGCGCGCCAGCGGCTCGCGGAGATGTTCCAGAAGCTCCTGCTGAACTTCACGTGGTGGGTGAACCGGAAGGACCGCACGGGCCGGAACGTCTTCGAGGGCGGCTTCCTCGGCCTCGACAACATCGGCGTCTTCGACCGGAGCGCGCCGCTGCCCACCGGCGGCTACCTCGACCAGGCGGACGGGACGGCCTGGATGGCGCTCTTCGCCCAGAACATGCTGGAGATCGCGCTGGAGCTGGCGCTGGAGGACCCCGCCTACGAGTCCCTCGCCGTGAAGTTCTACGAGCACTTCGTGTGGATCGCCTCGGCCATGGGCCGCGTCGGCGACGACGGGATGTGGGACGAGGAGAATGGCTTCTTCTACGACGTCCTCCGCCTTCCCGACGGCAAGTCCACCCGGCTCAAGGTCCGCTCCATGGTGGGGCTCCTGCCGCTCTGCGCCGTCAGGGTCTACTCCCCGGAGGTGGCGCGCCGGCTGCCTCACTTCGCCGCGCGGGTGCTGGACTTCCTGGAGCGCCGGGCGGGCGTCTTCGCCACCGTCCACCGGCCGGGCCAGGGGGTGAAGGGCCGGTACATGACCACCATCCTGGACGAGCGGAAGCTCCGCGGGGTCCTGGCCCGCATGCTCGACCCCGCGGAGTTCCTGAGCGACTCGCTCGCCTCCCGGAGACGATGCGACCACGCCGTGAAGCGGGAGGCCGCGAAGGTGTGGAGGATGGCGAGGGCGAACAGCACCGTCGCGACCCTCGACGCGGACGCGGTGCGCCAGGACACCCCACAGCGACAGGCCCGACTCGCCCTGGTAGCGGTCGAGGGACGGCGGGAACGACGGGACCACGTCGGCGGCGACGACGAGACCCGGCGCCGCGACGACGACGAGACACGCCAGCGCGACGGCGATCCGGGCGGACGGGCCGGGCGCTACGACTGCCAGCCGCCGCCCAGCGCCCGGTAGAGCCGCACGACCGCGAGCAGCTCGTCGCGCTGGGACTGCACCAGCAGCAGCTCGGCGTCGAAGAGCTGGCGCTCGGTGTCCAGGACCTCCAGGTAGCTCGAGACGCCGCCGCGGTAGCGAATCTCCGCCAGCCGCGCCGCGTCCCGCAGCGAGGTCACGAGCAGCTCCTGCTGGATGCGGAACTCCTGCCGCTTGCGGTGCTCCACGAGCGCGTCCGAGACCTCCCGGAACGCCTGCCGGATCGTCTGCCGGTAGCGGACCAGCGCCTCCTGCGCCCGGGCCTCGGCCGAGTCCACGTTCGCCCCGATGCGCCCCATGTTGATGATGGGCAGGCTCACCTGGGGCCCGATCCCGAGTAGCGCGAAGGGGCCGAACCAGGTCCCGTTGAGGTTCATTCCCCCGCCCCCCGCCGAGCCCGTGAGCAGCACCCGCGGGAAGTAGTCGGCCTTGGCCACGCCGATCCGGGCGGTGGCCGCCGCGAGCTGGCTCTCGGCCAGCCGGATGTCCGGCCGGCGCTCGAGCAGGGTGGACGGCAACCCCGCCGGCACCGTGGGGGGAATGTCGTGCTGGACCAGCGGCCGGCCCCGCGGCACGGCGTCCGGATTCCGGCCGAGCAGGAAGCTGATCAGGTTCTCGGTCTGCTCCATCCGGCGCTCGATGTCCTGGATCGTCTCCGCCGCCGTGTACAGCAGCACCTCCGCCTGCCGCACGTCGGGCCCGCCCACGCCGCCTGACCCGCGCGCGATCGCGCCCACCACCAGCCGCGGCCGTCCCACCGTCTGCCCGCCGGGCCTGTCGGTCGGGTTCCGGACCTCATCTCCCGACCTCCCGCCGCCCTTGCCGGACCCGCCAGCGCCGCGCTATCGTTCGGGCCGCCGCCGGCGGCGGGGCCGACGCCGTGAGCCCGCGAGCGGGGGGACGGGGCGCGGAGCAGGGACGCAGAAACGTGCTTTGGACTTCCTACGTTCCGGTGACAATAGACACGCCACGCGTGGACTATGGGCGTGCCCCCGGGCAACAATACGGTTAGAAGACGAACCCAGAATATTTAGACCAGGGAGGAACCCCCATGAGTGGCGCCGCGTTCAAGCAAGCCCGTGACTTCCTGCTCGCCCACCGGGAAGACTACGTCACCGCCCGTCGCGACTTCCGCTGGCCCAAGATCACCGAATTCAACTACGCGCTGGATTGGTTCGACGCCGAACTCGCGCGCGGCCCGCTCGCAAACTCTCCCGCACTGCGCATCGTCAGTGCCAGCGCCGACGAGCGCAGCTTCAAACAGCTGTCCGATGAAAGCTCTCGTCTCGCCAACGGGTTGCGCACTGCCGGCGTGAAGCGCGGTGACCGCGTCCTGCTCATGCTCGGCAACGTCGTCCCGCTCTGGGAGGCCATGCTCGCCGCGCAAAAGCTTGGCGCCGTCGTCACTCCCGCCACCACGCTGCTCAATAGCGCGGATCTGAAGGACCGCTTCGACCGTGGCCGCGTGCGCCATGTGATTGTCAGCGCGGCTGACACGGGGAAATTCGACGGCCTCGACCCCTCGGTCACCCGCATCTCGGTCGGCACGAAACAAGGCTGGACCGATTACGACAGCCTGAAGCAGGGCCCCGCGCAATTCACGCCGGACGGCCTGACCAAAGCCACGGATCCGATGTTGCTCTATTTCACCTCCGGTACCACCGCGAAGCCCAAGCTGGTGCTGCACGACCAGGTCACCTACCCGGTCGGCCACCTCATCACCATGCACTGGATCGGCCTGCAACCGGGGGATATCCATCTCAACATCTCTTCCCCCGGCTGGGCCAAGCACGCCTATTCCTGCTTCTTCGCCCCGTGGAATGCCGGCGCCTGCGTCTTCATCAACAACCAGCCGCGCTTCAACGCGCTCGGGACGTTGCAGGCCCTGAAGGAACACAGCGTGCAGACCTTCTGTGCCCCGCCCACAGTGTGGCGCATGCTGGTGCAAGAGGACATGGGCCCGTACAGGGGGAATCTGCGCGAGCTCCTCTCCGCCGGCGAGCCGCTGAACCCGGAGGTGATCGAGCACGTCCAGAAGATCTGGGGCATGACCATCCGGGAAGGCTACGGCCAGACGGAAACCACGTTGTTGGTCGGCTGCTTCCCCGGCCAGAAGGTCAAGCCGGGCAGCATGGGCCAGGAAGCTCCCGGCTACCGCATCCGCCTACTCGATCACGACGACAAGGAAGTGCATGAGGGGGAGGTCTCCATCCTCTTGGACCAGCCCCCCACGGGTCTGATGCGCGGCTACCAGCAGGGCGACGGCAGCTTCGCGCCGCTCGGCACAATCGCCTATCGCACCGGCGACGTCGCGACGAAGGACGCGGACGGCTACTTCACCTATGTCGGCCGCGCCGATGACGTGTTCAAGGCGTCGGACTACCGCATCTCTCCCTTCGAGCTGGAGAGTGTGCTGGTGGAACACGAGGCAGTGGCCGAAGCCGCCGTGGTGCCGTCGCCGGACGCGGTGCGCACGGCCGTGCCCAAGGCGTTCCTCGCACTCGCACCCGGCGCCACGGGCGACCGCGAGACCATGCTCTCCATTTTCCGCCACGTGCGCGAACGTCTGGCTCCGTTCAAACGCGTCCGCCGGCTGGAGGTGTTCGATCTGCCGAAAACCATCTCCGGCAAAATCCGCCGCGTGGAACTGCGCCAGGCGGAGGAGCGTCGTTTTGCCGCCAAGGAACGCCCGTCCACGGAGTTCCGCGAGGAAGATTTCCCCGAACTGAAATGAGTGCCGGATGATCGGACGGGGCGCGGAGACTCTCCGCGCCACATCGGAACGTAAAGGCGCCCCGATCGGCCCCCGGCGGCGGACCAGGACGAAGCTCGGCCATGCCCACGTCATGTACGGGGGTAGCCAACATAATGCCCCTTCTCAGCCATGGCCCGGGGGGCCGGCGGATTATGCCTCTCGAGGGCGATGGTGCGTGGCCGGCGAGGCTGGTGCGGGTGGCTGGCAAGGGCTGGCGGTGCGGGGCTCGGGGATACGGGTGGCACGGGCGTGAGGTGGCACGGGCGTGAGACGGCGGGGCGGCCCAGTGGCCCGGACGGGCCGCCGCCACCTCCAGGAGATGTGCCCCCTGGACCAGGCAGCGGTGCGAGCCGTGCTGTTGGTGGAGGTCAGTGGATGGCGGCGGGGGCGCCGGCCCGGGCGGGTGGGTCCGGACCGTGGGGCCGGCCTGGATGCCGGGCCGCGAGGATCTGGCAGATCACGGCCGGGTCCGCGATGGTGGCGATCACGCGCATTCGCCCCCCGCAGCGGGGGCACGCCAACACGTCGAGCGCGAACGCGCGTCGCATGAGGGCGGCCCACGGCCAGTTGCGCGGGGCAGGCGGCGGCGCGGCGGAGGTGTCGGCCGCCGCCGCCGCGTCGGGCGCCGGGCGGCCGTAGCGCACGACCTTTGCGCGCCGGCGCCAGGAGACCGTGGTACAGGAGCAGGTTCACCTCGGGGCGGGGCGTCAGGGCGGCCAGCTTCGCGAGCAGCTCGAGCCGGCGATCAGCCCGGGACGCGCCTCCCATCGGTGGAACGCCTGGATCGAGTGGGCTGGGGCGATCGGAGCCACCGCCTCGTGGCCGGAGCGCTCCATGGGCTCAGCCCGCGACGCGCGGCGCCCTTCGAGGCGGTGAACTCCGGCGCCCTGACGCGAGAGCTCCTCCTCAGCGAGCTCTTCGGCCACGAGCGCGGCGCGTTCTCCGGCGCGATCGAACGCCGGACCGGGCTCCTGGCGGCGGCCGAGGGTGGGACAGTCTTCCTCGACGAGGTGGGCGAGCTGGCGCCCGAGGCCCAGGCCATGCTGCTCCGATTCCTCGCGCGCGGCGAGGTCCGGGCCGTGGGCGCGAGCCGGACGCGCCACGTGGACTCGGGCCCGCCGCCCGCTCGGTCACAGGGTGATGAGACCGCGGCGGAGGCCGCGGCTCACCGCCTCGGTGCGGGTGGCGGCGCCCAGCTTGCCGAGGACGGAGGCCACGTGGAACTTCGCCGTGTGCTCGCTGATCCGGAGCCGCTCGGCGATCCGCCGGTTCGAGAGGCCCTGACCGAGTAGCTCGAGGACCTCGCGCTCGCGCGAGGTGAGCGGCTCCGCCAGCCCGTCCGGATCCGCGGCCGCCGGACCGGCCGGCCGGCCCAGGAGGCGGCCGGCGCGCGACGCCGGCACGGCGACCAGCCCCTCGGCCGCCGCCGCCACGGCCGCCCGCAGCTCGGCGGCCGACGCGTCGCGGCCGACGATCGCCCAGCCCCGCAGCGGCAGCTCGCCGAGCACCCGGGCCAGCCGGTCGTCGTCGGCCACGGCCACCACCGCCGGCAGGCGGTCCTCGGCCACTGCCGTCGCCGCGGGCCGCGAGAGCCCGCCGGCGCCGTCGAGCACCACGACGTCGGTCCGGGCGGGAGCGGCGTCCAGCCCGAGCCCCTCCCCCACGACCTCGACGCCGGGGTCCTCCAGGCGGGCGCGGAGCGCGAGCCGCGCCGCGGCGCTCGGCGCCGCGATGAACACGCGGGTCACGCCGGCGTCTCCAGCCAGGACCGCGCCACGTCGCTCGGGATGGCCACCGCGAGATCGCCGCCCAGGATCATCGCGTTGAGCCCGACCACCCGCCCGCGGGCGTCCAGCAGCGGACCGCCGGAGTTGCCGGGCGCCAGCCGGACGTCGGAGCGGATCAGCCGCGCCGCACCCCTCCGGCCGGGAAGCCGGACCGGCCCGAGCCCGCTCACGATCCCGGTCGTCACGACCCACGGCTGTCCCCACGGGTGTCCGACGGCGAAGACCAGCTCGCCCACCCGCAGCCGCGTGGAGTCCCCGATCGGCGCCGGGGTGAGCGCCCCCCCCTCGAGCGCGAGGAGGGCGAGGTCCAGTCCCCGGCTGGCGCGGACGACGCGTGCCGCCAAGACGCGGCCGTCTGCCAGCGTGACGGGCACCTCCGCCGCCGCGCCGGCGACCACGTGGTGGTTCGTGAGGACGGCCCCCGGGGGCCAGACGACGCCGCTCGCGCCCGACCGACCCCGGCCCCCGACGCGGACGATGCTCGGCCGCACCCGCTCGATCAGCACCGCTGGCAGGCTCGCCCACGCCGCGGCGGCGAGGTCCGGCACCGGCTCGACCACGACCGCGGTCACGGGCGCGGGCCGCCCCGCTGGCCCACCGTGACCTGGAGGGTCGTGCGCACGCCACCCCGGATAACGTCCACCGGCACGCTCCGCCCCACGCGCTCGCCGACCAGGAGCGCCTGCAGCGACTCGGCGTCGTCCACGGGCTGCCCGTCGAGCGCGATCAGGAGATCGCCGAGCAGGAGGCCGCCCCGCTCGGCCGGGCTGCCCGTCGCGATCTCGACGACCAGCAGCCCCGACTCGCGGGCGAGGCCCGCGCGCTGGCCCGCGGGGATCCGCACCGGCTGGCTGCCGATGCCCAGGTAGCCGCGCGCGACGTAGCCCTGGCGGGCCAGCGTCTCCGCGACGCGCCAGGCGAGCGCCACCGGCACCGCGAGCGGGACGCCGCCCACCAGCCCCGTGGTGAAAAGGCCGAGGACCGCCCCCCCGGCGTCGATCAGGGCGCCGCCGGAGAAGCCCGGATACGGCGTGGCGTCCGTCCGGATGTAGCGCTCCAGCAGCCCGCGCCCGGTCCGCAGCGGGCCGCCCACCGCGCTGACGACGCCGATGCTCGCCATCAGCTCGCCCCCGGACGGCCGGCCGACCGCGAGTGCGAACTGGCCCACCCGCGGGGGCGTCTGGGCCGGCACGGCCGGCCCGAGCCCGAGCCCCGCCACCCGCAGGAGGGCCAGGTCGCTCGCCGGGTCCCGACCGGCGAGCCGGGCGCCGAGGGTCCGCCCGTCCCCCGTCTCGACGGCGAGGTCCTCGTCCCGCTCGACCGCGTGATCGGCGGCGAGGACCAGGTCGGGGGCGTAGACGGTGCCGCTCGACGGGTGGCGGGGGCGCCCGTTGACCTGCACCAGCGCCGGTCCGACCCGCTCGACGGCGTCGGCGAGCTGGCTCGACATCGCGCTCAGCACGGGAGAGTCTTCGGCGATTGGCGTCATCGTGGCCTCCTTGGATCTTCGGGACCTCCCTCCTACCCCCCCAACCCCCCTCCCCCGCCCACCGGGGGGGGGGGAGCCGGAGGACCCGATTCGCTCTCACGAAACTGAGTGCCACGATACGCCCCGGGGCAAGGGCCCGCATCCGCCGAACGGCCAGGGGCGGGGCCGATGAGCGTCGCATCGCGTCGTCCTCGGTCGTCGCCGATCCTCGGCGTACTCGGAGTACGCCTGCGGTCGGCGACTCCCTGCGTCCTAGCGCTGCTCGCTCCGCGGCCCCGCCCCCGAGAACTTGAGTCGTCTGCTGTCACATCGTCGCTTCAAACGGTCTGAGGCCCTTCGGACGGACCGTCGCGATGAGAGCTAGAGGGTTTGCTTGTGGGCGACGCCGCCCTTCATGATGAGGCGGAGGTTGTCCGGCTTCTGGAAGACGCGGAGGTCGCGGAGCGGGTTCCCGTCCACCACCAGCAGGTCCGCGTACTTCCCCGGCTCGACGGTGCCGATCCGGTCGGCCATGCGGAAGATCTCCGCGTTGACGGCGGTCGCCGACCGGAGCACCTCCATCGGCGTCATCACCTGGGCCTTCAGCGGCAGCTCCATCGTCCGATAGGCGGCCATGTCGCCGAGGAGATCCGAGCCCGAGCCGATCCGGCAGCCGGCCCGGTAGGCCTGCGCCAGCCCCTCCACGCTCTTCTCCCGCGCCTGTTCGATCTTGGCGATCTGATGGGCCGAGAGGCCGTGGGTCTTTCCCTCCCGGGCGATCGCCTCGTAGGTCACCATGGTCGGCACCAGGTAGGCGTCGGCTTCCCGGATGGCCCGCGCCCCGGCCTCGTCGAGCAGGTTCCCGTGCTCGATGCACCGGACGCCGGCGGCCACCGCCGCCTGCACCGCGGCGCCCGAGTAGGCGTGGGCGAGGACGTACCGGCCGACGGCCCGGGCCTCCTCGACGGCCGCCCGCATCTCCTCCACCGTGTACTGGGTGGTGTCCAGCTCGTCGGCCGGCGACATCGCGCCGCCCGAGGCCATCAGCTTGAGCTGGTCGACGTCGCGCCGGAGCTGCTCCCGGGCCGCCTTGCGGACCTCGTCGGGGCCGTCGGCGATGACGCCGACCATGCCGAGGCAGGCGTCGATGGGCTCGGTCACCTCCGCCCGCCGGCGCTTGTCGCCGTGGCCGCCCGTCTGGGAGAGCACGCGCCCGGAGACCAGGAGCCGCGGCCCCGGGTAGAGCCCGGAGGCCACCGCTTCCCGGAAGCCGTAGTCGGCCCCGCCGGCGTCCCGCACGGTGGTGAAGCCCTGCATCAGCGCCTGCTCGATGCGCCGGAGCGTCTTGGCGGCGATGAGGCTCGGCGGGTGCATCCGGTGCTGCTCGGCGGTGTTGGCCTCGACCGCGCAGACGTGGACGTGGGCGTCGGTCAGCCCTGGCATCAGCGTCCGGCCGCGGAGGTCGAGCGTCGTCACCTCCCCCGGCAGCGGCCCGACCCGCCCCGAGGGGATGACGTCCTTGATCCGCTCGCCCTCCACCACGACCGCGGCGCCCTCCCGCGGGTCGGCGCCCGTGCAGTCGATCAGGAACGCGCCGGTGAGAACGGTCAGGGCGGCCATCAGGCGCCCGGCAGCCGGAGGCGGAGCAGCCGGCGGGCGTTGCCCTCGTAGATCTTCGCCTTCTCCTCGGGCGTGGCGCGCATCCGCTCCATCGCGGCGATCGTCTCCCGGATGAAGCCGGGACCCTTCTCGGGATCGAACGGCATGTCGGTGCCGAAGAGCACGCGGTCGGCGCCGAAGAAGCCGAGGCCGCACTCGCAGGGCGTGGTGCGGCGCCGAAGACGGCGGTGTCGCCGTAGAACATCCTGAAGTAGTCGAGCGGCCGGCGCTTGAGCCGCGTGAGAGCGCGCGGCGTCGTCGGGGTCGTCGCTGCGCGCTGCCGAGCTGGTCGAGCCCGAAGCCGGCCGCGCCCCTCGAAGTAGGGCAGCATCGCGCCCATGTGGTGGGTGATGATCTGCGAGATCCGGATGGCGGTCGAAGAGGCCGGAGAAGACGAGCCGCCCCATGGCGATCGTGGTCTCGTAGGGCCAGCCGAAGGCCCACCACAGATCGTACTTCGAGCGCGCTCTCGCCGGGTAGTCGGCGAACGTCGCGGGCCGCGCCGGGTGGAGCCAGATCGGCAGCCGGTGCTCGGCCATGCGCGCGAAGATCGGCTGGAACTCGGGCGTCGTCGAGCGGGCGGCCGTTGACGTTGGAGAAGATCTGGACGCCGGTGGCGCCGAGCTGGCCGATCGCGCGGTCGATCTCGGCCAGCGCGGCGTCGGGGTTGTTCATGGGCAGCGACGCCACGAAGCCGAGGAAGCGATCGGGGTGGCTGCGCGACCAGCTCGGCCATGCCGTCGTTGGCGAGCCGCGCCAGCTCGGGCGTCACGTCGGGGCCGGCCGAGCGCCTCGATGGGCGGCGAGGCCGAGCGTGAGCACCTGCACGTAGCCCTCGTAGCGGTCCATGATCCGGAACCGCTCGTCGAGGTCGACCAGCGACCGGGACGCCGCGCATCCGCTTCTGCATGTAGCCGTCGCCGCCGCGTCAGCCGCAGCATGCGGTCGAAGTACGGCCGGGGGAAGATGTGGGGGAAGATGTCGATCTTCATGCTTGCTCCATGACGGCGCGGGTCCCGCGCCGGTTCGCGTTCCATTCCCACCCGACGAGCAGCGCCCCGATCGTGAGGCCGACGGCGTAGGTCGCCAGCGACACCGGACCGAGGGGCAGGCCGAGCATGAGGCCGCCCGCCACGATGGCCAGGGCGCGCTTGCCCCAGCCGAGCGGCCGAAACAGGTATCCGGCGCAGCCGATGCCGAGGAGGACCACCCCGATCGTGGCCGCCGCCACGGCCACGGCGACGTCGGCCAGCGTGCCCTCGAGGAGCAAGGCGGGGTGGAAGGCGAAGACGAAGGGCACCAGGTAGGCGACGATGCCCAGCCGCATCCCGGCCCAGCCGGTCTTCCAGAAGTCGGCCCCGGCGATGGCGGCCGCGGTGTAGCTGGCGACGCAGTCGGGCGGCGTGATGAGCGAGAGCATGCCGAAGTAGAAGAGGAACAGGTGCGCCGCCAGCGGGACGATGCCGAGCTGAGCCAGGGCCGGGCCGACCAGGACGGCGAGCGTCACGTAGACCACCGTCGTGGGCAGGGACATGCCGAGGAGGATGCACACCAGCGCGGTGAGGACGAGGAGGAGCAGGGCGTTCCCACCGGCCAGCGACACCAGGAGCAGGGGGAGCCGCCCGCTCAGGCCCGAGAGCTGGAGGGAGCCGATCACGAGGCCGGCGAGGGCGGTGATCACCGCGATCTCGACCACGCGTCTGACCGGTCTCCTCCAGGCTCGCCCGGATCCCCCGCAGGGTCGGCCGCGTCTCCGGCCGGAGCGCGCCCACGACGAAGGTGGCGATGACGGCCACCAGGCCGGCCTTCCCGGCCTCCCAGCCGGCGAGCATGAGCGTGTAGATGAGCACCAGGAGCGGGACCAGGAAGACCCAGCCTCGCCGCATCACCGCCCGGAGCTTCGGGAGCTGCGTCGCCGGCAGCCCGGCCAGGCCGCGCTTGGCCGCCTCCAGGTCCACCTGGACGAAGAGGGCCAGGTAGTAGAGGCAGGCCGGAATGGCCGCGGCCAGGGCCACCTCGCCGTAGGAGATCCCCAGGAACTCGGCGATGAGGAACGCGGCGGCGCCCATTACCGGCGGCATGAGCTGGCCGCCGTTCGAGGCCACCGCCTCGATCGCCGCCGCCAGGTGCGCGGGATACCCGGCCCGCTTCATCATCGGGATCGTGATGGCGCCGTCCACCACGACGTTGGCGACCGCGCTGCCCGACACGGTCCCGAACAGGGTGGAGGAGACCACCGCCACCTTGGCCGAGCCGCCGCGGAAGCGTCCCATCGCGACGAGCGCCAGGTCGGTGAGAAACCGGTCGCCGCCGACCGCCGACAGCGCCCGCCCGAAGAAGACGAAGGCCACCACGATGCTCGCGGTGACGGCGAGGGGGAGGCCGAAGAGCCCGTTCGTGTCCAGGTAGAGGTAGCTGGCGATGCGGCCCCAGGACGCGCCCTTCGCCTCCAGAACGCCGGGGAAGAGGTACGCGAACCGGGCGTACAGGATACAGGGAACGGCCACCCACACCAGCGCCCAGCCGCCGAGGCGGCGGGTCGCCTCGAGGACGAGCGCGATCGCCAGCCCGCCCAGTAGCACCTTGTCCCACGTCAGGATCCCGAGCTGATACGCGATGGTGGGGTAGAGCACCGTGACGTAGCCCCCGACCCCGAGGCCCGCCAGGGCGAGCAGCCAGTCGTACCAGGGCACCGCCGTCCCCGGCTCGGCCGCCCGGGCCTTGGCCGCGAGGAACGCGGCGCCGAGGGCGAGCGCCAGGACGAGGCCGAGGTACTGCTCCTTGAAGAAGGCCCACGGCAGCACGTGGTGGACCTGGAGGGCCCAGAGCGACCCCAGCAGCGTCAGGGCGGCCAGGAGCGATCGGACGAGCGCGGCGGCGGGGCCGCGAAGCGTCCGAAACTTCGAGGCGGCGACGTAGTCGTCGGTCAGGCCGACCCCCACCGGGCCGGATGACCGGCGGCCCCGCCCGCGCGCGCGCTCATCGAGGCGCCGGCTATTCGACGCCGAGGAGGACGAGCGCCTCGGCGGGGTCGCCGGGAGCCGTCGCGACGAAGCGAAGGATCGCCGGGTCGCCCGCCGCACCCCTGGGGACCAGGCGCAGCTCGTACTCGATGCCAGCAGCAAGGGGGGCCGCGTCCGCCGGCCACTGGAAACGCTGGCCTTCGAGCGGCGCCTCCAGCACGGCCTGGCCCGCGCGAAGAACGCGGACGGCGCCGAAATCTCCGGCGCGTGCGCCGACGACCACGAAGGCCGGCCGGGTCGAGAAGGGTGAACCCGTCGGGCGAGCGCGAACCAGCCGACTCGCCACCGGTTCGGAGCCGGACGGTCCGCGGGCACTGGCGGCGCCTGTCGAGGGTCTGGCTCAGACCGCTCGCCACGAGCCCTTCCTCGGCGACGGTCATCCTTCCGCCGGTGACGCCCAGCGTCCGGCATGTGCGGTAGTGAAGGAGAACGAGCTTGGCCCCGGGTGCGAGCTCGATCGTCGTGCCAGCCGCGATCTCCGTGTACCGCTTGACCCCCGGGGTGCTGTCACCGCCCGTCTCGACCACCAGCGCCACGGCCGTCGCCTGGCCCTCGTCCGTCGCCTGGGCCCCGGCCGTCGCCTGGCCCTCGGCCATCTTCCCCGACCCTACCAACGCCGCCAGACCGACCAGCAGCAGCGCCGCGATCACGGTCCGCGTCACGTCGCTCCCCTCGCGCGCGGTCGCGCTCACGGGGTGAGCGACAGGAGCCTCGCTTGCGCCTGCTCCATCGGCGGCGTCCAGGCCCCGTGCTCCCTGTAGACGCGGACGGCGCCCGGGTGGAACGGGATGGTCGCCTCGGGATCCACCGCGCGCTCGCGCGTCCACTCCTTGAACTGGGGGTGGAGCGCCGGCAGCTTCTCCACCCCGTCCCAGAGCGCCCGCACGGTCGCCTCCACCACCCCGTCGGGGACCGCCTTGCCCACGGTCAGGTAGAGGTCGTAGGCGACCAGGCACGTGTCCTCGACGACCGCGGTCGCGGCGCCGGCCTTGGCCCAGCGCGGATAGTAGCCGGGGACGGCCTTGCGCAGGCGCCCCTCCCCCTCGGGGGAGCAATCGATCGAGAGGTGGCGCACGCCGACGGCGGCGTCGGCTTCCTTGACCTTGGCGCCGCCAAGCGCGAACGCGCTGACGTCGGCGCGACCCTGGACGAGCGCCTCGAGCCCCTCGTTGACGGCCGGCACCGGCACCACCTTGACGTCGCCCCAGCTCAACCCGGCGCTGGCCAGGAGCCCGAACACGTTGTACCAGACGGACAGGTGCGCCGGGTACTCGCCGGTCACCCGCTTGCCCTTGACCTCGTGGATGCTGCGGATCGGCGAGTCCTTGCGCACCAGGAGGCCGATCACCAGCGGCGACCCCCGCATGGCGAGCCGGAGGTTCGGCGCGTGGGGGAAGGGGTTGCGGCCACCGATCTTGAAGCCGGGGCCGCGATAGGCGAGGGCCATGTCCACCGCGTTGGTGACGCCGAACTCCATCTCGGCGGTGTTGAGGAGCGGGATGAACGTGCTGGAGCCGGTGTAGGGCTGGACCGACATCCGCACCTTGCCCGCCTCGCTCACCACCTTGGCCAGGCCGCTCCCGACCGCGTAGAAGACCGTCCCGGGCGGGTTGGTGCCGATGCTGACCGTGGGACCCTGGGCCGCCGCCGGGACGGCGAGCGCGAGGCCGGCGCCCACGAAGCCGGCCACGATGCCTCGGACGATTCGCCCCGACATCGCCACTCCTCCCTCCGGTCTGGCTACAGCTTGAAGATCCGCCGGGCATTCCCCCAGCGGATCAGCTCCTTCTCACCCTCCGGGATCGGCAGCGCGGTGACGCGGTCGGCGCACCCCTTCATGTCGCCGATCACGTGGGGATAGTCGCTGCCGTAGAGGAGCTGGCGCGGCCCCGCCAGCGTGTATGCGAGCTGGAGGGCGTGCTCGTCGAAGGTGACGGTGTCGTAGTAGAGCCGCTTGAGGTACTCGGACGGCGGCCGGGTAACGCCTCCCGCGCGGGCCTCCGGGATGAAGCGATGGCAGATGTCGAGCCGCCCGGCCAGATAGGGCAGGGTCGCCCCGGTGTGGCCGACGATCAGCGGCCAGTCCGGGTAGCGCTCGAACACGCCGGCCAGGATCATCCGGGTGACGGCGAGGGTGGTGTCGAACATGAAGCCGAGCGACGGCACCAGCGCGTACCGGTCCATGCCCATCAGCTCGGCGCCGGGCGGCACGGTCGGATGGAGGAGCACCGGCAGCCGGCGGGCGTTGAGCGCGGCCCACACCGGCTCGAAGCGCTCGTCGTCCAGCGGCGTCTCGTTCACGTTGGCCAGGATGATGAAGCCGATCATGCCGAGCTGATCGACCGCGCGCTCCAGCTCCTTCAGCGCGAGATCCACGTCCTGCATGGGCAGGCTCCCCAGCCCCCGGAAGCGGTCGGGCCAGCGGGAGCAGACCTCGGCCAGGTGGTCGTTCATCGTCCGGACCACCTCCTCGGCGTGCTTGCCCTCCGCCCAGTAACAGTTCGGGCACGTGTACGAGAGGAGCTGGGTCTGGACGCCGACCGCGTCCATGGCCCGCAGGCGCATCTCGGGGTCGAACATGGCGTCGGTCAGCCCCAGGAACCGGGCACCCTTGCGCAGGACGATCGTCCGACCCTCGGGGTCCCGGCTGGTCTGGTATCGCTGGCCCCCGTAGGCGGCGAGGAGGTCGACCCAGGCCCTGGAGAGGATGTGGTTGTGGACGTCGATCAGCGACATCGCTCGCTCCTTTTCCCCGGGTGTCACTCGACGCCGAGGGTCATGAGATCCTCGCCCACCACGACGCGGCCGGCGTAGACCGCGCCGGCGCGGGCGGCCAGGTCGGCGGGGTCCGAGCCGGGCATGAGGTGCGTCAGGACGAGGGTCCGGGCGTGCGACCGCGCCGCGACCGTTCCGACCTCGTCGGGGCCGGTATGGTAGGCAGCGATATCCGCCACCTTGGCCTCGCGCGACGGCCAGCCGCACCCGGGCGTCCAGCGCGTCTGGGTCGCGTCGGTGCACTCGTGGACCAGGAGGTCGGCGTCCCGGGCGTGGCGGATCAGATTCTCGCAGGGCCGGGTGTCGCCCGAGACCACGACCCGCCGGCCGTCGGCCTCGAACCGAAACCCGAACGCCGGCTTCACCGGCTCGTGCTCCACCTCGAACGCGGTCACCGTCAGGCCGCCGCCCTGGTACACGAGACCCTCCGCGACCTCGGTCACGCTGACCCGTGGCCCTTCACGCTCGTGCATGTGGGCCCGGCGCACCCCGATGTCCCATTCCCAGAGCGCCAGCAGCCGCTCCACGTGAGCCCCGGCGCCGGCCGGGCCGAAGACGGCCAGCGGCGCGTTCTCGCCGAGGATCCAGCGGCTCAGGACCAGGTGGCCGAGGTCGATCACGTGGTCGGAGTGGAGGTGGGTCAGGAAGACGTGGTGGAGATCGACCACCGGCAGCCCGGCCTGCTGGAGCTGGGCCGCCACGCCCGACCCGGCGTCCACCAGGCAGCGCTGGACGCCGTGCGCGACGAGCGTCGCCGGCCCCCGCCGTCGGGGGTTCGGAGGCGGGCAGCCGGTGCCGAGGAGGGTCACGTTCATGAGCGGTGCCTGCCCGCCATCGCTACCACACGGGGCGGGGGCCGCGCAAGGTGCCGGCGGCATCCCGGACGCGGCCGGCGAGGGGCCGGGCGGCGGCCTTGACCGGCGGGGCCGCGTCGACAATAGTAGGGGCGCCCGGAGCGCTTCATCGGAAGCGACGCGGCCTTCAACCCTTCCCGCCGATGGAGGTGCACCCATGAGGCGTCTGGCTCGTGCAGCCCTGCTCGCCCTCGCCCTGGCGGCGATCGTCGCGCCCCCCGCGCCGGCCCCCGCGGACGCCCAGGAGCGCGTCGTGAAGATCGCCGGCGTGGGCGCCATGACCGGCGTCATCCGCGGGTTCGGCATCAACTCCAAGGCCGTCCTCGACATGACCGTGGACGAGATCAACCAGGCCGGCGGCATCAAGCTGGCCGACGGGACGCGCGCCAAGATCGTGACCACGTTCGCCGACGAGCGATGCAACGCGGAGGAAGGGATCTCCGTCGTCCGCAAGCTGGCGAGCGAGGACTGGCTGGTCGTCATCGGCCCCACCTGCTCGAACGTCGCCGAGCCCCTGTTCGGCATCCTCCAGCGGAAGGTGGGCGACGCCGGCGACTCCGGCCTGCAGTTCCCCATCTTCAGCGACACCGCCATCAAGCCCGGCCTCGCCAAGCTCTCGGAGTGGGCGTTCCGCAACGTTCCCCACGAGCCCACGATGTACAACCACCTGTTCAAGTGGCTCAAGGAGAAGCACCCCGACCTGAAGACCGTCGCCGGCGGCGTCGAGAGCGACTTCGCCCACTCCAACTCCAACTCCCAGACCATGGACGCCGCGGCCAAGGCGGCGGGGTTCGAGGTGCTGGGCTGGGAGAAGTGGCTCCTGAACGACACCGAGTTCTCGACCCAGGTCGGCAAGTGGCGGCGGGCCAAGCCGGACATCATCGCGATCTCGTCGCACCCCTTCACGCTGTGCGGCACCCTGCGCGAGATGAAGCGGCAGGGCGTCAAGCCCAGCCTCCTGGTCGGGCTCACCTCCTCCGCCACCCTGGAGACGATGGCCGGCTGCGGCCCGGAGGCCGAAGGCCTGATCATCCCCACCGGCTTCGCCCCGGTCACGCCGGACGCCCAGCGCGTCGCCAAGATCGTGACGACCAAGTACAAGGGCAACGTGGACCTCCACTCGGCGGCGGTCTACGAGAACCTGTACGTGCTCAAGCAGGTCATCGAGACCTCGGGCGTGGAGGCCAAGCCGACCACGGTCGCCCAGGACCGCCGGCGGATCCGCGACGGGCTCGCCAAGGTGAAGGAGTTCGACGGGCTCCTCGGCAAGGTGACGCGGCTCGAGGATCGGGAGTCGCTGAAGCCGTACGTCTTCGCGGTGGCCAAGAACTCGGACTGGGCCGTGCTCTTCGACCCGCGGTAGCCGAGCGTTCCCGGGGCGCACTCGCCGCTGCCCGGCGAGTGCGCCCCGGGCGCGTCACGCATGTCCGACCTCCTCCTCGACGTCGTCCAGCAGGTCCTGAACGGCTTCCTCTTCGGCTCGTCCTACGCCCTGATCGGCATCGGCTTCACGATGATCTTCGGCGTGATGGACAAGCTGAACCTGGGCTTCGGCGTCACCGCCCTGGGCGGCGCCTACGTCGGACTGCTGGTCTTCCACCTGACCCGCGGGCCCTTCGTCCTGGTCTTCCTGACCGCCGTCGTGTCGGCCGGGCTCATCGGGCTCGTGATCGAGCTGACCTGCTTCCGGTGGATGCCCCGCGACTATCCCCTGGCCCCGCTGATGGCCACCGTGGGGATGCTCTTCTTCATCGACGAGGTGATCTCCCACCTCACCCACGGCCGGCCCATGGCCTTTCCGGCCCCGATGGGCGAGCTGATGATGGACGTCGGCCCCTGGCTCCTCCGGGGCGACCTCGGCTTCATGTTCCTGGTCAGCCTGGCGGTGATGGGCGGCCTGTGGGCGCTCGTGTACCGGACGCGGCTCGGCCTCGCGACCCGCGCGGTGGCACAGCAGCCGGTGGCGGCCCAGCTGTGCGGCATCGGCCTCCGCCGCGTCAGCGCGGGAGTGTTCGTCATCACCGGGATGATCGGCGGCGTGGCGGGCGCCCTCATCGGCTCGGCGGTGGGCACCCTCTCCCCGCTCCTGTCCCTTCCCCTCACCGTCAAGGGGCTCGTGACCGCGGTGCTGGGAGGGCTCGGGTCGATCCCGGGGGCCATCGTCGCCGGCCTGACCCTGGGGATCGTCGAGTACCTGGCACTTTACTTCTTCGGCATCGGCTACCGTGACATGATCACCTACCTCCTGCTCTTCGCGTTCCTGGTGTTCCGGCCCGGAGGCCTCTTCGGCCAGGGCGCCCGTCACTGAACGCGCATACGAATGAGAACACGTGAAGGGATGACGTCCTCCGGCTCCCCCCTCCCCCCAGCCAAAGGCCGAAGGCCGTCGAACAATAGGGGAGGGGGGCCAACGGCCGAAGGCCGTCGCCGAAGGCCGAAGGCCGTGCGAAGGATCGGGTAGGCGGGAGGTCCCGAAAAATGGAGTTCTACCTCAGCCTGCTCACCCTGTTCGGGTTCCGGATCCTCCTCGGGCTCAGCGCGTACGTGGTGATCCTCACCGGTCAGATCTCGATGGCCCAGGCCGGCTTCTACGCGCTCGGCGCCTACACGGCCGGCGCCGCCACCTCCATGTGGGGCTGGCCCATCGGGCTCGCCGTCCTGCTCGGGGCGCTGGTGGGCGGCGGCTTCGGCTTCCTGGTCGGGTTCCCGGCGCTCCGGGTGCGGGGCCTGTTCCTGGTGATCGCCACCCTCGCCTTCACCGAGATCGTCCGCATGGTCTTCCTGAACCTGAAGTACACGATCCGCGTGGGCGACCGGACGGTCGGCCCGGCCGGCGCCGAGGGCTTCCGGGGCATCACCTACTACTACCAGAACGGGTGGTCCTCGCTCGAGATCGTCGCGTTCACCTGGGCGTTCGTGCTCCTCACGCTGCTGGGCTTCTGGCTGATGGACCGCTCCCGCGCCGGCGCCGTGCTCCGCGCGGTCGGCGAGGACGAGCTGGCCGCGTCCAGCGTCGGCATCAACCTCACGACCGCCAAGGTGTCGGCGATGACCGCCGGCGGCTTCGTGGCCGGCCTGGCCGGCGGGCTGTACGCGCACTACGCCAGCTACGTCTCCCAGGAAGACTTCGGCGTCCTGCTGGCGACCTTCGCGATCGCCTACGCGCTGATCGGCGGGACCGGCAGCGTGCTGGGGCCGATCGCCGGGGTCGCCTTCTTCTCGCTGCTCGTGGACGGCCTGCGCCTCCTGGGGGACTGGCGGAACCTCCTGTTCGGACTCCTCATCGTCGTCATGATGAACCTGCGGCCCCACGGCATCATCGACGTCGGCCTCGTGCGTCGCCTGGGATTCCGCCTCCGCCCCGGCCCGACCAGCGCCGATGCTCGCGCCCATGCTCGCGATTGAAGGCCTCACCAAGCACTTCGGCGGCGTGCGGGCGGTCCACGCGGTCGACCTCGGCGTCGGGGAGCACGAGATCCTGGGCCTGATCGGCCCCAACGGCTCGGGCAAGAGCACCATCGTCAACCTGGTCACCGGGGTCTTCCCGCCGACCGCCGGGCGGGTCCGCTTCCGCGATCGGGACATCACCGGCTGGCCTCCCCATCGCGTCGTCGCCGCCGGCATCGGGCGGACCTTCCAGAACATCCGCCTCTTCGGCGGGCTCACGGTCTGGCAGAACCTCTGGGTGGTCCGGAGCGCCGGGCCGGCCCGCGCCCGCCCCGCGCGGATCGAGGCGACGCTCGACTTCTGCCGGCTCCGCGACCGCAAGGACGAGCTGGCCCGGAACCTGGCCTTCGGCGAGCAGCGCCGGCTGGAGCTGGCCCGGGCCATCGCCGCCGAGCCCGACCTCTTCCTGCTCGACGAGCCGGCGGCCGGCATGAACGCCGCCGAGATCGAGGAGCTCCGGGAGCGGATCCTGGCCCTCCAGCGGAAGGGCAAGAGCGTCGTCCTGATCGAGCACCACATGGAGCTGGTCATGGCCATCGCGGAGCGGGTCGTGGTGCTCAACTTCGGCGAGAAGATCGCCGAGGGGCCGCCGGCCGCGGTCCAGGACGACGAGCGCGTCCGCGAAGCCTACCTGGGCCAGCGGCGGGGCTGACCCGATGCTCGAGGTCCGGGACGTCGTCACCTCGTACGGGATGATCCAGGCGCTCCGCGGGGTGAGCCTGGTCGCGCGGGAGGGCCAGGTCACCTGCCTCCTCGGGCCGAACGGGGCCGGGAAGACCACGCTGCTCTACACCATCGCGGGGATCCTCCGGCCGCGCACCGGCTCCATCCGGCTCGAAGCCCGCGAGCTCTCCGGGATGGCGGCCGATCGGGTCGTCGCCAGCGGCGTCTCGCTCGTCCCCGAGAACCGGCTCGTCTTCCCGCGGATGACCGTGCGGGAGAACCTGCTGGCCGGGGCCTATCCCCGCCTGCGCCGCGAGCGCCGGGCGGTGGAGTCCGACCTGGAGGCGACGCTGGGGCGGTTCCCGATCCTGCGCGCGCGGGCGGGACAGGCGGCGGGCACGCTGTCGGGCGGGGAGCAGCAGATGCTGGCGATCGGCCGTGCCCTGATGGCCCGCCCGCGCCTCCTCATGATGGACGAGCCGTCGCTGGGGCTGGCGCCGATGCTCGTCGAGCAGATCTTCGAGATCGTCGCGGCTCTCAACCGCGACGGGCTGACCGTGCTGCTGGTGGAGCAGAACGCCCGGCTGGCCCTCTCGGTGGCGCACCGCGCGTACCTGCTCGAGCAGGGACGGATCACCTTCGAGGGCACCCCGTCCGACGTCGCGGCGAACGAGGCGATCAGCCGGGCCTACCTCGGGATCAGGCGAGGGTAGACTCGCCGTGGTGGAGTTCGTCCAGGCCCTCGTGGACGGGGTGATGCTGGGCGCCACCTACGCCCTCCTCGGCCTCGGCTTCACCCTGATCTTCGGCGTCCTCCGCCGGCTGAACCTCGCCTACGGCCCGACCATCCTGGTCGGGATCTACGCCGGCAGCCACGCCTCCCTGGCCTGGCCCGGCGCCGTCCCGGCCGTCCTGGCGGTGACCGTGGGCGGCGCCCTGCTGGCCGGCGTCTACGTCGAGCGCCTCGCCTTCCGGATCCTTGCCGGTCAGGCGCCGGTGGTCTCGATGATCGCCTCGTTCGCCGTCGCCATGCAGCTCCAGGAGCTGGTCGCCCTGACCGCCGTCAGCCGCACCATGCCCTATCCGTCTCCGACGGGGCTGGCGGCGATCGCCGCCGGTCCGATCCTGATCCGCGCGGACGCCCTGGTGACGTGGAGCGGCGCGATCGTGATCCTGCTCGCCCTGTTCGCCGTGCTCTACCGGACCCGCTTCGGGACCGCGATCCGCGCCCTGTCGGACTCGCCGGAGGCGGCCGCCCTGGTGGGGATCAACGTCACGGCGATGGGGGCCGCCGCGTTCCTGCTGGCCTCCACCGTCGGCGGGGTGGCGGGCGTCCTCGTCGCCGCCAGCCAGCAGCAGGTCACGCCGTACTTCGGCCTGTGGGCGACGGTGAAGGGGCTCACGGCCATGCTCATCGGCGGGGCCGGCTCCCTGCCGGGCGCGGTCGCCGGCGGCGTCATCCTCGGCGTGGTGGAGGCGCAGGCGCTCGCGCATCTCGGCGGCCAGTCCCGGGATCTCGCCGCCTATGCCCTGCTCTTCCTGGTGGTGGCGGCGCGAGGGAGTCCTCGAGGAAGCTCAGGCCTGTGAGCGACTACGCGCTCTCACTCGCCATCCGCGCCGGCATCGAGGCCTTCGTGGCGCTCTCCGCATACCTGCTGCTCGTGATGGGTCGCATCTCGTTCGGGCAGCAGGGCTTCTTCGTGATCGGCGCCTACGCCGCCGGCCTGGCGACGGCCGTCTTCGGGGCGCCGCTCGCGGTCGGCATCGTCGCCGGCGGGCTCGTCGCGGCGCTGGCGGGCGCGGTCTTCGCCCTGGCGATGGCCCGCACGCGTGGCCTGGCGTTCGCCGCCGGGAGCCTCGCCTTCGGCGAGCTGGTGCGGGTCGGGCTGCTGGGTCTTCACTACCAGACGGCCGTCGGTGGGGACCTGGTGGGCCCCGCGGGCGCCGACGGCTTCCGGGGCATCCGCGCGCTGTTCACGAGCGGGGTCCCGGTGACCGCGTACGGCGCCGGCATCTACGTCCTCCTCCTCGCCACGCTCGCGCTGCTGGCGACGCTCCTGCGCTCCCGGTGGGGAGAGGCGCTGCGGATGATCGGCGAGGACGAGGACCTGGCGGCGGCCGCGGGGATCCGCACCGGCCGGGTGAAGGCGCTCGCCCTGTCGGCGGCCGGCGGCCTGGCCGGAGTCGGCGGTGGCCTCTTCGCCCACTACGCGACCTACGTGGAGCCGGGGCACGCCGACGTGATGCTGGGGGTGCACAGCCTGGCCTACGGGCTGATCGGCGGGCTGGGGACCCCGCTCGGCCCGCCCCTCGGGGTCGCCGTGGACATCGGGCTGCTCGAGTCGTTCCGCTTCCTGAGCGCGTACCGGATGATCATCTTCGGCGGGCTCGTGGTGGCCTTCCTGGCCGCGCGGCCGCGAGGCCTGCTCGACGAGGTGACCGTCCACCGCCTGGCGCGCCGCCTCGCCCGGAGCCGGGCGTGACGCTGGCCATCGAAGGGGTCTCGGTGAGCTTCGGCCCCGCCGTCGTGCTGCGGGACCTCAGCCTCGCCGCCGCGCCGGGGGAGCGGATCGGCCTGGTCGGCCCGAACGGCGCCGGCAAGAGCACGCTGCTCGACGTCATCAGCGGCTTCGTGCGGCCGGCCGCCGGGAGCGTCCGGCTGGGCGGCGTCCGTCTCACCGGGCGCCCGCCCGACGCCGTGGCGCGGGCGGGCGTCGGTCGCGTCTTCCAGTCGCCCCGCGTGTTCGCGCGGCTGACGGTGGAGGAGAACGTCCGGGCCGGGCGCCGGCTCGACCCGAGCCCATGGCTCGCCGGCGCCGGGCTCGACTCGCGCCGGGGAGATCTGGCCGGAGCGCTGACCCCGGGCGAGGCCCGCCGGGTGGAGCTGGCGCGCGCGATGGCCGGCCAGCCGCGGCTCCTGCTCCTGGACGAGCCGCTGGCCGGCCTCACCGCCGCCGAGGCGGACGCCACGGCCGCGTGGCTGGAGGGCGCGGTGCCGGCCGGCTGCATCACCCTCCTCGTCGAGCACAAGCTCCGCGTGCTGACGCGCCTGTGCCCGCGCGTGGTGATGCTCCACCTCGGCGAGACGCTCTTCGACGGCCCACCCGGGGCGCTGGGCACCGATCCCCGGGTGCTGGACGCCTACCTGGGCCGGGCCCACCGTCCGTGAGGCGAACGGTGCTCCTCCTCTGCGCGCTCGGCGCCGGCTGCTCGCCCCCGGCGCCCCCGGCGGTGGCGGTCGACGTCGCCTGCGCCCCCGAGGGCTCCCCGCTGCGTCAGCGGTGCAGTGTCCGGCTCACCGACCGGCGAACGGGCCGGGCCGTGCCCGGCGCGACGGTCACGCTGCACGCGGACATGCCGTCGATGCCGCTGGCGCACGGCGTGCGCCCCGTCCCGGCTCGGCCCGGGACGGGCGCCGGCACCTACGAGGGCACCCTGGACCTGGAGATGGCCGGGCGCTGGGTCGTCGCGGTGCGCGTCGCCGGCCCCGTGACCGACCAGGTGACCCACGTCCTCGACGTGGACCCGTGATTCAGGCCGCAGGCCACCTCGGTCGGGCCGGGCGGTTCCCCTGAATCTGGCGGCGAACGAGGGGATCGCCCCGCAAAGGCGCCCTTGACCCGGGGCACCCCTTTGTCGATAGTAGGGGCACCCGGAGACAGGTGAGTTGCTCCACTACGCGATGTCCCGCGTCCTCTGGCTCATCCCCACGCTCCTGGCCATGGCGCTCGTGACCTTCCTGGTGATGCATGCGACGCCGGGGAGCCCGCTCGATCCCGTGGCGGAGGGCGCCAATCCCTTGCCCATCGAGGCCCAGAAGAACCTCGCCGCCGCCTACGGGCTGGACAAGCCGCTCTACCAGCAGTTCCTGATCTTCCTCGGCAAGGCCGTCCGCGGGCGACTTCGGCAACTCGTTCGTCTACAAGACCCGGACGGTCAACGAGATCATCCGGGCGACCTTCCCGGTGTCGCTCTTCCTCGGCACGATGGCCTTCGTGGTCGCGGTCGTCGGCGGCCTGACGCTCGGCATCCTGGCCGCGGTGCACCAGAACCGGACGTGGGACTACGTGTCGGTGAGCCTGGCCACGTTCGGGGTCGCGGTGCCGAACTTCGTCCTGGCCGTGTTCGCCATCATCCTCTTCTCGTTCGTGATGCCGCTCTTCCCGACCGGCGGCTGGGACTCGCCCGCGACACTGGGTCGCTGCCGACGCATCGCGCTGGCCCTGGGCCCGATGGGCATCGTGGCCCGGTACACGCGGGCCAGCATGCTGGAGGTGATCCGCGCCGACTACACCCTGACCGCCCGCGCCAAGGGGCTGGCCGAGCAGCCGGTCATCTTCAAGCACGCCCTCAAGAACGCCCTCATCCCGATCGTGACGGTGCTCGGCCCCCTGTTCGCCGCCATCGGCACCGGCTCCTTCTTCGTGGAGGCGATCTTCCGGGTGCCGGGCATGGGGCGCTTCTTCGTGGAATCGATGACGGGCCGGGACTACCCGATGATCATGGCCGTGGTGCTGACCTACGGCGCGTTCCTGGCGGCCATGAACCTGGTCGTCGACCTCGTCTATGGCACTCTCGACCCCCGCATCCGGTACTGAGCGTCGCGGCCGGGGCGATCCTGCGCCGACGCGGTCGCCGCGGGTCGATCGCCGGCCGGTCCGCTCGTCGAGCCTCTGGCGGGATGCCTTCCGGCGGCTCCTCAGGAACCGCCTGGCGGTGGCGGGCGGCGATCGTGGTCCTGATCCTCTGCGCTGCTCGCGATCTTCGCCGACGTCCTCGCCCCGTTCGCCCTACACGAAGACGAACTTCGGCCGCCTGAACGAGTCGCCGTCGCGCGACTACCCCATGGGGACCGACCAGCTCGGCCGCGACCTCCTGTCCCGGATGATCTACGGGGCGCGGGTGTCCATGCTGGTCGGGCTGGGCGCCCAGGTCATCGTGGTGCTCATCGGCGTGCCGATCGGCGCCCTGTCCGGCTGGTTCGGGGGGCGCGTCGACCTCTACCTGATGCGGCTCGTGGACGTCATGTACGCCTTCCCGAACCTCCTCTTCGTCATCCTGGTCATGTCGATGCTCGGCGCCGGGCTCTTCAACATCTTCATCGCCATCGGGCTCACCGGGTGGGTCGGCATCGCCCGGCAGACGCGCGCCCAGGTGCTGGCGATCAAGGAGAAGGAGTTCGTCGAGGGCGCCCGCGGCCTCGGCGCGGGGTCCGGCGCGGCTCCTCGGCCGCCACGTCATGCCGAACGCGCTGACCCCGATCGTCGTGGCGGTCACCTTCGGGATCCCCCAGGCGATCTTCACCGAGGCCGCGCTGTCCTTCATCGGCGTCGGCATCAACCCGCCGACCCCCTCCTGGGGCCAGATGGTCGGCGAGGGCCAGCAGTATCTCCGGACGTACTGGCACCTGTGCGTGTTCCCGGCGATCGGCATCGCCGTCACCATGCTGTCGTTCACCTTCCTGGGCGACGGCGTCCGGGACGCCCTCGACCCGAAGCTGAAGTCGTAGCCACGCCACCCCCAACCAAGGAGGATTCCGCATGAAGCGTCCCCCGATTCCCGACCAGCAGATGGAGCTGCTCGCCGAGCGCCTCGGCGCCGCCGGCGTCGATCGCCGCGGCTTCCTCCGGATCGCGGCGGGCCTGGCCACCATGGGCGCCGCCGGCTTCAACGCCCGGCCCGCCTCGGCGGCGCCGAAGCTGGCGCCCGGCGAGAAGCTCGCCAAGGAGCAGGTCTTCCGGTACGGCGGCGGCGGCCTGTACCAGTACGAGCCCGCGAGCCACGACTTCAACAAGGACCTCTACTGCAACGGCGTGGCGGCGCTCTGGGCCGGGCTCATGAAGTTCAACGCCGACTTCCAGGTCGTCCCCTACGTGGCCAGCAAGGTCACGTCCAACGCGGACGGCTCCGTGTGGACCTTCACCATCCGCAAGGACTCCAAGTGGTCGGACGGGAGCCCGTGCACGGCCAAGGACTTCGAGTACTCCTGGAAGCGCCAGCTCGACCCGGCGCTCGAAGGCGCCGTACGCCGCGTTCCTCTACGACCTCAAGAACGGCCAGGCGTTCAACAAGGGCCAGATCGCGGACGCCGCCCAGGTGGGCGTCAAGGCCAAGGACGACTGGACGCTCGAGGTCGACGCTGGAGGGGCCGCGCGGCTACTTCCCGGTGCTCTCGGCCTACCTGGCGGCGCTGCCCGGGCCACCGGCCGTCGATCGAGAAGCACGGCGACAAGTGGACGGAGCCGGAGAACATCGTCTCCAACGGCCCGTTCGTCCTGGAGGCGTGGGAGCACCAGAAGCAGATCGTCCTCCGGAAGAACAAGCACTTCTTCGACGCCAAGGACGTGACGCTCGAGAAGGTGATCATCCCGATCATCGGCGTCCAGGCCGGGGCCCTCCCGTACGAGAACAACGAGATCGACCTGACGGTCCTCCAGGCCGCCGACCTCAAGCGGATCCAGGCCGACCCGAAGACCGCCAAGGAGGTCTTCCGCTATCCCGTACCCCGGCACCTGGTACCTGACCCCGCAGGTGACCAAGCCGCCCTTCGACAACCCGAAGGTCCGCCAGGCGCTGTCCCACGCGGTGGACCGCGAGTCGGTCGCCAAGGTCGCCCAGGGCTTCTCCATCCCGGCGCACTGCATGATTCCGCCGGGGTTCCCCGGGTTCGTCGACGACAAGAAGATCAAGGACATCCAGAAGTTCGATCCGAAGCTGGCGATGTCGATGCTGAAGGGCACGCCCTTCGAGGGCGGCAAGAACTGGCCGAAGGTCGTCCTCTCGATGCGGGACGAGGCGCTCCAGTCGAAGCCCATGGCCGAGGCCGTCCAGGCCGTGCTGCTCGAGCACCTCAACCTGAAGACCGAGCTGGAAGTGCTGGAGCCCCGCGTCTTCCGCGAGCGGCTCTGGAAGCAGGACCTCCAGCTCGTGTGGATCCGCTGGTTCATGGACTACCCGGACCCCCACAACGAGTACTTCGACACCTTCTACAGCAAGCAAGCCGTCCGGCAAGCGCCAGGCCTGGTCGCAACGAGCAGTTCGACAAGGTGCTCGAGGCCGGCCGCGACACCCGCGACGCAAAGAAGCGCCTGGAGCACTACGCTCAAGGCCGAGGAGCTCCTCCAGACCGACGTCGGCTACGTCCCGGTCGCCTGGGTCGTGCGCTACGCTGCCATGCCAAGCCCTGGGTGCGCGGCATCGAGAAGAACAAGGCGGGCGAGCCGGTCGTCGAGGGCAACATCTACGTCGACATGCTCTCCCACCTGTACATGGTCGAGAAGGCCTGACGGCCTGACGCGAGGTGCGAATGGCCCGGTGCCCAAGTGGGCACCGGGTCGCTCCTCCGGGTCACTGCTTCATCGGCTTCCGTCGGCGCTCCTATTCCAGCGCCCCGCCCTTCAGCGAGTCGAGCCAGCGCTGGTAGTCATCGTTCCTGCGGGTCGTGCGCCGGCTGACCGCCCCCCGCCGGGTCCACCGGTCTGCTATCCTGGGGGGGTCCCGATTCACGTCCAGCGCGAGGAGGCGACGATGCCCGGGATCGAGCGCAGCGCACGGGAAGTGGAGCTGGTCGCCAAGGCGGCGAAGTACCTGGCGGGTGGGACGCTCGGCAACATGGCCGACGACGTCATCCTCCAGAGCGGCCGGGGGAGCCGGGTGACCGACGCCAGCGGCCACGAGTACGTCGACTACCTCCTCGGGTCCGGCCCGATGCTCGTCGGCCACGCCCACCCCGAGGTGGTGGCGGCGGTCCGCGAGCAGCTCGAGCGCGGCTCGACGTTCTTCGTCAACAACGAGAACGCCATCCTCCTCGCCGAGGAGATCTCGAAGGCGATGCCGTGCGCCGAGAAGGTCCGCTTCTGCTCGACCGGCACCGAGGCGAGCCTCTACGCCATGCGGGTCGCCCGGGCGTTCCGCCGGCGCGAGAAGATCCTCAAGTTCGAGGGCGGCTTCCACGGGATGAACGACTACGCGCTGATGAGCATGGCCCCGACCGCGCTCGCCCCCTTCCCGGAGCCGGTGGCGGGCTCGGCCGGCATCCCCCGCGCAGTGGCCGAGACCATGCTGATCGCGCCCTTCAACGACCTGGAGACGAGCACCGCCCTCATCGAGAAGCACCGGGACGAGCTGGCCGGGGTGATCGTCGAGCCGTTCCAGCGGCTGCTGCCGCCCCGGCCCGGCTTCCTCCAGGGGCTCCGGGCGGTCACCCGGCAGCACGGCATCCCGCTGATCTTCGACGAGGTGGTGACCTCCTTCCGCTTCGCCTACGGCGGCGCCCAGGAGTTCTACGGGGTCACGCCGGATCTTTGCTCGCTGGGCAAGGCGGTCGGCGGCGGCTTCCCGCTGACGGCGGTCGCCGGCCGCGAAGAGATCATGGCCCACTTCGACGCCTCGCTGGTCGAGCACGAGCGCTTCCTGCCGCAGATCGGGACGCTGAGCGGCAACCCCGTCGCCACCGCCGCCGGCCTGGCCACCGTCCGCATCCTCAAGCGCCCCGGCACCTACGAGCGCATGCACGCGATCGGGAACCGGCTCAAGCGGGCGCTCCAGCAGACCTGCGACGACGCGCGGGTCCCGGCCCGGGTCGTGGGCGAGGGCGTCCTCTTCGACGTCTTCTTCACCGACGGCGAGATCACCGACTACCGCTCGACGCTCCGGGCCGACAAGGCGAAGCTCCAGCACTTCGTGCGGCTGCTCCGGGAGCGCGGCGTCTTCCGGGGATTCAGCAAGTTCTACCTGTCGATCGTCCACGACGAGCGGGACGTGGAGGACACCGTCAAAGCTTTCGCCTCCGCGATCGACGCGCTTCGCAGTCGAGCCTGACCCCCGCGCTCCGCGGCGTCCCACCCTCGGGCTGACCGGTGCCGGCGAAGATGTGGCACGGGACGCGCGCCCTCACCATCTCCATGTTCCTGGGCAGCTTCGCCTGGGGGTTCACGTTCATCAGCCTGCCGTTCTACGTCCAGGCCATCAGCACGAGCGACGCCGTCACCACCCTCCGCTGGACCGGCTGGATCGTCGGCATCTCGTCGCTGGTCACGATGCTCACCGGCCCGGCCTGGGGCCGGCTGGCGGCGGGGGGGGACCCCAAGACCTACTACGTCCGGATCCAGCTCTTCCAGGGCGCCGGCTTCCTCGCCCTGGCCGCGACCCGCACGGTCTTCGAGCTGTTCGTCGCCCGGTTCGCCCTCGGCTTCATGGGCGCCGCCTCCACGCTCGCCTTCCTGATCGCCGGCCGCGAGGCGGACCGCGCCCGGGTCCGTGGTCACGTGGCGGCGATCCAGACGGCGATGACCGTCGGTCAGGTGACGGGGCCGCTCGGCGGCGCCATCGCGTCGGCGCGCCTGGGCTTCCGCCCGTCGTTCGCGCTGGGCGGCCTGATCCTGCTGGGCTCGGCCGCCTTCGTCCACTGGGGTGTCAAGCTGCCGCCCCAGGCGGAGCGCCCGGCCGCGGCCCGGGGGACGATCCGGGCCGCCGATCTCGTCGTCGAGTGCGTGGTCATCCTGGCGGTGTCCACCCAGCTCTTCTTCCTGACGTCGGTTCTCCCCCAGATCCTGCCCGGTCTCGGCGTGTCGGGTGACGGCATCATCGAGGTCGGCGGCCTCCTGGTCTTCGCCTCGGCCGCCGCCGCCGCGCTGGGCGCCGTGGCCACGCCGCGCCTCGCCGGGATGGCGCCCGAGCGGCGCCTCATGGCGGGTCTCCTCCTGGCCTCCGGCGCCTTGATGGCGGCGATGGCGCTGCCGTCCGGTGTGTGGGGCTACACCACGGTACGTTTCCTGCAAGTCCTCTGCGCGGCGCCGATCTTCCCGCTGGTCGTGGGCCGGGTCGCCCAGCAGGGCAGTGGCGGCGCCGTCGGCATCGTGAACTCCGCGCGCATCGGCGCCTCGTTCATCGGGCCGGTCCTGGCCACCTCGATCCTCGCCGTCGCCCCGCCCGTCGTCCTCTACGTCGTGCTCGCCGTCGCCGGCATCGCCTGCGTGCCCCTGGCCCTCCTCCGCCCCGCCCGTCCCGAGTAGCGCCGCCGAGCAAAAAAAATCGGCGGGATCGGACGGCTCCGTTGCGAGAATGATGGAGGGGCCGCCCCTGCATTCCGACCGCCCGGAGGTACACGCTGCCATGCGATCAGCGACGATCTTCGCCCTCCCTCTCGCGCTCGCTCTGGGGCTCGCCGGACCGGCCGCCGCGGGCGAGCTGCGCTACGCCAACGGAAGCCGCCTGGCCGGCGACCTGGGGCCCGGCGTCCTCATGGTCTCGACCGGCTCGGATCTGGTGGAGGTGTCCACCGAGCAGGTCAGCGCGCTGACCCGCGAGGAGGTCCGGCTCAAGGACGGGCGCGTGGTGCGCGGCACGCTCGTCGGCGGGCGCCTGCGCGTCCAGACCGCCCTGGGCGAGCTGACCGTGGAGCTGGACGAGCTGCGCGAGTTCCGGGCCGAGGCGCCGGCGGCGCCACCAGTGGCGGCCGCGCCCGCGCCCGCCGCGGCCCCGGCCGTCTCCCCGCCCCCGCCGCCGACGACGGCCCCTGCTGACACGCCGCCCTCGAGTCCCCCGGACGGGCCCCGTCAGGTGGTGGATGGGACGCAGCAGGTGGGCCGGGGCGTGGAGGGAACGGCGAAGGGCGTCGGCCGGACGGTGACGGACGCCGCCGTGGGCACGGCGCAGGCCACGAAGCGCGCGGCCGACAGGGTACACGACGGCTTCAAGGCCTTCGGGGAAGCGGTCTGGGAAGGGATGAAGTCCGCCGGCCGCGCCTTCCAGAGCGCCTTCACCGGCGAGAACTAGCCTAGCGCGCCTCGCCCCCCACGACGCCGCGCGCCCGCAGCGCGGTGATCGCGGCCGCGTCGTAGCCGAGCTCGCCGAGCACGGCGTCGGTGTGCTGCCCGAGGGTCGGGGGCGGCCCGGGATCGCGGGTCGCGGTCTCCGAGAAGACGAGTGGCTGCCCCATCAGCGTGAGCCGGCCCACCTCGGGATGGTCGTACTCCTGGACCATCCCGTGGTACCGCACCGCCGGGTCGTCCAGGAAGGCGGGGAGCGTCTGGACCGGCGCCGCCGGGATGTCGTGGGCGGCCAGCACCGCGAGCCAGTGCGCGCGGGGCTTGCTGGCGAACGTCCGCTCGAACAGCGGGAGCAGCGCCTCCCGGTTCTGCACGCGCAGGAGCCACGAGGCGAACCGGGAATCGTCGGCCAGCTCGGGGACGCCCAGGGCCGCGCAGAGCTTTCCCCAGAACGCCTGGTTCCCGCAGGCCAGGAAGAGCCACTCGTCGTCCGCCCCCCGGTAGAGCCGGTAGGTCGGGTTGTCGAAGCGCAGGTTGGGCTTTCCCGGATACTGCACCACCGTCCCCGACTGGAGCGCCAGCACGGCGCGGAGGAGCGACGTCTCCACCCGCTGGCCCACCCCGGTGCGCTCGCGGACGAAGAGCGCGGTGAGGATCGCCTGGGCGGCGAGGGCGGCGGCGTAGTAGTCGGTGACCGGGATGCGAAGGTACTGGGGTGGGCCGCCGAACCCCTGGAGCTCCATGACGCCGGCCAGCGCCTGGAACACCGGGTCGAACCCCGGGCGGTCCACGGAGGGGCCGGTCGAGCCGAACGCGGTGACCGAGCAGTAGATGAGCCGCGGGTGCCGCGCGCGGAGCGTCGCCTCGCCCAGCCCCAGCCGGTCGGCTACGCCGGGCCGCATGTTCTCCATCACCACGTCGCTCCCGGCGGCGAGGCGCTCGATGATCGCCCGGCCCTCGGGGGTCTTCAGGTCCACCGCCACCGAGCGCTTCCCCCGGTTCCAGCCGTAGAAGCCGGGCAGCTCACGGAAGGAGTCGCCCTGGAGCGACTCCACCTTGACCACGGCGGCGCCGAGGTCGGCCAGCATCATCGCGGCGTAGGAGCCGGCGATGTAGCTGGTCAGGTCGCAGACGCGGATGCCATCGAGCGGCGGCGAGGCCACGATCTCCGCCTACGGGGCGACGTGGCGAACGATCAGCTCGCGGTGGTAGTCCCCGTCGCCGTAGGTCGCTTCGAGGGCCTTCGCGCGCTTGAAGTAGAGCTGGAGGTCGTACTCCCAGGTGAAGCCGATGCCGCCGTGGACCTGGATCGCCTCGCCGCACACCCGCCGCGCGGCGTCGCCGACGTACGACTTGGCCACCGAGGCGGCGACCGCGGCGTCCTCGGCGTCGGCGTCCAGGGCCCAGGCGGCGTAGTAGGTGGCGGCGTGGGCGTTCTCGACCTCCATCAGCATCTCGGCGCACCGGTGGCGGATCGCCTGGAAGGAGCCGATCGGCTGGCCGAACTGCTCCCGGACCTTCACGTAGCCGACCGACATGTCGAGGCAGCGCCGGGCGGCGCCGAGCATCTCGGCGGCGGCACCGACGGCGCCACGTCGCAGGAGGCCCTCGAGCAGCGGCCCCGCCTGGCCCGGCGCCCCGACGAGGGCGTCGGCGGTGACCGGCACGCCCTCGAGCCGCAGGGTGGCCCAGCGGGTGCCGAGGTCCATCGCCGGCGCCGGGGCCACGCTGAGCCCGGCGGCGGAGGCCGGCTCGACCGCGAAGAGGGCGAGACTGTCCGGCGCGCGCGCCGGGATCAGGAGGAGGTCGGCGACGTGGCCCCAGGAGACGAAGCGCTTCACGCCCGTCAGCGCGAAGCCGCCCGGCGCCGGCTCGGCCCGCGTCTGGGCCGCCTCGGGTCGCCAGTCGAGGTCGGTGTCGAGGAAGGCGACGCTGGCCCGGGCGTCGCCGGTCGCAATCGCCGGAAGCCAGCGGGCCTTCTGGGCGGCGCTGCCGGCACGGGCCAGCGCGTGCCCGGCCAGCACGGTCGGCAAGTACGGCCCCGGACAGGCGGCCCGGCCCATCTCCTCGAGCAGGATCGCCGTCTCCACCATGCCGAGCCCGCTCCCGCCCGCGCTCTCGGGCAACGCCAGGCCGAGCCAGCCCAGTCGGGCCATCTCCTTCCACAAGGCGTCGCTCTCGCCTCGCGGGTCGTCCCAGAGGGCGCGAACGATCGCTGAGGTGCAGCGCTCGTCGAGGAAGGCCCGGGCCGCGTTCCGGAGGAGCTGCTGGTCGTCACTGAAGGCGAAATTCATCGGACCTCCCCACTCACCCCCGGGAGGCGACACATTGAAGTGTGCCGGGCCGAGAACCGAGCAGCCCCCAGAGGCCAAAGGCCGTCCGGAGGACGCAGGGAGCCGCCCACCGCAGGCGTATGCCGCATACGCCGAGGATGGGCGGCGACCCCGGAGGTCGGGACGGGCGCCCACAGGCCGAAGGCCGTCCGATCGACGCAGGCCGAGCGCGTCCCGGCCGGGAAGAAGCACGACGGGATGCGAAGGTTATCGGCCCGGCACACGGTCCGCGCGCGGCTCCTTCGGCAGCTGCAAGACCCGGTCGGCGATGACGTTCTTCTGGATCTCCGAGGAGCCGGCGTAGATCGTGCCGGCGCGCGACCAGAGGAACGCGTGGGCCCAGCTCCCCGGCTCGCCGGAGGAGGTGTCGATCTCCAGGAAGTCGTGGGGCAGGGCGTCGGTGAGCTGACCCCACGGCCCCAGGATCTCCAGGGCCAGCTCCTGGTAGCGCTTCTCGAACTCGCTGTAGGACAGCTTCGTGATCGACGACGCCGGGCCCGGGCTCTCCCCCTTCTCCAGGGCGGACAGGACGCGCAGCGCCGCGTACCGCTGCACCTCCAGCTCGGCGTAGATGCCGCCGACGCGGGCGCGCACCCGCGGGTCGTCCAGCAATGGCCGCCCGTCCCGGCGAAGCTCGCGGGCCGCCCGCACGAGCTGACCGAACGCCGCGGCGTACCGCGTGACGCGGGCCAGCGAGTTCCCGCCGCGCTCGTACGAGAGCGTCGTCTGGGCGATCTCCCACCCCTGGCCGAGCCGTCCGATCTGGTCGGCCTTCTCCGCCCGGGCGTCGGTCATGAAGACCTCGGCGAAGTGCGCGCTCCCCGTGAGCTGGCGGAGCGGCCGGACATCGACGCCCGGCTGGCGCATCGACAGGAGGAAGCACGAGATGCCCTTGTGCTTCGGCACCGCCGGGTCGGTGCGGGCCAGCAGCAGCCCCCAGTCGGCGTGGACGCCTCCGCTCGTCCAGATCTTCTGGCCGTTGACCGCGAAGTGGTCGCCCCGGTCCTCGGCCCCGGTGCGGAGACTCGCCAGGTCGGAGCCGGCGTTGGGCTCGGAATAGAGCTGGCACCACAGCTCCTCGGCCGTGAGGATCTTCTTCAGGTACCGCCGCTTCTGGGCTTCGGTGCCGCAGACAATGATCGTCGGGCCGCAGATCGAGATGCCGAGCTGGTTCATCGCCGGCGGCGCGTTGATCCGGGCCAGCTCGTCGGACACGATGGCCTGGCGCATCGGCGAGGCCGCCTGGCCGCCGTATTCCTTCGGCCAGCCCATGCCGATGTAGCCGGCGTCGTAGAGCTGCTGGTGCCAGGCGCGCCGCTCGCCGGGGGTCTTCAGCTCGCCGCGGGGCACGCTGGCCTCGAGCCACCGGCGGGTCTCCAGACGGAAGGCGCGGTCCTCGGCCGTCGGATGGAGGTCCATGAGCCCCTCCTATTCGGAGCCTCCCCCACCCCCGGCCCCTCCCCACCCACCGGGGGGAGGGGTGCCTGCCACTGCCAGCTCCAGGCTACCCGGGCGAGGGGACTGCTTCACGTCTGTTCAACGCTGGTAGCGGGTCAGCTGCTTCCGCGGGCCGAAGAACTGGGGCCGCGGCATCCGGCCGACCACCAGCTCGATGAGCACCGGACGGTCCGCCTCGAGCGCGCGGCGGACGAGATCCTCGAGATCGGTCGGATCCTTGGCGCGCATGCTCTGGACCCCGTAGGCGTCGGCCAGCCGAACGAAGTCGGGGTTCTGCAGCTCCGAGGCGAACTTCCCGCCCCAGGCCTCGTCGAGGTCGCGGGCGACGTTCCCGTAGGCCTGGTCGTTGAAGACCACCGTCACGACGTTGATCCCGTGCTGGGCGGCGGTCGCCAGCTCCTGGGAGTTGAACAGGAAGCCCCCGTCCCCCACCAGCGCGACCACCGGGCGGTCGGGGCAGGCCACCTTGGCGCCGAGCGCCACCGGGAAGGCGAAGCCCAGGTTGCCGGAATAGGACGAGGTGAGGTACGTGCGCGACGCGTAGACGGGCCAGAAGGGGCGGCAGTGGTAGCCGACCTGGGTCATGTCGGGCACCACGATGGTGTCCTCGGGCAAGGCCGCCCGCAGGTGACGCAGGATCGCGGCCGGGGGCTCGGCCTCGGCGGCGATCGCGGCCAGCCGGACGCGCAGCGCCTCCCGCTCGGCCTTCCGCGACGGCCGCGACGGCTCCGTCCGGAGGCGGGCCAGCAGCGCCTCCAGCGTGGCCCGGGCGTCCCCGACCAGGCCGACGGTCTTCGCGTGGCTCCTCCCGATCTCCTCCGGGTCGATGTCCAGGTGGATCACCTGCTGCCCGGGCTGAAGCCCCGCCACCGCCAGGCGGGTCCCGACCGCGAGGACGACGTCGGCCGCGTCCACGTGCGCGCGCAGCGGGCTCTCGCGCCAGAGGGCGGCGCCGAGCGAGAGATCGGTGGCGTCGCTGACGGCGCCCTTCCCCTCGCCCGTCACGACCACGCCGGCCTGGAGGTGCTGGGCCACCGCGGCCAGCGGTGCGGAGGCGCCCGAGGCGTGGACACCGCCCCCCGCGTAGATCAGGGGGCGCTCGGCGGCCAGGAGCATCCGCGCCGCCCGGTCCAGGTCGGCCGGGCTGGCGGCCGGGCGGGCGACGACGCTCCGCGGCAGCAGCTCGATCTCCGCCTCCTGCTCGAGCGTGTCCGGCGGGACCTCGATCGCCACCGGCCGCGGCCGGCCGGTCCGGAGCTGGACGATGGCCTCCTGGACCGCGCGCGGGATCTCGGTCGGCTCGAGTACGGTGCGGCGCCACTTCGTCACCGGCCGGAGCGCGTCGAGCTGGTCGTCGACCTCGTGGAGGACGCCGACGCGCTTGCCGAGGTAGGCCCGGGGGATCTGGCCCGAGATCAGGAGGACCGGCGACGAGGCGGCGTAGGCGGTGGACAGCCCTGCCGCCGCGTTGTAGAGACCCGGACCCGGGACGACGAGGGCGGCGCCGACGTCGCCCCCGGCGCGGGCGTAGCCGTCGGCCATGTAGGTCGTCGCCTGCTCGTGGCGGGTGGTGACGAACCGCATCCCGGGCTCGTCGCGGAGCCCGGCCACCACGCCGTAGAGCTGGACGCCAGGCAGGCCGAAGACGACCCGGACGCCCTCCCGCGCCAGCGACTTCGCGAGCGCCTCGCCGCCTGTCATGTGGGTCATGGCACGCGCTATCTTAGCCGATCGGACGGAAGCGCGGGAGGGTGACGTCCGGCGTCACGTCCTCGAAGACGACCTCCACGGGCATCCCGATGGCGACCCGCGCCGGGTCCACGTCCACGAGGGTCGTCAGCATCTGGACCCCCTCCGCCAGCTCGACGTACGCGAGCACGTAGGGGAGCGCGTCCTTGAACCCGGGCGCCTGGCTCCGGCGGACGACGGTGAAGGTGTAGACGGCGCCGCGACCGGAGCTCGCGCGCCAGTCGAGGTCGCCGCTCCAGCACGCGGCGCAGACGCCGCGCGGGTAGTGCTGGAGCGCGCCGCACGCCCGGCAGTGCTGGATGAGGAGCTCGCGGCGGCGGCACCCCTCCCAGAACGGCCGCGACTCCGGCGTGACCTCGGGGAGCGGCTTGGCGTACGCGCTCATTGGGGTCCACCCCCACCCCCGACCCCTCCCCACCCGCCGGGGGGAGGGGGGGCGCCCCGCAGTCCCGACGTGGTACGAGGTCGCCGGAACGAGAGGGTTGACACAGGGTGTCTCATCGCGTGTGGCGCTCGACCCACTCGACCACCCGCCGGTTGAAGTCCACGCGGTGGCTGGGCCGCCCCGTTCCCGGAAACAGGTGACTCTGGCCCGGGTAGCGCACGAGCTCCGCCGGCGCCTTGCCGGCGGCGACGAGCGCCGCGAAGAACTCTTCACCCTGGCCGATCGGGCAGCGGTCGTCCGCCTCGCCGTGGAGGATCAGCGTGGGCGTGGTCACCCGATCCGCGGCGTGGACGGGCGAGAGCCGCCGGTACGTCGCGCGGTGCCCGACGAGGTCGCCGCCCATCTCGAAGGACCCGAACCAGAGGCCGATGTCGGAGGTGCCGTGGAAGGACTCGAGGTTCGTCACCGGGGCGCCGACGACGGCGGCCCGGAAGCGGTCGGTGTGCCCGATGGTCCAGGCGGTCATGTAGCCGCCGTAGGAGTAGCCGGCGACGGCCAGCCGCTCGGGGTCGGCGACGCCCTCGCCGACCAGCGCGTCCACCGCGGCCAGCTGCTCCGGCAGGTCGTGCTCCCCCCACCGGCCGCGGATCGCGTGGGCGAAGGCCCGGCCGTACGAGCCGGAGCCGTGCGGGTTCAGCGCGAGCACGGCCCAGCCGCGCGCCGCCAGGACGTAGGCGTAGAAGGCGCTGTGGAGGAACGCGTTCCCCACGAACGAGTGCGGCCCGCCGTGGATGTGGACGAGCAGCGGCGCCGGCCGGGCGGTATTGTTCGAGTCGCCGGGACGCGTCGGGCCTCCGGCCCTCCCTTCGTCCCGCCCCTCCGGGGGGCTCGGGTGGACCAGCCAGCCGTCGATCGTCCCGCCGTGCGGGCCCGCGAAGGCACGCCGCTCGACCCGGGGCAGCCGGAGGCGGCCCGAGGAGCGCCTCGTTCACGCGGGTGAGCCGCCGCTCGTCGCTCCCGTCCCAGGCCGCGCTCCACACGTCGCCGGGCTCGTCGGGGGCGCCGGCGGCGAACGCGAGCCGGCCCCCGCCCGCGCTCGCCGGCCCGAGCTGGCGCTCGCCAGCCACGACGGGCCGGACGCTGCCGTCCGCCACCGCCACCCGGACCGCGTGGACGTTGCCGGCATCCGCGGCGATGAACGTCAGGGTCGCCCCGTCGGGCGACCACAGCGGGCTCGCGTTCAGCTCGAGCGCCGGGTTCAGGAACGCGCCGCGGTCGTACCCCGCCGTGAGGCGGCGGGGCGCGCCGCCGGCCACCGGCACCGTCCAGATCCGGTAGAGCGGCTCGCCGTAGCCGGGCTGCTGCTCGTCGGTGCCGTAGCAGGCGATGGTGGCGCCGTCCGGCGACCACGACGGCACGATCGCCCGGCCGACGTCCTCGGTCAGACGCCGGGCATTCCCGCCATCGGCGTCCGCCACCCACAGGTCGTAGAGGTGGTAGTCGGCCGCCCCCGGGCGGGCCCGGCTCCAGGCGATCCGGGTCCCGTCGGGAGACCAGGCAGGGGTGCGGTCGTCGGTCTCCCCGTCCGTGATCCGGGTCACCGCCCCGTCGGCCACCCGCACGACGAAGAGCTGGCTCGGCCGGTCGAGCTGGTAGCCGGCCCCGTCGGCCTTGTAGGCCGCGCGGGTCACGACCCGCGGGCGCTCGGCCCAGCGGGCCCGGGCCGCGGGGTCGGCCGGCGGCGCCTCGATCGGCACCCGCGCGGTGAGCACGAGCCGGGTCCCGTCGGGTGACCACGCCGCCGAGCGGACCCCGGGCTCGAGCGTGGCGACCCGGCGGGCCTCGCCGCCGGCCGCCGGCATGAGGTAGAGCTGCGCCTTGTCGCCGTCGCGGTCCGAGAGGAAGGCGAGCCAGCGTCCGTCCGGCGACCACCGGGGCGCGCCGTCCCGCCGGGGGCCGCGCGTGAACCGTGCCGACTCGCCACCCTGGGCGGCCACCACCCACACCGCGCTCCGGTAGTCGTCCGCCTCGGCGTCGATCTCGGCGAGCGTGTAGGCGACGCGGGTCCCGTCCGGGCTGATCTGGACGTCGCCGACGGTCTTGATCGCGAGGAGATCGGTCGGCTCGATCGACATCGGACGCTCCGTTGTCAAGCGCGCGCCAGGATCAGCGTCGCCCCCGAGTGGCGAGCGCCGAGGGCCCCACCCGTCCCGTGGACCAGGGCGGTCCGGCAGTCCGGCACCTGGCGGGGGCCGGCCGCGCCGCGGAGCTGGCGGACCGCCTCGATCACGAGGAAGATGCCCCGCATGCCGGGGTGATTGCTCGACAGGCCGCCCCCGTCGGTGTTGATCGGGAGCTGGCCGCCCAGCTCGAGCCGGCCGCCCTCGACGAAGCGCCCGCCCTCTCCCTTCGGGCAGAAGCCGAGGTCCTCCAGCGTGACGAGCACGGTGATCGTGAACGAGTCGTAGATCATCGCCATGTCGATCGCGTCGTGCTTCACCCCCGCCTCGGCGAGGGCGCGAGGGCCGCTCTGGGCCGCCGCCGAGACCAGGTAGTCGCGGTGCCCGGCCGCGGTGTGGGCGACCGCCTCGGCGGCGCCGAGGATCGCGACCGGCGGGCGGGCCAGGTCCCGGGCCAGGTCGGGGTGGACGACCACGACCGCGCCGCCGCCGTCGGTGATGACGCAGCAGTCGAGGAGGTGGAGCGGCGAGGCGATCACCGGCGAGGCGAGCACGTCGTCCACGGTGATCGGATCGCGGTAGAGGGCGTCCGGGTTCAGCCCCGCGTGGCGGCGGCAGGCGACCGCGATGGCGGCGAGCTGGGCGCCGGTGGTGCCGTAGACGTGCATGTGCCGCTGGGCGACGAGCGCGTAGAGGGCGACGGTCGTCGGGCCGTGGATGGCCTCGAACTGATCCACGTAGTCACCGGCCGCGCGGCCACGGGTCCCCACCGCCACGTCCTGCGAGCGGGCGGTGCTCCCGTAGGTGACGAGGGCGACCCGGCACCGCCCCTCGGCGATCGCCGCCGCCGCGTGGTGGACGTGGGTGACGAACGAGGCGCCGCCGATCGTGGTGCCGTCGACGTAGCGGGGGTTGAGGTCCAGGTAGTCGAGGAGCGGCAGCGGACCCAGCCCGCCGGCCCCGGCGGCGGTGAAGTAGCCGTCCACGTCGCGCTTGCCGAGCCCGGCGTCCTCCAGGGCGGCCCGGGCGGAGATCGCCTGGATCTCCAGCGCGCTCCGCGTGGTCTTCCGCTCCGGGAACTCGTGAACGCCGGCGATCAGCGCGCGCATGGCGGGGTGGATTCTAGCACGCTTGACTTCGGCCGGCGCGGCGCGAGACAGTGCCCGGGTGGCGGACCGGAAGCCGATCGTCGCCTGGACGCTCTACGACTTCGCCAACTCGGCCTACGTCGCCGTCATCCCCGCCACCGTCTACTCCAAGTACTACGCGCTGTCCGTCGTCGGCAACGAGCGCGGCCAGGGCGATTTCTGGTGGGGCCTGTCGGTGACGACGTCGATGCTCCTGGTGGCCCTCGGCTCGCCACCGCTCGGCGCCATCGCCGACCACGCCGGGGTCCGGAAGCGGTTCCTCGGCCTGCTGACCTACGCCTCGGTGGTCGCGACCGCGCTGATGGCCACCGTCGGCCCGGGCGACGTGATCTGGGGGTTCGTGCTGGCGGTGGTGGGCACGGTCGGCTTCGAGGCGGCCATCGTCTACTACAACGCCTACCTGCCGGACCTCGCCTCTCCCGAGTGGCGGGGCCGCCTGTCCGCCTACGGCTTCGCGGTGGGCTACGCGGGGTCGGCCGTCGCCCTCGCGGTCGCGCTCCCCTTCGCCCTCCACGAGCACTACGGCGGCGCCTTCCTGTCGGCCGCCCTGCTGTACGGGGTCTTCGCGGTGCCGGCCCTCGTCTACCTCCCACCCGACCGGCCCGGCGCGTCGAGCGTGGGTCAGGCCGTGCGAGTCGGGTTCGCCGGAGCCTGGGCGACGCTGCGTGAGATCGTGAGGCTCCCCGACCTGCGCGGCTTCCTGCTCGCCTACCTCTTCTTCGAGGACGGCATCAACACCGTCGTCTTCTTCTCCTCGGTGTTCGCGGGCCACACGCTCGGGTTCACGACGCCCGAGGTCATCCTCCTCTACTTCGTCGTCCAGCTCTCGGCGCTGGCCGGCGCCTGGGTCTGGGCCCGCCCGATCGACACGCGGGGCCCGAAGTTCGTCGTGCGGATCACCCTCGTCCAGTGGTGCCTGGTGGCGGTGGCCGCCTACGTCGTCACCGCCAAGTGGGAGTTCTGGCTGGTGGCCATCCTGGCCGGCACCGGGCTGGGCGCCATCCAGGCCGCCGCGCGGGCATTCATGGCCAGCCTGATCCCGCCCGGCCGGGAGGCCGCGATGTTCGGCTTCTACTCGCTGGTCGGGAAGACGGCGGCGATCATCGGCCCGACGATCTTCGGCGCCGTCTCGCTGGCGACGGGCGGCAACCAGCGGCTCGCCATCCTGACCGTCGGCCTCATGTTCGTCGTCGGGCTCGTGCTCATCAATCGGGTCCAGGCCGGCGGGCCCGCCGTCGCCCGGCCGGTCGGCATCCCGTCCTGAGATCGCGACTACTGGTCACCGACTCTCTGAAGGTGGCCCGGCGTGGTCCGCGTGATGTGACCGTGATCCTCAGAACACGCCACTAGCGAATCCGTTTTCAAGAGCCTCCAGACCCCTCATCGAGTGGGCCGGTGGTGGCCTTGGAGGACCTGATCGGCGAACTCCTGGGGACATCGGGCCGTAGAAGCGAGTGGGCCCTGCACGACCTGGGCCGCACCTGACCCCGTTGGGATAGTCCTGCCCCACATCCTTCCTACAACCCACAGCCCGAATCGCCTTGCGCAACTGGAACTTGCCACGTGGGCATGGTCCTTGCGAGCAGTGGGGTGGGCTCACCGCGCCGACGGAACATTCCCGCTGAACGGCCGTGTCGGTGTGGTGCGGGTTACTGGCCTAGACGGTCCTGCGGCCGTCGTCTCGAAGGAGGCGGGATGAACCAGGAACTGCGAGATGAGCACGGGCGGCTATGGGCAAGCATTCGCACGCGCCGGATGGAGGTACTCTTGGCGAGCGCTGTGCTCCTTCTGCTACTGCTTCCGGGGTGTGACGGCGGATACAATTGGAACTACACGCTTGGGGTCGAGGTCACGTCATCCGGGGCGCCCATCAAGTTCACCGGAACCGTGACGCCCCTCCATTCGCCAAGTGTTCCAATTAGCAGTACGACGCCATTCTCGACGGACATTCCCGACAATGCAGACTGCGGCCTGCTCCATGGTCCGTTACATGTGCCGAACCAGCCGGGGCGCTAGTGAGGAAGGTCACGAAGACTGCCGACAGTCTCACTGTATGCCTCACGGGACGTCGCCACGACCGCAACTGCGCGTCCACGACGGCATTCTCGGACGAGGTATTTGTGAACATCCCACGCTGACGACGCTACGGAAGACGGCGCACGGCCATAACTACGAGGTGGACTCGGTGGCTCTCGATGGAGAGCCGGGCGGCGGTGGACCGGTCGGACGAGCCTCAATCCCCGGCCGGTCAGCCGCCGAGGAGCTTCTACGATCAGGGCGCTGACCAGGACGACCTCGCCGGACCTAGCCCGCAGGAAAACCAGACGTCGAGTCCCGCGAGGACCGAGAAGGGGCGTCATGTTGACTACCCGCCGCAAAAAGCCGATCACGGTGCCTTCTATCAGCAGCTTCTTTCGACGATCTTGGTCGGTCATGCCCTTTCTGGTCGTAACGTGCTGGGCTGGTGGCTGTAGTCCCATCACCAGTATCCCCATCACCAAACAGGCCAGGGAGTCTATTCAGTCGGTGTCAATCGGCAAGAACGTCACAATCCCTGGCGCCATGCTCTACACAGGTCGGCCGCCGCACCGACAAGACCCTGGGATCGAGTTAGTCGGTGCGATGCGACGGAGGCAGATCGACGTCGGGCAGATCGTCCGAGAGCAGTTTGCGGCAGAGTTGGGCAGGGCCGGGTTCTTTTCGATCGTTCCGGAAGGCGGTGACGCTCAGGTCAAGCTGGAAGTGCCGATGTTCGGCTTTGGCGCTACGTGGGCATTTTCCACGGAAGTGCGGCCGATGCTCGGGGTGATAGCCTCGCTCGTTCGGAAGGATGGTTCAGTTGTCTGGCAGCGACATGAATACATCACGAGCATGAACGGAGGAACGCCCAAGCACTCGATAGAGGAGTATCTCGAGACGCCAGAGTTGATCCGCCAAGGGTTTGAAAGCGTCGCGAAGTTAGTCGCCGCCGCTCTCGTCAACCACATGCGAAACGTGTGCTCAGATTGCGCCTCTGGTCCCGGCGCCCCCGGTGCCCGGCTGGGTTCAGCATCGGTTCTATGGACAGGATCAGACGGGAAGGCGGGTCGAAATCGACGTCCGCGGCCTGATCGAGCCGCGCTGCCCGGCCGCCACGCGTCACTTGGGCGGCCGCGCACCCAACGCCTGCCGTTCGACACGCTTGACGATTCCGCGCTCGTCAAACTCGATTTCCAAGGTGTAGTCCGCAACTTCCTTCTCGGTCCAGAAGGGCATCGGCCCAACAATGGTGGCGGGGTTTATGAGCAATATTCCAACCCATCGTTTCCACTCGCGGCCCACGTAGCGAAAGGTCCCCTGGCCTACGCCTACGACGTCGTCCGGCTCCCCGAAGGCAAACAGCACCTCTTCCCGCGTCGTCACGCCCGTCTGGAGAAGCCGCTCGACTCCCTCCTCCTTCGCGCGGCTGGTACCGGACGTGCGCCCCGCGACCGGCACGGCGACACATGCCTCCGAGAAGAGCGCGACCCCCAATGCGAGGGGAAGGACCCTCCAAGTCATGGTCCGATCCATCGATCCATCAGCGAACCTCGACCAAGCGATGACGCACCAGGACATGGCCGTCGTCGAACATGAGCACGAGGCTGTAAGGTGCCTCGTCCCAGCCGATCTCTCTCCCGACGGCCTTCCGGTCCGGCGTCAACCGATAGGTCAGGATCCGCTCGCCCTCGAACTGGCCCGACGGGAGCCCGAGAGCCATCACCACCTCCCGCTTCGTCGTTCGTCCATCAACCAGAAAGTCGGCCTTGCCGCCAACCGCCCACATGCGCGTCTCCAGGCGACCCGAGGCATCGAAGGTCAGGAGCAGCCGCGTGGAACCCAGTTGAGTCATGAACAGCAAACCCCTCTGATCCCGGGCCCATCTGTAGCCCAGCATGCGTCCATCGAGGAGCCGACTGGCTGGCTCCCCGAGCCCCGCGAGCACGTCCGCGCGTGCTGTCGTGCCCGGCGCGAGCTCCTCCAGCGCCTCCGGCGGTATGCCTGCACCCGAGGACGCACCTCTCGGTCCGAGGAGACCGAAGCGTGCCCCCCGGAGATCCACGTTGGTCAAGTCGGCGCCCTCGAGAGCCGAGCCCTCCAGGTTGGCGTTGCGCAGGTTCGCTCCTTCGAGGTTGGCGCCGAAGAGCTTGGCGCCACGCAAGTCGGCCCCTGCCAGCGATGCCCTTCTGAGATCGGCATAACCTAGCGATGCGTCACGAAGGTCGGCTTCGCTCAGGCTCGCCCCTCTCAGGTCGGCGGAAGCCAGGCTCGCACGATCGAGTCGGGCACCGGCGAGGGTCGCCTCGCTCAAGTTGGCCCACGTCAGATCAGCCTCGCTCAAGTCGGCGCGCTCCAGAGACGCTCGGCGCAAGCTCGCGGCCCTGAGCCTTGCTCCTGCGAGGTTCGCCCGTGCAAGGTTGGCCCCGCTCAAGTTGGCCCCGCTCAGGTTGGCGCCAGCCAGGTTCTCCCCCCGAAGATCCGCCCCACGCAGGTCCGCCCCGCCGAGATCCTGTCCGGCCCGCCAGCGTGGATGAGACCCCGCGCCTGGGCCCGCGCTCGCTGGCGACTGGGCCACATCCCGGTCCCGCGCCGCCGGGCCGGCGCAAGCCATGCCCAGGACTACCGCTGTCAGCAAGACCGCCACGCGCCTGGTCATGTCTGGCTCCCGAAGCCTCAGGGGCCTCTCCCCTGGCGATCCGCCCTGTGGCGATGCATGACCGTCCCTCAGGCATCTTGCCGAAGCAAGGTTAATGCCGCGAACCGTGTGCCCCAGAGGTGTCGGGCTCACGGAGCACTCGAGTGCCGGAGCGCTTGATCTCGCGCGCTGGAATTGATTGGGCGCGCTGCCCACAATTCGGGGCTGCGTTCTACCTCGCGAACGAATGGGCCGCACGTGCCGATTCGACGGTCACTGGCAAACGGGCAGGCAGCCCCGCCCGGATCCTCCTGCTGCGGAACACGCGGAACGCCCGGCAGGGGATCCAAGCTCCTGAGGGAAACACCCCAGCCGGGATCGTTCCGCGTGGTCGTCTCGCCGGCCCGGTGGGGCGCAGATTCCCCACCCGGGGCGCCGCCGCCACTCTTCCCCGTTCACTCACTCACTCGCGCACGGGCCTCGTCATGAATCCGAGATGCCCAGCCGGCACGTCATCGAGGGTGTGGGGAATAGGACCGGCGAGGCCGCGGATTTCCCGAGCGAGGTCTACCGGCAGCTGCTCGTCAAGGAGAACGTGCACCGGCCAGGAGAGAGTCGCGAGCAAGGTCTAGGACACGGCTGCGACCACGGGGCGAGATAATGAGGGGACCAATGCTCAGCCGCCGCAAGCTTCACGCCCTCCTGGCCGCGGGGCTGGTCGCGGTCGTTCTCCTGAACGCCGTCGCGTACTTCCACGCCCGGTCCATGCTCCACTTCGCCGGCGCCCGGGAGCGCACCAAGCCGCCGGACACGCTCGGCTGGTACGAGAAGGCGTACGTTCTCCTGGTCGGGATCGACCTGCCACGGCCCAGGAACACGGAGCTCCCGGCAGATCAGGCGTCGTCCTTCACGACGCATCGCTTCACGACCGCGGATCGCTTCGATCTGGAGGCGTGGTGGGCTCCCCATCCGACGGAGCGCGGCGTGGTCGTCCTGTTCCATGGCTACGCCGGCACCAGGTCGGCGCTACTCGACGAGGCAAAGGCATTCCGGGATCTTGGGTTCTCGACTCTCCTCGTCGATCACCGCGGTCACGGTGGCTCGGCCGGCGATTGGACGTCCATCGGTTACTACGAGGCGGCTGACGTGATCGCGGCCGCGGCCCATGTCCGACACGATCTTCGGACCTCCTCGCCGCTGATCCTCTACGGGCAGTCCATGGGGGCCGTGTCGATCGTCCGGGCGGTCTCCACCTCCCCGGTCAACGCATCGGCCGTGATCGTCGAGGGTCTCTATGACGAGATGTTCAACGCCATCAGGAACCGATTCCGCGCGATGGGTCTGCCGCCATCTCCTCTCGCCGAGCTGCTCGGCTTCTGGGGAGGCGTTCAGATGGGCTTCCCCGCTCACCGCCACAACCCGTCAGGCTACGCCCGGAACATCACGGCTCCGGTCCTGATGCTCCACGGCAGCGACGATGCTCGCGCCACCCGTGAACAGGCACGGCGGGTATTCGACCAGCTGGGCGGCCCGAGGGAGTTCGTCGAGTTCCGCGGCGCGCGGCACGGGTCCCTGTACAAGGCCTCGCCCGAGCCGTGGGTCCACGCGGTCGACGCTTTCCTTGCTTCGGCGGTGGGGACGCGAAGCTGAGCGATCTGATTGAATACGTCCACCAGACCGTCAGGATGGGTACAGCACCGCTGGGCCTGTCGCCGCCGTTACCAGAGCTTCCCGAGGCGGCGCGCCTTCGGGTCGAGGAGGTCGCGGAGGCCGTCACCCAGCAGGTTCACTCCCAGCACCGCCAGCACGATGGCGCAGCCGGGGAAGACCGACAGCCACCAGGCCGTTCGCATGTATTCCCGGCCTTCCCCGAGCATGTTGCCCCAGCTCGGCGTCGGCGCCTGGACGCCCAAACCCAGGAAGCTCAGCGCCGACTCCAGGAGGATGATGCGGGCCAGCTCGAACGAGGCGAGCACCACGATCGGTGAGACGACGTTGGGCAGCACGTGGCGCAGCATCACCACGGCCGGGTGGTGCCCCAGCGCGCGCGCCGCCTCCACGTAGGCCAGCTCCCGGATCGTGAGGACCTGGCCTCGCACCAGCCGCGTGGAGGCCACCCACCCCGTCAGGAAGAAGACCGCGATCAGGTTCGAGATGCTGGGCCCCAGCGCGGCCACCACCGCCATGGCCAGGAGCACGAACGGGAAGGCCAGCTGGACATCGGCCACCCGCATGATCACGTCGTCCCACCGCCCCCCGAGATAGCCGGAGAGAACACCCAGCCCCACTCCGACCACCCCGCTAATCACGACCGAGGCGACCCCGATGAAGAGCGAGACACGCCCGCCGTACAGGATACGGCTCAACACGTCGCGCCCCTGAGCGTCGGCCCCCAGCGGGAACCGACGTCCCTCGTCCAGGCTCCAGGACGGGCGGCGTAGCCGGAACTGGAGGTCGGCATCCAGCGGATCACCAGGTGCCAGCAGCGGAGCGAAGAGCGCCGAGCCGACGAGCAGGACCACGAGCGCTCCCCCGACGAGGAAGGCGGGTGACGCCGCGAGTCCGCGCGACCGGCCGGCCCCTGGCGCCGGCATGCCGTCCCCGCCCGGCGGGGCGCCGGAACTGCCACGCTGGCTAGTGGACGAGCCGGATGCGGGGATCCAGGACGCAGTAGAGCGCATCGAGGCAGTAATTGATGGCGACGAACATCACGGCGCTGATCAGCACGATCGCCTGCACGAGGGGGTAGTCGCGGTTGAAGATCGCCTGGACGGCCAGGGTGCCGATCCCCGGCCAGGCGAACACCGCCTCGGTGATGACGGCACCACCCAGGAGCGTGCCGATCTGGAGCCCGAGCAGCGTGACGACGGGGATGAGCGCGTTGGCCAGGGCGTGGCGGAGCAGGATGCCCGCCCGGTTCACTCCCTTGGCTCGCGCCGTCCGGATATAGTCCTCGTCGAGGACCTCTACCAGGACCGCGCGGGCCACCCGGGCGAGGAGGGCCACGAAGTAGGCGGCCAGCGTCAGGCTGGGCAACACCAGGTGCAGGAGCGTTCCCCGCCCGCTCGTCGGAAGCAGGCGGGCCTGCACGGCAAAGAGGATGATGAGGACGATGCCCAGCCAGAAGCCCGGCACGGACTGGCCGAGGAGCGCGCCGATCCGGACGAAATAGTCGACGGCCGAGTCCCGGTGGAGCGCAGACCAGAGGGCCATCGGCAGCGCGATCGTCACGGTGACGACCAGGGCGGCCAGGGTCAGCTCCACCGTCGCCGGCAGGTACTGCAGCACTAGCGTCAGGTTCGGGATGCCGAACCGGATCGAGGTGCCGAGATCGCCGCGCAGACAGCTCCACACGTACTTGACGTACTGGATGGCGAGCGGCCGGTCCAAGCCGAGCTGCGTCCGCAGCGCGAGGACCGCCTCCGGGGTCGCGTGCTCCGAGAGCAGCGTCGTCGCGGGATCCCCGGGGATCAGGTGCAGGAGCAGGAACACGACGACCGACACGCCGGCCAGGACCAGGACCGCATGGAGCGCCTTCCAGGCGAGATAGCGGATCATACCGCGGATGCGGAGTCCGGTCCCGGCCGGTCCGCGGCGACAGACTCCGCGAGCCGGCCGGGACCTACCCGACGATCAGGTAAGGAGCCTCACTCCACCCAGGAGTCCCGGACCATGATGTACTCGTTGGCCCGAGGGGCGACGTTCTTGAGTCGCTTGTTGACGCCCAGGATCTCGGGGTGCTTGAAGAGCCACACCCAGGCCGCCTCGTCCCAGACGATCTCCTGGGCCTTCCAGTAGATCCGCTCCGCTTCCTTCGGGTCGAGGGCCGCCCGTCCCTGCTCGAGGAGCTTGTCCACCTCGGGGTTGGCGTATCCCACCCGGTTCGGCGTGTGGAAGTTGAACCAGAGGGCCCAGTCGGCATCCAGCGTGAGGGCCCCCCATCCGCTCAGCACGGCATCGAACCGCCCCTCCCCCTTCAGGAAGGCCGCATGCTCGGCCAGGTACGTCGCGAACTCGAGGGCCGTCACGCTCGCCTTGACCCCCACCTTGCCGAGCTGCGCGACGATGGCCTCGCTCAGCTCCTTGTCGAGGACCCACCGCCCTACCGGGCCGGCGAAGGCGATCGAGAAGCCGTTCGGATACCCGGCCTCCGCGAGCAGCTTCTTGGCCTGTTCCGGGTTGTACGGGTAGGGCTTGAGGTTGGGGTTGAAGAAGGCGACCTCCTCGGTCATCGGTGCCCGGAGGAGCGTGCTCATTCCCTTGTAGACGAAGCGGACCAGCGCGTCCTTGTCCACCGCGTAGTTGAGCGCCTGCCGAACCCGCACGTCCTGGAACGCCTTGAACCGCCGGCTGTTGAAGTTCACGTTCAGGGCGCGGGCGGCCGGCACCCACTTGACCTCCAGCTTCGGATTGGCGCTCAGGCGCGCCAGGTCCTCCGGCGGCGGGTTGTGGATCACGTCCGTCTCGCCCGTCTCCAGCGACGCCACCCGCGTGGAGTTGTCGCGGATCTCCCGGAAGGTCAGGTTGCGGAACTTCGGCTTGGGCCCCCAGTAATCGTCGCTCCGGACCAGCACGACGCGACTGTTCGGCACGTACTCGACGAAGCGGAACGGGCCGGTCCCCACCGGCTTGAGGCCGTGGGCGGCCGGGTCCACCGCCGCCTTGGGTTCCAGCATGTCGGTCAGGGCCAGGATGGACAGCAGCGGGCGGTAGGGTCCCTTGGTGCGGATGACGACCGTTTGCGGGTCGATCACGTCCACCCGGTCGAGCCAGGCGAAGACGAACGCCTGCGGTGACTTGGTCTCGGGCTTGACGACACGCTCCAGGGTGAACTTCACGGAGCCCGCAGTGAACGGCTCGCCGTTGTGGAACTTCACCCCCCGCCGGAGCTTGAACTCCCACGCCGAGGGCTCCACCACACGCCAGCTCTCGGCGAGCTTCGGCACGATCTTGTTGTCCGCGTCGAACTCGACGAGCGGATCGAACATGTGACGCACCAGCGCGTACGTGGGGGACGAGAACTGGATCTGCGGGTCCAGGGATGCACCGAGCGAGCCGAACGCGACGACCACGTCGTCTTTCGACCGGTCGGCCGCATCCGTCCGCGATGGGACGACGGCCAGCCCGCCGACCGCGAAGACCGCGAGGACCCACGCGACGTGGCGCTTCCATCCCGATTGCCTCATCGCTCTCTCCCGAGGCCGTCCTGGCCTCTGCCGGTCGTTCCTGTCTGGACCGACTCCCGATGCCCTGCAAGCACCACCCTCTCCAGACTTCCCTCCGAGTGGCCCTCCTCCGGGTCCCAGCGAGCATAGCCGACCCCGAGCGCCGCGTGCCAGGGGGGCCACCATTGGGACCGGTTCGGCCCGCGCCGAGGACTCAGCAGCTGGAAGCCAGCGCGAGGCGGTAGTACGCGCGCTCAGCACGAGGCACTGCCTCGGGCAAGGAGCCCCGACCAGCGGCGCAACCTTACCACGTGCCGCTTTACGACGTGGGTGCGGTGGGGCTAGCGGCGAGCTCCGGCGCCAGGCCGTAGTAGTTGGCGTACACGCGCTCGGCGGCGCGACGGGCGCCGTCCCACTCGACGGCGCCGGCGAAGCGCCCGGCCCGCACCGGGCCCAGGTCCACCAGCGGCTCCTCGTCGAGGATGGCCGCGGCCACCGTGGTCCCCAGGCCGGCCGATCCCGACACGCCGTGGGCGCAGCAGCCGGCAGCCATCACGAGGCCGCGGATCCCCGGGACCGGGCCCAGGCAGAAGTGGCCGTCGGGCGTGAACGTGGGATAGCCCTGGAACGTCGCGCTCACCCCGGCCTCGGCCAGGGCCGGCAGCAGCGTCACGCCGTCCCGGCCGAAGCCCGAAAGCCGCTCCCACTCCGGCTCGACGGCGAAGCGCCGGTAGTCGCCGGGGAGCTCGCGGGGGTCGAGGCTCTCCGGCCCGGCCTCGAACCCGCCGACCAGCAGACCGTTCACCTCGGCCCGCGCGTAGAGGCGGAGGTCGGGGATTCTCAAGACGGGCAACTCCGGGCTCACGCCGGCGACGGGCTCGGTGACGAAGTACTGGTGGCGGACCGGCACGATCGGCAGCGCGACGCCGGCCGTCGCGGCCAGCATCGCCGCCCACGGTCCGGCCGCGACGACCACCGTCTCGGTGCGCAGCTCGCCGTGCTCGGTCCGGACGCCGGCGATCGCGCCGTCCCGGCACACGAGGCCGAGGACCGGCGTCCCGGTGTGAATGCGGACGCCGAGAGCCCGGGCGCCGTGGGCGTAGGCCATGGTGAGCCCGTAGGGCTGGAGGTAGCCGTCGCTCGGGCACCAGAGCGCCGCCCGCACCCCGGCGAGATCCAGAAGCGGGAAGCGCTCGGCCACCTCGCGGAGCGGCACGAAGTCGACCTCGAGCCCCTCACGCCGGCTCACGGCGACCATGTGGCGGAACTCCGCCTCGCGGGCCGGCGTCAGGGCGAGTCGCAGGCTCCCCACCGCGCGGTAGTCGGGGTCGTGCCCCGTCTCGCGGGCCAGGGCGCGGAAGGTCCGGACCGAGAACATCGCGATGCGGACCCGGGCCGGCGAGGTGCGGACCTGGCCGACGAGCCCCGCCGCCTGGCTGGTGGTCCCCGAGGCCAGCTCGTCCTTCTCCAGGAGCACCACGTCGCGCTTGCCGGCCCGGGCCAGGAAGTAGGCCACGGCGCAGCCGAAGGCGCCGCCGCCGACGATGGTGATCTCGGCGTCCGCCGGCCGCGTCATCTTTCTCAGCCCGTGGTCGAGAACCGAGCAGCCCTAGGACGCAGGGAGTCGCCCACCGGAGGCGTATGCCGCATACGCCGAGGATGGGCGACGACCGAGGACGACGGGATGCGAAGGTTATCGGCCACGGGCTACCGGCGCCGCCAGGCCTGGGTCCGCCGCTCCAGCCAGCGGCTCAGCCCGACGTGGAGGACGCGGGCGCCCACGTTCGTGTAGAAGATCATCATCGCCATCGCCGCCGCCGCCGCGGTCTGGCCGGCGTCGTCCATGTCCAGCACCGCCACCGAGGCCAGCTCGGTCCCGGGGGCCCAGAGGAAGACGGCGGCCGACACCGTGCTCATCGCGTTGACGAAGAGGTAGATGGCGATGTCGAGGATCGCCGGCAGGCAGACCGGCACCGTCACCCTCCAGAAGGTCTTGTAGACCGGCTGCTTCAGCGAGGCCGACACCGTCTCGAACTCGGGGTCCATCTGCTTGAGCGCGGTGAGCGCGGTCAGGTGGGCCACCGTGTAGAAGTGGACGATGGTGCTGATCACCAGCAGGGCCATCGTCCGGTAGAGCCCGTTGAGCGGGTTGGCCGGGTGGTTGAAGAAGAAGATGTAGGCGAGGCCCAAGACCAGCCCCGGGACCGCCATGGGGGTCATGGCCAGGAACTGGAAGGCCGCCCGGCCGGCCGTGAACCCCCGGGCCTTCTCGACGAGATAGGCGCCGACGAAGACGAGGCCGGTGCCGGCGAGGGCCGTGTAGAGCGACAGCCGGATCGAGTTGTAGTAGGCCGCCCACCCGATCGTGCCCAGCCGGTCGAAGTCGTAGTGCTGGAGGGTGAGGGCCAGGTTGTAAGGCCAGAAGCGCACCAGGGCCGCGTACTGCGAGATCGCCATCATCCCGACCAGGAAGACGCCGACCACCGCGCAGTAGGCGACCATGGCGAGGTCGAAGCGGCGGCTCGGCTTCGGTGCGTAGGGGACGGCCCGGGCCGAGAGGAGCGCCACCTGACGCCGGCGGGCCGCGCGGTCGATGACGAAGGCGAACGCGGCCGGGATCAGCAGGACGACGCTGACGACCGCGCCCATCGCGAAGTTCTGCTGGCCGATCACCTGCTTGTAGACGTCGGTGGCCAACACGCTGTACTGGCCGCCGATGATCTTCGGCGCGCCGAAGTCGGTGATCACCATGGTGAACACCACGAAGGTCGCGCTGATCAGGCCGTAGCGGGCGCCCGGCAGCGTCACCGTGAAGAACATCCGGGGGCGGCTGGTCCGCAGCGCGATGGCGGCCTCGTAGAGCCGGGCGTCGGTCAGCCCGAGCGCGGTGACCATGATGAGCAGGCCGTGGGGGAAGGTGAAGAACACCTCGGCCATCACGATGCCGATCGGTCCGTAGATCGAGTAACCGAGCATGAGGCCCTTGAGCCACCCCTGGTTGCCGAAGAGGTAGACCAGCGCGATGCCGGGCAGCATCGAGGGCACCAGGATCGGGATCAGGGCGATCGTCTTCCACACGCCCGGCAGCGGGAGGCAGCTCCGGGTCAGCGCGTAGGCGTAGAGGAAGGCCAGCGGGACCGTGATCAGCGTGCTGAGGATCGCGACCACGAAGCTGTTGTAGATCGAGTAGGCAAGGGCCGGCGTGGCGAAGTACAGGCGGTAGTTGGCGAGGCCGACGAACGCCCCCTGGCCGCTCTGCAGGCTCTTGGCGAGCATGAGCCCGAGCGGCAGGGCCAGGGCCACCAGGAGGTAGAGCCCGATGACGACCGTGAAGGCCCGCAGGATCCACTCGTCGCGGCCGAGCCGGGCCTTGACGGCCGGCGCCGCGACGCCGGCGGGGCCGGCGACCGCGAGGTGCCAGCCACGCCGCACCG
>CAVPSB010000018.1:0-623811 GCA_963708025.1 uncultured Candidatus Rokubacteria bacterium | reverse complement strand
CCCGTAGAGCGTGCCGCCGTTCGGGACACTGGGGAACATGAGGTTGCCGCCAAGCTCATCCTCGTGGCCAAGGCCGAGATAGTGGCCCAATTCGTGTGCCAGTGCCTGGCCGAGCGTGGTGGGATTGTCGAGGACTCCGAGGACGAGGCCCGAGTCTTTGTCGTCTTTGTCGCACGAACCGTCTTCTGGGCTGCGGCCGGATTCGGAGCCGTTGAGGTAATAGCAGAAGAAGGCATCGATGCCGTCGTTCGGTGCGGACCACGAGTCCCACATCTCGAGCGCGACGTCCTCGGCCATGATGATTTCGTAGCCGCCTTGCGGCACATGGTGGTGCTCGATACGGCCGATGCCAATGTTCGCCGGCGCGTAGGTGTCACGCGGTCTGGAGTGCCTGATCGATCTGCGCCCGGTGCGGGTCGGTGAACGCTGCGGTGCGGATCACGTTCAGGTGGAAGTGCTTGCCCTGCAGCAGCTTGACCTGCCGTCCCACGGACACCACCATCCCGACGGGTGTCCCGATCCAGAAGCCGAAGAACTGGTGCGCAACCGAGAAGGCGCCGGTCAAGCCGATGCACTGCGCCACCGTGCGAAGAGAAGGCCATGATCGCCCCCGCTACTGCAGCGCGACGAGCACGGGGATGAGGCCGGTGCCGTCACGCAGCGGGCGCAACGCCTTGCCGATCACGGCGCCGAACGCCCTGAGCAGATCTCGGCGCGCATCGCATGGCCCGGCGTCGGAGACGTGGTCAGCAGGTCTCCCACGTCGATCGATCCATAGGTCGCGTCCGCCTTGCAGAACACCTTGCCGACCAGCGCGATCGCGACCCGCTGACCCAGCCCCGGCCCCTGCTTGTCGAGCACGATCGCCGGGCAGAAATCCCCGGCCCCGGAGACGATACCGGCGACCTTCTTGTCGTACGCCTGCTCGCTTCGCAGCAGGGCGCCGTTGCGATCGATCACCATGACCGTTCCGGGCTCGATCGCGCCTGTCTGGGCGAGGTCGAATTCCTCCGCGCAGTCGGCGTTCGACAGGAAGATGTCCTTGGTGACGACGACATTGCCGTTGAAGAAGCCCGCCGGGCCGTTGCCGCGGTGTTCACCGTATACGCCAGCACCGCTGCTGTCCGGATTCACCTGGATGCCGGCGACAGCAGCGAACCGGTCGGAATGTGATTCCCCATGCACGCCTTCTCCGGACTTGCTGCTGCCCCAGACGCCCGAGGAGAACTCTTCGTTGGGACCCAGGTTCGGATTGAGGGAGACACCCACGACCGCGGCGACAAATCGGGAGTTGGTCTCGCCGCGGATGGCTTCGTCCCTCAAACTCGTGGCGAAGACTCCGCGACCGGTCTGACTCTTTCCGACCACCCCGGTGCCCTTCTGGCTCTCGCCCATCACGCCGGTCTGCTGGCCGTCGCCGTGCACGCCGGTGCCTTCGAGACTCAACCCGTCAACGGCGATGCCCCGCGTACAGTGCATGCCTTGCACGCCGGCGACGTCGGGATTGTCGCTGCCGCCCTCCAGCGGCGGATGCGCCGCGAGCTGCGGTCGGCTGCATTTGTCCACGAAGAGTTCAGTTCGCCCCACGCTGTCGGGGAGAACGATATCGGGGTGAAGGTCATCAGTTCCGCCGGGCACGTTGCACCTCCTCGATCTGTGTAACGGACAGCAGGGCCAACCTATCACGCGTTCCGGGAAGATTCAAACGGCTCTTCATCGAAGTGAGTGGGTGAAAACAGGGGGCTGAGGGTGCGGGCACCCGCTCTGGCAGCGGTCGGAAAGGCTGAGGCGGTGCCGCGAGAATCGGGCATGATACGCGCATGCCAACACCGCGACGACCGCGCCGGCTGTGGGATACGTATCGCTTCGCGGGATTCGGGCCGAGTTCGACGGTCGTGGGGATCTTCGGGGACCCGCACACGCGCGTGCTCACCCTCGCCCGGCGGTCAAAAAAACGGTCTGCGGGAAGCGCGTGGCGTTTGGCTGCGGTGTTCTTGGGTCTTCGGCGTAACTACATCTCCCGGTAGGCCTCTCGGAGCAGCGTGTTTCCGTCGGATCGCCGTGCCCGAGCGCGGGCAGGACAGGATCGGCGAAGAGAGATCCGAGGACACAACGCAATTGGACATCCGCCGAACACGGGCGCTAATGTAGCGTGCTGCCACCATGGTCACATCCGCGCGGATTCATCACCCGGACCCATTCACCGCCATGGTCAACGCGGAAGGGCTCAACGGCGTGGCGATCCCGGTTTGGCTTGGCCTGGCCGCGAGCTCGAAGAGGAGTGTGAGGAGCGATGAGCGATCCAACGATCGTCACGGTGCGAGGCCCGATCCCGGCTGGACAGCTCGGCGTTACGCTCATGCACGAGCACATTTTCATCAACCTGCTGCGCGAGTTTCGCGGCGACGGACTGCTGAACGACCCCCCGCTGGCTGCCCGGGAGCTGGCCGCCCGAGCGTCTCCCCGGAGGTCCGAGCGCTCATCCGACGCATGTCGCGCGCCAACCCCACGGGGAGCTCCAGAAGCTGGGCATCGAGATTTCCCAGGCGACGGTGTCCAAGTACGTGGTCCGTCCGAACAGGCCCCCGTCGCAGACCTGGCGCACGTTTCTCGACAACCACCTCCGGAGCCTGGTCTCCGTGGACTTCTTCACCGTGTCCACGCTGACGTTCAAGGTCTTGTTCGTCTTCGTGATCCTGGCGCACGACCGGCGACGCGTAGTTCACGTCAACGTCACCGACGCCCCCGCCGCTCAGTGGACGGCCCAGCAGATCGTCGAGGCGTTCCCCTGGAACACCGCGCCCCGATACCTGCTGCGCGACCGCGATGCGGTGTACGGGAAAGTGTTCTCGAACCGGGTTCGATCCATGGGGATCCACGAGGTCAAGAGCGCCCCGCAGTCCCCGTGGCAGAATCCCTATGTCGAACGCCTCATCGGGACCCTGCGCCGGGAGTGCCTCGACCACGTGGTGGTGCTGAACGACGCCCAGTTGCGTCGCGTCCTGCACGCCTATCTTGTCTACTACCATTCGGCCCGGACTCACCTGTCCCTCGACAAGGACGCCCCGGAGCCCAGACCGGTGGAGCCTCCCGACCGGGGTCGCATCGTTGACACGCCTCTCGTCGGCGGCCTCCATCATCGCTACACCCGCCGGGCCGCATAAGCCCGGTCGGCGTGGCATCCCGGCCACGCTCACGTCGGCGATCCCGCGGTCTGACTCGCGGCGAGGCCTTCGCCTCCCCTCCAGCCCGGTTGGGTCGATCCCCAAGTAGATGTGGAGCAACGCAGCACCCGCCCGTCGTTGGGGTCTGAGGCGCCGCGAGCCCCACCGCCCACCGTCCGCGGCCCTCCATGAACACCCCGGGTGGTTTATGCAGAAGGGACAGCCGCCCGGACGCTGTTCCGCAGGCGGTAAGCCTCGCACCCATCATCCCGGAAGCCGAGCCCCAAAGGGGCGAGCCTATCCGGGAACTCGTCTGGCGAGTCGCGCTCCTCGCAGGGTCCCGGATCGAAGAGAGCCGCTCGCCTGCGGTTCGCATCGCTCAGTCCGGGATGACGGGTGGAGAGGAGTCTCCTCCGCTACTTGGCGGGGAACGGGTTCTGCGGAACGCCGGCCGCGCTGTAGAGGCGGTCGCGTGTCGCGGCGAGCCGGGTGCGCAGCAGGTCCAGGTTGACGTCGAGCAAGCGCCCCTTCCACTTGCGGATCTTGCCGGCGACGATCACGGTCTCGACGTTGGTCCGCTCCATCATCGTCACCACGGCGCCCGGCACGTTGTTCATAGGGAACACGTTGAGGTCGGTGCCGTCGAGGATGATGATGTCGGCTTCCTTGCCGACCTTGAGCGAGCCGGTCTCGCTGTCCAGCCGCAGTGCTTGGCGCCGTTGATGGTGGCAAAGCGCAGCACGTCGCGCGCATTGAGAAGCGGCGGCAGGTCCGCCGGGAACGTCGGCCACGTCCCGGTCGGGAAGGTCACGAAGTCGCCCGTATTGAGGACCGTTTGGTTGATGACCATTCGCTGTATGGTCATGGCGGAGCGCATCTGGGTGAAGAAGTCCGCCGTCATGTTGGTCTCGACGTCGGTGCTGAGGGACGGCTCCAGCCCCAGCTGCTGCATCTTGACGATGGGCGGGATGCCGTGGCGCATGTTCATCTCGATCGGGAACGCGATCGAAACCTGGGCGCCGCTGTTCTTGACCCCGTTCCAGCCGTCGTCCGACATGCCGGTCATGTGGATGAATAGGTTGTCGGGTCCGAGCCCGATGTTGTTGTTGACGCCGCCGGTACCCGCGGCGAGTTCGTCCAGGATCGGGCGGATGCCGAACGGCGACAGGATGTGCGCCGCGATCTGGACCTGGAGCTGGCGACCGATCGCCCAGGCCGCGCTGTAGGTCGGCTCCCCCAGATAGACCTCGCCGCCCATGATGAAGCCGACGAGATCGTCGGACGACAAAATGCCCGCCAGACGCGTCGCATCCTGCGGATACTGGTTCCCCGCAACATTGCCGGCGCTTTCGAAGTAGCCCAGCATGGCGCGGCGGCCGGTATCGCGAAGAGCCTGGATGACCGCATCGGAGTGCTGTGGCGAGTGGTGGATCTGCGAGATGTCGAACACCGTCGTGACGCCGGCGTCGAGCTGTGAAAGGCCGCCGAACAGCTCGCTGATGTAGACGTCCTGCGGCCGGTAGTGGCGGGCGAAGCCAGTCGTCCCGGTCAGTCCAGCCAGAACGTTCTCGAAATAGTTCTGCTCCGCGCTCGCCGTTCCCGTACCGTCGTTGATCAGGATGCTGTCGGGAATAGCGCTTCTGATCGCCGTCCAGGCCTGGTGGTGGTGAGTGTCGATGAAGCCCGGCATGACAACCTTGTCGCGGGCGTCGATCTCGGCGGCGTTTCCGACACGCAGGTTCCTACCGATGGCCTTAATCGTCTTGCCTTCGACAAGCACGTCGCCGTCGATAAATTCTCCGAATGACGAGTTAGCGTCCGGCGTCCCCGGCTCCATCGTCATCACGTAGCCGTTGCGGATGACGTAGCGCCGGCCCGGCCTGCCCGTGTGCAGCGGCGGGTTGACGTCGAGGCCTTGCGCCTCGGCGCTCGACCTGAACAGGCCCATGGCCCCCGCCGCGAGGCCTGTCGCCGCCGTGCCCTTCAGGAAATTGCGCCGCGACGTCGAATGGAGCTGCGGCTTACCGCGATCGCACAGTATACACATGATATCCTCCCCAACTGGCGTTTGGCTGCGGATTCCGGCGATCGTGATCACCCAGATCGCGCCATCGTGATCAGCTCGATCGGTCATCGTGATCGGAGCGAAGCGACGCGAGCCGGGAACGGTTAGGCGTCGAGCCTCTTGTCCTCCTTTCGTCGTGAGGGGCTGTAGGGCGCAACAACTCCATCCCAGCCCTCAGGCTGCATGCTGATAGACATGATGCAGGCCCCCGAGCACCGGCCGACCGATGATCTGACCGGCGGGGGTGGACCCCGCCGGTGGATCTGATCCGCACGGCGCGCGTTGGCCCAGCCCCCGATGCGGTCGCCACGCATTGAAATAGGCGACGTACTCGTCCAGGACGCGCTGCAGGTGGCCCTCGTCGACGATGAACAGATGATCGAGACACTCACTCCTCGCCGATCGGATCCACCGCTCGGCCAGCACGTTCGCCCGCGGTGCCCTTATGGGGGTCCGGATCCGTTTGACGTCGAGACGTTGCACGCGGCGGTCGAACTCGATCCCGAACCGGCCGTCCCGGTCACGGATCAGATACCGCGGTGGGTCCCGCTCCCAGCCACACGCGGCCACGACCTGCTGGGCCGCCCATTCGGCAGTGGGATGCCGGGTCACCCGAGCCTGCAGGATCTGCCGGGTCCCGTGGTGCATCACGAAGAAGACGTACAACGTCCTGAATAACACTGTCCGCACGCCGAAGAAGTCGCACGCCCAGACGTCCTTGGCCTGGCGCGTCAAAAACTCCCGCCAGCTGGGTGACGGGACGCCGTCGTAGCGCCTGCGCATATAGGTGGCGACGGTCCGCGCCGACACCGTGAACCCCAACCGCGTGAGCTCCGCCTGGACGCGGCGTCGCCCCCAGAGGAGATTCTCCGCGGCCATCCTCCGGATGAGGGCGCGCAGCTCTCCCGCCATACGGGGCCGCCCGCCTCGCGTTCCTCGCCGGGACCGCCATCGCCAGTAGGCTGTCCACCCTCTGGGATACCAGCCGAGCACGGTTGGGGGCTGAACGACGAGCAGGGACTCTCGCCATCGGGGCACCCACCGACAGGCCAGAATCCAGAACCGGCGGTCCCCGTCGCGCAGCCTTGGGCGGGGCGTCCGGCGTTGCAGCACGACCAGCTGCTGGCGCAGGCATAGATTTTCGGCGATCAGGTCCGCTCTGGACGTGAACCATGCTGCGATCGCCCTCCCCGCCCACCTGATCATGCTGACCCCCCTTCCGTCCTTGTCCTGGCGGGAAGTTTTTCACGGACCCGGGCAGAAGGAAAGGGCTGTGGATCGAGTTCTTGCGCCCTACAGCGGATGACATGGCTCCAGGATACCGCCGGCCCGTGCGCTGCCGCCGAACACCGAGAAGGCCCGGCAGGTGTATCCGACCAGATACAAGGCGAATACCGCAGGTGATGTTACTTACTTGACGCACCCTCGGCAATCTAGTATGGGGTAGGGCAGTTCCGGCAGCGCATGGCGGTCTGTCTCGCGCGAGCCGCGCCGGCTGACGCGGCCCGGTGCTGGCGGCGCTCGCGCGAGGCCCGGTCAGCGACACTCCGGCTCGCCGGGCGACGGACGGCGACACCACCGTCATTGACGCGCCGGTGTTGACTACGAAATCGAAGGGGCCGCGGCTGTTGACGCGTGCGCTCACGACGATCAGGTGGTGCCGGCCGATCCGGAATTCCACCGCGGACCCGCGGCGGCCCCGTGAGGGCGGCCCTGGCGGTCCTCCGGTCCGTGCGGCCGGGACCGCCCCGCGCCGCGTCTTTCGCGCCCACGTCGCCGGGCCCCGCTCCACGATGGTTCGAAGTTAGCCCGGACGCGAGCTGGCCAGCAAGGGCCCGACGGCGCGCGGGGCCTGAGGGGTCGGCACCCGTCTGGCGGCCGGGGCCGCTCGCGTTCGGTGGAGAGGAGGGTTCCCTGAGCCAATGGGTGACGCGGGGCGCAGGAGAAGGGCGGCAGAAGCTTTGGAGCGATTGCCTTGCCGGTGGCCAGAGCGGGGTGGGCCGGGGCGACCGACATATCTTTGGAGAGGCGGCGGTCGGGGCAGTTGCTGATCGAGTGAGCGGCTCCCGCGACTCCCACGCGCAATCCCCTTGGGCGCGCTTTGTCTGGATTGCCCGCCCAGCGTGCTCCCCATCCGAGCGCGCTCCCGAGGCGGCACGTGGGGGTCCCGCCTCGGAGCCGAAAGACGAGTCGATCGGTTGCCACAGGCCCAGCGCCCGAACGCGCTGATCCGGTGAGCCGGAGCGCAGGTAATGTTGAGGGAGGCTGCCGTGATCGCAAGAAAAGGCTCGGAGCCTGCAAGCCTGGGCAGATTCGCACGCTACCTTCGAATTCTAGCGATCTGTTGTCCCGTGTCCGGTGCCCTCGCCTCCTGTGCCTCCGCACCGCCGCCCCCGCCGCCGCCAGGCCCCGCTTTCGTGATCAACAGCCCTTCGGACCGCGCGACCGTCAGCAGCGCCACGTTCTTCTCGTCCAGCCATTCAGGCCGGCTGACGTCCAGAGCGTCCTCTTCACGGCGGGCAGCACTCAGCTGGGGGCACATGCCCCGGGCGAGGACGCTTTCAAAGTCTTTCTCAATCCGCGCGACTTCCCCGATGGACCCCTGACGCTGCGCGCGACCGTCACGGGCAAGGACGGCGGCAAGAGCGAAAAGACTGTCACCGTCAATGTCCTGGCCAGTCCGCCCTCCACCGCCACCGTCACCAAAGATGGCGCGGTCCTGGGACGAAGGAGGAGAATGGCGCCGTCAGCACGCTCAGCATCCCTGGCGGCGTGGCCGAAGGGGCCTCGGTGACCTTCGCCGCTCGCACCAAGGCCGACGTCAAGGCGGCGACCGGCATCGACTACGACGCGCTGGGCGTGACCTTCCTGGGCGCCCAGGACATCGGCTCCACGCAGTCCCTCACCGGCCCGCTCGGCGTGACCTCGGGCGGCTTCGGTCCAATGGTGCAGCCGGGTCAAGCTGTGCTGAATTACCTGATCGTTCCGGATCGCGACGGGGATGGGATCGGCGAGCTGGTGGCGATCAATACTGCCAGCGTGGCGCCGGGTGGCGATGTGATCTCCGACCCGGTGCCGCCGATTCAGCTCGGGGCTGTGACAGCTAAGACAGCCGCAAGAACCCAGACCCGGCGCAGCGTGCAAGCGGGCAACCTGAGCGGACCGCCGGGCACGTACATCGAAATCGAAGCTGGGGGCTTCAACCAGTTCTCGGCGTTGGGGAATGTCGCGCACTTCAAGTCCCTTGTTGACGACAGCGAGATTGAGCTGCCAGCTTTCGTCAACAGTCACCTCGAGCAACAAGACCCAGTTCCCACCATTGGATTCTTTGTTCCCGTGTCGCCGGCGGGTCCCGCAACCGTGACATTGAAGAATGTCAGCACGAACCAAACGAGTTCGCCTCTCTCCCTTACGGTCGAGACCCCACCCCCACTTGCGAAGGAACCTGCGGTCATCATTGACGAGACCTTTGCCCAAGCGATTAGGGCTCTTTCGAAGACTCCAGAGTTCCAAAATCAGGTGAGCCAACTAGAGACAGTGCGAAGCAACTTCGTAACACTGAGCAGCAACCCCACCCCCGAAGTAGCACAAGCCCTAAACAATCTTGCCGTTTTCACTTCCAACTCGAATGTGAGTGACCTCTTGAGCCAAATCGAGGCCGGGAGTGGTAGTAGTCTGAGCGCATCGCCGCAGTGCTCGCTCGGCAAGATCGCTTTCATGAATGCTGTCCTCTTGTTTGATGTTTATGCGATGACCTTCGCAATCGCCGGAGCGGGATTGTCTATTGTCAGCGCCAATCCCGTGTTGGCCGTTGCCTCGGGATTGTTATTTAATGCCAGCCTTGGAGGTTTTGCCCTTGAAGCAGGTCTCATCGTTCACGAGATTTATCTATGCCGAACACCCCCTCAAGTCTGCCTACCGCCAATCACGCTTCCACCAGGAAGGGTCCCTCCACCTCCTCAACCCATTCCTCCATCGCCAGGTGGACCAAAACCCGACAGCACTCGTGCTCAACAAGCCCCACCACCCAACGTGGTGACTGGCATGGGCTCAGTCGTCCCACCAGGCGGCGATAGTTGCGGCTCAGCGGTGGGCAGTGACCCATCAGCGAGCCCCGCTTTACGACGTTCGGGTTTGCAGGGCCAAAGCACAGATCTTTCCAGTTTCGTCGGGGACTTGGCAGAACGATTTATCGTCAAAGTCTTTTATGGTGCTGGTAACAGCGTACCCTTTACCGGTGTCAGCGACTCCAGCGGCTACTTCTACATCCCGACGATTCCCGCCGGGCAGCCCTTCGAGGCCATCGCCGTCGACACGGTGACCAAGACGACGCGCTCGGTGAAGGGCGTCGGACCGGAGGTGGGTCGCTCGACCTACCTGTTCTTCGATTTCACGAGCCCGGGTAGCAGTGGAGGCAAGCTCGTCGATTACGACACGAACACCCAGGGCGTCTACGGCGGCGTCGACGTCTATCTCTTCCAGGGCAAGGCGGGGGACATCGTCAATCTCGCGATCCTCAGCGAGCAGTCTCCGCTGGCCGGATTCGGCTTTCAACTGAGCGATGCCAACGGCGTTCCGCTTACAACCGGCGCTCACTCGGGCGGATTCTATTTCGAGACGAAGTTCGTAGAACTCACGGCCGATGGCCTCATACCTTCACGGTCGACGGCAGCGCCGTCAGCGGAAACTACACGCTGGGTCTCGCCAAGATCGATCCGCCCCAACCGCTCGACCTCACCGTGCCTCTGGCGGGCAACCTGGCGACGCTGGGCGATAGCCAGTTCTACACCTTCACGGGCAACGTGAATGATCTTCTCCAGGTAACCTTGAGCCACGACGGCGGCTCGACCTTGAACGCCGATCTTCTCGTTCGGGAGCCCCTCTCCTCGGTGCCCTTCTACCAGCAGCCGGTCGTCCTCCCCCTCTCGACGAGCGATGCGCGGCGGAGCGTCTCGGGCTCGCGTACCCTGAGCGTCGCCGGCCCGTACGTACTCCAAGTCCAGCACACCTTCAATCCCTTCGAGCCCGAGTTTCAGAAGTACCTCGGGACCTACCGGGTCGATCTCACCAAGACGCCCTGACGACACCGACAGCCTCCCCCATGGCGTCGAGGTGCGCAGCCCTGGGTTTGCTGGCCTGCCTCGGCGGGTGCAGTGTGCTCCCGGCAGCGCAGCGCTTGGAGAATGCGGCCGCGACCGTCTCGAGCCCGATCGCGATGTCGCCCGACGGAAGGACCGTGTGGGTGGTGAACCCGGACGCCGACTCCGTCACGCCCATCGACGCCGGGTCCCTGAAGGCGGGCCCGCCCCTCGCAGTGGGCAGAGAACCCTGGGGGGTTGCCGCGACGGCATCCGGCCTCGTGGTGGTTCTCAACCGCGCGGATGGCACCGTGTCGCTCTTGGAAGGCCGCTCGCGAACGACCATTCCGGTGGGCCCCGAACCGGGCGGCTTCGCGCTCGCGCGCTCGGGACGTGCGGCCTATGTCACGGTCTCCGGGAGTGACGAGGTCGTCACCGTAGACCTGTCGAGGAGGTCTGTGGCGAAGCGCGTCGCGGTGGGGCGCCAGCCTTGGTCCATTGCGGCGGCTCCGTGGAGCGACACCGAAACGCTCATCGTCTCGCATCGCCTGGCCCGGCGGCGGACCGGCGGCCAGGAAGGCACCAATGACGGCAAGGAAGGATGGCTGAGCCTCCTCCAGGGCGAGCGAGTCACGGAGATCCCCTTGCGGCCGTACGTGTTCGGCTTCGTGAATGGACTCGAGGGGCTGGCGGTCTCCGGCGAGACGGTCCTGGTCGCGCACCTGCTCGATCGGCCGGCGGGGCCCCGAGATTTTCAGCACACGGTATCGGCCGCGGTGACGACCATCGACCTCTCCGCCGGAGAGGAGCTCGAGGCGAGGCGAATCCACCTCAACGAATCCACCTTCTCGACACCGGTGAACCTTCCCCGGGCCGTGGCGCTCTCGCCCGATGCCCGCACGGCATACGTGGTGCTGGCAGGCAGCGACGCGGTGATGGGGATCGATCTGTCGACCGCGGAGAGACCGAGGCTCGTGGGCTTCTGGCCGACGGGGAGAAGCCCGAGAGGCATCGCGCTCGATCGAGAGGGCTCCAGGGCCTACGTGATGAACTACCTCTCGCGCGACGTCAGCGTCCTCGACCTGAGGGACACGTCCCGGCGGCCCGTCCTGGCGACGATCGCCATCACGCCGGAGACACTCGACCCGGAGCTGCTGCGAGGCAAGGTTCTTTTCAACAAGGCGAATGACCCGAGGCTCTCGCGCCTGGGTTGGATGTCCTGTGCGTCTTGCCACCTGGACGGCGGCGTAGACGGGACGACCTGGCTCGGTCCCGATGGTCCACGCCAGACACAACCGCTCTGGAATCTCGCGGGGACCGCTCCCTTTCACGCTTCGGCCACCCGAGACGAGGTGCAGGATGTGGAGAGGGATATCGAGACGTTGATGGGCGGGGTCGGCCTGGCTCCCGGGCGCGCCAGGCCCGAACTGGGCGAGCCCAATGGCGGCCGGTCGAACGACCTGGACAGTCTGGCCAGGTTCGTCCTCGAGGGCATTCGGGTGCCGAGGAGCGCCGCGATCACTTCGCAGCAGGAGGAGCGCGGCCGACAGGTGTTTCGTCGGGCCGGCTGCCCTCAGTGCCACGCAGGACCGCATTGGACCGTGAGCGCACTGGCTGCGACAATCGATGGAAGCCGACCCGAGATCGCCTCAGCGTTGCGCGATGTCGGCACGACCAATCCCAACGATGTGCGGGGCCGATCAGGCTTCGACGTGCCCACCTTGCTAGGGGTCGGCTCGAGTGCGCCCTATCTCCACGATGGCTCGGCGCGGAGCCTGGAGGACGTGTTGAAGAATCCGCGACACGCCCCTCCGCTTTCGGAGGCAGAGATCTCGGATCTCGTCCTCTTTCTGCGCAGCATCGACGGCGAGACGAAGCCGATCGAGCCTTAGAAGAATGGCCTCGCCGTCCGAGCAGGCCGAGCGCGGCCGCGGGCTGGCGCCACAAACGGTTTGCCTTACTTACGCGCGTGACCTGCGCGCCGCGCGAATGGACCGCGCTTCGATCGCGCCGCTCGATCCTCCGCCCACTTCGGGCTGAAGGGTGCACAAACTCGAATCAGGCCGCGGCTTGGTCATACTCATGCAGCAGACCGCCGAGGAGGTCCCGCCGACACACGTCGCTGCTCGCCGCGGAGGCCGTCGGCGGCAGCCGGTGCTTTCCCGCAGGCACGACCAACCCGAGTCCTCGGTGTGGTCGCTGGTGGTTGTAGTGGCCGACGTAGACTCGGAGCACGCGCTCCAGATGGCTCCGAGTCCGGATGAGGAGCCAGTCGAGGCACTCCGTCCGGACCCACCGTTCCGCGTCGGCGTTGGCCCGGGGCGCTCTCACCGGCGTGCGAATGACCTGTCCTTCGCCAAAACCCCGTCCGGTGGACCGGATTGCCCTCTCGGCTCTGATCCGGAGACAATCGCCCTCCATGATCAGCACGCTGCTCCACTTGCTGATCTGGCGATGAAGAGCGCGGCCCCGGAAACCTAGGGCTCAGGGACGACGAAATGGTAGGGTGAGGGCGATGCGTTTCGGCTTCGTCTTCCCGGCTCGCCGCCCACGAGTCCCGGGAACGAGTCCGGTCCACTACCACGACTGCGATGGGTGCGATCACGAGTGGCCCCACGAGGAACCCCCATGGCTCTGGCACTGGGTGTGGCGGTGCCCCCAGTGCGTTCCGGCCGTCTCACTCGCGGGGCCGGCCCATCGGCGTCCGAGTACGGGCTGACCCCTGCCCGCTGCGTGCGTTCCGCTCGACCGTCAGCCTCACCCCTGTGACTTGATCCGGAGGCGCCTGTGCCGAAGATCGAAATGGCCATCAGAGACGGCATCCAGCGAGGGGCCCGGCGGGAGATCCGCCTGGTCGCCACGCCGCTCCGTCGTGAGGTGCGGCGGCTCCGCCACACCGTCGCCGGGCTCCGGAAGGAACTGATCGCCCTCCGGGCGACCGCGGCGCAGTGGAAACGGGTGGCCGAGCAGACCCCCTGGTCCTCAACGGTGTCCGATGAGACGGTCAAGGCCGCTCGTCTGTCGCCGCGGCTGATCCAGAAGCTCCGGGCCCGGCTCGGGTTGAGTCAGAGCGCGCTAGCCAAGCTCGCGGGGGTGAGCGGGGCGGCGGTCCTGCAGTGGGAGCAGGGCCGGGCTGCGCCGTCCGGGGACCGCCGGAAGGCGGTCGTGGCGCTCCGGACGCTCGGGCGCCGAGAGGTGAAGCGCCTCTTGGCTCGGATGCCGACGCCGGCCGCGAGGCGGAGACCACGACCCCGGAAGGGGCGGCCCAGGACGCGGCGGCGCGGCTAAGGGACCAGGCTCCAAGGGACCTCGGCAGGAACTGGCGCGCGGGGCGGCCGTGATCTTCGCCGACCTCCACTCGTCAATCGTACTGGCGTTTCTCGCTCGCTGCCCCCACCCCCAGAGTGCCCAGGTCCCTGGTGCCGGTCTTGGTGCCGGTTCGGCATCGAAATGAGGCACAATCGGTCACGGTAGGACAACGGCGCGGCCCGGCTAAGTGCTGATTCCGTCGTACGTCATCGCGCTCGGGCACAGTAGGTCGCAGATGGCGCGTACGCACTTCTAAGCCGTCGGTCGGGGGGTGCCCACCGATTCCCTCCACTCGGCGACTGGCGCGGTCAGCCACTTTCCAATCCAGGCTTCAGTTCCCCTTCGGTGTGACCCTCTCAACGGCCGTCTTCCGGCGGTGGCGATGGGAATGCGCCGCCCGAAGCACCACGCCCCGGCGCCTCGGTCTTACCCCGCCGGCACCAGGACCTCGCCGCGCAGCCGGTCGCCGAGCCGGTCTCTCTCGATCTCGGGATCGTAGCCGGCCAAGGGCCGTGAACTTGCAGCGGTGACTCCAGCGGGGTAGGTCACCCACGGCGTGGGCCACCACGCTGTGTGTCAGCTCCGGGTCAGAGCTGAAAGGGGCAACCCGGTCCACCGGACGGGGTTTGGCGAAGGACAGGATCTACTCCGAGGCGCCAGACTGGCTGCGGGACTTTCCCGTATCCCGGGGTTGGGTCGATCCGCGTCGCCTGTGGAGTGTTCCCAACAGAACCCCCGGCCTGACGGCTCCGGGGGTCTCCAACATCGGACGCGCCCACGGCCCTCGATCACAATGAAGGCCGCGCAGGGCTCCCAGGACGTGGCTCGTCCTGACCATCGCCGCTCGAGCCGGGCGCTCTCGGCGAGGGCGACGTGCCTCTTCGCCAGCGCCGTGTCTATCATGGCCCGCGTGATCGCCGTCTGGCTCTGGATGCCATCCAGGATCGTAACGACTGTCATGCCGCCCTCCAGGGGGCCACGCCGTGGCCTAAGTTCTTCAGCACTCCGGATGCGCGGTTAGACCGGTTGTTCATGACGCTCGCGACGGGCCAGATAGAGCACGAAATTCGCGCCTGAGGCGTCGTGCCTCTGTACGCCATGTCGGTCCGGACAGACCCGTGAGCGCGACGAGTTCGGTCCCGCGCCGCGCGTGATCGCCGCGCAGCCAGCGGGTAGAGCGCTTTGCCACTTGCTTGCCGAATGCGGTGCCGCCCGCTGCCGCAGCGGCCAGTGCAAGGGGGCCCTGGGGTCGGCCTTGCTCGGGAAGCTGGTGCAGCCCGTGATCGACCCCCCACTATCAGAACCGCAAGGGCTACAAGCCCAGGTTCCTGGGTGAGGATGGCCCGCTGGCCCAAAACCTCAGGCCCGCCCTGGCCTTCCCGCCGAGCACGCTCGGGGTTGAGTCCGCTTTCTGCAATCTTGTTCAGCAGCATCTTGTGGCTCACCTTCACTAAGGCGTCGTCAGAGAATAAGTGACCGGTTCCAAGGGCCAAGCGGATAGACTGCGAGTGCCGATTCTCGGCCTCCCCGGACACGCTGGACTCAGATGATTCGTTCACTTATTTCCTGACACCGCCTAAGGGCCTGCCGCGAAATAACTGTCCCAGATCATCGGGCGGGCTGCTCAATGATTTCCTCCCACGCCGGCAGGGAACCGAGTGAGATCTGGTCCACTTATTTCGCCGCAGGCCCTAACGTGGCAAAGCTCACGTGTCGGCGGCGTCGGCGAGCGCGCTCCGCAAGTCGCCTCTCCGCCGCTCCGCGATTCGCCGGACCGCTGGCAAGAGATCCTGGGCGATTCGATCCTTCGCCACCACGTCGTCGGCGCCCGCGGCCAGGGCTGCCTCGGCGTGCCCGGCCTCCACCAGGAGCAGGGCGATGATGCCCGTTGTCGGACGCGTGGCGCGAGTCTGGTGGATCAACTCCAGCGTCTTCGCGCCCGCAAGTCCCATGCCGATGATGATGAGGGATGCGCCGGACCGGTCGAGATAGCTCGCGCCGCTTGCCACGGTTCGCTCTGCCCCCACAACGCGAACCTCGTTCGCGTGCTCGCCGAGGAACTGCTCGAGGGAGCGGAGAACGCGCTCGTTCCGGTCCAACAGCGCCACACGGATCGGATGCACTCCGTCCTCCGGTGCCGCGACCGAGCCCTGGGACACGGCCACGGCCCCGTCGGCGACGCGACGCGCGCGGCAGGTTCGCTCAAGCTCCCAGCTTGCCCACGCGGCGGCAATTCTGCTCTTCAGGTCTCCACCGCCGTTATTTGCCGCCATGGCTCGCCGCCGGCCGGCTCACCAGCCGCCGGACCACATTGATGAAGTCTTCCGGAGGGCAGGCCTTCACCAAGAACCCGTCACATCCCGCCTCGGCGGCGCGCACCGGCTGGCGCTCGTCACCGTTGGCCGTCATCGCCAAGACCGGGATGCGGTACGTCCGTTCATCCCGCTTCAGGCGCCGGCTGGCCTCAAGTCCGTCGAGGGCGGGCAGCCCCAAGTCCATAGCGATGAGGTCGGGCTTCAAGGCGACGGCCTTTTGGCTGTCGCCGACGCCATCGTTGGCGGTCTGCACTCGGAACCCGGCTTCGCGCAAGAACGAGGCAAGGAGCGCGCGTGTATCCTCGTAATCTTCCACAACCAGAACCAGCGCGGCCTGACTGGCGTGGGTCCCCGGCGCATGTCCTCCTCCGAATTGCGGCGCCATGGTGTCTGGCCTCTTGGTCCTGCCATCGGATCCGCTGAGGTCAGCTTGATGTGCGGCCGCCCCAGCGTCGGTGGCTTCGCATTCACCGCACCCCCTCCGCGCCTCTGCCATTGGATCCGACGCTTACGGCAACGCTTACGGCTTCACCAGGAAGTACGCGCGCCGGTTCCTGGCCCAGCAGCTCTCGGCGCGCTCGGTGCACAGGGGCCGCTCCTCGCCGTAGCTGATGAGGGTGACCCGGCTGCCGTCGATTCCGAGACTAGCGAGGTAGTCGCGGGCGGCCTTCGCCCGGCGTTCGCCGAGCGCGAGATTGTACTCGTTCGTGCCTCGCTCGTCGGCGTGCCATTCGATCAGGAGCAGCACCCCGGTGTGCGCTTTGATCCAGTCTGCGTTCTTCGCCAGCCGCTCCTTCTCCTGTGGACGAAGGTCGTACCGGTCGAAGTCGAAGTGGATCGCGGACAGAGCTGGGTTCTCGACGTACTCCCGGGGCGCGGGCAGAGCCGGTAACGAGGTGCCCGCCGCGGTGAGCCCTCCCTGGGATGCGGAGGCTCCGGGCGCTCCGGGGCCGCCGGCGCCGCCGGTCACCGCACCCGGTGCCGTCGCCGTCGCAGTCCGCGGCCCGGCCGGGGCGCCTCCGCTGGGCACGATGGCGGTCACGCCTGCGCTCTGGGCCGAGCCGGCCACGGCGGCACTGCCAGCCGGCGTCGGGCTCGGCGTCTTGGGGCACCCCGCAAGCAGGAGGGCCGTCCCCAGCAGCGCAACGCTGGAAATCAGCTGTCTCCTTCGGTCCACGGCGGCGACCCTCCTCTCCGTGCGTGACGGTTCACAGGAACTCCTCTCCTTCGCGGACGAGCCAGCGCGCGGCCTGGACCTCGCCGAGCCGGGAGTGTAGCGAGACGAGCACGAGCCGCAGCAGTGCCGCCTCGCAGTGGAGACGCAGCCTGTCACGCAGGCTCATGGCGTGGACGGCCCTCCGGCGCAGAAGACCGAGCGCGATCTCGAGATGCTTGACTGCCAGCCGATCGTTCCCCCAGGTCAGATGCGCGAGGCCCAGCAGCCGGTAGGCGTGCTCGTCGCTCGGGTGCCGGCGCACGTGAGCCGAGAACACGAGGGTGGCCCGCCCGGCCAGGCCCGCCGCGAGGGCGCGAAATCCGAGGCGGCACGTGTGACGTCGACCTCGAGGGGCCTCGGTCAGTTCCTGGATTACGTTGGTCATCGCCTCGAGATACTCGCCCGCCGTGACCGTGGGGGTCAGATCCTCGCCCAGGGCCCGCTCCGCGTCAGCACCGAAAAAGAATCCCACATGACCTCCGGGGTGATTCGCTAGGATGCGCGCGGACCATGAAGCCACCCTTCCGCATGCTGGGTCCCGTTCGGATCGGCCTGGGCGGGCCCGAGGCTGAGGTGTCCTCGACAGCCGCAAAAAATGCACTCCAGGACCTGCTCGGGCGAGACGGACCGTTGGTGCCAGCTTTGCCCGCAGCGCTCACACGTGACGACCACAATGAGTGTGTCCACCCCTATCCCCCTGTGGTGACCATTGACCCCGTTGCGTTCGCCGCCCATGTGGCGTGATCGAGCACCTGGCGACGGCTGGTCCGTCACGACGAAACGACCACGGCGGCACCCACCGGCGCTGGGACGACACCAGACCAGAGAGAACCGAGGGGCCGCCTCTCCACGCCGCCTCGGAGCGTCTCTGCCCGGTACATCACGGACAGCGGTCGCCAAACGGCGATGGCGCCGCGTGCGCTGGCGTGCCGAGGCATCGGGTGTTGTCGAAGCCAGTTCGATGTCAGGCCGACGAATCCGATGAAGAGCGTCGCCTCATCGATGGCGCGGAACACGGAGCGGCCGATCACGGGCTCAGCTCGGCTGGCGCCCGCCGGCACGAACAGCTCGGTCACGCTGTTGACCAGGCAGGTCGACCGGTGCCCAGACCTCGACGTTCCAGATCTGGTAGGGGGGCGCCGGAAAGCGGTGCCACCCACCGACGAACCGCAGGGAGAACACCGACACCGGCCCAAGGAGATCGGTCGCCACTGCATCGATGACGTCGATCGATGCGGGGCCGAGCCGCGCCGCCGCTGCGAGGTCCCCCATCCACACGAACTCTCCGGGATCGTCCGTCGCGCAGAGAAGGAGCGACGTCGCCTCGCCGTGTCCCGGGCGTGACACCGCGTGGCGCAGGCGATCGAGCACGGCCGCTTCCCGTCCTGGGCGTGCCCTGAGGATGGACAACCGCAACGCCATCATGGCCTCGTTCGTCTGCACGGCAATTCGCGTGCCTGCGAGGACGAGGGGCCAGAAACCCTCAGCGAGACAGCGGCTTAGTCCGTCGGGAGGCGCGCCGAACGGGCGACCCACCCGGCGGAGGTGGCGGTCGAACCGCAAGAGTTGCAGTGTGCCGGAGGGGCCCGCTGGGCCGAGGCACGCGGAGAAACGGGGACGTTCGCCTCAGTCTGGAACCCAGGCCCTACGGCTGGGGCCGCTGGGGCGACTCTTCCTCCTCGGATCGCTCGCGCGGCAACTTCTCGATCCCATACCGCCGCAGCTTGTAGTGCAGAGCGCGCGGGCTGATGCCGAGGACCTTGGCGGCCCGCTCCCGGTTCGCGGTGATCGCGCCGAGGGTTCGGCGGATCACCTGTTCCTCGACGACGTGGAGGGGCATGCCCAACGGGATCGTGACACTGTGCTCCGGGCGTTCGCCCGTCAGGATCGTGGAGGGGAGGTGGAGGGGACGGACCACCCGATCGGGGACCGTGACGACGAGCCGCTCGACGAGATTCCGGAGCTCGCGGACGTTGCCGGGCCACGCATACTCGCGGAGCGCCTGGAACGTCGGCGCCGAGAAGGACTTCTCCGCGCGATCGTACCGGGTGCAGAACTCCCGGAGAAACGCGGTCGCCAGCACGGGGAGGTCTTCCGTTCGTTCGCGGAGCGGCGGCAGGGTGATCGGCACCACGGCGAGCCGATAATACAGGTCCTCGCGGAATGCCCCCCCCTTGACGGCCGCCTCCAGCTCTTTGTTGGTCGCCGCGATGAACCGAACATCCACCGTGAGCGGATGCGTCCCCCCGACTCGACGGAACTCCCGTTCCTGGAGGACCCGAAGAAAGTCCACCTGGGTCTTGGCGCTCATCTCGCCCACTTCGTCCAGGAACAGCGTGCCGCCGTCGGCCTGCTCGATCCGCCCGGCCTTCGTCGCCAGCGCGCCGGTGAACGCGCCGCGCTCATGGCCGAAGAGCTCGGACTCGAGGAGGGTCTCCGGCAGCGCCCCGCAGTTCAACGTCACGAACGGTCCGCTTTTCCGGGCACTGCGGTTGTGAATGGCCCGGGCCACCAGCTCCTTGCCGGTCCCGGACTCGCCGCTGATGAGCACGGTCGCGGTCGTCGAGGCGACCTGGCGGACCCGCTCGTAGACCTCGCGCATCCGGAGACTTCGTCCCACGATGTGTTCGAACGCCTCGCGCTCCGCGATGCGCTCGCGCAACTGACGGACTTCCTCACGCAGCGCCTTGTGCTCGAGCGCCTTCGCCACCACGTGGACGAGCCGTTCGGGGTCGGTCGGCTTGGTCAGGTAGTCGTACGCCCCGATCTTCATCGCTTCGACGGCGCTGTCGATCGTGCCGAACGCCGTCAACAGAATCACTTCGGCCTCCGGCTGTCGCTGCTTGACAGCACGCAGGACGTCCAGGCCGCCAGCGCCCACCATCTTGAGATCCGTGAGAACGACGTCACACGACGTCTCGTGGAGCCGGCTCAGTGCCTGGTCTCCGCTCTCCGCCACCACGACCGCGTGACCGGCTTTCTCGAGTATCTTCCCCAGCGCGGTCCGAATGTTCAGCTCATCGTCGACGACCAGGACGTTGCCTCGCATCAGGCGCTCCTCGCGGCCGGCATGGGCCCACCGGCCAGCGGGAGGCGGACGACCATGGTCGTCCCCAGGCCCGCCTTGCTGTCGACGTCAATGGTGCCGTGGTGGCCTTCGATGATCCGGTGGGCAATCGCCAACCCGAGCCCGGACCCGCCCGGCCGGGTGGTGAAGTACGGGTCGAAAATCTGCGGAATGACCTCGTGCGGGATGCCCTCGCCAGTATCCCTCACCGTGAGCGCCGCCCAGCCATTGTCGCGCCGCGTCGCGAGCGCCAGATTCCCGCCGGCCGGCATGGCCTGCAGGGCGTTGATCACGAGATTGAGGACGACCTGGGCGAGCTGGCCTTCGTCGCCAGCGATCGGGTCGAGCTCGGGGTCAAACTCGGTCTGGATCCCGACCCGGTGCCCCGCCGCTTCGAACGCGACGAGACTGAGCACCCGCTCGGCAAGCGCGTTGAGATCGAGCGGCTTCACTTCCGGAATCGAGGGCTTCGAAAAGCGGAGGAAGTTCTCCACGATCTGGTGAATGCGCTCGATCTCCGACCGAAGAATCCCGAGATAATCCTCGAGCTCCCCCTTGGCCGGCTGGGGCGCCCCGAGCTCTTGGACCAGCAGGTGCAGATTCAGGCTCAGGGCGTGCAGTGGGTTCTTCACCTCATGGGCCACCCCGGCGGCTAGCGTGCCGAGCGCGGCGAGCTTGTCCGCTCGCCGGAGCTGAAGCTCGAGCCGGCTGACCTCGGTAACGTCGCGGAGGAGGACGACCAGTCCGTCGGACCGACTCGATTCGTCACGGAGTTCAGCAGCCGACACGCGCACAATCAGCCGGCGACTCTCGGCGCCCGACACGGACAGGTCGCTCTCCTGGACGAGTCCCTGGCCGCACAGTGCCGCGCGCACCCAGGCGGCGAGTTCGGCCGCTCGCTGGAGCGCGTCTTCCAACGGGCGGCCGACGACCATCGAGGCCCGAACCCCGAGCAGGCGTTCGGCGGCGGTGTTGAGCGAGGTGACCACCCCGTCGGAGTCCAGCGTCAACACGCCGGTCGGGATGCTTTCCAACACGTTCCGCATGAGGGCCTTGACGCGCTCAAACGTCTGGGTGGCCGATCGGTAGTTCTGAAACGTGGTGAACAGCACGATGGCGGCAGCGGCGAGCGTCAGGAGAATCGTCACGATCTTCAGCGCATCGTTCCACGTGAGGCCAGCGCGGAGATCCCCGGGCGACGCAATGGCGCCGGAACTCACGAGGGAGTGCCGTTCGAACTGGATGCCGACCCCGACGGCGGCCGCGAGAAGCAAGGCGAAGAGGAGAAAGACCGACGCGGCCAAGCGGAGCGGGACGTATCCCAGAAGTGAGCGGGCCGGCGCCGGACGGAGCATGGGCTAGACCAGCCTCCGGCCACCGCCCCGCGGCCCATCGATCCGAGACGGCGTTCGGGAACGGCACTTCGTCATCCTCCGCACTCTAGCACTCTGGCAGTCACGCGGAAACGTGGCTGGGCCACGGCGACGCGTCCCCGCTGGCGGCTCCGCGCCACGTGGCCACGCGGCTCCGGACGCCACGCCTGGTCTAATACGGCCCAAGACGGTCGATGCGCGTGCGACACCGCGGCCTCCCAGGTCAGCCGAGCGGCCAGGAGCCGACCACGAGCAGCCACAGAGAGAGGAGATCGCCACACGGCGCCGGCGTCCAGCCGTCGATCCGGGGGACCCGCCCTACTGCTCCCCCCCGGACATCGGGAGCTGTCCAACGTCGCGCGACAACGGGCTTCGCGTCAGCCCGCCTCCCCCCTGCCGCTCGCGCTAGGTCGCCGAACCGGCACCGTCCGGGATCCGAGCGAGGCGTTCGAGCACGGACACTACCCGCGCCAAGCCGCGAGGACTCACGAGATCCGGTCGGTCGAGCCCGGTGTGTTCGAGGGGCAAGCGGGGACCGGTCAGCGTCACCACGGGACACCCCCAGAGCCGAGCGGCCGCCGCCGCGTTGGCCGCGAGCACTCCAGGATCTCCCACAGTCAAACCGTCCGCCGTGACTGCTCGTCGCGCGACCTCCGCCAACCGGGGAGACTTCGCCGAGTCACCGGGCACCGCTGCCAGGCTGTTCGTCCCGACGGCCGACACGTAGACGATGCCTCGCAGGCTCGGCGGCACGTGCGTCGCCTGCACCACGTCGCGACAGTGTCGCGAGCCTGCGGCGGTGGGGTCGTCTCCACCAAGGAATCCCACCAGCACTTCGTGGCCCTGCCAGCCCCGGAGTCGCGTGAGCAGGCCCACCAAGGCCACCACGCCCGAGCCGTTCTGATACGCGCCGGGCGTACCGGGCCGCGAGTCGTAGTTGGCGAGGAACAACAGCGGGCGTCCCCCCTGTCCGAATTGGACGATCAGGTTTTCACCGAGGGCGGTCCGTCGCTCTGTCTCGACGCTCAGCTCGACGTCTCGCCCTTCGGCGACCAGGTGCAGCCCATCGGCCGGCCGAATCGTGACGCACGGAACCGGGAGCCCACCGTCCGGAATGGCGGCCGAGTAGAGCTCCGGTGTCCGCTCCCGGTAGAGGAGGACCGCGCTCGCCCCTCCCTGCACCGCGCCGGTCACGGCCGCGGCCTCCCCGTCGCGATCGATCGGGCAGACGGCGAAGGTGTTCGCGGGGGCCACGGCGGCCGGCCACGCCCGCCGCTCGCTCTCGGTCACGAGCCGCGGCACGCCTCGCAGAACCGCTCGCGTGCCGAACGAACCGAGCGCCGCCTGACAGGGGAGGGAGCGGCCGTCCGCCCTCCGCAACCGAGCCTGGCGACCGAGGCGAAGGGTCACGGAGAATGCCTGGACCTCCGGGGTGAAGCCGAGACTCACGATCGCGTCACGAAGGTAGCGGGCGGCCCGCGACGCTTCCGCACTGCCGACCGGCCGGGCCCCGAGATGGTCGGCCAGGAATCGCAAATGCTGAGCCAGCTGCTCGGCCTCGGACCCGTGCTCCGTCGTCACCGCGGCCAGCGGCGCGCAGCCCGTGACGCCGACAACCCGGGGACGCCGTTCCTTAGGAGCCACCCACGCGTCCTCCCTGCGCCGGATTAGCGCGTACTGAACGGCGACGCCGGCCGACCTCCCGGCACGGACGCCGTCCCGTGTTCGGCGCGACCCACCACACGACGAGGGCATCTTGGGCCCGACAAGCGCCGGCGAGCCGCTGCCCGCTGACGGGGCCCGAACCCGACCAGCGCGTGCGCCCGGCCGATGACGCTCACATCCATGTCGGCGCCGGCCTTGGCCCCGCCAGTCAACTCCTGGCGAGGCGGATACTTCATGTCGCCGCGACGCCGCGGCCCGAACCCTGACGCCCGGCGAGGCCCCCGGGGCCAGGAGTCGGGCTGCGGCGAGTGCTGCGGGCTACTTCTTCACCTTCGCGGCCTTCGCGCTCACGGTCTTGGCGACCAGCTTTCCGTCCGCTTCCATGTACCCGACCCGGACCTCGTCGCCGTCCTTCAGGTCGGTGGACGCGGCGTCCTTGCCGCCAGCCTTGATGGCCGTGCCCGTCAGGTCAAACGTCAGTTCCTTCGGCGTCTTGCCCGCCACCTGGACGACCAGCGCGTTCGGCCCGACCGATTTCACCTTGCCGCTCACCATCGTCAGCTTCTCGGGCGCCTTCTTGACCTCGCTGGGGGGCGATGCCGAGGGCGCCGCCTTGGCCGGGTCCGTCTTGGCGGGTCCCTGAGCCGACTGCGACCACGCTGCGCTGGTCAAGCCCACCGCCAACGCCACTACCAACACGCCAACGGTCTTCATGCTGCCACTCTCCTCTCTGTCCGCAGGGAATCGTCCACGTCCCACACCACGGCACGCGATGACAGAAGCACCGGGCGTACCAAACCCGCTATGTGCGCATGCTGCGTCGCCGATTTGACACGCGCGGCGTCCAAGCCCCCACCCGCGACCGCAAATCCTGCAGTCGGCGAGGCTGGCGGGCTGCGGGCGCTCTCCATCGCGTTCTCCGCGGTCCCAAGGCCCGGCCGTGATGGCGTCTGAGAACGGCCATCCATCGGCGCCTCTCGGCCCCCGTGATGACCCCCGGTACCGGCCAAGCCGTGCTGAGGCCGGGACTGCAAGAGTTGCGGTCGGCCGTCGCGGCCGCCCACCAGGTGGGAGTGCAAGCATCAACGCTCCCTGGCGTTTTCGGGCGTGGCAGAGCCCTTGCTCCTCTGAACATCCCGAGGAGTGTCGCTGACGAAGGGAGGTGACCAAGAGCATGGGAGGAAAGAAGATCCGGTCCAAGCCGCCGCGGGAACCTCAGCCGGGTGGCGGCGCGCAGCCCGTACCCCCGCCTCCCGCCCCGGCCCCCGCGCCGCCACAGCCGGCGCAAGCCGCGGAGCGGTAGCGGTCGCCTTGGGAGCCCGTGCGCCCGGGAAGGGCGGGAGCTCGTCCTTCTCGGGCCTCGGGCAAGTCAGAAGGGAAGAAGCCGCATGGACTACATGCTCGAGATGCAGTGGATCGACCCGGTTGCGGGGCGACTCGTCGAGATCCTCTCCGTACTACCGCCCCACGTGGTTCAGACGGCGAGCCTGCCGCGGACCGACCGCGGCGCCCGGAGCGAGTTCGCACTCCTGCGAATCGAGACGCCGAGCGCCGTGGACGCGATTGCGGCCGCCATGCGAGCCGCAGGCGTCAGCGTGCGCCTGGCCTCCAAGGCCGCGTGATAGACACGCCGACGCCCGGGGGGTCGGGTCCAGAGGACTCGCGGGCCAGCAACGGGAATGTACCCTTTCTTGAGAGGCAGGCCGCGATGCGCAGGTATCAGACCGATGACGTCACATTCGACACCGGCCGGACGCTCCTGGCCTTGGGCGGCCTGGACGGCCGCGGCGGACAGTATCCATTCCTGGCTCGCCACGTGCGTCACCGGGTGGGCCGTCGCGCTCGACGCCGTCGTCTTCGAGCGACAGTCCCGGCTGTCACGTGGGACTGGCGGAGGGCCATGCTCCCCGTGTGAGGAAGACGCCGCGCATGCGTCGATCGGGCAGAGGCGCGCTCATCGCATGAGTCGAGCCGAGTGCGAGCACCACGCCTATGACGTCCTCGTCTTGGGCGCGGGCGGCGCCGGGCTCCGGGCCGCGATCGAAGCGGCCGCCGCGGGCGCCCGGACTGCTCTCGTCTGCAAGTCGCTCCTCGGGAAGGCCCATACGGTGATGGCCGAGGGCGGGATTGCGGCCGCGCTGGGAAACGTGTATCCCGAGGACAACTGGCAGGTTCACTTCCGGGATACGATGCGCGGCGGCAAGCTGCTCAACAACTGGCGAATGGCGCAGCTGCACGCCCAAGAGTCGCCGGACCGCGTGCTGGAACTCGAGCGCTGGGGGGCGCTCTTCGACCGCACCAAAGACGGACGGATCCTGCAGCGCGACTTCGGCGGCCACCGCTACGCGCGCTTGGTGCATGTCGGGGATCGGACCGGGCTCGAGATGATCCGCACGCTGCAGCAGCACGTGGTGCACCGTGGCATCGATGTCTTCATAGAGTACACCATCGCGCGGCTGCTCACGGATGACGGCCGCATCGCCGGCGCCTTCGGATACCATCGGCCGACCGGCCGGTTCGTGATCTTCCACGCCAAGGCCGTGATCCTGGCCACCGGTGGAATCGGCAAAGCCTGGCAATTCAGCTCCAACTCCTGGGAGTGCACGGGGGACGGCGTGACGCTGGCGCTCGAGGCCGGGGCTGACCTCATCAACATGGAGTGCTATCGGTTCCACCCAACCGGCATGGTGTGGCCACCCAGCGTCCGCGGCATCCTGGTGACCGAGGGTGTGCGCGGCGACGGCGGCACGCTGAAGAACAGCAAGGGCGAGCGGTTCATGTTCGGGTACATTCCCGAGTACTTCCGCACCGAAACGGCTGAGACGGAGGCGGAGGCCGACCGCTGGTATACGGACAAGAAGAGCGCCCGGCGCACGCCGGACCTGCTCCCCCGCGACGAGGTGGCGCGCGATCAACGCCGAGGTCAAGGGCGGACGCGGGAGCCCGCACGGCGGCGTGTACCTCGACATCGCGTCGCGGCGTCCCGCCGAGTACATTCGGCGACGGCTGCCCTCCATGTATCACCAGTTCATGGAGCTCGCCGGCGTCAACATCACCCGGGACCCCATGGAGGTCGGGCCCACGGCCCACTACATGAACGGCGGGGTGCGGGTGGACGCCGACACCACGGCCACTGGGGTGCCCGGCCTGTTCGCCGCGGGTGAGATCGCCGGTGGGTTACATGGGGCCAACCGCCTCGGCGGCAACTCCCTGTCGGATCTCCTGGTCTTCGGCCGCCGCGCCGGAGTCGCGGCGGCGCAGTATGCCGCAGCGTGGCGTGGTCACGCCAGCCTGGACGATGGGCTCATCGACGCCGTCGTCCATGAGCTCCGAACCCCCTTTGAGCGCAAGACCGGGGAGAATCCGTACGCGATCCAGCAGGACCTTCAGGCGCTGATGCAGGAACTGGTCGGCATCGTCCGCACAGAAGCCGAGCTGAAGGAGGCCTTGCAACGACTGGACCGATTGAAGGACCGTGCCAAGCAGGTGGCGGTGGTCGGAAGCGCCTGCTACAACCCCGGGTGGCATCTCGCGTTGGACCTCCACGCGCTCCTGACGGTGTCGGAGGCCGTGACCCTCGCGGCCCTGGAACGACGCGAGAGTCGCGGCGGCCATACGCGGGCCGATTATCCAAGGCCTGACGGTCACTTCTCCAAGGTCAACATCCTTGCGCGGCGAGCCGAGCAGCGGCTGACAGCGACACAAGCGCCACTGCCGGAGATCCCGGCGGACTTGCGCCCGCTCCTTGACGAGCCATGATCCCGCATGGCGGGCGAGGTGATTGCGCGGGCTGCTGTCGAGTGTCGTGCGCGCGGAACAAGGGATGGTCGGCGGATGGCTGAGAACGGGATGCTCACAGCGGGGTGGAGGAGACGAGGACGCCTCGCCGTTGGCGCAGCCATCGTGCTCGGTGCCATGTTGCTCGCGGGCCCAACGGCGCCGAATCCCACGGCCAGAGTCATCTCGGCCGAAAGCTTCGTGCTCGTGGACGCGTCGGGCAGGCGGCGCGCCGCTCTGGCCGTACGGGCGGATGGCACGCCCGCCCTCGGGATTCTCGATGAAGCCGGCAAGGTGCGTGCCGCGCTCGGCATGCGCGAGGACGGGACCCCGAGCCTCGGCCTCGTCGACAAGGACGGGAAGACGCGGGCGGAATTGGCGCTGCGACGCGATGGGACGCCGACGCTCGGATTGGCGGACACCGACGGTCGGACCCACGTGGAGCTGAGCCTGCGCGCCGATGGCTCGCCGACCCTCGCGTTCGCCGACCAGCGTGGCAAACCCCGCGTTGTCCTCCTCGTCGGTGCCAACGGCGCGCTCAGCCTGGCGCTCACGGACCCCAGCGGCAAAACGCGGGTCGAGCTCGCCGTGCGGCCCGATGGCTCGGCCTACCTGGCGTTCGCCCAGAAGGACGAGACACCCCGCCTCGGTCTGGGCGTCTCGGCGGATGGCGTCGCGACGCTGGGCTTCTACGACCCGCAGGGCCGCACCAGGGTCGAGCTCGGTGTGGTCGCCGACGCCGGGCCGGGGCTGGCCTTTCTGGACGAATCGGGGCGGGTCGTGTGGAGCGCCCCGTAGCGGTCCGGGCTCATCGTCTCAGAAGAACGCCGCCGTGCGGATCACTTGCACAAGCCATTCGGTCGCGCCCGGGCGGCGGCGGACGACATCGAGCCGCGCCAGGGCGTGACGGAGTTCGCCCTGGAACACGGACCAGCACCGCGACGAGAGCCGGGAGGCTCGCCAGCGCGAAGACCCTGGCTCGTGATCAGCCGCTCACGCGGCCGCGCGAAGACCGCCCCGGCGACAAGCCCGAGGATCGCGAATGCGACGCGGAAGGCTCGATCGTCACGACCCCCACCGGAGCAGGAGTTACATCGCGCCGACGAGGACCACGAAATCAAAGCTCCTCGGTCACCGGATCATCAGCCCTCGAGCCCGGTCTTCGACGCACGCGCCGACCATGACCGCGACGCTTTTCGTGGTGCCACGGTAAAGGACCCCGCCCTCATGGCTCGGCCTTCCTTCACGGGGCCTCCCCATACGAGAGGGATGCTTCCTTGCAGCGACGGCCCCCCCGCGGTGGACCGCTGAGCGTAAACCGCGGAGATCTACATATGGCTCAGGCCCTTCGGCCGTTCATGGCGGACTTCTTCAAGGCCCTTGCTCATCCGACACGAATTGCCATCCTCGAGAGGCTCCGCACCGAGGACGCGAGCGTCAGCAAGCTCCAGCATGATCTGAGTCTCGATCAGTCCGTCGTGTCACAGCAACTGGCGGTGCTGCGGAGCCAGGGGATCGTCGAAACCATGAAACATGGGAGCATCGTGCGCTATCGCGTCCGAGACGCGCGGCTGTTTCAGCTCCTGGACGTTGCGCGTCAGATTTTCAGCGGGCGCCTCGCGAGTGCGCGAGCCCTGCTCGAAGAGATCCGTGCCGAACAGCGACGCGCCGAGTCGCGCAGGGCAGGCCCGCGCTGACGCGCCGCGGCCGGGAGGATGGATGCGGGCACCGTTTCGGAAGGCATGCCAGACCGGCCTCCTCACTCAGCGGGCGCCGGCGGTCGTGCCGGACGTCGGGGCGCTCAGGACGCGGCTGGTTGCCGAGATCGACCAACAGCTTCAGCCCGACGGATGGCCGCCGGTTCTCCTGCCCACGCCGGCACTTGGCCGGTAGACGATGATTGCTCTCGAGCCCGGTTCGTCACGCGGTCCGTCAGCCCTCCGCCACCCCGCCGGGAGCGCGCACGCTCCGGGGTGGCCGAGCCATGACGGGCAGATCGCGAGTCATCGATCAGGGCCCCCGCGGCGATCCAGATGCCACTGAACCGGTCTGGGTGCCGGCCCCCTCCGTGGGCCGACGTCGTATCAGCGATCATGGGCACCACACCGTCGCGCGCCTCCGTCGTGCGACCTGGCACGCAAACCGGCAGAGGGCAACGACCATCATGGACACGATCTGGCTCGAGACGGTGCTCATCCTCATCGCTATCCTCACCAACGGCTTCTTCGCGGGCTCCGAGATCGCCCTGGTCTCCGCTCGCACGGCCCGCCTGACGCAACTCCGGGACGAGGCGGCCCGCGGAGCGGCCACCGCACTGTCGCTCAAGGGCGAAGCGGAGACCTTCCGCGCCCCCATCCAGATCGCCAGGACGCTCGTCGGCACCCTCGGCTCGGCTGTGGGCGGGGCGACGGCCATCGAGGCCCTGACGCCCTGGCTCGCGGCGTGGCCCGTCCCCGGGGCGCGCCAGTGGGCCGCGCCAGTCGCCCTGGGCCTGGTGATCCTGGCGATCACCTACGTGTCCCTCGTGGCGGGCGAGCTCGTGCCCAAGGCGCTGGCCCTGCGGGATCCCGAGCGCGTTGCCTGCTTGGTTGCCCGGCCGATCCGGGCCCTCGGCCGGGCTGCTGCGTGGCCCGGCCGAATCCTCACGCCGTCCACCCGCGCCGTGCTGACGCTCCTGAGGCAGCGCGGGACGCCGCCGGCGCCGCTCGTGTCGGAGGGAGACGAGGTCAAGTACCTCGTTCGCGAGGGAGTGTCCCACGGCATCTTCGAGCACCAGGAAAGCGAGCTGCTGCACAGGGTCTTCCAGTTCACGGACACGCCGGTCCGCGCCGTCATGGTCCCCCGCCCGAAGATCCTGGCCTTGGGGCTTCACACGGCGCCCGGCGAGGTCCTGACCCAGGCGGTCGCCTACGGCCACACCCGATTCCCCGTCGTCCGGGGCTCAGTGGACGACACCATCGGGGTCGTCGTGATCAAGGACCTGCTCCGCTGCGCGGCCGACGGCAAGCCCCCGGTGCTGGTCCAGCTGCTCCATCCTGCCCTCTTCGTCCCTGAGACCGCGCAGATCAGTGAGGTGCTCCGCGAGTTCCAGCGGCAGCACCAGAACATGGCCATGGTCGTCAACGAGTACGGGCGGACTGTCGGGCTGGTGACCGTCGAGGATCTGATCGAGGAGATCGTAGGAGAGATCCACGAAGAGCGGGAGCCGCGAGGACTCCCGTACCTGTCCCGTCTCTCGGACGGCTCCTATCGGATCGAGGGCACTGCCTCGATCCACGACCTCCGCGTTCAGGCAGGGCTGCCGCTGGAGGAGTCGTCCGAGTACCAGACGATTGCCGGGTTCCTTCTTCACACCCTCAACACTGTGCCCCTGCCCGGGGTGTCCGTCTCGGCGCACGGCGTCGTCTGGACCGTCGTGGACATGGACGGCCCTCGGATCGTGACGGTCAAGGCGAGGCGCAGCAAGAGCGTTTCGAATGCCGGATAGGATGGTGACGTGAGAGTGCCGTGGAAGGAGGAAGACGCTTCTGGGCCGGCCGCGACCCATTCTCGCCCAAGGCGCTGCCGACGCTTTCGGCCTTGACGAGGGCCTTTCCGCGGCTGCGCACCAGGCCGCTTGGCTTTGCGTACACGATCATCCGCTGAGGTCGCTCTGCTCGTGCCGCGCTTCGTCCACCCGCTTGTCGCAGGCTCTGTGCGCCTGCCGCCTGAAGCGTCAGCGGTCCGGGCCGGGGATCGGCTCGCCGGACGGGCACGCGACCCGCAGCAGGACAGGCAGCGGGGGTCTGACAGCCCAGTACAAGGCCCTCCCCTCCTCGCCAGTCAGCTCGACGAAGAGCACCAGTCGCCGGGCTCCGACGACCCGCCCCGTGAGCACCCTCGCCCACGCGGTGATTCGATCCGTCACGGCGCCCAGCCCGTCCCAGAACCGCTGCCAGCGAGTCTCAGCCCCTCCTGGATGAACCAGGATCCAGAGATCGCCCTGGAACACGAGCCGATAGCGCGCCGGCATGGTCGCCACGGTCATCGGGCTGTCCTCGGCTCCGTTCTGAGCGGATGTGGTATCTCCCGGAGGCCGAGGCATCGTCGGGGCGGGCTCCATAAGCGGGAGCTTGGCGACCAGGACCCATGGGCCCGTCGGCGCCCGCGCGTGGCCGATCGAGGACAGCTCCCTGAGCGGAAACCGGCGAAGCACGACGCCTCTCGCCCTCAGCTCGATCCGCCGCGAGGGGCCGTCCACCACTGCGTACAGGCTCGGGCGGCCGGCCAGGCTGAGTTCCAGCCCAGCCAGCGCATCGCAGGGGGATGCGCCCGGCGCCGGAGGGGGTTGGGTCCCAGCGAAGGCCCCGCTCAGGGCCGTCGCGACGAGGATGGCCGACGCGGTGGCGCACATCCCGGTGCGGAAATCCTCGCGCGAGCGGACCCATCGGACGCACCCGACGGCCAGCCTAGTAGATGAAGACGGTCGCACCCAGCGGAACCGTCTTGAAGATATGCTCCAGATCCGCGTCACCGAGTCGGATGCACCCGTGGGTCACGTTGGTGCCCAGCAGCCGGGTGTAGAGGGTGCCGTGGATGAAGTAGCCGTTCCCGAACCCCAGGGCATACCGGCCCAGCACGCCGGGCTCCGCACGCTCCTCCGGCGTGGAGGGGACCGAGAGGCCTTCTTCGAGGAACGCCCAATCCGGCCTGATCCAGACGGGATTGACGTGCTTGCTCGTGATCGAAAAAACCCCGCGTGGGGTGTCGAATCGCCAGCCACGGCTGGGATCGCGCGGGGCGATCAGGCGCGCCCCGCTCCCGGTGGACGCGACCGCCGTGTACAGCGTCTCGTCACGGCGCCTGAGGCTCAGGCGGTTTACGGGCCGTATCCACGACCACGTAGAGGCCTCGCGGCGCGAGGCGCGACAGCGCCGTCGCGTCCGGCCCCGGGGGCGCCCCCTGCGGCGAGGTTTCCGGGGGTGGCTCCCAGGCGGTCAGCGTCGTGGCCAGCCATCCCGTCAGGCCCCAGGCCGCGACGGCAGCGAGCGCGGCCCACGCGACCGCGCGTCGTGGAGTCAGGGTCCTTCGTTCGTGCCGGCCTCCGTCGCGTCTCCTCACCGGACGGCCATCTCCTCCTGTCACCCGGCCCGGGTCTGCTGGGCAACCGGATTTCGCGGCGACGTGGCCCCCACAATCGTCACCGGGGTGCCCCGGTCGACCAGGTCGAACAGGGTGTGACCAGGGCCTCGTGATCCAGCGACACACACCCGCTGGTCCGGTCGGCCGGCCCGGGCCCCCGGCCGTGAATCTCGATCAGCCCGCCGATCCTGGCCTGCCGCGGCAGCAGCCCCCGGCGGACGGCTTGCGCATGGCGCCGGCGATCGTCCGCCGTCGGATAATCCAAGACCAGGGCCCGATCGTAGCGCGTCTCCGTCCCGCTCTTCTTGGCGACGATCCGAAACCGGCCTTCCGGGGTCGCCCCGTCACCCTCGGAGAGCTTGTCGGCCAAGGCGTTGAAGCCCAGCCCGACCGGGGAGTCCGCCACGGCGTGACCGTGCCGGTACAGGAACAGGCGCCGTTCGGCCTTCGCGATCACGAGGACCGGGCCCGCCCGCGACAACGCGACCGCGTCCCGAATCCATCGCCGCCACCTCGTCATCGCCGGTCCTTCGCTGTATCGGAGGACCTGGCTTCGGGCCTGGCCCTCCACCGTCCGGAGGGATGTGGCGGCGACGTCCACGCGTCCGCGCGCCCGCTCGTACACCCCGGCGTCCAGGTAGTGCCGCGCCTCGCGCAGCGCGAGATCGGCCGTGGATAAGGGGGACGGGTGAAGGTACATCCCCAGCTCGCTCTGCCAGGCGCGAAACCGGGCCAACTGCCGCTCGGTCGCCTCCAGGTGCCTGACCGCTTCCTGCCGAATCGCAGCGCTCCGCTCACGGGCCGCCAGGAGAAGCGCCCGGCCGTCTAGCTCCAGATCCGCGAATGCCTGCTCCACGCGCGCCCGGCCCTGCAGCACGCACCAGCGGTCGGCTTCCCGGCGAAACACGCGGCGTGCCTCGACCAGCCGGCGGCCATACGCGGCATACTGCTCGGGCAGCAGTTCGGCCGCGCCCGCCCGCGAGGCGTCCTCCTCGATCCGCTCCGCCGCCGCCGGCAGATCGGATGGAAGCGGGGCCGAGGTCCAGCATGCGAGGAGCGTGGCGCCCGCGGCGACCGCGACCCCGGCACCGACCATGCCGGACGTCCGGCCCGAGAGGGCCGGCCACCCCCGACGGGCCGCCATCCCCTACCGCTTCTTCACCGTCGCCGTCTTCGCCTTCGCCTGCTGCACCTGCGCGCTCACCGCGGCAGCCTTGTCCTTGGCGGACTCGGCCTTGGCCTTGGCGCCCAGGTAGTCCTCGCGGTCGAGCGCGGTCCGGGCGTCCGCGAGGGCCGCTTCGGCGATCTTTAGATCGGCGCCCATGACCTCGATGTCCGCCTTGGTGCCCTTGCCCTTGGGGGCTGTCACCAGGAGCGCCTTGGCCCCATCCAGCGCCGCCTGCGCGTCCGTCCGGGCCGCCTCGGCCGCCGCCTTGGCCTTCTCCTTGGCCGCCACCGCGTCGGTCCTGACCTTCTCCGCGTCCGCCTTGACCCTCGCCAATGACTCCTTGGCCTTGTCGTAGTTCCGCGTCAGAGCGAATCGGTCGTCCTGCGCCTTGATCTCCTCCTGAGCCTTCTGGAGCCCGGTCTCCGCGCCCTTGAAGGCTTCGGCCACGTACTCGGGCGCTCCCGCACTCCGCGCTTGCTCGACCGCGGCCTTGGCCGCGGCCACCTCCGCATCGGGTGGCTTCGCGCAGCCCGTGCCCAGCACCAGAACGCCGAGCACCACCGCACCGGCCAGTTCTCGTCTCGCCCTCATATGTCTCCCTCCTCACTTCGTTCCACCGCGGCGGTCAGGAAGCGTGCGCCGAGACCCCGACCTCGACGCCCTGGTCCAGCGGTGAGTCGATCACCGTCATGTGCCCCGCCCAGATAGAGGCTCGTGGCTGGGAGGACAGCAAGCCGGCTGCCATACGCAGAATCCCATACTGTTTCAGTGGTTTGCGGTCGGACTGCCGCATGGCACCCCAGAAGGGTCTGCAAGTCTTGCAGCCAGTACCTCGGGTTGGCGGCGCGCGATCGGGAGCCTGGCTGGGGATACGGGCCCTCGTGTATCCTGCTGAACGCGCAGGGTGGACGGGCGGGCGCAGGCTGGGGCGTGTCGCCCCTCGCGCTCCGGTTCGTGTCGCTTGCCGCCGGCCAGCGCGGATGGCACCCGACGTGGCGCGTTGACCAACGCTCGGTCCAGACCGGAGTCTCGGGGTCACGCACCGCCTTCACCCGCACCCGGTCGGAGTCGTGATGCATTGGCGGGGCCTCGTCAACTCGCTCGTCCTCGCGCTCGTCATCTACCTCGTGCTGCGCTGGGGCCGCGAGGCGCGCGCGTTCCGGGTCTCGCTCGTGATCGTGGGCCTCCGGGTCGGCGCCGTCGTCGCGCGGCAGCTCGGGCTGTCGCTGACGGTGTGGGTCCTCGACGCCGCCACGCTGGCGGCCCTGATCGTGATCCTGATCGTGTTCCAGGCCGAGCTCCGGCGCGCCCTGGTCCGGCTGGACGTGATGGCCTGGCTGCTCCCGCCCCGTGCGTCAACCGTCGAGCGGTCGCTCCACGCGATCGCGACCGCCGCGTTCTCCCTGGCGCACGCGCGCCGCGGCGCTCTGATCGTCATCGCGGGCGACGAGCCCCTGGACGAGCTCATGGAAGGTGGCGTCCCGCTCGGCGGGACCATCTTGACGGAGATCCTGGAAGCCATCTTCCGCAAGGTGTCGCCGGTGCATGATGGCGCCACCATCATCGAGGGCGACCACATCGCCCGGGTGAGCGCGCTTCTGCCACTCACCCAGCGGCGCGACGTACCTCGCCACTACGGGACCCGCCATCGGGCGGCCATGGGGCTCGCCGAGCGCTCCGACGCGCTGGTCGTCGCCGTGTCGGAAGAGCGCGGCGAGGTCAGCCTAGCATCCGGCGGGGACATGGTCGCCGTCCAGACTCCCGACGCCCTGGTGCAGGCGATCCGACAGCAGCGCGAACCCCGTCCGATCGGCCGCACGCGACGGCTCCGGCAAGTGTTCCTCGGAGACTTCACCCTCAAGGCCACGGCGGTGGGACTGGCAGCCCTGGTGTGGGGGAGTTCCGTCCTCCTCACGGGGGGCTCCGTGCGGTCGGTCACGGTGCCGGTCGAGCTCAGCAACGTCCCGGCAGACCTGGAGGTCTCGTACCTCTCCACGCAGACGCTTCAGACCCAGCTCCGGGGGCGAGCGTGGATCCTCGAGTCCGCGAACCTCACGACGCTGGTCGCACGGTTCGATCTGGCCGGGGCGGCTGAGGGATTCCTCACGCTCAACATCCGTGACGCCGCGGTGAACCTCCCGCCGGGCGTGCTGCTGGAGAGCGTCGCCCCTCAGACGCTCTCGCTCCGCCTGGTCCGCCGGTCCCAGACCCCGGCCCGCCGGTGAGCGTCAGCCGCCGTCAGCGAGCCGGTGTCAGCGGAGCGCCGGCGACGAAGGCCGGGCGGATCGAGCAGGTCAACGGCGGAACGTTCTTCCTCGACGAGGTCGGGGAAGAGTTCCATGATCCAGGTCAACTCTCTCCGCGTGTTGCAGGAGCGCGAGATCCGCCGCGGGAGCCGCCCAATCACCGTGGGCGTCCGCTTGGTCGCCGCGACCAACGAGAATCTGGAGGCCGCCGTTCGGGCGGACGCCTTCCGCGAGGACCTCTGCTACCGGCTCGCCGTTGGGCCGATCGCGCTCCTCGCCGCGCCTTCCTTCGGGAGTTCTGCGCTCGGTCTGCACGCGGCGGCAGTTATTCGTCGCTCGTGGCGCTTCCAGGCCCTAGGGGAATACGCCTGGTCGGGCAACGTCCGCGAGCTCCGAAATCTGGCGGAGCGGGTGGTCGGCCGATGCGCGAGCGCGCCATCCGCCCCGTCCATCTGCCGTCGAACCATCCTCACGGGTGAGCGCCCCGAGGGGAGCCTTGCCATTACCCTCGGCACCCGCCGTGGAGGAGCAGATCATCCGCTAGGCGCTGGGCGCCGTCACTACCAATGCTGAAACTCGGCGATGACTCCGGCGCTTACTCTGGCGGCTTTTCCGGAGACGCCACCGAATCGACCGGGCTGCAAACTTTGCGGTCGCCGCCACCCCTAGGGCTTGACCCCATCGCGATCTCCCGCGGGGGGCACGCGAACTGCGCTCGGCGACTGGGATGTTCCCTTCACGTCTGGCGGCGGCACTGAAATTGCTCTGCCCACAAGTCGAGACGATGAGCCTCGTCTATCGGCTGCTTCGATCCAAGAGCCGTCAAAAGCTCCTCACGTGGCTGGAGGAGGCGGCCTGCACCATGCTGCGGACACAAGGGGGCGCGATCTTTTCCTCCCTGACGGACGACCCCGAGTTCAGGGCCGATCGTCACCGATCGACCGTCGTGGGCTGGGCGATCTACCGCGCGTTCGAGCATGCGCGCTGCCTGCTCGGCCTCGCGCATCTCGTCCGCGGCCATGGCGGGTCCGCGGTCCGGCATCTCGAGGTCGCGTTCGGCGTGGCGCAGCGAAAGTGAGATCAATCAGTGCCCTCGGAGAGGCGCTTCGCCCCCAGTGTGAGGCGGCGCTGATGCGGCTCCTGCTCCTTCCGCCTGCGGATCAAGGTTGGACGGCTCGATGCCGCCAAGGCATTGCTGTGAGAACGGGCTCACACCCTCGCGCTGGGCCCGCGCCCGGCAAAGGCGACGTGCGACCAACTCGCGTCGCTCTCGGCCATCGAGGCCGCACGGATCACCGCCCACTCTGCAAGGACCGTGCGGAGACGTGCTGGACCCACAATCGACGGGCACATTCCCTGGTGAAGATCAGCGCCCCGTGACCAGCCGGATGCAGGGTTGAGCCGTGAGCCGCACCATCGAGAGCCTCCATCACCGGCGTCACGGCAGCGGGTCGCGCATCGCAACCCATTCGCGCGGGCCGCCGCCCGCTCTGCGGACCCGCCAAGAAGTGCCGTCTCGTGAGCTGTCGAAGCTGAGGTGCCGACTTGGATCGGCTCGCCACGTGTGCGCTGAGGGAGGTACGGGACTATGCCGAAGATCCTACGATGCAACGACGTCATGCCGGGGTGCAAGGCCGTCATCGAAGGGAAGGACGAGGCCGATGTGATGGCCAAGGCCACGGCACATGCCAAGAACGATCACAAGCTCCTGACGATTTCCCCAGACGTCGCCAACAAGGTAAAGGCCGCGATCAAGGAAGAGTAGCTCCCACGACCAGACACGAGCGCGGCTCTGGCCCCGAACACGCTCGACGCCGGAGCCGCGCCGGACCCGCGGGCGCCGCCCGACCCGGTAACCATTAGGAAGGCGTTCATTACGACAGCCGAGGGCGCGCGCATCGGAACCTGGGCGTCCAAATGGCCGTGTCCGACGAGAGCAGGCCCTAGGAATCCGCACACTGGTCGTCGAGGGCCACCGCGGGGAGCCTCGGGGGGCCCCTTGGGCCTCGCCGCGGGGGACGCCCTCGGCACAACGTGCCACGGCGCCGCCGAGCACCCTTACAAGGTCACCCAGGCAGGTTGACCCGAGAGGCCCCAAGACTTCGCTACGAATTTCGCTACGATGCCCCATCACAACCCATCTCACACCATCACACCCCATCCCAGGAGACCGGAGCGGCCGCGAGCAGAAACCCAGCGGCCAGCGCGGGATTTCTCGCAGTAGGGATGGCGCGCCTGGGGGGAGTCGAACCCCCGACCCACGGCTTAGAAGTCCGTCGGCTCCCCGCGAACTTCGACTGACCGATAGGCGCTACTTTTCCCAAGCGAAGGCTCGGGAAAAGCGTAAACCCCTTGCTGACGTCGTGCTGACGGTTTTGGAGGGAGATTGGGCGATCTAACGGGACACGCCGGGAGACTGCCGGGGCTGGAACCGACGAATTTAGAGAACTTAGGACAGCCCGGGATGGGAGGCCCCCGGGATCCCAAGGCAGGTGCGCTACCCGGCTGCGTCCGCGCATTTCGGCATCCGCCGCTACCGGTTATCGCCGCTCGGCATGCTCCCCTGCTTCGTATCGGAGCTGATCGGCCGATCAATGCCTCGATCTGGAGCCTGCTGCTCAACCTCGGCGTCGTGGCGGCGCTACTCGCCCAGTTCCCAGCCGGCTGGCTCGCCGACCGTTTCGGCCAGCCGCCCCCCGATTCTTGTGCAGTCGCTGCTCGGCGTGATGAACGTTGAGTCAGTCACGGCACGGTCACTGCGGCGTCAACTCGACGTGTCCACCCCCGACGATACCGCGTGTCCCGCCGATGATGGACGCGTCACGGCAGAACCCCGACCGGCTTCTCATCCTTGTCAAGAAACGCGAGCCGAGGCGAGCCGTCCGGCCGCATGCCGACGAGGAGCCGCAGTTTCCCCTCCTGATCCGAGAGCGTAAGGCCGGGGGCGCCATTCAGCTGAAGACTCAGTTCCGCCCGGAATGCCCCGCTCTTGTCGGCCAACCCGAGGATGGGGCGACTGTCCGACAGGACTCCAAACCCCAGACGGAGACCACCGTCAGCATCCATGAGATTCAGGGCGGGCGCGCCGTCCACGAGAATGCCAAAGGCCGCTCGCGTCCTCGCCTGCTCGTCGAAGAGCGCCACGCTGGGCGTGCCATTCGGGCGGACACTGACTTCCGCCCGCCGCTTGTGATCTCTGTCGTAGAGTGTCAAGCCGGCTGACCCATTCTCGGCCATGCCGAGTTCCGCGCGGATCGTCCCCCGGCATCCTGGAGGATCAAGCGCTCGGCGGCGAGCAGCCGAGCCGGCTGACCGCCGCCGGCCTGCCCCATGAGAATGAGTCCCGCGCCGCCGACCAGGCAAGCCCGGCGAGTCGCTTGAGCCGACGGTTGGCGCGCTCCGACCCGTCGAGGCGTTCAGCCAGGTTCTCGATGGAATGCAGCATTGGAACATCCTCCGCAGTCCAGTCCCATTTGGGGGCTTCGGCGACGATCACGAGATCGTAGGCACCCAGCGTGAGGCAAAACTCCTTCAGTTCCCCACCCCAGCTCCTTGAGGAGCTTCTTGGCCGCGTCCAGACGCCTCCGCGACTCCTTGATGTTGCGCCCGGTTCCGTGACGGGGGGTGGAGCACGAACACGCGAACGCCCCCGCCGGGCTCGAGGACCGACGAGGGCACCGAAGAGTTGTCCGGAAATCCACGCCAGGGGCATGGCTGCCTCCCCTGAGACCTGGACGGTTAGGCGGTCGAAGTTGTGGCGACTCTAGGCGTGATCAGGGAGGCAGTCAAGCACCCGCACCTTTGCGCCGCGGAGACCTTCCGAGCCAAACCGGGATCGAACTAGGGGACGTACCGGGCGCCGTCGCGATGGAGCACGGCGAACCCGAGCACGGCAAGGAGGGCGCGCGTCGCTTCGGAGGGCGGCGCTCGGCGACATCCCCGCCGACGGTCGAGCCGTACGGGTTGGCTCGTCTGACGACGGTCGTCGCATCGCCGATCGAGGAGGATGGCCGGAGTGCCGCACGCCGACCCCCGTTTCCGCTTCAGGAACTCACAAAAGGAGCGGAGTTTCCGATCGATGACAACGATCGTGGCTGGTCGATCCGAGGCCAGAACTGTGCTGGAAGAGACGTGCACCCGCTCACCTCACCTGGCGGTGGAGCAGGTCACGCCACCGGCGATTGTCCTCACCCCCGGCCTCGTCACTCGACGTCGCCTGCGCGTCGAACTGAACCCGTCCATCATCAAGACCGTCTCGGGATGGGGCATGGGCCTCGCACCATCGGAACTCAAGGGTCTCGCGCATCGGGTCGGCGCGGGGCTCGCAGCCCGGGCAATACGAGCGACCATCAGGCAGCCTTCCGGCCACAGAGTCCCTCACCGATCCCAACACACTCCTCGCGTCTTGCTGGAGCCAGAGTATCAAGAGAAGTCTCTCGAGCCATAACTTTGCGTTGCGGCGGGAATCCCACCGCCGTCCCCACTGTCTGCGGGCTCCCGAGGGCAGCTGCCAGTCCCCTCGCACGGGAAGACGGGGGGACACCTGGCGGTCCACCTCGAACGCTCAGCTCTTCTTCGACGTCTGCGCCATGAAGCCACTGAACTGCGGCACGACTTCGTTGCCCTTGCACGTTGGACATTTCGGCTGGGTCTTCTCGCGTTCGGAGATGGTCATGGTGAGCTCGAACGGCTTCTTGCACTTCTCGCACAGGAACTCATATCTCGGCATTGGGGTTGTCCCTCGCGTCCTTGCGTTCTAGGAACGTCCCTCACACAAAAGGCACCTCGATGGGTGCCTTTCCCGCTTCATACCCAAGTGACACGCCTCTACTTGACCGCAAGCAAATCCCGCAGCTCCCTGACTTGTTCCTCCAAACGCTCAATGCGCCGCTTGTGATCGGCGAGAATAAGCTTTTCGATGCTCTCAAGCTTGTCCTCGATCGCATCCAGGCGCTTGTCGACGCCGTCGAATCGCTTATCGACGTCATCCTTCCGCGCCATTTCCGCGAAGCCATGCTGGATCATCGCGGCGAGTTCTTCGGTTGTGACCTTGGTCTTGGCCATACACCTTCATCATCGGCGTCGTGCCACGCTCGTCAACTCCGCGCGTCCACATGGCACAAACGGCGGGCCGGTTTCGGCCCTACGAGCAGGGCGACGTTGGAGCAGACTCTCACAACGAGCGGCGGAGCGGTCATGCCAGGCCCCGCTAGAATCGAGATGGCTCAGCTCGCCCCTCCTCGGTCAGGAGCCGCCGCAGCACCGCGCCCAGCTCCGCCACCGTCGTGGGCAGGTCCACGTGGGCGTCAAACCCGGCCACCCCCATCATCTCTGCCAAGAGGGGGCCGCACAAGTATGAGAGCGCGACGAGCTTGGTCCCGGGCCATCGCGGATCGTGGCGCAGCCGGCGGGCCAGGTCCAGCCCGCTCAGGCCCGGCAGGGCCAGGTTCACCAGGATCAGGTCGGGCCGAACGTGGGTCAGGATGGCGAGGGCCGTCTCGGCGTCCTCGGCCCCGACGACGACGGCCTCGGTTCGCCGCAAGACCCGCTCCAGGAACAGGCGGACGCACCGCCCTTTCCCAAAGGGCCTTGTTCGGATTCATGGGATCACGCCTCCGTTCTCGAGGATGGCCGTTGTCGTCGTCACGTATTGGTCCGAGAACTGTCTCGATTCGCTCCCCTCAATCGTGTTCGCAGGCGTACTGGAAGCGGCCGTCGATGCGGTGTCGTTACCCGCCGGCGGCGGCGACCGTCCGATCCATCTGAGCAACCAGTTGTGACAGCTCCGGGTGACCCCAGATCGACTCGACGGATTCGTACCGGCCCACCTGCCAACACGAGTCGTCGATCATCCTGCCACCCCACCCGTACTCGATCGCGAACTGCGAGGGGTTCGCCACGTAGAACGACACCATGTGATCGTTCATGTGCCGGCCGAGGTCGATGACGATCGGCGTCCCCGCCTGCCGGGCGACGTCGCGGGCCGAGCCGACGTCGTCGAGCGAGTTGCACTCGAGCATGAAGTGATTGATCCGTTTCGGTCTGCTGCCGCCGAACAGGGCGATCGAGTGGTGACGCGGGTTGCAGTGCAGGAACACTGCCATGGGACGGCCCAAGGGACCGGCGATGTCAGAAACGCGAAAGCTGAGCAGGTCCGTGTAGAACTTCGCGCTCGCGTCGAGGTCGGGTTGGTAGACGACGAGGTGGCCCAGGCCCATGTTGCCTGTCTTGAATCCGGTGATCGCCCGCGAGGCGTGGAACGGCCGCTGGTTGAGAGGCGGCCCGTAGTACACCTCGGTTTGGATGCCGGCGGGGTCCTTGAACTGGATCAGCTCCACCACGCGGCGCTGGTCCGCCTGGTCGCGCGTGCCACTCTTCACCCGCACGCCTGCGCTTTCCAGGCGCTGCGCAATCGCGTGGAGCGTCGCAGCGTCGGGCACCTCCCAGCCGATGACCTCGAGATCGTCGACTCCGTCCTTGCGGAGCTCGATTCGGTGGCTATGCTCGTCCATTCGCAGGTAGGTCGTCGAGGGGGTGTCGCCGGGCACGAGCTCCATGCCCAGCACGCTGGAAGCGAGCCCGCGCCAGGCGGTGAGGTCGCTGACCCCCAGGACGAGATAGCCGAGCTGATTCACGCCGGTCATGGACCATTCCTCCTTCGGTAGCTGAGAATCGTGCAAGGCTCCGTATCCGTGAGAATACCACCGCGCGGAGTCACCGAGCGCGCTCCATCGACTTGGCGGCCTTGCCCAGGTCCACCGTCGCGGCGATCGCCACCAGATCCACGCACGTGTCGCCACGCGCCGGCGTCGGGACCAGCAGATCGTTTCCCCACCGCCAGGACTATGTCGGGCACCGATCGCTAACCCCTGCCTCCATCGCCGGGGTGACCCGGAGCGTCTTGTGGATGCGGCCGAAGTTGTACCACATGAAGTGGAGCGCCACGGCGGCCGCGTGGTTCTCGACCTTCTTGGAGAAGGCATTGGTGAGCCGGGTGAACCGCCGCATGCTCATGCGGGCCTCGGTGCTCAGATCCAGCGCGCCGCGGCCGCGCCGGTGTCCTCCGGGCGGGTGTTGAAGGCGATGGCCGCGTCCGGAGCGGCGCGGTGGATGGCGTTGACCAAGGCCTCGAACAGGACCAGCCGGCTCGGCGGCAGGCGGACGCCAGCGCCGATCACCACGCAGTCGTAGCGGCCCTCAGCGACGCGGCGCTCCACGACGGGCGCGGCTGTCTCGTCGGGATTGATGAAGCAGGCCTCTGCCTGCCAGCCGTGTTCGGCCATGTCGGCGAGCGCGACCTTTACGCCTGCGTGGATCTTCTCCACGCTCATGCCCGGCGGCAGCGCCGGATCCGAAAAGTCCACCGTCGCCGGATCCAAGCCGACCAACAGAACCCGCTTCATCTCACGTCCCCCGCCATCCGGGCGAGCGCATCACGTCGCTCGGCCAAGGCCGCGCTGCGGGACGGGCGTCTGAGCGCCAGAAATCGAGGGTCCATCGTCGCCGCGCGATCACGCGTAGCGGCCACCGGCCAGCCCCTCCAGCTTCTTCAGGCTGTGGGTCGCCTGTAGCCTCCGCACGGTGCCGGACCTGGAGCGCATGACCAGCGAATCGGTGAGGGCGCCACCGCGCTCGTACCGTACGCCGTGCAGCAGATCCCCATCGGTGACGCCGGTCGCGGCAAAGAACGTGTTGCCACCCTTGACGAGATCGTCACCGGTGAGAACTCGGCCGACGTCGTAGCCGGCCGCGATCGCGGCCTGCCGTTCCTTCTCGTTGCGCGGCCACAGCTTGCCCTGGAACTGGCCGCCGAGGCATTTGAACGCCGCCGCCGAGAGGACCCCTTCGGGTGTCCCGCCGATGCCCCAGAGCAGGTCGACGCCCGTGTCGGGGCTCGCCGCCATCAGGGCGCCGGAGACGTCACCGTGGGAAATGAAGCGGATGCGCGTGCCGACCGCGCGGATCCGCGTGACCATCTCCTCATGGCGCGGCCGGTCGAGGATCACCACCATCAGGTCCCGGGGCCGCACGCGCTTGGCCCGCGCCACGAGCTCGAGCGTGTGCTCGATCGGGGCGTTGATGTCGATCGCCTCCCCGACGTCCGGGCCGACGGCGAGCTTCTCCATGTAGACACACGGCCCCGGGTCGAACATCGTGCCGCGGTCGGACGCGGCAATCACGGCCAGCGCGTTGGGCTGCCCTCTGGCGCAGAGCTCGGTCCCCTCCAGGGGGTCGACGGCGACATCCACCGCGCCGCCACGGCCCGATCCGATGCGCTCGCCGTTGTAGAGCATCGGCGCCTCGTCCTTCTGCCCCTCGCCGATGACGACGATGCCGTCCATCTCGACCGACTCCAGCATGTAGCGCATGGCGTCCACTGCGGCCTGGTCGGCGGCGTTCTTGTCCCCAAGCCCGACCCAGCGGGCGGCGGCGAGTGCGGCCGCCTCGGTCACGCGCACGAGCTCGAGAGCGAGGTTGCGATCGGGAGCTTCGGCCATGATCTGAGACCCTCCTCGGCGTCGGGTGGTCGGCCGGGCTGCGGCCTCTCCCGTCGTCAGCTCCGCCCTCGCCGGATCTCCTCGACCACGCTCAGGGCCTGCATCATCCGGTGGGCCCATCGACGCAGTCTCGGTTCCTGAGGGCGGTGAAACCGCTGCGCGCGGGGGTGGTGGGCATCACGTCTGTCCTTCGCTAAAACCGCGCCCTCGGCTTCGGGAATTTGCACGGCCGTGCCAGCCTCCGACCGCTCGATGGGTCGCACGTCGGGCGCATCCTTCTCGAAGCCGGTGGAGCAGCGTGCCGATCATGGGACGGTTATTGTCTCCGGATCAGAGCTGAAAGATCAACCGCTTGTCCGCCGGAAGGGTTTTGGCGAAGGACAGCGCCGCCCGGGTCCACGAGGGACAGGCGCTGCGGGGCAGCTCCGAGTTTCACGCGTGGGGCGACTCGAACCTCTACCTGCGGCGGCACCACGAGCAGCTCACCCTCTCGGTCGAGCACCGCGCGGCACCGTCGCGCACCGGCATCCCGCTCGGCCTGCGGGCCGACGCCGGCGCCCTCGCCCTCGAGGTGCTCGACCCTCCGGCCCCCGCCGCCTCGGCCCTCCCGCCCTCGTCGCCCGCCGACCGGGTCGAGCAGGCCCTCGCCGAGGCAACCGTGCCGGTCTCGCTCACCGTGCCCGGCGCGCGTGCCACATGCGCACGGCCCGCCTCTGCGAGGTCCTCGCCGCCCTCACCACACGGGCCGGATCCGCAAGACGCCCGCGGGCTACCAGCTGGCCCGCTGACGTCGGGGTGTCGCGTTTCCCCTCGTGGTGCGCCCTACCGCACGCGGGAAACGGAAACGGGAAACGTGCGCACGAGCGCCGCCGCTCGCGAGGTCGGCGATCGAACTCCTCAGCACATCACCGTCGCCGCCGGGCCTGCGGGAGGTGTCGGCATCGCTCGGCGATGTCCAAGCCCCGGTGGGCGGCGCTGCCCGCCCACCGGGCCGTCACCCGACGCCATCGATAAGCGTGATCACGCTCACAGGGCCGTCGCTCAGGCCTTCCGGAAGCTCCGCCGCGGCTGCCCCGCCCGGCGCCCCGCGGAGACGCGGGAACAGCCAGGGGATGAACTGCCCCGTCCGGCGGGCTCCCGTTGACCGGCCTCGCCGCAGCTCGCGCTATGGGCCCATCTATGGGCCCAGCGCCACCGCATTTCTCGGGCGAAGACGCCTTCCCCGAGACTACCGAGCTTCTTGTCCCGACCGTAAGTGCGCCGTGGAGAAGGACTGGCACCGTAAGTGCTCGAAAAGATGAAGGCGCCGCCCAGGATTTCAAGACCGGCGCCTTCAACCGCTCGGCCACCCCTCCGGTGCCAATATTTCGCGCACTTTGGCGGTCCCAACCGGGTCAGGATATCACTATGTGCCAATTCATGTGCCGTGTTCGCGCTCCCTGACGCCGCGCTGCGACTCCAGCCCCCCGTCCACCCTAGGGGCGAGGTTTCGGAGGGGCCCCACTGACCATCGGTGGGCGCCCTCCGAGGATCTAACGGGTTGGGCCGCCGCCCGGCCGGCCTCCAGTCTGCGAGACGCTCCTGGAAGAGCCTGGCAGAAGGACCTGCGAGTGCCTGGCCGTTGACTCTCCGCCACCACCCGGGTAGCATCCCGCCATCGGGCCCCATCTCGTCGCAGCGGTACCAATGACTCCCACTTTGGTGCTGGGGTCCGCGCACAGCACTACACTCGAGGTCATCCGTATCCTCGGCCGCCGGGGTATTCCGCAATTCGCCGTCGGGACCGGCCGGAGCTTTGTCTCTCGCTCTCGGTGGCATCGACCCCTGCCGGGTCAGCCGCCGGTGGACGTTGGCCCCTCATCCCTCGCCGGGCTCCTGGCGCGACTTGCCTTCGAGCGGATGGTACTCATCCCGTGCACGGATGATTGGGTCCGCGCTGTGGCAAAGCTCGAACCTGCCCTTGCGGCACGGTTCCCGGCGAGCCTCGCGCCGCGCGAGAGCCTCGAAATCCTCCTCGACAAGGGCCGTCTCGCCGAGGCCGCGCAGCACCATGGAGTGCCGCACCCTCGGACGATCTGCCTCGCATCGGAAGACGACCTGGCCACCCTCCCGGACTCGGCGTTTCGGGACTCGTTCCTGAAGCCCCGCGACACGCTGGCGTTCCAACGGCGCTACCGCGTCAAGGCTTTCCGCTTCGAGACCCGCGCCCAGGCCGTTGTCCTCGTCCGTGAGGCACGCCGGGCCGGTCTCCAGCTCGTCCTGCAGGAGTACATCCCGGGGCCGCCCACACGCCACTACTTCGTCGACGGTTTTGTGGACCGCACGGGGACCGTCTGTGCGTGCATCGTGTCGTGGCGGCTGCGGATGTTTCCCCCGGACTTCGGCGATGGGTCCTACGGCGTCAGCGTCCGGCCCGAAGAGGTGGCCCCGGCCATGGATGTCGTGAGGCGGTTCCTTGGCGCGCTCCGCTATCGCGGGGTGTTCGACGCCGAGTTCAAGTATGACGAGCGAGACGGGCTGTTCAAGGTCTTGGAGATCAACACCCGCCCCTACGGTAACATCGGGTTTGCCGCCGAGTCCGGAGTGGATCTCGTCGCAATGGCCTACCGGGATGCGCTCGGCCTGCCGATAGAGCCCGTGACCGAGTACGAGGTCGGCCGCCACTATTTGAACCCCTACACCGATCTCTTCGGTGGGTGGCGGCTGATCCAGGAAGGGAAGCTCACTCCTTGGGCTTGGGCCCGCTCTTGGTTGGGCGCGTACCAGCTTACGTTCGCCTGGGACGATCCACTTCCCGCAGTCGTCGGCTTTCTCGAGGAGGCTCGGCGCTTCGCGCAGCGAAGGGTCCGGCGGCGATCGAGTACTCGATAACAAGGCGTGTCCTTATTGTCGTCGTCGTTGTCCCTGCCCCCCGCCGGGGGTGGGGGGAGGGCGCGGAACTGAGCACCCCCGGCCGTCAACGGTCCTTGCCGGTCCGCGCCGGGGCGCGCTACACTCCGGCCACGCTGGCGATGCGCCGGCTGGGGTGACGCGGGCCCGGCGTGGTGTCCAGGAAACACGCTGTGCGCCGCCTGCGTTCGCGGCCAGATTGGAGGCCAGCCCATGACGGACTGTCAACTCCTCGCCACCGCCGCCTTGCTCGTGGCCCTCGGTGCCTCGCCCGCCTCCGCGCAGGAGTTTCCGACCAAGCCCATCAACCTCATCATCCCGTTCGGCGCCGGCGGGGCCAGCGACCTGACCGTCAGGACGTTCATCGACCGGGCGCCGGAGTTCCTGGGGCAGCCGATCGTCCTCCAGATGAAGCCCGGGGGCGGGGGGGCCATCGCGTCCGAAATCGTGGCCCAGTCCAAGCCGGACGGCTACACCCTGCTGTTTGGCCACACGAACTCGAACAGCATCCTACCGGCGATCGAAGGTCGATCGAAGGGGCCGGACGATCTCGCGGCTGTCTGCCGGGTGAACACCTCGGGCACGGTATTCCTCGCCCAGCCCAGTGCACCCTTTCGGAGCCTGAACGAGATGATCGCGTGGGCCAAGACCAACCCCGGCAAGCTCACCGTTTCCACCGCGGGCACGTGGTCCGCGGTCGGCTTCACCTGGAAGCGAATGGAACAGGTACTTGGCGTCAAGCTCAGGATCGTTTCCTATGACGGAGGCGCGGAAGCCTTGGTGGCGCTGCTGGGCGGGCATGTTCAGGCGAGCCTGCTGGCGCTCCCGCAGAGTCTTCCGCACATCCGTGCGGGAAAGCTGCGAGCACTGGCGTGGTCGGGCCCCCGGCGGCACCCGGACTTGCCCGATGTACCCACGGCAGCGGAGGAAGGCTACGACAAGACGCTCAGCGTCTTCAAGGGAGTCATGGCTCCCAAAGCGACGCCACGGCCGGTGATCGAGAAGATCGCCCTCGCGTTCGAGAAGATGCTCGAGACGGACCGGGCGGTCGAGGGGATCCGGCAGCTCGGGGACCAGATCGAGTATTTGGGACCCGACGAATTCGAGAAGTACTGGCGGGTCGAGTTCGAGACCTTCAAGGTGCTCGGACAGATGTTCAAGCGATAGAAAGGGTCCGATGAAGGGCGACATCATCGCAAGCCTCGTCGGAGCCTTGGCAGGGATCGGCGTCGTGGGGGGGTCGCTCAAGCTGCGCATCGGCACGCTCACGAGCCCTCAGCCGGGCTTCTTCCCGTTGCTCGGCGGTGTCACCCTCCTCGCGTTGTCGTCGATCCTCCTGGTCCAGGCATGGCTGGGGCGGAGCACGGGGTGCGAGGCCTTCGGCGAACTGCGGCGGCCGGCGATCCTGGTGGTCGCGATGGGCGTGTACGTGGCGATCCTCGACCCACTAGGATACGTCCTCGCCACCATTCCGATCGCAGTCGTCGTCCTGAGGGTATTGGGCGTGACGTCGTGGCGCGTGCTGGGCGTGAGCAGTGTGGGGCTGTCCGTGGGCACCTATGTCCTGTTCGCTCGCGTTCTGGGCATAGAGCTCCCCGTCGGTGTGCTGGAGTTCCTGGGCTGACGGCGCTGGATGGACCCCCTGGCCGGCCTGAGCCATGGGTTCGGGGTCGCCCTGAGCCCCTGGAACCTCGTCCACGCGCTGCTCGGCGCGGCGATTGGGACGTCGATCGGGGTGTTGCCCGGGCTGGGCGCCCCGGCGACGATCGCGTTGCTCCTCCCGGCGACCTACCGGATGGATCCGACCTCGGCGGTCATCATGCTGGCCGGCATCTTCTACGGAGCCATGTACGGGGGCTCGACGACGTCGATTCTCCTGAAGATCCCGGGCGAGGCCGCGTCGATCGTGACGTGCCTGGACGGCTACGCGCTGGCCCGGCAGGGGCGGGCGGGCCCGGCGCTGGGCATGGCGGCCATAGGCTCGTTCATCGGCGGCTCGCTCAGCGTTCTCGCGATGTCTTTGATCGCCCCGAGCCTCGCCAACTTCGCCCTGCAGTTCGGCCCCGCCGAGTATGCGTCGCTCGTCCTGCTGGGCCTGATGATGGCGGTGTACCTGTCCGAGCGGTCCATCGTGAAAGGGCTCCTGATGGTCGCACTGGGGATCGTGCTGGGGACCGTGGGTATCGATCCGGTCTTCGGAGCCGCACGGTTCACCTTCGGCGTCCCCCGCCTGATGGATGGCCTGGACTTCGTCGTGGCGAGTATGGGCCTCTTCGGCATCGCGGAGGTGCTGATCAATCTGGAGGCTCCGGACGTCCGGGAGGTCTACAAGGCGTCCCTCCGCGGGCTTCTGCCGTCACCGGAGGACTGGCGGCGGTGCTGGGGGGCGATCCTGCGCGGCACGGGGCTCGGCTTCTTCATCGGAGTGCTTCCCGGCGGAGGCGCCATCATCAGCTCGTTGGTCGCCTATGCCGTCGAGAAGCGGGTGTCGGCGAACCCGGCGCGCTTCGGTCAGGGGGCCATCGAGGGGGTCGCCGCCCCCGAGGCGGCCAACAACGCGGCGTCCACCTCGTCGTTCATCCCGCTCTTGACCTTGGGGATTCCGGGCAATGCGTCGATCGCCATGATCTTCGTGGCCCTGACGATGCATGGCATCCAGCCCGGGCCCCTCCTCTTCCAGCAGCACCCGAGCCTGTTCTGGGGCGTCATCACGTCCATGTATGTCGGGAACCTCATGCTTCTCGCGCTCAACCTGCCACTCATCGGTTTCTGGGTGCGTCTCCTGCGCGTCCCCTACCACTACCTAGCGACCGTCATCGTCGTCATCTGCATCATAGGGGCGTACAGCATCAACAACGCGGCCTTCGATGTCGCGGTCATGATTGTCTTCGGGGTCTTCGGCTACTTCCTCCGGAAGGGAGGCTTTCCCGCGGCGCCGCTGGTGCTCGCCATGATTCTAGGGCGGATTCTCGAGCGGTCGTTCCTACAGTCCTTGCAGGTTTCGGCGGCGGATCTCACAATCTTCGTGGAGAAGCCGATCTCCGCCGCCTTGGTGTGTATCACTGGAGTCGTGATCATGACACCCGTGGGCCGGTGGTTCTGGAGCCGGCGGCGGGCGGCTCAGCACGCGTGAGGAGGCCAGCACATGCCGGCGTTCATCCCCTGCGTGCCGGTACCCTGATACCCGTCGCGCCCTGACCTGGTTAGCGCGACACCCTGAGCCTTCGCCGGACTGCTCGTCCCACCCGCTGGAGAAAGGCGACGATCGCGGGCGCAGGATCGTCCCAGCAAAAGATCGGCTGCACGGCTCCGGCCCAGGTGCGGATCCAGGCCCCTGGAGTCAAGCGGCCTTCCCGGAGGAGTCGCCAGCAGACGATGCGGTCCCGCGACGGGTAGACCCAGTAGCGACCGATGGGGTATTTTCTGTTCGGCTGCACCGGGAGGTCGAGGGCATCCTGGTATGCCATCTTGATAACGTTGACCCCGCAACTGACCGCGAGGCTGACCCCACCCCACGGGCGCGGATTGATCTCGAGGAGCTTGAATAGTCCGTCCCGGTCGTCGTACTTGAACTGCGCGTTGAACACGCCACGATATCGGAGGGCCGGGAGCAACCGATCCAGGATGCCCAGCGGCGCCCTCGCCTCCTCGAGCGAGATGGTCACCATACAGCAGCTGTCACCGAAAGGCTCGGGGTAGGTCCGGACGCGACGCCGAGCGAACCGCGCGCAGAGCGACCCTCCACGATCCACGAAGCCATCGATGAAGTAATGGGAGTCCGCGGGTCCGGGGACGTATTCCTGGAGCAGGATCTCGACGCCGGCCTGCTGCGCCTCACGAACCCGCGAGATCGCCTCGGCCGGCGTCCTGATCCGGAAGGCCTTGACCCCATAGCAGGCCTGGAAGGCGTGCGAATCCCGCGGTTTGAGAAACGGATCACGGAGGGTGCCGTCCCAGAGCGTCCGAACATCACCGGGCGCTGAGATGGAGATCGTCCGCGGGTGCGGCAGCCCCAGGCGTGCCAGCGTGTCGGCGAAGCGGCCCTTGTCCAAGCAGATGTCGAGACTCTCTGCCGGAGCGATGCTGGCCGGAAACCGCGCGGCAAGAGTCGGCTCGAGACGGGCCACGGCGGCGACCCACGCGTCCGAGCATGGTATGAGCACCATCCGTTCGACGGGAAGGCGCTCCAGGAACGGAGCTAGCGTTTCGGGGGTAGGACCATCTCCACCGTGATTGGGCAGTCGACGGTGCCAGCGAGAGTACGAGACATAGCTCGTGCCCGTCCCAACGGTGAACTGCGGTATGCCGTTTCGGGCGAGGGCCCGGATGACCCCGAGCGCCGTGTGTACCGGGCCACTCAGCACCAGCGCCGCTGTCTGCTGCTGGCTGGCCATGTGCCCTTCTATGTGTCCTTCCCCTCAGCTTCGCGGGGGTGGACCGGCCCTCGAGTGTGACAGTAGAGAAGTCGGCACCACGTCAGACGTGACCCAGGAAGTGCTTGAAAAGACGGGACCGGGGCAGCGCATCTCAAGCCCGGCGCCTTCAACCGCTCGGCCACCCCTCCGGGGCTTCGACTATCGCACGCGCCACGCTCAAGCGGCGGTCAGGTGGGTCTGGCCCTCGAGATAGGGACGGAGGGCCTCGGGGATCACGACGGTCCCATCGGACTCCTGGTAGTTCTCCAGCAGGGCGACGAGGGTGCGGCCGACGGCGAGCCCCGAGCCGTTCAGCGTGTGGAGGTACTCCGTCTTGCCGCCGCCGGCCGGCCGGTAGCGCAGGTCGGCTCGGCGGGCCTGGAAGGCCTCGCAGTTCGAGCAGGAAGAGATCTCGCGGTAGCGGCCCTGGCCGGGAAGCCAGACCTCGACGTCGTAGGTCTTGGCGGAGGCGAACCCCATGTCCCCGCTGCAGAGCAGCACCACGCGGTAGGGGAGCCCGAGGCGCTGGAGGACGGCCTCGGCGTCCCCGACCATGCCCTCCAGCTCGTCGTAGGAGGTGTCGGGCGTGGTGAGCTTGACCAGCTCGACCTTGTCGAACTGGTGCTGGCGGATCATGCCCTTGGTGTCCTGTCCGTAGGTCCCCGCTTCCCGGCGATAGCACGGCGTGAACGCCGTGTACTTGCGCGGCAGCGTGTCCGCGGCCAGGATCTCGCCGCCGTGCAGCGCGGTGAGCGGCACCTCGGCGGTCGGGATCAGGTAGAGCTGCCGGCCCTCGTCCGCGTCCTGGGTCTTGAAGAGCTGCTCCTCGAACTTGGGCAGCTGCGCGGTGCCGACCATCGTCTCGCGGTTCACGAGATGCGGCACCCAGACCTCGCGGTATCCCCGCTCGCGGGTGTGGAGGTCGAGCATGAGCTGGGCCAGCGCGCGCGACAGCCGGGCGCCCGATCCCCACAGCACGGCGAAGCGCGACTTGGCGATCTTGGCGGCGCGCTCGAAATCGAGGATGCCGAGGACGTCGCCGACTTCCCAGTGCGGCCGCGGCGTGAAGCCGCCGAATTCCCGCGGCGTGCCCCACCGGCGGACCTCGACGTTCTCCTCGGCCGAGCGGCCGACCGGAACGCTCGGATGGGGCAGGTTGGGAAACTGCAGGGCGAGCGCGGTCAGCTCGGCGTTGACCTGCCGCACCTGGGCATCCAGGGCCTTGATCTCGTCGCCGAGCTCGCGGCTCTCGCCGATCGCGACCGCGGCATCCTCCCCGCGGCGCTTGGCGGCGGCGATCGCCTCGGTGGCGCGGTTCCGCCGGGCTTTTCGCTCCTCTACGGCCTGGAGCAGCGCGCGGCGCTGGCCGTCGGTGCGGAGGAACTCCTGGAGCGGCACCTGGGCGCCGCGGTCCTCGATGGCCTTCTGGACCGCGTCGGGATGGTCACGGAGGAAGCGGGGATCAAGCATTCGCTCCCCGCTCGGCCTCGACGCGGGCCAGGCTGCCGACGCGGTCGTCGGGGTCGAGGTCGATGACGCGGACACCCCAGGTGTTGCGGCCCTGGGAGGAGACGTCCTCGGCCGGGAAGCGGATCACCTTGCCCTTGGTGGTCACGATGAGGATCTCGTGACCCGGCTGAACCTGCACCATCCCGACCACCAGCCCGTTCCGGCCGCCGGTCTTGATGTCGATGACCCCCTTCCCGCCCCGCGCCTGGAGGCGGTACTCGCCGAGCGGCGTCTGCTTCCCGTAGCCGCGCTCGGTCACGGTGAGGATCGCGGCCCCCTCCCGCACGACCTCGGCGGCGATCAACTGGTCGCCCTCCTCCAGCTCGATCCCCTTCACGCCGCCCGTCACGCGCCCCGTCGGGCGGACCTCGGCCTCCTCGAAGCGGATGCCGGTCCCCTGCTTCGTCTCCAGGAGCACCTGCCGCTGGCCGTCGGTGGGGCGGACGGCGATGACCTCGTCCCCCTCATCGAGGGCGATTGCCCGGATCCCACCCCGCTGCGGCCGCGAGTACTGCTCCAGCTCGGTCTTCTTCACCTTCCCTTGCCGGGTCGCGAAGAACAGGTAGCCGGCGGCGGTGAAGTCACGCACGGCCAGCGTGGCGGCCACGCGCTCGCCCTCGGCGAGGTGGAGGAGATTCACCATGGCCTTCCCGCGCGCGTCCCGCTTGGCCTCGGGAATCTCGTGGACCTTCAGCCAGTGGACCTTGCCGTCGTTGGTGAAGAAGAGGAGGTAGGAGTGGGTCGAGGCGATGTACATGTCCTCGACGACGTCCTCCTCCTTGGTCTCCATGCCCTGGACGCCCTTGCCGCCCCGCCGCTGGCTGCGGTACGCCTCGATCGCGGTCCGCTTGATGTAGCCGGAGCGGGTGACCGTGACGACCATCTCCTCGTCGGCGATCAGGTCCTCGAGGCTCAGCTCCACCGACTCCTCGACGATCTCGGTCCGGCGCTCGTCGCCGTACTCGCTCTTGAGGGCGGCGAGCTCCTCCTTGATGATCTCGCGGACCAGCGCGTCGGAGCCCAGGATCGCCCGCAGCCGCTCGATGAGCTGGAGCGTCTCGGTGTGCTCGGCGATGATCTTCTCCCGCTCCAGGCGGGCCAGGCGCTGGAGCTGCATGGCCAGGATGGCCTTTGCCTGCGCCTCGCTCAGCTCGAGCTGGCTCATGAGGGCCTGGCGCGCCGCCTCCACGCTGTCGGCGCCCCGGATGAGGCGGATCACCAGATCGATCTGGTCGATCGCCTTGCGCAATCCCTCCAGGATGTGGGCGCGCTCCTCGGCCCGGGCCAGGTCGTGGCGCGTGCGCCGGACCACCACCTCGCGCCGGAAGGCGATGAAGTGGGTCAGCATCTCCTTGAGCGTGACCACCTGGGGCCGGCGGTTGACCAGGGCCAGCATGATCACGCCGAAGGTGGACTGCATCGCGGTGTGCTTGTAGAGCTGGTTCAGGAGGATCTGGGCGATCTCGCCTCGGCCCAGCTCCAGCACGATCCGGATCCCGTGACGGTCCGACTCGTCCCGGATCTCCGAGATCCCCTCGAGCTTCCGATCCCGGCCGAGCTCGGCGATCTTCTCGATCAGGCTCGCCTTGTTGACCTGGTACGGCAGCTCGGTGACGATGATCGCCTCGCGCCCGCCCCGCAGCTTCTCCGTGTGGGCCCGGGCCCGCATGGTGATGATGCCGCGGCCGGTCGCGTAGGCATCCCGGATGCCGGCGGTCCCGTAAATGTAGCCGCGGGTCGGGAAGTCCGGGCCCTTGATCACCCGGTGCAGCTCGTCCAGCGTGACCTCCGGGTTCTCGAGCAACAGCACCACCCCGTCCACCACCTCGGTCAGGTTGTGGGGCGGGATGTTGGTGGCCATGCCGACCGCGATGCCGGAGGACCCGTTGACCAGGAGATTCGGCGCCCGCGCCGGGAGCACCGTCGGCTCCCGCTCCGAGTCGTCGAAGTTCGGGACGAAGTCTACCGTGTCCCGATCGATGTCGGCGAGCATCTCGTGGGCGATCTTGGCCAGCCGCACCTCGGTGTAGCGGTACGCGGCCGGCGGGTCGCCGTCGATCGAGCCGAAGTTTCCCTGGCCGTCGATCAGCGGGTAGCGCAGCGAGAACTCCTGCGCCATCCGGACCAGCGCCTCGTACACCGGCGCGTCTCCGTGGGGATGGTATTTCCCGAGGACCTCACCCACCACCTTCGCCGACTTGCGGTAGGCCCGATTCCACGCCAGCCCCAGCTCCGACATCGTGAAGAGCACGCGACGGTGCACCGGCTTGAGGCCGTCCCGGATGTCGGGCAGCGCGCGGCCGATGATGACCGACATCGCGTAGTCGAGGTAGGAGCGGCTCATCTCCTCGACGATCGAGACCGGATGCTGGCGCTCGGGCATCGGGACCGTCCGCTAGACGTTGACCCGGGCTTCGAGGGCGTGGGTGGCGATGTACTCCCGGCGGGGCTCGACCTCGTCGCCCATCAGCTTCGTGAAGATCTCGTCGGCGGCGACGGCGTCGTGAATGGTGACCCGGAGGAGCGTCCGGGTGTCCGGGTTCATGGTCGTCTGCCAGAGCTGCTCGGCGTTCATCTCGCCGAGCCCCTTGTAGCGCTGGAGAGAGGCGCCCTCGCGCCCGAGGGCGAGGGCCTGATCGACCAGCGCATCCCGCGAGGCGATGGGAATCTCCTGCCCGCTGGGGCTGATCAGCGTGTAGGGTGGGCGGTCGAAGGGCTCGATCTGCCCGTAGACCTCCAGCAGCTTGGCCCACTCGCCGGATTCGAAGAGGTTCAGGTTGAGCATCCGCTCCTGACCGTCGATCTCGGCGACCGCGAGGACCCCGTCCTCCGTTTCACCCCGAAGGGCGAACGGCGCATCGGGGCGCCCGAGCGCCCGGGCCAGCTCGGCCAGCAGCGTCTCCCGGGAGATCCGCTTGCGGGTGAGCGGGCGATGCCGCGTGAAGGCCTCGAGCCAGGCCGCCGGGATGCCCCGCTTGGCCAGGCGGTCGCGGAGGTGGCGGTACTCCACCACGTCCGCGACGAACTTCCGCAGGCGCTCGTCCCCCACCGTCTTGCCGCCGGCCTTCCCGTTCCCGTAGCGGAGCTGGGCCTTCTCGGTGCCGAGGAGCAGGAGCTCGTGGTCGAGCTCCCGCTCGCTCAGGAAGTACTTCTCGGCCTTCCCGCGCTTGAGCTTGAAGAGCGGCGGCTGGGCGATGTAGAGGTAGCCCGTCTCGATGATCGGCACCATGTGGCGGAAGAAGAACGTGAGGAGGAGCGTCCGGATGTGGGCGCCGTCGACGTCGGCGTCGGTCATCAGGACGACCTTGTGGTAGCGGAGCCGGGTGACGTCGAACTCCTCGGGCCCGATGCCGGTGCCCAGCGCCGAGATGAGCAGGCGGATCTCCTGGTGCGAGAGCACCTTGTCGTACCGCGCCTTCTCGGCATTGATGATCTTGCCGCGGAGGGGCAGGATCGCCTGGATCCGTCGGTCCCTCCCCTGCTTGGCCGAGCCCCCGGCGGAGTCGCCCTCGACCAGGAACAGCTCCCGCACCGCCGGATCCCGTTCCGAGCACTCCGCCAGCTTGCCCGGCAGGCCGTCGTCGTCGAAGCCCTTCTTCCGCGTCAGCTCGCGCGCCTTCCGGGCCGCCTCCCGCGCCTGGGCCGCCCGCACCGCCTTCTCGGCGATCTTGCGGGCGGTGGTGGGATCCTCCTCGAAGGACTGGGCCAGCTTCTCGTTGACCACGGACTCGACCAGGCCCTTGACGTCGCTGTTGCCGAGCTTGGCCTTGGTCTGGCCCTCGAACTGGGGCTCGCGCAGCCGCACCGAGATGACCGCGGTGAGCCCCTCCCGGACATCCTCCCCGCTGATCCCCCCCTTGAAGCTCTTGAGGAACCCGTTGGCCTGCGCGTACGCGCTGAGGGTCCGCGTCAGCGCGGCGCGGAACCCGGTGAGGTGCGTGCCCCCCTCGCGGGTATTGATGTTGTTGGCGAACGAGAAGACGTTCTCCTGGTAGCCGTCGTTGTACTGGACGGCGACCTCCACCTCGATGTCGCCCTTCTTCCCCTCGAAGTAGAGGACCTTCGGATGGATCGGCGTCTTGTTCTGGTTGATGTACTCGACGAACTGGCGGATGCCGCCCGAGTAGAGGAAGGCGAGCTTCTTCTCGTCCCGCTCGTCCTCGATCAGGATCTTCAGGCCCTTGTTGAGGAACGCCAGCTCGCGGAGCCGGTTCGAGAGGATGTCGAAGGAGTAGGTCGTTTCCTCGAAGATCTCGGGGTCCGGCTTGAACCGGATGGTCGTTCCCCGCTTCGTCGTCTTCTCGCCGGCGACCAGGTCGGCCTGCGGCTTGCCGCGGTCGTAGCGCTGGGTATAGACCTTGCCGTCCCGGCGGACCTCCAGCTCCAGCCACTCGGAGAGCGCGTTGACGACCGAGATGCCGACGCCGTGGAGCCCGCCGGAGACCTTGTACACGGAGTTCTCGAACTTGCCGCCCGCGTGCAGCTTGGTGAGCACGACCTCGGCCGCCGACCGCCCGGTCCCGCCCCACTCGTCCACGGGGATCCCGCGGCCGTCGTCGGCCACCGTGACGCTCGCGTCGGTGTGGAGGACGACCCGGATGTTGTGGCAGTAGCCGGCCAGGGCCTCGTCCACCGAGTTGTCGACGGCCTCGAAGACGAGGTGGTGCAGCCCGTAGCTCGCCGTGTCGCCGACGTACATCGCGGGGCGCTTGCGGACCGCCTCGAGCCCTTCGAGCGCCTTGATGTCGCTGGCGGTGTAGTCGTCCCCGTTCCGCGGGTCCTTCGGCCCCGTCGGCTGGGTCATGCCGCACCCCTCGCGACGATCGCGTCCAGTGGATCCACCTCCCCGTGACGCACGTCCCACCCGGCCGCCGGCACGCCGGCGGCGGTCACGGCATCCGTGGTCGAGAAGACCACCTGCCCCTGACCGGCGAGCCAGGACAGCACGCGCTCGCGCGCATCCGCGTCCAACTCGGTCAGGACGTCATCCAGGAGCAGCACGGGCGGCGTTCCCGTCCGGCGCCGGACGGCGGCCGCCTCGGCCAGGCGCAGCGTCAGCACGAGCAGCCGCTGCTCGCCGCGCGAGGCGTAGGCCCTGGCCTCGGCCGGCCCGAGCCAGACGATCAGGTCGTCCCGGTGGGGTCCGACCAGTGTCAGGCCGCGCTGAAGGTCGCGCCGCCGGCCCTCGGCCAGCGCGACCAGCAGACGCTCCCGGGTGGCCGCGACATCGCTCCCCGGCGTGACGACCGGTCCGTAGACGAGGGCCATCGCCGCGCCATCGGACGCGAGCGCCCGCCACACCTCGGCCGTGTCCCGACCCAGCACCTCGAGGGTGTCCAGCCGGCGATGGACCAACTCGCCGCCCAGCGCCGCGAGTTGTTCGTCCCACGGCGCCAGCAGGCGCTCGGCATCCGACCGCCCCGCCAACTGCCCCAGGAGCCGGCCGCGCTGATGGAGCACGAGCCGGTAGCGGCGGCACACCTCCGCGTGGGCAGGCGCGAGCTTGGCCGCCGCCCCGTCCAGGTACCCCCGGCGGACGGCGGGGGGCCCGCTGATCAGCGCGAGGTCCGGAGCGGCGAATGACACGACACGGGCCCACGGACACGGCCCCCCGGTCGCCTCGACGTCACCGTCGGACCGCACGGCGATCCGGATCTCGCGGCGCTGGTCTGCCTCGGCGATCTCGCCAGTCACGCGGGCTTCCGGGGCGTCCCGAGCCACGCACTCCGCCACCCGGGTGGTGCGGAAGGAACGGCCGGCCAGCAACAAGTGGAGCGCCTCGAGGAGAGAGGTCTTGCCCTGGCCGTTGGGACCGATCAGGACGTTCAGGCCGGGATCAGGGGCGAAGCTGAGGGAGGCGTAATTACGGAATGCCGATAACTTCAGCCATCGGACCTGCACCCCCTATGGGCCTCCTCTCAAATACGCATCGGCATTATAACACAGAGGTGATCCTCGTCGGCGGCGCTCTTGAACACACCCGGGCTCAGTGAGTCCTTCAACTCGATCACGACCCGCTCGCCGTCCATGGGAACGAGCGCATCGAGGATGTAGCGCGTGTTGAACCCGATGGGCAGCTCCTCTCCCGCGAACTCGGCCGGCAGCACCTCCTCGGCCTCCCCCAGTTCCTGACTGGACGCCGCGAGTCGCAAGGCTCCGGGCGCGGCGGTCAGGCGGATCGGCCGCGTCCGGTCGTCGGCCACGACCGACACTCGCCGGAGCGCCGAGATCAGCAGCTCACGTTCGATGGTCAGCCGGCGGGGGTGCGCCTTCGGCACGACCTGCTCGTAGCTGGGAAACGTCCCTTCTACGAGCTTGGATACGAGCACGAAGCCGGGGGTCCGGATCAGGAACTGGTTCTCCCGCAGCGCGAGCGACGCCGCCTCGCTGCCGCCGAGCACCCGGCCCATCTCCGCAACGGCCTTTCGTGGCACGATGCCCGCCATCTCGCCGTCGGCCTCGACCGTCAGGCGGGCCAGCGCCAGACGGTGCCCGTCGGTCGCCACCAGACGCAGCTCCCCTTTCCGGACCAGCATGTAGACGCCGTTGAGAAAGGGCCGACTCTCATCCTGGGACATCGCGTAGGCGGTCCGCGCCAGCAAGGCCCGCAGTCGCCCGCCGTTGACACTTACCCAGCCCTCGGCGTCCCCGGTCTCGAGCGGGGGATACTCCTCGGCCGGGAGCCCCACGAGCCGGAACGAGGCCGCCCCGCACAGGAGCTGCACCCAGCCGTTCTCCTGAAGCTTGAGGGTGATGGGCTGGGCAGGCAGCTCCCGGACCAGCTCGTGGAGCTTCCGGGCGGCCAACGTGACGGCTCCCGGTCTCACGATGGTCGCCGGAACCGCGACCCGTACCCCGACCTCGAGGTCGGTGGCGGCCACGTGGAGCCCGCCATCCTGGGCGTCCATCAGGACGTTGGCGAGGATGGGCAAGGTCTGGCGCGTTTCGACGATGTTCTGGACGAGCTGAAGCGCGCGCAGGAACGGGTCGCGGGCGACTTGAAGCTCCATAGGAGTTAGTCTTCCTCCGTAGGAAAAGAAAACTCAGTAGTCGTCGTAGTAGGGGCAGTGGATATGTGGAGGGCGGGGCGGATCCGTCCGGTGATGGCGTCGAGGGTGGTGCTCGGTGGTCGGGGAGGACTGAGCGCGACGGTGGTGGAGAGACGGGGGATATCCGATGCGCTGGGGACGATATGCACGCGAGTCCTCACTCGATCCGGATTGTGTTGATGATGTGGTCCAGGGTCTTCCGGAACTTGGGGTCCTCCTGGATGAGGGCCTCGATCTTGTGGACGCCGTGCAGGACGGTGGTGTGGTCCTTGCCGCCGAAGCTCCGACCGATGTCGGCGAAGGAGTCGCTGGTGAGCTGGCGGGCGAGGTACATGGCGACCTGCCGGGGGAAGGCCACCGCTTTGGTCCGCGTCTTGGAGCGGAGATCGTGGGGCTTCACGCCGAAGACTTCGCTCACGCGGCGCTGGATGTCGTCGATCGTGATGAGGCGTTCCTCGGTTCCCCAGATGTTGGCGAGCACTTCCTGGGCGAGATCAAGGCCGAGCTCGCGGCCGGTGAGGCTGCAGAAGGCGCGGATGCGGACGAGGGATCCTTCCAGCTCGCGGATGTTGGACTTGACCTTGTTGGCGATGAAGTAGGCGAGGTCGTCGGGGAGCGCCACCCGGTCCAGCTCGGCTTTCTTCTTGAGGATGGCGACCCGCGTCTCGAAATCGGGCGGCTGGATGTCGGCGATGAGGCCCCACTCGAATCGGGAACGGAGACGCTCCTCGATCTCGGGGATCTCCTTCGGGGAGCGGTCGCTCGAGATGACGATCTGGCGATGCGACTCGTAGAGGTCGTTGAAGGTGTGGAACAGCTCCTCCTGGGTCCGCTCCTTGCCGGAGATGAACTGGATGTCGTCGATCAGGAGGAGATCGATCGTCCGGTAGCGATGGCGGAAGTCGGGCGTCTTGTCGTAGCGGATGGCCCCGATCAGCTCGTTGGTGAACTTCTCCGTGGACAGGTACTCGACGCGGAGCTGGGAATGGGTCTGGCGGATCTGGTGGCCGATCGCGTGGAGGAGATGGGTCTTGCCGAGGCCGACGCCGCCGTAGATGAAGAGGGGGTTGTAGGCCCGGGAGGGCAGCTCGGCGACGGCGAGGCAGGCGGCCTGGGCGAACTGGTTGGAGGAGCCGACCACGAAGGTGTCGAAGGTGTACCGACCGTCCAGCTCGGCCGGCACCGGCGCTGGCGCCGGGGGCGCGGGCGGAGTGCCCGGGGACCCCACCGCGGCTCGGTCGAGGCTGACGGTCACGTGGGCACGGGGCCCGAGGCAGGTCTCGGCGGCGGCCTGGAGGTCCGGGAGGTAGTGATCGACGATGTAGCTGCGGAGGAACTTGCTGGGAACCCCGATCTCCAGATGGGTGTCCCGATGAGCCAGGAGCCGACCCGGCCGGATCCAGGTATCGAGGGCCTGTGGGGGGAGCCGACCCTCCAAGGCGGAGAGAAAGCGCTCCCAGAGGCGATCGGACATTTACCTAGGCTCCCGTGGCGAGGAGTTGGCCCCCCATGAGTTACACACACACTTATCCACAGGTGTGGATAACCCTGGGGTGGGATGTCGCTGTGCCCTACCCATCACTGCCCACGCGCTGAACGACCCGCGCCGCTGGCCGACGCCCGCCGACCCGGACGGCGGAGCGTTCGCGGGACGCATGACGCGCTCAGGAGGAACGAGCCCGACTTCCGAAAGGCGAACGATAGCACGCTGTCTACAGGCGAGCAACCCCATCACCGCCGGCGTGAGTCACCGGCGCCCCTTGACTAGCCTTAGCGGTGGCCGGTAGGATGGTTGAACTTTGTTCATTCCCGGCTAGGAGGATCGTGTGAAGCGGACCTATCAACCGAATCGGCGCCGGCGGAAGAAGACGCACGGCTTCCGCGAGCGGATGTCCACCAAGGGGGGCCGAAAGGTCCTCAAGCGCCGGCGCGCCAAGGGGCGTCGGCGTCTCTCCGTCTGAGTGTGACCGCGACCGGCGCGACCCGGGCGACCCTGCCCCGCGCGGAGCGGCTGCGCGATCGGCGGGAGTTTCAATGGCTCTTCCGCCGGGGGAGCCGCGTCGAGCGCCCGAGCTTCGTGCTCCTGTGGTCCCCCACCCCGGGTCGGCGGGCGGCAGCGTTCACGGCCGGCCGGAAGCTGGGGGGAAGCGTGTGGCGGAACCGGGCGCGCCGGAGGCTCCGGGAGGCCTACCGCCGTCAGGCGACCCTCCTGCCAGGGACTGGGCTGCGGCTCTGCTTCGTCGCGCGCCCCCGGGCGGTGGCAGCCCCCTTCGCCGAACTCAGCAGCGAGGTGGCCGAGGCGCTGCGCCACGCCGCGCGGCGTCTGGCTTCGTGACGCGCGCCCCGCGCGCCGCCGCCCGCGGGGCGGCGGTCCTGATCGAAGGGTACCAGCGGTGGTTGTCACCCCTGCTCCCCCCGGCCTGCCGATACTGGCCGACGTGCTCGGAGTACGCGCGGCAGGCCATCACCGAGCGTGGGCTGCTCCGTGGGGGGATGCTGGCCGTCGGGCGGCTCCTCCGGTGCCAGCCGGCCTTTCCGGGCGGGATTGACCCGCCGCGCTGAACAGCGGCGCCCAAGGCTGCCATGGAAAAGCGGGCCCTGATCGCCATCGTCCTGTCTGTGGCGCTCCTGCTCGCCTGGCAGGCGTTCTTCGCTCCCCCGCCTCCCCCGCCCGGTGCGCCGTCGGCGGGGGACACTCCCGCTAACCCGGCTCCCGCGGGCGGCGCATCGCCCGCCGCGGGCGGAAGCGCCACGGTCGGCCCTGCGCGGCCCGTGATTCCGGGAGCGACCGCGATCATCGGGCGGGCCGTCGAGGTCACGTCCCCGCTATACGAGGTGACGTTCGCGTCCGACGGGTCGGTGAGCGGCTGGACCCTCCGGTACCGGGGGAAGAAGCCGCTCCTGGTCGGCCAGGGCCTCGCCCCGCTCGCGGTGGCGGTCAGCGCGCCGGGCCGGCCGCCGGAGGTGGTGCCGCTCCGGGCGGACACCGATCGGCTGGAGCTGACGGCCGAGCGGCCGAAGGGCACGGTGGTGTTCAGCGGGGTGACGGGGGCCGGGATCCGGGTCGAGAAGCGCGTGCGCTTCGACGCGGCGAGCTACCGGGTCGAGGTGGAGCTCCACGCGGAGGGCGGCGGCGGGGGAGCCGAGGCTGGGTCGGTCGCGCTGTACTGGACTGGGCCGGTGGCGATTCCGGGGAAGACCCGAGAGGCGCCCTGGCTCACGTTCGGGGAAGGCGAGGAGCACAGCCAGCTCCTCGGGCGCATCCTCGTCGCCCGGAACGGAAAGCCGGAGGTCCTGGAGCACCCGGCGCCCGCCCTGAAGGACCCGAAGGAGTCCCCGGCCGGGCCAGAGTTGAAGGATCCGCACCTCGAGCCGGTGCGCGTCGAGCCAGGCGTCCACCGCTGGGTCGCGCTGGAGAACGACTACTTCATCGCCGCCTTCATCCCGGGACCGGGTGCCCGCGTGCTACGCGGTCGAGACCGCGATCTGGCCCAGGTGGGCGTCGTCTTCCCGGAAGTGGGGCTCGGGCCGGGCCGGGCCTGGGATGGGAAGGCCGACCTGTACGTGGGGCCGAAGGAATGGGATCGGCTGGCCGCGTTCAACGTCGGTCTGGAGCAGGCCCAGGCGCGCAACTACGGCGAGTTCTTGTGGACGCTGCCGATGGAGTGGTTCTGCGTCCCCCTGCTCTGGCTCATGAACTTCTTCGCCACGCGCCTGCCGGGCCAGAACTACGGCGTCGCCATCATCCTGCTGACCGTCCTCGTGAAGATCGTGTTCTACCCCCTGACCCACAAGAGCATGAGCTCGATGAAGCAGATGCAGGCGCTTCAGCCGCAGCTCAACGCGCTCAGGTCGAAGTACAAGTCCGATCCGCAGCGCTTCCAGCGCGAGCAGATGGAGCTGTTCCGGAAGCACAAGGTGAACCCGGTCGGCGGCTGCCTCCCGATGATCGTGCAGGTCCCCATCTTCTATGCCCTCTATCTCACGCTCCAGTACTCGGTCGAGCTCCAGGGTGCCTCGTTCCTGCTGTGGATCACCGATCTCTCGAAGAAGGATCCGTACTACGTCCTGCCGATCCTGATGGGTATCTCGATGCTGGTTCAGCAGAAGATGACGCCGACCGTGGGCGATCCCCGGCAGGCGCGGATCATGCTGATCATGCCGGTGATCTTTACGTTCATGTTCCTCGAGTTCCCGACCGGGCTGGTCCTCTACTGGCTGGTCAACAACGTCCTGTCGATCGCTCAGCAGTACCTGATCGACCGCTCCGTGCAGCGGTCGGGCAAGCCGAGCGCCGGCGTCGAGGGAAAGGCCGAGAAGGAAGCGAGGAAGGCCTAGCACCAGCAAGTCGCCGTGATCGAAAAAGCGTTTGTCTCGTGGTAGTTGCGTGGATATTTGGGAAGCCTCGCCCCCCTCCATCCGTCGGCGGCAGCCCCCGAGGGCCTGAGCCTGCCCGTGCCCACGGATCCGTGGGGCCGCCTGGCAGCCGGTGTGTCGGCACTCGGGGTCCCGATCGATCCCCGATTCGAGGCGAGCGCGCGGGTCTACATCGAGGAGCTCGGCCGGTGGAACCGGGTGAGCCGTCTCACGGGGTATCGATCCGAGGCCGAGCAGATCGAGCACCTTGTCCTGGACTCGCTCCTGTTCCTCGCGGTGCTCCCGGAGCCTGCAGCACCGTTGCTCGACATCGGGAGCGGCGCCGGCGTACCCGGGCTGATCCTGAAGCTGGCCCGGCCGCACTGGCCGGTCACGCTCGTGGAGGCCAACCGGCGGCGCGCCAACTTCCTGCGCCACGTCGTGAGGAGGCTGGAGCTGGCGGATGTGGAGGTACGGGAGGAGCGAGCCGAGGCCCTAGGGACGGCCGCAGGGCTCGGGAGCGCCTTCCGGACGGTGACGATGCGAGCCGTGACGGCGCCGGCAGCGGGCCTCGAGCTGGCCCGGCCCTTCCTCGGATCCACGGGTCGGCTGGTCCTCCCCGTCGGGCCGGCCGCTCGCGCCGAACTTGGGGCTACGCGCCAGGTAACAGTGACAGCCCCGCGGTTCGGGTTGCGGATCCACCGACGGTTCCTTATAATTCCCGCGACCGAGCGAGTGGGTAGGACGGCCGACGTTCCACGTGAAACAGGGGGAGTGCGTGGCCCGGGTTCTGGGCGTGGCGAACCAGAAAGGCGGGGTGGGCAAGACGACGACGGCGGTCAATCTGGCCGCGGCGCTGGCCGCGGCTGAGCGCCCTACTCTTCTCCTCGACCTCGACCCGCAGGGGAACGCCACCGCGGGGGTGCTCTCCGAGCGGGGAGCCGTGGCGGCGCCCACGATCTACGAGGTGTTGCTCGAGGGTGTGCCGGCGGAGGAGGCGTGCCGGCCCACCGCGCTCCCCTCCCTCACCCTGCTCCCGGCCAGTCCCGACCTCGTCGGCGCCGAGGTGGAGCTCGTGGAGAGGGCCGGGCGGGAGGGCCGGCTGCGGGAGGCGCTGGCGCCCATCCGCGAGCGGTTCGCCTTTGTCATCGTCGATTCCCCGCCGTCGCTGGGGCTCCTGACGCTGAACGCGCTCGTGGCCGCCGACGCCGCCGTCATCCCGCTCCAATGCGAGTACTATGCGTTGGAGGGGCTGGCCCAGCTCATGAAGACGCTCGATCTGGTCCGGGCGCGAGCCAACCCGGGCCTGGCCGTGGAAGGGATCGTCTTCACGATGTTCGACGGGCGGACGAGCCTGGCGCTCCAGGTCCGCTCGGAGGTCGAGCGATATTTCAGAGACCAGCTGTTCCAGACGGTCATTCCCCGGAACATCCGGCTCACCGAGGCGCCCAGCCACGGCCTCTCGATCCTCCAGTACGACCTGCGGTCGCCCGGGGCGGTGGCCTACCTCGAGCTGGCCAAGGAGGTGCTTGCCCATGATGAAGCGCGCGCTCGGTCGCGGCCTCGGGGCTCTGCTCCCGCCGGCTCCTGACCCCCCCCCGGCGCACGGCGAGGGCCCCGGCCGGCTGCGCGACCTGCCGATCGAGAGCCTCACGCCCAATCCCTTCCAGCCGAGGAAGACGTTCACGCCGGAAGCGCTGGAGGAGCTGGCCGCCTCGATCCGAACCTCAGGGGTCCTCCAGCCCCTCGTCGTTCGTCAGCGGGGTGACCGCCACGAGATCCTGGTGGGCGAGCGGCGGTGGCGAGCGGCTCGGCAGGCAGGGTTGAGCCATGTGCCCGCCGTGGTGCGGGAGGCCACTGACGCCGAGGCGCTGGAGCTGGCGCTCGTCGAGAACCTCCTCCGGGAGGACCTCAACCCGCTGGAGCAGGCCGACGCGTATCAGCGTCTCCTGGCGGAGTTCGGGTGGACCCAGGACGATCTGGCCGGACGGATCGGGAAGGATCGGTCATCGATCGCCAATGCCCTTCGCTTGCGACGGCTGCCCGACGTCATTCAGGACGATCTGCGGGCGGGGCGCTTGACGATGGGGCATGCCCGCGCATTGCTGGGTCTCCCCACCCCGGCGGCACAGCTTCGACTCCGGGACCGCATCCTGGCCCAGGAGTGGTCGGTGCGCGCGACGGAGGCCGACGTGCGCCGGACTCGCCGCGGCCGACCGCCCGGGCGCCGGCGACCCGTCGAGATCGATGCCCTGGAGGAAGAGCTGCGTCTGGCGCTGGGCATGCGGGTGCGGCTCGTCGGCGGTCTCACCCGCGGGCGCGTCGAGCTCCCCTTCGGCTCAGCGGCCGAGCTGGAGCAGATCCATGCCGCGCTCACGGGTGGCCGACGAGCGGGTCCGCAAAGTATCGTCAACTAGCTAAGAATAAAGGCTAAAATGGCCACGATCGTTGTCGGGATGAGCGGCGGGGTGGACAGCTCGGTGGCGGCGGCCCTCCTGGCCGAGGCCGGTCATCGGCTCATCGGGATCACCCTGCGGACCGCCCCGTGGGCGGAGCCCGAGGACGACGCGGCCCACTTCGGCTCCTGCTGCTCCCCGGCGACGGCGCGCGGCGCGAGGGCGGTGGCCCGGCATCTCGGGATCCCCTACTACCTGCTGAACCACGAGCGCGAGTTCGCCGAGCTGGTCATCGCGGACTTCACCCGGGAGTACGGCGCCGGCCGCACGCCGAGCCCCTGCGTCGTCTGTAACCGCGAGGTGAAGTTCGGCACGCTCCTCCGGCGCGCGCTGGCGTGGGAGGCCGACGCCGTCGCCACCGGCCACTACGCGCGCATCCGACAGGACGGGGCGCGCGGGCGGCTCCTGCTCTGCCGCGGGCGCGACGTCCAGAAGGACCAGAGCTACTTCCTCTGGCCCCTCACCCAGGCGCAGCTCGCGCGCGCGCGGTTTCCCGATCGGCGACCTGACCAAGGCCGAGGTCCGCGCGAAGGCGCACGCGCTCGGCCTGGCCACGGCCGACACGCCGGAGAGCCAGGAGCTCTGCTTCGTCAGCGGGGACTACCGCGCGTTTCTCCGCGCCCGCGCGCCCGAGGCGTTCCGCCCGGGTCCCATCCTGGACGAGGCCGGGCGCGAGATCGGCGCCCACGCCGGGCTCGCGGCCTACACGATCGGGCAGCGGCGCGGCCTCGGGACGCCGCCGGCAGGGGGACTGCCCCGCTACGTCGTCCGCCTCGATCCGGAGCGGAACGCGGTGGTCGTCGGGCCGCGTGAAGCGCTCGAGGCCGCGGGCCTCGTCGCGAGCGAAGTGAACTGGATCGCCATCGAGCGGCTGGACGAGGAGATCGCCGTCGAGGCGCGGATCCGACACAATGCCCCGCTGGTCCCGGCGACGCTGCGGCCGGGCGGCGCCGGCGAGGTCGAGGTCCGCTTCTCCCGGCCGCAGCGCGCGGTGACTCCCGGGCAGTCGGTCGTCTTCTATCAAGACGACGTGGTCCTCGGAGGCGGCGTCATCGCGCGCGCGGCTTGACAGTCCTCCGGCGCGCGTGATAGTGCTAAATGGCTTCTTGCTCCTTTTTTCACAACGCACGCCCATCCCGCACGAGGGTCAGCATGACACGGAGCCGGCACGTCCTCGGTTGTCCAATCACCGGCGCGGCGCTTGGACGTCACGCGGGAGCCGTGCTGGCGACGGTCCTGGCCGTCCTGGCCGGACCCGGTCTCGCGTACGCCGCGGAGGAAGGCGGCCACAGCCTGATCGAGCTCAACGGCTCGCTGCTGGTCCAGCTCATCAGCTTCCTGCTCCTGCTGGCCGTGCTCTTCCGGTTCGTCTACCGGCCCCTGATCTCTACGCTCGAGGCGCGCACCGGCGCGATCCGGCAGCAGCTCGCCGAGGCACAGGCGGCGCGAGAGGCGGCGCAGCGGCAGCTCGCCGAGTTCGAGGCGAAGCTCCAGGCGGCGCAGGCCGAGGCGCAAACGGTGCGCGAGCAGGCCCTGCGCGAGGCGGCGGAGACCCGAGAGCGGCTGACTGCCGAGGCGCGCCAGGAGGCGGCGCGGCTGCTCGAGTCGGCGCGGGCGGAGATCCAGCAGGACGTGCGCCGTGCGAAGGCCGAGCTGCGGGCGGAAGTGGGCGCGCTGGCCGTCGAGATCGCCGAGCGCCTGATCCAGAAGAGCCTCCGGGGCGAGGATCACGAGCGCCTGGTGCAGGACGCCCTCGCGCGACTGGACGCGCGGTGATCCTCGAGCGGAGGACCCCCCAGGTCGGGGAGGTCCAGGAGGGGGAGTGGTTGGGACTCCCCCTCCTGTCCGTAGATGCGGCGCGGGGCGGCGGTCGCCCGGCGCTACGCGAAGGCGCTCTGGGCGCTGGCCAGCGAGGCCTCCCGGCCCGAGGCGGTAGCCCAGGAGCTGGCGACCTTCGAGCGCGTGCTGGCCGACGAGCCGGCCCTGCGGGACGTGCTCCTGCTGCCGTGGGCCAAGGCGGCGACCAAGCGCGCGATCGTGCAGACCGTGGCCGAGCGGCTGCAGCTCTCGCCGCTGACGCGGAACTTCCTCGCGCTCGTCGCCCAGCGCCGGCGACTAGCCCTGCTTGCCGACATCCGGGCAGCCTACGAGACGCTCGTGGACGAGGCGGCCGGCCGCGTCCGCGCACGTGTCCGGAGCGCCGCGCCGCTCAGCGAGGGCCAGCGGGGCGCCATCCGGGAGCGCCTCGGGCGCCGGCTCGGCAAGACGGTGCTCCTCGACACGGCGGTTGACGCGACACTGATCGGAGGCTTCGTGGCCGAGGTCGGCAGCCGGATCCTGGACATGAGTGTCAGAGGCCAGCTCGCGGCCTTGCGCGAGCGGATCACGAGGGATGCCGGGGGGATAGCATGATCAAGGCCGGTGAGATCAGCGAGATCATTCGGCGGCAGATCCAGGGCTTCGAGGCGGAGACCGACCTCACCGAGATGGGCCGCGTCATCGAGGTCGGCGACGGCATCGCCCGCGTCTATGGCCTCGAGCAGGCGATGTCCGGCGAGCTCCTCCAGTTCCCGGGCGACGTCTATGGCCTCGTCCTGAACCTCGAGGAGGACAACGTGGGCGCCGTGCTGCTCGGCGAGGATCGCGCCATCAAGGAGGGCGACGTCGTCAAGCGCACCGGGCGGATCGCGCAGGTGCCGGTCGGCGAGGCGCTGATCGGCCGCGTCGTCAACGCCCTGGGCCAGCCGATCGACGGCAAGGGCCCGATCCAGGCCAAGGAGTCGCGTCCGATCGAGCGCTTGGCGCCGGGGGTGGTGGACCGGCGCCCGGTGAAGGAGCCGCTCCAGACCGGCCTCAAGGCGATCGACGCCATGATCCCGATCGGCCGTGGCCAGCGGGAGCTGATCATCGGCGATCGCCAGACCGGCAAGACGGCGATCGCGGTCGACACGATCCTCAACCAGAAGGGGCAGGACGTCTACTGCTTCTACGTCGCGGTCGGGCAGAAGCGCTCGACGGTGGCCCAGGTGGTCAAGGTGCTCGAGGACGGGGGCGCCATGGCCTACACCACCGTCATCGCCGCCACCGCCTCCGACCCGGCGCCGCTCCAGTACATCGCCCCCTACGCCGGCGTCACGATGGGGGAGTACTTCCGCGACTCCCGCCGCCATGCGCTCTGCATCTACGACGACCTGTCCAAGCACGCCCAGGCCTACCGCCAGCTCTCGCTCCTGCTGCGGCGGCCGCCCGGGCGCGAGGCCTACCCGGGGGACGTCTTCTATCTCCACTCGCGACTGCTCGAGCGGGCGGCCAAGCTGAACGACGAGCTGGGTGGGGGCTCGCTGACGGCGCTCCCGATCATCGAGACCCAGCTCGGTGACGTGTCGGCCTACATCCCGACCAACGTCATCTCGATCACCGACGGGCAGATCTACCTGGAGACCGACCTCTTCTACGCCGGCGTCCGGCCGGCGGTGAACGTCGGCCTCTCGGTCTCCCGGGTCGGCGGCTCCGCGCAGGTGAAGGCGATGCGGCAGGTGGCCGGCAAGCTCCGGCTGGACCTCGCCCAGTACCGCGAGCTGGCCGCGTTCGCCCAGTTCGGCTCGGACCTCGACAAGGCGACCCAGCAGCAGCTCGCGCGGGGCCAGCGCATGGTGGAGGTGCTCAAGCAGGCCCAGTACGTGCCGCTCCCGGTCGAGAAGCAGATCCTCGTGATCTACGCGGGAACTCAGGGCCATCTGGACGACCTGCCGGTGGACGCCCTCCAGGCCTTCGAGCGGTCCCTCTACCAGTTCGTGGAGGCCCGGGCGGCCGAGCTCCTCGCCGAGATCCGGCAGAAGAAGGAGCTGACGGACACGATGCGGAAGCAGATCGACGAGGTGATCACGGACGCCAAGCAGGAGTTCCTGGCCGCTCACGGCACCAAGGCGGCTTAGAGCGCAGGTCGGCGTCTCGCTCCCATGGCGACCCTCCAGGACATCCGGCGGCGGATCCGCTCGGTCCAGTCCACGCAGAAGATCACCCGGGCGATGAAGCTCGTGGCGGCCGCCAAGCTTCGGCGGGCCCAGGAGCGGGTCCTGCAAGCCCGACCCTATGCCGCCAAGATGGCCGCCCTCGTCCAGACCCTGACCCAGGGTCTCGGCGAGGACAAGCATCCGCTCCTGGCCCGGCGCGAGGGGCCGCGCAAGCTGTACGTCGTGATCGCCGCGGACAAGGGGCTGGCCGGCGCCTTCAACTCGAACATCGTCCGGCGCTCGGCGGAGCTCCTGCGCGCGACCACGGACGGGGCCGGCAGCCTGGTCGCCGTCGGGCGAAAGGTCCGGGACTTCTACCGCCGCCGGCCCTGGAAGATCCGCGCCGACCGTATCGGGTTCCTGGATCGCCTGACGTTCGCCCAGGCTGGCGAGCTGGCCGGCGAGCTGATGCGGGCCTATCTGGAGGAAGAGGTCGACGAGGTCTGGCTCGTGTTCAACGAGTTCCGCTCGGTAGCGGTCCAGCGGGTCGCCATCCGCCGGCTCCTGCCGATCGAGCCGCCGCCGGCCGGCGGCGAGGCCGCGGAGGGGCCGGGGGTCGAGTACCTCTACGAGCCGGACCCCACGACGATCCTCGACGCCCTCCTGCCGCGGCACGTCGAGATCCAGGTCTACCAGGCGCTGCTCGAGACCGCGGCCGGTGAGCAGGGGGCGCGGATGACCGCCATGGAAGCGGCCACGCAGAACGCGCAGGAGATCATCGGCCTCATGACCATCCAGTACAACAAGGCGCGGCAAGAGAAGATCACGAAGGAGCTGCTCGACATCGTGGGCGGGGCCGAGGCGCTCCGGACGAGCGCGGAAGGCTGAGCCCGAGGAGTCAGCGATGAGCGACGGACGGATCGTGCAGGTGATCGGGCCGGTGGTGGACGTCGAGTTCGAGCCCGGACAGCTGCCGCCGATCAACAACGCCCTCGAGGTGCCCGGCATCACGACCAAGGACGTCTTCTCGTACAGCACCCGGCTGGTCCTCGAGGTCGCCCAGCACCTCGGCGAGTCGACCGTGCGGACGGTGGCGATGGCCTCGACCGACGGGCTGGTGCGCGGCGCCAAGGTCGTCGACACCGGCGAGCCGATCTCGGTCCCGGTCGGGAAGGGGACGCTCGGCCGCATCATCAACATCATCGGCGAGCCGGTGGACAAGCAGGGCCCGGTCCAAGCCGAGAAGCGGTACCCGATCCACCGGCCGGCGCCGTCGTTCGAGGACCAGGCGACCTCGGTCCAGATGCTGGAGACGGGGATCAAGGTGGTCGACCTCCTGGAGCCGTACACGCGGGGTGGGAAGACCGGGCTCTTCGGCGGGGCCGGCGTCGGCAAGACCGTCCTCATCATGGAGCTGATCCACAACATCGCGAAGCACCACGGGGGCATCTCGGTCTTCGCCGGGGTGGGGGAGCGCACCCGGGAGGGGAACGACCTCTGGCTCGAGATGAAGGAATCCGGGGTCATCGAGAAGACCGCGCTCGTCTACGGCCAGATGACCGAGCCGCCGGGGGCCCGCCTCCGCGTCGGCCTGAGCGGCCTCACGGTCGCCGAGTACTTCCGCGACGAGGAGGGGCAGGACGTGCTCCTCTTCATCGACAACATCTTCCGCTTCACGCAGGCCGGCTCCGAGGTCTCGGCCCTCCTGGGCCGCATGCCTTCCGCCGTCGGCTACCAGCCGACGCTCGGCACCGAGATGGGGCAGCTCCAGGAGCGGATCACCTCGACCAAGCGCGGCTCGATCACGTCGGTGCAAGCCATCTACGTCCCGGCCGACGACATCACCGACCCGGCCCCGGCCACCGCGTTCGCTCACCTCGACGCCACCACCGTGCTCTCCCGGCAGATCGCCGAGCTGGGCCTGTACCCGGCGGTCGACCCGCTGGCCTCGACCTCGCGGATCCTCGATCCGCGGATCGTCGGCGAGGACCACTACCACGCCGCCCGGTCGGTGCAGCTCACCCTCCAGCGGTACAAGGACCTCCAGGACATCATCGCGATCCTCGGCATGGAGGAGCTGTCCGAGGACGACAAGCTGGTCGTGGCCCGGGCCCGGAAGGTCCAGCGGTTCCTCTCCCAGCCGATGTTCGTGGCCGAAGCCTTCACCGGGCAGGCCGGCAAGTACGTGACCCTGGCCGAGTCGATCCGCGGCTTCCAGGAGATCGTGGCCGGCAAGCACGACGAGCTGCCCGAGCAGGCGTTCTACATGGTCGGCCCCATCGACGAGGCCATCGAGAAGGCCAAGCGGCTGCGGGAGTAGGGAAGAGGACCGGCCCCGGCCATGCCCGACCGGCTCAAGCTCGAGCTGGCGACCCCGACCCGCCTCGTCGTCTCCGAGGAGGCGGACGAGGTCGTCGTCCCCGGCGCCGATGGCTCCTTCGGCGTGCTACCGGGGCACGCCCCGCTCCTGGCCCTGCTCGGCGCCGGCGAGGTGACCTATCGCGTCGGCCGCACCGAGCGCTACCTGGCGGTCAGCGGCGGCTTCGCCGAGGTCGGGCCCGACCACGTCACGATCCTCGCCGACACGGCCGAGCGCCCCGAGGAGATCGACACGGCTCGCGCGCGCGCCGCCCGCGGACGGGCGGAGGGGCGGCTCGCCGCCCGGGGCGGGGATGAGGTTGACTACCCCCGGGCCCTGCGGGCACTCGCGCGGGCGCTGGCGAGGCTCCAGATCGCGGCCCGACCCTCGGGCACCTGACGCGCCAAAGGCCGCGGCGCGGCGGGGCCCGCGGCTTGACACCCCTCACCCCGGGTTGTAGGCTCGAACCGAGTTTTCGGCTGAAATCATGGGAACTCCGGGGCTGGCGCGGATCTGCCTCAAGGACAAGCGCTCTCGCGTGAGCGGGCTCGCCCGGCCGTGGCGCGCCCCGGCGCTCATGGCCGCGCTCGAAGCCGAGCCGGAGACGATTCCCGACCTCCTCCTGGCCGCCCAGCGCTTCTTCTGCGGCCACCCCTTCGCGAGCTACGCCTACCAGGGGATCCTCGGCGCGGTGCGCCGCCTGGGGCTCGACCGCCGGTACACCGAGGCGCCGGGGAGCCATGGCCTGGCGGTCTTCGACCTCGAGGCCCGGCGGGTGCGGTACGCGGTGCGCGGGGTGGGGTGGCGGCGTTCCGGCTGGCTCTACTACCACGACGGCGAAGACTTCACCGGGCGGCGGGTGCCGTTCCGGTTGCCGGAGTCGTGGCTGGTGGACGGCGCGGGTGAGGACGAAGCGCCGTGCGTCGAATGGAACGAGGGCGGCCCCGAGCCCTTCAGCTTCCTGGTCCCGCCCGACGCCTGACATGCGAGGGCGTGAGGAGATCGCCGGCCGGTTCAGCGACGCGATCATCAAGCGGCTGGTCACCCGTCGGCTGGTCGAGATCAAGGACGAGGCGCGGATCCGGGTGGCACTCCAGAAGCTGATCGTCGAGAACCTCCAGGCCGAAGACCAGCTCGACACCGAGGCCCGGGAGCTCCTGCAGGGCTACGCGCGGGACATCCGCGAGAAGGGTCTCGATTACCGCCAGCTCTTCAGCAAGACCAAGGAGAAGCTCGCCCGGGACCGGGGCTTCGTCCTGTGAAGTTCAGTCGGGAGCGCGTCTTCCACCTGGCCGCGCGGATGACCGACGAGCTGCTGGGCGCCGAGGGGTGCGTCGCGCTGAAGGGGGCCGACGACATCCGGGCCGAGATCATCCGCGTGCTGGCGGACGAGACCCGGGTCGAGGAGTCGATCGACGCCGAGGTGCGCAAGATCCTCTCGAGCTACGCGAGGCCCGCGCCGGAAGGCAGCCCGGAGTGGGAGATCCTCTACCAGAAGACCCGCCAGGAAGTGTTCCGGCGCCGCTTCCGCCTCGCCTAGACCGATCCGCCCATGGCCGTCGCCCCGTCCGCGCCCATCCGACGCCCGACCCAACCGCCGAGCCGACTGGTCGTCGCCATCACCGGCGCCACCGGCGTCATCTACGGCGTCCGGCTCCTGGAAGCGCTCGGCGGCGCTCCCGGCGTCGAGACCCATCTCGTCCTCTCCGGTCCGGGCAAGCGGACGCTGATCGAGGAGACGGATCACACGGTCCGGGACGTCGAGCGACTGGCCCACGTCGTCCACGACGTGAAGGACATCGGGGCCTCCATCGCCTCCGGCTCGTTCCGCACCGTCGGGATGGTGGTGGCGCCGTGCTCCATGCGCACGGCGGCCGCGATCGCGACCGGCGTGACCGGCAACCTGGTGACGCGAGCGGCGGACGTCACGCTGAAGGAAGGTCGCCCGCTGATCCTGCTCGTGCGGGAGACGCCGCTCCACGTCGGCCACCTCCGCACGCTGGTGGCCCTCGCCGAGATCGGTGCGACCGTGCTGCCGCCCATGCCCGCCTTCTACCACCGGCCGAAGGGGATCGATGATCTCGTGAACCACACGATCGCGCGCGTCCTGGACCGGCTCGGGCTGCCGCACGACCTCGCCGTCATGCGACCCGACTCGGGGTCCGCTCCGCCCTGACGCCCGCGCCCCGCCGGCCCGGCGTCACCGAGGCGTGCGACATCGGCGAGCGCGCGCTGGCGCGCCGGCCGGTCGCGGCGCCCGGAGTGCCGTGAGGGAGGCAAGCTCATGAAGCTCTGTCAATTCGAGGTTCCCGGTACCGGACTCCGGGTCGGCGTGGTCGAGGGAGACGCGGTCCTCGACATCACGGCCCGGGCGGCGGGCGTCGGCTCGGTCCTCGATCTCGTCCGGCAGGGGCGCACGCCGGCCGGCCTCGAGCGGCTCGCTCGCCGGCTGGCCCGGGCGCCGCGTCGGCCGCGCTACCCGTGGAGCGTGCTCGATCGGGCGCCCGGGCCGCGCCGGGCCGGCCTCCGGCCGCCTCTCGATCCCCCGGAGATCTGGGGCGCCGGCATCACGTACCGCCGAAGTGCCGAGTACTACACCGAGCACGACACGGGGCACGGGCATCGGGAGAAGGGCATCTACGACCACGTCTACGAGTCACCCCGCCCGGAGCTGTTCTTCAAGGCGACGGCCGGGCGCGCGGCCGGCCCGCACGCGCCGATCGGGCTCCGGGGCGACTCGAAGCTGACCGCGGTGGAGGCCGAGCTGGCGGTGATCATCGGGGAGGGCGGCGCCATCGTCGGCTACACGGTCGGCAACGACCTCTCGGCCTGGGACATCGAGCGCGACAACCCGCTCTTTCTCCCCCAGTCAAAGATCTTCCAGGGCGGCTTCGCCTTCGGCCCGGTGATCGCCACCCCGTTGACGGTGCCCGACCCTCACGCCCTCACGATCCGGTGCGTGATCGAGCGGCGGGGCCAGCGGCTCTACGAGGGTCAGGCCAGCACGGGGGACATGAAGCGGCGCTGCGGGGAGCTGGTGGACTGGCTGGGGCGCTACAATCCGATCCCGGCCGGCACCGTGCTGTTCGACCGGAACCGGGATCCTGGTGCCCGACGAGCACGCCCTCCAGCCGGGCGACGTCGTCAGCATCACGATCGATCCCATCGGGACGCTGCGCAACCGCGTCCGACGGCTTCCGGCCTGAAGCGCCGGGGCGAGCGTGCGTGACCGCCGCGGGCATGCTGGCGATCGCGGCGCTGGTCGCGCTCGCCGGTCCGGTGGCGGCCGGACCACGGCCACCGTCCAGCCACGGAACCCGAGGCCTGGCCCAGAGGTGACCCAAGCGGCGGCGAGCGCCCGGCTACAGGGCCACCCGGCGCCGCACGCCGATCGACGTGGCGCCGATCACGATGATCTCGACGCTCCGCACGCCCGTGCTGATCCTACGCGCCACGGGGGACGAGCAGGCCCATGTCCACTGGGCACGCGAGTACGAGCGTGCGCTCAGCGAGCACGGGCACCCGGTGGAAGCGCACTACTACGGGGAGGCCACCCACGGGCTCCCGTTCGCCGCGACGACCCGAGACGACGTGCTTCGTCGCGCGGTCGAGTTCTTCCGGAAGCACCTCGATTTCTAGGGCAGTGGGTGAAGTAAGCGGCCTCACCGGCTCCGGAAGTGGGGAAGGGGTTGGGAGGGAGGGCCCGACGTGGATCTCGAGGCAGCCGCCGAGTCGATCTGGGCGTACCGGCAGCGGGGCGTGTACTACCCGGCGGAGTGGAAGGGCCGGCTCTCCACCGACGAGGCCTACCGCGTACAGCTAGACCTACTGACGCGGTACCTGGCCGCCGGTGACGCGCAGGCGGGCTGGAAGATCGGCCTGACGGCCCGAGCGATGCAGGCGCAGGCTGGCATCCACGAGCCGGTGTTCGGCTTTCTGCTCGAAAGCGGGGCGAGACCGAGCGGTGCGGTGTTCCGCTTCGCCGAGCTGATCCAGCCGGGCTTCGAGAACGAGCTGTGCCTGACCGTCGGCCGAGCGCTGGAGGGCCCGGGAGTCACGGTCGCGATGGTGGCCGAGGCCCTCTCCGCCGTCGCGCCCGCCCTGGAGATCGTCGAACGGCGGGGGGACGCCGCCGCCGACGTGCCGCTCTCGCTCGCCGACAACTGCCAGCAGCGCGCCTTCGTCGCGGGGTCGCCCCAACCCCTGCCACGCGGGATGGATCTCGGGGCGGTGAGTGTCGAAGTGCGCGTGAACGATCGGTGCCTGGAACGGGCGCTGGGCGCGGAGGTGATGGGCACGCCGCTCGCGTCCGTGGCCTGGCTCGCGAACCGGCTGGCCGGCTTCGGCCGGCGCCTGGAGCCCGGAATGCGCGTCATGTCAGGCTCCTTCACGCGGCAGTACGGCCTCTCGCCGGGCGATCGCGTCGAGGCGCGCTTCGAGCCGGTCGGTCCGGTCGGCGCCGAGTTCCGGTGATCGGGGCGACCACCACCGAGCCCCGGATGTAGGGGTTTGCCAGCATCCGGTCCACTACCTATTGAATGGACGGGGTGGGTGATGTAAGTTCGGCGCATGGCGGAGGGCAGGGACGGCGACGGCCTCGCGACGATCGAGCACGAACAGGCGGAGGTCCGCTTTTTCCTCGACGACACGGTCGAGGAGGAGCCGGGCAATGGTCCCGCCCCGAGAGGTCCGGCGGCCGCGTCACGACTGGCGGCGGCCCGGGCCGGGCTTCGGGACGCTCAGCGGGCCGAGTGGGACGAGCGACAGCGGGCCGCGCGGGCCGGCGCCGACGGGCTGACGCCGGTCCACGCCGCGCTCCTCGTGGCCCGCCAGGCGCAGACCCAGGCGGTGGAGGCCCTCATCGCGGATCTTCGACGGCGCGCGGCCTCCCTCCGGCAGGCGATCGCGCTGGCCGAGCAGGGCCTCTCCGCGCAGCAGCGGATGCTGGACAAGCTCCGCCGAGAGCTGAACGAGATCGGCGACTGACCGCGGCGCGGGCCACCGTCCGCTCCCCTCGGTTCGGGCCCTCCGGCCGAGACCCCCTCGAAGGGCATCCGCATCGGCCGGCCCAACCAGACGCAGGCGCCGCGGCAGATCAGCGCGGTCTGGGCTGTCTGCTCGCGGGTCTCTGCGGAAACCCCAGCCAAGGGAAGACCGTCCCAATCGTAGGTGGAGGCGCTGGTCGTGTCCGCCGAGATCATCGTCGCTGCCGCTCTTGCGTCCTGTGCCGGGTACACGGCGCGGCGAGGGGCCAGCCTCATCCTCCGGGCGCTGAGACACGGCGACGATCCCTCGGCGTCCCTTGAGCTCGTGCGTGGCATTCGGGGCGGCGTCCTGGCGGTCGCCTTCGGCGCATTGGCCGGCGGGATCCTCTTCACCCAGGCCTGGCTCCTCGTCTTCGGCATGGTCTTTCTCGCTGAGGAGCTGTACGAGACCGGCATGGTGGCACTCGCTCTCCGCCATGACGGGCGGGCCGTGGCAGAGAGACAGCCGGACTGCCATCGGCCCGAGTGCCCGGAGCGACCCAGGGGCGAGCTCGCCGGGCGGGGTTGGTCAGGGCGTCCGGGCTATGCGAGAATGAGTGGTGCCGAAGGGGGGACTCGAACCCCCACACCCTTGCGGGCACTAGACCCTGAAGGTATCTCGCTCGGCCCTGTAACCCCACGGCCGTCCGTAACTCGGCGTCCCCTCAACGCTGGCCTTTCGTTTGCTCTTCCTGGGTCCCGGCGGGCCATGCTCTGCGGCCGTGGGCACAGTCGCGGGCACAGCAGACCAACACACCTAGGCCCCGCTCTCTGCACCCGGGCGCAGGTCGGCCGGCTGCCAGTACGCCGGCGCAGTTGCTCCGCGTCCAGGGCTACCGCTTCGAGCACGGGTAATATTCTATCGCCGATGCGATCGGCCTGGCGCGGATCCTGGCCGGGGGCCTACCGGGAGCGGAGTCAGTCGGGCGGGGGAGAGCAGGGGGATCTTCTGGCGTTGCGGGGCTAGCCTAGCGCTTGGCTTGGGTCCGCAGCCGTCGCCGGCCTCCAGCGACCCCATCGGACAGCGTGTTCACGGCGCAGAATCCGGACGTGTCGATCGAGTACAAGGACGTCGGAAGCGGCGAGGGCGTCCGACGCTTCCTCGCCCAGACTGTCGACTTTGGGGCCAGCGACGGGGCGTTGACCGACGAGGAGATGGCCCGGGTGGCACCTGGCGCGCAACTGGTGCCCGCCACCGCCGGCCTCGTCGTGCTGGCGTACAACCTTCCGTGGCTCGGGGGCGAGCTGCGATTCAGTCGCGACGTCTACGCGAACATCTTCCTCCGGAAGATCGTGACGTGGAACGACCCCCGAATCCAGGCGCTCAATCCTGGCCTCCCATTGCCCAACCGGAGCATCGTAATCGCGGCGCGCCAGGACGGAAGCGGGACAACGCTCGGCTGGCCAACCACCTGAGCGCGATCAGTCCGATCTGGCGGCAGGGGCCTGGGGTCGGGTACGTGGTCGACTGGTCCGGCCGGGCGATGCTGACTCGCGGGAACGAAGGGGTCGCGGCGCTCATCAAGATCGGTGAGGGCACCATCGGGTACGTGGAATATGGGTTCGCCCGGCGACTCGGCCTGCGGATGGCGAGGCTCCAGAACAAGGCTGGGCAGTACGTCGCCCCGAGCGATCAGAGCGGGCAGGCGGCTCTGGCGAACAACATCACGCAGATGCCCAGCAATCTCCGGCTCTTTCTGCCCGACCCGGACGGCGACGGGTCCTACCCCATCGTGTCGCTCAGTTGGCTGCTGCTGTACGAGCGGTACCAGGACCCGCAGAAGAGCGCGGCGCTCAAGCGCTTACTCACGTGGGGGCTGTCCCTCGGACAGTCCTCTGCGCCCGAGCTCGGCTATATCCCCCTCCCGGGCGACGTCGCCCCGCTTTCCCGCGCCGCGGTGGCGCGCACCAATTGACGTCGACACCGGGGCCGCAGTGGAGCCCCGTTGCCGATCATTGCCCGCAAACACCACGAGACGGAGGCGGTCGTCCCTGAACGACGCATCGATGGAGGATCTCGCATGGTGATGCTGGCCCGGGTCGTGCGAACCCTGACGGCCGGCGGTTCCCCCGCTTGAAGGTCAACGGCCAGACGACGCGGCGTGCCACACTGAAGTCCGGCGACCGAATCGAGCTGGGGCCGGTCCGGCTCACATTCCTGGATGCGATCTGAGATCAGGGCGGCCTCGCCAGACCGGCCACGCGGGCAGCAGCCACCGCCGGGAACCCCGCCCGGCGCAACGCGGTCGTCCAGACGGCGCGGATGACAGGCCCCACGCTGACCGGCGCGCTCGTCGTCGCGGCTTTGGCCGTGCTGACCGTCAACGCGGGACGAGCTCCACCGGGGGCCGGCCGCGAGCCGCGGCGAACGCCCGAAGCGCGTCGAGCTGCGCCTCCGGCGTCTGGTCCGTGGTGCTCTCCCAGGGGTACATCAGGCCCCGGGCGCGGATGTTGCGGGTGCGCGTCCAGGGGGGCGCGGAGCGCCAGTCGGCAGTGCCGCCGCCCCCCCTCCAAAGCTTCGGGCTGACCCGACCGGGGTGATACGGTAGGTCCTGCTCATCGCGACCTCCCTGAGACCGCGACACCACGGAGCGAGGGGCCGACCCCGGGCGACCTCAACCCCGCCCGGGGTCGATCTCTCTCGTGCGCCGAGGGTCCATCGATCGGGTGAGCACCATGGAGGCCATGAGCCAAGACGGGGCCGCCCCCAAGTGGATTCTGATCGCCGACGATGACGCCCTCGTCCGCGAGCTCTGGGCGGACGCCTTGACGAAAGCCGGCTTTCGGGTGCTCGAAGCGGACTCGGGTCGCGAGGCCCTGGACACGCTGCGCGCCGTCGTGCCCGATCTCCTGCTGCTCGACCTCCACATGCCCGAACTGAGTGGCGAGGATGTTCTGGCGCGCCTCCGGGCCACCGCAGCACTCCAGTCGCTGCCGGTGCTCATCATCTCGGGTTTCCTCGAGGAGGAGGATGACGCGGGCCGGGGCCTGAACATCGTCGGGCGCCTGGCCAAGCCGCAGCCGCTCGCCGCCCTCGTCGCGGCCGTTCGGGAGGCGATCCAGCGGTCGCGCCCTGTCAAGCCGGTGATCCATCTGACTCGGTAGTGCAAGACTGACCGTCCGGGCGCCGGACTCCTTGGAGCGGCGGCCATCACTCCTCTGCTGGGTCCTCCTGCTGGGTCCTCCTGCTGGGTTGTCGCGCACCCCGGGACCATGCTAGGCTCCGTCCGCTCTCTCTTCGCTTGGAGGTGACAGGCCACGGAGGGAGTAGGCCCCGGTGGTCCCCTCCCAAGGACCGGCGATGTGTATCGGCGGGACCTGCTCGGCGGTCTGCTACACGAATACGACCAGGCCGCCGCATGAATCGAGGTGTGTGCCCCCTTCAGCCATGCCGATCGGGCTCTCCGCGGACGATCTGCGGCGCATCGAGCCAACGGTCTCCGCCCAGACGGTGGCCGGCGAGCGTTACGGGTCCGAGCCGATACGGTCGCTCGACCGCGAGCGAGATCGCTGACCCCCGCCTGCCCTCACCAGCGATGCCCAGGCTCATCGGCATCAGGTCGCTGACGCGGCTCCTGGTCGTTCTCTGCCTGACCACACTGATCCTCAGCAGCGCCCCGGCGGTCGAGGCGTCGGGCGAACTCGGGAAACCGCCATGCCCCGGCGTCAAGCGCGCCCTGGTGCTCGGGGGCGGCGGGGTCCGCGGCGCGTACCAGATCGGCGCCGTTTGGTACCTGGTCACGGTGCTCGGCTGCGACTTCGAGCACTTCGTCGGGACCTCCACCGGCGCGATCACGGCCGCGGTGCTCTCCCAGGCGTCGGACCGAGCGGACCTCGAACGTCGGGTGACGACCCTTGTCGAGCAGTACCGGCGGCTCAAGACCCCGGACCAGTTCGCCAACCGGCCATTCCTCGCGTCGCTCCGGGTCGTTCTGCCCCGCTGGCTCGGCGGCATCGACGGCGTGTACCGGCTCGACCCGCTGGAAGCGATGCTGCGGAGCCAGATCGACGTCGACCACGAGCGACGGGACCGACTGACCGTGACCGTCGTCTCCCTGCAGTCGGGCATTTTGCAGTTCTCCCGGCCGGAATCGCTCGTCGACTCCGTCATCGGCAGCGCCTCCATCCCGTTCGCGATCGAGCCCCGGCCGGCCCGGTTATGGGTCCGAGGCACCGCCGTGCACGCCGGCGAGGATACGGTGGTGGTCTCGACGCCGTTCGCCCCCGGCCTGGCGGACAAGCGCTGTCACATCCGCCTGTTGGGGCACGCGATGGCAGCATGCCGGCAGGTGTCGGCCACGATCACCAGCCCGGTCCGGCCGGGCTCGAGCGGACCGGCGCCTCGGCGATGGCACACCACGCTCCGCGTGCGGGACGTGCCGGGGGCGGCGTGGCGGGAGTTCGCGGCCGCCGTCGACGCGGCCAGGGGAACGAGTGAGGAGCCGATGCTCTCCCGGCGCGACGAGCCCGGGATCGAGGTCGAGTTCACGACGATGCATCAGCTCGTGGATGGCGGCGTCGCCGAAAGCGTCCCGCTCTTGGCCGCGCTGGAAGCCAGCCAGCGCCGGGGCGTCGACACGATCGTGGTCCTGACCGCGGGCCAGACGGTGGGGAGCGACGAGACGAACACGGAGGTTCGGGGCGGTCTGAGTGTGACGAAGCGAGCCTTCGAGGTGCTCCGGGACAGTTATCAGGAGACCATCCTCGACAACCTCGAGCTCTTGTGGAAGGACTCGGGTGGGACGGGGGAGGCGCTCGATCCAGGCGCCGGCCGCCACCTCATCCTGATCGAACCCTGGCAGCGATTCTTCCGGGACACCCTCGACGTTCGCCCCGACGCCATCGAGCGCGCGCTGTGGCACGGGTGTGTCGTCGCCGCCGGGCTGACGCGGGCCCTCGACCAGGATCGACGGCTCGTCCGGGTCCTGCCGTTCTACGACGAGGCCGGCGGCGCCGCGGCGTGTGACGCGCTCCGGGCCGAGAGCCGGGATATAGTCCGGTCGCCTTCGCGATGAACCCGTCCGATTCCGCTTCAGAGCGCTGTACGTCTTCTTTGTCCTGCACCACGAGACCCGGGAGATGTCCGCAGGTTCGGGTGACCCGACATCCCACCGCAACATGGGCGTGTCCTTCGCCAAACCCCGTCCGGCGGACAAGCGGTTGATCTTTCAGCTCTGATCCGGAGACAATCGCCGTCCCATGATCGGCACGCTGCTCCACCGGCTTCGAGAAGGATGCGCCCGACGTGCGACCCATCGAGCGGTCGGAGGCTGGCACGGCCGTGCAGATTCCCGAAGCCGAGGGCCTGCTCCCGGTCCGTTCGGCGGGCGGCATGATCCAACCGCGCCCGGCCCGGCCCACCACCACCAACGCCCTACGCCCGGCACTCTTCCATCCGGCCGCCACCCGTCCCACGCTGAGATCCAGCGCTTGATGTGGCGGGGCCGATGGCCCGAGGATGCTGACTGCCCTGCTTCGGACCGACCGCCCACCAGACGCGGTTTTAGCGAAGGACAGACGTGATGCCCACCACCCCCGCGCGCAGCGGTTTCACCGCCCTCAGGAACCGAGACTGCGTCGATGGGCCCAACGGATGATGCAGGCCCTGCGCATGGCCGAGGAGATCCGGCGAGAGCGGAGCTGACGACGGGAGAGGCCGCAGCCCGGCCGACCACCCGACGCCGAGGAGGGTCTCAGATCATGGCCGAAGCTCCCGATCGTAATCTCGCTAGAAATCACCTCGCGTTCGGGGCTTCTCCGGACGGAGGCCTCGTAGATCTGTTCGCGCCACCGGGCAGCGCCGTCACTCATGCTCCGTTCTCCTCTCGTCCTGTAAGACCGTCCGCAAGCCGCGGGCTCTCGATGAGCTGGTGCCGTAGGACAGACAAGGACATGCGCCTCCGGGCGCGGGCTGCGTCTCCGGGTGCGGTCCAGAAGCCCTCGCGGTCGTGACTTCGTACCAAGACGGCACGCTGGACCTACCCGAGCCTACCTGCGACTCGGTAGGGTCGGGCGAATGTCGTTCTCGAGAAACTCAACGACCGCGCTGGAGAAGGCATCGTTCTGGTCGCCGGCCACCATGTGCGCGGCATTGCTGATGTGGACCTCCTTGGCGGTCGGCACCTTGTCGAGAAAGTCGCGAGCCCCGTCGTCGGTGACGACGTCGCTGAGCCGGCCTCTCACCAGCAACGTCGGGACGCGGATGTTCGCGAGCGCCGCCTCGAGGAGGGGCTGGTACTCGTCGGCCGGGACCTCCGAGCGACGGGCCTCGAGGAACCTCGGATCCCAGTGCCAGTACCATCGGCCATCCCGTCGCAGTCGCAGGACCTTCATCAGTCCAGCCGGGTTCACCCGCTTCAGTCGGTGCGGCGTGTAGGCGGCAATCGCGTCGGCGGCGTCCTCGAGCGTCGCGAAGCCCTGGAGCCCGGATCGCATGAACGTCTGGATGCGGTTGACACCGGCGCGGTTGGTGCGATGGGCCACGTCGACGACGACCAGCCCCTGCGATACCTGCCGGTCGCTGACGCCCTCGGCGAGGATCACCGAGATGCCCCCGAGCGAGGCCCCGACCAGGACCGGCGCTCGACCGAGTTGGTCGACGACAGCCAGGCAGTCGGCCCCGAAGGCGGTGAACGAGTAGTCGCCGTTGATCGCCCATTCGCTCTCACCATGGCCGCGCAGGTCGAGGGCGACTGCCTTCCAGCCGTTTTCGGCCAGCGCCCGGGCCGTGCTCCCCCAGGCGTGCCGTGTCTGACCGCCTCCGTGGAGGAGCACGACCGGCCAGGCGGCGTCGTCACCCCACACGTCGGCGGCGAGGTGAATGCCTCCGAAGCCCTCGAAACGCGCCACTCTGGGTTCCATGGCGACCTCTCCGCTTCGTCCGACGCTTTCCGCCAGGCGGCCCACTCCCGCTCCCGGAAGACTAACGTACTATGGGCAGATCGGCGGCGTCGAATCCATGGCCCGTTCCGCGTGGCGGGCTCCGGAGGCGCTACGACGACGGACCACATCGTGGTCCGTCACGTGCGATGCTCGAGGAGGGCCCGTGCACCCGGAGACCGATGTCCCACGAGGAGCGGAGAGATGGGCAACAAGCGCTGGTCGCTCTCGGTGCCACTCGACGGATACTCGCTGGCGGAGCACCGTGAGATCGCGGAAGAAGCCGAACGCCTCGGATACACCGACGCCTGGTCGTTCGAAGTTGAACGGGACCGACTGCTTTTCGCCTCTGGCCGTCGTCGGCATGACCACGCACCTGCGCGTCGGAACCGCCATCGCGAACGTGTTCACCCGTGGCCCGGCGACTCTGGCATCGTGCGCCGCTGGCCTCGCCGAAATCGCGCCCGGCCGGTTCTGTCTGGGAATCGGCGCCGGCTCGCAGCCGATCGTCGAAGCGTGGAACGGCGGAGCCTTCCGGCGGCCCGCGACGCGAGCTCGTGAGATGGTGCAGTTCCTGCGGCTCGCGCTGGCGGGCGAGCGCGTCGTGTTTCACGGGGCGGAGTTCGCCGTCGAGGGATTTCGGCTCAGTCGCCCGCCCGCGCAGCCCGTTCCGATCTACGTTGCGGCTCTCCGGCCGGGAATGCTGGGCGTCGCCGGCGAGGTGGGCGACGGTGTCATCCTGAACTGGCTGTCGGTTGGCGACGTCCAGCAGTCCATCCGGGTGGTGCGTGAGGCTGCCCTCGCGAAGGGCAGGGATGCCGGGGCCATCGAGATCACCGCCCGGGTCCTGGTCGACCTGGATCCGCCGGGCCCCGCCTCCGACCTGCTCGTGCGGCGACACATCGCTGCCTATCTCAACGTTCCCGTGTACAGATCGTTCCATGAGTGGCTGGGACGGGCGGAGCTGCTCGCGCCCATGTGGAACGCATGGGCCAGCGGTGACCGGAAGGGAGCCGTGGCCGCCGTCCCGCAGCAGGTGGTCGACGACCTGTTCCTGCGGGGATCGATGGAGGAGATCCGGTCGCACGTGCAGCGCTACATGGACGCGGGCGTGGACACCGTGTTTCTCTCGCTTTCCACGGCGGAGCGGGATCCCGCCCGGAAGCGGCAGGTCCTCGCGGACGCGGTCCGTGCGCTGGCCCCCGGCGGCTAGTCGCGACGTGACCGCGCGACGCTACACGGCGACCCATCCTCCGTCGACCACGATCGTTTGCCCGGTCACGTAGCTGCTGGCGTCGCCGGCCAGGAACAGGAGAGCACCATCCAGCTCGTGGGGCTCTCCCGGGCGGCCCATGGGGGTGTTGCGGCGGATCCACGTGCTCGAGCGCTCGTCCTCGAGTAAGGGCGCCGTCATCTCGCTGGGGAACCAGCCGGGCGCGATGGCGTTCACCCGCACGCCCCTGCGGGCCCACTGGGCGGCCAGCTCGCGCGTCAGGCTCACGAGGCCGCCTTTGCTGGCCGCGTAGCTGGCCTGGGGGAGCCGGCCGCTGGCCACCAGACCCAGCACCGACGCCACGTTGATCACCGACCCCCGCTGCTGCGCGAGCATCGAGCGGGCGACCAGCTGGGTCAGGGCGAACGCGCTGGTCAGGTTCACTTCCAGCACATGGCGGAACTGCTCCATCGGCTCCTGTTCTGCCGGAGCCAGGCCCCCGATCCCCGCGTTGTTGACGAGGACGTCGATGCGCCCGCCGCGGTCGAGTGCGGCCGCGACGAGCCGCTCGAGGTCGGCGGGCTCCGCGACGTCGCAGGCAATCGGAAGCGCACGGCCCAGCTCACGCGCCAGTGCCTCGATCCGCTCCATCCGCCGGGCAGCGAGGACCACGTCGGCGCCGGCGGCATGGAGCACACGCGCGAACCGCGTGCCGAGGCCGCTGGAGGCGCCCGTGACCAGGGCGACGCGGCCGTCCAGACGGAACAGCGCGCCGGGATCGACGGCCTGGCTCATCGATGTGCCTCGTGTTCGTGACGGTCCCGCCTGCCGCTGACGTGTCCGATCGAGATCGTCGCCGCGTCAGTCTAGCACGCGGTGGCCGAGCCGCACCATTCGGCCGTGATATCCTACCGCGCATCCGGACCGCGTCGGCGGTGCGCCGACTGCTGCCACGAACCCGGATGCCCCCGAGGCGAGGCCGCAGGAGTGGCGATGGAGCAGACCGTCGCCGGGATCAGCCGCCACCACGCCGGTGTCCGGCCGGATCACGTCGCGCTCGTCAGCGGCGCTCGGCGGACCACCTATGGCGAACTGGACCGGCGCGCGAGCCGGGTGGCCCAGGGACTCCTCGCCGACCGACTCGCCCCTCAGGCGCGCGTGGCCGTGCTCGACAAGAACTCCGACGCCTTCTTCGAGATCCTGTTCGGGGCCGCCAAGGCGAGAGTGGCGCTGGTCGCCGTGAACTGGCGGCTGGCGCCGCCCGAGGTCGCCTACGTCCTGAACGACGCGGCGACCGAGATCCTGTTCGTGGGGCCGGAGTTCTTCCCCGTCATCGCGAAGATCCGTGGTGAGCTGCGGACGGTGCGGCGGATCGTCGCGCTGACGGAGGGAGCGCCCGACGTCGCGGCCCCGCCGGAGTCCGGCTCAGTGGGAGCGATACTCCGCGTGGCGGGACCGCCAGGCCGACCACGATCCGCAGCTTCCCGTCGCGCCGGACGACGTGGCCTTGCAGATGTACACGAGCGGCACCACCGGGCGCCCCAAGGGCGCGCAGATCACCCACACGAATCTCCTGTCGCATTTCCCGGTGGCGACACGAGAGTGGGGCCGACGCTGGATTCCCGAGGACGTCGTGCTGGTCTGCATGCCGATCTTCCACATCGGCGGGAGTGGCTGGGCCCTCGTCGGGTTCTACGCCGGCGCGCGGATCGTCGTCGTGCGCGAGGTGCTGCCGGCCGAGATCCTCCGCGCCATCCCTGTCGAGCGGGTCACCAAGGCGCTGTTCGTCCCGGCGGTCATGCAGCTGCTGCTGCAGAATCCCGCCTGCGCGGAGACCGACTTCTCGAGCCTCGACCTGATCCTCTACGGCGCCTCGCCCATCCCCCTCGACCTGCTCCGCGCGTCGCTCGCGACCTTCCGGTGCCAGCTGGGGCAGGGATACGGCCTCACCGAGACGACGGGGGCCATCACCTACCTTCCACCGGCGGACCACACGCCGGAAGGGAGCCCGCGGATGCGCTCCTGTGGACGCGGCACTCGCCACGGCCGAGATCCGGATCGTCGCGCGCGACGGCACGCCCCTGCCACCGGGGGAGGTGGGCGAGGTCGTCTGCCGGTCCCCGCAGGTGACGAAGGGGTACTGGAACCTGCCCGAGGAGACCGCCGACGCCCTGCGGGGGGGATGGTTCCACACGGGTGACGCGGGCTATCTGGACGCCGACGGCTACCTCTACATCCACGACCGCGTGAAGGACATGATCGTCTCTGGCGGCGAGAACGTGTACCCGGCCGAGGTGGAGAACGCGCTCTTCGGGCACCCCGCAGTGGCGGACGTCGCGGTGATCGGGGTGCCCGATTCGCGGTGGGGCGAGGCGGTCAAGGCGGTCGTGGTCCGGCAGGCGGGGTTCGACGTCACCCCGGAAGAGTTGATGGCCTTCGCGCGCCAGCACATCGCGGGCTACAAGGTGCCGAAGTCCGTGGATTTCGTGGACGCCCTCCCGCGGAACCCGTCGGGCAAGGTGCTCAAGCGCGTGCTGCGCGCGCCCTACTGGGAGGGCCGGGACCGCGAGGTCAGCTAGCCCGTCGCCACCTGCGGCGCCGGAGCCCCTCCTGGGACGCCGGCGCCCCAGGGCCTCGCGACCGGATCCTCCGAAACGGCGCGAATTCCTCGTCCTCTCGTCGGCCTGCCCCCGGGCATGGCCCATGCACGGAACCCGGCGAGTTCGACGGGTGCCCAGCTTCAAACCCGCCTGTGGCGGGGAAGCCGTAGATCGAGAGGAGAGGGCGATGATCGGAGCCTTCGTTCCCTGGTACGTGAGCCGAGTGGGCACGGCCACCATCCGCTGCCCCTGGGCCGGGCGAGAAGTTCAGATCCGTTACCTCACGTTCGGCGGAAGCCCGGTGGGACTCATCGGGTGCAGCGACCCCGACTGTTCCATGCCGTGTCTCGGCGACGCGCCTCCATCCGACCCAACTCGAGAGCCGGCGGCCGAGCCTGAGCGCGCCGAAGGTCGGGTGCCTGGCCACCCATAGAGTCCGGGACCACGACACTCCGCGTTTCAGGGGGTCGCTCGAACCGGCGGCACCCCAGCTGGGCGGATCGCTCGCGACGACCAACAAGCCCCGCTTGCGCGTGCCCTCGACCCTGGCTCATACCTCGAAGGGGCCCGCCACCTGCCTTTCACCGCCCGCCTTGACAGCCGGTCTTGCCGACAGGCAGGATGGACCGACCGGTCGGTCGAAAGCCTCACAGGGCGCTTCGGGCGACGACCGACCCCGGGCTGACTCCGGATCACGGGCGGCAGGTCGCGGCACGTGAGCCGTCGCGGTGCCGACCTCAACGGTGAGGGGCGAGCGTGCTTCTCGAGGGAAAGCGAGCAATCGTGACCGGAGGTGGCTCGGGAATCGGCGAGGCCACCTGTCGCCGGTTCGCGCAAGAGGGCGCCCGCGTGGCGGTCCTCGACATCGTCGCCGAGCGTGCGACCCGCGTCGCGAGCAGCCTTCCGGGAGCGGTTCCGATCGTAGCCGACGTCGCCGATTCGGCGGCGGTCAACGCCGGCTTCGCCGAGGTCTGCCGGCAGCTCGGCGGGATCGACATTCTCGTCAACAACGCCGGGGGCCCGACCGAGGAGACCGCGGAGGCTCTCCAGACTCGTGACCGGCAGATTCGCGCCGAGACGGAAGACCAACCTTCGCCGCTTCTCGACACCACGTCCCGTCTGACCGACGCCCAGTGGCGCCGGGAGATCGCATGCTACCTGGATGGGACCTTCTACTGCACCCGGGCCGCCTTGCGCGACATGTTGCCCCGCCAGGGCCGGCGCGATCGTCAACATCTCGTCGATCCACGGGATCGCCGGCGGCGCGGGGCTGGCGCACTACTCGGCGGCGAAGGCCGGCGTGCTGGGCTTCACGCGTGCCCTGGCCAAGGAGGTGGCGGCGCAGGGGATTCGTGTCAACGCGGTGGCCCCGGGCTACATCGATACGCCGATACTCCAGCGTTTCATGCCGCCGGGGATGCAAGCGGCGATCAAGAGACAGACGCCCATGAAGCGACTTGGCCGGGCCGAGGAAGTCGCCGCGCTGGTGACTTTCCTCTGCTCGGATGAGGCGTCGTTCGTGACGGGGCAAACCATCAGCCCCGACGGCGGATGGTTGACCGTGTAACTCACGTTCTCGCGTACGGGGGACCGACATGAGGGCGATGATCGGGTCGAGCGTGGCGTTCCGAAGATCCGTCCTGATCGCCGCGCTGGCGATTGCGCTGGCAGCACCGAACAGTCCGGCCGGCGGCCAGACCGTGACCGGAGAACCGGTCAAGATCGGGGTGCTCGAAGACCGGTCCGGCGTCGTCACCTTCATCTCCCAGGAGCACGTGAAGGCACTGAAGATGGCGGCCGACGCGATCAATGGCGGCCGGTTCTTCCACGGCGCACCGCCCGCCACGTCCGGTAAACCCGGGATCCTCGGTCGCCCGATTCAGCTGATGTTCGAAGACACCCAGGCCGATCCCAACCAGGCGCTTTCCAAGGCCCGTCGCCTGGCCAGCAGTGGCGCGCAAGCCATCGTCGTGACCACGACCTCGCCGGACACCCTCCAGGCCCGCCTCGTCTGCGAGGAAGCGCAGATCGTGTGCATCGGGGTGTCGGTGGCGGCACTCGCGATCGTCAAGCCGCCGAACAACGCGTATGTCTTCACGCTGGCGCCATCCTTCGACGTTCAGGCCGAGCAGCTCATCGCGGCCTTGAAAGCGCGCGACTACTCGGCCATCGCGATCGTCCGGGACGACTCGGGAGCGGTGAAGACCCAGGCCGACACGTTCAAGGCCAAGTTCGGCCAGGCGGGGGTCCGGGTCGTCGCCGACGAGGTCGTCCCGGCGGGCGCTCGGGAGCTGGCCGGCCAGCTGTTGCGGGTTCGGCAGGCGCAGCCGCGGGCGGTGCTGAACCTCGTGACCCCGCCGGCGGAGAGCGCCCTGTTCATGAAGGCGTACCAGACGTCCGGGATCGGCGCCCCGCTGTTCGCCATGGGTGGCCTCATCGCCTCTCCGGAGACCTGGAAGCTGGCGGGGCCGGCGGTCAACGGGACGGTCGTCGTGGACTATCTGTCACCGGAAGATCCCGAGGCGAAGGTGTTCGCCGAGCAATTCCGGTCGGTTCACGGCAAGGATGCCCCATTTCTCTCGATCCATCCCATGGACCTGACGTCCCTGCTCTTGCTGAAACGGGCGATGGAGGACGCCGGGCGGACGTCGGGGCCTGCCGTCAAAGGCGCGCTCGAGCAGGTCCGGAACTTTCCGGCCGGATTCGGTCAGCGCGGGTACACCGTGAACTACTCGCCGGCCGACCACAACGGCGCGACCAGCGGGTCCATCGTCCTGGTGGAGTTCGCCGGCCAGAAGCCGTCCAAGCTCTGGCCCGCGTACCAGCCGTCGCTTCAGAAGTAGAGAGCGGCGGGGCGTGACCGAGTTCTCGGTCATCTGGGAGGGGCTTGTTTCCGGTGCGCTCTACGGGCTGATCGGGCTGGCGTATCTCCTGATTCTCCAGGCGACCCGGACGTACAATTTCGCGGTTGGAAGCTTCGTCGGGTTCGCCGGGGTGGCGTACGCCACCTGGGGGCAAACGCTGCCATTCGGCGTGGCGGCCGGGCTGGTGTTGCTCGTCTCGGTGGCGCTGGCGACGGTGACCGACCTGGCGGTGACGCGGCCGATCCAGGGGCGTGAGACGGGTCACTTCGGCGTGGTGCTCGGGTTGACCGCCGCGTTCTTCGTGATCATCCAGGTCACCCGCCAGATCTTCTCCGCCCGCGCGGTGCTGGGGGGGCCGATCGTCAACGGTGCCGTCCTGGTCGGCGGGCACCACATTCACGCTCCACAGCCTGCTGACGGTGGCGGTCGCGGTCGCGTTGACGGCGCCGTCGAGCTCTGGCAGAACTACGGGCGGCGAGGCCGATTGCTCTCGGCGGTGGGTGACAACTGGGACGCCGCCGTGCTGCTGTGCCTGCCCGTCGGCGGGATCCGCTACCTCGCGGTCGGGCTCGGGGGAGCGGTCTGTGCGCTGGCGGGCATGCTCCTCGCCGGCGCCTCACCGCTCTCGTTCCACTCGGGCTTCGGCCTGGCGCTGACCGGGTTTCTCGCGCTGGTGGTCGGTGGCGCCGCGTCCACCTGGGGACCGCTGCTGGGGGGCAGCGTGATTGGCCTGACCGAGACGGTCGGCGCGCGGGTCATCGGCGCCTCCATCCGTGAGTACCTGTTGCTCCTGGTGATCCTGATCGTGTTCCGCCTCCGGCCGCATGGGCTGCTGGCGAAGGTGGTGCGCGAGTGAGCGATCCGGCCGGAGTCGTCGCGCCGGGACGGGAGGGGGACCGCGCGCTCTCCGCGGCGCTGCGTCGGCGTCGGCGGGAGGCGCTCATCGGCGCGGTGTGTCTCGGCCTGCTGTACTTCGGCTGGATGGGCCACGACCTCTACCGGCAGGACATGATCACGTTCGGCTGCGTCTACGCTCTGGTTGCACTCGGCATGTACATCCCGCTCGTCCTCAGCGGCAGCCTCTCGATCGCCTACAACACGTACTTTGCCGTCGGCGCCTATGCGGTCGCGCTGCTCGCACCGCACACCGGCGCCTCGCCCCTCGTGTCGGTCCCGGTGGCGATCGTCGCGGCGGCGCTGGTCGCCGCCGTCATCGGGTTCGTGTCCAAGGGGCTGACCGGTTACCACCTGGCCGTGGCGACCCTGGCCGTGGCCCAGGCCAGTGACCGGTTCCTGGTCCAGGCCGACTGGCTGACCGGCGGATCCACTGGGGTCGGGAACATTCCACGCCTCGAGGTGTTCGGGCTGCGGGTCGAGCGCCGGGCATTGCTGGTCGCCGGTCTCGTTCTCGTCTGGCTGCTGGCCATCGGAGTCAACCGCCTGCGCGATTCCGTGTGGGGGATCGGTCTTCGCCTCCAGCGGGATGCGTCGGTCGCCGCCGAAGCCTGCGGGTTTCCGACCGAACTCAGCCGCGTGGTGAGCCTCGGCGTCGGCGCGGCGATCGCCTGCCTGGGCGGCGTGTTCATCGCCCTGGTGAACCAGTTCATCATTCCCGAGTCCTTCACCCTGGCCATCGTCTTCACGGTGATCTTCATTCCCATCATCGGCGGGGCACAGAGCGCCTGGGGTTGCGTGCTTGGAGCGGCGGTCGTGCTCCTGGTCAACGAGGCCGGCTCGAATGTGGGCGTGTCCGGTGCGCTGGCCTTTGCCGTCGGAGTCCTGGCCGTGCTGCTCGTCGCCCCGGGCGGGCTGCTGGGGCTGATCTACGGACGGGACCAGTGGGTGGGGTGGCTCCGACGGTGGGTGACGCCGCGTGGCGGGCCCGTCGGATGAGCGCGCGGCCTGCGCTCGAGGTGCGGGGCGTGTCGAAGCGCTATGGCGGCGTCCAGGCCGTGAACAACGTGAGCTGGGACGTGGCCGGCGGCGCCATCCTGGGACTCATAGGCGCCAATGGCGCCGGCAAGACGACCCTCCTCGACCTCATCGGTGGCGAGCAGCCGGCCGATACCGGCGAGATCCTCCTGTACGGGTCGCCCCTGACGGGCCCTCCGCACCGGCGCGCGCGCCTCGGACTGGCCCGCACGTTCCAGCACCCGAGGATCGCGCTCGACATGACCGTGTTCGAGAACGTCGCCGTCGGCCTGGCCGTGCAGGAGCTGGCGTCCCCCTGGAAGGCGATCGGCGCCCCGCTGCGTGCCCTGTTCACGGGCCGGACGCCGCCGCGCGAGCTCGTCGCCAGCGCGTGCGAGGAGGTCGGCCTGACTGGCATCGACCGCCCCGCCCGCCTTCTCTCTTTCGGTGAGCTGCGACTCCTCGAGGTGGCCCGGGCGTTGATTCAACGGCCGCGAGTCGTGCTGCTGGACGAGCCGTTCCCCGGCCTCGAGGACGAGGGCGTGCACATGCTCGCGCAAGCCCTGCGGCGTGTCGCCGCCGCCGGCCGGGCGGTCGTCGTCGTGGACCACAACGTCGTCATCGTGGAAGCGCTGGTCCACCGGGTGATCCTGCTCGCCCGCGGCGAGGTCGTCTTTTCCGGCTCCATCCAGGAGTGCGTCCGAAGTCAGCCGTTCCGCGAAGAGTATGTCGGAGTCGTGGCGTGATGCCGTCCACCGGGCTCGCCGCGCAAGGGATCAGCGTCCGCTACGGCAAGGCGCTGGCCGTGCGCGGCGCCGGCCTGACCGTGGCCCCGGGATCGCTCACGACCCTGGTGGGTCCAAACGGGGCCGGCAAGTCGTCTCTTCTCCACGCGATCCAGGGGGTCGTGCCGTCCGAGGCCCAGGACATCAGCCTCGGCGGGCGGTCGCTCCTGGGGATGACCGCCACCACGCGGGTCAAAGCCGGACTGGTTCTGGTTCCCCAGGGGCGCCAGCTGTTCAGGCACCTGACGGTGCGGGACAACCTCCGGGTGGTGGCCGATGCGTTCGGCATTCGGCGCGGCGCCGTCGGCGAGGCCCTGGATCGGTTCCCGATCCTGCGCGCTCGCGAGAAGGCGCCGGCCGGGGTCCTGAGCGGCGGCGAGCAGCAGATGCTGGCCCTGGCCCGCGCCCTGATGTGCGACCCGTCGGTGCTGATGCTGGACGAGCCGACCCTGGGGTTGGCGCCGAGCATCATCCGAAGCGTCATCGATGCGCTACTCCAGATGCGGGAGCAAGGGAAGAGCATCCTCATCGCCGAACCGACCACCCGGATCCTGCCCGCCCAGATGGATCGCGGGTACATCATCTTCCGCGGCAGCGTCGTCGGGGAGGCCCAGAGCCTGGTCGAGCTCGAGCGCGCCTACCAGGCGCACTTCGAAGCCGCCCCGCGGACGGGAGGTGCCGGCCGGATCGCTGAAGCCGATGGGCGAACGGCCGACCGTCCACGTGGTGCGGCCATGCCGTTGTCGAGCGCCCATGACGCGCAGAAGACAGGAATGGTGATGGCAGTCGAGTTCTACCGCCAGGGCACGGCGCCGGTCCCCCTGACGGAGATGGGGCGAATCGCCTCGGAGCTCGAGGCGATGGGCTGGGACGGCCTGGTCGTCCCCGAAGCCGCCGCGGTGTGTCCGGACCCGTACGTGTGCCTGGCCCTGGCCGCGGTGGCGACGACCACCTTGAAGCTCGGCACGGCCGTGCTCGTCCCGGTCCGGCATCCCCAATGGGCCGCCGGGGCGATGGCCTGCGTCCAGGCCGTCTCCGGCGGGCGGGCGAGCTTCACGATCGGACGGGGTGACGGCGCCGTGCTCATGCTCGGGCAGAAGCCGGTGTCGGTGGACGCCTTCGCCGCCTACGTGGAGCGGGTGCAGCGGTACCTGCGGCGACAGGATGTGGATCTGGACGGGTTTCCGAGCAGCATGACACGACTCTTCGCCGTCGATTCGTCACTCGACCAGCCAAAGCCCCCCGTATACGTCGCGGCAACGGGGCCGCGGGTGACCGAGGTCGGGGCGCGGCTGGCGGACGGCATCGACTTCTCTGTCGGCGCGGACGCGGAGCGCCTCGTGGCGTGCATCGAGCGGGCACGCGCGGCGAGGTCGAGGGCAGGGCTCGATCCCGATGCGATGACGTTCGGCAGCTACGTCCAGGTGGTCGTGACGGATGATCCCGACCGCACGGCGGCGCGAGAGCGAATCAAGGGCCTCGTGATGACCCACTCGCGCTTCTCCGGGTACTTCGGTCGGCCGCTTCGGGACGTGGCCGAGGAGGACAAGGACCAGACCCGCCGGGCGGCCCACGCCATGGACACGCTCCATTCGAGGCCCGACCTGACGCCTGCCCCGGGCGCGTCGGCGGGAGAGGTCCGCTTCTATCCGGACGGTGTTCAGGATCCGGATTTCATCGACCGCTTCGCCGTCATCGGACCTCCCGAATACTGCGCCGAGCGTCTCCGGCCGTTGCTAAATGTGGGAGTTCACCGCCTGCTCGTGGGCGTTCGGGACGTCGGCTCCGACCCGGCCGAGACGAATGCCGCTCGATTCGCTCGTGATGTCATCCCGCTGCTGCGAAGAGGATGAATCGGATGCCGGTCCTGGTCGAGCCCGACGTGCCCTGCAAGCTGCGGGACGGCACTATCCTCCGCGCCGACGTGTACCGCCCCGCCGCCGATGGGCGCCATCCCGTCCTCCTGCTTCGCACGCCCTACAGCAAGGGCCTCTGGCCCCTGACCCATCTCACGCTCGACCCCGTTCGCGCCGCCGCCGCTGGCTACGTGGTGGTGATCCAGGACGTGCGTGGCCGCTGGGCGTCGGCTGGCGGGGTGTTCGATCCCTACCGGGACGAGTTCGCCGACGGGTACGACACGGTCGAGTGGGCGGCGAAGCTTCCCTACGCGGACGGCCAGGTCGGCGCGTACGGGGTGTCGTACATGGGTGCCACCGCCTGGCACGCCGCCGCCGCGGGACCGCCGTCCCTCCGGGCGATCGCCCCGACGACGGCGCCCAACGACTATTTCATCGACCTGACCTGGCGGGGCGGAGCCTTCCTGTGGGGCACGCACGTGATGTGGTGCCTCCAGGCGATCGGCTTCAACGCCCTCGTCCGCGCCCGGTGGGGCGGGCCCGGACTCGTCCCGTCACTGGTGCGTCTGGTTGACGACATCGACGACTACGAACGGTGGGTTCGTCACCTGCCCCCCCGGACCCTCCCGGCGGCGCAGCCCGAGGACCCGTCCGTGCTCCCGCATTTCTTCGAGGCGATGCGGCATCCGACGCGGGACGACTATCACAAGGCGCGCGGCGTGTACGAGCGGCACCATGAGATCCGGGTTCCGGCACTCATCCTGGCCGGCTGGCACGACGCGCTCCTCGGGGCGGACCTGACGCACTTCGGGCAGATGCGGGAGAGCGCGGCCACGGAGGAGGCGCGCCAGCGCACGCGGATCGTCATCGGGCCGTGGGCCCACGGGACGTTCCTCAACGTCGTCGGCGACCTGGATTTTGGCCTGCGGACCAGCGGGTTGCTGATCGATCTGAAAGAGGACATCACCGCGCTCCACCTCCGGTGGTTCGAGCAGCGGCTCAAGGGACGATCCACGGGGATCGACGAGGAGGCGCCCGTCAAGCTCTTCGTCCAGGGGCTCAATCGCTGGCGCGACGAGTCCGCCTGGCCGCTGCCGCGCGCCGTGCCGACGCCGTGGTATCTCGGGGCCGACGGGATGCTCCGTCCCGAGCCACCGGCCAGCGGCGAGGCGCCCGACGCCTACGTGTACGACCCGCGCGACCCGTGCCCGACCCGGGGCGGCACCCTTCTTCTGCCACGGACCCATCCCCCGGGACCCGTGGATCAGAAGGCCATCCTGGGCCGGCGCGACGTTCTCGCCTACACCTCGGCGCGGCTCGAGCGGGATGTCGAAGTCACGGGGCCGGTCAAGGCCGTCCTGTACGCGGCGACGAGTGCGCGGGATACCGACTGGGTCGTGAAGCTCTGTGACGTCCATCCGGACGGACGGACACTCAACGTGTGCGACGGTATCCTCCGGGCCCGGTACCGGGCGTCCTGGACGGCGCCGGCGCTGGTGAAGCCGGAGGCCATCGAGCGCTACGAGATCGACCTGTGGGCGACGTCCCAGGTGTTCCGAGCTGGGCACCGACTTCGGGTCCTGATCACCTCCAGCGACTTCCCCCGCTACGACCGTAACCCGAACACCGGGGAGCTGGGGGTGGAGGCGGTGCGCCTGGAACCCGCCCTCCAGCGGGTCTTCCACGACGCCGATCACGCCTCCCACGTGCTGCTGCCCGTCATCCCATGAGCCCGTTGCTCCGCGGTCGAGGCCACCGGCGCGGCGACTGTCGGGTTCGCGGTCGGACGGCGGACGGCCGCCGCCCGCGTACCGGCTTTTTGACACCGGGGGGCTCGCGGCGTATGTTCGCAGTCGTAGCGCCATGACCGCCACGCTGCTACCGGGTTCGACATCAGTCGCCGGCGAGCTGAACGAGAGCCGGTCGCCGGCGCCCCTCGTCGGGCCGCCTCCCCCGCGCCTGGTCACGAAGGCCTCGGTCGGCGCTCGCCCGGGAGACATCGAGGGGCCCGCGACCCATGTCTGAACGCCGGCCCGGGTTCTATCGCGACGACGATCTCCCCGCGCTTGTTCCCATCTGGCACGAGTTCATGGCCGGGTTCGAGTGGATGGCCCTCCGGTGGTCACCGGTGTACTACGGCGTCGGCGTGCCGCGCGGGGACGGCTCCCCGGTCGTCCTCGTGCCGGGGTTCCTGGGGACGGACAGCTACCTCCTCGAACTCTACGGGTGGCTCGGGCGCATCGGGTACAGGCCCTACCTGTCCCAGATCGGTCGGAACGCCGAGTGTCTCGATATCATGGGCGCTCGCCTCCTTCAGACGGTCGAGCATGCGTACGCCGCTGCCCTGCGCAAGGTGCACGTGATCGGCCACAGCCTCGGTGGGGCGCTGGCCCGATCGGTGGCCGCCCGCCGGCCGGACCGAATCGCCTCCGTGATTGCCCTCGCCGCCCCGTTTCGTGGCCTTCGGAGCGCGCATCCGATGGCGCTGTCCGCGGCCGACCGCGTCCGGACCCGCATCGTCCGCGAACAGAGTCACCGGGTTCGGCCCGGCTGCTACACCGGCTCCTGCATGTGCGACACCGTGTCCGTGCTGAGAGCGCGCCTGTCGGCGGCGATCCCGCAGACGGCGGTCTACACGAAGGCGGACGGGATCGTCGACTGGCGCGTCTGCGTCAATGACGACCCCGGGACGGACGTCGAGGTGCTGGGCACCCACACGGGGATGGCGGTCAACCCCATGGTCTACCAGGTCATCGGCGCCCGGCTGGCCGGAGTCGGTCTCGCTGCTCGGCCGGAACCCGACGGACCGATTCGATAGCCGGGCGCCCCGGGTCGCCTGCCCCTGGCCCATCCGCGCAACCACCGGATCCCCAAACCATGCATGCCGAGGACGCGGGCTTGACCGCAACCGCGGCCGGCCGGTATGATCTCACCCGACTGGCCGGTCAACTCGAGTGACGCAAGAGACACGAGGGGCGCGTAGCGTGAACGGCAGCAAGACGGATCCTCGGCGGGAAGAGATCGTCCGCGCCGCGGCCGCGCTGTTCAACGTCACCGGCTATCACAATACCACGATGGACGCAGTCGCCGAGGCCATCGGCCTGCGCAAGCCGACGCTGTATCACTACTTCAAGAGCAAGGAAGAGATCCTCTACTTGATTCACGAGCAGTTCATCGACGGCCAGATGCGCCGACACCAAGAGCGTCTGAAAATGCGTCTGACGAGTGCCCAGCTGCTGCTGGAAATGCAGATCGACATCCTCGAGACGATCTCCGAGTACCCGGGCTACGTGCGAGCGTTCTTCGAGCATTACCGGGAGCTGAGCGGCGAGATGCGGGAGGCGATAAAGGTCAAGCGCGACGCGTACTTCGAGATGATCCTTGAGATCATTCGGCGTGGAGTGGAGAGGGAAGAGTTCCACACGAGCGACGTCAAGCTGACCGCGCTCGCCTTCCTCGGCATGATCAACTGGAGCTACCAGTGGTATCGGGCGGACGGCCCCAAGCGCATCCGGGAGATCGCGCATCACTTCTGCGACATCTTCCTGCACGGTGTGATCGTCCCTTCCGGTGCCCCTCACCAGGGCGTGACATCGGTGGACGCTCCTGCGACGTCCCCCTCGTAGGTCGCGGCAGACGCAGGGGGTGTTGCCGTCGGGAGTCCGCCGTACTCTTTCGAGGGACGAGCGACCGGCGACGAGACCTCTCCCCTTCGGCGGTCCCCGTGGACCTCGCTTGACAGGATCCCGGAAGGTCATAGAATCGACCCGCCGGTCGGCCCCTCCGGGCCGTGTGGGAGGCCCGGCCGGGGAGCCGGCCGGCCTTCGGAGACGGAAGAGAGGGGTGAGGCGATGCGGAAGCTGCTGACCGGATTGCTCGCGGCAGGGATGCTGGTGATGGCCTCCAGCGGCCACGCGCAGCCCGTGTCGACACAGCGGGATGGCCCCGGAGTCACGCGGACGTCGGTCAAGATCGGCGCCTGGCTTCCGATGGAGGGCCCGGCCGCCGTGTACGGCAGCGCCTTGCGGGCGGGGCTCGAGGCCCACTACGGAATGGTCAACGACAGGGGCGGCGTGAACGGGCGGAAGATCGAGCTCGTCATCGAAGAAGCCGGCCGGGACCCGCAGAGGACCGTGGCCGCGGCGCGCAAGCTGATCGAGCGCGACGAGGTTTTTGCCATCGTCGCCCCCTTCGGAACGGCACAAACCGCGGCCACCTTTTCCTATGTGCTCGACGAGGTCAAGGTCCCGATCGTGAACGTGTACGGCGGCCTCCGGGAGTGGTATCAACCGGTTCGGCCGTACCTCTTTGGCGTCATGGTCGCCTACGAGGATCAGGCGCGCGCTCTGGGGCGGTGGGCCGCCAAGGAAGGGGCCAAGAACATCCTCGTGGTGCACAACGACCCGGCGGCGTACGAGAAGGTCGCCAAGAGCGTGGCCCCGGGCGCCGCCACCGTCAATGCGAGCGCCGCGGTCAAGCTCCTGGCGGTGAAGCTCGGCACCTCGGACTATGCTCCCATCGGGCTTCAGGTGGCCAACGGCAAGCCGGACGCCATTGTCATGATCCAGCCCGTCGACGAGGCGGTGGCGCTGGCGAAGGCACTGGCCCGCCAGGGCGTGAAGGTCCCGCTGTACACCTATGCGCCGAGCGTCTCGCTGGACCTCTTGGCCCTGGGTGGTGAAGCCGTCGAGGGGCTGCGGAGCATGTCCTGGACGGTGCCGCCCACGGCCGATTTGCCGGCCGTCGAGGAGTACCGCCAGGCTTTGAAGAAGCACGCGCCCGGTGCGAAGGCGGACTTCAACTCCCTGTTCGCCTGGGCACAGGCCAAGATCTTCGTCGATGCGCTGAGCCGCGTGACGGGCCCGCTCACCCGCGAGGGCCTCGTCAACGCCCTGAACGGCATGAGCAGCTTCGAGACCCGGATCCTTCCCCCGGTGACGTTCTCGGCGACGAGCCACCTGGGCGTCAAGGCCCTCCAACCGGTCATGGTCGAGAAGGGGGCCTGGAAGCTGGTCGGCGGCTTCGTCGATCCGTACGGGCAGTGGTAGGAGCAGGACGGGCGCCCGCCGTCGCGCCGCCGCGACCCGCGGCCGGCGCGTCCGATTAGTCCAGGCGTCCCGCTTTCCCTGCCGGCGGAGGGTCGAATGTCCCCACCCCCGGAGTTTCCCAGGCTGTTCAGCCCGATCACGCTTCGGGGCGTGACGCTCCGCAACCGTGTGGTGATGCTCCCGATGGGCACCGCGTTCACGCACGACGGCTGTCCGACGCCACGCGACGTCGCCTACCTCGCGCGCCGGGCGCAGGGCGGCGTCGGGCTCATCATCATGGGCGGAACCGGCGTTCATCCGACGACGACGCCCCAGAGCCGCATCCTCCTGGAGGCCTTCCGGTCGGAGTGTGTCCCGGGATTCGCCCGGGTCGCCGACGCGGTGCACGCGGCCGGGGCCAGGATCGTCGGCCAGCTGGTGCACGTGGGCGGATGCTCGACGTCCTTGTGGACCGCCGAGGCGCCGCCATGGGCGCCCTCGGCCGTTCGCTCGCCCACCGTCACCACGGTCCCCCACGAGATGAGCGTCGACGAGATCGCGGAAGTGGTAGACGGATTCGCGGCGTCGGCCGAGAACCTGCTGACCGCCGGGTATGACGGCATCGAGATCCATGGCGCTCATGGGTATCTCGTCGCCCAGTTCATGTCGCCTCTCACCAACCAGCGACGCGACGGGTACGGGGGCTCGTTCGCGAACCGAATGCGCTTCCCGCTGGAAGTCCTCCGCGCGATCCGGCAGCGCGGCGCCCGTGATTCCATTCTGGGATTCCGGCTGAGCGCGACGGAGGAGCTCGAAGGCGGCCTCACCCCGGATGACGCCATCGCCATTGCCCGGGCCCTCCGCGAGTCGGGCGAGGTTGACTATCTGTCCGTCGCGATCGGCACCCGCGGAGGCTACGTGAAGGACATGTCTCACCCGGTCGGACTGGCGCTGAGGTACGCCGCCGCGATCCGGGACGCCGTCGATATTCCGATCATTGCGTCCCAACGCATCACGCACCCGACCGAAGCCGAGAGCGCCCTGGCGGCGGGGCAAGCCGATCTCATCGGGCTCGGGCGCGCCCTGATCGCCGACCCCGATTGGGTGCTCAAGGCCCGCGAGGGACGTCTCGCTTCCATTCTCCCCTGCGTGGGATGCATCCAGAACTGTCGGAGCTACGAGACGGGCATCTCGTGCCTCCACAACCCCGCGTCGGGACGGGAGCTGACGCTGGAGCATCGGCCGGTGCCGGCGGCCACACGGAAGAGAGTCGTCGTCATCGGCGCCGGCCCGGGCGGACTCGAGGCCGCGCGGATCGCCGCGGAGCGCGGGCACGCCGTGATTCTGTATGAACGGGAGGCAGCCCCGGGCGGACAGGTGAGGCTCGCGGCGACCGCGCCGCACCGGGCGGGGCTGGACGGCGTGGTGAGCTTTCGAGTGGCGGAACTGAGCCGCCTGAAGGTCGACCTGCGACTCGGGGTAGAGGCCACCCTCGGCCAGATCAGAGACGACCAGCCCGACGCGGTCGTGGTCGCCACCGGCGCGATCCCGGCCCGGCCCGACGTGGAGGCCTCGGAGGATGCCCGGATCCTCACGGTGTGGGACCTGTTTGCCCGGCTCGGCTCAGCCCGTCTCGGGCAGCAGACCGGAGTCGAGATCATGCGGTCCTGTGTCGTGGTCGACGTGGGCGAGGGGCTGTGGGAGAGCTGTAACGCGGCCGAAGCCCTGGCCGAGCTGGGAATCACGGTCACGATCGTGACACCCGCACGCCAGATCGGAGCGGCCATTCCGCCTGAGAGCCTGGGCCCGCTCTACAGCAGGCTTCGACGCCACAACGTGACCCTGAGCCCGATGACCGCGGTGTCGGCCGTTGCGCGAGGGTGGGTCAGTGTGTACGACCCCGTCTGGGTGAACGCGCATCATTCGCTGAGAGAGCGGCAGATCGAGGCCGATCTCGTGGTGTGGTGTGGGGAGAAGCGGCCCGACGACAGCCTGACGCGGACGCTCGCCGGGATCGTGCCGGAGTTGTATGCCGTCGGGGATTGCGTCGCGCCGCGCCGGATATCACATGCCGTTCTCGAAGGGCATCGCGCCGCACTGTCCATCTGACAGCACTCGGGGTTCGAGCGCGGGAGCAAGGGCATGCAGGGATTGCCGGGGAAGGTGGCGCTGGTGACCGGCGCCGGCAGCGGCATCGGTCTGGCGACGGCCCGGCGCCTCCACCAGGAAGGCTGCCGCGTGATCGGCGGGATCCAGACGCCGGCGCAGCGTGCCGCCCTCGATGGTGTGGACAGCGTCCTCTTCGACGTCAGCCGGGAAGAGGGGTGGTCCGGCGTCGCGCGCCATGCGCTCGACCGGTACGGCGGCCTCGACATCCTGGTCAACGTGGCCGGCGTGTCGCGCGTCGGGTCGGCCGAGGAAACCGGGCTCGATCTCTGGGAAGAGACGCTGGCCGTCAACCTGACCGGCACGTTTCTCGGCTGTCGGGCGGCGATCCCGCTCATGCGCCGCCGCGGCGGCGGCGCCATCGTCAACAGCGCCTCGATCAACGCGCTGCGCGGCAACTCGCGGCTCGTCGCGTACGCCGCGTCCAAGGGCGGCGTCGTCGCGCTGACCATGGCGCTCGCCATCGATCACGCGGCCGACAACATCCGGGTCAACTGTGTCTGTCCCGGCTCGATCGACACCGGAATGCTGCGCGGCATGGCGGCCAACCTGGGCGATCCGGGGGCCGTCCTCGCCGCGTCGATCGCCAAACACCCGCTGGGGCGGCTCGGCCAGCCCGAGGAGGTCGCGTCCGCGATCGCCTTTCTGGCCAGCGACGAAGGCGCGTTCATGACGGGCCTGGCGGTGCCGGTCGACGGCGGTCGCAGCATACGCTGACAGATCCCTGTTGGCGGAGGAAGGGACCATGGCACCGGGACGTCCGACCAATCGCCTCAGCGCTCTGGATGCCTCGTTCCTGTACCAGGAGAAGCCCAACGAGCCCATGCACGTAGCCTCCTGCACCGTGTACGACGGGCACATCTCCCGTGAGGAGACGATGGAGTTGCTCCTGAGTCGCATGCATCTCATGCCCCGCTACCGGCAGAAAGTGGTCTTTCCGCCCTTCGGGCTGGCGCATCCGACCTGGGAGGACGATCCGGACTTCGACATTCGGCACCAGGTCGACGAAGCGACGATCCCGCCACCCGCGGACGATCGGGCGCTCGCCGAGGTGGTCGGGCGCCTCCACGAGATCGCGCTGGATCGACGGCGCCCCCTGTGGAAGCTGATCGTGCTCCAGGGGCGTCCCGACGGCAGCACGGCCATTCTCTGGAAGATCCACCACTGCATGGTGGACGGCGTGTCGGGCGTCCAGCTGACCGTGGTCCCGCACGACCTTCGGCCGGACGCCCCGCCGCCGGCGCTGCCCACCACGGCCTGGGAGCCGAGGCCCCTGCCCGACCCGCTGACGCTGCTGCAGGACGCGGTGCGCGAGCAGCTGACCGAGGCCGCCGAGCGGTGGACGGACGAGAGCTTCCGCCTCCTGCGCCCGGAGGACCTGGATCAGCGCGTGCGGCGGCTCATGGACGCCGCGACGACGGCGATGCCGGCGGTCCTGCAGCCGGCGCCGCGGGTGCCGTTCAGCGGCCCGCTCTCGGGCGAGCGGCGCGCCGTGTGGGCCCAGTTCTCCTTCGCCGAGGTCCGGGCCATCAAGTCCGTCCTCGGGGGCACCGTGAACGACCTGGCGCTGGCGGTCATCGCGGGAGGGCTCGGTCGCTATCTCCGGGCGCACGGCTACCCGACCGATGGGGTCGAGTTGCGTGCGATGTGCCCGGTGAGCATGCGGCGCCCGGACCAGGGCGGCGCCTTGGGGAACCTCGTCTCGATGATGATCGCGCCCCTCTACGTGGGGATCACCGGTCCGGTCGAGCGCCTGGCGGCCCAGCGGGCGGCGATGGATCGGCTGAAGAGCCAGGACCAGGCCGGAGGGCTCTACGCCCTCCGCGATCTGGCCAACGGGATCCCGCCCTCGTGGCAAGCCCTCACCGCGCAACTGACCCAGCCGGATCCGGCCGTCAACACGGTCTGCACGAACACGCCAGGCCCGCAGATTCCGCTCTATCTCGCCGGGCGAAAGATGGTCGCCTGGTATCCGATCGGACCGCTGGGCGGGGGAATCGCGCTCTTCAACTCGATCCTGACCTACGACCAGCGGCTGATCATCGGCGCGACGCTCGACGCGAAGCTGATCCCGGACGGCTGGTTTTACGCGGCCTGCCTCGAAGAGTCGTTCGCTGAGCTTCGTGCGGCTGCGGGGCTGGCGGCCGCCTCCCCCCCGCCGACGGTCGGGGAGCCCGCCCACCGCCCCGCCTCAGTCGGAGTTGACATCGGGCCCAGAGTTGACGATTTGCCGGTGGATCGGCGATCTGACCCCTCATCCCCGAGGTGACAGTCGATGGACGAGCGAACGCAGAAGTTCCGGCGAGAGTACCCGCGGACCGTCAAGCTCGAGAACGGGACGACCGTGGGCTTGCGTATGATGACGGCTGGCGACGCGGCGCGGATCGTCGCCTTTGCCCGCTCGCTGCCCGAGGAGGATCTGCTGTTCCTCCGCAGCGACATCACCGATCCGGCCATCGTCGCGGAGTGGGTGCGCAACGTGGCGGCTGGTCGCACGATCACGCTCATCGCGGAGGCGAACGGCGATGTGGCGGGTTACGCGTCACTCCACTACCACGAGACGACCTGGCAACGGCACCTGGGCGAGATCCGCATTCAGGTCGGACCCCGCTACCGCTCGCAGGGCCTCGGGCGTGCTCTGGCGGGGGAGATCTTCGCCGGGGCCCGCGATGTCGGCCTGCGGAAGATCGTCGCGCACATGACCGCGGAACAGCAGCGCGCCGCGGCCATGCTCGAGCGGCTCGGGTTCCGGCCGGAGGCCCTCTTGCAGGACTTCGTGATCGATCGGGCCGGGCGCACGCGGGACCTCGTGGTGATGTCGTACGATGTGGAAGGGCTCACAGCCAGCGCCGACTGATCAATCGGTCGGTTGACTCCCGGCGGGCGGCGGACGGCGGCCGGGACGCGAGAAGGGAGAACGGCCATGACCGCACAAGCGGAGTGGGGATCTGGCTCGCAGGCGATGGGGGAGATCTGGGAGGCCGGTCAGCGCGCGCTCATGGAGGGCTGGCGGCAGGGTCAGGAGTTCTGGAATAACGCGGCGCGCGGGTGGGGTGAAGTTGGGCGGACCTGGATCGCCGGGGCGAACCCTCCTGGAGCCGGCGGGACGGGCGAGGCGGTGAAGGTCATGCGCGAGCTGCAGGAGGCTGCGATCGCGGCCGGGACAGCCTGGATGCGACTGCCCCTCGCGCTCGCCGCGGGCGCCCCACCGGCGGAGCTTCAGGAAGCGGTGACGCGGCTGACCCAGGCTCAGGGACGGGCCTACCAGCTCTGGGCAGAGGCCCTGAGCCGCGCGGGTGACGCCGCGAGGGGCGGACCGACGCGGCCGTAGAAACGGACCGGGTACCTGGTTGCGGGAGGTCGAGGAATGGGCCACCGGCACGAGTCCATCCCCGCCGGCGGTGACTCCCCTTCGGTGAGTGCCGCCCCGCCCCGCGAAACCGTCGAGGTACTGGCCGGCGATCACCTCGACCTCACGGCACTCGCGCGGTACCTGGAAGGATCCGTTCCGGGTTTCCGGGGCCCGGTCTCCCTGCGCCAGTTTCGCGGGGGCCAGTCGAACCCGACCTACTGGCTCGCCACGCCCGGCGCCGAGTACGTCTTGCGCCGCAAACCACCGGGAAAGCTGTTGCAGTCGGCCCACGCGGTTGACCGCGAATACCGGGTGATGACCGCGCTCGCGGGGAGCGGCGTCCCCGTCCCCAGAACGTACGTGCTCTGCGAGGACCCCGGGGTCATCGGCACGCCGTTCTACGTCATGGCGTACGTGCCCGGCCGCATCCTGACGGATTCCGGGCTCCCCGAGCAAGCGCCCGCGGAACGAGCGGCGCTCTACGACGCGACGAACGCGGTGCTGGCGCGGCTGCACACCGTCGACTGGCGGGCGTGCGGCCTCGCCGACTTCGGGAAGACCGGCAACTACTTCGCGCGGCAGATCCATCGCTGGACCTCGCAGTACCGCGCGTCGGAGACCGAGACGATCGAGGCCATGGAGCGGCTCATCGCCTGGATGCCCGAGCACATCCCGCCGGGTGACGAGACGACGCTGGTCCACGGCGACTACCGGCTCGGGAACATGATCGTCCATCCCACCGAGCCCCGCATCGTCGCCGTCCTCGACTGGGAGCTCTCCACCCTGGGACATCCGCTCGCGGACCTGGGCTACACCTGCCTGCCGTACCGCCTGCCCCGGACGATCTTCTATGACGGTCTCGTGGGACAGATCCCTCCGGGGATCCCGACCGAAGAGGAGTACGTCGCGACCTACTGCGAGCGGACCGGCCGGACGAGCATCCCGGACTGGGATTTCTACGTCGCCTTCGCGATGTTTCGCGTGGCGGCCATCCTTCAGGGCATCATGGGTCGGGTGATCGCGGGCACCGCGAATGACCCGAACGCGCGCGCCCAGGGCGAGCGGGCCCGCCCGCTGGCCGAGGCCGCCTGGGGGGTGGTCGAATTCTCCGGCCTCGCGGGAGGCGGCGGGCCGCGGGCCGCGAGCCGCTGACCGGCGCGCGGGCCGAACCCGACACCCGAGGTCGCCGCGCGCCGTCGTGCCGCCGCGACCGGCTCTACGCGTACTTCCGGAGCTCGAGCCGCCCGATCTGGCGCCGGTGGACCTCGTCGGGACCGTCGGCGAAGCGCGTGGTGCGGGCGTGGGCCCACATGGCGGCGAGCGGAAAGGCCTGGCTGACGCCGCCGCCGCCGTGGAGCTGCATGGCGCGGTCGAGCACGCTCAGGACCATGTTCGGCACCGCGACCTTGATGGCGGCGATCGCCTGTCGGGCGGCCTTGTTGCCGACGGTGTCCATCATCCACGCCGCGTGCAGGACGAGCAGCCGCGCCTGGTCGAGCTCGATGCGTGACTGGGCGATGCGCTCCAGCGTGATGTCGTTCTCGCTGAGCCTCTTTCCGAAGACGACGCGCTCCTGGGCTCGCCGGCACATGAGCTCGAGGGCGCGCTCGGCGACCCCGATCTGGCGCATGCAGTGGTGAATGCGGCCGGGCCCCAGGCGTCCCTGGGCGATCTCGAAACCGCGTCCCTCGCCGAGCAGCATGTTGGAGGCGGGGACGCGGACGTTCTCGAAGAGGACCTCGCCGTGCCCGTGCGGGGCGTCGTCGTACCCGAAGACGTTCAGCAGGCGCAGGATCGTGATGCCGGGCGCGTCGCGGGGCACCAGGATCATCGACTGCTGCTTGTGACGGTCGGGGTGGCCGGGGTCGGTCTTTCCCATGAAGATCAGGAGCTTGCATCGCGGGTCGCCGGCTCCCGAGGTCCACCATTTGTGGCCGTTGATGACATACTCGTCCCCGTCGCGCACGATCGAGGCCTCGATGTTGGTGGCGTCGGACGAGGCGACCTTCGGCTCGGTCATGGCGAAGGCGGAGCGGATGGTACCCTCGAGCAAGGGATCGAGCCACTGCTTCTTCTGCTCCGGGGTGCCGTAGCGAACCAGCACCTCCATGTTGCCGGTGTCGGGTGCGGAGCAGTTGAACACCTCGGACCCGATCGGCGAGCGCGCCATGATCTCGCACAGAGGAGCGTATTCCAGGTTGGTGAGGCCCGCGCCGTGCTCGCTCTCGGGCAGGAAGAGGTTCCAGAGCCCGCGCTCCCGCGCTCGCTGCTTCAGTTCCTCCATGATCGGAGGCACCTGCCAGCGGGCAGGGCCAGACCCGAGCTGCTGCTGGAACGTCGCTTCGTTGGGGTAGACGTGCTTGTCCATGAAGTCGGTGAGCTGCGCCATGTACATCTTCGTGCGCGCCGAGTATTCGAAGTCCATCGTCGCTCCCTCCAGAGTTCGCTGTCGGGCATGCGGTGCCCTGCGCGATCGCGAGTGCCGCAGACCGACCGCCGGCACACCGGACCAGCGGGGCCGCGGTGCCCGGGCTCGCCGGCGCTCCCGCGGCCTGGGCGGCGCGAGGTGACGCCCCTCGGGAAGCCGGCGCGGCGCCTCAACGTGCCCGACCAGCCGGTCGGTCTGACCCTTACATCGGGCAGTCCTTGCCTGTCAAGGGGGGAATGGCGTGATTGCGTCGACAGGGCGAGCCGTCCGAGCTACCGGCCGGTCCGGTTCCGCGCGCGAGGCCCCCCTTGACAAGGATTTGGACGGGGCCATAGAGTTGACTCGCCGGTCGGCCCCAGTCCGGGGCGCAGCGGCGGTGAGCCATTCGCCCGAGACCCTCTCACAAGGGTGTGAGCCATGACTGTCCGCACTGTCGCGACCCGCGGCTGCCGACGACACCCCCCTCCCGCGAGGACCCGCAGGTGACCTTCTCGGCCGAAGTCACGCCGCAGGGTCGCTGGAGACGCAGCGCACTGCTCCCGAGGACGCGAACCGGCGACGCCTTCCGGGCGGCGGGCCGGGTCGAGTGGCGTGGGACCGCACGGACGGTCGGAGCCGGTTGCGGCACGCTGAAGCACACACGCACGGCAGGCCCTGAGGGCCGGGGAAGGATCTGACGCAATGGGGGACGTCCAGTACGAGCGCAGCGGCAGCGTCGTGACGATCTGGCTGAATCGGCCTGAGAGGCGCAACTGCTTCAACTGGGAGCAGCTGACCCAGTTCGGGGACGCCCTCAAGCGGGCAGAAGACGACCAGGAGGCCCGGGCCGTCGTGGTGCGGGGGCGGGGCGGCAACTTCTCGGCGGGCGCCGACCTCGACATGCTCGACTCGGATTTCTTGAAGACGTCCAGCGCCTCCATGGATCTGATCGTCAAGTCGGCGCGCACCTTCGATCACGCCTACTCCATGGCCAAGCCGACCATCGCCGTGGTAGAAGGGTATGCGGTGGCCGGAGGCTTCGAGCTGATGATTTCCTGTGACTTTGCCCTGGCGGCCGACGACGCGAAGATCGGCGACTTCCACCTCCGGCGCTCGCTCTTCGGCGGGGCCGGCCCTATCTATCGCCTGCCGCGCATCATCGGAATGCGACGCTCCAAGGAGCTGATGCTCACCGCCAAGCTGCTGAGCGGGCGCCAGGCGGCCGACTGGGGGCTGGTGAACGACGCGGCGCCGACGTCGAAGCTCGACCACCTGCTGGAGGAGTTTCTCGCCCCCCTGATCGACAAGAGTCCCTTTGCCATGCGGATGACCAAGATGGCGCTCAACTGCGGGATGGACGCCGACAGCCACACGCTCATGGTGCTGGAGCACATGGCGGCCAATGTGTTCCATCACATGGAGGACGCCAAGGAGGGCGTGCAGGCGTTCCTCGAGAAGCGCCAGCCGGTCTGGCGAGGGCGCTGACCCGGCGCTTCACCGTTCGTGGACGCGCAGACCCACGGCAGGCTCCGGAGAGGAGACACGCAATGAGACCGGCCCGGAAACTGGCTGTTGGAACCGCACTGCTGGCCACGCTCCTCCTACCCCACACCGGATGGACCCAGAGCGCTCCCGGGATCACGGACAAGACCATCAGGATCGGCGCGTGGCTTCCCCTCAGCGGGCCCATCGCCTATGCCGGGACGGCCCAGCGCAAGGGCACCGAGGCGTACTTCAAGATGATCGGCGACCGGGGTGGCATCAACGGCCGCAAGATCGAGTGGATCGTGGAGGACAACGTCTACGACCCCCAGCGGACGGTCGCCGCCGCACGGAAGCTCATCGAGCGCGACCAGGTGTTCGCCATCGTGAACGCCAACGGAACGGCCCAGACGCAGGCCGCCTTTCGCTACGTCCTGGACGAGGCCAAGGTGCCGCTGATCAACACCTACGGCGGTCTCGGGAGCTGGTGGAAGCCGCCCAAGGAGAATCTCTATGGGGTCCTGACGCTCTACGAGGAGCAGGCCCAGGCGCTGGGGCGATGGGCGGGCAAGGAGGGGGCCAAGAACGTCCTCGTGGTGCACAACGATCCCGCCGCCTTCGAGACCGTCGCGAAGAACGTCGAGCCCGGCCTGAAGACCTCGGTGCCGGCGGCGACGGTGAAGCTGCTGCCCGTCAAGCTGGGGACGGCCGACTATGTCCCGATCGCCCTGCAGGTCGCGACCGCCAAGCCGGACGCGGTCGTCGCGATTCTGCCCACGCTCGAGGTCGTCGCCCTCGCCAAGGAGCTGGCCCGCCAGAACTTCAAGACGAGCCTGTACAGCTACGCGCCGAACGCCTCCACCGACGTGCTGGAGCTGGGCAAGGGCGCCGTGGAAGGCTTCCGGTCCGTTTCCTTCGTGCTCCCGCCCACGTCGGACCATCCGGCCGTCAAGGAGTACCGTGAGGCCCTGGCGAAGTACTTCCCCGACGCGAAGCCGGACTTCCAGTCCCTCTTCACGTGGGCCTCGGCCAAGGTCTTCGTCGAGGCGATCTCCCGGATCAAGGGCCCGATCACTCGCGAGGCGTTCGTCAAGTCCCTCCACTCGCTGAAGAACTACGAGACGGGTGCGCTTCCGCCCGTCACCTTCTCGGAGGAGCAGCACCTCGGCGTCACGATGGTTCAGCGCGTCCAGGTTCAGGGTGGCGAGTGGAAGACCATCGGCGGGTTCATCGAGCCCGGAAGCAGCTGGTAGTCAACGAGGCCGCGTCACCGCGCGTCCCCGGAGAAATCCGGACAGACGACGCGCCCGAGGATCGGGCTGTCTGAAGGCCGCGGCGGCGGCCAGATTGTGAGCCGGGGTCCATGGAAGACCTCCTTCCCGTCATCGTGTCCGGGATCGTCAGCGGCTCCAGCTACGCCCTCATCGGGCTCTCGATCGTCATCATCTTCCGGGCCACGGACGTGGTGAACATGGCCGTCGGCGACATCGGAATGGCTGGGGTCTTCGTGGCCGCCACGGCGATTCGCGCCGGGCTGCCCGTCGTGGCCGCCCTGGTCGTGACGATCGTCGTCGCCAGCCTCTTCGGTGTCGCCACGGAACGGGTGCTCATTCGACCGCTGGGGCCGGGCCGGCTGTTTGCCGCCCTGATCGTCACGCTGGGCCTGGGTCTGCTGATCCAGGCGGGCGTCGGCGTCGTCTGGGGCTTCCAGCCCCGTCCCTTTCCGCCCATCGTGGAAGGCACGGTGCAGATCTTCGGCATCGCCGTCACCCTCCAGAAGGTGCTGGCGACGGGAGTGGCGCTGGCGGGGATGGCGGCGATCGCCGCGTTCTTTCGCTGGTCGCCCCTGGGCGTGGCCATGCGGGCCTCGGCCGAGGACCCCTTCGCGGCCCGTCTGATCGGGATCGACAGCGCGCGAGTGGCCCGGCTCGCGTGGTGCCTGGGCTGCGGTCTGAGCGGTGTCGCGACCTTCCTCGTCGCGGCCGATTCGTCCATCAACGTCGCCCTGATGAGCGCACCCCTCTTCCGGGCGTTCGCCGGCGTCTTCTTCGGAGGCCTGGAGAGCATGGTGGGGGCGGCGGTGGGTGGCCTGCTCATCGGCGTTCTCGACAACGTCGCCGGACGGTACGTGTCGGCGAGCTTCCGCGACACCATGGTTTTCACCATCATCGTGGCCGTGCTGTTCCTGAGGCCGGGCGGCCTGCTCGGCGCCGAGCAGCGCGTCCGCGTCTGACCGGCACACCGGCGTGCGCGTCGATCTGACCCGCCCTGCGGTACGGCGCGGAATCATCATCGCCGCCGGACTCCTGCTCGCGGTGGTGGCGGGCCCGCTGAACCTCGTCGGCAGCTATGCCCGGTTCGTGATCAACACCACGCTGATCTATAGCATCGGCACGCTGGCCATCACGCTGCTGGCGCACCTGGCGGGCATCTGGTCGGTTGGTCACATCGCGTTCGTCGCGATCGGAGCTTACCTGACGGCGAATCTGAGCCAGCAGGGTGTCCCGGTGGAGGTCGCGCTGCTGCTGGCGGCGGCCATCTCGATGGCCATCGGCTTCGTGGTCGGGCTCAGCGCCGGACGCTTCTCGGTACTGTACATGGCGCTGCTGACGCTGGCCCTGGAGATGGTGTCCGCCGAGGTCATCAACCGCTGGCGCTCCGTGACCGGCGGTGACGAGGGGATCGCGGTGGGGCCGGCCCGCCTCACGTTCCTGGCCAGGAGCCTGCGGTCCGACGAAGTGATCCTGCTGACCATCGCCCTGGCCGTCATCGCGTTTCTGGTCGCTGACCTCCTGGCCTACGGCGTGCGCGGACACAGCTGGCTCGCCATCAAGAGTCAACGACTGGCCGCCATGGCCCTCGGGCTGAGGCCCCCGATCGAGAACGCCCTGGCCTTCGGCCTCAGCGGAGCGATCGCCTCCATGAGCGGCGTGGCGCTCGCCTTCAGCATCAACTTCCTCAGCCCCGAGGCCTTCGTCCTGGAGGTCGCCGTCAACCTGCTTTTGTGCTCGGTCGTGGGCGGCGTCGGCAGCCTCGGCGGCGCCCTCTTCGGTGGCGCCTTCCTGGTGCTGGTCCCGGAGCTGGCGCGGGCCACCCAGAGGATCTCGGTCTTCGTCTTCGGCACGACCACGATCCTCGTGTTGTTGTTCCTGCCCGAGGGCGTCGTCCCCGGCGCCCTGCGCTGGTTCGGCCGGCGGCGCGCCGCACGTGTCGGCTCGAATGTCGGGGCCCCGGCCGGGGCCGGCGAGACCGGTCCGCGGGCGCAGTCGGACCGGATCGCCGCCACCGTCGGTGACCTGGTGACCCGCGCCCGGAGCACCCTGACCGTGAAGGGGGTCTCCGTCCTCTTCGGCAGCGTGCGGGCCTTGGACGACGTCTCGCTGGAAGTGCCCCCCGGCCAAGTCGTGGGCCTCATCGGTCCGAACGGCGCCGGCAAGACCACCCTGCTGAACGTGCTCAGCGGGTACGTCCGGCCGACGCGGGTCACGGAGCTGCGGCTGGGTGACACGGACCTGACGAGGCTGCCGCCGCACGCCCGCATTCGCCATGGGCTGGGGCGCGCGTTCCAGCATGCCGAGCTCTTTCAGGAGTTGACCGTCGAGCAGACGCTGGTCCTCGCCGCACGCCGGGGGGCCGGCTCGGCGGCGGCCGAGCGACGCGATCAGGGGGACCCCCACGCCGTCGCCGGCCGCCTGATGGACGCGCTCCGGCTGCGCTCCTACGCGAGGGCGTATCCGTCCGAGCTCCCGTTCGGCGTGGAGAAGATCGTCGACATCGCCCGCGCGGTCGCCACGCGCCCGCAGCTCATCATAATGGACGAGCCCTTCTCCGGTCTGGACGCCGAAGAGCGGGCCGAGGTGCGCTCGATCCTGCGGGCCCTGCGCCAGACCGGGGTGTCGATTCTGTTGATCGACCACGCCGTTCAGGAGGTCCTCAGCATCACGGACACGGTCGTCGTGCTCGACTTCGGTCGGGTGCTCGCCGTGGGTCCGCCCGAGCGGATCAAGGAAGACCCGAAGGTGCTGGAGGCCTACCTGGGCTCGGCGGCTGGAGAAGCGGCGACCGAACAGCCGGCGGTCGTGAGATCGGCCCCCGGGCCGGTCGCCGCGGGTCCTGTCCCCCAGACGCGCCCGCCGGCGCTGCGGGTGGAAGACGTGACGCACCGCTACGACGGAGTCCTGGCGCTGGACCACGTCTCTCTCGAAGTGCCCGCCGGGTCGGTGGTGGCGATTCTCGGGCCGAACGGAGCGGGGAAGTTGACCCTCGGCCTCATCATGGCGGGAATGCTGCGCCCGACGGCCGGACAGGTCAGCGTGGGCGACACCCGCGGCAGCACGGACGGCAGTCGCGGGCCCGACCGCCCGGGAATCGCCCTCATCCCGGAGGGACGCCGCCTGTTCAGGAAGCTGACCGTCCGGGAGAACCTCATTCTCGGGGGCTATGGCGTCGGTCACGCCAGCACGGACATCGAGCGGAACCTGCCGGAGGTGCTGGAGATCCTGCCCGAGCTCCGGTCGCGCCTCGACACGCGGGCCGGAATGCTGAGCGGGGGCGAGCAGCAGATGCTGGCGGTGGGGCGGGGGCTGATGGCCAAGCCGCGGATCATGGTCGTTGACGAGCCTTCCCTGGGCCTGGCGCCGAAGCTCGTGGAGCGTCTCTACCAGATCCTGGGCGAGCTGAACCGCGGCGGGGTGACGGTCGTCGTCATCGAGCAGATGGCGACGCACGCGATTCGCCTGGCCTCGAGCATGGTCATCCTCGAGCAGGGCAAGGTCTGCTTCCAGGGCTCCATCAACGAGGCGACCGCCAGCGAGGCCCTGCGCGTCGGTTACTTCGGTCACTATGCGGACCCCGCCGCCGCCCCGACGGCCACGGGTCGCCGGCCGTAACGCCTCCGGACAGGAGCAGACAGATGCCAGACCGACTCGAGTGTGACCTCCTCGTGATCGGGGCCGGGATGGCCGGTCTCTCGGCCGGGGCGCGGGCCGCCGAGGCGGGGGCACGGGTCCTGGTCGTCGAGAAGGCGCCGGAGCCCGGCGGGTCGGCCCTGCTGTCCGGCGGCTACCTGTGGACGGTTCCGGCCGAGTGGATGATGCGCAGCAACAACGAGGGCGATCCCAGGCTCGGACGCGTGGTGGTGGAGAGCTACGCCGAGGCCATCACCTGGCTCCGCGCGAGAGGCGTGGGCATGTCCCCGCCGATTCCCGTCCTGCACGGACGGGGCTACCAGATCGACGTGGAGAGCCATTTCAAGGGGTGTATCACGACGATCGAGTCCCACGGCGGCCATCTGGTGGTCAGCGCCCGCGTGGAGCGGCTGATTCAGGACACCGCCGGCGCCGTCCGGGGGGCCCGCATCCTCGATCCCAGCGGCGCCGTCGACGCGGAGGCGCCGGCGACGCTCGTCGCCACCGGGGGCTACCAGGGCGACCCCGATCTGCGCGCGGAGCGCATCCACCCGAACGCCCGCACGATCCCGCTCCGCTCGAATCACTACAGCACCGGCGACGGCATCCGTCTCGCCCAGCAGGCCGGCGGCGTCTGGGCCGGAGACAACCCCGGCTTCTACGGCCACCTGGTCTGCTCGCCTGCGCGTCTGGACAACCCGGAGCGCTTCGGATCCCTCTCCCAGTACCAGAGCGACTACTCGATTCTGCTCAACGAGGCGGGGCTCCGGTTCACCGACGAGAGCCGTGGCGACTTCTACAGCACCGACATGCTGGTCTTCGAGTCGCACGCGCGCGGTCTCCTGGTCTGGGACGCCTACGTCCAGGCCGAGCACGTCGTCAAGCCGTTCGTGCAGGGCGTCCCCGCGGAGGACAAGCTGCAGGTCGCCTTGGAGCACGGCTCCCTGGGCGCCCGGGTGCCGGCGCTGTCGGACCTGGCCGCCGCGGCGTCGCGGTGGGGGTTCGACGGCGAGCGGGCGGTCCGGACGATCCGGGAGTACAACCGAGACGCCCGGGAGGCGCCGGAGCGCCTGAGTCCGCCGCGGTCGCACTTCCTGCGCCCGATGGACCAGCCGCCGTACTACGCGCTGGTCGTCGAGCCGGCCATCACGTTCACGCACGGCGGGCTGCGCGTGGACGAAGCGGCGCGGGTACTGGATGCCGCCGGACGGCCGATTCGCGGCCTCTTCGCCGCGGGCGCCGACGTCGGCGACGTCTACAAGTTCGGCTATGCGGGCGGGCTGGCGCTCGCCCTCACCTTCGGCCTCCGGGCGGCGCAGACAGCCGGGTGGGCCCAGGGCGGCACCGCGCGGGACGCGAGCCCGTTGACCGGATAGGGGAACGCCGATGGAGCACAAGGCTGACGGCATCGCGTGGCGGACCGATGGGCTCTGGACGCTGTTCTCGGAACTCCTGGCGGCGCAGCCGGAGGCCGTCGCGGCCATCGCGGGTCCACGGCGGGCGAGGCGCCGGGAGCTGGCCCAGCGTTCCGAGGAGCTGGCCGGGCTCCTGTCGGCCCACGGGGTCGGCCAGGGTCATCGGATCCTGGCCGAGGCGCACAACTCGGTCGACAGCCTCGTCGTGGGGCTGGCCGTCTCCCGGCTCGGCGCCGTCTTCTGCCCCCAGAGTCCGAAGCTCGACCGGAACGACCGCCGGGTGATCATCGAGCGGCTGGCCCCGATGGCCATGATCTCCCGGGAGCGCGGCGAGGGCGCTGCCCTTCCGAGCGTGGACGGGCCGCTGTACGTGCAGTGGGGCCGCGCGGGGACGCTACCGGCCGCCGGCCGGGCGACGCCGGACGAGGAAGACCCGCTGAGCCTCATCGGGTTCACCGCCGGGACGACCGGCGTGCCGAAGGCGGTGCAGCACGGCGCCAGCGCTCTCAACTACGCCGCCAAGGCGTGCGCCGCCATCGCCGGGGTCCAGCCCGGGGAACCCATCCTCAACATCTCTCCGTTCGGCTCGGCGCCCGGCTGGACCTTCAACGGCCACATGTCCCTGGCGTACGGGTTTCCGCTCGTCATCATGAGCGAGTGGGATCCGCGGCGCGCCCTGGAGCTCATCACCGAGCACGGCTGCGCCTGGGCCATGGGCGTCCCCTCTCACCTGCACGCCATGGTCGAGCTGGCGCGTTCGGGGCAGTGGACCCAGCCGCTCACCTCCATGAGGGCCATGGCCGTGGGCGGCAGCGCCAACTCCGCGGAGCTGATCCAGCTCGCGAAGGAGCGGCTGGGCCTCGAGGCGTTGCGCATGTTCGGCATGTCCGAGTGCCTCGGTCACGCGTCGCCGCGTCTCTCCGACCCGCCCGAGCGCAAGCTCCATTACGACGGCGTGCCATTCCCGGGCACCACGCTGGAGGCCTACGACGAGAACGGCCGCGTGCTGCCGCGCGGGCAGGTCGGGCAGGCGGGTGTGCGGGGGCCGTCGCTCTTCAGGGGGTACGTGCCCGGGCTCGGCGCCGAGCAGACGAAGATGACCCCCGACGGCGCCTTGCTCACCGGCGACCTCCTCGTGCGAGACGAGGAGGGGTTCGTCCGCATCGTGGGCCGGGTGAAGGATCAGATCATCCGCGGGGGGCTCAACATGGACCCGGCGGAGGTGGAGCTGGCCCTGAGCCGGCACCCGGCCGTGCTGGAGGTCGCGGTCGTGGGGCGCCCGGATCCGCGGCTGGGGGAGCGCATCTGCGCCGTCCTGGTGCCGCGGCCGGGCCAGCAGCCCAGCCTGGCGGAGCTGGTCGCCCACCTGGAGGGCCAGGGCATGGCCAAGTACAAGTGGCCCGAGTTCCTCCAGCTCGTGGATCGCTTGCCCAAGACCGAGTTCGGCAAGGTCGACAAGAAGCTCCTGCGGCAGCGGATCGCGCAGGAAGGTGGGCCGAGCGGTGGCTGACGCGCGGGTATTCGTCGCCGAGGGCCTCCTCGACTGGACAGCCGGGGGGGATGGCATCCGGCTCATCGTGTCGGTCTGCCCCAAGTGCCGCGACGTCTCTTTTCCCCGGCGGGAGTGGTGCAAGAATCCCGACTGCGTCCAGGTGGCGACGGCGACCGAACACCTGGAGGGGACAGGCCGGCTCGTGAGCTACACGGTGCAGCACTATCCGCCGCCCGGTCCCTTCGGCCAGCGGACGCCCTTCGTGCCCATCCCCATCGTCCTCGTGGAGTACGACCTGGGGATCGGCGTGCTGGGCCAGGTGCTGGGCTGGGACGGGGGCGAGATGCGGATCGGCACGGCGGCGACGCTGCGTCCGGCCTCCCTCTACCGGGACGAGCGGGGTCGTGACGTGATCGGCTGGGGATTCGAGCTGGCGCGGGAAGGCCGGCCATGAGCGCGGTGGTCGTCATGGGCGTGGGGATGCACCCCTGGGGGAAATTCCCGGACAAGACCTTCATCGACCTGGGGGTGGACGCCGTGCAGCGCGCCCTGGGACACGCCGGCATCCTGTGGCGGGAGGTCGGCTTCCTCGGTGCGAGTATCCACATCTGGGGTGGGCTGCCGGGCGCGATGGCCGGGAACCAGCTCGTCTACGCGCTCGGAGAGACCGGCGTGCCGGTCACCAACAGCTTCGCGGCCTGCGCGAGTGCCGGGACGGCGCTCCGCAGCGCCTATCTGGAGATCGCCTCGGGCTCCGTGGACATCGCCGTTGCAGTGGGCGTGGACAAGTCTCCCGACGGCTTTCTTCCCCAGGTGCCCGGAGTGGTCAAGCTGCCGCTCGACGTTGACGATCTGCGCTGGAAGGCGGTGGGCGCCTCGAACCCGGCCTACTGGGCCCTGGAGTGCCGGCGCCGCATGGCGGAGTACGGCACTACCGCGGAAGACCTGGCCGCCGTCAAGGTGCTCCTCAGCGAGCACGGCAGCCTGAACACGCTGGCGCGCTTCCGCAAGCGCTTCACCCTCGAGGAAGTGCTGGCCTCGCCCATGGTGTGTGACCCACTGCGCCTGCTCGAGCTGTGCGCCACCGGTGACGGGGCGGCCGCCGTGGTGCTCTGCCGCGATCGGGTCGCCCGGGAGCGCGGCAGCACCGGGGTGCACCTGCGGGCCGCCACCATCGGCACCGCCGTCTTCGACGATCCGAGCATCCGGATGCCGATGCTGGCCGCGGCCACCGGCAAGCGTGGTCCGTCGCTGAGCGAGAGTCGGCAGGCCGCCGTCCGAGCCTACGAGGCCGCCAGCCTCGGTCCCCGGGAGATCGACTTCGTCGAGTTGCCGGACAATTCCGCGTGGCACGTCCTCGCCTACCTGGAAGCCCTCGATCTGTGCGAGCCCGGCAAGGCCGAGGCGCTGCTCCGGGCCGGGGCGCTGCGGATCGGCGGTACGCTGCCGGTGTGCCCCAGCGGGGGGCTCTCGTCGCTGAGCGAGGCGGTGGCCGCCCAGGGGCTGGCGCAGGTGTGCGAGCTGGTGTGGCAGCTCTCGGGCCAGGCGGGCGGCCGTCAAGTCGGCGGCGCCAACGCCGGACTCAGCCAGGTCTACGGCCTCTTCGGCGCCAGCTCCACGGTGATCGCGACGCGCGGCTGATCCAGGGGGATCCCTCGGACCTCTCGTTCACGCCCGAGCAGGAAGCGCTCCGTGTCAGCGCCCGCGACTGGCTGGCGCGGAACCGCCCCGGCCTGCTTCCGAAGGACCTGGCCGGCCGGCACCGGGTGCTGCGCGCCTGGCAGCGGCAGCTCTACGATGCCGGCTGGGTGGGCCTCGGCTGGCCGCGCGAGTACGGGGGGCAGGGCGGCTCGGCCATCGACCAGATCATCTTCAACCAGGAGATGGCCCGGGCCAAGGCGCCGCCGCCGGTCGGACTCGTCAGCCTGGAGGTCGTGGGTCCGACGATCCTGGGCTTCGGAACCGAGGCGCAGCGGCGCCGGCACGTCGCCCCGCTCCTGCGCGGCGACGAGCTGTGGTGCCAGGGGTTCTCGGAGCCGGGCGCGGGCTCCGACCTGGCGTCGCTCCGGACCCGGGCGACCGCGGACGGCGACGCGCTCGTGGTGACCGGCCACAAGGTCTGGACCACGTGGGCTCAGTACGCCGAGTGGTGCGCCGTCCTTGCCCGCACCGATCCCGACCGCCCCCGGCACGCGGGGATCAGCTACCTCCTGGTGAACATGCGGAGTCCCGGCATCACCGTCCGGCCCATCGTCCAGATGACCGGCGACGAGGAATTCAGCGAGATCTTCCTGGACGAGGTCCGCGTCCCGCTGGAGAATGTGCTGGGCCCGCTTCATGGCGGCTGGGCGGTGACCATGGACACCCTCCAGCACGAGCGGGGTCCGGCGGCGCTCCGGCGCCAGGTCGAGTTCCGGGTGGCCCTGGACGAGCTGATGCAGCAACTCCTCGACGAGGACCACCCGGACCTGGACGACGCGACCGTGCTGGAGCGGCTCGGCGAATGCGAGGTGCTCGTAGAAGTGATGCAGGCCCAGGGCTACCGGACCGTCGATCGGATCCGGGATGGGGCGCTCGGCGAGGAGACCTCCATCGAGAAGCTCCTGCTGACGGAGACCGACCAGGGGCTCTTCGCGCTGGCGCTGGAGCTCCTGGAGGACCCGCGCACCGCCACCGCGCTCGACGGCTCGGTCCTGGACCGCGCCCGGTGGCTCCACGACTATCTCTTCTCGCGGGCGGCGTCCATCTACGGAGGCACCTCGCAGATCCAGCGGACGATCGTCGCCCAGCGGCTGCTGGGGCTCCCCCGGGGATAGGCACGATGGCGCTCGAGCGAAACGACGTCCAGCGCCAGGTGGCGGCCGCCGCTCGCGCCTTCCTGACGGACGCGTGGACATCCGAGGCGCTGCGGTCCCTTCGGGACGGCTTCCCGCGGGAGCGGTGGTTCGAGGCGGCACGGCTCGGCTGGTTCGACCTCCTGGTGCCCGAGTCCGAGGGCGGGCCGGGTCTCGGAGCGGTGGAGGCGGGCGCCCTGCTGGAGGAGGTCGGGCGGGCGCTCTTTCCGGGCCCGGTGTTCGAGACCATGTTCTGGCGTCCGGTGCTGCAGCGGTGCGGTGGGCTTCGGGGGGACGCCCCGGTCATCGCGATGGGCCGTCCCGGCGGTCCGGTCAAAGGCCCGGCCGACCGACTGACCGTGGCGCGTGGCGCACTCACCGGCCGTGCGGTCGTGGCCCCGTTCGCCGACGTCGCGGACTGGCTGGTGCTCGTCGCGTGGGACGGCGAGGCGCCGGTCGTCGTCGCGGTGCAGCCGCCGGCGCCGGGGCTCACGATCCGCCGCCTGCCGAGCGCGGACTGCGCCGACCGGCCGTGCGTGATCTCGGCGGACGGAGCCGCGGTGAATGGCGTCCTGGCCCGTGGGGAGCCGGCGCGGGCCCTTCTCGGTTCCGTCGAGATGCACGCCTGGGCCATGGTGGCCGCAGAGCTCCTCGGTATCGGCGAGCGGGTGCTGGACATGTCCGTCGAGTACGCGCGGCAGCGGACGCAGTTCGGTCGCCCCATCGGCAGCTTTCAGGCCGTGCAGCACGAGCTGGCTGACGTGGCGATGCGGTGCCGGACGCTGCGCAGCATCTGCTATCTGAGCCAGGTGCTCCTGGCGAAGCAGGTCGGCCCGGAAGCGGCCCGGATCGCGCGCATCGCGAAGGCCTACGCCTCGCGCAGCGGGCGGCAGGCCGTCGAGAGCGCCTTGCAAGTCCACGGGGGGATCGGGTTCACGGAAGAGCTGGACCTTCATCTCTACCTCAAGCGTGCGCTCACCCTGCAGGCGGCCTGGGGGGACCAGCGCCGCCACCACCGGGCGCTGGGGGCCGCGTTGCGGGATCGTCTGCGCACCGGCGGCGGCGGCGGAACCCCGGAGGCCGGCGAGGCACAGGGGTGGCCGGGTCGATCGGAGCTGGCCGGTCCCTGGGCATCCACACCGGGGTCGCGTCCCAAGAAGGAGATGCCATGACCACGCTCGGCGATGCAGTGCCGGAACGGCTCGCCACCTACTACACCGCGCTCGACAACGGCCGATTCGACGACGCGGCGAACAGCTTCTCGAGCGATGTTCGGTACGCCGTGCCGCGGCGCGGCGCGCACGAAGTGGATCCGCGCAACGAAGTGGAAGGTCGAAGCGCGCTGAGGGCGCTGTTCGAGGAGCGGGGGGTCCAGCCCCGTCGGCACGAGGTCCTCCTGTGTGTCAGCGACGGCGCGTCGTGCCTAGTCGAGGGCGTGGTGCGCGACGCGCCGACCGGCGAGGCCTCGGCCACGTTCACTGCCAGCCTTCAGCTCGACGGCACCGGCCTGATGGAGCGGTACCTCGCGTACATGTGTACGCCCGCGGTCGCGCCCGGCCCGCGGGTGGAGGCTCCGGCCGGCGCCTCGGCCGACGCCGCCGAGGTGCTGCATCGATACTTCGCGGCGCTCGACCGCGGAGCGTTCGTCGAGGCCGTGCACTGCTTCAGCCACGACGTGCTCTACTCGCATCCTCCGTACCGGCACACCGGCATCACCAGCAACCGGCGGGTCGAGTTCCGTGGTCATCACGAGCTCCTCGCCGCGTTCGAGGCCCGGGGCAAGCGCAGCTTCACGCACCGGATCGAGGTCTGTCTCCAGCGTGGGCCGAACTGCCTGCTGGAAGGCGTCGTGGAGGATCTGCCGGGCGGGGGAACGGGCGGCTTCATCTCGAGCCTGAGCCTCGACGACGACGGCCGCATCGCGCGCTACGTCAGCTTCTACTGCGAGCCCGGCGTGCCGCGCCGTGGCCGGCCGCCCACCAGACGCGAGGCGGACGACGTGACAACGAGCCGCCACCGCTGATCCGAAGGGCGATAGCCGGAGCCTAGCCACCGCACAGCATGGAGGGGACCAGAGATGTACAACCTCGTTCTCTTGGCGGCCCGTCCGGCGGACTGGAGTCACGAGCAGTTCATCACCTGGTGGCGGGGGCCGCACGCCGAGCTGACGTACCGTCTGCCGGGGCTGCGGGCCTGGCGACACACGGCCATCGACCGCGCTTTCGAGCCTCGCTCCGAGGGCTGGGACGGCCTGTCGTGCCTGAGCTTCGACTCGGCCGAGGATCTCCAGCGGGCGCTGAAGAGCCCGGAGTGGGCCGCGGCGGTCGCGCACGTGGGGGACATGCGGGGGCGCCGGATCGCCGTCATGGGAGAAGAGGTGGAGCTCTTCCGGAGCTGATGGCCGAACTGTCGTTCCCGGCCTTGAACACCGTGCTCCTACCCGGGATGACCGGTGCCGAGAGCGTGCCGGTCCCAAGCGTGCTGCACCCCCTCGACGTGGTTCTCGATGCCGCCACCCACGGGGGCTTCCGCTGCGTCGGTCTCGACAACTTCTCGGTGCAGGACTATCTCGACCATGGAGGAGACCTGCACAGGCTGAGCGCGCTGCTGGAGGCCTACGCGCTGAGGTGCCCGGATGTCGGCGTGCTTCGTATCGGCGAGCAGGCCGGGGAAGTCGAGGCCGCTCGCCGCCTGGCCGGGCTGGCCACGGCCACCGGCGCCAGGCTCTGCGCGACCGCCATCGATCTCCCGCCCGGCCCCGCGGTGCGGCACCGACTCGCTCGCTGTGCCGACGTGCTCAACGAGGCGGGCGTGCGACTCGCGGTCGAGTTCCTGCCGTACGGGGCGGTGTCAACCCTCGACATGGCGCGGGAGTTGTGCGCAGCGCTCGGCTGGGATCGATGTGGGTTGCTCCTGGACACGTGGATGTTCTTTCGCGGAGCCAACTCGTGGCACGGCCTGCGGCAGCTCGAGCGCCATGAGATCGCGTACCTGCAGTTCAACGACGCGCCCCCAAGAGTGACCGACGACCTCGCGTACGAGAGCCGGCACCGCCGTGTCCTGCCGGGCCAGGGCGTCTTCCCCCTCGACGGGTTCGTCGAGGTGATGGCGGCCGTCGGCTTCGACGGTGTCGTCAGCGTCGAGGTCCTCTCGGCCGAACTGCGGCGGCTGCCGCCCGGTCAGCAGGCGAGGCAGGCGTGGGCGTCACTGCAGCCCTACTGGAGTCGAAACCCCGGGGCGGGACAGGGGACCGGCGCCGGAGCCGTGGAGACGGGCGAGGGACCCCCGTGGCCAGGTTGATGCAGGCGGTGCGCTTCCATGAATTCGGCAGCTGGGACGCCCTTCGGCTGGACCGCATCCCGGTGCCGGTGCCGGGCCCGGGCGAGGTGCTGGTGCGCGTGCGGGCCTGCGGCGTGAATCGGGCTGACCTGCTGTCGCGGGCCGGCCAGATCAAGGGCAAGGGTGGCCTCCCGCACACCCCGGGGGGCGAGGTGGCCGGCGAGGTGGCCGTCCTCGGGGATGCCGTCACGGACTGGAAGGTCGGGGACCGCATCCTGGTCAACCCCGTGCTCTACTGCGGCTCGTGCCCCATGTGCAGCAGTGGTGAGGACAACCTCTGCGCCGGCGCGCGGGTCTTCGGGTTCGACACGGAGGGCGGTTACGCCGAGTACGCCGTGGCGCCCGCCGGCCGCCTCCTGCGGTTGGCGCCGGCGGCGAGCTTCGTGACGGCGGCGGCCATCGCCGCGGCTGGTGCCACCGCCTGGCACATGCTCGTGCGTCGGGCCGAGGTGCGGCCCGGGGATGACGTGCTGGTCGTCGCCGCGGGGAGTGGTGTCGGCGTCTACGCGGTCCAGATCGCGCGCCGGCACGGCGCCCGGGTTCTGGTTACCGCGGGCAGCGCGGGGAAGCGCGAGAAGGCGAAGGCGCTGGGCGCCGATGTCGTCATCGACCACAGCCAGCCCGGCTGGTGGCGCCAGGTTCGCGCGGCCACGGGCGGGCGGGGGGTCAGCCTGGTGTTCGAGCACGTGGGGGCCGCCACCTGGGACGACAGCGTGCGCTCCCTCGCCCCGATGGGCCGGCTCGTCACGTGCGGCGCGCATACCGGATCACGGGTAAGCCTCGACCTCTGGCCGCTCTTCGCCAAGCAGATCAGTCTCATCGGCTCGTTCGCGGCGAGCCGCGCCGATCTGGAACGGGTGCTGGACCTGGCGGCCCAGGGGGATCTGCAGGCGGTCGTTCACGAGACGCTGCCGCTGGCGCGGGCCGGGGAAGCGCATCGGGTGCTGGAGCAGCGTGAGGCGTTCGGCACTCTCGTGCTCGTTCCCGACGGCGCGGCGTGAACGCGGTCACGGTTCGCACGGGGACGTTGGGGAGCTCGCTGAGGGAGACAAGAGCGCGATGTCGAGCAGTGGGGGCGGTTGACGTGCACTGCGAGGTGCGAGGGGCTCGACGGGAGCGCCGCGGCTCGTGCTGCTCCACGAGTTGGGTGGCTCGATCATTCCTGGCAGTGGTGCGATCGCCAGCTGGGTGACCGGTTCCGGCGCATCCTCGTAGACTCGCCGGGCGCCGGCCCCGTGGTCGCCGAGGTCGCTCGCACGCTGCCCCGACCAGTCGACCCCGTCATCATCCCGGGAGCCGGGCACTTTCCCCAGATTCAGGCGCCCCGCGAAACGGCCCAGTTCCTCACGCGGTTTTTCCTCGGAGATGCCACGGCTTGAGGCTTACCGAGCGGTGAAACCGCCGTCGATGACCAGGGCCGAGGCGTTGACGAAGCTGGATTCGTCGGAGGCCAGATAGAGGATCGCGTCGGCGATCTCGCGCGGGGTGGCGAGACGTCCGGCCGGGGTCTTCTCGAGGCTTCGTCGCTGCCACTCCTGGTTGGTGAGCTGTGGCGCGGTCAGGGGCGTATCGACGAAGCCCGGGTGGACGGAGTTCACCCGAATGCCATTCTTCTCCGCCGCGCATTCGAGCGCCGCCACCTTGGTGAAGAGATGAACGCCCGCCTTCGCCGCGCAATAAGCTCCGGAGCCCTCGCCCGCGACCAGCCCGCGGATCGACGAGACGTTCACGATGGAGCCGCCGCCGCCTCTCGCCATGAGGGGGATCGCGAGCTTCACACCGAGGAAGACGCTGTCGAGGTTGACGGCGATGATACTCCGCCAGTCCTCGAGGGATGTCTCGGCGATCCGCTTCAGCACCCCGTAGCCCGCGTTGTTGACCAACACGTCGAGCCGGCCGAAGTGGCGCTCGATGGTCGCGATCGCCGCGACCCACTCCTCTTCGCGCGTCACGTCCAAGTGGATCGACAGGGGGGAGGCCCCGGCATCCGTCAAGACCTTGGCGGTCGCGGCGAGCTTGTCGTCCACCCGGTCCGAGACGACCAGGCGCGCGCCTTCCTCGGCGAACCGCTCGGCGGTCGCGCGGCCGATGCCCGAGGCCGCCCCCGTGATCAGGGCAACTTTGTCCGACAGACGACCCATCGCGTGTTCCCCCCTAGCGAATCCGGCTGTCGCGCTGAGCGAGCTCGAGAAGCCCCGGAAAGACGGGATTGCGACGGGCGAGGATGTCGTCGCTCCGCGATCGGATCGCGTCATCGAAGGTGCTCGTCGTGATGACATAGAAGCGGTCCGAGCGGATCGCGTCGAAGACCTGATCGGCGACCTCCTCCGGAGTCAGCCCCCCGGGGCGAATCTTTTCCGCTGCAGCGTCAGCCGGCGATTCCTTCCCGGCTCCCTCGTGGCGCAGATGTGCCGGCCGGTTTCGTTCCGAGCGGTAGATGTTGGTTTGGACCAGGCCGGGGCACAGCACCGACGCGCCGATCCGGGCGCCCATTTCACGAAGGCTGGCGTAGAGTGCCTCGGTGAGACGCACCACGGCGTGCTTGGCCACTCCGTAGACGGGTGAGCCGGACCCGCTGATCAGGCCGGCGATCGAGGCCGTGTTGACGACGTGGCCCTCGTCTCCCTGGGCGAGCAGCGTCGGGACGAATGTCCGCACACCGTGGATCACGCCCCAGAGGTTGACGTCGAGCCCCCACCGCCAGTCTTCGAGCGCATACTCCCACACGGGGCGGAAGCGCTCGCCCGGCACCACGCCGGCATTGTTGCAGACGATGTGAACCGCGCCGAACGCGGCCAGCGTGTCCCGGGCCAGGGCCTCGACGCTGGCGGCGTCCGCCACGTCGGTCCGGACCGCAAGGACCTGGTGGCCCGCGGTGCGCATCTCGCCCGCGGTCTGCTCAAGGGCCCGTTCTTCGATATCCGAGAGGGCGACCTTCATGCCCTCCCGGGCGAACCGTTCGGCCAGCGCGCGGCCGATGCCGCTGGCCGCACCAGTGACCACCGCAACACGGCCAGTGAAGTCACGCATGGTACTCCCTCCTTCGTGATGCAACCGTCGGGTCGGATTGCGTGCACCCCCGGGCCGATCGGTACTTAGGCGAGATGGCCGCCGTCGAGAACGATCACCTGACCGTTCACATAGCTGGCGGCGTCGGAGCACAAGTACACGACCGCGCCGGAGATCTCCTCCGGCTGGGCGATTCGTCCCAGTGGAGTGGCTTTCAGGTACTGATCGAGAATCTCCGGGGTCTTCCACAAGAGCTCGCTGAAGCGGGTCTCGACGATCGCCGGTGCGATCCCGTTGACCCGAATGCCGAACGGCCCCAATTCCTTCGCCAGGACCCGCGTGAGCATGATGACCGCGGCCTTCGAGACCGCGTAGGCGCCCATCCCCTGGCTGGCTCGAAATCCACCGGCCGACGACACGTTGACGATCGAGCCCTTTCCCGCGGCGATCAGGCCCTTCGCCGCCCGCTGGGTCGCGAAGAGGTAGCCCTTCACGTTGAGCGCCATGATCTTGTCCCAGACCTCCTCCTCGATCTCGATGACGGGACCGAAGACGGGGTTGGTGGCCGCGTTGTTGACGAGGATGTCGAGGCGGCCGAACTCCCGCTCGGTGACGTCGAAGAGCCGATCGATGTCCGGCCGGCGGGCCATGTGACCGGGAACGGGGAGGGCACGTCGGCCGAGGCTCGTGATTTCATGGGCGACCGCCTCGAGGTCAGGCGCCTTGCGGGCGGCGAGCACGACGTGGGCGCCGGCTCGCGCCAAGTCGAGGGCGATGGCACGGCCGATGCCCCGGCTCGCTCCCGTCACGATAGCAACGCGGTCGTCCAGCCGGAATCCCGGCACGCTCATGGCTTTCCCCTTCCGTTGGCGGCCGCTCTCGCCACCGAGACCCGTTGAGGTAGGCTCTGTACGATTGCTACGATGTATCATCTCGTATGATAATGGATTCCTCAACCCCGAGGGACCGAGGCGGCGCATGGGGCGCCAGGTCGGGAGGGGCGAGGAGGGAAGCGCTGACGGCGAGATGACGACGCTCGGATGAGCGAGGGCCGCGCTGACTGGCTAGCCGTCACGCCACCCAGGGAAATCGGAGGGCTGGACATGCGCCGCGAGAGATTCCCCTTGGACTGCATGGACGACGAGTTGCTGGCAACGCTGCTCGAGCAGCGCGACCGATTCACGGCGAAGTTCGGCCGCGATCCCCGCCCCGGGGATCCGGTGTTCTTCGATCCCGACGCCGATCAGCCCCGGCCGCTGGACGAGCCGGCGGCCCGAGCGCAATTCACCGCGGCGATGAAGACTGCGGGCCTCGACCCTGCGAAGATCCATGCCTTCGAGCGCACGGGCCTCCTCGTGACACAGCCCAATCTGCCCAATTTATCCGACGATGACCTTGCCGAGTGGGAGGCAGCCATCGAGGAGTATGAAGCCCTCCGACGCGACGACTCGGGAACGTGAGGGCCGACTGGGTTGGAGCCGGACTGGCCGAGGAGGCTTGCGTGATCCGGCCTGTGGTCGATCAGACGGTGATGTAGCCCCCGTTCGGGCTGATCGTCTGCCCGGTCAAATACGACGAGTCATAGGAGCAGAGGAAGCAGATCGTGTGTCCACCGCGGACGAGTCGTTTACGTTGCAGTTGCGGGCGATCGCGCCGGCGAGATCGGCGACGACGGCCCTGGCGCGGGCGTCGTCGATGTCAAGGATTGCGACCCGGGCCCCCCGGTCGCTCATCATCCGCGCAGTCGCCTCGCCAATTCCAGAGGCACCACCCGTGATGATCGCCCGCTTCCCCTCTAGCTGCATGTCAACCCCGGTCCCGCGAGGATCGGACCGACAGAATGCTCCGATCGGTCGAGTGTGGTGAAGATGACGTCGGAGTCATGGACGCGGTTCGTTTGGCCGACAGCGCACTCGATCCACCGGGGCCTCGAAGGGAATCCGTGGCGTCACGAGCAATGATCGACGAGGCGGGGCTGGCCAAGCTCAAGTTATAATAGTGAGCCCAGAACCAGAGACGAGCTTTCCAACATCACGGCCCCCTCGCCAAGGCCTCGCAGGACGGTCCGCGTCCTGACGCCCTGACTATACTTGATCCTCGAACACGGCGCCAGGGGATGCCTTCCTCCGCAGACTCGACGGCTTCACCCCGCGCTCCAGGATGTCCAACAGCCACTTCCAGCGCCGGCGCGACCACATCGAGAAATGATGCGTCGTTACGCTGCGCTCACGGACCAGACACGCTGCCGAGGTGGTATCGGGGTACGCGCCCCTGCCCACTCGAACGCGTGGTGGCAACCGCAGGTGGCAACCGCCCGGCAAGTCGGCATCGCTGCAACGCTCATCACCGCCCTCTCAAGGCTGAAACACGGGTTCGAACCCCCGCTGGAGCCCCACGGCAAGTTCAAGGTTGTTGGCCGGCTACGATCCTCGAGATGGAGAAAGACCGGCTCGGCGACCGGCTGCGCTGCGAAGTTCAGGTCCTGGGCCGGCCGGGCAAGACCGAGCCGGCCGGGCGCGGCGCTTCGGGCACAGCCTTCCCGTCGCCACCGCCGGGAGGCACACCGTCCAAGGGGTACTGAAGCTTGGATATAGGGAGGCTGGCCGTGCCTGTCGCCGAGTGGAGGGAATCGTTGGGTCCCCCCGACCCACGGCTTAGAAGTGCGTGCGCGCCACCTGCGACCTACTGCGCCCGAGCGTGATGACGTACGACGAGATCAGCACTTGGCCGGGGCCGCGCCGTTGTCGTGCCGTGACCGACTATGCCTCATTTCGATGCCGAACCGGCACCAAAACCGGCACCAGGGACCTGGGCATTCTGACGGGTGGGGCAGCGGGCGAGAAACGCCAACACGATCGGCGAGTGGAGGTCGGCGAAGATCACGGTCGCCCTCGCTCCCGTTCTTGCCGAGGTCCCTTGGAGCCTGGCCCCTTAGCCGCGCCGCCGCGCCCCGCGCCGTCCCTTCCGGGATCGTGGTCTCCGCTTCGCGGCCGGCGTCGGCATCCGAGCCAAGAGGCGCTTCACCTCTCGCCGGCCGAGCGTCCGGAGCGCCACGACCGCCTTCCGGTGGTCCCCGGACGGCGCAGCCCGGCCCTGCTCCCACTGCACGACCGCCGCCCCGCTCACCCCCGCGAGCTTGGCCAGCGCGGTCTGGCTCAGCCCGAGCCGCGCCCGGAGCTTCTGGATCAGCCGCGGCGACAGGCGAGCGGCCTTGACCGTCTCATCGGACACCGTCGAGGACCAGGGGGTCTGCTCGGCCACCCGTTTCCACTGCGCCGCCGTCGCCCGGAGGGCGATCAGCTCCGTCCGCAGCCCGGCGACGGTGTGGCGGAGCCGCCGCACCTCGCGACGGAGCGGCGTGGCGACCAGCCGAATCTGCCGCCGGGCCCCTCGCTGGATGGCGTCTCTGATGGCTATTTCGATCTTCGGCACAGGCGCCTCCGGTTCAGGTCACGGGGTGAGGGTGACGGTCGAACGGAACGCACGCAGCGGGCAGGGGTCAGCCCGTACTCGGACGCCGAGTGACCGGCTCTACGAGTGAGACAGCCGGAACGCACCGGGGGCACCGCCACACCCAGTGCCAGAGGCATGGGGGTTCCTCATGGGGCCACTCGTGATCGCACCCATCGCAGTAGTGATAGTGGAGCGGACTCGGTCTCGGGACTCGTGGGCGGCGAGCCGTGAAGACGGAGCCGAAACGCATTGCCCTCACCGTATCATTCGTCGTCCCTGAGCCCTAGGTTTCCGGGGCCGCTCGCCGATCGTCACGAGCTCGCCAGATAGCTTGGCATGCGGTGGGTTCCCGCCCGGCTCACCTCGAGCGCCGTCGCCCCGAGCACGGAGGTCGCGACGAATTGCCACGTCCGGCGGCGGATTGCGCGGTGGAGCGGGTGGAAGCGCGCGGGATCCGCGGCCGTCCGGCGGAGCGCGTGGGCGCTGACTCAGATGACGAGCGGACTGCCGAGCAGCAGACCCGCCCCTACGTTCTTCCTCGCCTCGAGTCCGGCGGGCGCCCGTGACGCTCGGGGCATGAGACCTGGAGAGCCGCAGCGGCCCGGATCAGTTCGGCGCGGCGTCGGATTGCGCCTCGCGAAACCCCGCATTGAACTGAGCGAGCAATCCGCCGGCCGTCGCGACGGGATCCTCGGCCGCGAGTCCTCGCGCCACGTCGCGGATCAGGCGATCCAGTCGAACCGCATCGTCGAGGATCGAGTGGACTTGGGCGCGTGTCGTGGGGGCGGCGATTCGGCTCGCGTCCATGCCGAGGAGCCGTGCTCCGGCGAGCTCGAAATCATAGTTCGCGACCTCGAGGACGGCAATCTCTGTGTCATACAACCGGCCCTCGTTGCCCGCGTCCCCGTACTGGCGCAGGAGGGTCGCCAGATCGATCGCGTCTCTCGGATCACTGGCTCCGCGGTCGGCCCATGCGATGAGCTTCAAGATTGCGAGCCCCGGCACCGAGGCGACGCGCACCACGAAGCCCGAGACCACATCCACCGGGACCGCACAGGCGCGTGCTTCCTCGTAGCCAGCCACGTTCATGACGATGGACCGGTCGGGCGGCCAGGCGATCTGGTGCGGCGGCTGCTCCACCCCTCCGAAGGGAATGATGTCGAGCGGATACCCGGTTCCCCTCGTCGTCGCACGATAGTACAGGCGCTGGGCGGACGACGCGGCCGGTACGAACGACCCCGTCTCGATGAGGCGCGCCTTGATGGCCTCGAATTGGGGCCACCCCTCGACGGCCACTGCGAGGTCGAGGTCGGCCGTCCTGCGACCCGTGTCCAATCCGAACACTCCGTTGAGCAGGATGTCCCGCGCCATCGCCCCGACCACGAAGTAATCGAGCCTGAGATCTTGGGAGATACGATCCACGTGGCGCAGCACGTCGAGCGTCAGGGCGTCGAGTGGGCGTTCACGCGCGACGGACAGCAAGGTCGAGCTGTTCCGCGCGGATCCGCTTGGCGACTTCCATGTTCCGCGGATCGAGCGTGGCCATCAGGTCAGCGTAGGTCAGAAGCGGCGGCACAAGGTCTGCCCGGGTGCGATCGAGCGGCGGGAGATTCCAGAACCGATCGAGGACCTCGACGTCGCCCTGCGGGTCGGCGCGGAGGCGATGCTCCTTCACCAACGTGGCGATGTGCTCCCGCGCCTGGGTGGGATCGACGTAGATCGTATAGGTCGCCGGCTTGAGATACTCGGTCAGTCTAGCCCCGGCGACTTCCCCCCCCCAGAGCGCCCCGTTCGGCAGACGGGCGTGCTGCCACCAGCCCGGGTCAGGTGCCCGGAAACGGCGCGGGTTGAGTTTGGGGCGCAATTTGATCGGGAAGTTCGTGACCCATTCGTCGAGCAGGCGGCCGGCCTCGAGGAAGCCGCGGTTGCGCGTTCGCGTTCCGCCGATGATATAGCCCCGGCGTTGCAGATCGAAGAACACCCACCCGACCGCACCGAGCGCCACGCCAGCGGCCGCGACGATGTCGCGGTAGGGTGCATTGAGCAGCTCGGGCTTGCAGAGGAGCGCGAACACGACCCGGAGTGCGGTGGCGGTACCTCCAGCCCGGGCGCCCGTGCCCGTTACCGCTTGCTCCGGGGGGCGTTCCCCGCGAACCAAGACATAGAGTCCGGGGGCCCGTAGGTATGCGTTCCCAACGGTGTCAATAAAGGGTAGGTTGAGCTTCCGGCAGTGGTTGGCGAGCTCGGGCGTGATGTAGGGCGCGACGAGCAAACCTTGGTGGCCGAATGGTTCGAGCCTATGCTTGACAGTCGCGAGCGCGACCGCACGATCCACGGCTTTGACTTCGACGAAGAACCGGAATCGCCTTCCGTCTCCCTCGACCTCGATGACTGCGTCAGGGTGCGCACCCTTCGGGATCTTGGGCTCTTTGGGGACGAGGCCGGCCTTCAGCCCGGTGACGCGCCTGAAGGCGATCAGAGCGTCCTCCAAGAGCTTGCCTTCCCGCTCCGGCAGATGCATGGTGCCGCCCATGGGTCCGTCAACGTTCATTGCTACGCTTGTGTTCATGCTACGTGAACAACCCAGAAACAGGAACGATCGTTCATCTGACTTGACTGTACACGATACGTGAACGTGAGTCAAATATGAACAAATGCCAGAACAGGCGAACGCTGACCCAGTCAGATCACACTCTAATGATTATTCGAGTATGGCCATATGTCGCGGGTGTCCGCGACGCCATGCAGTCCTCAGGTGAACCCCGGGTTGGGCGAATCCGCCGGCGAACCGCGGTCCTGGTCCTCCACTGGGGACCTCGCGGACGGGGTCGTGCAGTCCGTCCACCGGATCGGCTACCCCCTCAACCGGCCCTCCGGGCAGGTCCCCGCGATCGTCGCGGTGACTCCTTCGTCAGCTCGTCGAACGGCGCACCGAGGGCCCTCCCGGTGAGCCCATTTCGCGGGTGCAGGCCACGGGTGATCGGCCAATACCTCTCTGGCGGATCTCAGGAGTCTGTCTAGCCGGACTGACAGGTGAGCGTTGGAGGCGCGGGGAGGGGCGACACGTGCGCTCGCGGGCGCAGCCAGGAGCACCTCAACCTGGGAACGGCGTCGGGTCGGCGCCGCGCTCCATGAGGGGGCGCGGCCTGGGGGCCAAGACGTTCGCCCTGATCGACGCCGGTGCCGAGATCCTGGCGGCGATCCAGCCCGCCAGCGTGCGGGCCGTGTGCTACAAGCTCTTTACCCAGGGGCTGATCCCCGACATGTCCAAGCTGAGCACGAACCGGGTCTCGCGCGCCCTGGTCATTGCGCGCGAGCAGGGACTGGTGTCCTGGCTTTGGATCGTCAACGAAACCCGGGCACCGGAGCGCGTGTCAACGTGGGAGGATCCCGAGGCCATCCTCCGTGCCGTGGAGCAGCAGTACCGGAAGGACCGCTGGGCGCTCCAGCCCCGCCGGGTCGAGGTGTGGGCGGAGAAGGGCACGATCCGCGGCACGCTGGCGCCGGTGCTGGACGCGTACGCGGTGACCTTCCGGGTCATGCATGGCTACGGCTCGGCCACCCAGGTGAAGGCGGTCGCCGATGAGAGCCGGGAGGACGACTCGCGCCCCTTCGTGGCGCTGTACGTCGGCGACTGGGATCCGAGCGGCCTGCACATGAGCGAGGTCGATCTGCCCGGCCGGCTCCGCGACTACGGCGGCGCCGTCAACCTGCGGCGGCTCGCGATCAGCGCCGAAGACACGGCCACCGACGCGATCCCCTCGTTCCCGGCCTCGGACAAGCAGAAGGATCGCCGCTACGCCTGGTACGTTCGCCGGGTCGGCGTGGGCGCGCGCTGCTGGGAGCTGGACGCCTTGGACCCCCGGACCCTGCGCGAGCGGGTCCAGGCGGCCATTGACGCGGAGATCGCCTGGCCGGCGTGGGAGCGGAGCGGCCGAGCGGAGGCCGCCGAGAAGGAATCCCTCGGAGCGGTGGCCCGCACGTGGCGACAGACCAAATTCGGGCTGGCCTCAGAGTAGTCATGCCTGAGGCGCGCCGGCCCCTGGCCCGGCCCGGACCCTTCAGTGCCTCGACGCCGGTGTGCTCGAGTCCGGCACGGCGACAATTGGGAACCGCAGCGCGTGAGCGTCTGGCCGCCGGCTCGCTCCGGGGTTGACCAGCGGCGGCCATCCATTTGGAGCGGCACCTCCATCCGGAAGCCGGATCGGGGTCAATCCGGGGAGTCTTGCCCGAACCCCACGCACCCGGGGCACGCGAACCCCGGGTGATTCTCGTCGGGGCGGTCCTCGTCCAGGACTCCATTCGGTCGCATCCAGCCGCAGGACCCTGTGGAGGAGTGGGTCGGAGATCGGGGGTGGAGGCCCCTGGCTCAGTTGCGACCGTCCAGCTGAGCCCAGTCGGGCTGATTCGCGCCGGGGGTGGCCCTCTAGGCTCTGGAAGGCAATCTCGTCCGTCTTGGGGGGGCCTTGGCATGGACCAGGGTGCAGATCGCTCCTCGCGCGCTGATCGGGCGATCGGCCACTCGCCGACTGGGCCCGTCCGCGCTCGGGACGTCCCGATGGCTCGCGAAGTGTGCTCGGTGAAGGCACGAACCGCCCAACGGCCCTTCGAGATGTCCCGGTGAACGCGCCGTCACAGCCGATCGAGGGCGTCACGAGTTGGGAGCGGCACCGGGCCGCGGCCTTGATGGCGCTCGCGGGCGGCCCGCGACATGTCGTGGACGGGGACCTCGATGCCGACGGGGCGTCCTGGAGGTCGGAGGCCGGATGACGTACCACGGCGCCCTCGATCCGAACACGGAAGAGGAGGCCGACATCGACAAGGCGGAGGCACCGCGCCGGGACGAGGGTGGGGCCGCGGTGACCGGTGTCGACGGCGGCGTGGGGAGGCCCGATGATGATCCGTCCGAGTGCGGCGTCTGGGCAAGGGGCCTGCCGGCGGACGCGGTGGGGCCCGTCGAGTGGTGGGCGCCGACGCGGCTCCGACCCTACACGCCGCGGTCCATCGAGCGGCCGTCCTTCCGGGGCACGCCGTCCTGGCGCATGCTCACACACCTCCTGAAGGAGTCAGGGGTTCGGGAGCCCCTGCTCATCCTGCCGGGGGGACAGGTCGTGGACGGCGTGCACCGGCTGGCCTTGGCCCGCGCCCTGGGGCTGGCCGAGGTGCCGGTGCGGGTCCTCCACCTGCCCGACCGCCTGAGCGAGGCCGACCGGCTCCGCCTCGACACGACGGTGGCCGTCCTGGCGGCCGGCCGGCGGCAGCTGGCGCCGTCGCGTGTCCAGGGGCTGCTCTTCGGCGTGTCCCAGGCGGAACTCGCGGCCGGCGTCGTGAACGGCCGGGGGGCCAATCTCCGCCGGGGTCGGCAACCCGGCACCGGGCCCGTCCATCCGACGCAGCGTGCGCGGGCCGAGGCCAGGGGCGTGAGCGCCCGGACCCTCCGACGGCTGACGCGCGTGGCGCGCGAGGCGCCGGAGGCGCTCCAGTCCGCGCTGGCGGCCGGCGCCCTGAGCGCGAGGGAGGCGGAGCGGCAGCTCACGGCGAACAGCTACGCGAGACCGCTCCCGAATGGCCCACCGGCGGTTCGGGAGCTCTCGATGGGGACGGCCGGCGGTCCCGATCGGGCTGCCGGCCCCAAGGTTCTGGACGTCTCGCCGGAGGGCGCCGCCCGCTCAGCGCCCGAGACCACACCCGGCACCGGACGCGGGAGCCAAGCCGAGGCCCCCCGGGGCTCACCGGGCCACGCCCCGCCGACCCCCGCGGGGCCGGCCGCGCCTTCGGCGAGTGTCGCGGCCTTCCAGGCCTTGGCCCGAGAGCTGGAGGCGCTCACGGAGCGGTTCCTGCGCGACACGGCGAACTGGACCGGGACACAGGGCGAGGCACGCCACCTCACGGTGAGGCAGACGGTCGACCAACTGGATGACCTCCTCGAGTGGATGCAGGACACGGAGGGCCGGGGGCATGCCTCGCCTCCCGGGTGAGGGTGTCGGAGCGCTCGCTGCCTCCCGGCGCGACGGGCTCGGGCTCCCGGCCCCCCGCGCGCCGGAGCTGTACGCGCTCGCGACCCTCCGCCTCTACCCGCCTCGCTGGGTGTGGCCGCCGAGCTTCGAGGGGACGCACGAGTGGCGCGTCCTTCGCGAGGACATCGCCGCCCACGGGATTCGGACGCCGCTCCGAATCCTCCCCAACGGCTGGGTGATCGACGGGACCCACCGGTACCGGATCGCCGCGGAGCTGGGCTTCGAGACGGTGCCGGTCCAGGTCGTGCCGATCCCCGTGGAACGGTCCGACGCCGAGCCGCTGTCCTCCCTCGACCGACTCCGCATCGAGCGCACCGCCGTCCTCGAGGCGCTCGCGCGACGCCACCTGACCCGACACCAGCGCGACATCCTGTTCCTCACCCTCGAGGCGGCGCCGGCCTCGGGGCTCGGGCCCCTGGAGGCGCGGACCGCCCGCCGGCTCGCCAACCTGCGCCGGGGCCCGGCCCGGTCCGACGCGCCGCCCACCGGGCCGTCGCTCGACGAGATCGCCCGGCTCTACGACACCCCCGTCCGCCGGCTCCAGAAGCTCCTCACGCTCGCGCATCGGGGCGACGGCGAGGTCCAGGCGCAGTTCACACGTGGGGCCATCTCGCTGGAGCGCGCGTACGCCGCGACGGTCGCGGCCGACCGGGACGGCCACCGGCTGGACCCGGTCGTCGCCTACGTCACGCCGCGCCTCGACGTCCTGGCGCGCATGGTGGACTGCTGGGCGGCCTGTCCCCCGAGGGAACGCGGGACCTTCGTCGCCGAGTTCGTTCGTTGGTTCGACCGATTCAACGCCTCGGTGGAGGCGGTCACATGATCGGACCGGCGGGCCGCCGGGCGGTCACCGACCGGGCGGATCGAGCCGACGCGGCGGGCTCCGCACCGCTCAGGCACCGCCGCGCCATGGGGCAGGTGTCCGCTGGGTGGGCACCGAAGGGCCGTCACGGATCCGGTCGGGATCGGCGCAATCCAGGAGACCCTGCTGCAACCGGATGGGATGCATCCGGCGTCGCACGGCCGAGTGGGGGGCGTGGCGCGGCCACGAGGTCGGATTCGTGACGCGCGGCGAGGCGGCAGTCCCGGCGCCCTGGCCCTATCCGCTGCTGTGCCTCGCCTGGCGGCTCGGCTGGGGCGGCCGCCGGCTGAGCACTCCTCCGGGGCCGACGGACACCGGCGCGGGTGTGGGCGTGTTCACGGACGCGCTCCGGCGCGGCACCCCGTTCCCCTGGGAGACCGCCGGGGACGGCGACTCGCCCCTTGCCGAGGCCGACCTCGCCGTCGGCGGGACCGACGACGCCGAGGCGCCGCCGCTGGATGTCGACCGTGTCGGCGCGCTCCTCGCTCGCTCGCCGCTCGCCGACCGGATCGCGGGGCCGGGTCGGGGGATCGCCGTCCTGGAGACGGCGCGCCTGATCTGCCCGCCCCAGCCGGCCGGGTCTCACCTCGCCGTCCCGCCATTCTGGCGCCCGATGATCACCGCCTGGGCGGGCCCAGGCGCTTCGTGTCACGTGCCCCGGCCGCGGCCGCGCTGGGACGTTGCGACGTGGACCCTGATCGGCGTGCTGGAGGCCTCGTGGGAGGACGCGGGCGTCACGTTCATCGGGCGGGAGCGCCCGATGCTCTTCCGGGTGGCCGGCACGCGCCGGAGGGCGGCGGAGCACGGCTGGTCCGTGCGGCGCACCCTCGCGTGCGGGCGCACCGCGCACCGGATCTGGCGGCACTGGTTCGAGCGGGCCGAGCAGCCACGGCTCGCCCGGCTCCAGTGCTGGCCCGTGCCCGCCCCGCTCCCGCGATGGCTCGAGGACCCGATCCTCCTCTACCGCAACCTGCGGGTCACGCTCCGCACCCGACGCGAGATGGAAGGGGTGGCCCTCCTGCCCCCGACGTTTCGCGCGCTGCTCGCGGCGCTCGCGGAGGCGTCGATCGCGGAGCTGCGACCGCCCGTCGTGGCGGAGCGGCCCCCGACCCTCCGCCAGGCGGTCGCCCGGGCCCTGCTGGCCTCGCCGCTCGCGGTCGGGGCCGCGCGCCGCGGAGTGGAGGCGCGCACCCTCTGGGCCGCGGCGAACGTGACGGCCGCGCGCCTTCTCTGGCCGCTGACGGCCCCGTGGCCGTGGAGACCGCGACCTGTGGTCCGGGGGCCGCGGCGCGCGCGCCAGGAGGCGCGACGCCGTGGGGGCCCCTGGCGACGCTGACCGGACGGGAGGTCCTCACCATGACGATCGTCGGACTAGACGTGGGCTTTGGCTACACCAAGTGCGTGACGGCGGGCGGCACGGACGTCTTTCCCTCGGTGGTGGGGGAGTGGAGGGCGCCTGGGTTCCGGCTCGGCACCGGCCTGGGCCGCCATGGTCGGCCGGACGGCATCGAGGGCGTCACGGTGGACGGACGGAGTTACACCGTGGGGGAGCGCGCCCTCCGGCTCGCGCACCGGTGCTTTGTCGGGCTGAGCCGCTCGTGGGTGGACGGCGCCGTGTTCCGGGTGCTGGCCCTGACCGCCCTGGCCCGGATGCTCGAGCACCCCGGAGAACCCGTCACCCTGGTCACGGGCCTGCCCGTGGCGGATGTCGAGCCGCACGGGGAGACCCTGCGCCGCCAGCTCGAGGGCACCCACGAGCTGCAGCTCGAGCCGGGCGGCCGCGTGTGGCGCGTGACGATCGGGCGGGTCCGCGTGCTTCCGCAGCCCCTCGGCACTGTTCTCGCGCAGCTCCTCGACCCGCGCGGTCAGCTCGCCGGGCCCGAGGGACTCCAGGCGCGGGTCGGCGTGCTCGACGTCGGGTTCCGGACGACGGACTATTTCACCCTCGATGGCCTCGCGGTGGTGCCGGCGCACTGCCTCACCCGCAATACCGGGATGGCGGACCTGCTGCTCGACCTCGGCCGCGAGGTCTACCGGCGATGGGGCGTCGAGCAGGATCCCCACGCGCTCGACGAGCCCCTGCGGCGCGGCGCGCTCCACGTCGGGGGCGACACCGTCCCGCTCGGCGCGCTGCTCGAGCCCTGGCTCGACCGGCACGCCGAGGCGATCGTGGCGCACGCGCGGATGCTCTGGGGCGAGGGCGCGCGCGGCCTGGCTCGCCTCTGGGTGACCGGCGGGGGCGGCGCGGTGCTCGGCTCCCGCCTTCAGGCCCTCGCGCCGCACACCGAGATCGTGCCTCACGCCCGGCTGCAGAACGCCATCGGGTACTTCCGCTACGGCCAGCGTCTGCAGCGGGAGCTGAACGGGATGCCTGACCCTGTGTCGGCCTGACTCTGCCAGAGCGTCTGGCAGAGTTCTGGCAGAGTCCCATGGACGACCTGTCCGGCGTCGACGGCGATCGTCGGGACGAGCGCCACCGTCCGGTCTACCGGGGCCTCTACTTCAACCTGGCACGCGACGAGGACGTCGAGCTCCTTGGGTGGCTGCTCGCGATCCCGCGCTCGCGTCGAACTCGGGCGATCAAGGCTGCACTCCAGACCGGGCTGCCGGCCTACGTCGCCGCCCGCCATCCCGGGGCGCTCCCGGTGCCCCCGGATGCGGTTCGGGCGGGGCTTGGCCCGCATCGACGCCCCCGGTCCGGACTCCCAAAAGCTTCCCCCGCTTCCGTGATCCCCGCGAGCACGGGATCGACCGAGGGGCCATCCGGCGCGCCGGGACCTGACCCGGTCCCCGCCCCGGAGCGGAGCGGCGAGCGGGTCGATCCCGCCACCGCCGAGGCGAGGCTCGACCGTCTCCTCCAGTCCTTCCGCTGACGCACCCCCGGCTCGAACTACCACGTCCGGCCCCATCCGGCAGCTCGGCCGAACCGGTCGGGGTTGTCTCTCCGCCCGGGAACCTTGAGACACCCATGGGGTGGACCACAGAGCCGGTCGTGGAGAGGTCCAGAGGAACAGGCGCTGCGCTGGCGGGACGTTCCATGACGGCCTTCGAACGGCCCTGGCCTGCACGGACGCCTAATGAGATTCCTATGGTGGGCGGCGTGCAACGACCTCGCGGCGTGACGCAGAGACGCCGCGGATGGGCTCGAAGCCTGGGAACGGCGGGATCGGGGAGGGTCGGCGCCTTCGGCTCCCGCGTGCGCTGCCTTGGGAGGTCGACGGTGGCCTGAGGCGGCGGCGGTCTGATTCGGTGTGGGGTCCGCTGTTCATTTTCCGTCTCGTCGGCCTTCTGGCCCCTTCGGGGACGAAGCACCGATCTTGGACGTCGGCCGCCGTCAGTCTGGGGCAGGGTCTGTCTGCGGTCGTGTCGGGGCCGGATCGCGGGGTGAGGATGGCGCGGCGGGGGTCATCGGATGGGCATGGAACAGCGGGGCCGGGCGACGCATCTCTGAGGGGTCGGCGCCTTCGGCTCCCGCGCGCGCTGCCGTGGGAGGTCGGCGGTGGCCTGAGGCGGCGGCGGTCTGATTCGGTGTGGGGGTCCGCTGTTCATCTGCCGTCTCGTCAGCCTTCGGGCCCCTTCGGGGACGGGGCACCGATCTGGGGTGTCGGCCCCGCCACCCGGGAGGAGTCTGTCTACGGTCGTGTCGGATTGTCGGGTGGGGGTTGAGAGTGGCGATCCGGTCCGCTCCGGATCGGGCCGTCGATCCGGCGCGAAGTATGGCGTCAGACGGGTCAGGCTGTTCCGGAGTGGCTGGCGCGATGCGGCGTCGGAAAAGGAGGGCGTGAATGAGCGGTCGGGGGGGACCGTGGCACCTGTCTGACGGGGTCAGGCCCGTCGCGATGGCACGGCGAAGGGACACGACCACCATGTCGAGGGGACAGACGGTCACGGACGAGTGGATGCTGCGCCGCGTGGTGAGCGCGTACCTCGGCGCGGTCCTGGTGGCGGCCGCGATCGCACTGGCCGGACTCTACAAAGGGCTGTGGTGAGCGGCAGAAGCAGACCCGACCGTACCGTCGGCGGTGCCCGCCACCGTGGCCGTGGGATGGTGCTGACGCTGACCCACACCGTGCTCGTCGTGACCCGACCCTCCGGGGTGGAGTTCCACCTCGACCACCGAGTCGATGCCGCCCGTGGCCAGCATCGGGTCGTCGGCCCCGAGGGCTTCGCCGCGTGGCTGATCGACGCCGGGGGCGTTCCGGCGGCCTTCCGCGTCGCCGCCTGCTGTCCGTGCCGGCGCGGTCAGCTCCCCGGCAACGGGCCGAATCAGGCGGGGCAAGGCCGTCCTGACTGCCGGCGTCAAGGAGGAGCGTCGCCATGTCTGACGTGAACCGTATCACCCTGTCCGGTAGGCTCGTGGCCGACCCCGAGCTGAAGTACCTGCCGAGCGGCACGGCCGTGACGAACCTGCGGCTCGCCTCGAACCGGAGCTTCACCAGCAACGGCGAGCGCCGCGACGAGGCCCTGTTCGTGGACGTCGAGGTCTACGGGAAGCCCGGCGAGGCGCTCGCCCAGCACAAGGCGAAGGGCGACTTCGTGGTGGTCGACGGGCGCCTTCGCCAGCACACCTGGGAGCGCGACGGCCAGCGCCAGTCGCGGCTCACCATCGTGGCCGACCAGGTCAGCTTCGGGCCGAGCACCAAGGGCGCCGCCGGCGCCGTCCCGCCAGCGGAGCGCGAAGACAAGGACGATCTGCCATTCTGAGCGCGAGCGAGAGCGCGGTAGGATGTGTCCCGTGAGTGGCCGCACGCCGCCACCCGCCATCCACGCCCGGATCACGCGCGACGCGGAGTCGGGGTACGTGGCCACGTGCGAGGAGCTCGCGGTGGTGACCCAGGGCGAGACCCTGGACGAGGTGACCGCCAACCTACGAAACGCGGTCGCGCTGCACCTCGAGGGAGAGGACCTGGCCTCGCTGGGGTTCGCTGCCCAACCCAGCATCATCGTGACCCTGGAGCTGCGGCTGACGCTCGCCTAGCCTCCGGCGCCCGTGGGCGCTGGCTGCCACAACCAGGCGGCCCGCTTCATCCCCGAAGCCGACATCCGGCCGCACTTCGACTTGGACTGATCGCTCGTCCCGTCGCACCGCTCGTGCTGGGCCACAGGCGCGCGCGGATCCTTACCAGCACTGCGTCACGAGGAGGATTCCATGCCACGAATGCCTTCGGACGACGGCTGCCGGCGTTACCGCCGGGTCGCCGTCACCTACACGGTGGCCCGCGAGCACGTCCCCCCGTCCTGGCCGACCCTCTCGAGCCCCGAGGCCGCCGCCGACTTCGCCCGCGAGCTCCTGGCCCGCCACGACGACGACCGCGAGCATTTCTGGGTGATCTTCCTGAATGCCCAGAACGGCTACACCGGGCATCACCTCGTCTCGACCGGGAGCCTGTCGGCCTCGATCGTCCACCCCCGCGAGGTGCTCGGGCCGGCGCTCCGCGAGGGTGCCGCGCACCTACTGCTGGTCCACAACCACCCATCGGGCGATCCGACGCCGTCCAAGGAGGACGTGGCGTTGACCCGGCAGCTCGCGGAGGGAGCCCGGCTCCTCGGCGTCCGGCTCCACGACCACCTCGTCATCGGCAACGGCACCGGCGAGTGGGCCTCCCTGGCCCAGCGGGGCTTCCTGTAGCCATGCTCCTGGTCGTCGATCCGGTCTCGACCCTCGCGCAGGACTTGCGAGGCCTGCCGCCGGCGCTCGGGCAACCGCTGTTCGTCGAGGCGGTGCGGCCACTGCGCGGGCTTTCCCACACCCCGGAGGGCGCGTGGGAGGCCTACCGCGAGGGGCGGTGCCTGCCGAGCGAGCTCCGGGCGATCGAGCGAGCCCTGGTCCAACGCTTCGCCATGGAGCCCGAGTACGGGCGCTTGGTCAGCCTCGGGCTCGCCCACACGGGACGGCCGGCCCTGTCGGTGGTCGTCCTGACCGCGAGCGGACCCGGAGAGGAAGCCGCCGTCCTCCAGGCCTTCTGGCAGATGCTCTCGAGGAGCCAGACGCCGGACCTGCAGCTTGTCACCTACGGGGGGAGGCGCTGGGCGCTGCCGTTCCTCGTGCGGCGCACGCTGCTCCTCGGCCTGGCCCCGTCGGTGCCGCTGCCCCTCGGTCGGGCGCGACTCGAGACGCACTTCGACGTTGACGCGGTGCTCGGCAACTGGGATGCCCGCCGATCCCGACCGCTCGAGCTCGCCGCCCTCCAGTACGAGCTGCCCGGGCCCTGGTCGGTGGCCGAGGACACGGCGGGCGCGGACACGGCCGCGGCGATCCGCGCGGCGGTCACCGCCGGCGACCGGGACGCGGTGCGCGTCGCGGCCGAGGCGCGGCTGCGCGCGCTCGTCGGCCTGCACGCGCGCCTGGCGCCGAGCTACCTCGGTGCCGTGGCGTGAGGGCCGGCCTTCGTTTCACGGTCGCGCGACGAAAGGGACGACACCCATGGGAGAGCGCAGCTGGGCCCGGTTGACGATCGGGGGCGCGGTCTCGCGCCAGGCGCTGGCCGGCGCCCTGGAGACACTGGCCGGCTGCCGCCTGGACGAGTGTCTCGAGGACGATCAGGTCGTGGTGGAGGATGACGAGGCGTCCTGGGGCGGATTCGCGGAGCTGGAGGCCTGGCTCGAGAGCCGCAGCATCCCGTTCGACCTGGAGTCCGCCGCCCGCTCCGGATGCTGGCCTGACCTGCTGATCCACTGTCGCCCGGGCTGGGGCCGCGTGGAGTTTGTCTGCGATGACGGACACCGCGAGCCGGTCATCCCACGCTCGGCGATCCGCGGAGCCCTGGCCCGCTGTCGCACGCTCCGCGGGGTCCGTCGATGGCTGGCCCGGACGTACCCAACGATCCCGCCGCTCCCGCCGATCGCCTGGATGCCCGACCCGGTCGACGTGAGCTGATCGACCGACGCGATGCGACCACGTCCGGCGTGCCGATGGCGCGGCACGGACCCAAGACTTCTCCCGAGACCCGGCCCAGAGAGGAGCGCCCGGCATGGCTGACCCCCAGACCCTGATCCGTGAGGCGCAGGAGAAGGCCGAGCGGCTCTGCCGGCTCGCCGTCGAGCAGACCCCGGCCGAATACCAGAGCTTCATCATGCTCATCGAGCAGCGCAAGAAGGTGGGCGGCACGAGGGCGGCGCCCGTCTGGGCCACCGTCCGGCAGCCGTACCTGTCCGCGGACGGCCGGGTCAAGATGGCCCGCGACCAGCACCGCGAGGCCGGCCAGCGCTTCGGCGTCCACAGCGAGTTCATCGTGGAGCCGACGAGCGGGCAGCTCCTCGCCCGGGCCACGCTGACGAGCGAGATCTACGGCACCGTCGTGGCGCACGCCCGCGTGTTCCTCGGCGGGGAGGGGGTCAACGAGTCGAACCCCCTCGAGAACGGCGAGACGAGCGCTGTGGCCCGTGCCCTGGGGATGTGGGGCTTCGGCTGCTATGGAACCGGGATCGCGTCGGCCGACGAGGTCCTGCGGGTGGCCGACCGACCGGAGTCGGGAGGATCCGCCGCGATGGCGTCCCAGTCCGCCAACGGCAGGCCCGGGGCCCCGCCGGCATCCGCCGTCCCCCCAAGCGACGGGGCGCCGGACCCTGCCGCGGAGGCCGAGTTCGGGCAGCTCGGCCAGGCGCTCGGGTTGCGGCCCGGCGAGATCGCGCTCCGGCGGGCGCAGGCCGCCTCCGACGTGGAGGCGGTCGCCGCCTTCCGCGAGCAGCTGGCGACCCACCTCGCGAGTCCTGAACTGACCCGGGACGCTCTCGTCGTCCACGCGGCGTGCCTGGGCGTCGGAGCCCCGGCCTATCGCGCCTACATCACGGCCCGGTACCAGGGGTCCGACGGCGACGGGCCGGAGCTCGGCCTGACCGAGGCGCAGTTCCGCGAGGAGCGGGAACGGTTCGTCCGCCGGTATCAGGACCCCGGGGTGGCCGCCGGCTTCCGGGACCAGTGCGCGCGCCTGACGGGCGCCGCGGCAGCCTGATCCGCGAGCTGGCCGAGCCGAGCCCCACGACGCGCCGGCCAGCGCGAGAGGAGACACCCCGCATGAGTCACGTGGCGACGATCACGCTCGAGTTCCGGGATCCCGGGGCGCTGGCCGATGCGGCGGCGGCCCTTGGCCTTGCGCTCGCGCGGGAGACGGTCCGCTTCTACGACGGGACCCGGGTGACCGGCACCGCGCTGCGCCTGCCGGGCTGGCAGTATCCGGTCGTCATCGACGGCGAGGGCCGGCTCGTCAGTGGGGCGACCTGGCCCACCTCCACCGATTCCGGCAGGCCTACGCGGAGGCCGCGACGGGCCGGTTCGCGCGGGCCCAGGGATTCCGCGTGACCCGGACCGTGCAGGCCGACGGCACCGTTCGCCTGGCGCTCGGCCGGTAGCCCGCCATGCGTGACCCGACGATCCTCGTGACGATCGGTCCGACGGGCGAGGTCACCGTCAGCGTGGAGAGGGTGGCCGGCCCTGGTGCCAGGCCCTCACGCGGCCCCTGGAGAGCGCCCTGGGCGTGACCCGGGAGGACACGCGCACCGCGGACTACTTCCGGGGGGCCGCCCAGAGCACACGCCATGTTCGTCTGGATTCGGCCTGACGGCGCGGTGGGCTTCATCTACGAGGACGCGCTCCGCGGCCTGCTCGTGCTCGGGCGGGCTACCATCCGTCGCGCATCGCACGTGGAGCCCACGCCGGACGGCCAGTGGACCGCCGACCTCGGTCCGATGGAGGGGCCGGTGCTCGGGCCGGTCGAGATGCGGACCGCCGCGCTCGAGGCCGAGCGGGACTGGCTGGAACAGCACTTCACCTCGGGACATCCCCAGACAGGAGAGCCGTCGTGCGATCCGAGCCGCTCGCTCCCACCTCCGCCACGCCCCGGGACCCGTCCGACGGTCACGCCGCCGTGAAGGTGCACGCCCACCTGACGGCGCTGCCAGGACTCCTGGCCGAGGCGGACCTCTCGGTCGCGCATGTCGAGGCACGCGATCGCCGCACGGGGGCGCTCGTGGCGTACAGCTTCGTCACGATCGATCGGGTGCTGGCCCTCCACGTCGCGGAAGCCGTCCGCGTGGGTCTCGCCCGCCTCGACATCGAGGCCGGACGGGCCGAATCCAGCCAGGACGTCCGTGGGGCGTCCGAGGCCGCCACGAGCGCCCAGGCGCGGCGCCGCGATGATCGTCCCGGCCAGTATCTCTGACCCGAGAGACCGCGTGCCGCAGCGGGAGATCAGCGTCGAGGACGTGGTGGGCGGCGACGGCGCCACGCCAGCGACGCGAGACGGCCCACGCCGAGGCCGGCGTTTGTCGTCCAGGGCAGGGACCCGGCGTCGTCACTCGGCGCAGGGCGGCGGTGCAGAAGCGCTGGACGGTCGAGCGGGACGGACCCCACCGGACGCCCCACCGAGGCCTGAGCCGGCTTCACCACTCCCGCGTGCGCGGCATTGGCGCGCGTGGATCCTCACGCCCATGGAGGACCTCATGCTCAGTCCCTTCGCCGAACGGCTCCGCGACTACCTCCGAGCGGGCTATCCCGCCCTCGCCGTCACCACCCACGAGGAGGAGCGCCTGCTGGGCGACCTCCGGACCCTCCGCGCCGCCGGCTGGGGGGTCGTCGCGTGGACCATGGCGCGGGGCTGGGCCGATGCGGACGGCAAGGTCCTGAATCAAGGTCAGGGCGACCCCGTGCGGGCGGTGCAGGGGCTCACGACCTTGCCCGAGAAGACGGTGGCCGTCTTTTTCGACCTCCATCCGTACCTCGCCCAGCTCCCGGAGCTGGTCCGCACCGTGAGGGATGCCCTCCCCACCGCGAAGGCCACGCAGCGGCCGCTTCTCCTGTGCTCGCCGGAGCCCACGCTGCCCGTCGAGTGGGAGAAGGACGTCGCCTGGCTGGACTACCCGCTGCCCGCGCGCGAGACGCTCCAGGGCCTGCTCGACGAGCTGGTCGGCCCCGCGAAGATCACGCTGCCGCCCGCCGTGCGCGACGCCATGCTCGAGGCGGCCCGTGGCCTCACCTGGAACGAGGCCGAGAACGCCTTCGCCCTGGCGCTCATGCGGGATCGGGCTCGGGTGACGGCGATGCCGGCGACCGTGCGGCACGAGAAGACGGCGCTGGTCCGGAAGTCGGGGCTGCTTGATCTCCTCGACCCGGCCGAGACGCTCGAGGCCGTCGGCGGCGAGGGGGCCCTCGCACGGCTCCGGCGAACCATCCGGCGATTCCGAGCGCTCAACTTCGTCGAGGACGACGCCCTGGAGCGCCAGCTCGCGGCCTTCGAGCAGGCCTGCCTGGACGGACTGGAGCCGGCCGCGGTGAGCCAGGCGCCGGACCTCCGCGCCACGCTCGCGGCGGGGCTCCAGGCCGTCGTCGTCGCCGCGACCGCCGAGCTGCCGCGGAGCGGGCTGACGGGCCGGGCCCTCCGTCGCTTCGACGTCGAGGCCGACGGCGAGGCGGGTGGGCCGGCACCCGTGAGCGCGACGCCCGAGTCCCCCGCGGCCGCCTGACCGTCTGGTCATGTTCCTGGACGAGACGCTGGCGGCGCTGCACCCGGCCCAGCGCGCCGCGGTCACGCATCCGGCCCGGCCCCTGCTGCTCGCCTGCGGGCCCGGCAGCGGCAAGACCCGGATCCTCACGCACCGGATCCAGTGGCTGATCGACCACGACGGGCTCGATCTGACGGCGATCCTCGCGCTCACGTTCTCGCGCGCGGCGGCGGACGAGCTGCGCGGTCGGCTCGTCCAGGCGCTCGGCCCACGCGCCCGGGCGCTCTGGACGGGGACGTTCCACGGGTTCGGGGCCTGGCTCCTCCGCCGCCACGCCGCCGCGGTGGGCCGGACGCCCGCCTTCACGATCCTCGACCGCGAGGACACCCGGCGGCTCGTCGCCCGCCTCGTGAAGGGCCTCGGCCTCGACGGCGACCTGCCGACGCTCGTCGAGGCCCTCGATCGCGCCAGGACGCCCGGTGTCGCCGGGGCCCCGGGGCCGGGGCCGACACGGTCCCCGATCGCGGCCCTTCGCGTCGCCTACGAGGCCCGGTGTCGCGAGGCGAACGCCTTCGACTTTCTGGATCTGCTGGCGGAGCCCCTGGGGCTGTTCGCGCGCGAGCCGGCCGTGCGCGCGGCGCTGCGCGCGCGGTTCCAGGCCGTGCTGGTTGACGAGGCGCAGGATCTGTGCGCCCTCCAGCACGCCCTCATCGAGGCGCTCGCGGCCCCGGACGGCGCGGTGACGCTCGCCGGGGACGACGACCAGGCCATCTACGGATGGCGTGGCGCTGACCTCACGCGCCTTCACGCCTTCGAGCGCACGTACCTGGGCGGCACGGTGCTCGCCGTCGGCCGGAACTACCGCTCCACACCCCAGATCGTGACGACCGCCGCGCGCCTGATCGCGCACAACAGCACCCGCCGGCCGAAGCCGCTCGCCGCGGTGCGGCCGGCCGGGCCAGTCCCCACGGTTCTCACGTGGCCCGACGACCGGGCGGAAGCCGAGGGGCTGGCCGCCGCGTGCACCGACTGGCTGCGGACCAGTGGTCCACCCATCGCCGTCCTCGCACGGGTGACGGCGTGCCTGGGCCCGATCGCGCGGGCCTGCGTGGCACGCGGCCTCACGGTCCGGGTGCTCGCGGACCGGCCCCTGGCCGAGCGCGCCGCCGTACGCGATTGCCTCGCCGTCTGTCGCGTGCTCGTCAACCCCGCCGACTGGCCGGCCTGGGACCGGATCCTGCGCGGGCTCCGCTGCGGGATCGGGGCGAAGACCCTGGCCACGCTTCGCGCCCGCGCCGCCGGCGTGGGGGTCGCCGCGGCGCTGACCGAGGCCGCGCGAACCCGTCCGCGGCTGGCCGCGCTCCTCCAGCAGCTCGCGATCTGGCGGACCGGGCCGGCCCCGGTCAGCCAGCTCCTCGAGACGCTGGCGCGGGAGATCCACGGCCATCGCCCGGACGAAAGCCCGGAGGCTCGTCGCGCCGAGGATATGGCCGCGCTGGTCGCCCTCACGCGGCGGTGGGAGGCGGACGGCGGCGAGAACCTGGGCGAGTTCCTCGACACGGTCGTGCTGAGCGAGAAGGACGCCCGGGCCCCGGCCGCGACGCAGGTGCTCGGCCTCACGCTGCACGCGGCCAAGGGTCTCGAGTTCGACACGGTGGTCATCGTCGGGATCGAGGAGGGACTGTTGCCGCACTACCGCCACACCATTCCCGAGGCGCTCGCCGAGGAGCGCCGCCTCTGCTACGTCGGCATGACCCGGGCGCGTCAGCGGCTCGTGTGCTCGGTGGCCCGGATGCGCCGCCTCTGGGGCGATGTCGTGTTTCGGCCGCCCTCCCGCTTCCTCCGGGAATCAGGCCTCGACATCCGGTCGGCTCCGACGAGGCCTATCACCATAACTACCGTGGAGGTTACCCCGTCATGAGTGTGACCGCGCTCCAGACGGCCACCGAGAAGCTCCCGCGGGTCAGTCCCTCGCGCCTCGACGCCTGGGACCGGTGTCCCGCGGCGTACCGGTTCGAGTACGTGCTGCGACTCCCGCAGCCGGTCGCCGATCAGCGGCCCCGCCTAGTCGGGTCGGTGGCCCACGCGCTGGTCGAGGCGTACGTCCGCGAGGCCCAGGCCACTGGCACTTGGCCGCCGCTCGATCGGATACCGGCGCTCGCACGGGATCTAGTGACCCGGCATGCCCTGCCAGACGAGGCAGGGACCGCGGTCGCCCGCGAGGCCTCGGCCCTCGTGAGCACCTGGCTCGCTCACGGGGTCGTGTCGGTGGAACACACCGTGGCGGTCGAGCACGCGCTCGCGATCGACGCTGGAGGCCGGCAGGTCGGGTGGGACGCCCCGGCCGCCTTTCTCCGCGGCCGGCTCGATCTCGTCGCCCTGGATGGCCGGCGGGCCACGGTGTGCGACTGGAAGAGCGGCTGGGCCACGGAGGACGACGAGACTCTGCAGTGGGCATGGGCACCGGGCTGCTACGCGGCGCTGCTGTGGGCGTGGGCGCCGCGGCTCGAGGCGGTCACGGTCGAGTACCACTACCTTCGCACCCGCCGGGTCGCCCGCACGGCCTTCACTCCGGCGGACACCGCCGAGACACTGGCCTGGGCTCGGACGACCGCGGCTCGTATCGCCCAGGCCCTCGCCACCCCCGACGATCCCGGCGCGTTCCCGCCCCGGCCCTCGACCGCGTGTGCGACCTGCCCCTGGGTGAACCGGTGTCCGGCCGGCCTGGCCGCCCTCGAGGCCATGGATGAGGCGCCGATCCCCGACGAGGCCGAGGCCCGCCGCCTCGCAGCGCTGCTCCTGACTGGTGAGGCCCGCGTCGCTCGCCTCCGCGAGCGTCTCAGGCAATACCTCCAGGACCGCGACCCCCTGGCGCTCGACGGGGTGGAGCTCGGCTTCTTCCCCACGAAGGGGCGGTACGACGCCGCGGCCGTCTTCCGCGCGGCGACCGAGACCGGGGCCGATCCCTGGCCGCTCCTCACTGCCGACGGTCGTGCGCTCGCGGCCTTCCTGAAGCGCCGGCCCGACACCGAGCGCCGCCTGGTCTCCGCATGGAGTGCCACGCCGCCATGGTTCGGGCACCGGAAAGCGAAGCGCGTCGAGGGAGGTCCTTGCGGGGCCGAGGGTCCCAGCACAGGCCGCACGTCTGCGCCGAGAACCGAGCCCCGGGTCGACGGGGACCACGATACCCCATGAGAGACGGGCCGACGGACGACGACATGGCAGCCAGGCGCATTTCACCAGACAAGTCGGAGCTTCCAACCACCAGCCGCCAGACACCGGGGCCTGGTCAGGGTTCGAGCATTCTGATCATCGGCTCCTGCCGGGGTCACGCATTCATCGCGACCGACGTCCTCATCTGTGCGGACACCCTCCGCGGCGAGGACGCCATCCGCACGTGGCTCGCCGAGCGCGACATCCACGTGAGCTCGTCGAGCAGCGAAAGGGCCTCGGCGGACAACGACTCGACGGAGGGAGCGGGCTCGTGATCCAGAGACAGCTCGAGCCAGCAACCGGCCTCACCGGCGACACCAAGGGACAGCTTCGCAGTCTTGAGTGTCGCGTGGGGAGGCTCGGAGGTAGTCATCCAACAAGCCCAACCGCTGCAGCAGGCGCCAGTTTTTCATCGCCTCGCGTCGGTCCCGGTAGAAGCACGCGGTCATGGCGTTGAGCCGCCTCGGCCGCCCGATGGGTTCGCTCGGCCATGGGGGCTCGTCGATGCCTGACCTTCTCGCAGCGGCGCCGGTGAAGGAGTATTGGACGGCCGAGCAGCTCGCCGAGATGCTGCAGGTCAGCGTCAAGTCCGTCTTCCGGTGGGCCAGCGAGGACGCCAGCATGCCCGTCTTGAGGATCGGCCGCACGGTCCGCTTCCCGAAGGCTAGGCTGCTGCGCTGGCTGGAGGCGCGGGAGCAGGGCCTCGGCCGACCGCGCCGGTCCCAGAGACCGTTGTCCTCAGCCACGCAAAACCGCGCGGAATCGACGGTGGGACGCGCGGGCCCGTCCGTATGAGCCCGTTCATGAGCCAAATCGGCCCGGATCGCCGGCCGACCCCTGTCACGGCGGGAGATTCTTCAAGAAGCCTTCCGGCAGCAGACGCATAGAACTGATCGTCCTGTGACCGCTGTCTACAAGGGCTACTGGTCCAGGCAGAGCTACCACCGGGTCGCAGGTATCGGCGGCCGCGAACTACTCCTTTCGCAGGCCGGGAAATCCGTAGTGATCTGTCTGTGCAACTGGGGCCGAGACATCGATCGCCCAACACTTATCAGGCCTCCAGTTGTCAAGAGGACGACACCGCTCCCGTCGCGGGGGCGGAGGGGCTCCCGCGTGACGAAGCGGCACGACGTCCGGGTCCGCGAGACGTGCGCTGACTTGATTTCCGACAGGCGGCGTCAGACTCTGCGGTCTGCACCAAACACTTATCGACGCTCGATCCGGCGACACGGATAGCCGTCGGGTCACCGGAGCGGAGAGAACGCAGCCTCTCCGCGGCCTAGAAACTCATCGGTTCCCTCGTCGCCGGCCGATTCAAAGCGTCGGGCTCTGGTCGCGTTGACCGGTCCAGTTAGCTCGCGGCTCGGGTGAGGGGCAGCCCACAGCTCTCGGGCCGAACGGCGCGCCGAGAAGATCGTCGAGCGGGAACGGGAGTCCAATCAACGCCAGGACTCCGGGACCATCACGGCCCAGATGCCGGCAGGCGGTCGCGGCCGCAGGATCGACGCGGCATCGGTCGGGCTCGGTCCCTCAGGCAGGTCCAGTTAGGCGGAAGGCTCTTCCGTTCCCCTCGAGTCGTCAGCGTTCGCTCGGTCGGCTGGTCATGGCGGCCACCGTGGATTCGCGCGCACACGGACGTGCGCGTCCTAGGCCTCGCGCTCTGAACGCCGGCTGATCCCCGGCCTACCAGCAGAGCGTCGTGTTCGGCCTCGGCGCGCAACGCGGACGTCTCGCTGGTCCCGCTCAGGCCAAAGAACGTCTTCGGATCGAAGGCCTGCTGGCGCGTGGAGCATGTAGTAGACGGCCCGCGCCCAGCTTGTGGGCCAGGATGGTGAGCGCCTTGGCCTTGCCGTGCTTGCTGGCGCGAGGCGTCGCGACGTAGTGCTGGCCCGCGGGGTTCTTGCGCAAGAAGAGGACGGCGGCCTCGGAGAAGGCCCACTTGAGATGGGCGTTGCCGATCTTCTTGCCCGAGTACCCGTAGTGCTTGCCGGCGGACTCCTTGGCGCACTTGACCAGGCGGCAGTAGGAGACGAAGTCCTGGACGCGGGGGAAGCGGTCGATGTCGTGGATCTCGTAGAGGATCACCAGGGCCAGGATCTTGCCGATCCCGGGCACCGAGCGCAGGCGGTAGAAGGCGTTGGGGTCGTGGCACCTTGGCGGTGCGGGTGAGGTGCAGCTCGAGGTCGGTGAGCAGCCGATCGTAGTGATCGAGCAGGGCGAGGTTCGTCTCGATGCTCTTGCGGACCTCGGGATCGGGGAAGTGCTCGGCCACGCCGGTCGCGGTTGGCCTTGTAGGCGATCTTCTTGCCGAAGCGCGGGCAGGTTGTACTGGCTGGTGGTGTTCTGGATGTGGGCGAGGAGCTCGGCGCGCTTGCGCATGAGGTGGCAGCGCCGGCGCAGCAGATCGCGGGTGGCCCGCATCTCGCGCGGGTAGACGTAGGCCATGGGGATCATGCCGCCGCGGAGCAGCACGGCGATCTTGTGGGCAGTCGATCTTGTCGTTCTTGGCCTTGCCGCCGTGGATGGCCTTCATGTAGAGGGCGTGGCCGAGGACGAAGGGGATGCCCTCCTGGGCGCAGAGATCGGCGAGCCAGTACCAGGTGAAGATGCACTCGACGGCCACGACGACGATCCTCGCGGTACGGCGCGATCGTGGCCAGGAAGTGCTCCGGGCTGGCCGGGCCGTTGCGGTGGACGCGCACCTTGCCCTCGGCGTCGAGGACGCAGACGTACATCGTGTCGGGCGTGCAGATCGATGCCGCAGTAGTATCGGTGCTGCGTTGTGTAGAATCTCATCCGGTCTCCTCCTTGCCCCGGTGGGGCGGGTGTTGTTTGGCCGCAATCACCTTACCCTGCCGGTGGCAGGGAGGAGGCCTGAATGAGAATCATCACGCTTCAGCGGGCGGCGGGCTCGCGTTGCTCGCTCCGCCGGCGCACGTGCGGGTTAGACTACGGTTCCGCGCCGAATCGGCGATCCTTGACCCCGGGGGAACCACCGGCTAAGCTCCCCCCATTCGTTCTGCGTCGGAGACCGGTCCGGCTGCCCCAGTTGGAGGCCGCGGTATGAAGTGTGTCCGGTGCCATCAGGACAACCCCTCGCACGCCAAGTTCTGTCTTGAATGTGGTACGCCTTTTACGCCTACGCGCGAGACCGGCCCCCGAGGACAGTCATATGAAGACCTTCAGCACGCCCTGACCGAGGCGCTGCAGCAGCAGACCGCCACCGCCGATGTGCTAAAGGTCATCAGCCGCTCGGCGTTCGACCTGCAGACCGTGCTCGACGCACTCTGCGAGTCGGCCGTCCGGCTTTGCGATGCCGATCATGCCTTGCTGTTCCAGCGCGAGGGCGAAATCTTCCGCTACGCCGCCAGTTTCGGTCTTGCGACCGAGGTGCACGCACGAATCAGGGACTATTTCAAGAGCCGCCCGGTCCCGGTGAATCATGGCAGCATCACCGGGCGAGCCGCGCTGGAGGCCAGAGTTGTTCAGGTGGCCGATGTGCTGGCCGAGACGGACTATGCCTGGAGTGGCGCTCAGGACATTGGCGACTGGCGGGCCGCGCTCGGCGCCCCGCTCTTGCGCGAGGGTAGAGTCGTCGGCGTGATCTTCGTCGCGAAAACCGTGCCGCAGCCCTTCACCGACAAGCAGATCGAGCTAGTCGAGACCTTCGCCAACCAGGCGGTCATCGCCATCGAGAACGTCCGCCTGTTCAACGAGACGAAAGAGGCGCTCGAGCAACAGATCGCCACGGCCGAGATCCTGCGGGTGATCGCGAGCTCGCCGACCGACCTCCAGCCCGTCTTCGACGCGATCGCGGCCAGCGCCGTGCGCCTCTGCTCGGGTCTCTACAGTACCGTCGCGCGTTATGACGGTGAGATGCTCCATCTGGTGGCGACCAACCACACGACGCCGGACGCCCTCGAGCGGCTTCACCGTGCGTATCCCCGACGCCTGGGCACCCTGGAAAGCCTGATCGACCGAGCAATCTCGGAGGGCGGCCGAATCGTCCACGTTCTCGACGTCGAGACCGATCCGACGATGTCCGAGTGGTCCCGCGCTCGAGGGCGAGCCCTCGGGTATCGGAGCATCCTGGTGGCGCCGATGCTCCAGGAGGGCCGTGCTATCGGGGCGGTGAGCGTGTCGCGGGCCGAGCCGACGCCATTCTCCGACGAGCAAATCGCGCTGCTCGAGACGTTCGCGAACCAGGCGGTGATTGCGATCGAGAACGTGAGGCTGTTCACGGAACTCCAAGAGAAGAACCGTGCCCTCACACAAGCACACGCGCAGGTGACCGAGGCGCTGGATCAGCAGACCGCGACGGGCGAAATCCTGCGGGTGATCGCGAGCTCGCCGACCGATCTCCAGCCGGTCATGGACACGGTAGCCGAGAACGCCGCGCGGGTCTGCGGTGCCATCGATTCGGCCATCTTTCGTTTCGATGGGGAAGTCTTGCGATTCGTCGCTCAGCACGGAGTGCTGCCGAGGCCTCTGAGTATCGGGGACATAGTCCCTGCCAGGCGTGGGCATGTGACGGGCCGGGCCGTGCTAGAGCGACGGACGATTCACGTCGAAGACCTCCTGGCGTTGCCCGAGACGGAGTTCCCGGAAACGCGGGCACTCGCATCCGAGGGCACGTCGATAAGGATCCGGACGCTTCTGGCCACGCCGCTCCTCCGCGAGGGCGTGCCTCTGGGCGCCATCCTGATCCGCCGGGCGGACGCTCGGCCCTTCTCGGCGAGGCAGATCGAACTCCTAGAGACCTTTGCCAACCAAGCGGTCATCGCCATCGAGAACGTCCGGCTGTTCCACGAGCTGCAGGCGCGGAACGCTGAGCTGACCGAGTCGCTCGAGCAGCAGACGGCGACGGCGGAGATCCTTCGAGTAATCAGTAGCTCCCCGACCGATGTCCAACCCGTGTTCGACACCATCGCACGGAGTGCGGTCCAGCTGTGCGAGGGAGACGCGGGTGCTGTCATCCGTTTGGACGGGGAGCTGGCTCACCTTGTCGCCGCCTACGACATCGCTCCTGACCGGCTGAAGGTCCTTGCGCCGCGGTACCCTATGCGACTCTCCCGAGCCTTCGCGCTGCCCCGAGCGATCGTGGACCGCGCGATTGTCCATATCCCCGACACGCGGCAGGATCCGGACTACGACCAGGAATACGTATCCCGTACCGGGGGCCAAAGCCTCGTGGCGGTACCCTTACTGCGAGAGGGGCGCCCCATCGGAGCAATCGCAGTGTCGCGCGCGCGGGTGGGTCCATTCTCGGATGATCAGATACGGCTGCTCAAGACGTTTGCCGACCAGGCCGTGATCGCGATCGAGAACGTCCGGCTATTCAACGAGACGAAAGAGGCGCTCGACCAGCAGACCGCCACGGGCGAGATTCTGCGAGTGATCGCGAGCTCGCCGACCGATCTCCAACCGGTCTTCGACACGATAGCTGAAAGCGCCGCCCGGCTGTGCGGCGCGACCGATGCTGCCGTGCGGCGTGTTCACGGAGAGTTCCTTCAGACTATGGCTGTCCACGGGCCGGCGTGGGATGACAATGTTCGGATTCGACGCGATGTGCCGAGCGGTCGTGCCGTGCTTGACGCTGTACCCATCCACATCCACGACATCGTGGTCGCCGCTCGAGATGACTTTCCAGGCATGCCCCAGTTCGCTTTGGAAAGAGGCGTCCGCACAATGCTGGCAGTGCCGCTGCTCCGCGAGGGGGTGGCGATCGGCGTGATCACCATTCGACGCCACGAGGTCCGGCCCTTCGCGGACAAGCAGATCGCACTTCTCCAAACGTTCGCGGATCAGGCCGTGATCGCCATCGAGAACGTCCGTCTGTTCAAGGAACTCGAAGTGAAGAACCGCGATCTGACAGAGGCGCTCGAGCAGCAGACGGCGACGAGTGAGATCCTGCGCGTCATCTCGAGTTCCCCCACCGACGTCCAGCCAGTCTTCGACACGATCGTCCAGAGCGCGGCTCGTCTGTGCGGGGCCACGCGCAGCAACCTGTTGCGCTTCGATGGGGAGCTGCTCTCGCTTGAAGCGACCTTCGGATTCACACCGGCGGATGTTGAGGCTATCCGGAAGGCCTTTCCGCAACGGCCGGGGCGGGAGTCCGTAGTGGCGGTGATAGAGCCGGGGCGGGAGTCCGCAGTGGGCCGGGCGGTGATGGAGGGTCAGGTCATCCACATCCCCGACGTCACGCAGGATCCGCAATACCGCAATCCGGCGCAGTCGATTCTCCACCTGCGAACGGTGCTGGCTGTGCCGATGCTGCGCGAGGGAATCCCGATCGGCGCTGTGGTGATCTGGCGTTCGGAGGTGCGCCCATTCTCCGAGGCGCAGAGTCTGCCGACGGCCCGGGTGCTGCTCCTCGTCAACTACCGCCCGGAGTACCGGCACGACTGGGGCGGGAAGACCTACTACCGTCAGCTCCGGCTGGACCCGCTCGCGCCGGAGAATGCGGCGGTGCTGCTGGAGACTCTGCTCGGGAGCGACGCCGGCCTCGAGCCCTTGAAACGGCTGCTCCTCGCGCGGACCGAGGGCAACCCGCTTCTTCCTCGAGGAGAGCGTGCGGAGCCTCGTGGACGACGGGGTGCTCGCAGGCGAGCGCGGTGGGTATCGGCTCGTGAAGGCTCGGGAGACCGTCCACGTGCCGGCGACGGTGCAGGCCATCCTGGCGGCGCGCATCGACCGGCTGCCGCCGGAGGACAAGGCGCTGCTCCAGACCGCCTCGGTCGTCGGCACCGACGTCCCGATGGCCGTGCTCGCGGGCGTCGCCGAAGCGACCCGCGGACGCGCTGGCCGATGGCCTGGCCCGGCTCCAGGCGGCCGAGTTCCTCTACGAGACGAGCCTGTTCCCCGACGTCGAGTACACCTTCAAGCACGCGCTCACCCACGAGGTGGCCTACGGAAGCCTCCTGCAGGACCGCCGGCGCGCGACTCCACGCCCGGGCGGTCGAGGCCATCGAGCGATGCTACCCCGAGCGGCTCGCGGAGCACGTCGAGCGCCTGGCTCACCACGCGCTTCGGGGCGAAGTGTGGGAGAAGGCCGTCCCCTATCTCCGTCAGGCCGGGGCGAAGGCGATGGAGCGCTCGGCCTACCGGGAGGCGGCGGCCGGCTTCGACCAGGCGCTCGACGCGCTCCAGCACCTTCCGGAGAGTCGCGCGCGGACGGAGCAGGCCATCGACCTCCACCTCGACGCCAGCGTCGCCCTGGGGCAATGGGCAGGCGGGCGAAGGTCACCGAGCATGCCCGCGAGGCCGAGCGCCTCGCCGAGACGCTGGGCGACGGAGGCCGGCTGGGGCGGGCCCTGGCCCGGCTCGCGGTCCTGACCTGGATGGAGGTGACCCGGACCGCGCCCTCGAGCTGGCCCAGCGGGCCTTCGTCCTCGCCACCGGCCGCGATGACGTCTCTCTCCAGACGTGGGCGACCCAGCGCCTGGGCGATCGTCTGGCAGACCATTGGCGACTATCGACAGGCTGCCGAGTGCCTCAGCCGGGCCGTCGAGGCGCTTCAGGGCGATCGGCGGTACGAACGGTTGGAAACCAACATTGCGACATCCGTTTTCATGCGGGACGGGCTCGCCTGGTGCCTCGCGGAGCTGGGCGAGTTCGCCGAGGCGATGGCGCGCGCCGACGAGGCCGGCCGGATCGCCCGCGAGATCGATCATCCTCGCAGCCTCGTCGTCGCCTACCGGAGCCTCGGGCTCGTCTCTCTCCGCCGCGGCGACCTCATGCAGGCCATCCCGCCGCTCGAGCGCGCCGTCGAGCTCTGCCGGGTCATCCCGGTGCGGGCCCTCTTCGACGTCTCGGCCGCGCATCTCGGGTACGCGTACGCGCTGTCGGGGCGCCTCCCCGAGGGCGCGGCCCTCATCGAGGAGGCGCTCGCCGACCCCGCGGTGACGGGCATCGCCAACCATCCGCTGTTCCTCGCCTACCTCGGGGAGGCGCACCTCCTGGCCGGCCGCCGGGACGACGCGCTCGCGGTCGCCCGGCGCGCCCTCGACCTCGCCCACCGGCAGAAGGAGCGCGGCAACGAGGCGTGGGCCCTCCGCCTCTTGGCCGAGATCGCCGCCCGGGCCGACCCTCCTGACGTGGAGTCCGCCGACGCGCACTATCGCCAAGCCCTCGCTAGGATCGAGGAGCTCGGGATGCGCCCCCTGGTCGCCCACTGCCACCTCGGGCTCGGCAAGCTCTACCGGCGGACCGGCCAGCGCGAGAGGCGCAGCGACCACCTGACCACCGCGACAACGATGTACCGCGAGATGGGCATGACGCTTCTGGCTGGAGCAGGCGGAGGCGGCCATTGGGCGGCCGCGTGGGGACTCACCTTGAGGTCGCGCCCGTACCCCTAATCTCGCGATCCTGCTAGACGCGGGGCAGAGGGTCGTTCCACGCGATCGGATCCGGTGACGCGGTGACAACACAGTCCTGATGCGGTTTGTCGCCTCGTCGGCATCCGGTGACAGACGCCGCGTGCCCATGCGGTGACGACCCGCTCCCAGAGCAACTCGTCGCCGTGTCACCGGATCGCGACCCGGAAACCACGGTACGAGCAGAGATCGTCCAGCGCCTGAGGAGCGGGCCCGCCTCCGATCCCCCGAAGCTCGCTCCTGACCACGGCTGAGGCTCCCCCCACCCCTTGTCGGCAATCGGACCGGGTTGCCGGGGGGGCGGCTGCGCGTAAGCGCCGCGGTCGAGGACCAGCTCGCGGCGCGCCAGGTCCTCGCCGCCCAATGCCCCAGCCGCGGCATCATGTCGTCCCCCGCCGGCGAGCGAGGCCCGGTCATCACCTTCGCCAGTGGCGGATTTCCGCCTTCGCCAGTGGCCAACCCGTCTCCCCGCCGATGAGCGAGTCGCCAAGTCCCTGAATCTCCACGCCATCGTTCGTTGGCATCGCCGTTGCCCTGCATCCTGGCGTGGATCGAGATCTCGTGACCGAGCAGGGAGGTCGATCATGCGCCAGCTCCGCGTCGGGGATCCCTGGGTCGAAGCGCACCAGATGCGACCCGAAGAGCTCCTGGCCGAGGCCCGCGTCGTGGCGGCGGCCCGGCGAGCCATCCGCTGCGAGTCTCCCCGACCGCGTGGAGCGGGGCGAGGCCGCCCTGGGGGCATCGGGCCCTGGTCCGGATCGGCCGCCAGCTCCTCGCCGGGATCCTCGGCAGTTACGCGGTCGCGTCGCCGAAGCGCGACGCCTGACCAGATGGAGGTGCCGTCATGGACGCGGTGATCCGGGAGATCGGGAGCTTCGCGCTCAGCCTGGCGCTGGGCGGTGGCCCGCTGGCCGTGCTGATCGGGCTGATCGCGCTCCTGAACCGCCGGGACCGCCGGCGGGCGCGGCTCCTCGCGCTGGCGGCGCGGCAGCTCACGGGCGAGGCGGTGCGGGGCGACGATCGCCATCGAGGCGCGCTGTCCCCTGCTGGCGGGGGGCGGGGTGGTCCGGGTGGACGTGGGCCGGCTCGAGGGCGGGGTGGCCCGGCAGGTCATCGAGCGGCTCCGTCAGACCCTGCCGCCGGTGGTCCGCCTCGCGGTCGAGGGCGCGCCGGCACCCGGCGCACCTCGGGGACCGGCCGGGGAAACCCGCGCGTCCTCCGAGCGCGACCGTCGTAGCCGGACGGGCCGCCCGTGACGGACGCTCCGGCCGCGCGACCGTGGACGCGCCCGGACGGGGCGGGGGCGGGCGCCTCCGAGCGCGTGCGGAGATCCGGCCCGAGCGTAGAATAGCGCCGACGCATGACCCCGCTGAGCGAGCTGCTCGGGGAGTGCCCGGAGATCCAGGCCGTCCGGGAGACGGTCCGGCGGCTGCTCGCGCACGGGGCCGAGGGGCGCCGGCTGCCGGCCCTGCTGATCCTGGGCGAGACGGGGACGGGCAAGGGCCTCCTGGTCCGAGCCCTTCACCGGGCCGGTCCCCGGGCGGCGGGGCCGCTCGTGGAGGTGAACTGCGCCGCGATCCCGGAGACCCTGCTCGAGGCCGAGCTGTTCGGCTTCGAGCGGGGGGCCTTCACCGACGCGCGCCAGCCCAAGCCGGGTCTCTTCCAGACCGCCCACGGCGGCATCCTCTTCCTCGACGAGGTCGGCCTGCTGCCGGAGCGCGTCCAGGCGAAGTTCCTGAAGGTCCTCGAGGACGGGGCGGTGCGGCGGCTCGGCAGCACGCAGAGCGAGCCGGCCGACGTCGCGATCGCCGCGGCGACGAGCGAGGACCTCCTGGAGGCGGTGCGGGGACGCCGATTCCGGCGAGGACCTCTATCACCGGCTCGCCGTCGTCACCGTGCGGCTCCCCTCGCTCGCCGAGCGAGGGTCGGACATCCTCCTCCTGGCCCAGCACTTCCTCGGGCGGGCGTGCGCCGACTACGGTCTGGCTCCCAAGACGCTCACCCCCGACGCGCGGGCGGCGCTCCTCGCGTATCCTTGGCCGGGCAACATCCGGGAGCTGGCGAACGTCATGGAGCGGGCGGCCCTGCTCACCGAGACGCCGCTCGTGACCGTGGAGGCCCTGGGACTCCCCGCGACGCCGGGGCCGGCGGGGACCGCGCCGGAGCCGCGCGCGCGGCCGCGGCCCTTCGAGGGACGCGATGGGCGCCGTCGAGCGGGAGCATCTCGTCGAGGCCCTCGACGAGACCGACTGGAACATCGCGCGGGCCGCCGCCCGGCTGCAGATCCCGCGGGGCACCCTCCGGTACCGGATCGAGAAGCTCGGCCTCCGGCGGAGCGCGCCGGGGCCCGCCCGGGCGGGCGCCGCCGGCGGGCTCGTCGCCGCGGGATCCCGCCGCGGCGCCGCCACCTCCGGCGAGTCCGCGCGGGAGACCCGGGCCTGGGAACGGCGCCGGCTCGCGTTCCTGCGCGCCGTCCTGGTGCCTCCGCCGGATCGCGAGGTGATGCCCCTCGTCGCCCGGGCCCTCGAGGTTCTCGTCGAGAAGGTGGAGAGCTTCGGGGGGCGCGTCGAGGAGCTCGGCCCGCTGGGGGTGGTCGGGGTCTTCGGGCTCGAGCCGATCGAGGATGCCCCGCGGCGGGCGGCGCACGCCGCCGTGGCGATCCGGACGGGCGAGCGAGCGCACCCGATCCCCCACCGCCGACCGCGTCGGCGCGCGAATCGCGATCCACGCGAGCCCGGGCCTCGTGGGCCCAAGCGGGGGAGACCGCCGTGATCGACGCCGAGGCCAAGTGCCAGGCGTATGCCGCGCTCGAGGGGCTGGTGGCGGCCGCCGAGCCGGACACGATCCTGGTGAGCGCCGCCGCCGCGCCGGCCCTCGAGCGGCGGTTCGAGCTCGTGCCCGTCGGCCCCGTCGACTCGCGGGCTGGGCCGAGCTACCGGCTCGAAGGGCTCGAGCGCCCGGGTCTGGCACCGCGCGGCCCGATGACCCCCCTGGTCGGGCGGGGTCCCGAGCTGGAGCAGCTGCGCCACGCGCTGGCCCGGGCCGCCGCCGGCCACGGCCAGGTCGTGGCCATCGTCGGGGAGCCGGGCGTCGGCAAGTCGCGGCTGGTCTGGGAGGTCATGCGGGCGCATCGCGACCATGGCTGGCTCATCGGGCACGGCACCGCGGTCTCGTACGGCCAGGCGACCCCGTACCTGCCCGTGATCGACCTCCTCAGGGCCTACTTCCACGTCGAGGACCGCGACGACCCGCCACAGATTCGCGAGAAGGTGATGGCCAGGCTCCTGGCGCTCGACCGGGGACTGGAGCCGAGCCTCCCCGCGCTCCTCGCCCTGCTCGACGTGCCGGTGGACGACGGTCCCTGGCAGGCGCTGGATCCGAAGCAGCGGCGCCAGCGGACGCTGGAGGCGATCAAGCGGCTCTGGCTCCGCGAGGCGCGGGTCCAGCCCGTCCTGCTCGTGGTCGAGGACCTGCACTGGGTCGATTCCGAGACGCAGGCGCTCCTCGACAGCCTCGTCGAGAGCCTCCCGACGGCCCGGCTCTGCCTCCTGGTCGACTACCGCCCCGAGTACCAGCACGGCTGGGGCAGCAAGACGTCCTACACGCAACAGCGCCTCGACCCGTTGCCGCCCGACAGCGCCCGCGAGCTCCTCCAGGCGCTCCTCGGCGAGGATGCCGGCCTCCAGCGCCTCACGGCGCTCCTCATCGAGCGGACCGAGGGGAATCCGTTCTTCCTGGAGGAGACCGTCCAGACGCTGGTCGGAGACCGGGGCCCTGGGGGGCGAGCGGGGGGCGCATCACCTGGCCCGGCCGATCGACACGATCGAGGTGCCGGCGACGGTCGAGGCCGTCCTGGCCGCGCGAATCGACCGGCTCCCGCCCGAGGCCCGGCGGCTGCTCCAGGCGGCCTCGGTCATCGGGAAGGACGTGCCCTTCGCCCTCCTCCAGGCCATCGCGGACGTCCCCGAGGACGCGCTGCGGCGCGGGCTCGCGACCCTGCAGGCCGCCGAGTTCCTGTACGAGGCCGGGATCTTCCCGGACCTCGAGTACACCTTCAAGCATGCCCTGACCCACGACGTCGCCTACGGCAGTCTGCTCCAGGACCGGCGGCGGCGTCTCCACGGCCAGATCGTGGAGGCGGTCGAGCGGCTCTATCCCGACCGGCTGGCCGAGCACGTCGAACGGCTGGCCCACCATGCCTTCCAGGGCCGAGGCGTGGGAACAAGGCCGTCAGCTACCTCCGCCAGGCCGGCGCCAAGGCGTTCGCCCGCTCGGCCAACCGCGACGCGGTCGCGTACTTCGAGCAGGCGCTGACGGCGCTGACCCACCTCCCCGAGACCCGCGAGACGCAGGAGCAGGCCATCGACATCCGCTTCGGTCTTCGCAACGCCCTGGTCGCGCCTGCAGAGTTCGGCCAGGTCGAAGCGTATCTCCGGGAAGCGGAGGCCCTGGCCACGACACTCGACGATCAGCGTCGGCTGGGATGGGGGTCGGCCTACATGGCCGGCTATCACGTGATCGGCACCGGGCGCACGACCGACGCGCGCACGTTCGCCCAGCGAGCCGAGGCCATCGGCGAGGCGCTCGGCGATGTGCCGCTCCAGGTCGCCGCCCGCCACTACCGTCGTCCACGTGCCACTACCTGTCGGGCGACTATCGCGGGACCGAAGACACCTGCCGGAGCTTGATCGAGTTGCTGCAGGGCGACCCGGCCCGTGAGCGGTTCGGCCTCCTCCAGTCTCCCGCCGTCGTGGCTCGTGCCTTCCTGGTGCGCGCCCTGGCCGAGCGTGGGGCGTTCGACGAGGGCGAGGCTCACGGACGGGAAGCCTCCGGATCGCGGAAGCGCCCGAGCACCCGGTCAGCCTCACCGAGGCGCTGCTGGGGCTCGCGTATCTCCACAGCGTCAGGGGGCAGCTCGGCCAGGCCGTCCCCCTGCTCGAACGCGCGGTCGCGCTGTACCGCGATTGGAACCTCACGGTCTTTGCTCCACGCCATGGCATCGCTGGGTCACGTGTACGCGGCAGTCGGGACGCGTCGGGGAGGGCGTCTCGCTCGCTGCGAGCAGGCCCTGACGGCGCACGAATCGGCGGGGATCGGATACTTCCACTCGCTCAGCGTCTGCAGCTCGGCGAGGCGTACCTCCTCGCCGGACCAGCTCGAGGACGCCCGCGCGCTGCGCCGACCGCGGCCTGGGGCTCACCCGCGAGCGCGGCGAGCGCGGCTACGAGGCGTGGGCCCTCCGCCTCCTGGGCGAGATCGCCTCGCATCCTGACCACCCGGACGTGGCAGACGGCCGAAGGCGCACTACGGGGCCGCGATGGCCCTGGCCTCCGAGCTCGGGATGCGCCCGCTCGTCGCCCACTGCCACCTCGGCCTCGGCAAGCTCTACCGGCGCACCGGCGACCAGGCGAAGGCCGCAGGAGCACCTGGCCACCGCGACCACGATGTACCGCGAGATGGGCATGAGCTTCTGGCTGGAGAAGGCGGAGGCGGCGCTGGAGTCGCCCCATGGGAAGTCACCCTGAACCGGGTCGTCTCCCTACACTAATCTCATGAGTCTAGAACCCGCTGTCTCGTTCTTATTGACAGGTTCCGCCGCCCCGCCCGGCGTTCGGTGCCCGTAGAAAGCAAAGTGACCACCGGAAACCGGCAAAGTGGTCGCGCTAGGCTCTGGAATGGTGCAGAGTTACGCGGCAGGATTCATGGGTTACGAATCGACTGCTCTACCAACTGAGCTACGCCGGCGTGTTTTTAATCATCGCGGCTTGCGGGACGCCTGTCAAGCGCCGCCGCCCGAACGTGCCCGGAAACGTGCCCGTCCCGGGCCGCCATCCGCGCCGTCGCGGCCTTCAGGTCCTCCGGCGCCACGATGTGGTAGCGGTCGAAGACAGCCCGGGTCTTGTGCCCCGTGATGAGCATGGCGACCTTCTCCGGGGTGCCGTCGTTCACCATGTTGCGGACGGCCATGCGCCGGAAGTCGTGGCGCAGCCGCCCCGGTACGCCCGCCTGTTGGCACGCCGTCGCCCAGGCCTTCCGGAAGTCGCGCCGCGACTGGCCCACGCGCTGGCGGCCACGGAGGCAGGGGAACAGGAACGGGATGAGCCGCCGCCTCGATCAGCCGCCGGAGTTCCGCATCCCCGAGCCGCCTGCGCCTGCACGCGCCCCTGCCGGCTCAGGTTCGCCCGGGCGGCCGTCACGGCTTCGGCGTCCCGCACTGCGGCGGCGCCGGCGGCGAGACGCCCTGCCGGTTCCGAGCCCGGACCTGGTAGCAGTACTCGACGCCGGCCCGCACCGTCCGATCCACATACTCCGTCCGAGTCGCCGGCACGCGGGCGACCTCGCGGAATGTCCCGGCCTCGGCGCGCTCGATCACGTACTCCTCCGCATCCGTCGCGGCCCCCCAAGTGAGCGTCAGCTTCGGGCCGGTATCTGGCAGTGGCCTGCCGCAGCCGGCCAGCGTCATCGCGAGTAGCATCAGGCGGCCGATCATCCGCACGCGCGGTCTCCTTTCTGGTCCAGCAGCCGGATGATGACGTACAGGATGGGCCCGCGGACCCGGTTCACGTCCTCCCGTGCGGCGCCCCGAGCCGCCCGGCGATCGCCTCGAGCGGGCTCATCGCCTGCCCCGCTCCGACCGGCGGCGATCGCCTCCCACCGTGCGACCTCGGCCGCTACCCGGCTCCGGAGCCGGTCGAGCGCCGCGAGCGCCGCCCGGCCGTCCTCGGCCCGGCGGCGGGCCAGCCCCCGGACCCGGCAGGCGGCCGAGTGGTACTGGTGATTCGGGCGCCGGGGCTCAAGGGGCTGGTCGCACCCGCCGCACAGCATTCTATGCGCCCCCGGGATGCCCCACCAGCGGCGTTATAACGGTTTCTAGCGGCACGGGGGCGGGGGTAAGCCGGGCTGGCGCGCTGGCCGAGTAGCAGACGGCTGCGCTGGGGCTGCACTTCGCGCCGTGAGGCGGGCAATCGCCCCCGAGTCAGCGGAGGACGCGGAGATCGCGCTCGCTCACGATCGTCCAGCCGGTCTCGCGCTTGGCCCAGTGCAGCTCGTGGAGTGACTCCCCCTGACGATCCAGACCCGGTCCGGTAATGACGTAACGCTTGGTGAAGCGCATCACTGCGGCGTCACCGGCCGGATCGATGATGAGCACCACGTCGCTGGTGCGACGAACGTCGAGCACCGTCGCCTGGCGGAACTGCCGGGCCTTGTCGGCGGCGACGACATCGCGGGGCACGTCACGCGCCAGGTAGAATCGCGGCACGCGCTCCGGGTAGAAGGCGAGCACGCCCGAGAGGTCGCGCTGGTTCGTTGCGGCCAGCAAGACGTCCACCGACTCGCGCAGCACACCCTCGTCGTCCGAGGTCGCACCAGGCCCGGGTGCATCCCCGACGTCGGTCGCCGCCTGCTGGGGCTCGCTCACCACGGGCGACCGCGGCACCGGGGCGGGTGCCATGGTAACCGGTGTCTTCGATTGCCCCCGAGCTGCCTGTCGGGGTAGCAGTGTACCCACCAGCACGCCCGATATCACGGCTGCGCCTACCGTAGCGGCGACCACCCCTGCGACGAGCCTCCGCCGAGGACGAGGTTGGGCCGGCGGCTCATCGTCCTCCCGTAGGGAGTATAGCCGATCAATCTCCGCCCGGATTTCGGCGAGCGTTTGGCGTTTCCTGGCTCCCTGATCCGCCCGGTCTTCCTGCGCCATGTCCTTCACCCCAGGCTTTCCCAGGCTTTTCCACGTCGAGAGGCCTGCGCTCGTCAACTCTCCCTAGGAGCAGCCCCTGTAGCGGATCTAGCAAACGAAGTGCCCGGGCATCGAGCGTGCCGGGGCGCGAACTTCGGGCAATGAGCGGGAGGGCGAGGTGGTGGTGGGCGGTGGCGCTGCCGAAAAGTTCGGCGGCGACTGTCAGAACGTCCTGGCGCGTGAGGTGCCGTAGCCCCTCACGGACTGGAGGGAGGCGTTTGGCGGCTTGGTGCAGGATTGTGCCGCGGTTTGGTGGCGGCCATGAAGCCGCCGTGAGAACGCGCGACGATCCGATGGCGAGCATGCCGATCGCGGAAGAGTGTACAGGGACCCGGCTCGTCCGCAGCGCGTTTGGTGTTAGATTGCCGGCATGCAGGACCTGACCACCGGCTCCGGTCTCCGCCACCTGCTCAAGACCACCGAGCTTCATGCTGGTCACGATGGTCTTCCAGACGCTCTACTTCCTGATCGACCTCTACTGGGTCGGGCGCTCGGCAAGGAGGCCGTCGCGGCGGTCGGCGATCGCCGGCAACCTGATGTTCATCGTGCTCGCGCTGACGCAGATGCTCGGCGTCGGCACGACGACGCTGGTCTCGCACGCCGCCGGGCCGCAAGGACCGCGAGCAGGCCGCTGCTGCGTCTTCAACCAGTCGCTGGTGCTCTCGGTCCTGGTCGCGCGGCGCGTTCTTCGCCTTGCTCGCGACGGCGCTCCGGACGCGCTACGCCGCGCGCTGAGCGCCGACGCCGCGACCGCGGCGCCTGGCCGGCGAGTACCTGCGCGTGGTTCATCCCGGCGCTGGCGCTCCAGTTCGGCATGGTCGCGATGGGCGCGGCGCTGCGCGGCACCGGCAACTTCAAGCCGGGGATGGTCGTGCAGACGGCGACGGTCATCCTCAACATGATCCTGGCGCCGTTCCTGATCTTCGGCTGGGTCACGCCATCGCCCGCTCGGCGTCGCCGGCGCGGCGCTCGCCACGTTCGATCGCGGTCGCGGTCGGGCACCGTGTGGCTCGCGCTCTACTTCCTGCCGACGGACGCGTACCTGAAGTTCGTGCCGGTGCGACTGGAAGCCGCGACGTCGGCCCTGTGGCGTCGCCTGCTCAAGATCGGCCTGCCCGCCGGCGCCGAGTTCGCGCTGATGGCCGTCTACCTGTTCATCGTCTACGTCATCAGCCGGCCGTTCGGCGCCGCGGCCCAGGCGGGCTTCGGCATCGGCATGCGCATCGATCCAGGCGGGCTTCATGCCGGTGGTGGCGCTCGGCTTCGCGGTCGCGCCGGTGGCGGGGCAGAACTTCGGCGCGCGCAGGCCGCAGCGCGTGCGCGACACGTTCCGGACGGCTGCTCTGATGGCCGGGTCGCGCGATGGTGCTCCTCGCCCTCTGCTGTCACATCGCGCCGGCCGCCATGATCCGCGTCTTCTCCACGGACCCGCAGGTCGTCGCGGTCGGCGAGGAGTACCTGCGCATCGTGTCCTGGAACTTCGTCGCGTCGGGCATCGTCTTCGTCGCCTCGAGCATGTTCCAGGCGATGGGCAACACCATGCCGTCGCTCATCGCGTCGTTCGTCCGCATCCTGGTGGTCGCCGTCCCTGCGTTCCTGCTGTCGCGGGTCCCGGGCTTCGAGCTGCGCTGGATCTGGTACCTCTCGGTGGGTGCCGTCACCCTGCAGATGGTGATGGCTCTCCTGCTGCTCCGCCGCGAATTCCAGCTCCGCCTCGGCCTGGACCCGGTGACGGCGGAGCCGCAGCCCGCATAGGGACCTGCCGTCCAAAGCACCTTTCGGCTCCCTTCATGTCCGAAGATTCGGCCGAGCTGGGCGTCACCGGGCGGCCGCAGAAGGCCTGGTTCAAAGTCGTTCCTGGTTCCGATGACCGCCCCTTCGACGAGCACGCGCGGCGGGGTCATGGGCTGCCCGTGAAACCGAGACCGAGGAGCAACGCGAGCAGGACGAACCCGCCGAGAATCATGACCTCGCCGAGCACTCGCCAGCCCACCTCCACTTCCGTTCTCCCCCCAATGCAGATGTCTTGATCGCGGCCGGATGGGCGGCGCAACTCGCAGGCCCGACGTAAAGGTCCGCGGGAGAACGACTCTCAGATGAGCCGAGAGATCGGCCTGGTCGCGAACTGACCAGGGGCGAGGCGGCGCCCTCTGTACCACTCAACAGCCAACGAGGATTGACACGCCGGGCGGCTCTCCCTTACGGTGACATTCCCATTTGGGATTCCGACCGGGGGGGGACCTCGTGATCCGAGACTGCGCATGGTGCGGCCTGTTCCTCGGCGTCAAGTCGCCCTTCCATGACTGGGAGGTGACGCACGGGATTTGTGAGCCCTGTCGAGCCCGGGCCGAGGGGGACGGCGGCGCTGAGCCTCCACCGCCGCCCCGCGCCCTCCTGATCCTCTCCCGCCGCGCGCCGCCAGGCGCCGGGCATCTCACGCTTCCGCCCGAGGTCTACTCGACGCCGACTGCCGTGCTGTGGGATCGCCGCACGGGGGTTCGCCCCAACGAGGTCTCCAAGCGGGCTGAGTACCGCGGCGAGGATCGCCGCGCCCCGGGTTCCGACCTGCTGACGCGAGGGTGGATGCTCGTCCGCCCTCGGCCAGCGGCCGCCCGTCCCGAGGGCGATCACACAGACTGTCGGCCTAACGCGAGCCCGGCTGGATCGACGTGACAGGGCACGTGCCGACAGCACCAGCCAGCGTCACCGTCAAACTGAACTTGACGACTCTCCGACCCCGTTCGTAGGGTCGCCCCCACCGGCGAATGGGGCGAGGCCGCCTCGGTGTTCCGGGTCTGCGCGTGGTGCGGGGTCGTGATGGGCCAGGTGTCGCCCTATGAGGACACCGCGGTCACGCACGGCATCTGCGACCGCTGCGCCGAGCGCGTTCGGACGGGCCAGGATCGGCTGCCGCCGACTCCCTTGCCGCCCGGCCACGTGCTCATCGTTGTCGCGCGCGAGGCCCGGCCGCTCTTCTGGCACCTGCGCGGCGCGCTCGAGGACCTTGCGGGCATTGCCGTCGTCCTGGATCGGCGGACCCACGAGCGCCGCCGGACTCTCACGAAGATCGCCTCCAACCGCCGGACGGCGCCGCGCCGCCGTGGGATCGTCTCGCGCGGTCCACTCCCCGCGACGTTCGGATTGTGGATCGTCCGCTCGCGCGGTTGACGCGGGGCCGCGTCGTCGCCCATGATGCTGGGGTCGCACTCCGTCATGCCGCCCGCGCCGAGCCTTCCGGTCCTGTGCCACCGGATCTTCATCGTGGAGGCCGACTGGAGCGTTCGCCTCTTTCTGGAGCGGCCACTGCGGCAGACCGAGGCCGTCGTCCTCGTGGCCGAGCCCGCCGAGGCGGCCCTCGCCGCCCTGAACCGCGTGACACCCGACCTGATTGGGTGGATCTGACCCTGCCGGGCCTGAGGCGGGCTGAACTTTGCCCGCCGACTGCGCGCTGATCACACGCGGCGCGAAGTCAAGCTCGTCGCGCTCACGGGACTGGCCGGACCGAAATTCGCCGAGGCCGCGCGGGCCGCTGCGTTTGACGCCTATGTTGACACCCCCATGACCGTGGCGGAGCTGGGCGCGGCGCTGCAGTGGCTCCTGACGGAGGAGGGACGGGAGCCCGAAGGAGTGAGGTGAAGGCGTGGCGAGGGAGGCACGTCACTCCTGCCCCAGGGGTGTGTGGGCGGCGTTGCGGCGGCGGGAGGGGGAGGTGGCGCGAGGAACCGATCGCGATAAGGCTTGACAGCCATTGGTCGCTGCTCCTACGGTGAGCGGCGTGCCGTGGATCCTGATCGCCGACGACGATGACCTTGTTCGCGCGCTCTGGACTGAGGCGCTGGACCAAGCCGGATATCGAACCGTTGAAGCCCGCACAGGTCGGGACGCGATCGAGCTCATGCGCACGGTGGTGCCCGATCTGATGATCCTGGACCTCCGCATGCCGGAGCTCGCCGGAGAGGCAGTCTTGCGACATCTCGAGCAGTCGCCGATCCTCCGGCGGATTCCCGTGCTGATCATCTCCGGGTTTCTCGACGAGGAGCCCGCCGGAGAGCTCACAATGAACGTCGTCGCGCGACTGCCGAAGCCGATCACGCTGGCGCAGCTCAAGGAGGCGGTCGCCGCGGGGCTGGCGAGACGGAGTCGGTAGGGCCTGGGCCTCGCCGCTGGAGTGGCGCGACCCAAGTCGCAAGGTGTCCGTCGAGGGACGCCAGGCCTATCGGAAAATCCGATACCTTCAGAGCCTACCTAGCCCACCCCGCCCGCATCCCAGCGAGCGCCACGGCGGTCATCAGGACTGTCCCCAGGACCCAGACGGCCACCATGCGCGCCTAGTCATCGAAGGCTCCCCGACCTCCCGGTCGGCCGAACTTTCGGCACCACCACCACACGCGGTGCGGGCCGCGCGCCTAACCTCTGGGTTCTACGGCACTTCCCGTTGGCACGGCCGCTGCTCTCCTTCGCTGCCAGGTCCCGGCGAGAGGTACGGCCGGCTCCCTGGAGGGTGGGATGACAGTCGTGACGATCCTGAATGGGATCCAGAACCAGACGGCGATCACGCGGGCCACGATGGACGCGACGCTGGCGAAGAGCCACGCCGCCCTCGCCGAGAGCGCCCGACTCGAGCCGCGACCGCCGAGACGCACCACGTCCTGGGAGCCCTGCGCGGCCTTCATCGTGATCGTGGGCCGTGGGCGCGTCCGATGCTGGAGACCCCCGGAGCCGTTAGGCGGGGGGTTCTGTTGGGAGCACTCTGCAGGCGACGCCGATCGACGCACCCCCGGGGCTGAAGGAACGTCCCGCAGCCAGTCCGCCGCGGAGTAGGCTCCCTCAATCCCGCCACGATCGCCGCCGTCAGCTGGGTAGACGACCGGACTGCCCGGGCCATTCGGCGTTTCATTTGGGAATCCCGGGATCCGCGGGATCAGAAGCGGAGCCGGACCCGGTACACGAGCTTGACGGCCCCTTCCTTCGGCACCGGGATCTGAGAACCGCAGCGTGTGGGCCTCGAGCTTCTCGTAGGGGTGGGTCGAGTGGAGGACCTGCCAGTCGCCGGGGACCGGCTCGATCACCGTCACCGTCTGGTCCTCCTTCTTGTGGTTGCGCAGCGAGATCTCCCACTCGACCTCGTAGAGGTTGCCGGCCGAGCTTCCGCCAGTCCTTCTGCGTGCGCTCGCCGACCACGTCGAAGGCGTTCGCCCAGCTTGATCTTCACCCGCTCGTCCTTGGGCGTGTGGTCGATCCAGTCCTCGCCGATGAACTGCTGGCTGCCCGACCCGCGTCCGCCTTGTAGACGCGCACCTTGCCCTTGGGCAGCGGCACGCCGAGCCGGTTCTCCTTGCTGTTCCTGACCTCGAGAAGGACCGCCACCTTCTGGTTGGAGATCGGCATGCCGTACGCGTTCCGGTAGTAGTCCTGCGGCGCCGTAGTAGATAGAGCTGCTTGCTGCACCGGCACGTCGTTCGCCGCTCATGCAGCGTGAGCTGCTTGGTCTGGCTGTCCTTGATCGTGGTCCGGCCGTCGAGCGTGTAGAGGTGGTACTCGAAGAAGCCCTCGGCGGCGAACTCGCGGCTCGCCTCCGCGGCGACTGGCGGCCTTGGCGGCCACCTCCATCATCCGGGCCGTCGCGGCGCGCGTCCTGGGCGCGGTTGACGTCGCCGGCCACCAGCTTCAGCGCGGCGTTGCCGTAGGTGGCGCCGCTCTTGTTGTCGATCGTCACCCAGCCGGTGAGGTCGGCGCGGTCGTCGGCGGCGTTGAGGACCATGACGTAGTCGGCCTTCCAGGTGATGCCGCCGGTCAGGTACGAGGCCTCGACCCGCTGCGCCGCCGGCGGTCTGGTTGCGCAGCAGCCAGACCAGCGTGGGCTTGGCCACCAGGTTCTCGGGCAGCGAGGGCAGCACCATGCGGCCGTAGTGGCCCAGGTGGATCTGGCCGTTGATCTCGAAGACCGGGCCGCGCGTGGTGAGCAGCTGTGGCCTCGTGATAGGTCCCGTCGCTCTGGTAGAGCCGCACGGTCTTGCCGACGTACTTCTCCAGGAGCTTCTCGCTCGACAGCAGGTCGTACTCGTAGTTCTGCTCGAGGATCTTGAGCCCGGCCGGGGCCGTCAGCGAGCTGCAGGTGCACGGTGGTGGGATCGATCTGGGCGGCCACGTCCATGAACCGCACCTCGGTGGTGCCGGCCGGCAGCCGGACCTCGCGCACGTCCTTCACGAGGCCGAGGTTGCCGTTGTAGATGGTCACCATCACCTCGCGCTGGTCCTCGCGGGTGATGCTCAGCGGGGCGGCGTCGGCGAGCGACGCGGTCAGCAGCAGGAGCAGGATCAGCGGCGCGCTTCGAGCGGTCTTCATGGGCGAATCCTCCCGGTGGTCCGGCGATGTCGTGCGTCTGGCCGGTTAGACCGGAGGAGGTCCGGGAAGTTCCCGGGGCGAGTCAGGGCGCCGCGAGGCGAACGCTGACGCGGATCTGCGCGGGGAGCGGAGAGGGCACGGAGTCCGGCTGCCACCGGCCGATCCGACCGAGAGCTTCGGCCAGCTCGGCGTAGGCCGTGCCCGGGACGACGAGGTCAACGCTCGACGCCTCGACGTCCGCGCGCCGGAAGAGCTCGGCGCCGCCCAGCCGGGCGCTCAGCTCGGCGAGCGCGCGGCGGGCGGCGTCCCGGTCCGTGACGGTCAGCGTCCCGGCGACGTCGGGCGCCGCCGCCATCCGGCCCGTGAGGGCCGACGAGCGCGCCATGGCGGCGGTCTTCCCACTCCCCTCGGCTTCCTTCGCCTGCCGCTCGCGCTCGCCGGCCGACTCGACGGCGCGGGCCTTCGCCTCGGCGCGCGCCGCTTCCGGTGCCGCCGGCGGCGACGCGGGGACTGCCGCCGTGCCAGCGGCGGGCGAGACCGGCTCTGGGCGGGGCACCGGCGGCATCGCAGGGACCACCGCCGTGCCAGCGGCGGGTGAGGTCGGCTCCGAGCGGGGCGGCGGCGGCGCGGGGGGCGGAGTCACCTCGGCGGGCGCCTTCGCGAGGCTGCGCGCCGCGTCCCGCATCTCGGCGACCTGCTCCTCCTTTGCCCGCGGCTTGATGGGGGGGATTCGCTCGACCGTCGAGGGCGCAGTCTCGTACCTGGACACGGGGGACTCCGCGGGCTTCGGGGCCTGGGCCACGGGGGCCGGCGGCGCCATCGCCGGGCGCGCCGCGTCCCGAAGCTCCGGCGTGCGCTCGTAGACATAGACGGCGGTCAGCGCGACCAGGGCGACGACGGTCACCTCGATCGGTCGTCGGAGCGCCAGCGGCGAGAGGAGCCGGCGCCGCAGGCGCACGGTCCAGGGCACCGGTCGGGCGGCCTCGAGGACACGGTCGACGAAGCCGACCGGCGCCCGGGCCGTTGGGGCGGCGTGGAGGAGCGCGACGGTGGCCTCGAAGCGCGCCAGCTCCCGCCGGCACTCCGGGCAGCCGGCCAGGTGGGCGTCGAGACCGCGGCGCTCCTCGTCGGTGAGCGCGCCGTCGACCCGGGCCGAGAACAGCTCGCGCGCGTCGTGACACGTCATGGGAAGAACCGCTCCAGCTTGTCCTTCAGATCCAGCCGCGCCCGGTGGAGCCGCGACCGCACCGTCCCGAGCGGCAGGTCGAGCACCGCCGCGATCTCCTCGTAGGCTAGCCCCTCCAGGTCGCGCAGGACCACCACGATGCGTCGCTCCTCCGGCAGCTCGGCGATGGCCCGATGCAGGGCCGCCTCCACCTCGCTCCGCTCCAGCGTGACCGCCGGGTCGGCGTGGCCGTTGGCGAGCCGCTCCAGCGTCTCCTCGCCCTCCCGCCCGTGCCGGCGATCCCCGGCGCCCAGGCGGGTGAGGCAGAGCCGCGAGGCGATCGTGTACAGCCACGTCGAGAGCTTCGCCTCGCCCCGGAACTCGCCGATCGCGCGGTGGACGCGGAGGAAGACCTCCTGGGCCACCTCCTCGGCCTCGGCGCCGTTGCCGAGCATCCGCACCGCCACCCCGAAGACGCGGTGCTGGTAGAGGCGCACCAGCTCCTCGAAGGCCCGCCCCTCGCCGGCCCGCAGCCGCTCGACGAACCCCGCGTCGTCCCCGGAGGGCGGCTCACGCACGGTTAGACCACCGGACAGCGGGCCGGTTCCCGCCCGAGGCGCTCACGGCCACACCGGGCGGCCCGCAACCAGCGTGCCGGTGACCCGGATCCCGGCCAGCACCTCCCCCGGCGCCTCCAGCGGGTTCGCGTCGAGGATCACGAGGTCGGCGCGCTTCCCCGCCTCCAGGCTGCCGCACTCGGCCTCGAGCCCGCACGCCCGCGCGGCCTCGAGCGTGTACGCGGCCAGCGCCGCCTCCGCCGGGATGCCCTCCTCGGGATCCAGGAGCTCGCCCTCCCGCGAGCGCCGGGTCACCGCGGCCTGGATCCCGACCAGCGGCGCGACGCTGCCGCACGGGTAATCGGAGGCGAAGGCCTGGGGGATGCCGGCCGCCCGCAGACTGCCGAACGCGTGACACCGGAGACCGTCCAGCAGCCGGACGGCTGGCGCGCCCTGGTCGTGGAGGAACGACGGCTGGGTCACGACGGGCAGGCCGAGAGCGCGGATCCGCCCGATGAGCACCGGCGTGAGGAACATCGCGTGGTCCATCCGCACCCGTCCCTCCCCGCTCGGCTCGCAAGCGAGGGCGTCCTCGATGGCGTCCACGCAGGTCTCGACACCGAGGTTGCCGAGCGCGTGACAGGTGACCCGCCAGCCCTGCCGCCACGCCGTGACCAGGAGCTCGGCCAGCTCCTCCCGGCTGTAGAAGAGGAAGCCGCTCGTGACCTCGCGGCCGTCGCGGGGCAGCCGCATCGCGCAGCGGTACCCGCCGTCCACGAAGACCTTGAGCGTGCGACCCTCGCCCCGCGTCCGGGCCTCGGCCCAGGGCGGCTCGAACCAGCCGCCCGGGCTGACCACCATCCGCTCGACCCGGATGGCCAGCCGCCCCGCCCGCTCGGCCTCGGCGTACCGGCGCTCCAGCCCCTCGCTCACCGCCGCGTCCTGCACCGTCGTCAGGCCCACCGCGGCGAAGCGCCGGCTGGCCGCCTCCGCCACCTCGCCGAACCGGCGCTCCAGGCCCTCGCGCGACGCGCGCTCGGCGACCGCCATCGCCCGCTCGAAGAGGAGGCCGGTCGGCTCCCCGGCCCGGTCGCGGCCGATCCCGCCACCCGGGGGATCCGGCGTCCCGCGCCCGATGCCGGCGGCCGCCAGGGCCAGGGTGTTCGCCACGCCCTGATGATAGGAGAAGTGGAGCAGGAGCGCCGGCCGATCGGGCACCGCCTCGTCCAGCTCCCCGCGCGTGGGGTGCCGGCGCTCGGCCAGGTGGGCGTGATGGTAGCCCACGCCCCGCACCCACTCGCCGGGGGGTGTCGAGGCGGCGGCCCCGCGGAGCGCGGCCTGGATCTCGGAGATCGTCCGGACCGGCGGCGTGTGGCAGTCCGCCGCGAACGCTTCGAGCGCGCCGGCCGCGAAGTGGTTGTGGGGGTCGACGAAGCCGGGGACGACGGTCCGCCCGGCCAGGTCCACGACCTCCGTGTCGCGGCCCCGCAGGGCCAGGACCCCCTCGGCGTCCCCCACGGCCGCGACCCGGCCGTCCCGGACGGCCAGGGCGGCGGCGACCGGCGCCCCGGGAACCATCGTGAGGATCCGGCCGTTGACATAGAGGGTGACCGGCGCCATGTCGGGGTTCATGGTAACGTAACCCGTCCTACCCGCCACACAATCGCACCAAGGAGGCATCATGCGCTCACCACGACGACGGCTGACCGCCGCCCTCCTCGGAACGCTGGCCGTGCTCGCCCTGACGGGACCGGCCCACGCGCTCCAGGTCGGCGACAAGGCCCCCGACTTCACGCTGGCCGCCCCGGGCGGCAAGCAGGTGAAGCTCGCCGACCTGACCGGCAAGGGCCCGGTGGTCATCTACACCTTCATCCAGGCCTTCACCGGCACCTGAACCCAGGAGATCATGGGCTTCGAGGCGGCCCTGCCGCAGTTCGAGGCCCTGCGAGCCCAGGTCGTGGGCGTGAGCGCGGACCACGCGGCGACGCTCGATGCCTTCAGCAAGCAGCAGAATCTCAAGCACCTCGTACTCTCCGATTTCCGTCGCCAGATGCTCCCGGCGTACGGCGCCATGGTGACCGACGAGAAGAGCCCGATCTTCCGCTACGGCCGGCGCGCCTACTTCATCCTGGACAAGGACGGCGTGGTGCGGTGGATGAAGATCCAGGAAAACGCGCTCGACCTCCTGAAGCCGGACGAGGTCTTGCAGGCGCTTCGCCAGGTGGCCGGATGAGGTCACGCGTCGCCGCCAGCGCCCTCGTCGCGGTCCTCGCCGTCACGGTGGCGCTGGAGGCGGCGCCGGACTTCGCCGCCCTGCAGGTCCAGCCCTACGATTCCCCGAAGCCGGCGCCGGAGCTCGCGCTGCCGGACCTGGACGGGAAGACCGTGCGGCTGGCGGACCAGCGAGGCAAGGTCGTCCTGCTCTTCTTCTGGGCGACCTGGTGACCGGACTGCCGGAAGGAGTTGCCTTCCGTCAACCGGCTGTACGGCGACCTGAAGGCCCGGGGGCTCGAGGTCCTGCTCGTCAGCTTCCGTGAGGACCCCGGGCTGGTGAAGCGGACGGTCCAGGAGCGGGGCTACACGGCCCCGGTGCTCCTGGACCGGAGCGGGGACGTGACCGGCAAGACCTACGGGGTCTGGGGCACGCCGACCTCGTACCTGATCGACCGGCAGGGCCGGCTCGTCGGCCGGATCGTCGGGCCGCGCCCCTGGGAGAGCCCGGCGGCCCGGGCGCTCATCCTCGATCTCCTGGAGACCCGGTAGGGGGAAAGGAGACACCGATGCCGCTACCGCCACCCGTCGAGACCCTCTGGCGCGAGCTCGAAGCCGTGCGCGCCGAAGTCCTGCAGGAGGTCACCAGGCTCTCCCAGGCGCAGGCCGACTGGCGGGCCAGTCAGCAGGACTGGTCGGTGGGCGAGATCCTCCACCACCTCACCCTGGCCGAGATCGCGACCGGGAAGCTCACCTCCAAGCTGCTGAAGGATGCCGGGGATGCCCTCCGGCCGTTCCCCCCCGATCTCGGCGCGTTCGCGCCGATCCCGCCGTGGCCCCCCGGTCCCCGCGAGGCGCCCCCGATCGTCCGCCCGGAAGCCGGCCGCCCGATCGACGGGCTGCTGGCCGACATGCGGGCGGCGCGCGAGCGGAGCCGCCAGTCGATCGAGCGGCTAGGCGGGATCGATCCCCGGCCGCTCACGTGGCGCCACTTCGCCTTCGGGGACCTCAACCTGGGGCAATGGTGGATGCTGCAAGCCCGGCACGACGGCGATCACCTCGAGCAGCTCCGGCGCGTCAAGGCCACTCCGGGCTTCCCGCCGCGTCAGGCCGGCTCGTAGAGCACGAGGCGGATCGGCGTGGGCCGGCCGCCGTTGCACGGGTTGTAGATCTGGGGGCAGTTCGACAGGGCGACCAGCACGTCCATCTCGGCCCGCAGGTCCACGTAGTCGCCGGGGCGCGACAGACCGTTGACGATGGCGAGCGCGCCGTCCGGGCCCACCGGCACGTTCATGAAGAAGTTCACGTTGGCAACGATGTCCTTCTTGCCGAGGCCGAACCGGGCGAGGGCCCGCAGGAAGTTGTCCCGGCAGTTCGGCGTGCCCTCCACGCCGTAGCGGAGCCGGTTCGATTCCGCGCTGCAGCAGCCGCCGATCGTGTCGTGCCGCCCGCAGGTGTCGGCGACGATCGTGAAGAGCCGGCGGCCCATGTCGGAGTAGAGCCCGTGGCCCGTGGTGACGAAGAGCGTGCCGGCCAGCTTCAGCGTGTCGGCGGCGTTGTAGCGCTCGCTGGGGTCGGCGGCGCTGTAGCACAGGAAGTCGACGGCCTGGCGACCCTCGAGGTCCACGATTCGCAGGATCTGTCCGGCCCGCACCGGGCCGGACCACTCCCCGCGCGCCGGAATGGTCCGGTCGTCCAGCACGCGCCCCGCCACCCCCCCAACCGTCGCCTCGCTCATGACGCGGCCCATGATACCGCGCCGGCCGGGGCGAGGGCGACCATCCGGGTCAGCTTCCGGTCGCCGCCCGCAGCCCCCGCACCTGGTTGCGGTGGTCGAGCAGGTGGAGCCGCTGGACCAGCACGTACTCCTTCCAGGGGAGCTCGGCCGCGAAGATCTCCGGCTCGCCGTCGGGACGATTCACCACGAGGATCGTCCGGACCGTGAGACCATCCGCCGGCCCGGCCCCGGCGGCCTCCTGGAGCAGCCGGTCGAACTCCGCGTCGGCGGCCCGGACCCCGTCGACCAGCTCGGCCCACGGGACCCAGGTCACCGCCCCCGAGACGAGCCCGTCGTAGACCGGCGGGGCGGGGGGCCGGCGGCCGGCGAGGAGATGGCGCAGCTCGTCGGCCGACCGGATCATCGTCTGGGCGAGGTGATCGGCGACGTGGGCGACGCTCCACTCGCCCTCGCGCGGCGACCGGCGGGCGTCGGCCTCCGGCACCGCGGCCAGCGTCGCCTCGAACTCGGCGGCCGCGGCGCGGAAGCGCGCGCGGAGCTCCACCGGCCCGAGCGCCGCCGCGCGCGTGCGCAGGTACTCGAGCATCCTGATCCGCTCGGGCGACGCCACGTCCACCTGACTCATCGCGAACCTCCCGTTTCTGCCGGCGGCCGGGACGCGCGCCGCCGGCCGACCCGCCGCCGCCGGACGCCGGCCGGCGTTCAGGTAGCCGAGGAGCGCCGCCTCGGCGAGGCGCGCGGCGCGGGCGACCGGCATCAGGCTCCGATCGAACGTGAGCTGGAGCGAGAGCCCGTCGAGGAGCGCCAGGACCACGACGCTCGCGTCCCGGACCGCCGGGCCCCGGAAGGTCCCGTCGGTGTACCCCGGCGCCAGCCCCGCGACCAGGAGCCGCCGCGCGCGGGCGTAGCTCCGGGCGTTCAGCGCGGCCAGGTCCCGGTCGTGCAGCGCCTCGCCCCAGAACTCGATGAAGACGGTCCAGACCTCGCGCTCCCGGGTGGCCACCTCCAGGCACGTCCGGATCAGCGCGCGCAGTCGCCCCCGCGCGTCGCGGGCGCCGCGGGCCGCCGCCGCCACCCGCCGGTCGAGGTCGCTGGTGACCTTCGCGGCCGCGGCGGCCAGGATGGCGCGCTTGTCGGGGAAGTAGTAGTGCAGGATGCCGGGGCTCACGCCGGCCTCGGCCGCCACCCGCTTCATCGTCAGGCCGGCGTAGCCGTCGCGGGCCAGGCAGCGGATGGTAGCGGTCACGATCTCGGCCTGCCGGATCGGCGCCATGCCGCGCTTGGGGCTCACCGGGACCTCTCCTTTCTTGGTTGGCCGACCAATTATCTTCGCCGGGCCCTGGCCGGTCAAGGCGCCTTTTCACCGGCCCGGGGCCGGCGGCTATACTGGCCGCGTCATGACGCCGCTGGCGGGGATCAGCGTCCTCGACCTCACGCTCAACGTCGCGGGCCCCTTCTGCACGCAGATCCTGGGGGACCTGGGCGCCGACGTGATCAAGGTCGAGCGCCCCGGGCGCGGGGACGAGAGCCGGGCGTGGGCGCCGCCGATGTGGGGGGCGGAGAGCGCCAGCTACCTCGCGCTGAACCGCAACAAGCGGAGCGTGGCGCTCGACCTCAAGGCGTCCGAGGTCCGCCCGATCCTGGCCCGGCTGGTCGGGGCGGCCGACGTGCTGATCCAGAGCTTCCGGCCCGGCGGCGCCGAGGCGCTCGGCCTCGACGCGGCGGCGGCGCGCGCGGCGAACGTCCGGCTCATCTACTGCGCGGTGACGCCGTTCGGCACCCGGGGCCCGCTCCGGGACCTGCCGGGCTACGACCCGATGATGCAGGCCTACGGGGGGCTGATGAGCCTCACCGGCTACCCGGGCCAGCCGCCCACGCGCGCCGGCACCTCGCTCGTCAACATGGGGACCGGGATGTGGGCCGCCATCGCCATCCTGGCGGCCCTGCGCGAGCGCGACCGGACGGGGCAGGGTGTCGAGATCACGACCGCCCTCTTCGACACCGCGCTCGCCTGGATCCCCTACCAGCTCCTCGGCTACCTGGCGAGCGGCCGGGTGCCCGGGCCCCAGGGCTCCGGCACCGCGATCATCGTCCCGTACTCGGCCTTCGCCACCGCCGACGGTTACCTGATGATCGCGGCGGGAACGGACGCGCTGTTCGGGCGGCTGTGCCGCGCCCTCGGCCGGCCCGACCTCGCCGCCGATCCACGGTTCGCCGACAACCCGGGCCGGGTCCGCCACCGGGACGCGCTGCTCCCCGCCCTCGAGGCCGAGACGCGGCGGCTCTCCACCGCCGCGCTCCTCGAGCGGCTGCGCGCCGCCGACGTCACCTGCGCGCCGATCCAGACCCTGGACGCGGTGGCCAGCGACCCCCAGACGAAGGCGAGCGAGATGCTGATGCCCACGCCCCACCCGACGATCCCCGAGCTCTCCACGGTGGCGCTGCCCCTCCGGTGGGACGGCGTCCGCCCGACGCCGCGCCGGCCGCCGCCGCGGCTCGGGGAGCACACCCGCGAGGTGCTCCGGGGGCTCGGCCTGGCCGACTCCGAGATCGAGCGCCTCGCCGCCCGCGGCGTGGTGCAGCTCGGCAGCGACTGACGGCGGCGATAGTTCGGGACCTCCCGCCCACCCCCCCAGCCCCCCTCCCCGACTTTTCGACGGCCTTCGGCCTGTGGCCGGGGGGAGGGGGGGGCCGGACCTGCCGATGTTCTCAGGGTGAGTCGGGAATGACGTCCAGATCGGCCAGGAGCCGCTGCCGGGCGGGAGGCTCGAGGAAGCTCGCCTCGACGGCGTTCCGCCCGAGCGCCCGCAGGTCCGCCGCCGTGAGCCCGAGCGCCGCCTGGGCGGCCCGGAAGTTGTCGAGCAGATACCCGCCGAAGTAGGCCGGGTCGTCCGAGTTGATCGTGACGCGGAGCCCGAGGTCGAGCATCCGCTTCAGGTTGTGCTCGGTCAGCATGCCGAAGACCCGCAGCTTCACGTTGGACAGCGGGCAGACCGTCAGCGGCACCCGGTCCCGGACCAGCCGCTCCACGAGCCGGCGGTCCTCGACACAGCGCACGCCGTGGTCGATCCGGGAGACGCCGAGGGCGTCCAGGGCCTGCCAGATGTACTCGGGCGGTCCCTCCTCGCCGGCGTGGGCCACCGCGCGGAAGCCCTCGGCCCGCGCCCGGTCGAAGACCCGGGCGAACTTCTCCGGCGGATGGCCGACCTCCGAGGAGTCGAGGCCGACGGCGACGATCCAGGCCTTGAAGGGCAGCGCCTGCTCGAGCGTCTCCATGGCCGCCTCGGCGCTGAGGTGGCGGAGGAAGCAGAGGATCAGTCGCGAGGAGATGCCGAGCTGGCGCTCTCCGGCCTCCAGGGCGCGACGGATCCCCGTGACGACCGTCTCGAACGGGATGCCGCGCGCCGTGTGCGCCTGGGGGTCGAAGAATGGCTCGACGTGGCGGACATTCTGGCCGGCCACGCGATCGAGGTAGGCCCAGGTCAGGTCGTAGAAGTCCTGCTGGGTGCGGAGCACCTGGGCGCCGGTGTAGTAGATGTCGAGAAAGGACTGGAGGTCGGTGAACCGGTAGGCCCGCCGCACCGCCTCGAGCGACCCGTAGGGCAGCGGCACCCCGTTGCGCGCGGCCAGCGCGAACATCATCTCGGGCTCGAGCGACCCCTCGAGGTGGATGTGCAGCTCCGCCTTGGGGAGATCGTGCAGGAACGCATCCATGCCACGCATCGGCCGGCTCGCCGTCATCGCGTCCCCTTCCCTCCGCTCACCCCCCGCCGGGCGTCAATCCCAGTCCCGTCCACCCCGGATGTCAATCAGAGGCAACGTCCCACGGGGTACCAGACGATCCCCGGGACGTCAACCAGAGGTACTATGAATGCGTGGGGGGCGGAGGCACTCCTACTGGAAGAGCCTCGGTCACCCGAGACGGGCGGGTCGCCACAGCGGGCGGAACGGCCCGAACCGAGAGGAGCGATACCCGATGAAGAAGCTGGCGATCGCGGTCGCGGTGCTGGGCCTGCTGGTGACGTCCGCCGGCGCCTCCCAGTGTCCCCTCCTCATCAAGCAGCTCACCGACGCCATGGCCACGATGAGCCCCGACGACGCGAAGGTCAAGAACGCCCGGGCGCTGGTCGAGCAGGCCCGGAAGCTCCACGCCGAGGGCCGGCACGTCGACTCGATCGGCAAGGCCGACGAGGCGGCCAAGGTGCTCGGGATCACGCTGAAGAAGCTCTAACGAGCGCAGCAGGCGGGAGCGCGGGTGCACCGGTCCGTCTGCCGCACCGCCGCCCCAGCGGCGCTCGTCCTCTTGGCCGTGGCCACCGTCCCCGTCGCCGCCGCCGCCCAGGTCTTCCTCGCGTCTGCTCCCCAGCCGCGTTTCACCATCGGGCCGGTGTTCGTCCGCGCGGCCGTCGATCCGGGCTCGGGCCCGTCACCATCGACGTCCACTGGAGCCTCGTCTGGCCACCGGGCGCCGCCCCCGATGGTCAGGACCTCTATCTCCTCTGGCCCGGCGCGGTGACCGGGGAGGCGAGCCTGGGCAAGCCGGATCCCGCCCTCGCCCGGTTCGTGGAGGCGCGCGGGCTCGGCGTCACCGACGAGGGCCGGCTGCCGCTGGCCGCCGAGCGGGTCCAGTCCACGGGTGGCCAGCCCCAGCGTGAGCCGCTGGCCGGAGGGGCGCCCTTCGTCACCTTCGTCCGCCCGGGTGGGCCGTTCGGCCTGACCGCGCCGGCGACCTACGTCCGCATCCCGTGGACTCCGCGACTCACCACCCGCGACTGGCTGATGACCCTGCGCCTCACGGTCACGGACCTCCTGAGGCCGAAGAAGGCCAGCTGGGTCGAGAACGTCGTCCAGGGCCGGCGGCACCTGCTGTCCATCAGCTTCAACGACGTCCGGAGCGAGGCGCTCTTCCCCATCTACTTCGACCAGCGGGACCGCCTCATCCGGCTGGCCGACGAGCCGTCCCAGCTCCTCGTCAACTTCGCGGGCGCCGACCGGCTCAAGATCGACGAGGTCTCGCCGCCCGCGAGCAGCCGGCGGCTGAGCGAGTCACTGGAGAACACGGAGGTGGTCTCCCACTTCCTCGACCCCTCGGAGGGCATCACGCCCCAGGTCCTCACCGTCCAGTTCGCCTACTTCTCGGGCCTCCAGTCCTGGGCCCCGGTGCTCATTCCCACGCTCTTCTTCGTGCTGGGCAACCTCGCCGCCGTCATCGTGCGGAGCCTGGCCGGCCGGGTGGGCCGGCAGCTGGCGGGGCGCCTGCAGTTCGGCCGACCCGGCCCCGGCGCCCGGCAGACCGGCGTGATCCTCTCGCGCGACACCCTGGCCCGGATCGCCCCCGGCATCACCACGCACGACGAGGCCCTGCGACTCGGCGGAGCGGACGTCGAGGTGCTCGAGAAGCTCGGGTCACCCGGGGCTCGCACGCTGGTCTACCGTGGCCGGCGGGTGGTTCCCCAGCGGCGGCGGAGCTTCGGCTGGCTGACCGCCGTGAGCCGCTGGGACGTCGAGCACCACGAGGTGCAGATCGACGTCGAGGGCGACACGGTGACCGACGTCAGGGCCCAGGTGCGCCGCTCCCGGCTCGACCGCCTCGAGTCCACCTGAGGCGGCGATTCGACGGCAGCGGCCGTTGCGCGGCCCGAGCGCTTCTGCTACGGTCTCCTCGGCAGGTCCGGTGAATCGCGGCGGGACCCGAGGGACACACCCATGACCACGGTGCGCATCACCCTCACCGACGAGCAGCGCGCGCTCAAGGCCGGGGTGGCGGAGATCTGCAAGAAGTACCCCGGCGAGTACTGGCGCGAGCTGGACGCCAGGCGGGAGTACCCCGAAGCCTTCGTCGCCGAGCTGACCCGGGCCGGCTACCTGGCCGCGCTGATCCCCCAGGAGTACGGCGGCGCCGGTCTCGGCATCTTCGAGGGCGGCCTCATCCTGGAGACGATCAACGCCTGCGGCGGGAACGCGGCCGCCTGTCACGCCCAGATGTACATCATGGGCACCCTCCTCCGGCACGGCAGCGCCGCCCAGAAGCAGGCGCACCTGCCGAAGATCGCCACCGGCGAGCTGCGGCTCCAGGCGTTCGGGGTCACCGAGCCCAACTCCGGCTCCGACACCACCCGGCTCCAGACCACCGCCGTCCGCCAGGGCGACCGCTACGTGGTGAACGGCCAGAAGATCTTCATCTCGCGGGTACTCCAGTCCGACCTCATGCTGCTCCTGGCCCGGACCACGCCCCTCGACCAGGTCAAGCGCAAGACCGACGGGCTCTCGGTGTTCCTCGTCGACATCCGCCACGCGAACGGCCTCGAGATCCGCCCGCTCCGGATGATGATGAACCACTCCACCAACGCCCTCTTCTTCGACAACATGGCGATCCCGGCCGACAGCCTGATCGGCGAGGAGGGCCGCGGCTTCGCGTACATCCTGGACGGCATGAACGCCGAGCGGATCCTGGTGGCCTCCGACTCGCTGGGGGACGGCCGCTGGTTCATCGAGAAGGCCGTCGCCTACGCGAACCAGCGGGTCGTCTTCGGGCGCCCGATCGGCGCCAACCAGGGCGTGCAGTTCCCCATCGCCAAGGCCCACATGGCGGTGGAGGCCGCCGACCTCATGCGGGGCAAGGCGGCCGCCCTCTTCGACGCCGGTCAGCCGTGCGGGCCCGAGGCGAACATGGCCAAGTACCTGGCCGCCGAGGCCGCCTGGGAGGCCGCCAACGCCTGCATCGACTGCCACGGTGGCTACGGCTACGCCGAGGAGTACGACGTGGAGCGGAAGTTCCGGGAGGCGCGGCTCTACAAGACGGCGCCCATCAACCAGAACCTGGTGCTGGCCTACGTCGGCGAGCACGTGCTCGGCCTCCCCCGGTCGTACTGAGGCGCGCATGGCGGTCGAGATCGCGCGGCGGCGGTTCACGGTCAACGAGTACCACCGGATGGGGGAGGCGGGCATTCTCCGGGAGGACGACCGCGTCGAGCTGATCGACGGGGAGATCGTGGAGATGACGCCGATCGGCAGCCGCCACGCGGCGTGCGTCACCCGGCTCTCTCACCTCCTGATCCGTGCGCTTGGGCGAACGGGCGATCGTGAGCGTCCAGAACCCGGCCTCCATCCCTCCCGATTCCGAACCCCAGCCCGATCTGATGGTCCTGCGGCCCAGCCACGATTTCTACGCCCGAGCTCATCCTGAACCCCGCGATGTATTCCTCGTCGTCGAGGTCGCCGACACCTCGCTGGGTTACGATCGCGCGGTCAAGACGCTCCTCTACGCTCGGGCGGGCATCCCCGAGGTCTGGCTGGTCGACCTCAACGCCGAGGCCGTCGAGGTATATCGTCAGCCAGCCACCGGCCGGTACGCCGAGACGCAGCGGCGACCGCGCGGAGAGCGGCTCGGCTGCGAGGCGTTTCCTGACTGGGTGCTCTCGGTGGACGACGTGCTGGGGCCTCGGTCATGAGACTGGCGCAGCAGGTGACCATCTGCGAGGTGGGGACCCGGGACGGGTTCCAGATCGAGCCCGACTTCATCCCGACCGAGCTGAAGATCGAGATGGTGGACCGGCTGGCCGAGGCCGGGCTGCCCCAGATCGAGGTCACCTCGTTCGTCCACCCCAAGGTGGTGCCGCAGATGCGGGACGCCGAGGCGGTGATGGCCGGCATCCACCGGCGGCCGGGCACCGTCTACTCGGCGCTGGTCCCCAACGACAAGGGCGCGGTCCGGGCGATCGACGCCGGCGCCGACGAGCTGCGGACGGTCATCTCGGCCAGCGAGAGCCACAACCTCGCCAACGTCAACATGACCGTCGAGGAGTCGCTGGCCCGGCTGCGGGCGGTGGCCGAGGTGGCCGGGCGCGCCGGCAAGCCAATCCCGATCGTCGCGGGCATCTCGACCGTCGTTCGGCTGCCCGTTCGAGGGCGAGGTCCCGCTGGGTCGCGATCGAGTGGCTGTGCGGGCGGCTGGCCGACCTCGGCGTCCGCGGCATCGGCCTCGCCGACACGACCGGGATGGCCAACCCCGTCCAGGTCGCCCGCGCCTTTGCCCACCTCATCCCGAAATGGCCGCACCTCGTCTGGACGCTCCACACCCACGACACCCGGGCGATGGCCATCCCCAACATCCTGGCCGCCATGGAGTGCGGCGTCACGCATTTCGACGCCTCCATCGGCGGGCTCGGCGGCTGCCCCTTCGCGCCCGGCGCCTCCGGCAACGTCTGCACCGAGGACCTCGTCCACTGCCTCGAGGCCATGGGCGTCGCGACCGGCATCGACCTGGAGCGGCTCCTCGCCGCCTCCCGGCGAGTCCAGGAGATCGTCGGCCGCGTCCTTCCGGGTCAGGTCGTCAAGGCGGGCACGTGGACCCGCCGCTACCCGGTCCCCGACCACGTCCGGGCGCGAGTGCCGACCTCGTAGGTCGGCCGGCGCCCTTCATCTCCGCCGAAAGGAGCGCAGCATGCGACCGCCCCGCTGGCTAGCCCTCGTCGTCCTCCTCGTGGCCGTGGCCGTGACAATGGCCGCCGTCAACCCCGACCGGGCATCGGGCCAGGCCAAGAAGCTCGTGTACTGGACGCACTGGGAGCAGAACCCCGACTTCAACAAGTGGTACGAGAGCAAGGGCAAGGAGTTCGCCAAGAAGACCGGCGTCGAGATCGAGGTCGTCATCATCCCGTACCAGGGGTACGAGGCGAAGTACCTGGCGGCGCTCATGGGCAAGAGCGGCGCCCCCGACTTCTTCAACGGGATGACCCATCAGTGGTGCGGGCAGTACGACTTCTGCGACAAGATGCCGGCCGACCTCGAGAAGACCTGGGACGAGGCCTTGCCGAAGTACATGGTGCCCATCGGCAAGTGGAAGGGCGCGCGCTACGGCATCCCGCTGGAGCACGGGAACTTCCAGCAGATGTACCTCGACGCCGACCTCTTCAAGAAGGCGGGCCTCGACCCCGAGAAGCCACCCAAGACGCTCGACGACTGGCTGGCCGCGATGAAGAAGCTCACGGTGGAGCCGAACCAGGTGGGCTTCGCCATCCGTCACAAGGGCCACCCGGTCGGGATCGCCGACAAGTTCCTGCCCTTCGCCCACGCCTTCGGCGCCCGGATGCTCTCCCCCGACCTGGAGAAGGCGACCGGCTACGCCAACAGCCCGGAGATGGTGGCCGCGCTCCAGTTCTACGGCGACCTCGTCAACAAGCACAAGGTGGCCAGCCTCGCCCTCGGCAACCCCGAGGAAGCGTTCGGCCAGAAGCGGGCGGCGGTGATCTTCCGGGAGTCGTGGTTCTTCGGCTGGGTGCGCAAGAACGCGCCGGACGTGAGCTTCAAGGTGGCGGCGCTGCCGTGCGGGAAGGCCTGCCCGGGGGCCGGCGCCCTCTTCCCGTGGACCAACCTCGTCTACAAGAACAGTCCGAACAAGCAGGTCGTCTGGGAGTTCATGCGCTTCATCAGCAACGCCAAGGACGACCTGGACCAGCACCAGGTCGCCGGCTTCCTGCCGGTCTGGACGGCGAACCTCGAGACGCCGTACGTCAAGTCGCGCCCGGACTACCAGTCCACCCAGGAGATGCTGAAGCAGCCGGTGCCCCCGACCTACTTCCACCCCAAGTCGAACGAGCTGGCCACGGCGTTCGGCGAGGCGGTGGTCGGCGTCCTCTACGGCAAGGGCCAGCCGAAGCCATTGCTCGACGAGGCGGCCGCCAAGATGGACAAGATCCTGAAGGACTGACGGAGTCCACGCCCGGACAGGCGCGTGAGGAGTCGCTGGACGGCGCTGGCTGTCATCTTCCTCACGCGTCTGTCGATGGGCTTCCAGCTCCAGTCGATCGCCTCGATCGCTCCCTTCCTGATCGACGAGTTCCGGCTGAGCTACGCCCAGCTCGGCTGGCTCCTGGGGCTCTACCTGCTGCCCGGCGCGGCCATCGCCCTGCCGGGCGGGCTCCTCGGCCGGCGCTTCGGCGACCGGCGGGTCGTGGTGGTCGGGCTGGCCCTCATGGGCTATCTCGGCATGGCCGTCACCCAGCCTCTGGCCGGGCTCATTCGCGACCGCTCCGGAAGCCCCGCGGCGCCGGTCTTCTTCGCCGCCGCGCTGATGGCGGCGACCGTGCTGGGGCTGGGCGCCTTCCGTCTGGTCCAGCGGCGCGGGCCGGCCTCTGCCGGTGAGTAACCTCGTCCGGCTCGCGTTCCCCCGGTCCTACATGGACCGCCAGCGGCGGGCGGGCCTCCTCTTCGTCCTGCCCGCCGTGCTCTACTTCGCGCTCGTGTTCCTGATCCCGCTCGTCGAGTCGGTCATCGGCTCCTTCCATCGCACGGTGCCCGGCGGCGAGAGCCGCTTCGTGGGCCTCCGGCTCTACGAGAAGGTCCTCACCGACTCGGACTTCTGGCGGAGCGTCGGCAACACGTTGAGCCTGGTGGTGATGTCGGTGCCCACCACCGTGGTCCTGGCGCTGGCCGTCGCGCTGGCCTTGAACCGGATCGGGAGCCGGCGGTGGCGCAACGTCTGGGCCGCCATGTACTTCCTGCCGTTCTCGGTCTCCCTGGTCGCGGCCGCGCTGGTCTGGCAGTGGATCTACGACCCGGTGTACGGCTTCCTCAACTGGCTGCTGGCGCTGGTCGGCCTCCCCCCGCAGAAGTGGCTCCAGAGCCTGGACCAGGTGCGCCCGTCGCTGGCGGCGGTGAGCGTGTGGGTGCGCCTCGGCTTCGACACCATGATCTTCCTGGCCGCGCTCCAGTCGATCCCGATCGAGTACTACGAGGCGGCCGAGATCGATGGGGCCGGGGCGTGGCAGAAGCTCCGCCACGTCACGCTGCCGCTCCTGAACCCGCAGATCCTGATGGTGGGCATCCTGGAGCTGATCTTCAACTTCAAGATCTTCGACCAGGTCTACGCGACCACCCAGGGGGGACCGGCCGGCGCCAGCCAGACGGTGATCATGCTGCTGTACGACACGGCCTTCAAGTACTTCCGGCTCGGCGACGCCTCGGTGATGGCGGTCTTCGTCTTCGTGTCGCTCCTGCTGGTGACGCTCCTGCAATGGCGATTCTTCCGCAAGCCAATCGAATATTAGACTTCGGGGGGGTGTCGGAACACCCCCCCGATGCCCCCCCGCCGTTGCGCCGGCGAAGCCGGCGCTCGGAGCGCTGCGCTGCCTGCTGAAGCCGGCACCGGCGTTTCTTCCGATCGGCTGCTGGTGCCCGCGAAGGTGCGGACGCGTGTCGTTCCGGCCGCGGCCGGCCGGTGGCTCGCCGTCCTGCTGGTGGCCGCCGGGGCTCTGGCCGTCTTCTTCCCCTTCTTCTGGATGGCGGTCACCTCGCTGAAGACCGCGCCGGAGATCCAGCGCCTTCCCCTCCAGATCCTTCCCGACCGGTGGGGCCACCTCGACAACTACCGGGAGGTCTTCCAGCGCCAGCCGTTCGGCCGGTTCCTCCTGAACAGCGCGCTGGTGGCCTCCATCTCGGCCGTTTCCAGCCTCGTCTTCTCGGCGCTGGCCGGCTACGGCTTCGCGAAGTTCCGCTTCCCGGGCCGGGACGTCCTGTTCTTCGCCGTGATCGGGATCCTGATGGTGCCGTTCCAGTCGGTGGTGGTGCCGCTCTACCTGTGGGTGAACCGCCTCGGGCTGCTCGACACCTACCTCGGCATCCTGGCCCCGGATCTGGTGAGCGTGTTCGGCGTCTTCCTGATGCGGCAGTCCATCGAGGTGGTGCCGAGCGACTACATCGACGCCGCCCGCATCGACGGCTGCGGCGAGCTCGGCATCTTCTGGCGGGTGATCCTGCCCACGGTGAAGCCGGCGCTGGCCACGCTGGTCATCATCAAGTTCATGTGGACGTGGAACGAGTTCTTCTGGCCGCTGATCGTCGTCAACTCGCCGACCATGCGGGTGGTGACCATCGGGCTGATGAGCTTCACCAACATGTACTTCATCGAGTACCACCTGGCCACCGCCGCCGCCGTGCTGAGCATCCTGCCGATCCTGGTGATCTTCCTCACGCTCCAGCGCTGGATCGTGCGGGGAGTAATCATGAGCGGCTTGAAGGGCTAACGGGCGGGGCGATGAGCGTCGCAGCGCGTCGTCGTTCGGACGGCCTTCGGCCTGGGGGCACTGCTCGCTCCTCGACCCCGCCCGGGAAGTTGACTCATCTGTCATGACTTTGGCGCTTCAAGAAGAGAAGGAGGCCTGAGCGTGACGCCGGACCTCGTCCGTCTCGATGTCGCTGGGGGCATCGCCGAGCTGACCCTGGACAACCCGCCGCTGAACCTGGTCACCCTGGAGCTCACCCGGCGCCTCCACGAGACGCTCGGCCGGCTGGCCGCCGATTCCAAGGTCCGCGTCCTGATCGTCACCGGATCCGGGACGCGTGCCTTCTGCGCCGGCTCGGACATCGCGGAGTTTCCCTCGGTGGCCGACGACGTGGTCGGCCGCAAGCTCGCGCTGGAGAACGCGGCCTGGAGCCGCCTCGACGGCTTCCCCCGGCCCACGATCGCCGCGCTGAACGGCCTCGCCTTCGGCGGCGGGCTGGAGCTGGCCGTCTGCTGCGACCTGCTGATCGCCGGCGCCGACGTCCGGCTGGCCCTGCCGGAGATCAAGCTCGGCGTCTTTCCCGGCACCGGCGGCACCGTGCGGGTACCCCGGCGCGTCGGGGAGGGGCGGGCCAAGGAGCTGGCCTTCTTCGGCGAGCCGATCGATGCGCAGACGGCGCGCGGCTGGGGGCTGGTGAACCGGGTGGTCCCCGCCGGTCAGGCGCTCACCACGGCCCGGGAGCTGGCCGCGGTGCTGGCCACCCGCCCGGCCCGGGCGCTCGAGCTCTGCAAGCAGGCGATCGACCTCGGTCTCGACGCCGCCGAGGACGAGGCCCTGGCCCGCACGCTCCGGCTGAGCGAGGCCGTGTTCCGGACCGACGATTGCCGCGAAGGCGTCCGCGCCTTCTTCGCCAAGGAGGCGCCGCGCTTTCGCCACTCGTAGGCGTGGTCTTCAGGACTCGGACGGGCCGGGACCGGGCGCGGCGCGACCCCGACGTACTCGGCCCGTGGCCGGATGAGGCGGTTGTCGGCGTACTGCTCCAGGGTGTGCGCGCACCAGCCGGCGATCCGCCCGGTCGCGAAGATCGACGTGCAGAAGTCGGCCGGGATGCCGAGGGCGTCGTAGACCACCGCCGAGAAGAAGTTGACGTTGACCGGGAGGCCGGTCCGCGCCTTCACCGCCTCGTAGACGCGCTCGGCGACCTCGAAGAGCCGCGTGCGACCGGTCGCCTCGGCCATCGACTTCGCCATGCCGCGAAGGACCCGGGCCCGGGCGTCGTCCACCTTGTAGACGCGGTGGCCGAACCCGGGGACCCGCGCCCGGGGATCGGCGCGCTCGGCTCGCGACATCCCCGCCCGCGTCTGGAGCCGCGCTTCCACGAACGCCTCGGCCCGGGCCGGGTCGCCGATCGCCTGCAGCATCTCGAGGACGTCCTCGTTGGCCCCGCCGTGGCGCGGTCCCTTGAGCGTGGCGATCGCCGAGACGACGGCGGCGTGGAGATCGGCCAGGGTCGCGACGGCGACCCGGGCAGCGAACGTGGAGGCGTTGAACTCGTGGTCGGCGTGGAGCGTGAGCACGACGTCGAGCACGCGGCCGACCTCGGGCGCCGGCTCCCGGCCCTCCAGCAGCTGGAGGAACGAGGCGGCGTGGCCGCCGTCCGCGCGCGCCGGGACGGCGGCGAGGCCGCGCCGGATCCGGTGCCAGGCCGCGACCGTCTCCGGCACCAGGGCCATGAGGCGGCACGCCTTGCGGAGATTGGCCTCCCGATCCCCGGCGCGGGCGTCGGGATCGGAGGCGGCGGCCAGCGAGACGGCCGTCCGGAGGGCGTCCAGCGGGTGGCAGTCGCGCGGCAGGCCCGCCAGCATCGCCAGGACCGGCGCCGGCAGTCCCCGCGCCGCGCGGAGGCGGCCGGCGAACGCCTCGCCCTCGTCCGGATGTGGCAGCTCGCCGAACCAGAGCAGGTGGGTGACCTCCTCGAAGCTCACCGCGCCGGCCAGCTCGCCGATCTCGTAGCCGCGGTAGTAGAGGCGGCCGGCCTCGCCGTCGATGGCGCAGACGGCGGAGCGCGCCGCGATGACGTCCTCGAGTCCGGCCTTCCATCCCGTGTCCATCGCTGTCCTCCGGTCCAGGGTGAAGCGCCTCGGCCGTGTTGGGCTTGATTATACTTGATTTGACTCGACACGACAGATCTCGACTGGACAGCGGCCGCGTGTCCATGTAACCTCGCAGGAGAACGGGGGAAAACGGGATGGTCATCCTGGACGGCGAGGCGTACCTGACGGTGGAGGAGGCGGCTGGCCTCCTCGGGATCAAGCCCGCGACCCTCTATGCCTACGTCAGCCGGGGCATCCTGAGAAGCTACCGCCAGGGCATCAAGCGGCAGCGCCTCTACCGGCGGGACGAGGTGGCCGAGCTGCTGAGGCTGGCGCCGAGCGCCGGAGCGGCCGGTGACCCCCAGCCCGCGCGCCGCCCAGCGCCCGAGATCCCGCTCGCGGAGTCCTGGATCAACGACTGACGGGGCGCCGGCTCCGGCGACCCGCTCTTGCCAGACCCCGCCCACGCGTGCTAGACAACCGCCACAGTCATGGCCGATCAGTCAACTTCTCGGGGCGGGGCCGAGGAGCGAGCAGCGCCCACAGGCCGAAGGCCGTCCGCCACAGTCCGAAGGCCGTCCAATGGACGCAGGGAGTCGCCGACCGCAGGCGTACTCCGAGTACGCCGAGGATCGGCGACGACCCCAAAGGCCGAAGGCCGTCCGAACGACGACCAGAGGTCGGGACGGACGCCCCCAGGCCGAAGGCCGTCCGATCGACGCAGGCCGAGCGCGTCCCGACCGAGATGAACGTTGCGACGCTCATCGGCCCCGCCCGCTAGGACCGCCTGGCTGGGGGCGGCCTGCCTCCTGGCGCTCGTCGGCCTCGGCTGGTGGCTGGCCACCGCCGGCCGCCCGGTCTTCGCCCTCGTGGTGGAGCTCTACCGGGACCGCGATTTCCTGGAGGACTGCCTCCAGCGGTCGGGGATCTGGGCCCCTCTCATCTTCATCGGCATCCAGGCGCTTCAGGTCATGATCTCGCCCATCCCCGGCGAGGTCATCGGCTTTCTCGGCGGCTACCTGTTCGCCGAGGCGCTGGGCTTCGTGTACTCCACGATCGGCCTGACGATCGGGACCCTGGCGGCCTTCGGCATCGGGCGCTGGCTGGGCTCGCCGTTCGTCCGCCGGGTCGTCTCGTCCCGGACGTGGGCCCGCGTCGGGTTCCTGGCCAGGACCGAAGGCGCGATCCTGTGCCTCGTCATCTATGCCCTCCCGGGCTTCCCGAAGGACATCGTCTCCTACCTGTTCGGCGTGTCTCCGATCTCCTTCTGGGTCTTCGCCGCGCTGTTCGACCGTCGGTCGCATCCCGGGGACCTGGGTGCTCTCGGTGCAGGGCGCGAAGACGGCCAGCGGGCACTACGCCGAGCTGGCCGTGCTGACAGCGGCGGTCGCCATCGTCGCCCTGCCGCTCTATCTCCTCCGGGGCCGGATCTTGGCCTGGCTTCGCGTGGCGAGTCCGGTGGTCGAGGCTCGGCGCGAGGACGAGGCGGCGCCATGATCCGCGCGGCGACCCGGCCAGGCTCCGGCGCTACCGCGAGGTCGCCGGCCCGGGGAGCAGCCGGGCCAGCCCGACCCGCCGGCCGTGCAGCGCCTCCACCCGGAGGCGGCGCCCGGCGACGGTGACCTCGTCCGAGACCTGGGGGAGCCGGTCGAGGCGCGCCATGATCAGGCCGCCGAGCGTGTCGGCACCGCCCGTCTCGGCCTCGTCGAGGTCCTGGCCGATCAGCTCCTCCAGCTCGTGGATCCGCGTCAGCCCGTCCAGCATCACCGACCCGTCCGGGGCCGGCCGAAGCAGGCCGGATTCCGGGCTGGTCCGCCCGGCCACCGCCTCGTCGATCCGGCCGACCAGCGCGCGGAGCAGATCTCTCAAGGTGACGAGCCCCGCGGTGCCCCCGTACTCGTCCACGACCACGGCCAGGTCGCAGCCGGCCGCGCGCATGTCCTCGAGGAGGTCGTCCGCCCGGCGGCTCTCCGGCACGGTGAGCACCGGGCGGAGCAGCGCGCGGAGGTCGAACCTCTCGGGCGGGCGCCGGGCCACCCCGATGAGATCGCGCACGGGGAGCGCGCCGAGGATGTTGTCGATCGAGCCCTCGTAGGCCAGGACCCGGGTGTGCCGCCCCGAGGCGACCGCCTCCAGCAGCTCCTCCAGCCCGATGGTCACCGGCACTGCCTCCAGCTCGGTGCGCGGCGTCATGAGGGCACCGGCCGTCAGGTCGGCGAACTCGAACGCCCGGCTCGCGATGCGCGCCTCCGATTCCTCCACCATGCCCGCCCGCTGGCTGGCCCTCAGCAGGAGATCCAGCTCCTGCACGGTGTGAACCATCTCGTGGCCGGCGGCGGGCCGCAGGCCGACCAGCCCCAGCACCGCGTTTCCGACGATGTTGAGGGCGGTGATCGGCCAGCGGAAGAGGACGTAGAAGAGCTGGATCGGCCGGGCGACCCACAGGGCGGTCGCCTCCGGGCGCTGGAGGGCCAGACCCTTCGGGGCCAGCTCGCCGACAACGATGTGGAGCGCGGTGATGGCCGCGAAGGCGACGCCGATGGCGACCGCGTGCGAGGCGGCGGGCCCGAAGCGGCCGAGGAGCCGCTCCAGCGGAGCCGCGACCAGGCCGGCCAGGGCCGGCTCGCCGATCCATCCCAGCGCCAGCGAAGCCATCGTGATGCCGAGCTGACAGGCGGCGATGTAGGCGTCCAGGTGCTGCACGACCTCCCGGGCGCGCTGGGCTGACGCGTCCCCCTGGGCGGCGAGCTGCTCGAGCCGGGAGCGCCGCACGGCCACGATCGCGAACTCCGTGGCCACGAAGAACCCGTTCAGCACCACCAGCGCGACGACGGCCAGCAGGCCGAAGCCGGTCGAGAGGCCCACGCAGGTATTGTAGCCTTCCGCCTTGACCCCCGGCAGACCCCCTTCCTATACTCGGGCACCATGGGCGCCCCGGTCGAGGATCTCCCCGTCATCGACCTGACCGAAGGCTAGGACGCCGCCCCGCCCCTCAGCCGGGTAGCCGCCGGTGGGCCTTTCCATCGTCATCCCCGCCTACAACGAGGCGCGCCGGCTCGGCACCACCCTGCCGCGCGTCCTGGACTATGTCGCCACGCTCGGCGATTCCTCCGAGGTCATCGTCGTCGACGACGGCAGCACGGACGGCACCGCCGAGATCGCGGCCGAGATGGCGCGCGGCCCCCTCCGGGTCTCCGTGCTGCGGGGCGGCGTCAACCGGGGCAAAGGTGCGAGCGTGCGACGCGGGGTGCTGGCGGCGCGCGAGGACGAGGTGGTGGTCACCGACGCCGACCTTTCGGCACCGCTCGAGGAGATCGCCAAGCTCCGTGCCGGGCTGGCCGAGGGGTACGACGTCGCCATCGGCTCCCGCCGTCTCGATGGGTCCGATGTCCAGGTGCGCCAACCCTGGCTGCGCGATCTCGCGGGCCGCGGCTTCAGCCGGCTCGTGTCGCTCTGCTTCCTGCCCGGGATCCACGACAGCCAGTGCGGCTTCAAGGCGTTCCGCCGGCCGGCGGCGACGGCTCTGTTCGCGCGCCAGCGGCTGGACGGCTACGCGTTCGACGTCGAGGTCCTGTGGCTGGCCCGGCGCCTCGGCTACCGGGTGATCGAGGTGCCCATCGTGTGGCGGAACGACCCCCAGACCCACCTTCGGCTCGTTACCGACTCGCTCGGCATGCTCGTCGAGCTGGCGCAGCTCTGGACCGCCGGCCGGCGCGGGGACTATCGGGAACGTCCGTGACGCCGGCGCCGAATCGCGATGTTGTCAGTTCGGGACCTCCCGCCCACCCCCCCAACCCCCCTCCCGATTGACCGGATCGCCGGGACGGCTCGGGCCTACGGCCCTCGCGACGTCCCGTCCCTCCGGCGGGCACCGGGGGGAGGGGGGAGCCGGAGGACCCATTGCTTCACACCCTCTCAGAACGGCCGAGCCGCGTCCCGGCGGCTCCGCGAGAGTCGCGTCGCGATCACGACGTGGCTGGCGATGATGATCGGGACCTGGTTCACACCTCTCGGGTCAGATGGCGGAACAGCTCCTCGACGCGCCGGGCGACGAGCTCGTCGCCGTCGCGCGCCGACCAGTCGTAGAACCCGCGGCCGCTCGACAGCCCGCGATGCCCCTGGCCGACCAGCTCGGCCATCGCCGGGGGCGGCTCGGCGCTCCGGTCGAGGCCGGGGAACAGGAACGCGGAGAAGGCGCGGAACGTATCGAGCCCGCCGAGGTCGGCCGACTCCAGGGGCCCGGTCACCGCCAGCCGCCGGCCGAAGCTCGTCTTGACCGCGAGGTCGATCGCCTCCGCCGACGCCACGCCGGCCGCCCACAGGGCCAGCGCCTCGCGGAGGAGCGCGAACTGGAGCCGGTTGCCGATGAACCCGTCGATCTCGCGCTCGAGCACGACGGGCTGCTTGCCGACCGCGCGGAGCACCGCGCAGATCCACGGCACGACGTCGGGGGCGGTCTCGGGCCCGGCGCAGACCTCGACGAGCGGGATCAGCTGGGGCGGGTTCCAGAAGTGGGCGGCGACCACTCGCTCGCGGTGACGGACCCGGGCGACCAGCCGGCTCGCCGGCTGGCCGCTCGACGAGGCGAGCACGGCCGGCGGCGGACAGACCCGGTCGAGCCGCTCGAAGATCCCGTGCTTGAGCGGGATGTCCTCGGTCACCGCCTCGATCACCAGATCGACGCCGGCCGCCGCGTCGAGATCGGTCGTCGTGGCGATCCGCGCCAGGGCCGCCCCGGCGGCCTCCGGCGTCAGGAGCCCGTGGGCCCGGAACCGGCCGAGGCTCTCGCGGATCCGGCCGAGGGCCGCCTCCAGGCTGGCCGCCCGGCGTCCGATGAGCCGGACCGGCGTGCCGGCGGTGGCGAAGATCTGGGCCACGCCGTGGCCGATGAGCCCGTTGCCGATGACCCCGACGGCGCCCGGACGGGCCGGTGGCGTCACGTCAAGCCGCTCTGCCGCGCGGGCGGGCGCTCCGCCCGTCGCACCGCGCCAGGAAGTCGAGCGCCGTGTGGTTCCATGCCTCGGGCTGATCGCGGTTGGCGAAGTGCGACGCGGACGAGAGGACGACGAGCTTCGAGCCGCGGATCTTCCGGTGCATCACCCGCATGGGGGCCAGCGACGGATCGCGGTCGCCGCCGATCAGCAGCACCGGGATCTTCCGCTCGGCCAGCCGGGGCAGCTCGGCGGTGATGTGATCCATGGCGATCAGCGCCCGGCACGAGTTCGCATAGCCGATCGGGCTGAGCCGGCGATACTCCTCGTAGAACTCGGCCTTGGCGTCGGGGTTCAGGGCGAGCCGCGCGATCAGGTTGGGGTTCGTCGCCATCGCGTACTCGGCCATCGCGTCCATGCCCTGGGTCAGCGTGATCTCGACGCTCCGGGCCCGCATGACCAGATTCTCCACGGACAGCGGCAGCCCCGAGGCCGAGGAGGAGTTGGTCACGAGCAGCGAGCGGACCCGCCCGGGGAAGCGGAGGGCGAACCGGGTGGCGATGCCGCCGCCGAGGGAGAGCCCGCCCACGTGCGCCGTCCGGAGCCCGAGGTGGTCGAGGAGATCACGCAGGTCGAGGGCCCAGCGCGCGAACGAGTACTTCGCCGGGTCCGCGGGGCTATCCGAGCGCGCGTGCCCGCGAGGCTCCCACAGGATCAGCCGGTGGCGGGCGGCCAGGGCCGCCGTGTTGGTGTCCCACATGTCGGTGTTGCCGCCGATGCCGTAGGCGAGGACCAGCGGTGTGCCACTTGCCTGGTCGCGGCGCCGGCGGCCCGCGGCGTCGTCCGGACGGCCTCCGACCTCTGGTGCGCCGCTCCCGGCGGGTCCATGCTCCTCGTAGTAGATGCGCACCCGGTCATCGGTCCGACAGTAGGGCATGGGTGGCTCCCGGCGTGCCGGTGAAGGGTCATCGACCGCCGCGGCCCTGACGGGTCCGCGGCGGTCACGGAGCAGCGTCGGCTACTTCCCGTTCTCTCGCTCGTACTTCGTCTTCCACGCCTTGTTCAGGTCCTCGATGCCCTCGATGTGCTTGATCGTGCTCCAGGCGGCGCGGGCCCGGCCCCGCATCGCGTACATCAGGGCCTCGCTGATCTCGTCCTCGGTGGCGCCGGCCTGCTTCGCAGCCGCGAAGCGTCCGGGCACTCAGGACGTGCAGCCAGCCGCCGCCATCGCGGCCAGCGCCACCAGCTGCATCGTCTTGGGGTCGAGGGCCCCCTCCCGGTAATAGACGCCGGCGAACTCCTTCATCTGACCCATGCGGACCTCCATGGTGAAGTGTGGGAGACGAAACGGGCCCATTCTACGGGAAAAGGTCTCGGGGCAACAGCCAGCCGGCCGGCCATTCCGCCGGAGCGCCGGCTGGAAATCGAGCGGCCCCGGGGCCCGCTTTCGTGCTTCACTCGATGCGAGAGGTCGCGACTAGCGGATGCGCGCCGCCGTCATCGTCAACCCCATCTCCGGGGCCCACGGGCGTCCGGATGCCGGACGCCGCCGGGCCGAGCTGGCGACCGCCGTCCTCACTGCCGCCGGCGTCGCGGCCGAGGTCCACGTGACCGGCGCCTCCGGTCACGCGTTCGAGCTGGCCCGGGACGCCGTCGGACGCGGCGCCTCCGTGGTCTTCGCCTGGGGGGGCGACGGCACGGTGAACGAGGTAGGCCGCGCCCTGGCCTTCGGGCCGGCCGCGCTGGCCGTGGTGCCGGCGGGCTCGGGCAACGGCCTCGCGCGCGAGCTCGGCGTGCCGCGTGACCCGGCGGCCGCGCTCCGGGCGGGGCTCTCGGCGCCGGAGCGGCTCATCGACGCCGGGGAGCTCGGCGACCGGCTGTTCTTCAACGTCGCCGGGATCGGCTTCGACGCGCGCGTCGCCGCGCGGTTCAACACTCGCGCCCGGGGGCGGCGGGGCCCGGTCCCCTACTTCCTGATCGGCATCCGGGAGGTCTTCCGGTACCGGCCGGCGGAGTACCGACTCTCGGTGGACGGCGAGACGTCGTGCTGCCGCGCGCTCCTCCTCGTCTGCGCCAACTCCCGCCGGTACGGCGGCGACGTGCTCATCGCGCCCCGGGCCCGGCTCGACGACGGCCGCCTGGACCTGGTCGTGGTGGCGCCGCGCGGCCCGCTCCGAACCTTGTGGGACGCGCGCCGGGTGTTCACCGGCTCCATCGGCGAAGCGCCGGGCGTCGCCATGCGGCCCTTCACGCGGCTCGAGGTGGCGGCCGCCGAGCCGCTCCTCTTCCACGTGGACGGCGAGCCGGCCGCCGGCGGTTCCGTCCTGACCGCCCGGGTCCACCCCGGCGCCCTCCGCGTCCGGGCCGGGCGCCCGCCCGATGCTTGACCGGGTGCTGCTGCTCTCGGCATCGGCCGGCGCCGGTCACGTGCGCGCGGCCCAGGCTCTCGAGCGCGCTACACCACCGAGATGGACGAGTACATGGCCGCGGCCGATCTGCTCGTCGGCAAGCCGGGCGGCCTCACCACCTCCGAGGCGCTGGCCCGCGGTCTCCCGATCGTGATCGTGAACCCCATCCCCGGCCAGGAAGAGCGCAACGCGGACCACCTGCTGGAGGAGGGCGCCGCCATCCGCTGCAACAACCTGCCGGTCCTGGCCTACAAGATCGACCGGCTCCTCGATGATCCAGGGCGGCTCGACGCCCTCCGGCGAGGCGCCCGGCGGCTGGCGCGCCCCACCGCGGCGGCCGACATCGTCGCCTGCTTGATTCGGGACCTCCCGCCCTCCCCCCAACCCCCCTGCGTTTGACGGATCGCCGGGACGGCTCGGGCCTGCGGCCCTCGTGACGTCCCGTCCCTCCGGTGGCCACCGGAGGGAGGGGGGCCGGAAGGACCGATTGCCTCCGATGACCCTCAGTCGCAGAGCTCGGCCGCAGAGCGCTTGACACCGCCGGCGGGCCGCCGCTAGGCTCGCCGCGTCATGCCCGATCCGCGGATCTTCGTCACCTGGCCGATGGAGCCCGAGCCCCGCGCGATCCTCGAGCAGGCGGGGACCGTCGAGACGAGCCCGGTCGAGGAGGAGCTGCCCGAGGCCGAGCTGCGCCATCGGGTCGCCACGGTCGAGGCGGTGATCCCGATGGGCTCCCATCCGGTCTCGACGGCGGTCATCGAGGCCGCCCCGCGCCTTCGCGTCATCGCGGTGGCCGCGGTGGGGTACAACCTCATCGACGTCGCCGCCGCCACCCGGCGGGGGATCCTCGTCACGAACACGCCGGGCGTCCTCACCGAGACGACGGCCGACATGGCCTGGGCGCTCATGCTGGCCACGGCGCGCCGGGTGGCCGAGGGCGACCGGTTCGTCCGGGCCGGGCGCTGGAAGGGCGTGACCTGGAGTCTGATGCTGGGGCGCGACGTCCAGGGCGCCACGCTCGGGATCATCGGCCTCGGCCGGATTGGGAAGGCCATCGCCCGACGCGCCTCGGGCTTCGGCATGCGGGTGCTCTACCACACCCGGCGGCCCGATCCCGAGGCCGAAGGTCTGGGCGCCGCCTACCGGTCCAAGACCGACCTCCTCCGCGAGGCGGACTTCGTCGTCCTGTCCGTCCCCCTCACGCCCGAGACCCGCCGGCTGATCGGAGATGCCGAGCTGGCCCTGATGAAGCCAAGCGCCTACCTCGTCAACGTCGCCCGCGGCCCGGTCGTCGACGAGGCGGCGCTGGTCCGCGCTCTCCAGGAGCACCGGCTCGCCGGGGCCGGGATCGACGTCTTCGAGGACGAGCCGCGGGTGCATCCGGGGCTCGTCGAGCTGGACCAGGTCGTCCTCACGCCCCACGTCGGCTCGGCCTCCCGGGCGACGCGGCTCGCCATGGCAACGCGGGCCGCCGAGAACTGCGTCGCCGCGCTCGCCGGCCAGCGGCCGCCGAACCTCGTCAACCCCGACGCCTGGCGCACCCATTGAGAGCGTCGGAAGGAATCCGGTCCTCCGGCTCCCCCTCCCCCCCGGTGGGTGGGGGAGGGGGCGGGAGGGAGGGCGGGAGGCCCCGAATATCCGTCGAGGAGGTCGTGGCCCGGGTTCCGGGCTGGGCCGCCGCCGCGACGTGCCGCATCACGCCCCTGGCGGGCGGCATCACGAACGAGAACTACCGGGTGGACGTGGACGGCCGGACGTTCGTCGTCCGGATCGGCGGCGAGGGCACCGGCCTCCTGGGGATCGACCGCGCGCGGGAGCAGGCAGCGACCGCCGTGGCCGCCGGCCTCGGCGTCGGCCCCGAGCTGGTGTTCGCTCTCCCCGAAGCGGCGGTCCTGGTCACGCGATTCATCGACGGCCGCGGCCTGGAGGCGGCCGACGTCCACGACCCGGCCACCCTGGGTCGCATCGTCGAGGCCATCCGGCGCGTCCATCGGGGGCCGTCGATCCCGGGCCGGTTCTCGGCGTTCCGGACCGTGGAGAGCTACCGCGACGTCGCCCTCGCCCACGGGGTCGCCCTCCCGCCGGCCCTTCCCGCGTGGCTCGAGCTCGTCCGCCGCATCGAAGCGGCCGCGCCCCCCGATCCGGCCGTCCCGTGCCACAACGACCTCCTGCCCGCCAACTTCATCGACGACGGCGCCCGCATCCGCATCCTCGACTGGGAGTACGCGGCGATGGGCGACGGCTACTTCGACCTCGGCAACCTGGCTGCCAATGGCGAGTTGGGACCGGCCGAGGAGCGGCGGCTCCTCGAGCTGTACGGCGAGGACGCGACGCCGCGGGCGCTGGCGCGGCTCGGGGTGATGCGGCTCGCGTCCGATCTCCGGGAGGCCATGTGGGGGTTGGTCCAGATCGGCGTCTCGCGGCTCCCCTTCGACTTCGCCGACTACGCCGCCCGGCACTTCGCGCGGGTCGCGGACCGAGCCGACCGCGTCACGCCGTGGCTGTCGTGAAGCGCGCCGGGGCGCCTCGCGCCGCCGATGAAGCAGCGCTCAAAGTTTGACGGCGGCGAGTCGTCTGTGTAGGATGCCTCGGAGATGTTCCGCGCCTGGAAGGTCCTGCTCGCCCTCCTCGTGCTCCTCCTCGCCGCAGGTGGCTACGTCGTGTGGCGGCAGCGCCAGCCGGGTGTCCTCGTCACCCTCGAGCCCGCGCTCGCCGCCCTTGGCCACCCGAAGCGGACGATCACCCTCCGGCTCCAGGCTCCGGCCGGGCCGCTCAAGTCGCTGGAGGCCCGGGTCGTCCAGAGCGGGAGCTCGCGGACCGTGTTGACGGAGGAGTTCCCGGCCGGCGCGCCCCGCGAGGCCGATCGACCGCTGACGCTCGAGGCGGCGGCGCTCGGGCTGAAGGAGGGGCCGGCCGAGCTGGTGGTCCTGGCCCGCGACGCGCTGTGGCGGCCCCGGCCCGATCCGGCTCCGCGGCTCGTCCATCGGTTCACGGTCGACCTCACGCCGCCCACCATCGAGCTGAAGGCGGCGACGGGTTACATCAAGCACGCGGGGGCCGGGATCGCCGTCTACCGCGTGGCGGGCGCGGCGCGCTCGGGAGTCCAGGTGGGCTCGGCCTTCTTCCCGGGCGTATCCGGGCTCGCGCCCGACGCCGCGGTTCAGGTGGCCCTGTTCGCGATTCCGTACGACGGGCCCCAGGCGTCGCCCACGATCTTCGCCGAGGACGAGGCCGGCAACCAGCGCGTGCTCAGCGTGTCCGTGACCTACCTCCCCACCCGGTTCCCGAAGGACACGATCAAGCTGACCGAGCCGTTCCTCCAGCGCAAGGTGCCGGAGCTGGCCCCCCAGACGGCGGGTAACGCCGGCACCGCGCAACTCCTGGACGCCTTCCTCAAGGTGAACCGGGAGGGCCGGAAGGCGAACGAGGCCAAGATCCGCGCGGTCGCGCAGGGCGCCAGCTCGCCCAAGCCGGTCTGGCAGGGGGTCTTCCGCCAGCAGTCCAACACGAAGGTGTTCGCCAACTTCCCCGAGGAGCGGACCTACGTGTTCGACGGGCGGACGGTGGACACCCAGTGGCACCTGGGCATCGACCTCGCTTCCCGCAAGCAATCCCCGGTCGAGGCCGCCAACGCGGGCCGGGTCGCGTTCATCGGCCCCAACGGGATTTACGGGAACATGGTCCTCCTCGACCACGGGCTCGGCCTGTACTCCCTCTACGCGCACCTCTCGGAGATCGCGGTCAAGGCCGAGCAGAGCGTCGGCCGGGGAGAGGCGCTGGGACGAAGCGGCGAGACGGGGATGGCCGGGGGAGACCACCTCCACTTCGCGATGCTCGTCAACGGCTACTACGTGAACCCGCTCGAGTGGTGGGACGAGCACTGGATCCGCGACCGCATCGCCAAGCCGCTCGCCGATGCCGGCATCGCGCTGGCCGGCGTCACCGACGGCGCCCTCACTCCCGCCCCCGGGGCCGCCCCCGAGCCCGCCCCCCGGCGCGCGCCGCGGTCAGCCGCCAAGCGGCGGTAGCTCGAAGCCTACCAGGGCTGGGACGCTCTCGCTTCCAGGAGCACCGCGGCCGCGGTGCCGGCCACCGCCGCCAGGACCGCGAGGACCATGACGGCCCGGAGCCCCCGGCCGGCCGGGCGCGCCGGGCGGCGGAGCCCGAGCCGCACGAGGACCCCGCCGTAGACCAGGAGGCCGACGGCAAGAGCCGCGTAGGCGAGGCGCAGCGTGGTCACCGACGGCTCCCCCTCATCGCGCCATCTATGCCATCGCGACAACGCTCCGGTCAAGTCCTCGCCGGGGCGGCCCCCCGGAGGTTGCCGGCGCGACCGGCTCGTGGCATGGTGCCCTGGTGCACACGCTCCAGGGGTTCGTCGAGCAGTTCACGTACCTGGGGGTGTTCGCCGTGCTCCTGCTCGCGAGCCTCGGCATCCCGATCCCCGAGGAGATGCCGATCATCGCGGCGGCGGTGCTGGCCCACGAAGGACTGGCCCGCTGGTGGCTGGCGCTCGTCGTGTGCCTGGTGGGCGTCCTCTCCGGGGACATCGTGCTCTACTGGGTCGGCCGGCACTGGGGCGAGCGGGTCCTGAACTGGGGGCCGGTCCGTCTCGTCCTGACGCCGGAGCGGGAAGAGCGCCTGAAGGCTGCGTACCGGAAGCACGCCGTGAAGACGATCGTCACCGCCCGCCACGTGATGGGTCTCCGGGCGGCGGCGTTCCTCACCGCGGGCATCGCGCACGTTCCGTTCGCGCTCTTTCTCCTGATCGACGCCGCCGCCGCGGCCGTGGGCGTCCCGGTCGTCTTCGGGCTGGCCTACTTCTTCACCGACCAGCTCGAACAGGTGCTGGCCGATGTCCGGCGGGTCGAGGGCTGGCTCGCGATGCTCGCCATCGTGGCGGTCGCCCTCACCCTCGCGCTGACCACGTGGCGCCGGTCCCGGCGGGGCCTAGTCGATCGGCCGTGAGTCGCCGCGTCCGCCTCTAGACTAGTCTAGCAGCCCGTCGAAGTATCGGAACGGCTGCGGCCGGCCGTGCTCGGGGGTCTAACACGAGCCGTACCAGCCCCAGCCGAACCACCCCACACCGTACTGCCACCGGCACTGCGGCGTGGCGAGAACATGGGGCGGCGGCGGAGGGGCCACCCCCGGCCCCGGCGGCGGAGGGGCCGGCACGACGAAACAGCCGGCGAGCGCCGTCGCGACGACGCTCAGCAGGAGGCCCCGGAGCAATAGTCGGCGTCTCATGGCTCCCTCCATCCAGGTCGGCCGGGGACCGCCGGGAGTTCTCCCCGATCGTCTGACCTCCAGGCTACCCCCGAACCGGTCGTCGCACCACGGCCGCCGTCTCGAGGTCGGCGCAGGCCGGGCGATGGCTGGTTCGACGGAGGACGCCGACCCGGTCATCCAATCTGGGCTGTTGACGTCGTTCGTCTTCGGCTAGAATGGGGGTGAACTTCACCGGTGACTCCGTGCAGCTCGTCTGTCGGTGTCTACGCTGCGGTCACGTCCACCCGGGAATGATCCCTCCCGACCGTTGCCCCGCGTGCGGGGCGCCGGGGGAGGAGTTCGAGGTGGTGGAGGAGGACTGACCCTCCGTCAGGTCGGGAGGTGACCCATGGCCATCGTGACAATGTCCCACGAGATGGGGTCAGGCGGCGCCGAGATCGGCGCGGCACTGGCCGAGCGGCTCGGTTACCGCTACGTCGACCAGGACATGATCGGCCAGGCGGCCCGGCAGTACGGGGTCGGCGAGGAGAAGCTGACCCAGCTGGACGAGACCAAACCCTCGCTGTTCGAGCGCTTCGACGTCGAGACCCGCCAGTACATCACGGTGCTCCAGTCCGCGCTCCTCGACGTCGCCGAGCAGGACGACGTCGTCATCATGGGACGGGGCGGCCAGGTGCTCCTCCGGAACATCGTCCACGTGCTGCGGGTCCGCGTCATGGCCCCGTTCGACATGCGGGTCAAGCGCGTCATGAAGAAGATGGCCGGGCAGATGGGCGAGTCGGTGGACGTCCGCACGACCGCCGAGATGGTGCGGCGGAACGACCACGAGAAGTTCGGCCGGATGCGCTACCTCTACGACGTGGACTGGAGCGATCCGTCGCTCTACGACGTCGTCGTCAACACCGAGAAGCTGACGACGCAGGCCGGGATCGACCTGATCATCGGCCTCCTGCACCGTCCCGAGGTGGCCGCCACCGAGACGTCACGCCAGGTGGTGCGCGACCGAGCCCTCGCCTCCCGGGTGCGGACCGCCCTCGCGGCCAACGCGGAGACCCGCAAGTATCGGATCAACGTCGAGGCGAACCGCGGGGTGATCCAGCTGGAGGGCACCGCCGCCCTGGAGAGGGCAACGGAGGTGGCGCGATCGGTTCCCGGCGTGGTGGACGTGAAGTCCCAGCTCCTCGAGGTTCCCCCCATCCCGCCGTTCGTCGCGTGAAGCGACCGACCGGCAAGCCGCGCTACTTCACCTTGACGACCCGGCCCGTCAGCCCGAAGAGGGCCAGCTCCTCTCCGCGGGCCTCGGCCTCGATCTGGCTGGGGAACTGACCGTACCGCACGTGATAGATCACCGCCGGGCCGAGATCCTCGTCCACCCGGACCTCGAAGCCGCGGGCCCGCACCGTGCGGGCGGCGACCACCGCCTCCCCCAGGGAGGGCAGCCGATCCACCTGGATCACCACCCCCTCTTCACCCTCCACGACGGTGCCGCGGCCGATCTCGCCGGCGGCGCGCCGGGCGTCCCGCGCCGAGCCCAGGCCCACCACGCTCACCACGTAGAGACGCCGCACCTCCTGTTTCCGGAAGCGGACCGTCGCGTAGCCGAGGTGATTGAGCTGATCCTCGATCCGATCGGCCGCCTCCGCCGAGACGAACGGCCCGCTCTCGAGCGCGTAGCGCTCGGCCGGCGCCGCCGGGGCCGGCGGGGGCGGGGCGACGGGCGCGACGTCGAGAGCGGGGGGCGGGGACGAAGGCGCTGGAGGGGCGGCCTCGGGGACCGGGACGGGCTCCGGCAGCGCGGCGGCGGCCGGCGAGGGCCCGGCGGCCAGGGTCACCGCGGCCGGCACCGGCGCGGCGATCCGGAAGGCCGGATCCCACACCTCCACCTGGCGCTCGAGGAGCCACGCGATGATTGTCACCACGAGCAGCACGCTCACGAGCCCGAGGGGCACGTGGGTATATCGGGTACCCAGCCTCCGCATGACAGACTCAGCCTCGATGTATAGCCGGCCCGATCGGGAAGTCAAGGTTATTTTCGAGCGGCGCTCGCAATGACCCGTCTTTTCGCCCGTTTGGGGGCCGGACTCCTCCTGGCGGTGGCCGTCGGCGTGGGCCTGGGAATCGGGGTGCAGCTCGGCGGGCTCCGGCTCCCCGGGCTGAGCCGCGGCGGTCAGGGCGCAGCGGCGGTGCCGAGCGCCGAGGAGATGCAGCGCGCCTTCATCCGGGTCGCCGACCACGTGCGCCCGGCCGTCGTGTCGATCGCGACCTCGCACTTCCTGCGGCGCCAGCGGCCGCCCGGCACCGACCCGTTCTCCGGGGACCCCTCCTTCAAGGACTACTATGACCGCTACTTCGGCCAGATGCCGGCGCCGTCCGGCCGCGAGTCGGCCGGCGTGGGCTCGGGCGTGATCATCGACAACCAGGGGCACATCCTGACCAACCTCCACGTCATCAAGGGTGCCGACGAGATCATGGTGCGGCTCTATCCCAAGCGCGAGGTGCGCGGCAAGATCGTCGGCACCGACGCCAAGACCGACCTGGCCGTCATCCGGATCCCCTCCGAGGGGATCGTCGCGGCGCCGCTCGGCGACTCGGACAAGCTCCAGGTGGGCGAGTGGGCAATCGCCATCGGGAGCCCGTTCGGACTCGAGCAGACGGTCACCGTCGGGGTGATCAGCGCCACCGGCCGGTCCGAGGTCGGGATCGTGCCGTACGAGAACTTCGTCCAGACCGACGCCTCGATCAACCCGGGCAACTCGGGCGGCCCCCTGCTCAACTTCCGGGGCGAGGTCATCGGGATCAACACCGCCATCGTCTCCACTGGCCAGGGGATCGGCTTCGCCATCCCGATCAACGTCGCCCAGCGGGTGGCGGCGACTCTCGTCTCCAAGGGCAAGGTGGTCCGAGGCTGGCTCGGCGTCTCCCTCCAGCCGCTGAGCAAGGAGCTGGCCCAGTCGCTGGGCGCCGCCGGGGAGAAGGGGGCGGTGGTCGCCCGCGTCCTCCCGGGCGGCCCGGCCGAGAAGGGCGGGCTGCAGCCGAACGACGTGATTCTGAAATTCGGCGACGTCCCGGTCGAGGATCTCCAGCACCTCCAGCGGCTCGTCCTCGACGCGCCGGTCGATCAGGCCGTCACCCTCCGCGTGCTCCGGGGCGGCAAGGAGGTCTCCGTGCCAGTCACGATCGCGGAAGCGCCCACCGAGCGCCAGCCGCCGTCGTAGCGGGAGCGGCCGAGAAACCGCGGTACGTGGTCCTCTCCTGGCGTCGATTTCGTGAACGCGTCACGGCGGTGCTCCATCACGACGGGAGCCCGTCGCGACTGGCGGCCAGCATCGCGGTCGGCGTCTTCATCGGCACCACGCCGTTCTTCTTTCTCCACACGCTCCTGGCGATCATCGTCGCCCTGGTCTTCCGCCTGAACATGGTGGCCACGATCACCGGCGCCTGGATCAACCTGCCCTGGTTCGCGCCGTTCGTGTACGCCTTCTGCCTCGCGCTGGGGGAAGCGGTCCTGAGCGGCAATGTCGGGCTCGTCTGGAGCGTCGGCGAGCTGGCCGACGCCGCCGGCGTCCTGCTCCAGACCAGCGCCCGGGAGCACGCCGGCAACCTGGGACAGATGATCTGGAACACGCTGTTCGTGGCGTCCAGGCCGCTCTTCGTGGGCACCACCATCGTCGGCACGCTGGCGGGCGTGGCGACGTACGTCCTGGCCCTGGGGGCGATCCGGGAGGTTCGCCGCCTGCGCCACCTCTCGCAGCCGTCCGCCAACCCCCGGGGCGAGGCGCCGGCATCGCAGGAGCCGGGGCTGTGATCCCGCGCTTCGAGTCCCTCCTCGACGAGCTGGCCCGACTGGTGGCCCGGGCGGTGGGGCTGGGCCCCGAGGGCGCGGCCGCGCTGGCCCGGCTGGTGACGATCGTGGTCACCCTGCTCCTGGCCTGGGTCGCCTACCGCCTGGTGGCCGGGCTGATCCACCGGGGCCTCCGGCCGCAGGAGGGCGCCACCGACTATACCGCGCGCGTCCAGCGGGCCCGGACCCTCGATCCCCTGATGACCAACATCACCAAGTACGTGGTGGCGTTCATCGCCGGCGTCGTCGTCCTCCAGGAGCTGGGGATCGACGTGCGCGCCCTGGTCGTCTCGGCCGGCGTGGTGGGTCTGGCCATCAGCCTCGGGGCTCAGGGACTCATCAAGGACGTCCTGACCGGGTTCTTCCTCCTCTTCGAGGGCCTGGTGGTCGTCGGCGACGTCGTCGAGGTGGGTCCCCACGTCGGTGTCGTCGAGTCGGTGGGGCTCCGGATCACGAAGATCCGGAAGTTCACCGGGGAGCTGCGGATCGTCCCCAACAGCGACCTGACCGCGTTCGGCCACCATACCGCCGGCTGGGCCCGGGCCGTGGTGGAGGTGAAGATCCCGCGGGATCAGGACGCGGAGTACGCGCTCCAGGTGCTGGAAGCGGCCGGCCGCGCGTTCCGCGAGGCGCACCGGGACCGGGTCCTGGAGCCGCCGGTGGCGGAGGGCATCGTCACCTTCGGGGACAACGACATGGTGTTGCGGCTGCACGCGCGCGTCGACGCGCCGGCGAAGGAGAGCCTGGAGCTGGAGCTCCGCCGCCGCGTCAAGGAGACGCTCGAGGCCGCCGGAATCTGGACCGTCCAGCGCAGGAAGGAGTCACCAGCATGACAGTCCGCACCGCCGTCTTCCCCGCCGCCGGCCTGGGCACGCGCTTCCTCCCGGCCACCAAGGCCCAGCCGAAGGAGATGCTGCCGCTCGTCGACAAGCCGATGATCCAGTACGTGGTCGAGGAGGCGGTCCAGGCCGGGCTGGACCGGCTGATCATCGTGACCGGCCGGGGCAAGCGCGCGATCGAGGACCACTTCGACGCATCGGTGGAGCTCGAGTTCTACCTGCAGGAGCGCGGCAAGTGGGAGGAGCTGGCCCAGATCAAGACGATCTCGGACCTGGCGCCGATCGCCTACATCCGCCAGAAGGAGCCGCTCGGGCTCGGCCACGCCATCCTGTGCGCCTGGCCGCTGGTGGGGGAGGAGCCCTTCGCGGTCTTCCTGGGCGACGACATCATCGTCGCGGAACCGCCCTGCATCTCCCAGCTCCTCGCCGTCCACGCGCAGTACGGCGACCCGGTCCTGGCGGTGGAGCGGGTGCCGCGGGAGGAGCTGTCACGCTACGGCGTGATCCGGGGCTCGGCGGTGAGCGAGAACGTCTACCTGGTCGAGGACCTGGTCGAGAAGCCGGCCGCCGAGGCGGCGCCGTCCGACCTCGCCATCATCGGGCGCTACGTGCTGACACCCGACATCTTTCCCATCCTGGCCGAGACGGCGCCCGATCACCGCGGCGAGATCCAGGTCACCGACGCCCTCCGCCGGCTCCGGGAGCGTCGGCCGCTTTACGCGGTGCGGTTCACGGGGCGGCGCTACGACACCGGCGAGAAGCTCGGATTCCTGAAGGCCACGGTGGAGATGGCGCTGGCCCGGCCCGACCTGGCCGAGGCCTTCGGCGCCTACCTGAAATCGGTGCTCGAGCCGAAGAGCGCCCGCTGATCGAACGTGGGCGCGCGCTTGCTGGCGTCGGGGAGCCTCTGCTACAATCCGTCTACTTGTCACCCTGAGCACCGTGAGCATCGCGTGAATCTCTTCGCCACCTCCCCCGGCTCCTCGATGCTCACCGTTCCCCTGCCCAGGGCGCGCCCATGACGGCCCGCCCCGGAGGGGACCCGCCCAAGCCCCTCTTCCACCTGGCCAGCCCGGAGGAGATCAAGAGCGGCGCCGTCACCGACGTCTACTTCAACCGTACCGTCCAGATCCTGCGCGCACGCGGCGTCCGGACGCGCGTCAAGGCCGAGGTCCGGCTCAAGAGCCTCCCCGACGACTGGAGCTGGGGCATCCTGGCCGGCATCGAGGAGGTGGCCCGCCTCCTCCAGGGCCTGCCGGTCGACGTCACCACGATGGAGGAGGGCACCGTCTTCGGCGCCTACGAGCCCGTCCTGACGATCGAGGGCGTGTACGTCGACTGGGCCGAGTACGAGACCGCCCTGCTGGGGCTCGTCTGCCAGGCCTCGGGCATCGCGACCAAGGCCGCCCGCTGCAAGAAGGCGGCGGGTGACCGGCAGGTGATCAGCTTCGGCGCCCGCCGGATGCACCCGGGGATCGCGCCCATGATCGAGCGCAACGCCTTCGTCGGCGGCTGCGACGGGGTGGCGGTGACGAAGGCCGCCGAGCTGATCGAGGCCGATCCGATGGGAACGATCCCCCACTCGCTGGTCCTCATGATCGGGGACACGGTGGAGGCCCTCCGCGCCTTCCACGAGGTGGTCGACCCGAAGGTGCGCCGGGTGGCCCTCATCGACACGCTCCAGGACGAGAAGTTCGAGGCCATCCGGGTGGCCGAGGCCCTTGGTCGCGACCTCTACGCGGTCCGCCTCGACACGCCGTCCTCCCGTCGCGGCGACTTCTACCGGATCCTCGAGGAGGTGCGCTGGGAGCTGGACTACCGGGGGTTCGGGCACGTGAAGCTGATCGCCTCCGGCGGGATCGACGAGTACCTGATGCCGCGCCTGAACCCGCTCGTGGACGCCTACGGGGTGGGCACCGCCATCGCCAACGCGCCGGTGCTGAACTTCGCGCTCGACATCATGGAGATCGACGGGCGGCCCATGGCCAAGCGCGGGAAGCGCTCCGGCTCCAAGCTCGTCTACCGGTGCCGGGCGTGCTGGCGCACGGTCGTGGTGCCCGCCCACCAGCCGCGGACGCGCTGCGGGTGCGGGGGCGAGTACGAGAGCCTCCTCAAGCCGCTGATCGCGCAGGGACGGCTGGTCCGCGACCTGCCGCCGCCCCGGACGCTCCGCGACTACGTCCTCGACCAGCTCCGGCGCGTCTCGCTCGACCCGAAGGGCGCCGACGGCCCCCGCCAGGATTACTAGCGTCTTCGGGAAGTCGATGCGCATCGGCTTCCACCTCACGCCGTTCTGGAGCCCGACCGACCGTCACCCCACCCGGATCATCGACGAGGCGATCGAGGTCGTCGCCGCCGCGGCCCCGATGGGCTTCGCCTGGGTCTCGATCGGCCACCACGCCCTCTCGCATCCGACCGTGTGGCCGCAGCCGTTCCCGGTGCTGGCGCGGCTGGCGCCGGAGACGGGCCGGATGCGCCTGAAGACCTCGATGCTCCTGCTGCCGCTCGTGAACCCGGTGGAGGCCGCGGAGAACATCGTCACCCTCGACCACATCACCCACGGGCGGCTGGACGTGGGCGTGGCCATCGGCTACCGCGAGAAGGAGCTGGAGGCCGCCGGGCTCGACCGCAAGGACCGGGTGCCGAAGCTCGAGGAATCGCTCGGGCTGATGAAGCGGCTCTGGGCGGGCGAGGAGGTGACGTTCGAGGGCCGGTACACCCGCGTGACCGCCGGGCGGCTCGGCTTCACGCCCTGCCAGCGTCCCCACCCGCCGCTCGAGATGGGCGCCCAGAGCGTCGGCGCCACCCGCCGCGCGGCGCGGCTGACCGACGGCGTCTTCTTCGGCCCCCAGCTCGCCTGGGACGCGGTCGCCACGCTGACCCCGGTCTTCCGCGAGGCGCGGCAGGCCGCGGGCGCGGCGACGCCGGGGACCGTGTGCGCGTCCCGCGCCCTGATCGTCGGCCCGAGCCGGGAGGCGGCGGCGGCCACCGCCCGGGCCTACCTCGAGAAGACCTTCGCCATGTACCGCGCGTGGGAGATGCAGGAGCCGACGATGATGGAGCTCCAGCTCGGCTTCGACGTCCCGCTCGAGAGCTGGACCGTCGCTGGGACCCCGGCCGACTGCGTGGAGACGCTGGCGCGGGCCCGGGCCATGGGCGTCAACGGGGTCGGCTTCACGATCTACAGCCTGCCGCGCGAGGTCAAGGCGCGCGTCGAGTACCTCCAGATGATCGCCGAGGAGATCCTGCGCCCGGCCGGCGCCGTCACGTCGTGAGCCCGGCCGCCCCCACCTGCCTGATCCGGAACATCGGCGCGCTGGTGACGGGGGACCACACCCGCCCCCTCCGGCGCGCCGACTCGATCTTCATCGAGGACGGCCGGATCCGCGAGATCGGATCGAGCCTGAGCCGGACCGCCGGCGTCGTCATCGACGCCCGCGGCACCACCGCCATCCCGGGGCTGATCGACTCCCACTCCCATCCGACGTTCGGCGACTTCACCCCGGCCCAGAACGCGCTCGGCTGGATCACGCACTACCTCCACGGCGGGGTCACCGCGCTCGTCTCGGCGGGCGAGCTCCACCTGCCCGGGCTGCCGACGCCGCCCGACGCCCGCACGGCCGTCGCGCTCGCCCACCTGGCCAGGCGCTGCTGGGACAACCACCGCCCGTCCGGCGTCAGGGTGCACGCCGGCACCCTCCTCCTGGTGCCGGGGCTCGTGGAGGACGACTTCGAGGCGCTGGCGGCCGTGGGCGTCCGGCTGAAGAACCTGGTCCCCCACCAGTCGATCTACAACTACGGCCGCATGCAGGAGGTCTGGCTGGACAAGTGACCCTGCTCGGTCGGGGAGCCCAGCGTAACCATGAGATAATCGCCCTGACGCCGTGCCGACAATCGCCGCTTACGATCGACACGTGGAGCAACTCTTCGACACCGTACGACGCCTGGCCCGGGCCTTGGACCAGGCGCGGATCGAATATCGGCTGATCGGCGGCCTGGCGGTCTTCTTCCACGTGTCCGATCGCGACCCCCTCGCCGCGCGGTCGACCCGGGACGTCGACGTCGCCGTCGACCGTGCGCAACTCGGAGCGATCATCGAGGCTGTCCGGCCCTCCGGCTTCGCGTATCGTCACGCCGCCGGCGTGGACATGCTCGTCGACGCCAGGGAGCCGAGTGCGCGGAGCGCCGTGCACCTGGTCTTCGTGCGCGAGAAAGTGCGTCCCGACTACCTCGAGCCGGTCCCTGGCTTCTCGCCGCCCGTCCGGACCCGGGAAGGCGTTCTCCTCGCACCCGTGGCGGACCTCGTTCGAATGAAGCTCACGAGCTATCGTCTGAAGGACCGCGTCCACGTCCAGGACCTGGATGCCGTCGGGCTCATCACGAAGGAGCTAGAAGCCCAGCTCCCGGAGCCTCTGCGCCAGCGCCTCGGAGAGGTGAGAGCCACGGAATAGGCCCCGCGCGTCCGTCGGCCGGGAGCAGCGCCCGGAAGATCGGACGGGCGGCGTCCTGGCCGAGCGGGCAGCTAGAGCCCCGGCCGGATCACGCGCTGGAACGCCTCGACCTCGCGGGCGGGCATGTCGTAGCCCCCCTCCAGGGTGTGGGCCGGGAAGAGGAAGACGTGCTCGATCCCCGCCTCCTCCCGGGCCCGCAAGAGCCGCTCGCGGCAGTGCTCGGGCGGGCCGAAGAGCCCGAAGGCGTCGGCGACGCGGGCGGCGAGGTCCTCGGAGATCGCCTCGGGCTCCGGCGCGGCCGGGAGCTCGAGCCCGGCGCGGCGCAGCCAGTACAGGTTGGACGCGCTCGGGTAGGTCAGCCACGGGTGTCCCGGGGCGAACCACCGGCGCGGCCACTGACGGGCCGCCTCGACCGTCGCCTCCAGGGCGATGGGAACGATGAAGACGAGCGGAAACCCGGTCAGCGAGCGTCCCGCCCGTCGCGCCCCTTCCTGGAGGTGCTCCCGCGCCGCCCGGACCGCGCCGGCGTGAACGCCGGCCAGGATCAACGCGCCGTCGGCGACCTCTCCCGCCAGCTCGACCATGCGTGGGCCCGCGGCCAGCAGGTACACGGGAACGGGCCGGGAGGGAACGTTCCGGAGCCGGGTCGCGGAGGCGCCGATCGACATCGCCTCCCCGGCCAGGAGCCGGCGGACCGACAGGACGGCCTCGCGCATCGTCGCCAGCGTGGCGCGCGGCCGGCCGACGCTGCGCGCCGAAAGGAAGCCCGGCGCGAGCGTCAGGCAGATCCGCCCGGGCGCGATCTCGTCGAGACTCTGGACCAGGGACGCGAGCAGCACCGGGTGGCGCACGACGGGGCTCGAGGTCGCCGGATAGAGCCGGAGCCGCCGGGTCCGGGCGGCGGCGAGTGCCAGGGTCACGTAGGCGTCGCGGCCGCTGTGGGGGTGATCGTGGACGCCCACCCCGTCGAAGCCGGCGTCCTCGCAGCGCGCGATGAAGTCGGCGAGCGGCCCCATCGGCAAGCCCACCGGGACACGGATGTCAACGCGCACGCGCTCGGCCATTCCTGACCCAGTCCCGCGGCGATTATAGCCGCCGAGGGGGGCCGGCCGAGGGCCCTGGTGTCACCTCCGCGCTGCTGCTAGGATCTGCAGCCATGGCTCCGACCCCACCTGCCGTCCGTTTCCTCTACGGCACCGCGTGGAAGGAGGACCGGACCCCGGCGCTGACCGAGCTCGCGCTCCGGACGGGCTTCCGGGGCATCGACACCGCGAATCAGCGGCGACACTACTTCGAGGCCGGCGTCGGCCAGGGGCTGGCCGCGGCGTACCGCGCCGGCGTCGTCACGCGCGCGGATCTCTTCCTGCAATCGAAATTCACCTATCAGGCCGGCCAGGACCACCGGCTGCCCTACGATCCCGCGGCCGACCTCGCCACCCAGGTCGCCCAGTCGATGGCCAGCTCGCTGGAGCACCTCGGAACCGACCACGTCGACAGCTACGTGCTGCATGGGCCCGCGTCCGGACGCGGCTGGACCGAGGACGACGGGCAGGTCTGGAAGGCGATGCTACGGGAGCGCGACGCCGGGCGCACGAGGTTCCTCGGCGTGAGCAACGTCTCCCTGCGACACCTCGAGCAGATGGCGCGGACCGGCGCCGAGGCCCCCACCTTCGTGCAGAACCGCTGCTTCGCCCGCCTCGGCTGGGACCGCGACGTTCGATCGTTCTGCGAGGATCGGCAGATCGTCTACCAGGGCTTCTCGCTGCTCACCGCCAACCCGGAGGTGCTGGGCCACCCGCTGGTCGGCGGCATCGCCGCGCGAGGCCGGGCCACGCGGGCCCAGGTCGTGTTCCGCTTCGCGCAGGCGGTCGGGATGCTGCCGCTGACCGGCACCACCGACGCCGAGCACATGCAGCAGGACCTGGCCAGCCACGAGCTGACGCTCTCCGACGACGAGGTCCGGGCGATCGAGTCGCTGAGCGGCTGAGACCTTCGGAGGGGTCTCGGAAGACCCCCCCGATGCCCCCCCCTCGGAGGCCGCGGCGAAGCCGCGGCTCGAAGCGGAACACCAGGGCCGCGCGACCAGAGCCAGAGGGTTGCGAGAAACCGACCGGCGGGGGAATCGGAGGCGCCGGCACTGGGACGCCGGATCTTAGGTGCCGAGGGTCGACTCCGAGAACATCTCCTCGATCGTCAGGCGGCGCGGGGCGAGCCCCTGGCGGAAGGTGTAGCCGGCCAGCGTCTCCAGGGTCTTGCGGTTCCGGGCGACGCCGTAGGGGAACGGGTCGTCGCCCATGAGCGCCCGCGTTTCCTCGACCTCGGCCATGAGCCACGGCACCGCGTACGGCAGGGCGGCCGACTCGTCCAGGCGCCGGTAGGCGCGGAGCTTGGCCTCGACGAAGGCGCGGTAGAGGCTCTGGGGGAGCCACGGATGCTCCCGGGCCAGCTCCTCCCGCAGCACGACGGTGTGCATGATCGGAAAGATCCTGGTCTTCTCGTAGTACGCCCGCTCGGCCCGCCGAAAATCGGGGAAGAGCCGGCGGACGCGCCCGGTGCCGAAGGCGGCGGGCCGGCGGGCGCCGATGAAGGCGTCCAGCTCGCCCGCGGCCACCATGTCCCCGAGGTTCCGGTCGCCAGCCACCGTCTCCCGCCGGATCTCCGGCGGCAGCGTCACGTCCACCTCCTTGACCTTCGTTCCCTCGCCGCCCTCGAACCAGAGGCAGTCCCTGGGCGCCAGCCCGTACTCGTCCTCGAGGATGCCCCGCACCCACACCGCGGCGGTCATGTGGTACTTCGGCACGCCGACGCGCTTGCCGCGGAGGTCGCCGGGCTCCCGGATGCCCGCGTCGTCGCGCACGAAGACGGCGCCGTGGCGGAACATGAACGACGGGAACACCGGGATGGCGACGATGGGTTCGCCACGACCCCGGAGCACGGTGTAGGTGGACAGCGAGAACTCCGAGACGTCGAACTCGCGGAACCGACCCATGCGATAGAACGTCTCTTCCGGGGTGAGATTCAGCACCTCGAGCTCGACGCCGTCCGGCCGCACGGCGCCGGTCTTGAGCGCGAGCGCGCGGTCGTAGTCGCCACAGGCCAGCGTCAGATGGAGTGTCGCCATGGGTCGGGGTCGCCTTGACGCTTTCGCGCGCAGTACCCTACCATAAAGCGCTCGGCTCCGACCAGTCAGCCTCGGGAGGCGTGCATGCCGATCTCGAACAGCCCGGCCACGATGCGCACCAGCTATCAGCAGTGGCAGGCTGCCGAAGGGCTGCCGGTGGTGAGCGGCTTCCACGTCGAGGACCTCCGCACGGTGAAGGTCCAGCCGTGGGCGCGCACCGGCGGACGCGCGGCCTTCATCGACATGGAGGGCACCGGGGGGACCAACGCCGCCTACGTGTGCGAGATCCCCCCCGGCGGCAAGCTGGCGCCGCAGCGCCACCTCTACGAAGAGGTCGTCTACGTCCTGGCCGGGCGGGGCGCCACCGCGGTGTGGATCGAGAATGGCCCCCGGGTCACCTTCGAGTGGCAGGCCGGCAGCCTCTTCGCGATCCCCCTGAACGCGTTCTACCAGCACTTCAACGCCTCGGGAGCGGAGGCCGCCCGCTACTACGCGGTGACCACGGCGCCGCTGGTCATGAACCTCTTCCACAACCAGGAGTTCGTCTTCGACAACCCCTTCGTCTTCCGCGACCGCTTCACCGGAGAGGCCGAGACGTTCAGCGGCAAGGGCACGTTCCTGGCCAGCCGGATCTGGGAGGCGAACTTCATCCCCGACGTCGCGCGGTTCCAGCTGATGGAGTGGAAGGAGCGCGGCGCCGGCGGCAGCAACGTCATGTTCGAGCTGGCCAACAACACGCTGATCGCCCACATCTCGGAGTTCCCGGTCGGGACCTACAAGAAGGCGCACCGCCACGGGCCGGGGGCCAACGTGATCACCCTGAGCGGCACCGGCTATTCCCTGCTCTGGCCGGACGGTGCCCGGTGGACGAAGGTGGACTGGCACGAGGGGAGCGTCTTCGTGCCGCCCGACTACTGGTGGCACCAGCACTTCAACGCCGGGGCCGCCCCTGCCCGCTACCTGGCGATCCGCTGGGGGAGCGTCAAGCACAAGATGGACGACAAGCACGACACGCTCGCCCAGGACCGGGCCACCGGCGGCAACCAGATCGAGTACGAGGACGAGGACCCGGCGGTCCGCGAGCTGTTCGAGACCGAGCTCGGCAAGGTGGGGGTGAAGAGCCGCATGCCGGCCGTCGCGCGTCGCTGATGCACGACTTCCCCCATCCCCACGAGCACGGGGACCACGAGGGCGATCCCCACGGGCTGCCGGACGAGTCGGATCCGGTCTGGGCGGCGGAGCGGATCGAGCTCTCGAGCGTCGGTATCGACATCGGCTCCTCGACCTCGCACCTCACCTTCTCGCGCCTCGTCCTCCGCCGGCTGGGGATGAGCCTCTCCAGCCGGTTCCGCGTCGTCGAGCGCGAGGTCGTCCACCAGTCGCCGATCCTCCTGACCCCCTACCGCGATCCCCTCACCATCGACGCCGAGGGGCTGGGCGCGTTCATCGACGCGACGTACCGGGAGGCCGGTCTCGCCCGCGAGGCGGTGGACACCGGCGCCGTGATCGTCACCGGGGAGGCGGCGAAGAAGACGAACGCCGAGGCGATCCTCCGGCTCTTCGCGCGGGACGGCGGCCGGTTCGTGTGCGCGGCCGCCGGCCCCCGGCTGGAGGCCATCATGGCCGCCCACGGCTCCGGCGCCGTCGCCCGCTCGCGGGAGGGCGGCACCGTGCTCAACGTTGACGTCGGCGGGGGAACGACCAAGCTGGCGGTCTGCCGGGGCGGGGAGGTCGTCGACACGGCCGTGCTCAACGTGGGCGGCCGCCTCCTCGCCCACGAGGACGGCCGCGTCGCCCGCCTCGAGGAGGCCGGCGCCTGGCTGGCCGAGGCCGCCGGCGGGCGTCTCGCGGTCGGTGGCCGCGTCGACCCGCCGCTCGCCCAGGGCATGGTCGCCCGGATGGTCGACTGCCTCTTCGAGGTGATCGAGGGCCGCCCGCTCTCGCCCCTGACCCGGCGCCTCATGCACACCGAGCCGCTCTCCGGCCCGGCGGCGAGCGCCGCCCTGATGTTCTCCGGCGGCGTCGCCGAGTACGTCTACGGCCGGGAGCGCGCCGGCTTCGGCGACCTGGGCCGGCCGCTCGGCGAGGCGATCCGGCGGCGCCTCGACGGGCACTCGCTCGGCACGCTCGTGGTCCAGCCCGACGAGGGGATCCGCGCCACGGTCATCGGGGCCGCGCAGTACACGGTCCAGGTCAGCGGCAGCACGATCTTCCACCCGGGACCGGGCCGCCTCGAGCTCCGGAACCTGCCGGTCTTCCCGGTCCGCCTGGGCGACCCGCTGAGCGCGGCCGGGGTCGCCGCGGCGGTGCGGGCGGCGATGGACGGCCACGACCCCGAGCGGCTCGAGGGCCCGATCGCGCTGGCGATCCGGTGGGGGTTCGGGGTGAGCTACGAGGAGCTGCGGGCGCTCGGCGAGGGCCTGGTGGCGGCGCTGGGGCGCCGGGCGGCGCCGCTCGTGCTCGCCTTCGACCGGGACATCGCCCGCCTCGTGGGGCGGCTCCTGGTCGAGGAGCTGGGCGCCGGCCCGGACCTGGTGGCCGTGGACGAGCTGGACCTCTCCACCTTCGACTACATCGACGTCGGCGAGCCCCTGCCGGTCTCGGGCATCGTCCCCGTGGTGATCAAGTCGCTCGTCTTCCGCCCGGCGCCGCTCCCGGAGTCCCGGGAAGCCGTGAAGGTCGAGCGCGAGATCCGGATCGGAGCGCCGCGGGAGGCGGTCTGGGCGTTTCTCTGGGACGTGCCGCGGCTGGCGGCGTGCCTCCCGGGGGCGCGGGAGGTGCGCGTCCTCGAGGACGGGAAGCGCTACGCCGCCGTCGTCGCCGAGCGGGTGGGGCCGTTCAAGGTCCAGTTCCCGCTGGAGATCGAGGTCCTGGACGTCCAGCCGCCGGAGCGCCTGCGCGCGCGGGCCGGCGGCCGCGACGCCAGCGTCGACGGCATCGTCAAGGTCGACCTCGACGTATCGCTCGACGCCGCCGAGGGCGGGACCGTGCTGCGACTGGCCGCCGAGATCGCCGTGCTGGGAAAGCTGGGGACGCTCGGGCATAGCGTCATCGTGCGCAAGGGGGCGGAGATCGTGGACCGCTTCGCAGCGGCGATGCGGTCGCAGCTCGAAGGCCAGGACAGACAGCCCGTAAAGGAATCGGTCTCTCCGGCACCCCCCTCCCCCCCGCCACAGGCCGAAGGCCGTCCAACGGTCGGGGGAGGGGGGCCAGAGGCCGAAGGCCGTCGAAGGATCGGGTAGGCGGGAGGTCCCGAACAACATGCTGAGACCGTTCGATCTGGTCGAGCCGGCCTCGGTGGCCGAGGCCTCGGAGCTGCTGGCGCGGCACGGCGACGCCGCCCGGCTCTACGCGGGGGGCACCGAGCTGCTCCTGGTGATGAAGGAAGGGCTGGCTCACTACGACTACCTCGTCAACGTGAAGACCATCGCCGGCCTGGCCGGCCTTCGCCTCGGCCCCGACGGCAGCCTCCGGATCGGCGGCGCCACCACCCATCGCGCCATCGAGCGGGACCCGATCGTGCGCGAGCACTTCCCGGCCCTCGCCCGGATGGAAGGGGACGTGGCCAACGTCCGGGTGCGCACCATGGGGACGCTGGCCGGCAACCTCTGCTTCGCCGAGCCGCACGCGGACCCCGGGACCCTGCTGGAGGTCTTCGACGCGACGGCGCGCATCGAGCGGGCCGGCGGCGAGCGGACGATCCCGCTGGAAGCCCTCTTCGTCGGCCCCTTCGAGACCTGCCTGGAGGGTGACGAGATCCTGACCGAGGTCGTGGTGCCGCCGCCCCCGCCGCGGTCGGCCGCCGCCTACCTCAAGCTCGGCATCCTCGAGCGGCCCTCGGTCGGGGTCGCGGTCGCCGTGACGGTCGACGACGGGCGCGTCGCCGGCGTCCGGATCGCGGTGGGCTGCGTCGGTCCGGTGCCGCGCCGGATGCGCGAGGCCGAGGCGCTCCTCGAGGGCAAGGCCCTCGGCGAGAGCCGGGCGGCCCTCGCCGAGGCGGGCCGGGTCGCCGGTCGCGCGGCCGACGCCGTCACCGACCTCCACGGCTCGGCGGAGTACAAGGCGCACCTGGTCGGCGTCCTCCTGGCGCGCGCGTTCCACCAGGCCCTGGCCGGGCTCGGCGTCCGCGAAGAGTCCCGATGAGAGAGGTGGCGATGACGGTGACGGTCAACGGGGAGCGGCACGAGCTGACCGTGCCGGCCTGGGAGACGCTGATCGAGTGTCTCCGCGATCGCCTCGGACTCCTGGGTGTGAAGAAGTCGTGCGACGTCCAGGTCTGCGGCGCCTGCACCGTGCTCCTCGACGATCAGCCGGTGAGCGCCTGCACGACCCTGGCCTTCGAGGCGCGGGGGAAGCACGTCCGCACCGTCGAGGGCCTGGCCCGCGGCGAGGAGCTCCACCCCATCCAGGAGGCGTTCGTCGAGCACGGCGCGCTCCAGTGCGGCTTCTGCACGCCGGGCATGATCATGGCCACCGTCGCCCTGCTCGGCGAGATCCCGGCGCCGACCCCGGCCGAGGTCAAGCACTACATGCGCGGCAACATCTGCCGGTGCACCGGCTACCAGCGCATCCTGGACGCGATCCTGGCCGCCTCCCGGCGCCTGGCACCCGGCGCGGGGACAGGCGATGGCGGCTGAACGCAAGTGACGCTATCGCCTGGCCGTCAGTCGGCGGCAAGCACGCCGCCCCTCCCCCCGGCCAAAGGCCGGAGGCCGTCGACCGGTGGGGAGGGGCCGCCAAAGGCCGAAGGCCGTCGAAGAGTCGGGGGGGTCTCGATCGTCGGGCGCTCGGTCCCCCGGCTCGACGCCGGCGACAAGGTGACGGGCGCCGCCCGCTACGTCACCGACCTCGCGCTGCCCGGGATGGTCCACGCCCGCCTCTGGCGGAGCCCCGTGCCGCACGCCCGGCTCCTCGGCGTCGACGCCGCCCGCGCGGCCGCGATGCCCGGCGTGGTAGCCGTCTGCACGGCGGCCGACCTGCCCGTGACGCGCCTTCACTACGGGCCCGCCTTCAAGGACCAGCCGATCCTCGCCCACGAGGTGATCCGCTACGCCGGCGAGCCGGTGGTCGCCGTCGTCGCCGAGACGGAGGCCCGCGCCGCGGCCGCGCTGGGGGTGCTCGACGTCCGGTACCGGGAGCTGCCGGCCGCGACGACCGCGGAGGCGGCGCTGGCGGCGGACGCCCCGCTGATCCATCCCACGCTGGACCGCGCCGGCCACTTCCGCGACCTGTCCGGGCTCCGGCCCGTCCCCGGCACCAACGTCTGCCAGTACTACCAGTACGAGCGCGGCGACCTGGTGCGGGCGTTCGCCGAGGCCGACCTCGTCGTGGAGGACGTCTACCGCTACCCGGCGCTGTCGCACCACGCCCTCGAGCCCCACTGCGCCCTCGCGCGGGTGGACGCGGACGGCGTCACGGTCTGGGCTGGGACCCAGCACCCGTTCCCGGTCCGGAAGGAGCTGGCGGAGGTCTTCGGGCTGCCGCTCTCTCACGTCCAGGTGGTGGTCCCGCTGATCGGCGGCGCCTTCGGAGGGAAGTGCTACACCAAGATCGAGCCGCTCGCCGCCGCGCTCGCCGCGCGCGTCCAGCGGCCCGTGCGGCTCGCGCTCTCCCTGGAGGAGAGCGCCCGGACGATCAGCCGCCACGCGGTGACGGTGCGGCTCCGGACCGCCGTCCGGCGGGACGGGACGCTCCTCGGGCGCGAGTCCGACGTCGTCCTCGACACCGGCGCCTACGCGGACATCGGGCCCCGCGTGGCCACCAAGGCCGGCTCCCGCGCCCTCGGGCCGTACCGCATCCCCGGGCTCCGCATCGGCGCCCGATGCGTCTACACCAACAACGTGCCGGCCGGCGCCTACCGCGGGTACGGCGTCCCCCAGGTGACCTGGGCCTCGGAGTCGCAGATGGACGCGATCGCCGAGCGGCTCGGCCTCGATCCGCTCGAGCTGCGCCTCCGGAACCTCCTCGAGCGCGGCGAGGAGTACGTGGCCGGCGACACCCCGATGGACGGCGACATGGCCGAGGGCCTCCTGGCGGTGGCGCGCGCGCTCGACCGGGGCGCGACAGGCGCCCCCGGGCGCGGCCGGGGGCTGGCGTGCGCGATGAAGGACGGCGGCGGGACGCACACGGTCTCGACCGCCATCGTCCGCGTCCACGCCGACGGCAGCGTGAGCCTCCTGGCCGGGACCGTGGAGGTGGGCCAGGGGGCGCGGACCGCGCTGGCCCAGATCGCCGCCGAGACGCTCGGCGTCCCGTTCGAGGCCGTCGTCGTCGGGGCCCCCGACACCTCCCTCACGCCGTTCGACCACGGCACGAGCGCGAGCCGCTCGACGACCCTGATGGGGCTGGCCGTCCAGGCCGCCGCCCGCGACGCGCGCGGGCAGCTCCTGGGGCTGGCGGCCGGGCTGCTCGGGACGGACCCCGCTGGCCTCGACCTTCGCGAGGGCCGGGTCGGCGCGCTCACGGTGGCCGAGGTGATCCGCGGCCACTTCGGCCTGGTCGGCGGCGAGGTGACCGGGGTCGGGTCGTTCGTGCCGACCCGGTGGTCGGGGAGCCTGGGCGGCGCCACCGCCTTCTGGGAGACCGGCATGGGCGCCGCGGAGGTCGAGGTCGATCCGGAGACCGGGACGGTCCGGGTCCGCCGCTACGTGTCGGCGGCCGACGTGGGGCAGGCCATCAACCCCCGCGAGTGCGCGGCCCAGGACGAGGGCGCGGCGATCATGGGGCTCGGCCCCGCCCTCTTCGAGGCGCGCGCCGGCGAGCAGGGCCAGCTCCTGAACCCCGGCCTGATCGACTACCGGCTCCCGACCTTCGCCGACCTGCCGGACGCCTTCGAGACGATCCTGGTCGAGAACGCCGACGGGCCCGGCCCCTTCGGCGCCAAGGGCGTCGGGGAGAGCGGGACCTTCTGCGTCGCGCCCGCCATCGGCAACGCGATCGCCCACGCGACGGGCGTGCGCCTCACTGAGCTGCCGATGACACCGGAGCGGGTCTGGCGCGCCCTGCGGGAAGCACGCCGAGGAGCGCCGCCGCCGTGAGCCTCGGGACCGTCGGCACCGACGCCCCGCGCGTTGACACCCCGGCCAAGGCCACCGGGCGCGCGCGCTTCATCACCGACCTGGCGGTGCCGGGCATGGTCCACGCCAAGCTGTGGCGGAGCCCCGTGCCCCACGCGCGGCTCCTCGGCGTGGACCCGACCCGCGCGGCCCGCGCCCCCGGCGTCCTCGCGGTCCTGGCCGCGGCCGACCTGCCCGTCCGGGACCTCTACTACGGTCCCGCGTTCAAGGACCAGCCGCTCCTGGCCGACGGCGTGATCCGCTACGCGGGCGAGCCGGTCGTCGCCGTCGTGGCCGACACCGCGGCGGCCGCCGAGGCGGCGCTCGGGCTGATCGACGTCCGGTACGCGGAGCTGCCCTCCGTGACCACCCTCGACGAGGCACTCGCCCCCGGCGCGCCCCTGCTCCACGAGCGGCCCCGGCCGGCCGGGCATTTCCGGGACCTCGGGGCCCTCCGCCCCATCGCGGGGACCAACGTCTGCCACCACTACCGCTACGAGCGCGGGGAGCCGGACCGGGCCTTCGCCGAGGCCGACCTGGTGGTGGAGCAGACCTACACCTTCCCGATGGCCCACCACGTCTCGCTGGAGCCCCACTGCGCGATCGCGCGCGTCGACAGCCAGGGGGTCACCCTGTGGGCCTCCACCCAGCACCCGTTCCCCGTCCGGAAGGAGCTGGCGGAGATGTTCGGGCTGCCGCTGGCACGCCTCCAGATCATCGTGCCGTACCTGGGGGCCGCCTACGGCAACAAGTCCTACACCAAGATCGAGCCGCTGGTGATCGCCCTCGCCACCGCCGTCAAGCGGCCGGTGCGGCTGGCCCTCACCGCGGAGGAGGCGTTCAAGTCGGTCCGGCGGGCCGCCGTCCGCTACCGGCTCCGGACCGGCGTCCGGCGCGACGGCCGGCTGGTGGCGCGCGAGGCCGAGATCCACTACCAGCTCGGCGCCTACGCCGACGTCGGTCCCCGCGTCGTGCAGAAGTCGGCCTACACCGCGACCGGCCCCTACCGCATCCCCCACGTCCGCATCACCGCCTACGGCGTCTACACCAACACGGTGGTCAGCGTGGCCTTCCGCGGCTACGGCGTCCCCCAGCTCGCCTGGGCCTACGAGTCGCAGATGGACGTGATCGCCGAGCGGCTCGGCCTCGACCCGCTCGAGCTGCGCCTCCGGAACCTCCTCGGGCGCGGCGAGACGTTCATCGCGGGCGACCTCCCGATCGACTGCGACTTCGCGGAAGGCCTCCGTACAGCCGCCGCCGCCGTCGGCTGGCACGACCCCGCCCCGGCGCCCGGCCGCGGCAAGGGACTCGCCTGCGTCATCAAGGCGCCGCTGGCCCCCTCGGTGTCGAGCGCGATGGTGCGGCTCCACGCCGACGGGAGCGCGACGCTCCTCACCGGCACCGTGGAGTGCGGCCAGGGCGGCCGCACCGTCCTCTCCCAGATCGTGGCCGAGGAGCTGGCGCTCCCGCTCGGCTGGGTGCGCGTCGCCGCCTCGGAGCTGGGCATGAGCCCCTACGATCAGGCGACGAGCGCGAGCCGCTCGACGACCTTGATGGGCCTCGCCGTCCTCGCCGCTGCCCGCGACGTGCGGGACCAGCTCCTGGCCCTGGGCGCGCGCCAGCTCGGGAGCGACCGGGCGGCGCTGGCGCTCCTCGACGGGCGGATCGTCGGCGCGGCCGGCGAGCTGGCGTACGCCCAGGCGCTGGCCGGACACTTCGGCATGCCGGGCGGCGAGCTGATCGGGCGCGGGACCTACCGCGGCGAGCGGGGGCACGCGCCGCTCGGCGGCGAGGCACCGTTCTGGGAGGTCGGGATGGCGGCGGCCGAGGTCGAGGTGGACGAGGCGACGGGGGTGGTGACGGTGCTGCGCTACGTCTCGGTGGCGGACATCGGCCGGGCCATCAACCCGCGCGAGTGCCACGCCCAGGAGGAGGGGGGGGCGATGATGGGGCTCGGCCACACCTTCTACGAGCAGATGGTGTACGAGGACGGCCAGCTCCTGAACCCCTCGCTCATCGACTACCGGGTGCCGGTCATGGGGGACCTGCCGGCGGAGTACCGGAGCATCCTGATCGAGAACGGCGACGGGCCGGGGCCGTATGGCGCCAAGGGCATCGGGGAGAGCGGCCTGCTCCCCACCGCCCCGGCCATCGCCAACGCGGTCACCCGGGCGGTGGGCGTGCGGGTCACGGACCTGCCGCTCACGGCCGAGCGGGTGTGGCGGGCGATCCAGGCCGCGAAGGGAGAGATCCGATGAGGAGACGAGGGCTCGGATGGCTGCGGCTCCTGATCCTGACGCTCGGCGTCGCCCCGGGCGCCGCGCTCGCCCAGGACGACTTCTACCGCGGCAAGACGGTCCGGATCATCGTCGGCTTCTCGGCCGGCGGCGGCTTCGACGCGTTCGCGCGCACGCTCGGCCGCCACCTCGGCCGGCATCTCCCCGGCGCCCCCACCGTCATCGTCGAGAACATGCCGGGCGCCGGCAGCCTCATCGCGGCCAACCACCTCTACAAGGTGGCGAAGCCCGACGGGCTGACCATCGGCCACTTCATCGGCGGCCTGTTCCTCGGTCAGGTCCTGGGCCAGAAGGGGATCGAGTTCGACGCCCGGAAGTTCGAGTTCGTCGGCGCCCCCGCCTTCGACCACGTCGTGTGCGCGATGGCGAAGGCCAGCGGGATCACGAGCGTGGACAAGTGGATGGCGGCGCCGACCCCGGTCAAGATGGGCGGGGTCGCGCCGGGCGCCAGCACGCCCGACAACGGGACGCGCGCGGTCAAGGCCGCCCTCGGGCTGCCGATCCAGCTCGTCACCGGCTACAAGGGCACCGCCGACATCCGGCTCGCCATCGAGTCCGGCGAGCTGGCCGGCGTGTGCTTCAACTGGGGCTCGATCCGCGCCACCTGGCGGAAGGCGCTGGACACCGGCGAGGTGGCGGTGGTGCTGCAGGTCGCGCCAAAAAGTCATCCCGAGCTGACCGGCGTCCCGCTCGCCATCGACCTCGCGAAGACCGACGAGGCGCGCCGCACCCTGGAGGTCGCGGTCCACACCGACAGCGCGATCGTCCGCTCGCTCACCCTGCCGCCGGGGACGCCGAAGGACCGCGTGCAGCTCGTGCGCCAGGCGTTCGCCGCCACCCTCCGGGACCCGGCCTTCCTCGCCGAGGCCGAGAAGGCCAAGCTCGAGATCGAGCCGGTGCCGGGAGACGAGCTCGAGCGCGTCGTTCAGCGGCTGTTCACCCTGGAAGCGCCGGTCATCGCCCGGCTGAGGACGATCCTCTATGACTAGGCCCGCTCGCGCCACCGCCGTCGTCGCGCTGCTCGCCGCCCTCGCCGCCGTCCGGCCGGCCGAGCCCCAGCCCAGCTTCTTCGAGGGCAAGACCATTCGCATCGTCGTCGGGTTCACGGCCGGCGGCGGCTTCGACACCTACTCCCGGACCATCGGCCGGCACCTCGCCAAGCACGTCGCCGGCCGGCCCGCCGTCGTCGTGGAGAACATGCCGGGGGCGGCCAGCCTGATCGCCGCCAACCACGCCTTCAAGGTCGCCCGGCCCGACGGCCTCACCATCGTCAACTTCCACGGCAACCAGCTCGTCGGCCAGCTCCTCGGGCGCGACGGGATCGAGTTCGACGCCCGGAAGTTCCAGTGGCTCGGCATCCCGGTGCGAGACAACACGGTCTGCGCCCTGACCCGGGCGAGCGGGATCGCGACGGCCGAGCAGTGGATGGCGGCCAAGACGCCGGTGAAGCTCGGCGGGGTCGGCCCGGGAGACACCACGCACGACACCGCGCGCGTCCTCCAGGCCGCCGGCCTGCCCATCCAGCTCGTGCGGGGATACAAGGGCACCGCCGAGATCCGGCTGGCCGCCGAGTCCGGCGAGGTCTCTGGCGGCTGCTGGCAGTGGGAGTCGGTCAAGGTCACCTGGCGCAAGGCGCTGGACGCCGGCGAGATCACCATCGTGCTCCAGGTCACCGAGAAGCCGCTGCCCGACCTGCCCCGGGTCCCGCTGGCGCTCGACCTGGTCCGGACCGAGGAGGCCCGGCAGCTCCTGCGGGCGGCGGTCATCGTCCCCACCACGATCAGCCGCCTCTACGCGCTCCCGCCCGGCACCCCGCCCGACCGGGTGCAGGTGCTCCGGACCGCCTTCATCGAGACGCTGCGCGACCCCGAGTTCCTCGCCGACGCCCGGCAGGCCAAGCTGGACGTTGACCCGGTCGGCGGGGAGGAGCTGGAGCGTCTGGTCGAGGAGCTGTTCCGCCTCGACCCGGCCGTGGCCGCCAAGCTCAAGGGGCTCCTCCGATAGTCGAGTTCGCCCAGGCCAGCTGGTCGGGGCTGGTCCAGGTCTTCGCCTGGCCCACCTTCGGCCTGATGCTGGTCGGGATCGCCATCGGCTTCGCGGTCGGGATTCTGCCCGGCCTGGGTGGCCCCACCACGCTCGCCCTCATGCTGCCCTTCGTCTTCAAGATGAACCCCGTCGAGGCGTTCGCGTTCCTGCTCGGCATGTTCGCGGTCACCAACACGACCGGCGACATCACCTCCATCCTCTTCGGCATTCCCGGCGAGCCGACCTCGGCCGCCACCATCGTCGACGGCCACGCCATGGCCAAGAACGGCGAGGCCGGCCGGGCGCTGGGGGCGGCGATGATGAGCTCGCTGGTCGGCGCCGTCTTCGGCGCCCTCGTTCTCGGCCTGGCGATCCCGGTCGTGCGCCCGCTGGTCCTCACCTTCGGCTCGCCGGAGTTCTTCATGCTGGCCGTGGTCGGCATCACGTTCGTCGCCTCGCTCAGCGGCGAGGCCCTCCTCCGGGGGCTGGTGGCCGGCGGGCTCGGGCTGTGGCTGGCGACGATCGGCCTCGACCCGGTCTCGGGCATCCAGCGCTACACCTTCGGTCAGCTCTTCCTCTGGGACGGGATCGGGCTGGTCCCGGTCACCATCGGCTTCTACGCCATCCCCGAGGTCATCGACCTGGCCGTCCAGGGCTCGAGCATCGCCCGGCTCGAGGTCGGCAAGCTCGGTGGCGTCTGGCAGGGGGTCCGCGACACGTTCGTCCACTGGTGGCTGGTCCTCCGGTGCAGCGCCCTCGGCACGTTCATCGCGATCATCCCGGGGATGGGGGCCGCGACGACCCAGTGGCTGGCCTACGCGCACGCCGTCCAGAGCTCACCCAACCGGGAGCAATTCGGCCGGGGGCGGGTGGAGGGCGTGCTCGGGCCCGGCGCCGCCAACAACTCGACCCTGGGCGGCAGCCTCGTCACCACGGTCGCGTTCGGCGTGCCGGCCAGCGTCGGCACCGCGATCCTGATGGGCGCCTTCCTGATCCAGGGTCTCGTCCCGGGGCCCGCGATGCTCACGCCGGCTCCCAAGGGCCACCTGGCGGTGACCTTCTCGATGGTGTGGACGATCGTGGTCTCGAACGTCATCACCGTCGCCATCTGCCTGGCCTTCATGAACCAGCTCGCGCGGGTCACGCAGATCCGGGGGACACTGCTGACGCCGTTCATCCTGACGCTGATCTACGTCGGCGCCTTCGCCGAAAAGAACGTCTTCCAGGACCTGGCGGTGGTCCTGCTGTTCGGCGGGCTGGGCTGGGTGATGGCGCGGCTCGGCTGGCCCCGGCCCCCGCTCCTGCTCGGCCTGGTGCTGGGGCCGCTGGCCGAGAACAAGCTCTTCCTCTCCACCGACAACTACGGCGCCGCCTGGCTCGTCCGTCCGGGCGTGCTGGCCCTCATGGCGGTGATCGCGGCCGGCTTGGTCGTCCCCTTCTGGAACGAGCGCCGGCGCCGGCGGAGGGCGCCCCGCACCGCGCCGGACGCGGCAGGGCCGCCGGCCCTCGCGCGCCCGGGACCGCGGCTCGACGCCACCACCGCGTTCGGCCTGGGGATCGTGCTCCTCTTCGCCTGGGCGCTCTGGCAGAGCCGCGGGTTCGGCCCCCGGGCCGGGCTCTTCCCCTGGGCAATCGTCGTGCCCACCCTGGCCCTGGCGATCGTGCAGCTCGCGCGCGACCTCACCGGCCGGCGGAGCGGCGTCGCGCTCGACGCGGCCGGCGGCACCGCCGACCTGGCGCCGGGAGAGGCGTGGCGCCGCGGGCTCCGGGTCTGCGCGTGGATCCTCGGGTTCTTCGCAGCGATCTGGCTGCTCGGCTTCGCGATCGGGACCACGGTGATGACGCTCGCCTGTCTCCGGCTCGGGGCCCGGGAGCGCTGGCCGATCACGGTGGCGCTCACCGCGTTCAACTTCGTCTTCGTCTACGGCTTCTTCGAGAAGGCCCTCGGCGTCCCCTTCCCGCCCGGCCACCTCTTCGCCTGGCTCGGCTACGGCGGCTGACCGGTGCCCATGCCTCGGCCCTCATTCGCAAGGGTCTGCGGGTGGTGGCGTCCCGCTACTACACCGGCCGCCGCCCGCCCTCTACACGCCTCTTCGAGTTGACGGACAACAAACTCGGCGATGAATCCGAACTCTTCCGAGATCTCGAGGCTTGAGTCCGCCGATCGTCGCAGACACCGGCGGGCTCCTCCGCGGCCTCGCCAGCACGAGAGACGGCAAGCCGAGTTTTCCTGAGTACGAGAAGATCCTGACATCCGCGAGTCTGGTTATCGTGCCCGGACTCGTTCTAGCCGAGGTGGACTACTTTCTCCGGGAGAACAGGGTCGCGATGCGGACACTCGTCGCTGAGATTTTCGATCCGGCGACACGGTACGAGTATGAGCTGCCGCTACCCTCCGACATTGTTCGTGCCCTCGAACTCGACGCCAGATTCGCGAAGCTCAACCTGGGGCTCGTCGACGGAACAGTCGTCGCTGTAGCTGAGCGACGGCGCATCTACCGGGTGCTGACGACGGATCGCCGTGATTTCGCCGCCATCCGTGTCGGCCCGCGTCTCACGCGGGCGCTCGAGCTGCTGCCATGACGGCGGCGAGACTGGTGCGCGGGCGGATGCCGCGATACGTCGCCGAGATCTTCATTGACGTCCGGCCCTCGGTACCAAAGGTCGTTGAGTGACGCGGCGAAAACCGTCGAACCTTGCAGTGCAGCGGGCCGACGGCTCGCGTTGCTCGCCTACCGGCCGCTCAGTGCACGCGCTGCCGTCCGGGCTCATTTCGGGCGGGATAGCGGTATACTCGTGCCATGAACGCGGATCTGCTGGCAGAAGCCTTGAGGCTCGACCCGAGTGAGCGGCTACGGCTGATCGAGGCTCTGTGGGACACGCTCTCGGATGATGACATTCCTGTCACGTCCGAGGAACGTGCCCTTCTCGACGCTCGGCTTGCGGATCTCGAGGCCAATCCGAAAGACCAAAGCCCCTGGCCAGAAGTTAGAGCCCGCCTCGAGCAGCGGCGTCGTTGACGGTACCTGTCCTGCTTCGTCGAGCTGCGGAGCTCGACCTGGAGGCGATCGAGGACTGGTACGAAAGTCAGCGGCGAGGTCTCGGCGGCGACCCGCGAAGCCGTCAACATCGTTATCGCTCGCATCGCCGACAACCCACTCGCGTATCCAGAGCGTTACCGAGGGGCCCGTCGAGCCCTGCTCCGACGTTTCCCCTACGTCCTTTGGTACCGGCCGCTCGAGACATTGGTGGTTGTCCTCGCATGCGTTCACGGCAGGCGAGACCCTCGGGGGATACGTCCTCGTCTCCGTGGTGACGTCTGATTGCAGCTTGCAGCGGTCGGCACTTCGCGTTGCTCGGCGCCACCGCTGAACCTGATCGTGGGCTTCGTCGATGACCTCTACCCCCGATGCAAGCATGTCGGACGGAGGATCCTGCGATGACGCACGAGGAGCTGCTGGGCAGCCGGGTGGCGCGGTTCGTGGACCGGGTGGCCGACTGGGACGCCTTCGCCGACGCCCGGGTCGAGGGCTACCGGCGCGCCCAGCATCGCTACATCGGCGCCGGGGCGTCCGGGAAGGCCGATCCCCGCGCGATCGCGGCCGAGCACTTCACGCTCAGCGTGATGTTCGTGCCGCCCGGCCAGGGGAACGCGCCCCACACCCACGAGGTCGAGGAGGTCTTCTTCGTCCTCGACGGGAAGGTCCGGGTCTTCTTCGACGACGACGCCGGGCGCCGGGTCGAGACGGTGCTCGGGCGCTGGGACTGCGTCTCGGCGCCGGCGGGGGTCATCCACGGCTTCGAGAACGTCGGCCTCGAGCCCGCCTACATCCAGGTGATGCTCGGCCGGGCCCGGCCCGACCTGATGAGCTACGTGGACACCGGGCTCCAGGCCCGGCGCGACGCGCACCTCGGGGCCGCCGGGCGCCTGACCCGCCGGCGATCGGGCTAAGCGCCCAGGGCGGCCTCCGCCTTCGCCACGTTCGACACCGTCAGGACCACCTGGGCCGGCCCGCTCCCGCTCGTCGTCGCGTACGCGCACTTCACGTTCACCTTCGCGCGGGCCAGCTTTCGGGCCACGTCGGCCAGGGCGCCGGGCCGGTTGTCGAGGGTCAGCGAGAGAGCGTCCTCCTGGGCGACCCGGAGCTTGGCCGCCTTGAGGGCTTCCGTCGCGCGGGCGGGGTTGTCCACCAGGAGGCGGACCTTCCCGCGACCGCCGCTGGCCTCGCCGGCGCAGATCGCGGTGATGTTCACGCCGGCCTGGGCCAGCGTCGAGCCGATCTCGGCGAGGACACCCGGCTTCGAGGCCAGGGACAGGACGAGCTGGGTGGTCTTCGGCATGGCGGTCCCTCCATCGGGTGAAGCGGTGCAGGGCGGTGGGCATCGCGGCCTCCCGGGGCCGGACGACGACTGGTGGCTCGGGAGTGTAGGCCATGGCGCTGTCAAGCGCGGCGGTACGCCCGGCCGTACGCAGTCCGGGCCGGTGCGAGCGGCGACGGCGAGCGGCGTGGGGATGATCGTGACCGCCCGACGGCGGCGCACACCTCGGGTCAGGAACGGAACCTCGACCGCCTTCCTGACAGCTACGCGTGAGCCACGCGGGTGGATGGCCGCGCAGATCGAGGCGTCCGGCGCCAGGTCCGGGACGCCGAGCATCGGGTCGGCCGTCACGCGCTCGAGCACCGCCGTGAACCCGGCAAGCATCCGGCGCACGCCGGCCGGGTCGTAGAGCCCGGCGTCGAACGGGCAGGCGAGGCGGCCGAGCCTCTCGTTGACGAAGAGGGTCAGCCCCCACGGCATCCGCGGCGGGGGTAGCGTGAGCATGCTCACGTCCAGGCCGGGAAGTGTCAGCGAGGCATCGGGGCGCCGGCGCACGGTGTTGAAGATCACCTCGACCTCGGGGACGGGCCGCCCCGCGGCCCGCAGCGCGACCCCGACCTCCTCGTACAGCACGTCCGGGCTCGCGAAGGCCCGCAGCACGACCGCGCGAACCCGGTGCAGCACGTCCCGGAACGACAGGCCCCCGTGGAGGTTGACCCGCAGCACCAGGAGGTTGACGAAGCATCCCATCACGTCGTCGAGCTCCCCACGGCCGCGGTTCGCCGCGTAGGTGCCGACCAGGAGGTCACGGCGTCCCGTGTAGTGGAAGAGCAGCACCTCGAAGGCGGCCAGCATGGTCATGAACGGCGTCACCCGCTCGCGCCGGCTCAGCGCCTCCACGCGGCCGCGCAGGTCGTCGGTGAACGGGACCGTCTGCTCGGCCTCGTCGAGGCTCGCCGCCACGGGGATCGGCCTCCGGAACGGCAGCTCCAGGCGTCTCCCGCCCGTTCCCAGCCGATCCATCCAGTCGGCGAGCTGGCGGCGGTGGACATCCCCGCCGGGACGCATCCGCTGGCGCTGCCACGCCGCGTAGTCCGCGTACTGCAGCCGGGGCTCGGGCAGCCGCGGGGACCGCCGCCGCGCGAACCCTTCGTAGAGCGCGCGCAGCTCGCGGAAGAAGATCTCGATGGACTCGGCGTCGTACGTGATGTGGTGCATCAGCAGGAGCAGCCGGTACTCCGTCTCGTCGAGGCGCAGGACGACCGCGCGGAGCAGGGGGCTGCGCGTGAGATCCAGGCCGCGCGTCATCTCTTCCCGGGTGATCCGCTCCGCCTCGTGCGGCCGGCCCCGGAGATCGAGAACGGGCACCGGCGTCGCTCCGGACGGACCGATGACCTGCCGGGGCTCCCGGCCGACCAGGACGTAGGTCGTCCGGAGGATCTCGTGGCGGCGCACCATCTCGGCGAGGCTCCGCTCCAGCGCGCCGACGTCGAGCGCCCCTCGCACATGGAAGGCCCGCACCAGCGTGTACCCGGCGCCGTTAGGCATCTGGCAGTGGCGCCAGATCCGCTCCTGCAGCGGCGCGAGGGGCAGCGGACTCTCGCGCCGGGCGAGGCGGACGGGCGCCGGCGCCGCCCCGCCGAAGCGGGATCCGTCGACGTGGGCGCCGAGCCGCGCCACCGTCGGCGCCTCGAAGAGCACCCGGACCGGAAGGTCCAGCCCCAGGACCTGGCGCAGCCGAGCCATCGCCTGGGCCGCCAGAAGGGAGTGCCCCCCCAGCTCGAAGAAGTCCTCGTGGCGGCCGACGCTCGGGACGCTCAGGACGTCGGCCCAGATGCCGGCGACGAGCTCCTCCACGGGGGTCCGGGCCAACTCCCGGGCGCCGGGGCGACCGGGATCGGTCTCGGGCGGCGGCAGCGCGGCGCGATCGACCTTCCCGCTGGCGGTGAGCGGGAGTCGCGTGATCGAGACGAATGCCGTGGGGATCATGTGCTCCGGCAGCATCGCCCCGAGGTGGGCTCGCAGCTCGGCCGCGGCGGGCGCCGGGCTCCCCTCGGGAACCACGTAGGCCACCAGGCGCCGATCGCCTGGCCCGTCCCGGCGAACGACCACGACCGCCCGGGTCACTCCCGGATGCGAGGCCAGCGCGGCTTCGACTTCTGCCGGCTCGATGCGGAAGCCCCGCAGCTTGACCTGGTCGTCAGCCCTGCCCAGGAACTCGATGGCGCCGTCGGCGCGGTAGCGGGCCAGATCGCCGGTGCGGTACAGCCGACCGCCGCCGCCGCCCGGGAACGGGTCCGGCCCGAACCGCTCGCGGGTCAGCTCGGGGCGCTGGCGGTAGCCGCGGGCCAGCCCGTCCCCTCCGATGAAGATCTCTCCGGGGACGCCGACCGGCACCGGCTCGCCGTGCCGGTCGAGGATGTAGACGCGGGTGTTGGCGATCGGCCGTCCGATCGGGACCGTGCTCGCGGTCGCCGCCAGTGACCGGGGAACCGGGTAGCACGTCGTGAAGGTGGTGGCCTCGGTCGGTCCGTAGCAGTGGACGATCCGGGTCGCCGGCAGCCGGGCCACCGCGCGCGCCATGTGCTCGACCGACACGGTCTCGCCTCCCGTCAGGAGCTGGCTGACGCCGGCCAGGCCGGACGGAAGCTCGTCCACCACGTGGTTGAACAGGGCCGTCGTGAGGAAGAGCGTCGTCACCCCGTGCCGCTCGACGATCTCGCCGAGGCGCTCGGCGCTGGGCACGCACTCCGGGTAGAGCACGCAGCACCCCCCGTGTAGGAGGGCGGCCCAGACCTCGAAGGTCGACGCGTCGAAGCCGAGCGGGCCGAGCTGGAGGATCTTCTCCCCGGGGCCGAGCCGGACGTAGTCCACCCCGAAGAGCAGCCGGACCACGGCCCGGTGCGGGATCTCCACGCCCTTGGGCCGGCCGGTCGAGCCGGACGTGTACACGACGTAGGCGAGGCTGTCGCCTCCGGCGCCGGCGCCGGTGCCGTCCACGGTGTCGCGCGAGGCCGGCGCTTCGGCCTCGTCCACGCAGAGCAGCCGGGCGCCTGACCTCTCCAGTCGCGCCCGCCACGATCGCCGCGTCAGGATCACGGGCGCGCCGGCGTCGCGCACCAGGAACGCCAGGCGGTCCGGCGGATCGCGGGGATCGAGCGGCAGGTACGCGCCGCCGGCCTCGAGGATGCCGAGGAGCCCGACGACCATCTCGATCGAGCGCTCGAGGCAGATGCCGACCACCACCTCCGGCCGGACCCCGTGGCGCCTCAGGCGGCCGGCCAGCCGGGCGGCGCGCTCCTCCAGCTCCCCGTAGGTCAGCCGCTCGTCGCCGTGCTCGACCGCGATGGCCCCGGGGGTCCGCCGGCACTGCTCCCGAACGAGGTCGGGAATGGAGACGTCCCGCGGGTAGTCGATCGCGGTGTCGTTCCACTCGACCAGAAGCCGGCGGCGCTCGTCCGGCGTCAGCACGGGCAGCCGCGAGAGCCGCTCCTCGGGGCTCCGGGCAGCCCCGTCGAGCACCGCCCGGAAGTGGCCCAGCGTCCGGTCGATGGTGCCGGCGTCGTAGAGATCCGTGGCGTACTCGGCCTCGCAGACGATCTCCCCCGCGGCCTCGGTGAGGAACAGGGTCAGGTCGAGCTTCGACGCCCCCCGGTCGACGTCGAGCGGCGACACCGACAGCCCGGGAAGTCGCAGCGCCGCCATCAGGTTCTCCGGCTCACGCCACGTCAGCATCACCTGGAACACCGGCGTGTGGTCGAGGGCCCGGACCGGCCGCAGGAGATCGACGAGCCGCTCGAACGGCACCGCCCGGTGGGCGTGGGCGTCCGCCACGACCGTCCGGACGCGTCCGAGCAGCTCGCGGAAGGAGGGCGCTCCCGAGAGGTCCAGCCAAAGCGGCACGGTGCCGACCAGCGGTCCGATGAGCGGCTCCAGCTCCGGCCGGTCGCGGCTCGCGATCGGGATCCCGAGCACGATGTCCTCGCGGCCCGTGAGGCGGGAGAGGAGCGTGGCGAAGGCCGCCAGCAGCAGGGTGAAGAGGGTGACCCCTTCGGATCGGCTCATCTCCCGCAGCCGACCGGACAGCGAGGCGCCGAGCCGGACGGCGCGCGTTGCGCCCCGATGGGACATCTCGGGCGGTCGTGGCCGATCGGCGGGGAGGTCGAGAACCGCGGGGACGGACCGGAGCTGCGCCGTCCAGTAGGCGAGGTCGGCTTCCAGCGATGCCTTCTCGACGCGCTCGCGCTGCCAGGCGGCGACGTCCCCGAACTGAAGGGGCGGCGGCGGGAGCCTGACGGGGGTTCCCGGGACCGCCGCGGCGTACAGCCGCTCGAGCTCCCGGAACAGCACGCCCAGCGACGGGCGGTCGCACACCAGGTGATGCAGCGTGAGCGCGAACACGTGCTCGGCCTCGCCCAGGCGGAGGACCACCGCCCGCAGGAGTGGATCCGTCTCGAGGTCGAAGGGCCGGCGCGCTTCCTCGCGCAGCACATCGCGGATGGCGGACTCCCGCGCCTCCCCGGCCCGGTCGGACAGATCGACCGCGCTGATCCGCACGGGCCGGCTCGGATGGAACACCTGGGTCGGGGTCCCGTCGACCACCTGGATCGCCAGCCGCAAGACCTCGTGCCGGGCCACGACGGCGTCGAGCGCGGCCTCCAGGGCGCCGAGATCGAGCGGACCCCGCAGGCGCACGGCCGACGGCTCGTGGTAGGTGGGCAGGCCCGGATGGAGCTGCTCGAGGAACCAGATCCGCTCCTGGAGGGGTGACAGGGGGCACGGGCGGGATCGGTCGCGCGGCGGGATCCCGGCGGGGGTCGCGGATGCCCGCGGTCGCCCCAGGAGCAGCCGCTCCAGCAGCGCCCGCTTCTCCTGGGAGAGCCGTTCGAGGCGGGACCAGAGGTGGTCGGTCACTCGGCTCGGTCGCCGGCGGGTTCGCCGCTCCCGTCGGACAACCGGCGCGTCACCTCCTCGTCCGGCAGCGCCTCGACCTCGGCCAGGAGGCGTGTCGCCTCGTCGCCGCTCAGCAGCTCCCGGTCGATGAGCGCCGCTTGCTCGGCGATCGTCGGGTGGTCGAGGAAGCTGCCGAGCGAGAGGCTTACCGGCAGCAGCCGGTCGAGCCGCGCCAGGATGCGCACCGCCAGCAGCGAGCCCCCACCCAGCTCGAGAAAGTCGTCGTGAACCCCGATTCGCTCCCGGCCCAGCATCGCGCTCCAGCTCTTCGCGATGATGCGCTCCACCGGCGTCCGCGGGGCGAGGTATCCAGCGGGCGGCCGCGGCCGGGACCGACGCGCACCGGCGGCCGCCGCGCTCCGCCGGCCCGCATCCTCGATCAGCCGGAGCCGGTCCACCTTGCCGGATGGCCCCCGCGGCAGACGCTCGATGACGTGAATGCGCGTCGGCGCCTTGAAGTGCCCGAGCTCCCGCTCGCACAGGTCCGACAGATCGTCCTCCGGGACCGTCAGGCCCGGGCTCAAGACGACGTACGCCACGACGTCCTCGCCGAGGTCCGGGTGGGGGACGCCGACCGCCGCCGCCTCGACGACCGCCGGGTGCGCCGCCAGCAGCTCGTCGATCTCGCGCGGCACGATCTTCTCGCCCGCCTTGTTGATGATCTCCTTCGCGCGACCGACCACGAAGACGTACCCGTCCGCGTCGAGGTAGCCGAGGTCGCCGGTCCGGAGCCAGCCGTCCGACCCCAGCACCGCGGCGGTGGCGGCGGGATCCTTGTAGTAGCCCTTCATCACGGACGGGCCCCGGACGGCGATCTCGCCGGTCTGGCCGGCGGGCAGCACCCGTCCCGTCCCGTTGACCACCCGGGCCTCGATGCCGATCGGCAGGCCGGGCGACCCGATCTTGCGGAGCGCGGGCGGGGGCGGGGTGGCGAAGTATCCGGCCCCACCCTCGCTCGATCCCATCCCCTCGATCAGAGGCAGGCCGAACCGGGCCTCGAACTCCCGGTGCCGGGCCGGCGCCAGCGGGGCCGACGACGAGCGCACGAAGCGCACGTGTCCGAGCGCCTCGGCCGGCCGCTCCGTCCGGCTCAGGAGCTGGCCGATGATGGCCGGGACCAGGGGCAGCCAGGTGCAGCGATGGCGAGCCACCAGGGCCCAGAACGCGCTGGCGTCGAAGTGCCGCGGGATGACGACCGAGCCCCCGCTCACGAGGATCGGCATCAGGACGAAGTTCTGGGCGTTCGTGTGGTAGAGGGGCAGGGCGCACAGCGCGCGGTCCTCGGCGCCGAGTCGGTGGGCCTCGGCCGTGCTGGCCCCGGCCGCCAGGAGGCCGCGGTGGGAGATCACCACGGCCTTCGGCCGGCCGGTCGTGCCCGAGGTGTAGATCTGCAGCCCGTCGTCGTCTGGCTGGATCGGCGGCAGGACGGCGGCCGGGACCGGGGCGCCGTCCCGGTCCACGCCGGCGTCGGGGTCGGCGTGGACCACCTGGATCGGCCGGTCCCACGCGAACTCCCCGTCCCGCGCCTCGACGCCCTGTGGCGCGACGAAGACCAGGCGGGCATCCGAGTGGCCTACGGTGCGAGCGATCTCGGACGGCGCCGCGTCGGCGTTGAGGGGGACCGGGACCCGCCCCGCGTAGAGCGTCCCCAGCACCGCCTGGACGGTGAAGACCCCGCTCTCCAGGAGGAAGGCCACGCGCTCGCCGGGAGCCACGCCGCGGTCCGCCAGCCGGCCGGCGAACTCGCGCGAGTGCTCCCGGAGCTGCGCGAAGGTCACGACGCGTCCGGTTCCGGGGGCGATCAGGAACGGGGCGTCACCCCGGAGCGCCGCCATCCGGTCGATCAGATCACGAACGGTTTCCGCCGCGTCGCCCTCCACTGCCCGGCTCTCCGTCGGCCGTGGCGTCTGCGGACGCGCCCATCATACACAAGGCGCCGAGCGACCGCGACGATATCCGGGGCGAGGCGCCGCGCCGGATGACGAAGACGAGTCGTGGTGCTAGTCTAAGGGTCCCATGGGCCTTCTCGACGACATCGTCGCCCGGAAGCGGATCGCCGTCACCGAGCGGCGGACGGCCGTGCCCCTGCGCGACCTGGAGGCGCGGGCGGCCGGCGTCCCCGCCCCGCGCGACCTCGTGGCCGCGCTGGCGCCGGCCGAGCCGGGGCGCGTCCGGCTGCTCGCCGAGCTGAAGCGCGCCTCGCCGGTGGCCGGTGTCCTCGCCCAGGGCTTCGACCCGATCGCCCGCGCCCCCGAGTACGCCGTGGCCGGCGCCGCCGCGCTCTCGGTCCTCACCGATCCCCACTTCCAGGGGAGCCTCGCCGACCTCGGCGTCGTCCGATCGGCCGTGGCCTGCCCCGTCCTCCAGAAGGACTTCGTCATCGACGCCTACCAGCTCTGGGAGGCGCGCGCCCACGCGGCGGACGCTATCCTATTGATCGTGGCGATCCTGGAGCCGGCCCGGCTGGCCGAGCTGTACCGCGTGGCCCGGGGGCTCGGGCTCTCGGTGCTGGTCGAGGTGCACGACGAGGGGGAGCTCGACCAGGCGGCCGCGCTCGGCGCGCGCCTCGTCGGGATCAACAACCGCGACCTCAAGACCTTCCGGACCGACGTCGCCACCACGGAGCGGCTGGCGCCCCGGGCGCCGGCCGGCGTCCGCCTGGTCTCGGAAAGCGGCATCGCGACGGCCGCCGACGTCCGGCGGGTGGCGGCCGCCGGCGCTCACGCGATCCTCGTCGGCGAGGCGCTGTCCCGCAGCGGGGACCCGGCGGCGAAGATCCGGGAGCTCCTGGCATGAGCGTCCGGGTCAAGATCTGCGGCATCACGAACCCCGAGGACGCGCTCCTGGCCGTCGAGGCGGGCGCCGACGCCCTCGGCTTCATCTTCGTGGAGGGGACGCCCCGTTACGTCACGCCCAGCGCCGCCGCCGCGATCATCCGGATCCTGCCGCCGTTCGTCACCCCGGTCGGCGTCTTCTGGGACCACGCGAGCGCCCACGTGAAGGCGATGGCCGAGACGTGCGGGCTGCGCGCTCTCCAGCTCCACGGCGACGAGTCCCCGGAGGACGCGCGGCAGTACGGCCTGCCGGTGATCAAGACGATCAAGGTCAGCGGCCCCCAGGACCTCGCCCGCCTGCCGGGTTACCGGGACGCGGTCGCCGCCTTTCTCCTGGACAGCGCCGCGCGCTGGAGCGAGGGCGAGCCGCGCCAGCCCATCGAGTGGCAGCTGGCCCGGCTGGCCTCCGGCTCCGGGCGCATCATCCTCTCCGCCGGCCTGACGCCCGACAACGTGGCGCGGGCGGTGGGGATCGCGCGCCCCTACGGGGTCAACGTCAACTCCGGGGTCGAGGCGCGGCCCGGGCAGAAGGACCCGGACCGGGTGTGGCGGTTCGTGGCCGAAGTCCGGAGGGCGGCGTGAAGCGCCTCCCGGATCGGCACGGTCACTTCGGGCGCTTCGGCGGACGGTACGCCCCCGAGACGCTGATGACGCCGCTCATCGAGCTGGAGGCGGCCTACCGGGGGGCGCTCCGCGACCCGGCCTTCCGCCAGCGGCTGGCCGACCTGAGCCGCCGGTACGTGGGCCGGCCGACGCCGCTGACGTTCGCCGAGCGGCTCTCCGACCACGCCGGCGGCGCCCGGATCTACCTCAAGCGCGAGGACCTCTGCCACACCGGCGCCCACAAGATCAACAACACCCTGGGCCAGGGTCTGCTGGCCGCCCGGATGGGCAAGCCGCGGATCATCGCCGAGACCGGCGCCGGCCAGCACGGCGTCGCCACCGCCACCGTCGCCGCGCTGCTCGGCCTCGCCTGCGAGGTCTACATGGGCGAGGAGGACATGGCGCGGCAGGCGCTGAACGTCTTCCGCATGGACCTGCTGGGCGCCCGCGTCATCCCGGTGACCTCGGGGAGCCGGACCCTCAAGGACGCGATGAACGAGGCCCTGCGCGACTGGGTCACCAACGTCCGCACCACCTACTACTGCATCGGCTCGACGGCCGGCCCCCATCCCTACCCGATGATGGTGCGTGACTTCCAGGCGGTGATCGGCCGGGAGGTCCGGCGGCAGCTCGACGGGCTCCCCGACGTCCTGGTCGCCTGCGTCGGCGGCGGCTCGAACTCGCTCGGCCTCTTCGCCCCGTTCCTCGGGGACGCGGACGTCCGGCTGATCGGGGTCGAGGCCGCGGGCGACGGCGTCGAGACCGACCGCCACGCGGCGCCCCTCACGGCCGGGAGTCCCGGCGTCCTGCACGGGAGCCTGTCCTATCTCCTCCAGGACGAGGACGGCCAGGTGCGCCCGGCCCACTCGATCTCGGCGGGGCTCGACTACCCGGGGGTGGGCCCCGAGCACTCCTGGCTGAAGGAGACCGGGCGGGCGGAGTACGCGGCGATCACCGACAAGGAGGCGCTGGAGGCCTTCCGCCTCCTGGCGCGGCTCGAGGGCATCATCCCGGCCCTGGAGTCGGCCCACGCGATCGCCCACGCCCTCAAGGTGGCGCCGACCCTGCCGCGCCGGGCCCGCATGGTCATCGGGCTCTCGGGACGCGGCGACAAGGACGTGGACACCGTGCGAGCGATCCTCGGAGCACCGCATGGGCCGGCTTGAGGACACCTTCGCCCGGCTCCGGGCCGAGGGGGGGCGGGCCCTCATCCCGTACTTCGCCGCCGGGGACCCGAGCCTCGAGGTGACGCGCCTCCTCGTCGAGGAGGCGGCGGCCCGGGGTGCGGACGTGATCGAGCTGGGCCTCCCCTTCTCCGATCCCCTCGCCGACGGGCCGACGATCCAGCGGGCCGGGGCCCGCGCCCTGGCCGGGGGCGTGAGCCTGGCCAAGCTCCTGTCCATGGTCGCCTCGCTCCGGGGGCACGTGGCGGCGCCGCTCGTGCTCATGACGTACCTGAACCCGCTCTACCGATACGGCCTGGAGGCGGCGGTTCGGGATCTGGCCGCGGCCGGCTTCGCCGGCCTCATCGTCCCCGATCTCCCGCTGGAGGAGAGCCCGCCCGTGGACCGGGCGGCCCACGCGGCCGGCCTCGACCTCGTGTACCTGGCGGCGCCGACCAGCGGCGGAGACCGCCTCCGGCGGATCGCCCGGCAGAGCCGCGGGTTCGTGTACCTGGTCGCCCTGACCGGCATCACCGGCGAGCGGGCCGAGCTGCCGCCGGACCTGGTCGCCCTCGTCCGCGACCTGCGGGCGGTCACCACCAAGCCGATCGGCGTCGGCTTCGGCATCTCGACGCCGGCTCACGTGACCGAGGTGGTGCGCTACGCCGATGCCGCCATCGTCGGCAGCGCCATCGTGCGGCTCATCGAGACGCTCGCCGGCGACCCCGCCCTCGTCCGGAAGGTCGGCGACTTCATCGCCCAGCTCAAGGCTGCCACCCGGCCCGGGAGCCCGCCCGCCCCACAGGAGTAAAATCAGGCTGTGGCCTGGCTGTTCGGCGGTAAGAAGGACCGGAAAGTCGTCATCACCCAGGGCCTCTGGATCAAGTGCGAGGCCTGCCGGGAAATCGTCTACCGCCCCGACGTCGAGAAGAACGCACGCACCTGCCCCCGCTGCGGCGTCCCGTTCCGCCTCTCCGCCCGGGACCGCCTGGCCCTCCTCCTGGACCCCGACTCCTTCGAGGAGCGGGACGCGGGGCTGCGCTCCACCGATCCCCTCGGGTTCAAGGACAGCCGTGGGCGCTATCGCGACCGCCTGATCGCCTCCCGCGAGAAGACCGGGAGCGAGGATGCCGTCCTCTCGGGGCTCGGCCGCATCGGCGGCTACCCGGTGGTGATCTGCGTCTTCGAGTTCGCCTTCATGGGGGGCAGCATGGCCTCGGTGGTCGGCGAGAAGATCACCCGCGCCATCGAGCTGGCCGCGCGCAAGCGGACGCCGCTGCTGATCGTCACCTGCTCGGGTGGCGCCCGCATGCAGGAGGGCGTGCTGTCCCTCATGCAGATGGCCAAGACCTGCGCGGCGCTCGGCCGGCTCGCGGAGGAGCGCGTCCCCTACTTCGCCCTGCTCACCGACCCGACCACCGGCGGGGTCACCGCCTCGTTCGCGATGCTGGGGGACATCATCCTGGCCGAGCCGCGCGCCCTGATCGGGTTCGCCGGCCCCCGGGTCATCCAGGAGACGATCCGGCAGCCGCTCCCCGAGGGGTTCCAGCGCTCCGAGTTCCTCCTCGAGCACGGCATGGTGGACCTCGTGATCGAGCGGAAGGAGCAGCGTGAGCTGCTGCGGCGGCTGCTGGGGTTCTTCGCGGAGGCGCCCGCCGACCCCGCCATCCCGTGACGACCGACGCCGCCGTCGGGCTCCTGCGCCGCCTCCAGCCGTTCGAGCGATCCGGCATGCGGCCGGGCCTGGAGCGCATCGAGGCGCTCCTCGACCGGCTCGACCATCCCGAGGCCGCGCTCCGCATCCTCCACGTCGCCGGCACCAACGGGAAGGGCTCCGTCTCGGCGCTGGCCGAAGCGATCCTCCGCGCGGCCGGCCGGCGCACCGGCCTCTACACCTCGCCGCACCTCCGCGACCTGGCGGAGCGGATCCGGATCGACGGCGCGGTGATCACCCGCGAGGCGCTGGCCCGGCAGGTCGAGCGCCTAGCCGGCCCGCTCGAGGCCGGCGCCGTCACCTTCTTCGAGGCCATGACGGCGGTGGCGCTGGGGGCCTTCCGGGACGCGGGCGTCGAGGTGGCCGTGCTCGAGGTGGGGCTCGGCGGGCGCTGGGACGCGACCAACGTGGGGGCGGCACTCTGCTCGGTGATCACGCGCATCGACTACGACCACCAGGAGTACCTGGGCCATCGGCTCGAGGAGATTGCCGCCGAGAAGGCGGCGATCATCCGGAATCCCGGCGGTGTGGCGCTGTCGGCCGTCCAGCCGCCCGAGGCGATGGCGGTCATCGAGGCCCGCTGCCGCGCGCTCGGCGTCCCGCTCCTGGTGGAGCGACGCGACCTCCGTGTCGAGGAGGTCGCTTCCGACCTCCAGGGCCAGCGAATTCATCTTCATCAGGTCGCGGCGCCTCCGGCCTCCGGGTCTGCCGACGGCCTTCGGCCTTTGGGGGACGCCGCTCCCTCCTGGGGCGGGCCCGGCTGGACCCTCCGCGACGTCGAGCTGGCGCTGCTCGGGCGCTTCCAGCCCGGGAACGCCGTCCTCGCCGTCGGCGCCGTCCGCGCGCTGGCGGAGCGGGCCGGCATCGAGCTGCCCGACGCCGCCATCCGGGCCGGGTGCGCGACGGTCCGGTGGCCCGGCCGGTTCCAGGTCATTCCCGGACGGGGCTCGCGACCGACGATCGTCCTGGACGGCGCCCACAACCCCGGCGGGGCCGCCGCCCTCGCCGCCTCGCTCACCCACTACTTCCCGGGGGCCCGCGTCACGCTGGTGCTCGGGGTCTCGGCCGACAAGGACCGGGCCGGCATCCTGAAGGCCCTGGCGCCGCTGGCCGGGCACGTGGTGCTGACCGCGGCCACCAACCCGCGGGCCGCGCCGCCGGCCGAGCTGGCGGCCGCGCTTCCGCCCCTGGAGGCCCGGGTCACGCTGACGCCCGGCGTCGGCGAGGGGCTGGCCGCTGCGCTCGCGGAGCCGGCCGCCGACGTCGTCTGCGTCGCCGGCTCGCTCTTCCTCATCGGCGATGCCCTGGCGTGGCTCGAGGCCCGGGGAGCCCTCGATCCTCCGGACGCCTGACCCCGACAGCCCGGTGGTGCTCGCGCCGGCGCCCACGGGCGCGACCGAGTATCGCATCGGCTGCGCCTCCTGGCTCGACCGGTCGCTGATCGCCTCCGGGCGCTTCTTCCCGCGGAGCCGGATGTCGGCCGAGGATCGCCTCCGCTGGTACGCGCGCTTCTTCGACGTGGTCGAGGTCAACGCGACGTACTATGCCCTGCCCTCGCCCCGGAACTCGGAGCTCTGGGTGGCGCGGACCCCGCCCGGGTTCGTCTTCCACGTCAAGGCCTACAGCCTGATGACCGGCCACCATCCGCGCGCCGACAGCCTGCCGGCCGACCTCCGTCTGATGCTCCCCGAGGCCCTGCCGCTGACGCGCCGCGGCGAGGTGGAGCGCGAGCGCTTCCCGGCCGAGGCGCTCGACCGGTGCTTCGAGCTGTTCCGCGCGGGCCTGGCGTCGCTGGCGGCGGCCGGGAAGCTCGGCTACGTCCTCTTCCAGCTCGCCCCCTGGGTCCGCTACGGGGACGCGGCGCTCGAGTACCTGGCCTCCTTGCCGCGCCGCCTGCCGGGCTGGACGGTGGCGGTCGAGTTCCGGAACGCCTCCTGGATCCCCGAGCGCGCCGACGAGGTCCTGCGCTTCCTCGCCGACCACGGGCTCGTCTTCGTCTGTCTCGACGCGCCCTGGCAGCCCTACATCCCCGCCGCCACGGCCCCCGGCTGGGTCGTCATCCGTCTCCACGGTCAGAACGTCAAGGGCTGGCTCGATCAGCTGGCCGGCAAGGAGCCCAGCGTGGCCGAGAAGTACGACTACCTCTACGGCCCCGACGAGATGCAGGCGATCGCCCGGCGCGTCCGCGCCTTCGGCGGCCACGCCAGCCGGGTGGCGGTCACGTTCAACAACAACAACCTCGACTACCCCGTCCGGAACGGGCTCGACCTCAAGCGGCTGCTCGGCCTCGATGCGCCGGCGCTCCCTACCGTCCCAGCCACCGCCGCCATGGAATCCGGCCGGCGGCGGCAGGCCCCGAGCGCGGCCAGCGGGGACCTATTCGAAGCGGAGCCGGAGCCCGAAGACGCGGACTGAAGCCAGCCAGGCGGGCGGGCAGGCTCTCGAAGCGCCAACAGCATGGCCGACGAGCCACGTTCCCCCCGGGGGGGGCGGGGCCGAGGAGCGAGCAGCGCTAGGACGCAGGGAGTCGCCGACCGCAGGCGTACTCCGAGTACGCCGAGGATCGGCGACGACCCCAAAGGCCGAAGGCCGTCCGAACGACGACGCGATGCGAAGCTCATCGGCCCCGCCCCCTCGCAAGGCGTTGCGCCTTCGCCGTGGCATCTGGTACGATGCCCGCGATCTTCGCGCGCTACGGCTCCACGATTGCCGAACCGACACGACTACTCAGGGGGGTTGGTGCCCGGGACGCGCCTGATCGGGCTGATCGTCGCGTGGCTCGCGCTCTTCCCGGCCGTGGTCCTGGCCCAGGAGCGCAAAGATGTGACCTTCGGCACCCCCGAGGCGCCCGTCGCGGTGTTCGCGGATCGCATCGAGAACCTCGAGCGGGAGCGCCTCCTCATCGCCGAGGGCCGCGTGGAGATCGAGCAGGGCGAGGTGCGCCTGGAGGCCGACCGCGTCGAGGTCAACACCGAGACCGGGGAAGCGGTGGCGGTCGGGCGGGTGGTCTTCTTCGACGGCCGGGACCGGCTCGTCGGCGAGCGCCTGGAGTACAACTTCCGCACCGGCACCGGAGTCGTGTACAAGGGGCAGGCCGCCGCCGAGCCCCACTTCTTCTTCCGGGGCGACAAGATGGAGCGCTTCGGCGAGAAAGCCTACCGCCTCACCGGGGGCTGGTTCACCACCTGCGAGGACGAGTCGCCCGCCTGGCACGTGCGCTGGGGTCAAGCCACGGCCTACCTCGACGACTGGATCTGGGGCACCAACGCCTCCTTCTGGGTCGGCCGCGTGCCGCTGATCCCGTTCATCCCGATCTTCGCCGCCACCCTCCGGAGAGAGCGCCAGTCGGGGCTCCTGACCCCGAGCTTCGGCTCCAGCAACGACAAGGGCTTCACCTATCGCCAGCCGATCTTCTTGGTGCTCTCGGACAGCCAGGACCTCACACTGGTCCCCACGGTCTTCGAGAAGCGCGGGCTCGCGATGGGGGCGTTGTACCGCTACATCCGGAAGGAGACCTCCCGCGGGGAGCTGGAAGGCTTCGGGATCTACGACACCGAGCAGGACAAGCTGCGCGGAGTGTTCGGGCTGCGGCACGAGGAGCTGATCACCCCCGGGCTCACCCTGAAGGTGGACGTGGCCCGGGTCAGCGACATCACCTTCTTCCAGGACTTCGGCGACACGCTGGACGAGCGCAGTCGCCAGCGGCTCGAGTCGAACATCTCCCTGACCCAGCGGTGGGACAAGTGGAACCTGTTCGGCCGGCTCTTCTTCTATCAGGACCTGACCACCACCCAGCCGATCGAGCTGCAGCGCCTCCCCGAGCTGCGCCTGACCGGGTTCTCCCAGCGGATCGCCGGCACCGACATCCTGTTCGACCTGGAGACCTCGTACAACAACTTCGTCCGGGACGTGGGATCGAATGGCCAGCGCTTCGACCTCCACCCCAGCGTCTCCTATCCGTTCTCCCCCGGGGGATACTTCACGATGACCCCCCGGATCGGCGTGCGCGAGACCCTCTACGACACCCGGGTGGTCGGGGCCACGGTTGACCGCGGCTTCCTGGTCGAGGACACCGAGAAGGAGTTCACGGCCCGCTCCCTGTTCGAGGCCGGTGTGGACCTGGAGGCCCGCGCCTACCGGACGTTCGAGCTGGGCGGCGTCCTCGGCATCGAGAAGATCCAGCACGCCATCGAGCCGCGGATCAGCTACCTCTACAGCACCGGCACCGACCAGGACGACCTGCCGCAGTACGACAGCATCGATCTGATTCGCCCCGTGAACAGCTTCACCTACTCCCTCACCAACCGCATCAAGGCCCGGAGCGTCGCCTCCGAGGCCTTCCCCAGCGGGCGGGTGTGGGAGCTGGCCCGGCTCACGTTCAGCCAGACCTACAGCCTGGAGGATCAGTTCCTGCTGTCGCCGTTCTCGGGGATCAACCTGCCGGCACCGCCCGGTCCCATCACACCCGGCACCGCCACGACGTTCAAGGTCAACCGGCTGTCGGACCTCGTCGGCGACCTGATCCTGGAGCCGGTCTATGGCCTCCGGTTCCGGGGGACGGCCGTCTTCGATCCGTACGAGCGGGACGTCCGCTCCGCCACGATCGACGCCTCCTACGTGACGGAGGCGTTCCGCGCCACCCTCGGGACGCGACACGGCGTGGGGGGCGAGCTCCAGTTCATCCAGGGCGAGCTGGCGGCCCGGCTCTCGCCCCGCTGGGCGGTCCGGTTCTCCAGCAACTACGACTACGTGAGCGGGACGGTGGTCGAGAACCGGCTCGAGGTGAACTTCCGCGAGCAGTGCTGGGGGATCACCGCCGCCTTCATCGACCGGATCAACGAGGACGAGTTCCACGTCACCGTCAACCTGCTAGAGCTCGGACAGCTCGGCTTCGGCCAGGCGTTCGGGGCGACGACGCAGTGACGGTCACGTCCATTCCCCAGTTCGACCTCGCCCGGCAGTACGCCACGATCGAGCCGGAGATCGAGGCGGCCCTCCGCCGCGTTCTGCGGAGCGGCCGGTTCATTCTCTCTTCCGAGGGCGAGGCGTTCGAAGCCGAGTGCGCGGCCGCGCTCGGCGTCGACCACGCGATCGCGGTCGGCTCGGGATCGGACGCGCTCCTGCTGGGCCTCTCGGCCCTGGGCATCGGTCCGGGCGACGAGGTCGTGACCCCGGCGTTCTCGTTCGTGGCCTCGGCCACCGCGGTCCTCCAGGTCGGCGCCCGGCCGGTCTTCGCCGACGTCGATCCGGTGACCCTGACCCTCGGGCCCGAGCAGGCGGCGCCGGCGATCACCCCCCGCACCCGGGCCATCGTGGCGGTCCACCTCTACGGGCTGCCGGCGCCGATGCCGGCGCTCCAGCGGCTGGCCGACGCGCGGGGCCTCGTGGTGCTCGAGGACGCGGCCCAGGCCTTCGGCGCCACCCTCGAGGGTCGCGCGGTCGGGAGCTTCGGGACGGCGGCGGCCTTCAGCTTCTACCCGACCAAGCCGCTCGGCGCGTACGGCGATGCCGGTCTCGTCACGACCGGCGACGGCGCGCTGGCGGCGGCGATGCGGCGGCACCGCAATCACGGCCAGGTGCAGAAGTACGATCACGTCGAGCTCGGCTGGAACAGCCGGCTCGACGAGCTGCAGGCCGCCATCCTCCGGGTCAAGCTGCGCCACGCCGGGGCCTGGACCGAGGCCCGCCGCGGCATCGCGGCTCGCTACACCGCCGCCCTGCGCGGCCTCCCGCTCGGGCTGCCGGCGGAGCCGGCCGGCACCCGGCACGTCTTCCACCAGTACACGATCCGTACGCCCCGCCGGGACGCCCTGGCCAAGCACCTGGCCGGGCGCCGGCATCGGCACCGCGTGCCACTATCCGCAGCCGATTCCCGGGCAGCCGGTCTTCCGGGCGCTCGGCTGGGATCCGACGCGCTTCCCGGTCGCCTGGGCCGCATCGCAGGAGGTGCTCTCCCTGCCCTGCTTCCCCGAGCTCCGGGACGCGGAGACCGGCGCGGTGATCGAACAGATCCAGGAGTTCTTTCGAGGAGATCCGGAATGCGAGTGCTGATCACGGGCGTCACGGGCTTCGTCGGCAGCCACCTGGCCGACTACCTGGTGGCTCGCGGCGACGTCGAGGTCGTTGGCACCCACCGCTGGCGGAGCCGGATGGATAACATCGAGCACCTGCGGGACGGGATCAGGCTCGTCGAGTGCGATCTCCGCGACGCCGGCGGCGTCCGCCGGATGCTGAGCGCGGTCCACCCGGATCGGATCTTCCACCTGGCCGCGCAGAGCTACGTCCTGACGTCCTGGTCCTCCCCCAGCGAGACCATCACCGGCAACCTGACCTGTCAGCTCAACCTCTTCGAGGCCATCCGCGAGCTGGGCCTCCCGACGCGGGTGCAGATCGCCGGGTCCAGCGAGGAATACGGCCTCGTCCACAAGGACGAGGTGCCGATCCGGGAGGAGAACCCGCTCCGGCCGCTGTCACCCTACGCCGTGTCGAAGGTCGCGCAGGACTACCTGGCCTACCAGTACTGGATGAGCCACCGGCTGCACGCCGTGCGGACGCGCGGGTTCAACCATACCGGTCCCCGGCGCGGCGAGGTCTTCGTGACCTCGAACTTCGCCCGCCAGATCGCGGCGATCGAGAAGGGGCGCCGGGAGCCGGTGGTCTGGGTCGGAAACCTGGGAGCCACGCGGGACTTCACGGACGTCCGCGACATGGTGCGCGCCTACTGGCTGGCCCTGGAGCACGGAGAGCCGGGCGAGGTTTACAATATCTGTGCGGGTCGCGCTTACACGGTCCGGAGCGTGCTCGACATCTTGCTGAGCCTGACCCCCGCCCAGGTCGAGGTCCGCGAGGACCCGGACCGACTGCGGCCCTCGGACGTCGAGGTCCTGCTGGGGGACTGCACGCGCTTCCAGCGGGCCACCGGCTGGCAGCCGACGATCCCGTTCGAGGTGACCATGAAGGACCTGCTCGACTACTGGCGTGAGCGTGTGTAGGCCTTCGCATCCGTTCGTCCTCGGGCGGGGCCGATGAGCGTCGCATCGCGTCGTCGTTCGGACGGCCTTCGGCCTTTGGGGTCGTCCCCGATCCTCGGCGTACTAGGAGTACGCCTGCGGTCGGGGACTCCCTGCGTCCTAGGGCTGCTCGGTTCTCGGCCCGGCCCATAGACCTCTAGTCGAAGGAGCGTTCCGGTGAAGGTGTTCATTACCGGGATCGCGGGTTTCGCCGGCAGTCACCTGGCCAGGCTGGCCCTCGACGAAGGCGCCGAGGTGGTGGGGACCACCCTCCCCGGCGCGCCGGTCACCAACCTGGCGGCGATCCAGACGTCCGTCCAAGCCATTCCCTGCGACCTGACCGAGCCGGGCGAGGCGGCAGCCGTGCTGGCCGAGATCCGACCCGACCGGGTCTTCCACCTGGCCGGAGCCAGCGTGGTGGGAACGTCCTGGGCCCAGCGGGCCGACGTCCTCCGCCAGAACCTGGAAGGAACCTTTCAGCTCTTCGAGGGGCTCCGGGCGATGCCCGCCCCCTGCCTGCTCGTCTCGTCGGCGGAGCTGTACGGCGCCGTCCCCGAGGGCGCCCAGCCGATCACCGAGGCCCAGCCGGTGAGGCCGCTATCGCCCTACGCGCTCTCGAAAGCCTGCCAGGAGGCCTACGCCTCCTACTACGTCCGGGCCGAGAGGCTGCCCATCGCGATCGTGCGCGCCTTCAATCACATCGGCCCCCGGCAGGGACCGGGCTTCGTCTGCAGTGACATCGGCCGCCAGGTGGCGGCGATCGACAAGGGGCTCGCCCCCCCCGTGCTCGAGGTCGGAACCTTGACGACCCGCCGCGACTTCACCGACGTGCGGGACATGGTCCGCGCCTACTGGCTCTGCCTCGAGCACGCCACGCCCGGCGAGGTCTACAACGCGGCATCCGGGCGGGCGGTCGCCATCCGCGAGGTGGTGGACGCCTTCCTGGCGCTGGCCGGGCGTCCCATCGAGGTGCGGGTGGCGCCGGAGCGCGTTCGACCCATCGATCTGCCGCTGTTGCTCGGGGACGCCGGTCGCCTCCGCGCCCTGACCGGCTGGAAGCCCGAAATTCCCCTCGAGCAGAGCCTCGCCGACGTGCTGACGGATTGGCGATCCCGGGTCTAACTTCCCAGGCGGGCAACCGCCCGTCTCCGCGTTAAGATTGAAGGTCATGGCAGCACGACTCACCGAGCTGTACCGCTTCCGCACGCTCATCGTCACCCTGGTCCTCCGGGAGCTGCGCGCGCGCTACCGGGGCTCCGTCCTGGGCTTCCTCTGGTCGTTCCTCAACCCCTTGATGCTGATGCTCGTCTACGTCCTGGTCTTCGCGGTGTACCTCCGCGTCCCCATGGAGAACTACGCCGTCTTCCTGATCACGGGCCTCCTGCCCTGGCTCTGGTTCTCCTCCTCCCTCGGGCATGCCACCGGTGTGATCGTCGGCTCCGGGTCCCTGGTCAAGCGGATCCTGTTCCCGGCCGAGATCCTGCCGCTGGTCTCGGTGCTATCGAACCTGGTGAACCTGGTGCTGACGCTGCCTCTCCTCCTCGTCTTTCTCCTCGTCTTCGGCATCCGCCCCACCGCCATGCTGGCCTTCCTGCCGCTGCTGCTCGCGATCCAGCTCCTGCTCACGGTCGGCCTGGCCTTGCCGCTCGCCGCGCTCAACGTCCACCTCCGCGACATCGAGCAGATCCTGGCCAACGGCCTCGTGCTGCTGTTCTTCCTCTCGCCGATCCTCTACCCCGTCTCGACGGTCCCGGTCCACCTGCGGCTCGGCGAGGCGCTGACCATCCCCCTCCGCCCGCTCTACTTCCTGAACCCGGTGGCCGGGCTCGTCCAGGGATACCAGAACGTGATCTTCTTCGGCCGGGAGCCGCACTGGATCCACCTCGGCATGGTGACGATCATGGCCGTCGTCACGTTCTGGGGCGGCTACCAGATCTTCGAGCGGCTCCGCGACGGCCTGGCCGAGGAGGTGTAGGCGACCCGTGGCCGCGCCGTCTCCCGACATCGCCGTTGCCGTCCGCGGTGTCTCCAAGCGCTTCCGGCTCCACCGGGGCCGGGAGGTCTTCACCGTGAAGGACCTGTTCGTCCGGGGCGGCCGTGGCCGCCTGTTCGGCGGCGAGGAGCTGTGGGCCGTCCGGGACGTGAGCCTCGAGCTGGCGCGGGGGCGGATGGTCGGCATCATCGGCTCGAACGGCTCCGGCAAGTCGACCCTGCTCAAGCTGGTCGGCGGGATCCTGAAGCCCACCAGCGGCTCCATCGCGGTCGCGGGCCGGGTCTCGGCCCTGATCGAGCTGGGGGCGGGGTTCCACCCGGAGTTCACCGGGCGGGAGAACATCTACGTCAACGGGATCCTGCTCGGGCTCTCCCGGACCGAGATCCGGGAGCGCTTCGACGAGATCGTGACCTTCGCCGGGCTCGACGCCTTCATCGACAACCCCGTCAAGACCTACTCGTCGGGCATGTACATGCGGCTCGGCTTCGCCATCGCCGTCACCGTGGATCCCGACATCCTCCTGATCGACGAGGTCCTGGCGGTCGGCGACGAGGCCTTCCAGCACAAGTGCGTGGGCAAGATCCAGGAGTTCAAGGCGCGGGGCAAGACCATCGTCCTCGTCACCCACGACCTGGGCAGCGTCGAGCGGCTGTGCGACGAGGCGGTGTGGCTGCACCAGGGGCGACTCATGGCCCACGGCGGGACACGCCAGGTCATCGACGGGTACCTGAACCACGTGGCCAGCGAAGAGGCCCAGGCGCTGGGCGCCGACCACCGGGAGGCCGAGGCGCAGGCCGCCGCCGGCACCGCGCAGCGCTGGGGCAGCCGCGAGGTCGAGATCACCCGGGTCCGCCTGCTCGACGCCGCCGGCGCCGAGCGCTATCTCTACGACGCCGGCGAGGCCTGCACGGTCCACCTCGACTGGCGGGCCACCGCGACCGATCGAGGACCCGGTGTTCGGGATCGGCGTGTTCCGGAAGGACGGCGTCTGCTGCTACGGCACCAACACCGCGATCGACGGGCTCCATCTCGGCAAGCTGGCGGGGGAGGGCGACCTCGCCATGGAGATCCAGCGGCTGGACCTGATCGAGGGCGAGTACCTGCTGGACGTCGCCGCCCACGCCCGGGACGGCCACCCGTACGACTACCACTGCCGCCTCTACGCCTTCGCGGTGCGGTCGCGGGTCAAGGACACCGGCGTGGCGCGGCTGGCGCACACCTGGCGGACGCCGGGTGGAGGGCGGGGGTGCCGCCGTGAGCGTGCGCACCCCGAGCCCCGACGCCGCCCGCGTGGCCGACCAGACGACAGGGACGGGCGCGGTCGACGTCGCCCGGCTGATGGAGGAGATCAAGACGCGGGTCCGGGAGCGGCGCGCCTCCGGCTTCTACTCCGAGGACGAGGTCCGGCGCATCGCCCAGATGGAGCTGGAGGTCACCGAGGTCCTGCCCGGCTTCCACGAGGAGGTCGAGTCACCACCTGGCCGCCCTGAACGACGTCTGGGACACCACCGCGACGCCGGCCATCACCTCGCACCGGGCGGGGCCTGGGCCCGGTCATCGTCGGCGCCAAGCGGCTCCTCCGCCAGGCCACCCGGCCCTACACCGCCATGGTCCTGCGCCCGCAGGTCGAGTTCAACACGCACGCTCCTCCACCTCCTGAACGCCTTCGTCCTGCCGGTGCGCGACCAGCTCCAGGACGGGCTGGTCGGGTCTCCGCGCCAGCTCGAGGAGCTGTCGCTGGCGACGCACGAGCGGCTGACCGTCGACGCACGCCGAGGAGCAGAAGCGCCACCGCGAGCTGGCCGGAGCGCATCGAGGCGATGGGCGGCGAGCTGGCTCGGCTGCAGAGCCGCCGTCGACCGGGCCCGGGCCCCGGGCGGCGCGATCGCGCTGGCCCCCCGGCCGGTCGTCCCGCCGGACGCCGGCCGCCTGCTCCGGCGAGGCGTACCTCCGGTTCGAGGATCGCCACCGGGGAAGCCGCGAGCAGATCCGGCAGCGCCAGCGCGCCTACCTCGACCTCTTCCCGGCCGGTCCCGTGCTGGACGTCGGCTGCGGCCGGGGCGAGTTCCTGGAGCTCTGCCGGCGAGGCCAAGATGGAGGCCCGCGGGATCGACACCGACGCCGGCATGGTGGCGACCTGCCGCGAGGCCGGGCTCGACGTCGAGCAGGCCGACGCGCTCGCCTACCTCGGCCGGCAGCTGCCCGACGGGACGCTGGGCGGCATCTTCTGCGCCCAGGTCATCGAGCACCTGCCGCCGGAGGCCCTGGTCGCCCTCGTCCGGCTGGCCCACGCCAGAAGCTCCGGCCGGGCGGCGTCCTCCTCTGCGAGACGCCGAATCCGGCGTGCCTCACCGTCTTCTCGGGCGCCTTCTACGTCGATCTGACCCACATCAAGCCGATCCACCCGGAGGCGGCCCGCTTCGTCCTGGAGGCGGCCGGCTTCCGCGAGGTCGAGGTGCGGTACGTGAACCCGTACCCGCCGGACATGAAGCTCCAGCCGCTGGAGCCGCTCTGGTACATGCGCCGCTACGAGGAGGCGTTCCTCCAGGCCCTCAACGACAACTTCGCGCGGCTGAACGACCTCCTGTGGGGCGCCCAGGACTACGCCGTGATCGGCCGCAAGCGATGAGCCCGAGATCGCCCGCGTGGCCGAGCGACCCCCAGGTGGGGGGGTCCAGGGGGGGAGTGGTTGGGACTCCCCCCCTGTTGGACAGTCCGTGAACGTCGCGTTCGTCGTGCCGCGCTACGGGGAGGGCATCGTCGGGGGCGCCGAGACCCTGACCCGCGGCCTCGCCGAGCACCTGGCCGTCGCCGGCACCCGGGTCGAGGTGCTGACCACCTGCGCCCGCGATCACCTCACCTGGAAGAACACGCACCGCCCCGGCGCCGCCCGGGAGGGCGGCGTCACCGTCCACCGGTTCCCGGTCAAGCCGCGGAACGAGCGGCGCTTCGGCTGGCTCCAGAAGCGCATCCTGATGGGGGGGCGCCTCAGCGTGGACGACGAGCTCGCCTGGGCCGAGGAGTCGGTCTCGAGCCCCGACCTCTACGCCCACCTGGTCCGCCACCGCGCCGCCTACGACGTCGTCTGCTTCGCCCCCTACCTCTTCGGCACCACGCTCTGGGGCGTCCAGCTCGTGCCCGAGCGCGCCGCGCTCATCCCGTGTCTCCACGACGAGCCGTTCGCCTACCTGGGCGTCGTCCGGGCGATGGTCGAGGCCTGCCGTGGCTTCATCTTCAACTCGGCGCCCGAGGCCGCGCTGGCCCGCGAAGCTCTACGACATCGGCGACCGGCCGTCGGGCGTGGTCGGCCTCGGCTTCGACCCGCCGCCCGCCGCCGGACCCGAGCGTCCCGGCGCGCTTCCGGCGACGGCACCGCCTCGAGGGCCCGCTCCTCCTCTATCTCGGCCGGAAGGAGCTGGGCAAGAACGTCGCACCTCCTGATCGAGTACGTCCGCCGCTACCGCGAGACCCACCGCCGCGACCTCACCCTCGTCCTGGCCGGGGACGGGCCGGTGACGGTGCCCCCCGGCGCCGAGGGTGTGCCGCGACCTGGGCTACCTGGAGCCGGCCGACAAGGCCGCGGCCTACGCCGCGGCCACGGTCGTCTGCCAGCCGTCGCTCAACGAGTCGTTCTCGATCGTGCTCATGGAGGCCTGGCTGGCCGGGACGCCCGTGCTCGTCCACGCCGACTGTCCGGTCACGACCCACCACGTCTTCCAGGCCGGCGGCGGTCTCGCCTTCGGCGACTTCTACGAGTTCGCCGAGGCGCTGACCCGCCTCCTCGAGGACGCCCCGCTGCGCGCGCGGCTGGCCGCCCAGGGCCGGACGTACGTGGAGACGGAGTACGCCTGGCCCGCCGTGACCGCGCGGCTCCGCGACACGCTGGAGAAGCTGGTTGCCTGACACCCTCGCCTTCGTCACCCCCTGGTACGGGCGCCGGCATCGCCGGCGGCGCCGAGGCCGAGTGCCGGGCCACCGCCCGGGCGCTGGCCGCCCGCGGGGTGCCGGTGGAGATCCTGACCACCTGCGCGCGGGACCACGCCTCGGAGTGGAGCGACCACCACCCGGAGGGCGTGACCGAGGAGGACGGCCTGACCGTCCGCCGCTTCAAGGTCCGGCCGCGCGATCCGGAGCGCTACGTGCGCCTCCACTGGCGGCTCCAGCTCGGGGGCCGCCTCACCTCCTTCGAGGAGGAGGACTTCGTCCGGGAGTCGGTCAACTCGAACGACCTCTACGCCTACCTGGCCGCCGAGCGCGATCGCTACTGGTACGCCTTCATCCCCTACTGCTTCGGCACGACCTGGGAGGGGGCGCTGGTCGCGCCGGACCGCTCGCTCCTGATCCCCTGCCTCCACGACGAGCCGTTCGCCCACCTCGCGCTGGACGCGCCGGGTCCTGCGCGCGGTCCGGGCCGTGTGCTTCCACGTCCCGGCCGAGCGGGCGCTCGGGGAGGCGGTGGCCGGTCGCGAGTCCGGGAACTTCCGTCCTGGTCGGCGAGGGCGTGGACACCGACCTCGCCGGCGACGGCGCGCGGTTCCGGCGGAAGTACGGCATCCGCGACCCCTTCCTGCTCTACGCCGGCCGGAAGGCGCGCGAGAAGAACACGCCGCTGCTGGTCGAGTACTACGCCCGGTATCGCTTCACGCACCCGGAGCAGCCCGCTCAAGCTCGTGCTGATCGGCGCGGGCGGCGTCCGCGTTCCCGAGCGCCTCGGCCGGGACGTCCTCGACCTCGGCTTCGTGCCGGCCCAGGACAAGCTCGACGCCTACGCGGCGGCCCTGGCCCTCTGCCAGCCCTCGCTGCTGGAGAGCTTCTCCATCGTCATGATGGAGGCCTGGCTCGGCCGGCGCCCCCGTCCTGGTCCACTGCCGGCTGCCCGGTGACCCGCGAGCACTGCCTGGCGTCGAACGGCGGGCTCTTCTTCGGCGACTACTTCGAGTTCGTCGAGGCGGTCGAGCTGCTCCTGGGCGACGAGACCCTCCGCCGGCGGATGGCCGAGAACGGGCGCGCGTACGTGCTGGCGAACTTCACCTGGGAGCGGGTGACCGGCAACTACCTGGACGTCCTGAACCGCCTGGGGGCGAAGCTCGGATGAGCGCCGTCCACCAGCTCACCTCCAACTTCGACGTCGGCGACGCCATCGGCAACCACATCCGGGCGCTCCGCGGGCTCCTGCGCGGCTGGGGCTACGCCTCCGAGGTCTTCGCGCAGTACATCCACGAGAGCCTCGTCCGGGACACCCGCTTCTTCACCCGCTACCGCGACCTCGCCGATCCGCGGAACGTCGTGCTGTTCCACTTCTCGATCGGCTCCGAGGTCACCAGCTTCTTCGCCGGGCTCCCCGACCGCAAGGTGCTCGTGTACCACAACATCACGCCGCCCGAGTACTTCGTCGGTGTCAACGCCCGCGTCGCCGACCGCTGCCGCCGGGGACGGTGGGAGCTCCAGCGCCTGGCCGCGGTCACGGACCTCGCCCTCGGGGTCTCCGAGTTCAACCGGCGGGAGCTGGAGGCGGCCGGCTTCCGGCGGACCGGCGTCCTGCCCATCCTGCTCGACTGGCCCAGCTACGGCCACCCGCCGGTCCGCGCCCTGGAGCAGAGCTATCGTCAGGGGACGAACCTCCTCTACGTCGGCCGGATCGCCCCCAACAAGCGCATCGAGCACCTGATCAAGATCTACTACTTCTACCGGCGCCTCGATCCCGGGAGCCGCCTCATCGTCGTCGGCTCGGCCGTCGACACCGAGGGGTACCTGGCCGGCTTGCAGAAGCTGGCGGCCGAGCTGGGAGTCCTGGACGGCGTGGTGTTCACGGGCTCGGTGCCGCAGGCGGAGCTCTGCACCTACTACCGCCTCGCCGCCGTCTACCTGTCGATGTCCGAGCACGAGGGCTTCTGCGTGCCCCTGCTGGAGGCGATGCACTTCGGGGTGCCCATCGTCGCCTACGCGGCCGCCGGCGTCCCGGGAACCCTGGGCGGCGCCGGCCTCCTGGTCGAGGAGGCGGACTTCCCGATGATCGCCGAGCTGATCCACCGGGTGGTGGCCGAGCCGGTGCTGAGGGACGCCGTCGTCGCCGGCCAGCGCGAGCGGCTGAAGGCATTCGACACCGCGGTGATCGGCGCCGGGTTCCGGGCTCACCTCGACGCGCTGACCGGGCCATGAAGCGGCTCAAGCTCGCCTTCGTGGTGCAGCGCTACGGCCCCGAGATCGACGGGGGCGCCGAGTACGAGTGCCGCCGCGTGGCCGAGGCCCTGGCTCCGCATCACGACGTCGAGGTCCTCACCACCTGCGCCCGCGACTACCCGACCTGGCGGAACGTCTACCGGCCCGGGGTCGAGACCGTGCACGGGGTTCGGGTGCGGCGATTCCCCGTCGAACGCCCGCGCCGCGTCCGCGCGTTCGGGCGCTACGCCGACCGGCTCTACGCCCGTCCGCACACCTGGTTCGACGAGGCGGAGTGGGTGCGCCGCCAGGGCCCGCTCGCCCTCTCGCTGGTCGACTGGATCCGGGACCACGCCGACGACCACGACGGCTTCCTCTTCTTCACCTACCTCTACCTGCCCACGGTCCTCGGCCTCCCGCTGGTCGCCCACAAGGCCGTGCTGGTGCCGACCGCCCACGACGAGCGCCCGATCTACCTCGACCTCTTCCGGGGCCTCTTCCGGCTCCCGCGCGCCTTCGTGTTCCAGGTCGAGGAGGAGAAGGCGTTCGTGGAGTCCCGATTCCGCACCGGCCACATCCCGTCCGCCGTCATCGGCGGCGGCGTGGACCCGGTCCCCGACGCCCAGCCCGACCGGTTCCGCCGGCAGACGGGGCTGGCCGGGCCGTACCTCCTGTACGTGGGCCGGGTCGACGTCGAGAAAGGCTGCGGAGCGCTGGCCGACGCGTTCCTGGCCTGGCGCGCCCGCAGCCGGGAGCCGCTCTCGCTGGTGCTCATGGGCACCGCCGCCATGCGGCTCCCGCGCCACCCCGACCTGCGGGCGCTCGGCTTCCGCCCGGAGGCGGAGAAGTGGGATGCGCTGACGGGCGCCACCGCCCTCGTCATGCCGTCGCCCCACGAGAGCTTCTCCTTCGTGCTCCTCGAGGCCTGGGCCCAGGGGACGCCGGTCCTGGCGACGTCGCGCTCGCCGGTCCTCCGCGGCCACGTCGAGCGCTCGGGCGGGGGCCTGCTCTACGACGGTAGCCCCGCCGACTTCGCGACGCGCCTGGACGCCCTCGTCGCCGACGAGGGGCTCCGCAAGGCTCTCGGCGAGCGCGGGCGGGCCTACGTCGAGGCGCGGTATCGCTGGCCGAGCATCACGCAGCGGTACCTCGACTTCCTCGAGCGGGTGTTCTCCCGAGTGAGCGACGAAGGCGCGGAGCGTCGCGAGCGGCCCGGATAATGGACCGGCGAGAGTACGAGCGGAGCTTCGCCTTCGAGGGAGAGCACTGGTGGTTCCGCGCCAAGCGGGCCCTGGTCCTCTCGATGATCATGCGCCATGGCCGGACCGGCCGGCGCGGGCTCGACGTCGGCTGCGGCACCGGCGGGATGCTGCAGACCCTGGCCGGTCACGGTCGATGGGTGGGGACCGACGCCGAGCCGCTCGCCCTCGCCTTCGCCCGGAAGCGCGGCCTGGCCCGGCTGGTGACCGCGGATGCCCTGGCCCTGCCCTTCGAGAGCGGCGCCTTCGACGCCTGCCTGTGCCTCGACGTCCTCTACCACCGCGCGGTCGGCTCGGACGCCGCCGCCCTCGCCGAGTGTCACCGCGTGCTGGCCGGGGGCGGGCTCCTGGTCGTCACCGACTCCGCTTTCGCCTGGCTCCGCTCCGCCCACGACGAGGCGGTCCACGGCCGCCGGCGCTACACGCGGGGCGAGCTGGTGGCCCGCGTCCGGGCCGCCGGCTTCACGCCGCTCTTCGCCTCCTACACCTACTGCCTGGTCTTCCCGGCGGTGGCCGCCTTCCGGCTGGCCCGGCGGCTCCGGGGCCCGGAGGCGGGCGAGGGCTCGGACGTCTTCCCGCTCCCGCGGGCGCTCACCGCCGTCCTGCTCGCGGTCCAGGCGGTCGAGCGAGTCCTGCTCCGCTGGATCCCGCTGCCGTTCGGCAGCTCGGTCCTCTGCGTGGCCCGGAAACAGGCGAGCGCGTCACTGAGGCACGCGTGATGAACAACCCAGGTGTCGGACAGACCTCCGTCATCCTGCCGACCTACAACGAGGGCCTCGTCATCGTCGGCGTCGTGCGGGAGATCCTCGACGCGGTGCCGGACGCCGAGGTGCTCGTGGTCGACGACGACTCCCCCGATCGCACCTGGCAAGCGGTCGAGGACGCCTTCCGCGGCGACGGGCGGGTCCGCGTCCGGCGCCGGATCGGACGGCGCGGGCTTCCCTCCGCGCTCGCCGAGGGCGTCGCCGAGACCAAGGGTGAGGTGGTCGTGTGGCTGGACGCCGACGGCTCGATGCCGGCCGAGGTCATCACCCGGCTGGCGGACGCCTCGCGGGCCGCCGACGTCGCGGTCGCCTCGCGGTACGCGCCGGGCGGCTCGGACGCGCGGGACTCGCGGCTCCGCATCCGGGCCTCGCAGGCCATCAACCTGGTCGCCACCCTCTGCCTGGGCGGGCCCGTGCGTGACTGGACCTCGGGCTTCGTCGCGGCGCGCCGGGCGGCGCTGGAGCGGGTGCCGCTCCGCACGCACTACGTCTACGGGGACTACTGCATCGACTTCCTCTACCGCGCCTGCCGGGCCGGGCTCCGGGTGGTCGAGGTCCCGTACGTGAACGTCGAGCGGCGGGCCGGCGAGACCAAGACCAGCCCGGATCTCGGCCGCTTCACGGCCCTGGGCCTGCGCTACGTGGGCACGATCCTGCAGCTCCGCTGGGACACCGTCACCGGGAGGGACCGCTCATGATCGAGGAAACCCGACTGCCAGACTCGGTGCTGGCCGAGCTGGGCGACATCATCCCCGGGCCGGAGCCGGCCCTCGAGGTCCGCATCCAGCGGATCCCGGTGGTCGAGGAATCCCCGACGCGCCGGATCATCCCGGTCTCCGACCCCCGGCTCGACGGGAACGAGCTCCGCTACGTGACCCAGTGCATCCAGTCCAACTGGATCTCCTCGGCCGGGCGCTTCATCCGGGAGTTCGAGGAGGCCTTCGCCGGCGCCATGGGCTGCCGCTACGGCATCGCCACCTCGAACGGGACGACCTCGCTCCACCTGGCCCTGGCCACGCTCGGCGTCGGGCCGGGGGACGAGGTCATCATCCCCACCTTCACCATGATCGCCACCGCCAACGCCGTCCGCTACACGGGGGCGTCGCCGGTCCTGGTCGACTCCGAGCGGGAGACCTGGAACTTCGACGTGGCGCAGATCGAGCGGACGATCACGCCGAAGACCCGGGGCATCCTCCTCATCCACACCTACGGCCACCCGGTCGAGATGGATCCCCTGCTGGAGCTGGCCGAGCGGCGGGGGCTGTGGGTGGTGGAGGACGCCGCCGAGGCCCACGGGGCCCGCTACCGGGATCGCCCGATCGGGAGCCTCGGACGGGCCGCGTCGTTCTCGTTCTACGCCAACAAGATCATCACGACCGGCGAGGGCGGCATGGTCACCACCAACGACGCCGAGCTGGCGCGGGTGGCCCGGCGACTCCGGGACCACGCCTTCTCGGACGAGCGCCACTTCTGGCACAAGTACCTCGGCTTCAACTACCGGATGACCAACCTGCAGGCGGCCATCGGGCTCGCCCAGACCGAGCGGCTCGACGAGCTGGTCGAGATCCGCCGCACGAACGCCCGGCGCTACACGAAGATGCTCTCCCGGATCCCGGGGCTGACCCTGCCGATCGAGCGCCCCTGGGTGCGCAACGTCTACTGGATGTACGGGCTCCTGGTCGAGGACGAGTTCGGCATGTCGCGCGACGAGCTGCGCCGCCGGCTGGCCCGGCGCGGCATCGAGACCCGGACCTTCTTCATCCCGATCCATCTCCAGCCGATCTACTACGCGGCCTTCCAGGGCCAGCGCTACCCGGTGTCCGAGGAGCTGTGCCGGCGGGGCCTGTACCTGCCGTCGGGGGCGACCCTGACCGATGCCGAGATCGCCTACGTGTGCGACATGGTGCGCGAAGTGCGCGAGGAGGCGCGGTGATCCCGGTCTTCGCCCCCTGGCTGTCCGAGAACGTGCGCCGCTACGTGCTCGACTGCGTCAACACGGGCTGGATCTCCTCGCTCGGCGAGTACGTCCCGCGATTCGAGCGTGACTTCGCCCGCTTCTGCGAGGCCCGGCACGCGGTGGCCACCTCGAACGGGACGACCGCGCTCCACCTGGCGCTGGTCACGCTCGGGATCGGCCCGGGGGACGAGGTGCTGGTGCCCGATCTCACCTTCATCGCCACCGCCAACGTCGTCCGCTACACCGGAGCCACCCCCGTCCTCGTCGACGCCCACCCCGTGACCTGGGGCCTGGACCCGGCCGACACCGCCCGGAAGGTCACCTCGCGGACCCGGGCCATCATCCCGGTCCACGTCTACGGCCACCCGGTGGATCTCGATCCGCTCCTGGATCTCGGCCGGCGCCACGGCCTCGCGGTGGTCGAGGACGCGGCGGAGGCCCACGGCGCCCGGTACCACGGCCGCCGGGTCGGCGCGCTCGGCGAGATCGGGGCGTTCTCGTTCTACGGAAACAAGATCATCACCACCGGGGAGGGCGGGATGGTGGTGACCAACGATGGCGCCCTGGCCGAGCGCGCGCGGTTCCTGCGGGACCACGCGATGGATCCCCAGCGCCGGTACTACCACCCCGAGGTGGGCTTCAACTACCGGATGACGAACATCCAGGCGGCGATCGGCTGCGCCCAGCTCGAGCAGGCCGAGAGCATCCTCCAGCGCCGGAAGGTGATCGCCTCCGCCTACGAGGCCGGGCTCGCGGACCTCCCGGGCCTGGTCCGGCCCCCGGCCGAGCCGTGGGCCGAGAGCGTGTACTGGATGTACTCGGTGCTGATCGAGTCGGGCTTCGGCTGCGATCGCGACGCGGTCCGCGAAGGGCTCCGGGCGCGCGGGGTGGACTCGCGGCCGTTCTTCGTGCCGCTGCACGAGCAGCCGCCCTACCGGACGGACGCCCCGTTCCCCGTCGCCACGCGGCTCAGCCGGACCGGGATCAACCTGCCCTCGGGCACCGGCCTGACGACGGAGGAGATCGCGACCGTGTGCCGCGCGCTCCACGAGCTGGCCAAGAGGTAGACGCGTTGGTCTCGGTGATCCTGCCGACCTACAACGAGCGCGACGGCATCGCCGAGCTGGTGGCGGAGATCGTCGCCATCGCCCGGGCGGCCCGGCTCGACTTCGAGGTCCTCGTCGTGGACGACGACTCGCCCGACGGCACCGGCGCCCACGTCGAGGAGGCGTTCCGGGCCGAGCCGGCGGTGCGGGTTCACGTCCGCCGCGGCGAGCGGGGGCTCGCCTCCGCCATCCACCGGGGCATCGTCGAGGCGCGGGGCGACTTCGTGGTCGTCATGGACTCCGACGGGAACCACGACCCGGCGCTCCTGCCGCTCATGCTCCGCTGCGCCGAGGAGTTCGACGTCGTGATCGGCTCCCGCTACGTCCTGGGCGGCGGCATGCTCACCTCGGCGTTCCGCTACTGGGCCTCCTACGCCTTCAACATCCTGATCCGGGTCGTCCTCGGGCTCCGCATCCACGACAACCTGTCCGGCTACCTCGCCTTCCGGCGGTCGCTGCTCGACGGGCTCGACGCCGGGCGGATCTTCTACGGCTACGGCGACTACGCGATCCGCCTCCTCTACCAGGTGGTGCAGCGGGGTGGCCGCGTCCTGGAGATCCCCACCGTCTACCGCTTCCGGAAGGGCGGCGAGTCCAAGACGCGCTTCTTCGCCTACTTCTGGACCTACCTGGGCTCCGTCTTCCGCCTCCGCTTCACCGGTCGCTAGTGCCGTGCCGATAACCGTCGCATCCCGTCGTCCTCGGGCGGCGCCCATCCTCGACGTACCAGGGCGTACGTCTGCGGTGGGCGCCGCCCTGCGTCCATTGGACGGCCTTCGGCCTGTGCGGGCTGCTCGGTTCTCGGCCCGGCACCTCAACCGCTAGCCAGTGCGGGACTGGAGGCTCTGGGCCCTCCTCGCCGTCTTCGCGCTGCTCCTCGGGCTCCACCTGGCGGCGCCCCGGCTGGACTCCGACCAGGCCATCACGGGGCTGATGGGCGTCCACATCCTCCGCGGCGAGTTCCCGATCTTCTTCTGGGGCCAGCACCACGCCGGCATCCCCGAGTCGTACGGCGCCGCCGTGACCTTCTTCCTCTTCGGCATCTCGCGCACCGCGCTCAGCCTGGTCCCGGCCCTGGCCGCCCTCGGCCTCGTCCTGGCCCTCTACCGGACGGGCGCGCTCCTCTTCGGCCGCGGCGCCGGCCTGCTGGCGATCCTCTTCGCGACGGTCGTCTCGCCGTACGTCGTCGCCCACTACGTGCGCGCCCGCGCCTACTACATCGAGCACCTCCTGGTCGGTCAGATCGTCCTCCTCGGCGCCGCGCTCTGGCTCGCCCGGCTGTCATCAGGGGCGGGAGTCCCAAGTGTCGAGTCGCCCGGACGCCTCGGGCCTGCGGCCCTCGGACGTCCGGTCCCTCCGGCGGTCCCCCCCCTGGACCCCCCCCACCTGGGGGTCGGACGCCCTCGGCACCGCTGTCGGCCTCGCGCCTCGAGGCCGCCCGGGCCCGGGCGCTCGTCGCGATGGGGCTGGCCGGCGGCCTCGGCCTCTACTTCGGCTTCCAGATCGTGGACGCGCTCGTCCCCGCGGCCCTCGCCCTGCTGCTCGTCGATCCCGGGCTCCCCCGCGGCGCGGCGCCTGGCTCGGGCTCGGCGCCTTCCTCCTCGGCAGCCTGCCGTTCTGGATCTACAACCTGACCCACGGCTGGGCCACCTTCGACGTCGGCGTCCGCTTCCAGGGCGCGGAGTCCGGCCGCGACGGCCGCCCGGAGCCTCCTCCTCAACCACCTGCCGGTCATCCTCGGGGTCCAGGACTACGTCAACACGCCGCCCGTACCTCCCGTGGCCGTTCTTCCTCGTCATCCCGGTCGTGGCCGGGGGCCGCCACCGCCTGCTCGCCGTACGGGTCCTGTGGGGGTGGCGGCGCCTCCGGCGCGACCCCGCGCTTGCCGGGGAGGCGCTCGTGCTGGCCGCCGCGGCGATCACCGTCGGCATGGTGTGGTACGGCCGCTTCCTGGCGGTGCCGCGCTACCTCGTCCCGCTGGCCCCGCCGCTGGCGCTCATCCTGGCGCGCGCCTGCCAGCTCACCTGGCGCCGCAGTCGCCTCGTGGCCGTCGCCGGCGCCGCCGCCTACCTCGTCGCCGTCGGCATCCCGCTGGTCCGCGACGTCACGGTGCTGTGGCCGGACGAGCCGGGCCGCCTACCGGGCCGAGCGCGCCCAGGACCGGGCCCTCTTCGCCTTCCTGCGAGGCGCGCGGGCTCCGCCGGGCCTACGCCTACGAGTACTGGGTCGCCCCGCGCCTGACCTTCGACTCCGGCGAGCGGATCATCATCGCCGAGCCGTTCAACGACAAGCAGCCGGCCCTACACGAAGGCCGTGGACGACGTCGCCCCGTCCCGTCCACCTGGTCCGCGGCGGCGTCGCGACTCTTCGAGAACTGGCTCAAGATGCTCCAGGTCCGGAGCCAGCGCGAGCCAGGTCGGCGGCTTCACCCTCTTCTGGGACTTCACGCCGCCGCCGGCCGTCGTCGGCCTCCCGCGCGCGGGGTGGACGGTGCGCACCAGCGCGGGACGGGGGAGACGGCCACGCTGACCGACGACGCAGATCGAGTCGGGCTGGTCGAGCGCGCCCGGGCCGCCGGGCACGGCCTGGGTCGAGGTCGACCTCGGCCAGACCCACGCGGTCGCGGGCCTGACGCTCCTGACGGACCAGCCGGAGCACGTCGTCCAGGGGCTCGTCGTGGACGCCGCCGACGGCGCGGGACCGGCCCGCACCGTGACCCGGGTCGAGACCGGCGGCTTCACGCCCTTCTGGCGCGAACGGCGCGCTCCGCGCCGTGCCGACGCGGGCGATGACCGTCCGCTTTCCGCCCGGTCGAGGCGCGCCGGCTCCGGCTGACCGAGGTGGCGCCGGCGGGGAACTGGGCGGTGTCGGAGCTGTTCGTGCTCGGACCGGCCGCCGGGGCCGGCGCCGGCCGGCGAGGCGATCGACGCGGGGCGCCGGCTCGAAGCAGCCGGCGCGCTCGGGGCCGGCGCTCACGCGGTACCGCGAGGCGATGCGCGACGCGCCCGACGACCCCGAGGGCTACGCGTGAGTTCCTCCGGCTGGCCGGTGACCTGAACGTCCTGGCCGGCTGTCCGGCCGAGCGGGCGGCGCGCTACGCCCGGCTCGGGCTCGTCGAGGAGGCCCGGCTCATCTACGCGCGACTGGCCGTCGGGCTCGGCCCCGAGCTCGTGTACGCCGACCTGGCCGAGGCCCGGGCCGCGGTCGCCGCCGCCGGCGGGCGACGCCGCGGAGGCGACGCGGCTCCGGGCCGAGGCGCAGGCCGCCCGGCACCCCGGCCCGTCCGGTCGCCGCGACCTTCGGCCGCGCGGTCGAGCTGGTCGGCTACCAGGTCGCGCCACGCCGCCTCCACCCGGGCGAGGCCGCTCGACCTCGCCTACCCACTGGCGGCTCCGCGAGCCCGCCAGCGGCCTCGCCGCCTACGTCCACTTCGTGCGCGTCGGGGGCGAGCGCGGGCGCTTCGCCGACGACCATGGGCTCCCGGAGCGGATTCGCGGGCTCACCGCGGGGCCGCAGGCCGTCGTGGAGCATCGGCGGGTCGTCGTGCCGCCGGAGACGCCCCCGGGGACCTACCGCATAGTGCTCGGCGTCTGGCGTCCGGCCTCCGGGCAGCGGCTCCGCCGCTGGATCGCCGGCATCCTGCCGGCGTGGAGCCCGAGCGTCGAGCTTGGCACGATCGAGGTGGTCGAAGCTTCCTCGGAGCCGGGCTGCAGCGCGGTCGGAGACGCCGCGAGCCGAGCCCTCGGCCGGATCTGGTGATAGTCGCGGCATGGAGCGCGTCGTGCTCATCGGGGCGAACGGCCAGCTCGGGAGCGACCTGGCGCGCGTCCTGGCCGGACCGCGGCTCGTCGCCCTCACGCGACACGAGCTGGACGTCACCGACGCCGCGGCGGTCGAGCGCGTCGTCGGCGAGATCCGCCCGGGCGTCGTCGTCAACACCGCGGCGTTCCACCGGGTGGACGACATCGAGGCCGACCCCGGGCCGGCCTTCCGCGTCAACGCCGTCGCCGTCCATCACCTGGCCCGTTCGTGCGCGCGCCACGCGGCCCGCCTCGTCCACGTCAGCACCGACTACGTCTTCGGCGGCAGCGGGCCGGGGCCGTACGCCGAGGACGCGCCGCCGGCCCCCGTCAGCGCCTACGGCGCCTCCAAGCTGGCCGGGGAATTCCTCGTGCAACAGGCCAGCCCGCGACACCTGGTGATCCGCAGCTCGGGCCTCTACGGCGTCGCCGGCTCGAGCGGCAAGGGCGGCAACTTCGTGGAGACGATGCTCCGCCTGGCTCGCGAGCGGCAAGCGCCTGCGCGTCGTGGACGATCAGGTGCTGGCGCCGACCTTCACCGCGGATCTCGCCGAGGCGGTCGGGCGGCTCCTGGCCGCCGACCCTCCCGGCGGCGTCTACCACCTCACCAACGGCGGCGCCTGCTCGTGGTTCGAGTTCGCCCGCCGCATCTTCGAGCTGACCGGGCTCGCGCCGGATCTCGAGCCGACCACCAGCGAGGCGTACGGGGCGCCCGCCCGGCGGCCGGCGAACTCCGTGCTCCGGAACACGCGGCTCCCGGCGCTGGGCCTCCCGCCGCTGCGGCCGTGGGCCGAGGCGCTCCGGGCGTACCTCGCCGCCAAGGGACATCTCCGCGGATAACCGGTTATAATGCGCGGGATGGACGGACGCCAGCTCAAGCACCTCGTCCGCCTGGTCAAGATCTTCTGGGCGTACAAAACGGGAGCCAGGTGGGTCCCGCAGCTCCCGGTGCGCCTGTGGATCGAGTCCACGAGCCGCTGCAACCTTCGCTGCGGCTACTGTCCGAACAAGGACATCGTCAAGGAAGACCACGGCTTCATGGACATCGACCTCTTCAAGCGGATCATCGACGAGGTCGCGGACTACGCCTACGACGTGAACCTCTTCCACCGCGGGGAGCCGACGATGCACCCGAAGCTCCCCGAGATGGTCGCCTACGCCCGCGCGCAAGGGCTCTACACCCGAATCCACACCAACATCACGCTGCTCAACGAGAAGAAGGCCCGCGCGCTCATCGAATCCGGTCTCGACTTCATGTCCTGCTCCTTCGACGGCTACGACAAGGACATGTACGAGAAGAACCGCGTCGGGGCGAAATTCGAGTGGGCCCTCGACCACCTCAAGCGCTTCCTCCAGCTCAAGCGCGAGCTCCGCTCCAAGCGGCCCTACACCGTGCTCCAGGTGATGGAGATCGGGGCGCCGGACCGCGACGAGCTGAAGCGCCTGCGGCGTGGCTTCCTCGACCAGTTCAAGGGCCTCCCGCTCGACCGGGTCGTTCTCCGCTCACCGCACAACTGGGCGGGCGACGTCTTCATGCCGGATCTGTCGCGAGACGCCCTGCTCGCCGACGGCCGCCGGTTCACGCCGTGCACGTTCCTCTGGTACTCGTCGACGATCTACTGGGACGGCACCGTCACCGCCTGCCCGCAGGACTTCTTCTCCAAGCTGGGCATGGGCGACCTCAAGGACAAGCCCCTCCGCGCCATCTGGAACGACGACCGGCTGGTCGAGCTGCGCCAGCGGATGGCCACCGGCGACATCCCCAAGGAGCTCCCGTGCTATAGCTGCGATCGGATCTGGCGGCGCCAGGTGATGGGCGTCCCGACCGACTACCTGAGCGCGTTCCTCTCCGACCACGTGATGTCGTACGGGTGGCTGCGGCGGCTCGTCAAAGTCTAGCGGCGTGGCCGATACCCGTCGCATCCCGTCGTCCTCGGTCGTCGCCGATCCTCAGCGTACCCGGGGTACGCTTCCGGTCGGCGACTCCCTGCGTCCTAGGGCTGCTCGGGTCTCGGCCACGCCACGAGAGCCGGTGTTGCTGAAACTTGACTCATTCAGCACGACTTCTGGCCCTCAAGGAATCTAGCGGGCGGGGCCGATGAGCTTCGCAGCACGTCGTCCTTCGGACGGCCTTCGGCCTTTGGGCGCTGCTCGCTTCTCGGCCCCGCCCACGAGAACGTGACTCATCTGCCATAGGCCAGTTCACAGGCCGGACCCCCGCCGGCTACCGACGTCCGCCCGGTCGATGCCCGAGCCCGCATGCGCGTCCTGATGGTGGCGCCGACGCCGTTCTTCGGCGACCGCGGCTGCCACGTCCGCATCCTCGAGGAGGTGCGCGCCCTCCGCCGTCACGCGGTGGAGGTCCTGGTCGCCACCTACCACGTCGGCCGCGACGTGCCCGAGGTCCGCACCGTGCGGACCGCCCGGCTCCCCTGGGTGCGCACGACTGCCGGTCGGCTTCTCGATCCACAAGCCGTATCTCGACCTCCTGCTCCTGATCACGGCCGCCCGGGCGGCCCGGCGCTTCCGGCCCGACGTGGTCCACGGCCACCTGCACGAGGGCGCCGCCCTGGCGGCCGTCCTGGGCCGCCTCTTCGGCCGGCCGGCCGTCGCCGACCTCCAGGGCAGCCTCACCGGCGAGCTGATCGATCACCACACGATCCCCGCCCGCGGACCCCTGCCGGCGCTGGCCCGGATCCTCGAGCGGGCGATCGTGCGCGGGCCCACCCGGCTGCTCGCGTCGTCCACGAGCTTCGCGCGCGAGCTCGCCGAGCGCTGGGGCGGCGGCGATCGCGTGGTCGCGCTGCCGGACGGCGTGGACCCCGAGGTCTTCCGCCCGGGACTCCCGGCCGACGATCTGCGCCGGGCCCTCCGCCTCGAGGGCCGGCGGGTGGTCGTCTTCCTGGGCGTCCTCACCCCGTATCAGGGCGTCGACGACCTGCTGGCGGCCTGGCCCGCGGTCGTCGCCGCGGTCCCGGATGCCCACCTCCTGCTGATGGGCTACCCGAACGACGCGCGCTACCGGGACGCCGTCGCGCGGGCGGGGCTGGACGGCTCCGTCACCGTCACCGGCCGCATCGACTACCGCGAGGCCCCGCGCTACCTCGCCCTCGGCGACGTCGCGGTGAGCCCCAAGCGCTCGGCGACCGAGGCGAACGGCAAGCTGCCTCAACTACATGGCCGACCGGCCTGCCGACGATCGCCTACGACGGGCCGATCTCGCGCGAGATCCTCGGCGAGGCCGGCGTCCTCGTCCCGCTCGGGGACACGACCGCCCTGGCCGCGGCCTGCGTCGCCCTCCTCGGCGACGCCGGCGAGCGCAAGTGGCGCGGCCAGGCGCTGCGCGACCGCGCCGTCGCCGAGTTCGGCTGGCCCGCGCTGGCCGGCCGGCTGGTCGAGGTCTACCGCGTGCCTGTGAGCGCCCGGCGGATCGCGGACGGGCCCCCGGACGGGGGGCCGGGGCCTCCGGCCTTGGGCCGTCCGGCGGAGCGCGCATCTCCCCCCCGGCCCACCTGATCCCCCCGCTCGGCGCCCGGGCGCCGGGCCGCCCTCGGCGTCGTCGCGGCGTTCCGTTCCTCGCGGTCCTGTACACCTTCCCGCTCGTCACGCACCTCGACGACGCCCTGCCCTTCGCGCGCCGTGCCGCCCGAGGGCCGCGAGGTCGCGTGGCGGGTCCAGGGCGACTACCTGCAGTTCTACTACTACCTGTGGCTCGTGCGCGATCGCCTCCTGGCCGGCGCCTCCTTCCTCCGCGACCCCTACCAGTTCGCGGTCGACGGCCCCCGGCTGAACCTGCCCAACACCTTCCTGCCGGTCGCGCTCCCCTTCGTGCCGCTCTCGGCCGCCGGCCCGCGGCTCGCCTACAACCTCCTCGTCCTCCTCTCGTTCCCGGCGGCGGGGCTGGCGACGGCGCTCCTCGCGCAGCCGGTACGGGATCGGGCGCGGCGGCGCGCTGGTGGCCGGCGCCATCTTCGCGTGCCTCCCGTACCGGGTGGGCGCCCTGCTCGGCGGGCACCCGCCGGCCTCACCTACTTCCTGGCGCCGCTCGCGCTGTGGGGCCTCGAGGGGGCGCTCGCCGGCTCGCTGGCCGGCGGGGCCTGGTGCGCGGCCGCGCTGGTCTCGCTCGCGATCGTCGAGCCGCACTTCTTCTACTTCGCCGCGCTCGGTCTCCCGCTCTACCTGCCTGGCGCGCGTCGGCCTCGCCGCGGCTGGACCCGCGACACGCTGCGCGTCGGCGGCGCCTGGTGGGTCGCTGGCCCTCGTCGTGGCGCTCGCGACCGCGGTGGCCGCCACGCTCGGCGCCCTCGAGCGCCGCGGGACTGGCAGGCGCCGCTACCCGCGCGCTCGGCATCTGGCGATCGTGGCGGCGCTGGCCGTGCTCGGCCTCTGGCAGTGCCTGGCCGGCTGGCTCCGCGCCGCCGGAGCCGTCGAGGACGGCCGCGCCGCCGCCCGGCGGAGCCTGCTGGCCTGTCTGCCCTGGCTGGCCGCCGCTCGCGGCCGGCACCCGGGTCGGCGTCGAGGCTGGTGCCGGTCGCCCTCGCGCTTCCCGTCGTGATCCACGCGGTCTGGCTCCTCGGGGCCGCCCGCGGCCGGCGGCTCCCCTGGGCGCCGCTCGCGCTGGCGGCGGGCGGGGCCGCCGCCGGGGCGGGCTTCCTCGTGCTCCTCCGCCAGGCGCTGCTCCGGCGCTCCGTCTCCGGAGCCGGCCGCTCGCTCCACGAGGTGCTCCTGTTCTCGCCGTGGCCCGCCGACCTCCTGATCCGCGTCAACCCGGCGGCGAGCCGGGCCGTCTACGTGGGCGCCGTCGCCCTCGCCCTCGCGCTCGTCGGCACCGTCGCGCTGTGGCGCCGGCCGCCGGCGCCCCGCGCGCGCGTCCTCACGGTCTTCCCGCTCGGGCTCGCGCTCGGGCTCGCGCTGTCGCTCGGGCCGCGCCTGCCGGGGCTGCCGCTCTTCGAGGCCGCCTTCTACCTGGTCCCGTTCTGGAACTTCGTCCGCCAGCCGGCCAAGTTCCAGATCGTGGTCGGGCTCGCGCTGGCGATCCTGGCGGCGGCCGGCACCGACGCGCTCGGGCGGCGGCTCGCGGCGAGCCGGCTGGGCGCGGCTCGCGGCGGTCGTCGCCGTGCTCCTCGCCGGCCTGGTCGCGGTCGAGTACCACCCCTGGCGACTGACCGGCGTCAGCCTGCTGCCGACCGGCGGCGAGACCTACGACGCGATCCGCGCGATCGGGCCGCGGGCCCTCTACGTGCCCCTCTGGCCGGGCGACAGCGCCTACTCCGGGCTCTACCTCTACGCGACGACGCTCACCCGGACCCCGATGCTGAACGGCTACTCGGCGTGGATCGACCGCGCGTACGTCACCGAGGTGTACCGGTCGCTCGGAGACGGTCAACCTGGGCGTCCGTCGGCGAGGCCGAGCACGCCGCCCTCCGGCGCTACGGCGTCCGCCAGGTGATCCTCGACCGCGACGCCTTCCCGATGAAGGTGAGCGCGTTCGGCCCGGCCTTCACCCTCGCCGGCCTCCGGCACTCGCCGTATCTCGAGCTGGTCCGGGCGCCCGGGGACGACGGCGGCCTGTGGGTCTTCCGCGTCCGCGAGCGCCCCGGTCCCGCCCTCCCCGGCGCGCCCCGGAGCCCGCTCGGGATCTACTGGGAGGCCGAGTCGCTCCCGCGCGAGACGGGCGAGATCGCCGCCGACGCCGAGGCGTCCAACGGCCGCGTGGTCCTGGCCCGCGCCGGACGGGACCGGCCCGGCTTCCTCGATCCACGGTCCCTACCGGCTCCTGCCGGCCGGCGCCTATCGCGCGGTCTTCCGGCTGCGGCGGCGGCGGGAGCCGCGTCGAGCTGCAGGTCACGGCGGACGGCGGGCGGCGGGCGCTCGGCGCCCGGGAGCTGCGCCTCGCCGGCGGCGACGTGCTCGGGGACGTCGGCGCTCGAGTTCGACGCTGGAGGCGCCGGCGCCGGTCGAGTACCGGGTCAAGTGGGACGGCGCGGGGTGGGTGGCGGTCGATGCCGTCGCCGTCGCCTTCGCCGACGCTCCGGACCCGGCGCCGGCCTTCGAGGTAGAGGAACTGGGCCACGAGCTCGACGAGCGAGCCGACCCGGCCGCGAGCGGCGGCCTGGCCGGGTACGCCGACCCGGGCCGGACGCCCCGCGACGCCGTGTGGAGCGGGCCGCTCCGGCGTTACGACGCCGGGCGCTACCGGCTCTGGGTGCGCCTCAAGCTCGACCGGCTCACCGCGGCGCCGCTCGCCTGGTGCGGCGTCCAGGCTGCCTCGCGCGGCCCGATGGCGGGCGGACGCGAGCTGGCGGGCGGCGAGGTCGGCGAGGCCGGCCGCTACGTCGAGCTGGCGATCCCGTTCGTCCTGGCGCGGCCCACGGTGCTGGAGTTCCCGTGCATCTACCGCGGGACGGCCGGCGTCTGGTTCGATCGGCTGCGCGTCGAGGGACTTCCGACTGGGGGGGAGCCCGACCACTCGCCCCTGGCCCCCCACCTGGGGGTCGGCGTTCCTTGTGACCGCTCTGCTGCCGATCGATCTCATCGCCTCATGAAGCCCGTCTCGGGCTCACGGCTTTCCTGCTCGTCGCGGGCGTCATCGTGTCCCGGCCGCTCGCGCTTCCACTGGAGCGACAGCCTGCCGCTGGCCGCCGTGGCGCCCGTGGACCGGGCGGTGCTGACCCGGCGCGCCCGGCGACACACTCCAGCTCTACTACCAGCTCTGGCTCGTCCGCGACAGCGTCCTCGGCCCCACGCCGCTCTTCCACGATCCCTACCAGTTCCGGCTCGACGGGGCGCGCTGGAACCTGCCGCAGACCTTCCTCCCGCTGTCGCTCCCGTTCACGCTCCTCGCCGCGCTCGACCCGCATCGAGCTACAACCTGCTCGTCCTCCTCTCGTTCCCGCTGAGCGGGCTCGCGGCGTACGCGCTCGTCCACCACTACACCGGCCACCCGCTCGGCCGCCGCCGCGGCCGGGGTGACCTTCGCGCTCGCTCCCGGCGCGGCTCGGGCCGCTCTTCGGCGGCCAGCCGGCCGGCTTCGCGGCCGCCCTGGTCCCCGCTCGTCCTGTGGGGGCTCGACGTCGCGCTCGGCGCACGGACGCGGCTGGGGCGGCCTCGTCGGCGGTGGCGCGCTCTTCGCGCTCGCGACGCTCGAGCCGCACTACACGTACCTGGCTGGCGGGCCTCGCCGTGGGATACGTCGTCGTGAAGTGGCCCGCGCCTGACCACGGCCGCGACGTCCGCGCCCGGGTCGGGCCCTCCTGGCCTTCGCGCTCCTCGCCACCGCCGGCGTCGGGCTGGCTCCTGATGCTGCGCCAGACGTTCCTCGTCGGCTCGATCGCCGAGACGGGCCGGAGCCTCGCCGAGGTGCGGCTCTTCTCCCGGGGGCTGGTGGCCCTCTCGTACCCCGAGACCTACGGCGGTGTCGTCGCCGCCGGGCCTCGCGCTGGTCGGTCTCGCCGCCCTGGACCGCGGGGACGTGGGTTGGGCCTCCTCTACGGCGCGATCCTCCTGGCCGGCGTTGGTCCTGAGCCTCGGCCCCACGCTTCCCGGACTCCCGCTCTACCAGGTGCTCCACCGGTGGCTCCCGCTCTTCGGGCTGATCCGGAACCCGGAGAAGCTCCGGATCCTGACCAGCCTCGGCGTCGCCGTCCTCGCCGGCTTCGGCGTCCACGCCCTGGTGTCCCGCCTGTCACCCCGCGCGGCGCTGGCGGCGGGGACGGCGCTGGTCGCCGCGCTCGTTGCCGGGGCGGTGCCGTGGCACGCGATCGCGCTCACCCGGTTCCCGGAGACGCCGGTCTACGGGCGACCCGCTCGGAGGGACGCCTCGTCCTGAACCTCCCGCTGTGGGCCGGCGACAGCGCGTGGTCTTCCGCTGTACCTCTACACGGTGACGCGGACGCGGGTGCCGATGCTCAACGGCTACTCGCCGCTGGTCCCGCGCCGCTACGTCACCGAGGTCTACCGGCCGCTCCAGGGTCTGAACGTCGGCGACCTCGGGCCGGCCGAGTACGCGCTCCTCCTGCGCCTCGGGGTCACGCACGTCCTCCTCAACCGCGCCCTCTTTCCCCCCGAGGTGAGCCCGTTCCCCTCGGCGCTCACCCGCGACCGACTCCGGGCCTCCCCGGGCCTCGTCCTCGAGGCCGCCGCCGATCCGCTCTGGCTCTACCGGCTCACCGGCCGCCCGCCGGCGGCGGTGCCGCCGGCGACCTCGCCGGTCGGCGTGTTCTTCGAGGCCGAGGCGCTGGCCCAGGAGACCGGCGTGGTCGAGACGGACACGGAGGCCTCGGGCGGCCGGCTGGTCGCCGCCCACGCCGGCGTCACGCGACGGGGATTCCTCACCTTCGGCCCCTACCGTGCGCTCCCCGCCGGCGCCTGGCGCGCGCGGTCTTCCGCGGTGCGCGGAAGTGGCCTGGCCCTCGAGGTGGCCGCCGACGAGGGCCGGCGCCTCGTGGCCAACCGCGCATTGCCGCCCTCCGCCGGGTGGGGGGACGTCGAGCTCGACTTCACGCTGGAGCACGCCACGCCGCTCGAGTACCGCGTTCGCTGGGACGGCAGCGCGGACGCCGCGGTGGACTGGGTCTCGGTCGTGGCGGCCGATCGGCCTGACCCCGAGTGGGTCTTCGAGGTGGAGGAGCTGCCCCACAAGCTCGGCGAGCGGGAGGATCCCGCCGCGTCCGGCGGGTGGGCCGGATACGCCCATCCGACGGAGAGCCTGAAGACCGACCTGGTGAGCGGGCCGGCCCGGAGGTACCCGGCGGGGCGCTACCGCCTCACGCTCCGTGCCCGAAGCGAAGGCCAGGCGAGCGGCCCGCTGCTCCGACTCGCCGTCACCGAGCCCCAGGGCCGGCTCCTGGCGGCCCGGACCGTGGATGCGGCGGAACTCCCTCCCGGCCGCTACCGCGAGGTGAGTCTCGAGTTCCGGCTACCGGGCCGGCGACGCTCGAATTCCCGGTCGGCTACCTGGGTGGCCCCGGACTCTGGTTCGACCGCGTGGAGATCCGGGCCCGGTGACCACCCGTCATGCTAGAGTGGTGAGGTCGAGGAGCCGAGATGGAATACGTGGACATCGCGCGGCTGCGGGCGACGCTCGAGCGGGACCGCGCCGCGTACCTGAGTGCCGATCCGTTCCCCCACCTCGTGATCGACGGCCTCCTCAAGGAGGAGGTCGCCGCGACGCTCGAGGCCCGGTTCCCCCGGGTCAACCACGAGGTCTGGAAGCATCACCTGCATCTGCACTCCCACAAGTTCGCCTGCGCCCGGCTTGACGTCATGCCCCCGCTCTTTCGCTCCGTGATCGAGGAGCTGAACTCGAAGCCGATGCGCGAGTACCTGGAAGAGCTGACGGGGATCCCCGATCTCCTGGAAGACGAGGAGCTGGAGGGCGGGGGTCTCCACCAGATCATCCCCGGCGGCTTCCTGAAGGTGCACGCCGACTTCAACTATCATCCCTCGACCGGGCACCACCGGCGGGTCAACCTGCTCGTCTATCTCAACCGCGACTGGGAGGAGAGCTGGAACGGCAACCTGGAGCTGTGGAGCCGGGACGTCGGGCGGTGCGTGCGGAGCATCGCCCCCGTGTTGAACCGCTGCGTCCTCTTCAGCACGACCGACTTCGCCTACCACGGCCACCCGCGGCCGCTCACGTGCCCGCCCGACCGGAGCCGCAAGTCCATCGCGCTCTACTACTACACCGAGGTCCGGCCGGCCGAGGAAACGAGCCGCCCGCACAGCACGCTCTACAAGCGGACGCCGCTGGAGTCGATGACGGCGCACCGGCTGCGACTCTTCCGCCGCTACTTGCTCTCGCGCTCCTCCGTCCAGATGCTCCGCTCGGTCGTCCGTCGGATCCGCGGCCGCTCCTGACGGCCGATCCGTCAAGGCGCGGCCGTCAGCTCGAACGCGGTCAGCTCCAGGCCGAGGCCGCTTTCGGGCTGCCCGACCACCAGCTCCACCGCCCGCGGACCCAGCGCTTCCACCGCCGCACCCGGCGCCGCGCCCTTCACCCCGACGAAGGCGTGGGACTCCCGGAAGCGGCCGCGGAGATCGCCGGCGACGCCCAGCGTGGACAGCGCCTGGACCGCGTCCGCGGTGAGCCGCCCGGATGCCTCGTCCTGGACGGCGCCCGCGACGATCGTCCCGCGGGGCAGCGCCGCCACCCAGGCGCCGAGCCGGCCGGCGGCGGCCGGCTCGAGGAAGGTGTCGAACGTGGCGGCGGCCCGGACCTCCCCCGTGGCATCGAGCGCCACCAGGTTGTAGCCCCGGCCCCCGGGGGCCCGCTCCGTCCCGTTGACCTCGATCGAGGCCACGCTGCCGTAGGGCTGGCCGGCGCTCCGCACGCGCAGGTCGCCCGGACTCCGTGCCCCCGTCGTGCCGATCCCGTAGCGCGCATCGCCCGCGGGAGCGAGCCGGCGGTAGCCGTGGTGCAGCGTGATCGCGTTCGGCAGCGCGCGCGTGAGCGGCGCGTCCAGCCTCACCACCGGGCTGTCGGCGCCGTTCAGCGGGAGCCGCCGGACGGGCACGCCGTTGAGCCGGACCTCGAGCCACTGCTCCATCGCGCCGGCGCCCGCGAGCGGCCGGGCATTCAGCCGGAGCACCGGGTGGGTGCGCAGGAAGTCGTACGAGACGAGCCGCTCGATGCGCTGGCCGCGCTCCGGCAGCGGCACGATCTCGTAGAGGTCCTCGTCTCCGAACGTGCCGCGGAAGCGGAGGATCGGCGGCGCCTCGCGCCGCAGGGCCAGCCAGACGGGGCGCCACGGCTCCTCCAGCCCGGGGTCGTCGAGCCGGACCACCAGCCAGCGTAGCGGATAGATCCGGCGCAGGGCCGCGTGGGCCTCGGGCGGCGGGAAGACCGGCCCCGGCTCGGTCAGCAAGCCGGACAGCTCGTTGAGGAAGCCGGGCACGAAGCCCGAGTAGCCGTTCACGACCCGCCGCCCGTGGCCCACCGAGCGGAACATCGCATCGGCGTCCGCGTCGGGGACGTAGGTCGGCCACTCGAGCACCACGCCCTCGCCGCTCTCCCGCCGGAGCGCCTCGTCCACCGGCCGGAGCCCCGGCGCCACCCGCTCGTAGGGCAGCGGGAACGTCGCGCACTCGAGGAGGAGCAGGAGCGCGAGCGCGCCGAGCACCGGCACCCGCGCCCGGGCCGGCAGGCGCTCGCCCAGCCACTTCACGCCCAGCCCCGCCAGCAGGGCGACGGCGAGGAGGACGAGGACGCCGATGCGCGTGGACGCCCGGATGGCCCGCAGCGGGAGCACGTAAGGGTAGAGCCAGGCGTAGAGGCCCGAGCCGATCGAGCGGCCGGCCACCTCGACGTCGGGGCCGAGCGAGAGCAGGAACGCGACGCCGGCCAGCCCGAGGAGCAGGATCACCCACTCCCGCTCGCCCAGACCGCGTCCCGTCACGCCTGCGCGGCGACGCCGCCAGCCCTCGACCGCGGCCCCCGCCAGCCCCAGGCCCAGCGCCAGCACCGCCAGCGCGGTGAACGGCAGCGCGACCCGCACCGGCCCCACGCGCAGCCGGCCCAGCGTCTCGAGCGCCAGCGCCGCCAGCGCCAGCGCCACCACGGCCGCGCGCCCCAGCCAGCGCTCGGTCACCCCGCGGTCCCGCCGGCCCTCGCGCATCCAGATGAGGCCGAGCGCGGCCAGCCCGAGCGCGACGCCGCCCGGAAAGAGGGAGGTCTCGAAGATGTGACCCGGGCCGGTCGCCCGGTACAGCCAGTTCGGCCGCACCTCGAGGTAGGTGAGCACCTCGGCCGAGCGCTCGTCCACCTCGTCGAGCCCCCGCTCGAAGCCCAGCTCCTGGCGGGTCACGAAGAACGGCCAGGCCACCGGCGCCAGCGCCAGCGCCAGCGCCAGTCCGCCCGCCGCCGCCTGCCCCAGCACCCGCCGCCGCCACCCGGCCCAGCGCAGCGCCACGTACCCCAGGGCCACCACCAGCAATCCCAGCCCGACGATCACCGCGTAGTACCAGACCGCGACCGCCTGGAGCCAGAACACCAGGAGGAACAGGCCGAGCTCCCGCGCGCGCTGGGTCTCGAGCCATCGCACCAGCCCGTAGATGCAGAGCGGGATGCCGAACGCGATCTCCATCTGGAACTCGAGGAAGAGCTCCGTGCGATACGGCGCCAGCGTGAAGATCGCCGCCGCCACGAATGCCGCCGCGTGCCGGCCGGTGAGCCGGAAGGCCACCAGGTACGCCGCCCACCCCGAGAGGGCCCAGAAGGCGAGCAGGGTCAGGTTGTAGGCGAGGACCGGATTGCCGGTCAGCGCGTAGAGCGGCCCGGCCAGCAGGGCCGGGGTCAGCAAGGGCTCGGCGAAGGTCAGGCTGTTCCCGACCGGGTAGAAGGCGTTGCCGTGGAGCAGGAGCGCGGGCTGCGTGACGAGGTTCCGGGCGATCGTCAGCATGACCCAGGTGAAGAGGCGCGGGTCGTGGTTGTCGGGCCAGAGGTGCGCTGGATCCCGTGCCAGCGGCCACGTGTAGAGCGCCACCAGCCCGAGGAACAGGGCGAAGACGGCGAGCTGCGAGCGCGGCCTCATCGCGCGGATGGGCGCCGGGCCGGCATCGGGCGCGAGCTCATTCCGGGGCCGGCGGCTCGAGCACGAACCCGGTCAGCTCGAGTCCCACCGCGCTCGGCTCGGTGCGCCCGACGTGGAGCTCGATCGGCCGGGGCCCGAGCGCCAGGTGGCCCCGCGCCCTCATCGCGCGCCGTCCGCCCCGGCCGCCGGCTCCAGCGTGAACTCCGTCAGCTCCAGCCCCACCGCCGGCGCCGGCCGCCCCGCCCCCACCTCGATCCGCCCCACCTCCAACTCGATCCGCCGCGGCCCCAGCCCCTCCAGCGCCGTCCCCGGCGCCGCCCCCTTCACCCCCACGAACGCGTGCGCCTCCCGGAACCGCCCCCGCAGGTCCCCCCGCACCCCCAGCGTCCCCAGCGCCCGCACCGCCGCCTCCGTCAACCGCCCCGAGGCCTCGTCCCGCACCGCCCCCGCCACGATCGTCCCCGCCGGCAGCCCCGCGACCCACGCCACCAGCCGGCCCGCCGCCTCCGCCTCGTGGAACGTGTCGAACCCCACCGCCCCCCGCACCCCGCCCTCCGGGTCCAGCGCCACCAGGTTGTACCCGCGCCGGTTCGGCGACAGCTCGATCCCGTTCAGCTCCACCGAGCTGGCGCTGCCCAGCGGCTGCCCCACGCTCAGCACCCGCAGGTCACCCGGGCTCACCTGCCCCGTCGTCCCGATCCGGTAGCGCCCGTCCCGCGCGGCCGGCGGCCGCGCGTACCGGTACTGGAGGCGGATCACGTTCGGGGCGGCGACGAGGAACGGCGGGGCCAGGACGTCGCGAGCGGCGGCCACCGCCTCGGCATCGAGCCGGAAGCGGTTCACGGGCCTCCCGTTGAGCCGGACCTCGACCCACTGCTCGAGGTCGTCCCGCCGGCTCCGAGGCCGGACCGACATTCTCAGGACCGGGTGGCCGCGGAGGAACTCGTAGGACACCCAGCGCTCCATGCTCACCCCCCGCTCGGGCAAGGGCACGATCTCGTACAGGTCGTCGCTCCCGAACGTGCCCCGGAAGCGGAGGAGCGGCGGCGCGTCGCCTCGGAGCGCCAGCCAGACCGGACGCCATGACTCCTCGAGCCTCCGGTCGGTGGGCCGGATCACCAGCCAGCGCAAGGGGTAGATCCGGCGCAGGGCCGCCTGGGCGGCGGGCACGGGGAACGGCGGCCCGGCCCTTGACATCAGGCCCGACAGCTCCGGGAGAAGGTCCGGGATGAAGCCCCCGTAGCCGTTGACGATGCGCCGCCCGTGGCCGACCGAGTGGAACATGGCCTCGGCGTCCGCGTCCGGGAGATTGACCGGCCACTCGAGCACCACGCCCTCGCCGCCCTCCCGCCGGAGCGCCTCGTCCACCGGCCGGAGCCCCGGCGCGACCTGTCCGTAGGCCAGCGGGAACGTCGCGTACTCGAGGAGGAGCAGGAGCGTGAGCACGCCGAGCACCGGTGCCCGCGCCCGCGCCGGCAGGCGCTCGCCCAGCCACTTCACGCCCAGCCCCGCCAGCAGGGCGACGGCGAGGACGACGAGGATGCCGATCCGCGTGGACGCCCGGATGGCACGGAGCGGGAAGAGGTACGGGTAGAGCCAGGCGTAGAGGCCCGTGCCGAGCGAGCGGCCGGCCACGGTCACGTCGGGACCGAGCGAGAGCAGGAACGCGAAGCCGGCCAGCCCGAGGAGCAGGATCACCCACTCCCGCTCCCCCAGCCCGCGCCCCGTCACGCCTGCGCGCCGGCGCCGCCAGCCCTCGACCGCGGCCCCCGCCAGCGCCAGGCCCAGCGCCAGCACCGCCAGCGCGGTGAACGGCAGCGCGACCCGCACCGGCCCCACGCGCAGCCGGCCCAGCGTCCCGAGCGCCAGCGCCGCCAGCACGAGCGCCGCCAGCGCCGTGCGCCCCAGCCACCGCTCCGCCGCGCCGCGGCCCGGCAGGCCCTGGCGGAGCCAGCCCAGGCCCAGGAGCGCCAGGACCAGCGCGACACCGCCGAGAAAGAGCGACGTCTCGGAGACGTGACCCGGGCCGGTCGCCCGGTACAGCCAGTTCGGCCGCACTTCGAGGTAGGTGAGGACGTCGGCCGCGCGCTCGCTGACCTCGCCGAGCCCCCGCTCGAAGCCCAGCTCCCGCCGGGTCACGAAGAACGGCCAGGCCACCGGCGCCAGCGCCACCACCAGCGCCAGGCCACCCACCGCCGCCTGCCCCAGCGCCCGCCGCCGCCACCCGGCCCAGCGCAGCGCCACGTACCCCAGGGCCACCACCAGCAAGCCCAGCCCGACGATCACCGCGTAGTACCAGACCGCGACCGCCTGGAGCCAGAACACCAGGAGGAACAGGCCAAGCTCCCGCGCGCGCTGGGTCTCGAGCCACCGCACCAGCCCGTAGACGCAGAGCGGGATGCCGAAGGCCATCTCCATCTGGAACGAGAGGAAGAGCTCCGTGCGGTACGGCGCCAGCGTGAAGATCACCGCCGCCACGAATGCCGCCGCGTGCCGGCCGGTGAGCCGGAAGGCCACCAGGTACGTCGCCCACCCCGAGAGCGCCCACAGGAGGAGCAGGCCCAGGTTGTGGGCGAGCACGGGGTTCCCGCTCAGCGTGTAGAGCGGGGCTACCAGCAGGGCCGGCGTCAGCAAGGGCTCGGAAAACGTCAGGCTGTTCCCGACCGGGTAGAAGGCGTTGCCGTGGAGCAGGAGCGCCGGCTGCGTGACGAGGTTCCGGACGATCGTCAACATGACCCAGGTGAAGAGGCGCGGGTCGTGGTTGTCCGCCCACAGGTGGGCCGGGTCCCGCGCCAGCGGCCACGTGTAGAGCGCGACGAGCCCCAGGAACAGCCCGAAGACCGCCAGGTGGCCGCGCGCCCTCATCGCGCGCCGTCCGCCCCGGCCGCCGGCTCCAGCGTGAACTCCGTCAGCTCCAGCCCGACCGCCGGCGCCGGCCGCCCTCCCCCCAGCTCGATCCGCCCCACCGCCAGCTCGATCCGCCGCGGCCCCAGCCCCTCCAGCGCCGTCCCCGGCGCCGCCCCCTTCACCCCCACGAACGCGTGCGCCTCCCGGAACCGCCCCCGCAGGTCCCCCCGCACCCCCAGCGTCCCCAGCGCCCGCACCGCCGCCTCCGTCAGCCGCCCCGAGCCCTCGTCGCGGACGGCGCCCGCGACGATGGTCCCGGCGGGGAGCCCCGCGACCCACGCTGCGAGCCGGTCGGCGGCGTCGGCCTCGAAGAACGTGTCGAAGGTCACCGCTTCGCGCACCTGACCCTGCTCGTCCAGCGCCACCAGGTTGTAGCCCCGCCGGTCCGGCGATCGCTCGATCCCGTTCAGCTCGACCGAGCCGGCGCTCTCCTGCGGCTGGCCCGCGCTCAGCACCCGCAGATCCCCCGGGCTCATCCGGCCGGTCGTCCCGATCCGGTAGCGCTCGTCCCGGGCGCCCGGGGGCCGTGTGTACCGATAGTCGATCCCGATCACGTTCGGGGCGGCGACGAGAAAGGGCGGAGACAGGGCCAGGCGGGCGGCGGGCGGCGCCGCCACGTCCAGCCGGAGCCGCTCCACCGGTCGCCCGTTGAGCCGGACCTCCGCCCACTGCTCGAGGTCGTTCCGCACGCTCAGCGGCCGGACCGCCAGTCGCAGGACCGGGTGGGCGCGGAGGACGTCGTAGGACACCCAGCGCTCCAGGCTCATCCCGCGCTCGGGCACGGGCAGGATCTCGTAGAGGTCGTCATTCCCGAAGCTGCCCCGGAAGCGGAGGAGGGGCGGCGCCGTCTCCCTGACCCCCTTCCACACCAGCCGCCACGCGCGGTCCAGCATCGGATCGCCCAGCCGGACCACCAGGTAGCGGAGCGGGTAGATCTGGCGGAGGGCGGCCTGCGCCTCCGGCACGGGGAACGGCGAGCCGCGGGTCGAGAGGAGTCCCGAGATCTGCCCGATCGAGTCCGGCACGAACCCGGAGAACCCGTTGACGATCCGCTTGCCGTGCGCGAGCGAGCGGAGCATCGCGTCGCCGTCGGAGTCCTGGACGTTGGTGGGGAACTCGAGCACCACCGACAGCGCCGCCTCGCGCCGCAAGACCTCGTCCACCGGACGGGCGACGGACGGGATCGACTGGTACGGCAGGGGCATCCACGCGTACTCGGCCAGCGTGAGCAGCCCGAGGCCGCCGACGAGCGTGACCCGCTTCCACGGGCTCCAGTGGTCGCCGAGCCACTTCACCCCGAAGCCGGCCAGCAGGGCCCCCGCGAAGAGATAGAGGACGCCGATCCGCGTGGGGCCGCGGATGGCCTGCAGCGGAAACAGGTACGGCCAGAGCCAGGCGTAGAGTCCCCAGCCCAGCGGCTGCCCCGCGAGCTCGACGATCGGGCCGAGCGAGAGCAGGAACGCGAAGGCGGCCAGCCCCAGGAGGATCACCACCCAGTCGCGCTCCGACAGCCCCCGGTCGCGCACGCCCGCGCGCCAGCGGCGCCACCCCTCGGCGAGATGGCGCGCCAGTGTGGCTCCGAGCAGGACGGCGCCGACGGCGGTGAACGAGAGCGCGACCGGCACCGGACCGAACCGGAGGCGACCCCGGAGCAGGAGCGTGACGAGAGCCAGGACCAGGCACGCGCCGATCGCGGGGACGAGCGCTCGCTCGGCGCGGCTCCGGGAAGCGGCCGGCGGGCCGAGCCAGGCGAGGCCGGACGCGGCCAGCGCGAGGCCCCCGATGCCGAGGAAGAGCGACGACTCCGAGTGGCGCGCCACCGTGAAGGCCCGGTAGAGCCAGTTGGCCCGGGCCTCCACGTACGTGAGCACGTCGGCCGAGCGGCCGACCGCGTCCGCGAGGCCGCGGGTGTACCCGAGCTCCCGGCGCGTCTGGAAGTACGGGAGGGCGACCGGGGCGAGCGCGATGGCCAGGGCGACGGCGCCGACCGCGACCAGGGCCAGGGCCCGCGGGCGCCAGCCGGCCCACCGGAGGGCCGCGTACTGGACCGCGATCGCCAGGAGCCCGAGGCTCAGGATGATCGCGTAGTACCAGACGGACACCGCCTGGAGCCAGAAGACGGCCAGCAAGGCGACGAGGTGGCGCGGGCGCTGGTCCTCCAGGAACCGGACGAGCAGGTAGACGGCCAGGGGGATCCCGAAGGCCATCTCCATCTGGAACTCGCCGTAGTGGTCCATCCGGTAGGGCGCGAAGGTGAAGATGACCGCCGCCAGGAAGGCCGCCGGGTGCCGACGGGTCAACCGGAAGGTGACCGCGTACATGGCCCAGCCGGAGAGGGCCCAGAACGGGATCAGCGTCAGGTTGTAAGCCAGCACCGGGTTCCCGCTCAGCGAGAAGACGGCGCCGGCGAGGAGGGCGGGGACGAGCAGCACCTCCCCGAGGGCCAGGCTGTTGCCGAGGGGATAGAAGGCGTTGCCGTGGAAGAGCAGCGCCGGGTCGGACACGAGGTTGCGGAAGACGGTGATCAGGGTCCAGGCGAAGACCCGGGGGTCCACGAAGCCGGGGAGCAGGTGGCCCGGGTCCCGGGCGAGCGGCCAGGTGTAGACGGCGACGAGGCCGACGAAGAGGAGAAAGACCGCCAGGTGCCCGCGGAGCCTCATGACCCCGGGCGGCACCGAGCCGGGCGCGTCGGGTCCGGGTGGCCCCGATCGCCCGCCTCATGGACGAACCCCAGCCGCTGCTTCGAGCGCAAACTCCCTCAGCTCCAGACCCACGCCGGCTCGGGGCCCCTTCCCCTGCCGGCGAGCGCTCTCCGACGCCAGCTCGACCGGCGCGAGCCCAGCGCTTCCAGCGCCGAGCCGGGCGTGGCACCCTTCACGCCCACGCAGGCGTGGGCCTCGCGGAACCGGCTGCGCAGGTCACCCGCCACGCCCAGCGTGCGCAGCGCCTGCACCGCCTCCTCGGCCAGCTGGCCCGACGCCTCGTCCCGCACCGCGCCCGCGACGATCGTCCCCGCCGGCAGCGCCGCGACCCACGCCGCGAGCCGCCGCGCCGACCTCGACGCCCGGAACGTGTCGAGGGCCGACGCCCGGAGGAGCCTCCCGGCCGGATCGAGCGCCACCAGATTGTACCCCCGACGGTCGGGCGAGAGGTTGACTCCGTCGAGCTCGATGGCCGAGGCGCGTCCCCGGGAAGCGCAGGAGCGGCGGTCGGGCTCTCCGGGACCGCGCGCCATGCCGGCCGCATCTCCTCGGTTAGCGCCGGGCCGGCCTTGCGGACCACCAGGTAGCGGAGCGGGTCATGAGGGCGGCTCTCATTCTCGCCGCCCGGCGGCTCCTCGCAACCGCCTGGCTCTGGCCACGCGGTCGTGGCGGACCGCTTCGAGCCACGGCCCAAAGGCCGAAGGCCGTCCAACGGCCGCGGCCTCCGAGGGGGGGAATCGGGGGGCTTGCGAGACCCCCGACGATCTTCAGTCGAGGCGCCGATAGACCTCGATCGTCGGCGAGATGAAGTACCCCTCGTACATCGGGTCCAGCCTCCGTGTAGAAGTGCCAGTTCAGGTACTCCGCCCGGAAGCGCTCGGCGAGGCGGTACGGGAGCACGCCCTTGCGGACCGTATCCCACATGGCGACGTTGTCGTCCTGCTGCCGGTAGGAGCGGGCGTAGTGCAGGCTGGTCAGCACCACGTAGTCGGGTCGACGCTCGGCGACGTACGCCCGGCATCGCGCCGTACATGGAGGAGGTTCGTCACCCGGGGCCCGTTCGGCGCCGGCAGGTACCATTCGGCGCCCACCGTGAGAACGTCGTGTCCCTCCGCGCACCCGCTGCTGGAGCCATCGCTGGGCCTGGAGCCGCGTGTCGTCGGTGAACCGGGCGGTGGTGGAGACCGTGAAGGCCACCGTGTAGGCGAGCACCAGGACCAGCGCCGCGCCCGTCCACCGCCGGAGCCGGGGGGCCGGCGCCGTCAGGCCCGCCGCCAGCGCGAGCGCGGGCGCCATCAGGAGCACGGGCTCGAACGGCAGGTAGTAGCGGATCGGGACGAACTCCCAGCTCCCCATGACGCCCAGGTAGAACGCCGCGTACCCGAACGGCACGATCAGGACCCGACGCCACCGGACCGCGCAGTAGATCAGGCCGCCGAGCAGCGCCGCGTAGAGCGCCACGCCGAAGCTGAACGGGAAGGCGGCGCCGAACTGGTAGACGTAGGGCCTGTACTGCCAGCCGGGCACGTACAGGTTGAAGCCGTAATCGAGGTCGTGGACGCGCTCCATCTCGTGCTGGAAGGCCCGCCAGGTGTCCGCCCCCTTGAGGAACATGTGCGGCGACGCGACGAACAGCGCCAGCAGCGCCGCCGCCACGCCGAGGGCGCCCCAGGCGAGAACCTGCCCGACGCGGACGCGCCGCTCCCACAGGGCCGCCAGCGCCGCCAGCGCGATGGCGACGGTGGCGAAGGCGCCGTTGAACTTCGTGCCGGTGGCCAACCCGGCCAGCGCCGACGCGAGAGCGAACGGAAGCCAGCCCGGGCGCTGGTACGCCCAGACGGCGGCGGTGACGCTCGCCGTCATCCAGAACGTCAGCGTGACGTCGGTGACCGCGAAGTGACTGTCCCAGACATGGAGCGGCATGACCGCGAGGAACGCGGCGCCGAGCAGCGGCGCCGGCCCCGGCGGGGCGACCCGCCGCAGCAGCAGGTAGAGCACGGCCACCGTCGCGGTGCCGAACAGCGCGCTGACGCCCCGGTAGGCGAGGACGAGGCTCGGCTCCCCGATGCCCGGCCGGAGGGCCCGCAGGATGCTCCGGACCAGCACGCAGACCTCGTAGAAGAACCCGCCGTAGAAGTACGCGCCCGGATCCAGGTGCTGCCAGCTCATCCGGCCCACGATCCCCAGCACCGTGCTCTCGTCCGGGTTCAGGTCGATCCGCCCCGGCAGGCCCCACCGGAGCCCGTAGACCCGCAGGGCCAGCGCCCCCAGCAGGATGACGGCGAGCCACGCCCACTCCCGGCGAGGGCCGGGTCCCGGCCTCTCGGTCGTCGGCGCCGGCCGGGCGCCGGTGACCACGTCGTCCCGGCTCGAGGCCGCGTCGACCGGTGGCCCGACCGGGGACGCTCCGGGCGCCTGGGCGGGAGCGACGTGCCGCGCGCTAGCCCGATCCATTCATGAAGCCGTCGTGGCGGGGCGGGTCCTGTCGCCGGGGGCCGCTCCCAGTGCTCGCATCTGCGGCCCTACATCCGCCCGCCGGTTTCGTCCCCAACGTGAAGCCAACCCGCGAGCCCCTAGAAACGGGATGCTCCGCGCTGGGAGCGGCCCCCGGCGCCACCCGCCCCTCGCCGGTCACCACGCTTCGCGAATGATCCGGGCTAGGGCTGGGCTAGGGCGCATCCGCCGGGATCGGCTCGGCCCGGCCGGCGGCCGCCGACCGGTAGAGGGCGTCGACCATCCGGGCCGCGCGCAGCCCGTCGCGGCCGCTCGGCACCGGGTCCCGCTCCTCCCGGATGGCGTCGAGCAGCTCCTGCAGGTGGCGACGCCACGAGGGGTCCGGCTTGGCCAGGGCTGGCCTCTCGGTCGTCGTGGCGATGGGCTCGCCGTGGCGCTCGAACACGTGGTACGACACCTGGCCCTGGATCTGGTCGTTGTCGACGACCAGGGTGCCGTGCGTCCCGAAGATCTCCAGGTAGAGGTATCCCTGCCACTGCGTCCAGGAGGAGTGGACGCTGGCGACGCGGCCATCGGCGGTCCGGAACAGCCCGAAGGCGTTGTCCTCGCACTCGCTTGGCCGGCCGACGCGGATGGTCCCGTCCGGCGCCTCCTCGCAGATGTCGAGGGTGTGCGTGAGGCTTCCCTGGGCCTCGACGAACTCCGCGCCCATGAACCAGCGCGCCAGATCGAGCACGTGCACGCCGTTGTCGATGAGGGTGCCCCCACCCGACTGGGCGGCATCCAGGTTCCAGATGCTCTGGCCCCGGAAGCGATCGGGGCTCCCGGGCGAGGGGCCCAGCACGAAGCGGCTGTGGCCGATCCGGCCCCGGAAGAACATGGGACGGCCGACGAGGCCCTGGTCGAGAACCTGTCTCGCCCGGCGCATGTGATCGTGGGCCCGATGGTTGAAGTTCGTCATCAGCCTGGCGCCGGTGGCCTTCGCCGCCGCGACCATCTCCTCCGCGTCTTCCGGGGTCGTGGCGAGGGGCTTCTCGCAGATGACGTGCTTCCCCTGCTTCATCGCCTCGATGCTCATCTCCCGGTGAAAGCTGTTCGGGGTGGCCACCACGACGATGTCGATGTCGTTCCGGGCGACCAGGTGTCGCCAGTCGTGCACGGTGTCGCAGCCGTACTGGGCGCCCATCTGGAGGGCCAGGTGCCGGAAGGCCGGCCCGAAGTCCGAGATCGCGACCAGCTGGAGATCGGGGATCGAGCCGACGGCCGCGGCCTCCCGCTGGCCGACGGCGCCGCAGCCGACGATCGCCACGTTGAGGGGCCGTCGCCCCCATCCCCCCGCTGGATGGCCTGCTGTGATGCTCAAGACGTGCCCCTCCTCGTCCGGCCTCCGGCTAAGGGAGAGCCGGCGCCAGCGAACGGTCCTGCTCGGCCCCGCCGGGGGGCAGGGAAACCGGCTGGCCCTTCGCCGCCGACTCTCGCACCGCTTCCAGCAACTCCAGCGCCCGGACCCCATCCTCGGATCCCGCGGCCAGCGGTCCGAGATCGTCATCGAGGGCCGCGCGCCGTCCGTGCAGGACGGACCGAGCGAAGACCCGCAGCTGCGGGGTGAACCCCTGCTCCTCGTTACCGGACCACCAGTGGGCGGACAGGGTGTTCTCGCGGAGCTCGGCGCGGTTCTCGTCACCCCGCCGGAAGACCCGGACCGCGCGGCCGTTCTCCACGGAGACCGCGCTGTGATTCGACCCCACGAGGTCCACGTGCTCGTTCACGTAGTCCCAGGACGCCAGGGACGAGATGAGGAGGTTCCCCACCGCGCCGCTGGCGAACCGGAGCGACACCGCCCAGGTTTCGGCCCTCGACGCCGTGATCGCCGCCTCCGCCGTTCGAGCGAACACCTCGTCGACGGGGCCCATGAAGAACCGGGCCAGATCGAGGAAGTGGAGGCCGTTGTGCAGCAGGGGATCGGCGCGCCCGGGCTGGAACCAGAACCGGGCGTGGAGCCCGGTCGGCGTGCCGAGCCCGCCGGCGCGGATCAGCTGCCATGCCGTCCGGTAGCCGTAGTAGAACCGCTTGTTGAAGCCGATCTGGAAGTGCACCGGCGAGTGGTGGATCGCCTCGCTCATCGCGCGCGCCTCGGCCGACGTCACGGCCATCGGCTTCTCCGCGAACACGTGCTTCCCGGCGACCACGGCGTTCATCGCGATCTCGGGCTGGGCGGCGGGACCGGTGGCGATCAGCACCGCGTCGATGTCGGGGTCGCGCAGCAGGGCGCGGTAGTCCGTGTAGCGGTCCGGGATGCGGAATCGATCGGCGAGGGCCCGGAGCTCTCCGCCATCACGCCGACACAGACCCACCACTGCGATCTCGGGCACTTCCGCCAGGGCCAGGAGATGCTTCTTCGCGACGATCGAGCCGGCCCCGATGATTCCGAGCCGGAGCGGGCTCATTGGGGTCCACCCCCACCCCCGACCCCTCCCCACCCGCCGGGGGGAGGGGGGGCGCCCCGCAGTCCCGTCGTGGTACGAGGTCGCCGGAACGAGAGGGTTGACACAGGGTGTCTCATCGGGGTTCCAGGGGGCCGAGGTGGCGGGCGAGCCGGCCGGGCCAGGCACGCTTCAGCACGCGCGTGTCCAAGGCGAGCCGGGCCAGGTGGGAGAGGAACTCGACCGTCTGTCGGGAGCCCAGCTTGCTCTTCCCCTCGCGCCGACCCTCGTACGCCTGCGGGAGCTCCACCACGTGGTGCCAGCGGCCACGGGCGAGCACTTCGATCAGGATCTTGAAGCCGACGGGGCGGAGATCGACGTTCTCGATGACGCGTCGCCGGATCAGGAAGTATCCGGAGTTGGGGTCCCGGAGCCGGCCCAGGGCTCGCGGCACGGCGAGCTTCGCCAGAGGATGGCCCCCCGCGACACGATCTCGCGCCGAAGGCTCCACCCTTCCCGGCGGGCGCCCGGCGCATATCGGCTGGCGACCACGACGTTGACCGCATCCTCGACGATCGCCTCCAGCAGGTCCGGAAGACCTTCCGGAGGATACTGAAGGTCGGCGTCCATGACGCCGAGGATCTCCCCCTGCGCCGCCTTCCAGCCCGCCACCACCGCGGTCGCGAGGCCGCGCTCGCCCCGGCGCCGGATCACGCGGAGCCGGGGGTCCATCCGGGCCATTTCGCCGGCAAGGGCCCAGGTCCCGTCGGGACTGTCGTCGTCCACCACGATGATCTCGAACGGCGTCCCAACGCGCTCGAGCGTGCTCGTGAGCCGCGGGATCAAGCGAGGCAGGTTCTTCGTCTCGTTGTAGGTCGGGAGGACCAGAGAGACCGGAGGGTACACCTTCCGTGAGCCTTCCGTCACCCCCTCGGGAGCGGTGGCAGCCTCTCCCCCCTCGTTCGGGGTCGGCGCCAGCCCCTGGCTCCCACTACGGCGAAACTTCGTCACCTTCATGCTTTTTCCAATAGGGGCGCGCCTCTGTACGACGACATCCTAGGGCGACGGCCTGGCGGAAGTCTGCCGGGGCAACGTGCCTACGTTGTCGGGTAAACTCCCCACAGCGGCGCGGCCTGCCGCGGCGTGGCCCAGCGTCCATCCCGCGCTCATCCTAGCCGGCTACTGGGCAGCCGTATGCCAGGACAATGACCTGAGGAGTCGGGGAAACCCCGGTGGACGCTTACTGGGAGGGGCCCGAGGGCGAACCTTGTCCGGAGCCGAAGAGGCCGCTGTCGACCGCGTACCGGACGAGATCGGCCCGGCTGTGGAGCCCGAGCTTCTCGACGAGCCGCGACCGGTACGTCTCCACGGTCTTGATGCTCAGCCCCAGTCGGTCGGCGATCTGCTGGTTCGTGTACCCCTGGGCGATCAGGTCGAGCACCTCCCGCTCCCGCGGGCTCAGGAGGCTCGCCGATCCGACCGGCTGGCCGCCGCCGACCCGCTTGGCGATGGCGCCCTGCACGACCATCACGGCCAGCGCGGGATCCAGGACCGTGCGGCCCCGGTGGACGCCGCGGATCGCGGAGATGAGCTCCGAATCCGCGGCCCGCTTGACGACGTAGCCGGTCGCGCCGGCCGCCAGGGCCGAGCGGAGGTAGGCCGGCACGTCGTGCATGGTGAGGACGAGCACCCGCGTCGCCGGGCACCCCTGGCGGATCCGCTCGATCGCCTGGATGCCCCCGCGGCCCGGCATCGTGATGTCCACCAACGCCACGTCGGGCCGGGTCTCCACGGTCTTCCGCAGGGCTTCGTCGCCGTCGGCGGCCTCGGCGACCACCTCCATGTCCGCCTGGGCTCCGATCAGGACGCGGAGTCCGGCCCGGAGAACGGCGTGGTCATCCGCGATCAGGACTCGAATCCGTCCCATCCTGCGCCTCCGCGATCGGGAGCCGGGCGTACACGGTCGTGCCCTCTCCCGGTGTCGACTCGATCGTCACCGACCCGTTCAGCAGCGCCGCCCGCTCCCCCATCCCGTGGAGCCCCAGGTGCGTCCACGACGCCTCGGCCTTCATCGCCCGGTCCACGTCGAAGCCGCAGCCGTCGTCGGCGACGATCGCCTGGACCCAGGTCGGCTGGCGCTGGAGGACGATGCTGACCGTGCGGGCCCCGGCGTGCTTCGCGACGTTGGTGAGGGCCTCCTGGACGATCCGGTAGAGCGTGGTCTCGACCGCCGGCGGCAGCCGCGCGCCGTCCAGGCTCCGGGCCTCGACGTCCACCGCGATCCCGTGCGACTCCCCGTACTCGGCCGCGTAGTGCTCCAGCGCCGGGACCAGGCCGAGGTCGTCGAGCACGGTCGGCCGGAGCCCACGGGCGAGGCGGCGGACCTCGTCGAGCGTCTGGGCCGTGAGGCGGCGCAGCTCGGCCGCCCGGCTCCGCACCTCCTCGAGCACGGCGGCGTCCTCCAGGACGCGCAGGCCGACGAGCAGCGAGGTGAGCGACTGCCCGGTCTCGTCGTGCAGCTCCCGGGCGAGCCGCCGCTGCTCCGACTCCTGGGCCGAGATCACCTGCTCGAGCAGCCGCGTCCGGATCTCGGCCGCCCGCCGCCGCTCGGTGAGATCGTGGGTCAGGGTGGCGAAGCCGATCAGCAGCCCCTCGGCGTCGCGGACCGCGGTCACCGTCACGCTGCTCCAGAATCGCGAGCCGTCCTTGCGGAGCCGCCAGCGCTCCTCCTCGTACCGCCCCTCGGCGGCGGCCCGGGCCAGGACGTGCTCCGGGACGCCGCGCCGGACGTCCTCCGGGCGGTAGAAGACCGCGAAGTGACGGCCGAGGATCTCCTCCGCCCGGTACCCCTTCACCCGCTCCGCGCCCGCGTTCCAGCTCACCACCCGCCCCGCGCCGTCCAGCATGTACAGGGCGTAGTCCGCCACGCCGTCGACCAGCAGCCGGAACCGCCGCTCGGCGGTCTCGGCCGCCGCCCGGGCCTGACGCTCGGCCTCGAACAGCCGCGCGTGGTCGATGGCGATGGCGATGCGGTCGGCCACCAGGCGCAGGAGGCGGACCTCGTCCTCGCCGAACCGGCGGAGCCGCAGGGTGCCGACGTGGACGACGCCGATCACCCGGCCCTCGACGATCAGCGGAACGCCCAGGAGGGCCTGGAGGCCCTTCGCGCGGAGGACGGGACTGGCGATCTCCTCGGAGGCGAGGTCCTCGAAGACCTTCGGCTCCCGCCCGGCCGCGATGCGACCGGCGATGCCGTGCCCCATCGGGATCCGGATCCCCTGCAGCACCTCCTGCTCCAGGCCGTGGGCCGCCCGGACCGCCAGCTCCTTCCCGTCCTCGGTCAGTAGCAGGATGACCACGGTGTCGGCGGCCAGGGCCTCGCGGATCCGCCCGATCAGCTCGCGCAGGAGGTCGTCGAGGTGCAGGTAGCCCAGCGCGGCGTCGGTGACGCTCTGCAGGTCGCGCAGTCGCTGGGCCGTCGCCTCCACCTCGCTCCGGGCCGTCTGCTCGCTCACCGCCAGGGCCTCGGCGCGGCGCTGGGACGCCCGGAGCACCGTGCTCAGCCCGCAGATCACCACCGCCTCGAGCAGGAACGCGGCCAGCGGCACGACCCTGGCAGGTCCCGCACCCGTCGTATACGCGGGCGGGAGCGAGACCAGTGTGCCGGTGGTGGCGCCCAGGAGGGTAGAGACGAGCCCGGGACCGAGCCCGCCGTACCAGGCGCTGACCATGACCGCCGCCAGGAGGAGTGGAAACGCGTTGGCGTCGATCGGCAGGCCGAGCGAGAGCGAGGCCAGGATGGCCAGCGCGGTGACCCCGACGGCCACCCCGTACGGCGTGAGGCGGGACAGCCGCGCGGGCGGGCGCGCCGCCGAGCCCCGGTCCCGGGTCACGCGAGGGCCCACGCCACGGTGGCCGCGAACACCCCGAGCGTGACCAGCAGGAAGAACGGCCGGCGATAGAGGTGCTCGGGGTCGATCAGCGGGCTCTCCCGCTCGAAGGTCATCTTGAAGGCCCACGCGACCACGACCGCGATGAGCGGAAGGGCACCCAGGAGCTGGGGGCGCTGGGTGGCGAACAGGGCGGCCAGCCCCAGGAGCCCCATCGCGGCGTAGGCGAGCTGAATCACGAGCAGCGTCCGGACCGAGTAGGCGCCAAAGGTCGGCCGGTACCGCGCCGCCGTCTCGCCAAGGAGCCGCAGCTCGGCCAGGCGCTTCCCGGTCATGAGGAAGGCCCCGAACGCCCACACCGCGACGAGCAGGAAGGTTGGCGGCGGGAGCTGGACCGAGGCGACGGCGTACCAACCGATGGCGACGCGGATGGGGTTCGTCAGCGACTCCACCACCGCGTCCAGGTACGGCCAGTCCTTGAGCCGTACCGGCGGGAGGTTGTAGAGGAGGCCGGCGACGAAGAGCGCGACCGTCGCCAGGACGAACGGCCCGTCGAAGAGCCACGCCGCGACGCCGAAGGTGACAAGCCCGAGCACCGCGGTCAGCACGAGCAGCGGCGCCACCCGGACCCGCCCGGACGGGATCGGCCGGTCGCGCTTGACGGGGTGCCGCGTGTCGAACGGGGCGTCGAGGACCTCGTTGATCGCGTAGTTGACCGAGGACACCCCGCCGGAGATGACGAAGGCCAGCGCGATGTTGACGAGCAGCTCGAGGTCGAGGGCGCTCCGGTGGGCCGCCAGGGCCAGGACGCTTCCCACCGGCACCACGGCGTTCTTGATCCAGTGGTCGAAGCGGAGCGGGCGGAGGTAATCGACCCAGGTCCCGACCGGCACCGTCACGCCGGGGACCGCGGTCGGTGCCAGCTCGGAGTCCGCCATGGTTAGTTTGGGACCTCCCACCCACCCGATCCTTCGACGGCCTTCGGCCTTTGGCCCCCCTCCCGTCTGACCGGATCCCGGACGGCTCGGGCCTACGGCCCTCGCGACGTCCCGTCCCTCGGAGGGCACTGGGGGAGGGGGGGGCCGGAAAAGCGCGTCTGCCGCTGCCCGGCGATCCATCGTTCGCTCCGAGCTCAGCCTCCCGGCCGGACCCAGAGGTCGGGCCACTGATCGTTCCCCTCGTGGTGCGTCAGGCGCACCGCCTGCTCGACCGGCGCGCCCACCTCCCAGACGAAGATCTCGTAGTCGGCGCGATCGTGCTCGTGCCCCTCGGCCGAGGCGCCCCAGACGAGCCAGCGCCCGTCGTTGGCGAGCTTCGGGAAGTACTCGTGACTGTACGCCCCCGGCAGGTCCATGAACACCCCTCGGCCGCTCCCGTCGGGCCGGCCGCTCATGATCCGGGTGCCGCCGTTGCCGCCGGGCTCCATCCAGAGCACGCGCTGCCCGTCGGGCGCCCACGTCGTCTGGCAGGCCTGCTCCCGGGTGAGCGAGGCGAGCGTCCGGGCCTGCGGGTCGAAGACGACGGCGCCGGAGTACGGCCCCTGGAGGCCGAACACGCCGGCGAAGGTGCCGCGGAGGCCGAACGCCCACCGGCGGCCGTCGGGGGCCAGCTCGACGTCCCCCAGCTCGCCACCCGGAAACTCGGTCGGGCCGTCGAGGGCGACCGTCTCCTGCCGGGCCGCGAGATCGTAACGGACGATCCGGCCCTGGCGCTCGAAGATCACCGCCAAGCCGTCCCTGGTCCAGGTCGGGTGGTACCCACCGCGGGCGATCCGGCGCTCCCCGGTGCCGTCCACGTTGACCAGGAAGACGTCCCATCGCGTCGGATCGCGGAAGGTCACGTACTCCTGCTGGCTCCGCAGGAACACGACCTGGCGGCCGTCCGGGGAGAAGCGCGAGAGGAAGTTGACGTTCGGACTGCTGGTGAGCTGGCGCACCGACTGCTCCCGCAGATCGACCAGGTAGAGCTGGTGGTGGCCGCTCCGGTTGGAGGACCAGACGAGCATCCCGTCGAGACGACGGCCCAGCTCCCGCACCGCCTCCTGCTCGGGGCCGGCGAGCCCGGCCAGCCGGGCCTTCTTCGGCACCCGCGGCGGGAAGATCCGCGCCCAGGCCCGCTCCGGCAGCCGGGCCACGTCGCTCCAGGGCTTGGGCAGCTCGCCGGCCACCCGCGGCAGCGCCGCCACGACGCCGGAGCCCAGCACGAGCGCGGCGAGAACCACGAGGATCGTCCGACGAACCATCATCCACACCACCCTGCGAATCGACTCCGGCGCGCGAAGGCGGCCACCCGTCCGGGTCACCCGCGCGTGCCTCCGTCATTCTACCGCGGGCTCAACACGTTCCCGCGCCCTCACGGGCGCCGTCCCCGCCGCCCGACCCACGGCGCCGTGATCCACACGAGCGCCAGGAGGCCCAGACCGTAGTCGTGGATCTGGGACAGGCCGTGAAACGCCGTCACCGCCAGCGTCGCCAGCTCGCGCGGCAGGCCGAGCCAGTAGGCGAAGCCGGTCGCCCCGGCCGCCTCGTAGGGGCCCAGGCTCGCGATCGTGGGGAGCGGGAGCGAGGCCGCCAGCTCGGCGCCCGCGATGCTGAGGAACACCCGCAGGAAGTCGAGGCTCCACCACGCCTGCCCCTGCCCCACCAGGAGCGCTTGCAGGAGACAGTAGTAGGCGCCGTACTTGGCCAGGCGGAGGAGCAGTGACAGCCCCAGGGCCGGCAGCAGCACCCGGCGGACGTCGAGGCCACGGACCTCGTCGGCCGCCCGGGCGAGCGGCGCCCCCGCCCGGCCGAGGAGCCCCGGCACCCGGCCGGCGAGCGCGGCCGCCACGCGGAGGCCGGGGGCGAGCAGGAGCAGCGCCGCCCCGGCGCCGACGAGGAGCAGAAGACTCCCGCCGATCAACAGCACGGGCGGCAGCGGGCTCGCCCCGACCAGGAGGACGGCGGCGAGCAGCAGGGGCGCCAGCGCGAGCGTGTCCAGGACGAACGAGAGCGCGAAGGAGGCGATGGCGGCCTCGGGGGGCAGGCCGAGCCGCGCCGTCACCAGGTAGATGTAGCTGGCGGCGGCGCCCGCCCGGGCCGGGACCAGGTCCACGAAGAGGTTGCGGACCAGCGTGACGAGCAGGAGCGGCCAGACGGGCGCCCGGCCACCGAGGAGGACCCAGTAGCGGAGCGTGCGGAGGACGAGCGCCGCGACGCTAATCACCAAGAAAGCCAGCACGCCCGGCAGCGAGATGGCGGCGACCAGCGGGCCGAGCCGCCGGGGATCGGCGCCCTGCCACAGGAACAGGAACGCGAGGATGCCCCCGGACACCCCCAGCGCCACCAGCCACTGGAGCCACGTGCGGCCGGCCCCCGTCTCCCCCGCTTCCACGGCCACCCTCCGCTCCCGCTCCCCCGGGGGCGGAGCGCGCAGGGTGACCGAGGCCCCGCCGCGCGACCCCGTCATCCCGACTCCCGCCGATCCCGGACCACCCGCGCCGGCGCGCCGGCGGCGATGGCGAACGCCGGCACGTCCTGGGTCACCACCGCGTGGGCGCCGATCACGGCGTCGTGCCCCACGCTCACGCCGTCCAGGAGGATGGCGCCGGCGCCCAGCCAGACGCCGTGGCCGACGTCGATCCCCTTGGACGGGCGGCCCTGGCGGATGACCGGGATGTCGGTGCGCTCGAACTCATGTCCGCCCCCCACCACGTAGCAGTAGGCGGCCAGCAGCGTGTCGGCCCCGATCCGGACCGAGGACGCCGAGAACACCGCGCACTGGTACGAGATGTTCACCCCGTCCTCGAGCACGATGTCGCCGTCCTTGCAGGCCAGGATCGTGTTCCGTCCCAGGAACACGCGCTGGCCGATCCGGATGCCGTCGTTGGCGGTCCCCTTCGCGTCCAGGACGCAGCCGTCGTCGATCGCGACGTCGGCGGCGATCCGGATCTTCCGCGGGTGGCGCAGGGTCACGTTGGCGCCGAAGGAGACGTTCCGGCCGCAGGCCCCCAGGAGCCGGGGATACAAGAGCCGGCGCAGGAGCAGACCGAGGGCCCCCGGGACCCACGAGGCGCCCAGCATGACCAGCTCGTACCGGACGAGGGCCCACCAGCCGCGCTCGCCGACGAAGAGGTCCATGTAGCGCTGCGCCGCCGAGCGGCGGTCATCGAAGAGGGCGCCCTGCATGTCGGCGAGCCGGTTGTCGGCCGCGGCGGCCCCGACCGACCGGGCCGGGATCGAGGGGCGGGCCGGGAAGAGGTAGGCGATGGCGCCCGGGATCAGCGAGACGAGGACCAGGGCCTCCGACAGCACGGCGATCGAGAAGGCCTGCGTGCGGCCGAGCCCGAGCAGGGATCCGAGGTAGACGAACGACAGCTCGAGGACGCCCAGGCCGCCCAGGCTGATCGGCAGCCGGGAGACCAGGAAGACCAGCGGCACGGTGGCGATGTAGAAGCTCCAGCCGGGATCGAGTCCGAGGGCCCGGCCGGCGAAGTAGTGGTAGACGACGGGGAGGCAGCCTTCGAGGAGCGTGAGCCCGAAGAAGGCCAGCACGAGTCCGGCCGAGCCGCCGTAGCTCGCGTAGGCGGCGGCCAGCGCGCCGAGCTTGGCCCGCCAGCCGGTCCCGGGCCCGACCCGGGCCGCGACCCAGCGCGCCGCGCGAAACGAGAAGGGAAAGGCGGCGAAGGCCGCGGCCAGCGCGGCGGCCCCCGCCCAGCGCTCGCCGGGGCCGACCTGGGCGCCCAGGCCGAGCGCGATCAGGAAGCCGACCGAGATGGTGGCGAGCACCGCCTGGGCCAGGGCCCCGACCGCCCGCTCCAGGACGACCGAGGCCACCAGGCCCGTGGTGCGGCCCTGGCCGGCCAGGGCCGCGATCCGGACGGCGTCGGCCCCCACCGTCATCGGCAGGAACCAGCCCGCGAACGACGCCAGGTAGTACGCGCGGATCGCCGCCCACAGGCTGACCGCCGCGTCCCGGCCCCGGAGCAGGAGCCACCACTTCCAGGCCATCAGCAGGCGGTCGGCGGTGACGACGGCGATCACCGCCAGCAGGTACCCGGCGTCGGCGGAGGCGAGCCGCCGGGCCAGCTCCGCGCGGTCGACGAAGGCGAAGAGGAGGACGAGCAGCCCGACGCTGACGGCGACCCGGAGGAAGAACGACCCGCGCCCTGGCCTCAGCCTACACCTCGTCGGATCACGGCGTTGCCGCCGGCACTACACTCCTTCGATGAATCGCCGGTGCCACAGCGCCACATTGATGAGAGCCCACAGCGTGTGGTTGTGGTTGGCGCGCAGGGAGAGGTGCTCGGCGATCATCCAGTTCACCCCGTCCCGGTCGAAGTAGGCGCGGATGGCCTCCGAGTCGTTGAGGAGCCGGATCGTGTAGTCCTTCAGCTCGTGGCGCAGCCACTGCTTGAGCGGCAGGCTGTAGCCCTGCTTGCCCCGGGTCAGGATGCGAGGCGGCAGGACGCCCCGGAGCGCGCGGCGGTAGATCGCGCGGGTCCGGAAGCCCGGGAACTTCAGGGATTCGGGGATGGTGGCGGCCAGCTCCACCAGGTGGTGGTCCAGGAGCGGCACCCGGATCTCCAGCGCGTGCGCCATCGACATCTTGTCGACTTTCATCAGCACGGAGTCCGGCATCGTGAACCGGGTATCCACGAAGATCTCCCGGTCGAGGCGGCGCGTCGAATCGCAGCGCTCGAGCGCCCGCCGGATGGGCGCGAAGCGGTCCCGGTCCACCGACCGGAGGACCGCGCCGCTGAAGATCTGCGCCTCGATGGCCGGCGAGCCGAAGTACTGCCAGCGCATGTGGCCACCCTCGGGATCGAGCCGGGCTCCCTCGATGAAGCGCCGCAGCACGACCCGGAGCCCCTTCTTCCGCTCGTGATCGCGGAGGCCGCCGGCCAGCGGCTCGATCACGCCGCGCCGCAGCCACCCGGGGAGGAGCCGGTAGAAGCTCTCGGCCTTGGAGGCGATGAAGCGGTCGTAGCCGATGAAGACCTCGTCCCCGCCCTCCCCCGACAGGCAGACCGTCACGTCCCGGCGCGCCTCCCGGCAGAGCAGGAAGAGCGGCACCGCCGAGAGGTCGGTCATCGGCTCGTCGAGGTGCCACACGGCCTCCTCGATGGTTGCCGGGGTGATCGGCGGGATCTTGATCTCCCGGTGCTCGGTCCCGTAGTAGCGGGCCGCCTCCCGCGCGTACTCCCACTCGCTGAACGAGGGGTCGTCGTAGCCGAGCGTGAAGGTCGGGAGCGGCCCCGAGGTCGCCTCGCGGGCGAAGGCGAGGACCGCCGTGGAGTCCAGCCCGCCGGAGAGGAAGACCCCCTCGGGGACGTCCGACATCATCCAGGCGTGGACCGCGTCCCGGCAGGCGTCGCGGACCCGCCGCTCCAGGGTGGCGGCGTCGTGCGGCGAGTCGGCGAAGCGCAGCTCCCAGTAGGGCTGGATCTCGACCTGGCCGTCCTTCAGGAGGAGGATCGAGCCCGGCGGCAGCTTCCGGATCCCGCGAAACATCGTGGCGGGGCCGGGCACGAACTCGTAGCCCATGTAGTGGTACAGCGACTGGACGTCCACCTCGCGCGGGACGTCGGGGTGCTCGAGGATCGCCTTGATCTCGGAGCCGAAGAGAAAGCGCTCGGGGCGCTCGACGTAGTAGAGGGGCTTGATCCCGATGCGGTCGCGGGCCAGGAGGAGCTGGCGGCGCCCGCCGTCCCAGAGCGCGAAGGCGAAGAAGCCGCGGAAGCGCTCGACGCAGCGCGGACCCCACGCCTCGTAGGCGTGGACCACGACCTCGCTGTCACACCGGCCGCGGAACCGGTGACCGAGCACCTCCAGCTCCCGGCGGAGCGGCGCGTGGTTGAACATCTCGCCGTTGTAGACGAGCTGGATCGAGCCGTCCTCGTTGGGCACCGGCTGGGACCCGGCCGGCGAGAGGTCGATGATCTTGAGCCGGCGCCCGACCAGGCCGACCGGTCCGTCCTGGAAGGTGCTGCCCTGGTCCGGGCCCCGGTGCTCGATGATCTTCCCCATGGCCTCGAGCACGTGCCCGGGGGTCTGGTATCCCTCCCGGTACTCGACGACGCCGGCGATCCCGCACATGGGGCTACGGGCTCCTCACAGGTAGCGGTGCTCCTTGTACCAGGCGGCGGTCCGGGCCAGACCCTCGTCGAGCGGCACCCGCGGCTCGAAGCCGAGCTCCCGGCGCGCCTTGTCGACGGTGAAGGCGCGCGTCTGCCGGAACCACTCGGCGCGCCGGCGGAAGAGCGGCGGCTCGATCCGGAGCGGCTTGCAGATCGCCTCGCACAGCGCCGAGGCCAGCCAGAGCGGCGCATACGGCAGATAGACGATCCGCACGTCGACCCCGAGGCTCCGGCCGGTGGCCCGCACCAGCTCGTTCAGCGAGACGTAGCGATCGTCGCCGATCAGGTAGGTCTCGCCCACGGCCTTCGGATGCTCGGCGGCCAGCTCGAAGGCGTCCACCAGGTTGTCGATGTAGCAGGGGTGGTAGAATACCTCGCCGTCGCCGAACATCAGGAACCGCCCCCGGCGGACGGCGCGGAAGAGCATCAGGAAGCGCCCGGGGTCGCCGGGGCCGTAGATCCCCATGGGGCGGAGCACGCACGCCTCCAGGCCCTGCTTCGCCACCTCCCACAAGAGCTGCTCGCCCTCGTGCTTCGTCTGCTGGTAGTAGTCCTCGGGCGCGATCGGCGAGCCCTCGTGACCGGGGACCTCGGCGACGTGGCCGTGCACGCCCTGGGTCGAGCAGTAGACCAGCCGCCGCACCCGGTGGCGCAGGCTCGCCTCGGCGACGTGCCGGGTCCCCTGGGCGTTGATCTCCCAGTAGTCGCGCTTCGGCAGGTTGATCTTCCGGAACGCGGCGGCGAGGTGAAAGACGAGGTCGGTCCCGGCGACCAGGCGGTCCACGAGGGCGGCGTCGGTCACGCTGCCAAGGGTGATCGATGCCCCGAGCCGGCTCAGCTCGTCGTGGAAGAGGCCCGGAGCGGCGTCGAGCACCCGCACCTCGTCTCCGCGCGCCAGCAGACGGCGCACGAGGTGGCTTCCGGTGAACCCGGTGCCCCCCGTGACCAGCGTTCGCATAGGCCGCAGTATAGCAGGGGGCTCCGCACCGGTGCTACGCTTCGCCTCGCCCGACCGGCCCGCCGAGCGATCTCGCCGACCGCGATCTCCGCTCCTCGGCACGCTCCGCGGTCGCTCGCGGTCTCGCCCCGGCGTCCGCGGGCCAGCGTCCGAGACGTCCCGCGAAGTCCTCCTACTGCGGCGCGAAGACCGTCAGCTCGTGGATCGACCAGTCGAAGACCGGATGGCCGCGGGTCAGGGTGAGCCGCAGCGCCGTGAGCCGGGCCGGCGGGAACTCGAGGCGCTGCGCCCCGACGCCGTCGCGGAGGACGCCGATCCCCATCCAGCGGAGCCGGGCCCTGGTCACCAGCGACGCCGCGAGCGGCCGCCACGTGATCCCGTCGTCGCTTCCCTCCACGGCCAGCCCGCGGCCGGCGTCGGTCGGGGTCGCCGTGAACAGCTCCACGGCACTCACGGTCCGCGGACTGCCCAGGTTGAACACGCACCCAGTCGCCCTCGGTCTGGGGGTGGGCCGTCGCCCAGCGGCTGCGGCGATCGCCGTCGGTAGCCAGGGGGGCCCGCTCAGGCTCGCGTGACGCAGAGACGCGAAGGCTCTTGCGCGGCAGCGCGACACCGGGTCGCGGAGGCGGCGGCGCGTAGGTGAAGAGCCGGAGATCCCCGAGTGCTTGCTCGGTGTAGGCCAGGCCACTGGCGCGCGCCACCTCGGCGAACCCGGGGGCGTCGGGCGCCTCGAGGAGGATGCCGGCGCCCGGCGTCCAGCGGAGCGGGGGCAGGAGGTCGTGGGCGGCGCCTGTGAAGCCGTAGGCGTCCACGGAGGCATTGGCCGGCATGATCCGGATGAACGGCTCGGCGAGGGCGACCCGGCTTCCCCAGCCGTGATCGGCGTACAGGCGCGTCACGCCGGCCGCCCGAACCTGGCGGGCGAGCGCGAGGCCGTTGACCGGCAGCACCGGCGCGGTCGGCTCCCCCGTTGCCGCGTACACGTAGAGCTCGCGCACCGTCCATTGCCAGATGGCGTTGGCTCCCGTTTGGGTGACACGCAGGTAGCGCGCCGGCGTCGGGGGCACCCGCAGCTCGACGCGACCGCTCCGGACGTGCCCCATGGGACGCCCGGCCGACCAGTAGAGGGGCCCCATGTAGGTGGGGAGGTCGATGACCTGCTTCCAGGCGACCCCGTCGCGCGAGAGCTCCAGGGTCAGCCCGTCGGGCACCTCCTGGTAGGTCCCCGGCAGCCAGCGGATCAGCGCGACGGGCTCGACCTGGCCGAGGTCGACCTGGAGCCATTCGCCGCCCCGCTTGGGCCGCCCAGTGCTCCAGACTGTCGCGGCGTCCCGGTCAGCCACCCACCGGGCGGTGCCCCCGCCGGCGCTCGCTGTCGCATCCCAGCCGCCCGGGTCGAGCGCGTGCACCCGTTGCTCCGCCAGCCCGAAGTCCACGTAGACGCCACCATGCCGGGTGGCGCGGACGAACGTGGCGTGGACGCCCAGCGCCGCCAGGCTCGCCTCGAAGCTGGGCGAGGGGTCGCCCATCCACCACGCCACTCGCTCGGCAGCGTCCACCGCGACGGCATAGGGTGGGTACATCTCCTCGTAGTGGCTCGCGAAGATCACACGCTCAGCCGAAAGGAACGTGAACACGCGCGTGCCGAAGTCGGGGGCGTAGAGTCGCCGGAGCCCCTGGCGCTCGAGCGCGGCCACCGTCTCGAGGTGGGCCCGGGTGACCTCCGCCTCCGGCGCGCCCGACGGACGCAGGTTCTCGAGCTGGCTCCCCAGCCCGCTCGCGCCGTGGACGAGGAGGAGGGCCCCGACCACCGCCGCCGCCCGCCACGCCGCCAGGCCGGCGATCCATCGGCCCAGCAGCGGCGGCAGCGCCGTGTAGAGCGGCAGGAGATAGCGCGAGTCCGCCGCCAGGAACCTTCCGTACTGGGTTCCCGCGGCGACCGCCAGGTTGGTGGCGATGAGCACCAGCAGCGCGACGCTCGCATCGCGCCGCCCCGGGGGGTCCCGGCGGAGCGCCCGGATTGCGGTGGCGACCGCCAGCCCGTAGACGAGGGCGAGGACGAGCGCGAGCCCGGCGCCGGTGCGGTGCTCGAGGAGGCTGGCCGGCACCCCGACGAGTCGTGGCCAAGACAGCCTGACGGCCGCGTTCACGTACTCCCACAGCTCGGCCAGCCGCAGCCGCCCCCCGGCCGGAGGCACGGCGGTGCCGTGAGGGACCGCGTAGAGCCAGTGGGGCAGGCTCCCGAGGAGGAACGCCATGACCGCGGCTCCCGCCGCGCGGGCGAGGCCCGGCCGCAGGCCGCGGCGCACGAGCAGGAGGAGGACGGCGGGGAAGAACACGAGGGAGAGCAGATTCGTCCAGTACGCCAGCCCCAGCACCAGCCCGAGCAGCCCGCCGTGGAACACGGCGCGGGCCGGGCGCGCGATCGGCAGTCGAAGGGCGATCTGGAGCGCGAGGGTGCCGAGCGCCATGGCCAGGGGGTAGTGGGGACGCCCCTCGTGGGCCCAGTAGAGGAGGTAGTCGGGGGGCAGCGCCAGCACGAGCGCCGTGAACAAGGCCGCCCGCGGCCCGAAGGCATCGTGCGCCAGGCGCACCACCAGGACGAGCCAGGCGATGCCGGCCAGCACCCCGCCGAGCTCGAGGGTGCGGGCCGAGACGCCGAACAGGACGTAGAGGGGCGCCGTCATGTACGCGTCGCCGAGCGCCCCCATGAACGGCTGGCCGAAGAAGTAGATCGGGAGCTCGCCCCGCAAGACGGCCAGCCCCGCGAGCCCGACGGTCGCCTCGTCGTACCAGAGGCTGGCGCCGCGGAGGAGGAGGAGCCGCAGCAGGGCCCCGACGGCAACGACGCCCGCGACGTGACGACCGGTCACCGCGCCGACTCGAAACACTCGTCGCCAATCATCCACGGGCGTGGTTCGCGCTTCGCTGACAGCTCGTCATCTCACAGCAGGAGCTCGCTGGTCTCCCAGCAATCCGGGCACTGATACACCAGGGTCAGACGTCCCTCCACGTCGTGCCTGGCCCTGACATACCGCATCGGCCGGCCCTCACAGAGGGGCAGGTACCGGAGGTCTTCGCCGTCCGCGAAGAATCGTGAGCCGCCCTCGCGCTCGACCTCGTACTGTTCGCGGAGCAGTCCGCCCGCGGACCGGGAGGCCTGTCCGGCGACGACTCGCCCCCCGCGCTCGGGATGAAGGATCGATTGCACGGCGCTGTCGAACGCAAATCGCCACTCGGTGGCCGGGTTCCCGTCTCCGAGACGGGCCACGATCTCGCCCCGGGGATGGCCACCCCCTCTCCGGCTCCGCAGGAGCGCTTCCAGGTAGAAGACGTGCGCGGTCAGGCGCCGCATCCGGACGAAGGCGGGAAGCGCCAGCAGCAGGGTGAGCACGGTGAGCAGCGCGGCTTCGAGCCGGTCCCATACCTTGTAGTCGTCGAGTCCGAGGATCTCCGCTGGCCGGTCCAGCTCGACGATCCAGTACGTGGCGATGAGGGCGCCAACGCCGAACATCTCGTACAGCAACGGGGGCGCGATGCGGGTCCCATGCTCCATCAGTGCCTCCTGTCCTCTGTCTCGGAGTGACCGGGGTGGGGGAGGTCTCGACCGAGATCGAGCTGGTAGCGCGTCCACGCCACGCCGTACATCCGGAACTCGTGCAGCACCTCGAAGCCGAGCTTCCGGTAGAAGGCGTTGGCCCCCGCGTTCGACGCGTAGACCGGGACAGTGTAGCGCGACACCCCGCGCCGGAGGAACGCGGCGTTCAGGCCCTGGATCATCGCGGTGGCGTAGCCGTTCGACCGGTACTCCGCCCGGACCCCGATCGCCACCAGCTCGGCGCCACCCGACGGGCCGGCGGGCTGGCCGCCCCGGGTCCCCGGATACCGGAGACTCTCCAGCATCCGCCCGACGAGCCGGGGATCGCGGCTGGCGGCCCGGGCCAGGTGCGGAACCAGGCGCGGCCCGCGCCGGAGCAGGACGTGACGGAACAGGGCTCGTATGTCCACGGTCGCCAGGAGGAACCCGGCGATCCCGGCACCGTACCGGCGGACCAGCCAGATCACGCTCGGCGAGGAGGCGGCCCCCGCGTAGATCTCGTACAGCACGGCCGGCCCGAGCCGGGCGAGAAACCCGTCGGGCATGACCTCGCAGTGGATCCGGCAGACCTCCTCGAGGTGGGCCGGCGTGGGCCGCCGGGTCGCCGGCAGCGACACGCCGGCGGCGAAGGCGCTCGACGGGCCGAGCGGCGCTCGCCCGGTGTCGCCGTTCTCCCCGGCGCGGCTGTCCATGGACAGCGCCACGCTAGCGCACGCCACGGAGCGGCCAAGTCGGATTCCGCCCGCGTCGTAGCGGGTTTCCCCGACGTGTCGGTGCGGTCATTCTAGGTCGGGACGGCGAACCCGCTGGTATAATGCCCGGGTGGACGGGGGGGCTCCCTTCAAGCTGTCCGTGGTGGTGCCGGTCTACAACGAGCGGCTGACGCTGCCCGAGATCCTGGAGCGTGTCCAGGCGATCGCCATCCCGAAGGAGATCGTCATCGTGGACGACGGCTCCACCGACGGGACGCGGGACTTCCTGCGCCAGCTGGAGACGGACCTCGGGGAGGCCCGGCGGGCGGGGACGTTCGACGAGAAGAACGAGATCCGCGTCTTCTACCAGGAGCGGAACCAGGGCAAGGGGGCGGCCCTGCGTCGGGGCTTCGCCGAGGCGCGGGGGGACGTCGTCGTGATCCAGGACGCCGACCTCGAGTACGATCCGCGGGAGTATCCTCGGCTGATCGGCCCCATCGTGGAGGGGAAGGCCGACGCGGTCTATGGCTCCCGGTTCACCGGCTCGCCACGGCGCGTCCTCTTTTTCTGGCACCACCTGGCCAACAAGCTCCTGACGCTCGCCTCCAACGCGGTGACCAACCTGAACCTGACCGACATGGAGACCGGGTACAAGGCCTTCCGGGCGGATGTGATCAAGAGCATCCCGATCCGCTCCGACCGGTTCGGCGTCGAGCCGGAGCTGACCGCCAAGCTCGCGAAAGTCCGGGCTCGGATCTACGAGGTGCCCATCTCCTACTCCGGGCGAGGATACTGGGAAGGCAAGAAGATCCGCTGGACCGACGGCGTGGCCGCCCTGTGGACGATCCTCAAGTATGCGGTCCTCGACGACCAGGACAACACCGATCCGGGCTACCAGACGCTGCTCCGGCTGAGCCGGGCCGAGCGCTACAACCGCTGGATCTTCAACCAGCTCGCCCCGCACCTCGGCCAGCGGGTGCTGGAGATCGGCTCGGGCATCGGCACCCTGACGCGGTTCCTGGTGGGGCGCGACCTGATCGTCGCCACCGACCTGAACGCGCGCTACCTGCGGCTGCTGGCCAACACCTTCGAGCGCCACACCCGGGTGCACGTGCGGCGCCTGGACCTGGCCGACTTCGATCCGGCCGGGCTGGCCGACCTCCGGCTGGACACCATCGTGTGCCTGAACGTGCTCGAGCACATCGAGGATGACCGGCAGGCGCTCCGCCGCATGTGGGAGACGCTCGTCCCCGGCGGTCGCCTCGTCCTGCTCGTCCCCGCCCACCAGCGGCTCTATGGCGCCATCGACAAGGCCATCTATCACTACCGCCGCTACGAGCGCGAGGGCCTGCTCGCGAGGCTCGCCGAGGCGGGCTTCGCGAGCGAGCACACGGCCTTTTTCAACCGGCTGGGCGTGCTCGGCTGGTACGCGAACAGCGTCCTCCTGCGGCGGACCACCGTGCCAGGCGTGCAGCTCCGGCTGCAGAACCTCCTGGTGCCGCTCCTTCGCGCCGAATCGGCGCTGTCCCTCCCCTTCGGGCTGTCGCTCATCGCCGTCGGCCGCAAGCCCGCGGCCCCCGGCGCGGCTGCACGGTGAAGACTCGGCGCGGATGCCGTCGCCGGTAGCCCATGCCTTGGCCGGGGCGGCGGTGTACGCCGGGCTCACTCCCGGCGGCGCTCTGCGCCGGGACTGGCGCCCGTGGGCCCTGGCCGTCCTCGCCGGCGTAGCGGCCGACCTCGACTTCCTGCCGGGCCTCCTCGTCGGCGATCCGAGCCGCTACCACCACTGGGCGACGCACAGCCTGGCCGCCGCCGTCCTGTTCGCGCTGCTGGCCGCCCCGCTGGCCTCCCCCGTCCTCGGGCCCCCGGCCCGGCGCGCCGCCATTCTCGGCGCCGCCTACGCCTCGCATCTGGCGCTCGACCTCGTCACCGTGGACCGGACCGTGCCCCGCGGCATTCCCCTGCTGTGGCCGTTCTCGGACGCCGTCTTCCTGTCCCCGCTCCTCGTCTTCACGGACATCCACCACGGCGCGAGCTGGTCGGCCTTCGTCAACTGGCACAACGTGGGCGCCGTCCTCGGCGAGACGCTGCTGGTGGGCGGACCGGTCGCCATCTTCTGCGCGCTGCGCCTCCGCCGCCCGGGTGCCCGGCCGGCGGTCGCGGCCGACCTCGGCTGACGAGATGCGCTGGAAGCTCTGGCTGGGGATCGTCGTCAGCCTGGTCCTCCTGTGGTTCGCGTTTCGCGGCGTGGATCTCGGCGAGGTCGCCCGGGCCTTCGCGACGGTCCGCCCCGCGTGGGTCGTCCTCGTCGTCCTGAGCCTCCCCGTCCGATTCTGGCTCACCGCGGTGCGCTGGCAGGTGCTGCTGCGGCCGGTCAAGCAGATCGGGGTCCATCGACTGTTCGGGATCACCCTGATCGGGTTCATGGCCAACAACGTCCTCCCGGCCCGCATCGGCGAATTCGTCCGGGCCTACGCGCTCGGCCGCTCCGAATCCATCCCGGCGCCCCTCGCGTTCGCCACCGTCGTCATCGAGCGAATCTTCGACGGGTTCACGCTCCTCCTGTTCCTGGTCGGGGGGCTGTTCTTCCTCAGCCTGCCGGGATGGCTCCTGTGGCTGAGCGCGGCCTCGTTCTGCCTGTACCTCGCCGTCCTCGGCGCCCTGCTCTCGCTGCGGTGGAGCCGGAGCCGCCGGGTGATCACGGGCCTCCTCGTCTGGCTGCCGGCCCGTTTCCGGTCACCTGCCGGCCACGCCCTCGAGTCGTTCTGTCTCGGACTCGACACGCTCGGTGACGGACGGTCGCTCCTGACGATAGCGGGGCTGTCGCTGGCTATCTGGATCGTCAACGCCCTCGGCCTGCAGGCGACGTTCGTGGCGTTCTCGCTCGACCTCCCCCTGCACGCGGGCTTCTTCGTCCTCGCCATCGTGGCCGGCCTCCTCGTGCTCCCGTCGGCGCCGGGCTACCTCGGTACCTTCCAGTTCGCGACGAAGTTCGCGCTGGCGCTCTTCGCGGTGCCGGAGGCGACGGCGCTGTCGCTCTCGATCCTCTACCACGCCGTCAACTACATCCCGATCACGCTGGCCGGCCTCGCGTACCTGGGGGCGCTGAACCTGACGCTCGGCGAGCTGCGGGCGGCCGGGGAGAAGGCCTCGTGAGCGACGCCCGCCCGAAGCGTTCCGGAGGACCGCGGGGGAGACGGCGCCGCGTGGTGCCGGGCATGGTATCGGTGGTCGTCCCGGTGTACAACGAGGAGGACAACGTCCTGCCCCTGCTCGACAGCCTGCGCGACGTTCTCGAAGGGCTCGGCCGGCCCTACGAGCTGATCGTCGTCGACGACGGGTCGGCCGACGCGACGGCCGCCCGCCTGCGGGACGCGGTCGCCCGCTTCCCCACGCTCCGGGTGGTGCGGCTACGCGGCAACTTCGGCCAGACGGCGGCGCTGGCGGCCGGGTTCGATCGGGCCCGGGGTGAGCTGATCGTGACCATGGACGGTGACCGCCAGAACGATCCGGCCGACATCCCCCGGCTCATCGACAAGCTCAAGGAGGGCTACGACGTCGTCAGCGGCTGGCGCCGGGACCGCCAGGACGCCTTCTGGTCGCGCCGCCTGCCGTCGCAGGCCGCCAACGCGCTGATCTCCTGGATCACCGGGGTGCACCTGCACGACTACGGCTGCGCGCTGAAGGTCTACCGGCGGGAGATCCTGAAAGACGTCGCGCTCTACGGCGAGATGCACCGCTTCCTGCCGGCCCTGGCCCGCTGGGTGGGGGCCACGGTCGGCGAGATCCCCGTCGGCCACTGGCCGCGGCGGAGCGGGGTGTCGAAGTACGGGATCGGGCGCACCGTCCGGGTGCTGCTCGATCTCCTGACCGTGAAGTTCCTGATGAGCTACGGGACGCGGCCGATCCAGATCTTCGGCCTGCTCGGCCTGGGCGTGGGCAGTGCGGGGACGCTGCTGGCCCTCGCCCTCACCTACCAGAAGTTCGTCCACGGCGTGCCGCTGGCGAACCGGCCGATCCTGCAGCTGGCCGTGCTGCTGATCCTGCTCGGCGTCCTCTTCGTGATGAACGGGCTCCTCGGCGAGATGCTCGTGCGGACCTACCACGAGTCGCAGCGGAAGCCGGTCTACATCGTGCGCGAGATTCTTTCGGGAGGGAGCGAGTGATGGCACCAAGGGGAGGGGCGCTCGGCCCGGGTGGGATGGCGCTCGCGCTGGCGCTGACGGCGCTGGCGGTCGCCGGCTGCGGCGGGGGCGGAGGCAAGAGCACCGGGTCGGGCACGCCGCAACTCGGCGACGCCGGCCAACTTCGACTTCGGCTCCAACAACCCGCTGCGGGCGACCGCCTTCGGGGACAGCATCACCGTGGGCGAGCTAGGCGATCCGGGTCTGACCCGGCGGGGTCTCGGTCTCCGGAGCGTGACGAGTCGGCTCGCGACGAGCAACAACTATCCCAACAACCTCCAGAACATGCTCCGGGGCCTCGACCCGGGCTGGCGAGTGATCAACCGGGGCGTGAGCGGCGAGACGACGGCAGGGGGTCGCGCGCGGCTGCCGGGCGTCCTGGCCGCCGACCGTCCCGGGTTCGTCCTCATCATGGAAGGCACCAACGACGCGAGCCGCGAGATCGATTCCGCCTCCATCGTCGGGAACCTGGACTCCATGGTGAGCCGAGCCCAGGAGAACCATACCGTCCCGGTCCTGGGCACCATCCCGCCGAACTTCCGGAACGACCCCGGGGCCCAGGCGATCATCGACGAGGCCAACACGATGATCCGGACCCTGGCCCGGAACCGGGGCGTCGTCCTCGCCGAGATCTTCGACGGCATGAACGACCGGTCGCTGTTCGGCACCCCGGACCGGGGGATCGACGACCCTCTCCACCCGAACGAGCAAGGCTACGTGCGGATGGCCGGGATCTGGTTCGAGGCGATGCAGCGAGCTTTCCCGGGCCCGGCGACCGCTGGTCCCGCCGGTCCGGCCCAGCCCGTGGGCGTGGCGACGCCGTCCCTGTCGAAGCGCCGGTGAGGACACCGGGGGGGTCTCGGAAGACCCCCCCGAGGCCCCCCCGCGGAGGCCGTGGTTGTTGGACGGCCTTCGGCCTTTGGGCCGCGGCTCGTAGCGGAACGCCCCGGCCCCGTGGGCGGAGCCGGAGCGCTGAGAGAAACCGACAGGCGACCGGAATGGGAGCCGCCGGCTTTCCTTCACCCCCTCCGGGTTCTTCGGAGGTCCCGAGCTGAGCCGGGAGGGCGCGGGAGCCTTGGGGGCATCGCCGGCGCGGCCGCCACGGTCGCTGGCACCAGTGAGGCGCCGCCACCGGGCGAGATGTCGCCCTGGTGGGTCCTGGCGGGATTCGCCGTGGTGGGGCTCCTGGCGGCCGCGGGCGGGCTCCCGGCGCCGATCGCGGCCGCCCTGGTGTCGATCGGGATCGGGGTCACCACCATCCGGCACCCGGCGAACGGGCTGGCCGCCCTCCTGCTCGTCGTGCCGTTCCTGCTCGGCGAGCCGAAGACGCGGTACTTCCTGCTCGAGCCGATCCTGGTGGCGCTCGTCCTGGGCAGCTTCCTCGGCCACTGGCTGCTGGGTCGCGTCCGGTTCCTCCCGTCGCACGGCGCCGCCCTGCTCGCCTTCGTGGCCGCCGCCGTCCTCGCGCTCCCGCTCGACCTCCGCGACCTCCTCGAGGACCTCTGGCTCCTCGACTCGCTGGACTGGTCCACGATGCTCACGCAGGGTATCCCCGACATCTCGCACCTGAAGTACCTGGAGCGGGTCCTCGTCCTCGGCCTGGGCACGGGACTGCTGGCCGTCGCCGCCCAGCCGGCGATGGGGGCCGCGGTCGTGCGCGCGCTCCCGGCGCTGGCCGCGATCGTCCTCACCCTGACCGGCTTCGGTCTCCTCCGCTTCTTCGGCGTGATCCACACCGCCGGCCAGTACCTCACGCTGTCGTTCTGGACCTGGCAGCGTCCGGATCTCCGGCTCACCGCCGTCGCGTGGAACCCGGACTACCTGGCTCTCTTCCTGGTCCTCGTCCTCCCGCCCCTGGCGGCGCTGGCCCTGCCGCCCGCCGCCCCCCGCTGGCGGCGCGCGCTCGGAGTCGCGGCCGCCGGGCTGGGGAGCCTGGCCCTCGTCTTCACCTTCCAGCGCGCCGCCTACCTCGCCGCGCTCGTCGCGTTCGTCACGCTCGGCCTGCTCGTCGGGCGCCGTCCGGCCCGAGACGGTCACCGGCGGGCGGTGTCGATCCTCGGCGCGGTCGTCCTGGCCATCCTGGCGGCGGTGATGCTCGACGCCTTCGTGCTCCACGGCCGGGTGGCCGGGCGACTGGCCCGGTTCGCCGACGACCCGAACCGGCTGCGGCTCTGGCAGACCGCGCTCCGGATGGCGCTGGACCACCCGCTCCTCGGCGTCGGGACCGGTCGCTACGCGTTCTTCTTCCACCAGTACGCCGGCGCGCTGCGCGAGTCCTTCGGCCCGTTCTGGGGCACGGCCCACAGCCTCTACCTCCACCTGCTGGCCGAGCAGGGGCTGGTCGGGCTCGCCAGCTTCGCGGCCCTGTTCGGGGGGATCTGGCTCGGCGCCCTCCGGAGTCTCCCCCGGGCGACGGAGCCCTCCGCGGTGCTGCTGAGCGGGGTGGTGGCCAGCCTGACCGGCTGGCTCGCCTACGGCGCCGTCCAGTTCACCTTCCGCGTCAACGCGCTCTTCTACCTGGCCTGCATCCTGACCGGGACGGCCGCCGCGCTGGCCCCGGCGAAGCCGCGCCCCGTCCGGTCGCCCCGGTGGGCCCTCACCGCGGTCGCCCTCGGCCTGGTCTGCCTCGGCCTGCGGGCAGAGGCGGCGCTCGAGCGCCCGGTCTCGCCCGGGTACGAGGCCGGGTTCTACCGATGGGAGCGCCAGCCCGACGGCAGCCCGGCCCGCTGGACCGGGCCCCGCGCGGCGCTGACGGTGCCGATCCGAGGGCGGGTCATGCTGCTGGCGTTCCGGGCGCCGATTCCCGACATCGCCTCGCGGCCGCAGACCGTCCAGCTCTGGGTCGATCGCCGGCTGGTGGCCGTGTTGCGGCTGACTGCCGCCGAGTGGCAGACCCTCGAGGTCCCGCTGGGCCAGCCGGTCGGCGCCCACGCGCTGGTCGAGGTGGAGACCGGTCACAGCTTCGTGCCGAGCCGCCTCTCCCCATCGCGCGACGACCGGCGGCTCGGCGTGATGATGGGCGAGATCCGGTGGCGCGACCCATGACCAGGCCTGGACACCGCCCGCATCTTCGGATCGGTCCTTGAAAGCCGCCGGTCCCTCCGGCTCCCCCTCCCCCCCGGTGGGTGGGGGAGGGGGTTGGGGGGTGGGAGGGAGGATCCAAACAGTCGGCGGCTTGACTTCGCGGCGCCCCCTTTCCATAATCGCCGGGACGCACGTGGGTCCTCTCCTTGAATCGTCTCCTTCCCCCGAAGGCGTCGCCCCGGTTGACTGCTCCGTCGTCATCGTGAACTACCGGACCGACGAACTGCTCGCCGAGTGCCTGGAGAGCCTCGGGAAGGCCGGCGAATCCCTCCGGCTGGAGGTGGTCGTCGTGGACAACGGCGGCACGCTGGCGGCTGGCGCCTTCCGGGAGCGCTTCCCCGGCGTGCGATTGCTCGCCAACGCCGAGAACCTCGGGTTCGCGCGCGCCGCCAATCAGGGAATCGGCCTCGCCCGGGGCCGCCACGTCATCTGCCTCAACCCCGACACCATCGTCCACGAGGGCGCGCTGGCCGCCATGGTCGGGTACCTCGACGCCCACCCGGCCGTCGGCGCCGCCGGGGCCCGGCTCCTGGAGTCCGACGGAAGCCTCCAGTACTCGTGCCGCCGCTTTCCCGGGTACCTCACCATCTTCTTCGGCCGCTACGCCCTGCTCACCCGGCTCCTCCCCGGCAACGCCGCCTCGCGAGACTACCTGTACCTCGACTGGGATCACCGGAGCGTGCGCGAGGTGGACTGGGTTTCGGGCGCGTGCCTGATCGTGCGCCGCGAGGTGCTCGCCGCCGTCGGCGGCTTCGACGAGGCCTACTTCCTCTTCGTCGAGGACATGGACTGGTGCCGGCGGATCCGGGACGCGGGCTGGCGCATCGTCTACCTGCCCGACGCCGTCGTGACCCATCACATCGGCGCCAGCCGCGGCGCGGTGCCGGCGTGGATCGTGTGGGCCCGCCACCGCGGCATGTGGCGCTACGTCCAGAAGCACTTCGGCGCCCCCTGGCCGGCGCGCGTCGCCATCGCGGCCGCCCTCGCACTCCGCGCCGGCCTCCTCGTCGCGGCGAACGCGCTCCGCCGGCCACGCGCCGGGGCGGCCGGATGACCCCGGCCGACCTGGCGGCCTTCCTGCTGGCCAGCGGCGCCGCCTTCGCCCTGACGCCGCTGGTGATCGCCGAAGCGCGGCGGGCCGGGGCGCTCGACTACCCGGGCGTGCAGAAGGTCCACGTCGAGCCGGTGCCGACCCTCGGCGGTCTCGGCCTGGCGGTGGCGGTGCTGGGGACCCTGTGGGTCCTGCAGGGCATCGGAATCGGGATCTCCCTGTCCCATGCCATCGGCATCACGCTGGCGGCGGTGCCGGTGGTCGTCGTCGGCGTGTGGGACGACCTGCGGACGTGCGGCATCCCCACCAAGCTCGCCGTCCACTTCGCGGCGGGCGCGATCCTGTACTTCTCGGGGCTCCAGGTGGTAGAGCTGACGAACCCGTTCGGCTCCACGATCCCGCTCGGATCGCTCGGCCTTGTGATGACGATGCTGTGGGTCGCCACCGTGATCAACGGCCTCAACCTGGTGGACGGCCTCGACGGGCTGGCCCCGGGCATCGGTGGGATCGCGGCCCTGACCCTGTGCGCCGTCGGCTCCCTGAAGAACGAGCGCGACGTGGCCATCCTCGCCCTCGTGCTCGCCGGCGCGATCGTCGGCTTCTACCCCTACAACTTCCCCCGCGCGCGGATCTTCCTCGGCGACGTCGGCAGCACCTTCATCGGGCTCGTGCTGGCCGCGATCGCGCTCCTGGAGAATCGCAAGACGACGGCGGCGATGACGCTGCTCCTGCCCCTGGTCGCCCTCGGCCTCCCGGTGGTCGACACGGTCTTCGCGGTCGTCCGGCGCACCGCCCGCGGCCGGAACCCGCTCCGGCGGGACATGGGCCACCTCCACCACCGGCTCCTGCGACTCGGGCTCTCGCCCCAGCAGGCCGTGGGCTGCCTGCTCGGCGCCAGCGCCGCCTTCGGCGGCGCGGCGGTGCTCCTCTCCCGCCTCCCCAAGCAGGCCGCGCTCTCGGTGACGGCCGGGCTCGGGCTCGCCGTGCTGCTGGCCCTCGGCGCCCTGACCTGGCTCGAGCGGCGCGGGCGAGGCCGATGAGCTTCGCAACGTTCATCTCGGCCGGGACGCGCTCGGACTGCGCCGTTCGGACGGCCTTCGGCCTTTGGGCGTCCGTCCCGACCTAGGGTCGTCCTCGGTCGTCGCCGATCCTCGGCGATGCCGCGATCACGCTCACCGACGACGTGCGGCAGCGCGTGCAGCGGTCAGGGCTGCGGGCGATGGTGGCGGTGCCGCTGCGGGCGAAGAGGACGATCATCGGCGCGCTCTCCATCGCCGACCGGCCGGGTCGCCTCTTCCCGGCAGCCGAGGTCACGCTGCTGGAAACGTTCGCGGACCAGGCGGCCCTGGCCCTGGAGAACGCCCGGCTGCTCTCCGAGACCACCGAGCGGCTGAGGGAGACCGAGGCCCTCCTGGCGGTCGGTCAGGCCCTGTCCCTGGACCTCACCACCGAGGAAGCCATGCGGCGGGTGGCTACATGTCCGGCTACACGGACAACGCGATCGTGCACCACGGCGTCCTCGATCCGGGCATCACCCTCATCCAGAAGCCGTTCGCGCCCGACGCCTTCGCCGGCAAGGTCCGGGAGGTCCTGGACGGCCGCCCGCGCTACTAGCGGGCGCGTGGCGGCGGCGGGACAGCGCCCGTCACGCGCGGCGTCACACTACTGCGAGGCCTTGATGTAGAAGGTGCCGGTTGCCACCGCCACCAGACGGTCGCCGTCGGCGTAGGCGCGGGCCTCGAGGATGCCGATCCGACGCGTCCGCTCCACGACCCGTGCTTCCGCCCGCACCTCCCCGCTCGGCACCGGCGTCAGGCACTGGATCTTTACCTCCAGCGTAGCGCACCGCTCGCCGGGATCGAGGCGCGAGACCAGCGCGGCCCCCATCGCATAGTTGACGAGCGCGTAGAGGAGTCCGCCGTGGAGCACGCCGTAGGGATTCATGTGCTCGGGCCGGACAGTCAGCTCGAAGCTGGCCTCACCGCCGGACATCCCGCGGCGGCGGACGCCGAGGAGGCCGCCAAATGGACCGATCCCGGGGTCCGGTGGTGCCGGTGCCATGCCGCCGATCATACCCTGACCAACGACGCCGGCCGTAGGCCGCCCGCTCTAAGAAATTGAACCATCTGCGTCATGGACTTCCGAGCGCGGCCGGCGTGCAATGCGAGCAAATGGTGACGACCGGCACACAGCGAGCCTCGGGCCGGCGGTACCTGACCCGGTCGGCCGTCGCCCGGCTCTTCGAAGTGTCCCCCGCCACGGTCGCGCGCTGGACCCGCGAGGGGAAGCTGCCGTTTGTCCTGACGCTCGGCGGCCAGCGGCGCTATCTGCGAGATCGGATCGTCGAGTTGATCCGGCGGAGCGGCGAGCAACAGTCCAAGCCCGCGCTGGACGGGGAAGGAGGGTGCCATGAGTAGCCCCTGGATCGTCCTGGTCGGGATCGCCGTCATCGGTGCCGGGTACGTGCTGCTGCCCGTCGCCTACGACGCCTGGCGCCGATTCCGCGGGAGGCGGGCCGTCCGGTGCCCCGAGACGGGGGCCCCGGCCGAGGTTGACCTGGACGCGCGCGGGGCGGCGGTCGCCGCGATGTTCCGCGACCCGACGCCGCGCGTGGAGCGCTGCTCCGAGTGGCCGGAGCGAGAGGGCTGCCAGCAGGGCTGCGTGAGCCCGGCCGAGGTCGAGCGGGGCGAGGTCGCCCACCGGGGCGTCCGCTGAAGCGGATGACGCGCGTCATGCCGCCGGCCAGGACCCGCCGGCTCCAGGCGGGGGACACGATGCGGCGAGCCGGCGCTCTCCTCGGCCTCCTCCTGCTCGGCCTGGTGGCGGCGTCGCCCGGCACGCCGGCGGGCGAGTCCGGCCCGCTGCCGGTCTCGCTTACGCCCTCGACCGTCCGCGCGGCGTCGCCGGACCTCCTCGCCCTCGGCCAGCGCCTGTACGAGGCGCAGTGCGCGGCCTGCCACGGCCCGGAGGGCCGGGGCGACGGCGAGGCGGCCTACCTCCTCTACCCGCAGCCGCGCGACTTCACGCGCGGGCAAGTTCCGCCCTCATCTCGACCTGGGAGCGGCGTGCCGACCGACGACGACCTCTTCCGCACGATCTCGCGCGGCATGCCGGGGTCGGCGATGCCGTCGTGGGGGCACCTGGCCGAGGAGACGCGCTGGGCGCTCGTCCACTACGTCAAGTCGCTCGTGCCGACAGCCGTGGACGATCGCCCTGCCGGCCGACCCGACGGGCGAGGGCGGCGCCGGCACCGGCGTGATCCGCGTCCCGCCGGAGCCGCCCTTACGACGCCGCAGGCGCGCGCCCGCGCCCTCGAGCTGTACGCCGACGCCTGCGCCTCGTGCCACGGCGCGACCGGCCAGGGCGACGGCGCGCAGGAGCAGAAGGACGACAAGGGCTACCCGACCCGCCCGCGCGATCTGACGCTGGGCGTCTTCAAGGGCAGCCCCGAGCCGGAGCAGCTCTACCGTCGCATCGTCGCCGGGATGCCAGGCACGCCGATGCCAATGAGCGACTGGGCCTACGGCGACGACGCCTGGCACCTCGTCCACCTCGTCCGCTCGTTGTCGAGCGACGACGCAGCGGGCGCGGGTCGAGATGCGCAGGTTCGTGATCGCCGCCCGCCGCGTCGACACCGCTGCCCGATCATCCCGACGAGGGGACGTGGCGCGCGGCGCCGCCGGTCAACCTCCACCTGATGCCGCTCTGGTGGCGCACCGACCGCCCGGAGGAGCTGACCGTGCGCGCGCTCCACGACGGCCGGAGCTGGCGCTTCCTCCTCGTCTGGGCCGACGCGACCGACGACCACACCGCGATCCGCCCGCAGGACTTCCGCGACGCCGCGGCGGTCGAGTTCGCGCTGACGGCCGATCCGCCCTTCTTCGCCATGGGCGCCAAGGCGCAGTTCGTGAACATCTGGATGTGGAAGTCGGAGCGGCAGGCGGATCTCGAGCCGGCGTTTCAGGACCTCGAGAAGGTCTACCCGAACCTCGGCATCGACTCGTACCCGAACCTCCTCATCGTCCCCGATGGAGCAGCCGACGCGCCACGCGCTGACGCTCCACTCCGACCCGACGTTCGTGACCGGCTGGGGCGCCGGCAACATCGTGGCCGACCCGCCGCGCGAGAGCGCCGCCGAGGACCTGGCCGCGCAGGGCTTCGGGACGCTGCAAGGCGCGGCCGCGGATCGACCAGCGCGTGACCGCGCGCGGCGCCTACCGCACCGGGGCGTACCGCGTGGTGTTCCGCCGCGCGCTCGCGGCGCCGGGGGAGCAGGCGGTCCGGCTCGTCCCCGGGCAGACGGTGCCGGTCGCCTTCGCCGTCTGGAACGGGAGCGCGGGCGACCGCGACGGCAAGAAGTCGGTCACGATCTGGCAGGACTTGCGGCTGCGAGCCGTGAGTTCGAGCCGTGAGGAGAAGGAGCGTGAGCGACCCATTGAGATCGATCGGCGGACTTCCTGCGATGGCTCGGCCGGCGGGGTGGCGGCCGCCGAGCTGGGCCTCCCGCTCCGGCTCCTGGCGGCGGCAGACCCCGACGAGAACCCGCTGGCGGGGTCGGTCGCCCGCGACTGGGAGAAGATCTACCGCGACCAGTACCAGTACGACTCGCACCTTCGACTGGGTCTGCTCGCCGAACGACACGCACGCCTGCCGCGTCCGCGCCTTCGTGCGCAACGGCATCGTCATGCGGCTCGGCGCGAACTACGACTACCAGACGCTACGCCGACCTCTACGGCAACAACGCCACGCGCGAACTGGAACCCGCGCCAGTGCGCGAAGGGCTACACCTTCCACCGCGTCGCTCTACGGGCCGTACCGGCTGAAGCACCCGATCGTGCGCAAGGGCTGGAAGCGCTGGGCCGACGACGGTTTCCCGGAGCTGACCGCCGGAGCTGAGAGCCAAGTACCTGTTCGACTCGCCGCGGCCAGGACAAGTTCGTCCAGATCTCCTGGGACGACGCCTTCACGCTACATCGCCAAGGCGCTGATGGCGATCGCCGACGCGCTACAGCGGCGACGAGGGCGCGAAGCTGCTCCTGGCCCAGGGCTACCAGCCGGAGATGATCGACGGCGATGGACGGCGCCGGCACGCGCACGCATCAAGATGCGCGGCGGCATGGGCCTGCTCGGCGTGATCGGCAAGTACGGCATGTACCGCCTCAACAACTCGCTCGCGCTGCTGGACGTCCACATCCGCGGCGTGACCCCGAGGAGGCGAAGGGCGGGCCGCAACTGGTCGAACTACACCTGGCACGGCGACCAGGCGCCCGGCCAGCCGTGGGTGCACGGCCTGCAGAACTCCGACTGCGACTTCAACGACCTGCGCTTCTCCAAGCTCATCATCATGGACGGCAAGAACCTGGTCGAGAACAAGATGGCCGACTCCCACTGGTTCATCGAGTGCATGGAGCGCGGCGCGAAGATCGTCGTCATCGCGCCGGAGTACGGCCCGCCGTCGACCAAGGCCGACTACTGGATCCCGATCCGGCCGCAGACCGACGCGGCGCTGTGGCTCGGCGTCACCCGGCTGATGATCGAGAACGCAGTGGTACGACGAGGCGTTCGTCAAGGCATTCACCGACTTCCCGCTGCTGGTCCGCACCGACACCCTCAGCGGCTGCGCGCCGCACGAGGTCTTCCCCAACTACCAGCCGCGCTCGCCGCCGACGGGCCGTCGATGACGCATCCAGGGCCTCACGCGACGAGCAGCACGAGAAGCTCGGCGACTACGTCGTGTGGGACGAGCGGGCCAGGGCGCTCCAGCGCGATCACCCGCGACGACGTCGGCGACGCGGATGGCGCAGAAGCGGCATCGACCCGGCGCTCGAGGGCACGTGCACGGTGAAGCTGGTCGACGGCAGCGAGGTCGAGGTCGCGACGCTCGTGGACGCTCTACCAGATGCATCTCAAGGACTACGACCTCGACACCGTCTCCGAGATCACCGCACGCGCCGCAAGGAGCTGATCGAGCAGCTGGCGAAGGACATCGCGCACGATCAAGCCGGTCGCGATCCACCAGGGCGAAGGCATCAACCACTGGTTCCACGCGACCGAGGTGAACCGCGCGGCCTACCTGCCGCTGATGCTCACCGGCAACATCGGCAAGCCGGGCGCGGGCTGCCACGCCTGGGCCGGCAACTACAAGGCGGCGCTCTTCCAGGGCGCGCCCTGGACCGGGCCCGGCTTCAAGGGCTGGGTCGCCGAAGACCCGTTCGAGCCGAACCTCGACCCGAACGCGCCACGGCAAGGACGATCAAGGCGCACGCCTACACCAAGGACGAGGAGCCCGCCTACTGGAACCACGGCGACCTGCCCCTGATCGTCGACACGCCGAAGGACGGCCGCAAGGTCTTCACCGGCAAGACGCCACATGCCGACGCCGACCAAGGCGATGTGTTCACCAACGTCAACCTGATCAACAACGCCAAGTGGGCCTACGGCATGATCAAGAACGTCAACCCGAACGTCGAGATGATCGTCGCCATCGACATCCAGATGACGGCGTCGGTCGAGTACTCCGACGTCGGGCTGCCCGGCCAACTCGCTGGCTCGAGTTCGAGGACCTGGAGATCACCGCCTGCTGCTCGAACCCGTTCCTGCAGATCTGGAAGGGCGGCATCAAGCCGCGTCTTCGACACGCAAGGACGACCTCGTGATCCTGGCCGGCATCGCCAAGCGCGCTGGCCGAGGTCACCGGCGACCAGCGCTTCGCCGACTACTTCAAGTTCGAGCTCGAAGGCCAGCGCGGAGGTCTACATCCAGCGCCTGCTCGACACCTGCACCACCACGGCCGGCTACAAGCTGGACGACATCATGGCCGGCAAGTACGGCGCCGCCGGGCGGCGCGCTCATGCTCTTCCGCACCTATCCGCGCATCCCGTTCTACGAGCAGGTGCACGACAACGAGCCGTTCTACACCGACACGGGCCGGCTGCACGCCTACAGCGACGTCCCCGAGGCGATCGAGTACGGCGAGAACTTCATCGTCCACCGCGAAGGCCCCGAGGCCACGCCCTACCTGCCCGAACGTCATCGTCAGCGCGAACCCGCTACGTCCGCCCCAACGACTACGGCATCCCGCCGGACGGCCGAGCACTGGGACGACGCGGACGGTGCGCAACGTGAAGCTGCCGTGGGCCGAGGTGAAGAAGACCAAGAACTTCCTCTGGGAGAAGGGCTTCCAGTTCTACTGCCTCACGCCGAAGACGCGCCACAGCGTCCACTCGCAGCTGGGCGCAACGTGGACTGGCACATCATCTGGGACTCGAACTTCGGCGACCCGTACCGCCTCGACAAGCGCGCGCCGAGCGTCGGCGAGCACCAGCTCCACATGAACCCGCAGGCGGCGCGCGACCTCGGCATCAAGGACGGCGACTACGTCTACGTGGACGCCAACCCCGCCGACCGCCCGTACCTCGGCGCGAAGCCGAGCGACCCGTTCTACAAGGTCGCCCGCTGCATGCTGCGCGTGCAAGTACAACCCGCCTACCCCTACAACGTCGTGATGATGAAGCACGCGCCGTTCATCGCCACCGAGAGGACCGTGAAGGCGCACGAGACGCGGCCCGACGGCCGCGCCGCTCTCCGAGAACACCGGCTACCAGGCCAACCTCCGCTTCGGCTCGCAGCAGTCCGTCACGCGCAACTGGCACATGCCGATGCACCAGACCGACACGCTCTTCCACAAGACGAAGGCGTCATGGGCTTCATCTTCGGCGGCGAGGCGGACAACCACGCCATCAACACCGTGCCCAAGGAGACGCTGGTGCAGCGTCACCAAGGCCGAGGACGGCGGCCTCGGCGGGCGCGGCGTCTGGAAGCCGGCGACCACCGGCGTTCACGCCGGACAACGAGAGCGAGTTCATGAAGCGCTACCTGGCCGGCGAGCTGCACCGGCAGGAGTGAGAGCCGCGAATGAGCGAGCCGAAGCCGATCCGAGCCCGATGACCCGATGGAGCTGGTCGGCGTCGCGGTGCCTGCCGACGTCGAGGCGATGCCGCGGAGATGGCGTACGTCTTCGCCGAGGAGTTCGCCCGGCATCGGCTACGACGCGGACACGGCTCCTGGCGCTCTTCCGCGAGCCCGTTCTACGCCGGGCGCGCACGCGCGCCTGGGTCGCGCTCGGGGCGGCGGAGATCGCGCGCGCATCGTCGGCGAGTGCGTCGGCGTCGTGGGGCGGCCGCGGACCGCAGGGAGGCTGACGCCATGCCCACGGTCCACAACTGGCAACTCGGCCGCGAGATGGACTACCCCTACGAGGCGGCGTATCCCGGAGCGGCAGTTCGCCTTCGTCTTCAACATCAACCGCTGCATCGCCTGCCAGACCTGCACGATGGCGTGCAAGTCGACCTGGACCTTCAGCAAGGGCCAGGAGCACATGTGGTGGAACAACGTCGAGACGAAGCCCTACGGCGGCTACCCGCAGTTCTGGGACGTGAAGATCCTCGAGCTGCTGGACCAGGCGAACCCGGACGGCCAGGGCTGGGACGGCGCGCCAGCGGACGACGCGCAGGCGCCCTACGGCCGCTTCGAGGGCAAGACGATCTTCGAGGCCGCAGCGCATGCTCACGCCCGACAGCGCGCGGGTCCTCGGCTACCTGCCCACCGACGAGGAGTGGAACAGCGCCCAACATCTACGAGGACAACCCGGTCGGCGAGCGCGGCAAGCGCATCGAGTGCGACACGGACGGGCGTGGAGCTGCCGGAGCACAAGACCTGGTTCTTCTACCTGGCCGCGCATCTGCAACCACTGCACGCTACCCGGCCTGCCTGGCCGCCTGCCCGCGCAACGCCATCTACAAGCGGCCCGAGGACGGCATCGTCCTCATCGACCAGTAGCGATGCCGCGGCTACCGCAAGTGCGTCGAGGCCTGCCCGTACAAGAAGTCGATGTACCGGCGGCAACACGCGGGTCTCGCGAGAAGTGCATCGGCTGCTACCCGCGCGTCGAAGGCAAGGACCCGGAGACCGGCGGGCGTGCCGATGGAGACGCGCTGCATGGCCGCCTGCATCGGCCAGATCCGGCTGCAGGGGCTCGTGAAGATCGACCCCGGACGGGACCTGGGCCGAGGACCGCCAGCACCCGCTCTACTACCTGGTCCACGTGGCGAAGGTCGCGCTGCCGCTCTACCCGCAGTTCGGCACCGCAGCCGAACGGCTACTACATCCCGCCGCGCTGGGTGCCGCGGCCGTACCTCCGTCAGATGTTCGGGCCGGGCGTCGATCAGGCGATCGAGCGCTACGAGAACCCCGATCGCGGAGCTGCTGGCCGTGCTCCAGCTCTTCCGCCGATCCAATCACATCATCTACGGCTACCAGGTCATCGAGGGCCCGAAGGTCTACGAGGGGACGCTGCGCGGGCGCCGCGTCACGCTCTACAACGACACGGTCGTCGCCTACGGCAAGGACGGCGAGGAGCTGTTCCGGACCTCGGTGGAGGAGCCGCTGTTCACGCGGCCGGCCCGGCATGCCAACTCGATCTGACCGGATCCTCTGCCGGAGCGCCCTCTACGAGGCGCTGGCCCTCGGCTTCCAGCCGCCGGACGCCGAGACCCTCGACCGGCTGGCCTCGCCCGGCGGCGCGGCGGCGCTCGCCGACGCCGCCCTCGCCCTCGACGACGGCAGGGACCCGGCGCTGGCCGCTCTCGTCCGCGAGCTGGCGCGGCCGGTCGCGCTCGGCGCCCTGGCCGCGAGCCACCAGTGCCTGTTCGGCCACACCGCCCGGGGCGCCGTCCCGCCGTACGAGACCGAGTACGGGACGGACTCGCTGTTCCAGCCGGTGCACGAGATGAGCGACCTCGTCGCCTTCTACCGCGCCTTCGGCCTCCGGCTCCGCCCCGACGCCCGCGAGCGCCCGGACCACGTGAGCTGTGAGTGCGAGTTCCTGGCGTTCCTGGCGCGGAAGGAGGCCTACGCGCGGGACCACGGCGACCCGGCGATGCTCGCCTCCACCGAGCAGGCCGCGCGGAGGTTCCTCCGGGACCATCTGGGCCAGTGGGCCCCTGCCTTCGGGCGCGCCCTCGCCCGACGCGACGCCGGCGGGTTCTTCGGCGGCCTGGGCACGCTCTGCGCCGAGTTCGTCGGCCGCGACTGCGCCCGGGTGGGCGTCCCGGCAGGACCCGAGTTTCTCCACCTGCGCTCGACGGCGTGCCCCGCCGTGCCGGCGGCGTGCGAGAGCGCGTGAGGGCCGAGCGCGCGCGCGAGTTGATGATCGAGTACGAGCCCCGGCTCGTCGAGGCGGCGGTGCTGGCGGCAGTCCGGGAGCGGCCCGAGGAGCCGGGCTTCCACGCCGGCCGCGACGCCCTCTACCCGATCTCGGACGCCGAGGAGCGGGAGACGCGGTTCCGCGCCTTCCACGCCACCTGGTTCGAGCGGCTCGGGCTGGACGCGGCCATCATGGAGGCCGTGCGCGAGCAGCCGTCGCTCCCGGCGAGCGGGAGTCGCTGCCTGGTGGCGCTGTCGCCGTCGGGGCGGGACGAGGGCATGGAGCTGTTCGTGGCTGAGGCGACGGGGCCGAGCGCGGCCCCCCGACGGACCATCGTCCTCCGGGTCCGGCCCGAGACCTTCACGCAGCCCGAGCGCTTCCGCGCATTCCTCCGCCACGAGCTGGGCCACCTGGCCGACATGCTCGACCCCCGCTTCGGCTACACGCCGGGCGCCGGGCCCCAAGCGGGCGCGCTTCCCGATCCCCTGCTGCGCGAGCGGTACCGGGTGCTGTGGGACGCGCGCATCGACGGGCGGCTCGAGCGCCTGGGCTGGGCGCCGGCCGGCATCCGGGCCGAGCGCCTCCGGGAGTTCGCGGCGACGTTCCCGATGCTGGGGGAGCGGACCGAAGAGGCCTTCGAGCGCTTCTTCGGCGCGACGGCCCTCACCCACGCCGACCTGATCTGGTTCGCCGCCGCGCCCGCCCAGGCCCTGGGGCTGGGCCGTGGCGGCCCCTGGCCCGGCGAGCCCTGCCCGCTCTGCGGGCTGCCGACGCACGCCTTCGAGCCGGAGCCCGCGCGGTTTCCCGGGGCGGCGCAGGAGCGGATCCAGCGCCGCTTTCCGAGGTGGCGGCCCGCCGACGGCATCTGCCGGCAGTGCGCGGACCTCTATCGGGCGGCGGCAGGAGCGCAGGAGGTGTCGTCATGACCGCGAACCCGCTCGTCCGCCGCTAAACTAACCCCAATCCGAAATTCCCGATGCCACGCAGACGTGACGATCGTGGCTTCCTATCCGCTCCATCCCCCTCCCTCGGGAGGGAGAGAGGGTTGGGGTGAGGGTGGGGCCGATGTGTTTCCCCCTCACCCTGCCCTCTCCCCCTCTAGGGGAGAGGGTAAGAGGGGTTCGGGATCGTCGCATTTCTTCGGATTGGGGGTAACGCCGAGCCCTCCGGCACCCGCGGACGTGGATCCGGCACGCGCCGGGTCGAGACCTCGGCCCTTCCCCCTCCGGCCTTGACGCCGCGAGCGTCCCGGTGCTCTGCTCGTTCGATGGATCGCATCCGGTGAGCCTCCTCCCGCCGCCCACCGAGCACCGGGGTCCGGGGACCGCCCGCCAGGCGGCTCCGGTCGAAGCGGCCGCCAGGGCCGGGCTCGGCTTCTCGCCAGCGCTGCTCGCCGCGCTCCTCGGCCTCGCGGTCGTGATCCGGGTCGGCGTCGTGCTGAACGCCCCCCTGGATCCGGACGAGAGCGAGCATCTCCATGCGGCGTGGCTGGTCGCGGACGGACGCGTCCCGTATCTCGACTTCTGGGATCATCACGCCCCCCTGTTCTTCTACCTCCTCGCGCCGCTGACCCGCTGGCTCGTGGACTCGCCGAACGTCTACTTCGCCGCCCGCGCCGTGATGGCGGTGACCAGCGGGCTCGCTCTCGTGGTCGTCTACCGGCTGGCGCGCCGGCTGTCCCCGGCGGTCGCGGTCACCGCCGTCCTCCTGCTCGCCTTCCTGCCCCGGTTCGTCAACCAGACCACCGAGGTTCGCCCCGATGTCCCCGCCCTGGTGGCGTGGCTCGGGACGCTCCTCGCTCTGGTTCGCTGGCGGGAGGGCCCGGCGCCGGCGTGGCTGTGGATCGCCGGCCTGACCCTGGGCGGGGCGCTCGCGCTCAATCTCAAGACCGCCTACGGCGCGGTCGGCGTCGCGGCCGTGGTGGCCCTGGGAAGCCGCGGGCACGGTGCCGGCGCGATCCGCCGGGCGGCAGCCAACCTGGCCCGCCTGGTGGCGGGGTCCGCCGTCCTGCCGGGGGCCGTCGTTGGCGCAGTGTGGCTCGATGGCGGATGGCCGGCGCTCGGAGCGCTCGGCGCCGAGGTCGTGGTCGGGAACCTGCGGTTCGTCAACTTCCGGAAGGAGCTGCCGCTGAGCGGCGCGTCGCTGGGCCTGCTCGTGCTCGCGACGGCGGGGATCGTCCTGGCGGTCCGGGGTGAGGGCCGCGTCCGGGCGCGCCCCCTGAACGCCCCACTTCTCGTCCCCATGGGTGTGGTCAGCCTCTTCCTCCTGTTACCCACGACCCCGGGCGTCGGCGTGTACGCCTGGCTCCCGGTGCTCGCGCCGGCAGCGACGTACGCCGGTCTCGCACTCGCCACGCTCCTCGATCGGGCGGCGGCCGGGACCACGCGGCTCCGCGTGGTTGCCGGGGCGGCGCTCGTCGTCGGGCTGGTCGGGCCGGCCGCCTACAGCGCGAAGCTCGCTCTGACCGGCGACAACGGGGGCCAGCTCCTGACCATGCGAGCGCTGCTCCGCCACGCCTGCCCCGGGGAGCCGGTCCTGGACGGGACGGCCCTCTATGTCTTTCGTCCGTCCGCGTACCGGCACCGGGTCTTCATTCTCGGGATCCGGGAGTGGATCGCGACCGGTGTCATCGCCGAGGAGCGGCTGGTCGAGGAGATCCGCCGGGCGCGCCCGCGGGTGGCGTACCCCGACCGGCGGCTCCAGGCCATTCTCAAGGTCGCCGCGTTCGTCAACCGTCACTACGTCCCGCATCCCGACGGCATCATGGTGCCGGGCGCCACGATTCCCGTCCCGGGGGCGCCTTCGGGTGGCCGGGTGAGCGTCGAGCTCGTGGCGACGGCGTCCTACCGGCTCACGCTCACCGATGGCCTCCGGGTGACGATCGACGAGACGCCGGCCCGGCCGGGGGTGGTCGAGCTGGAGGCCGGACGACACGCGATCGCGTGGACCGGGCCCCCGGGAACGATCACGCTCGCGGCGTCCACGTGTTCGGAGCGTGCCGCGGAAGGCTGATGTCCACGACGCGGCCAGCGACCGCCGTGCCGTCATCTTCAACACCGTAGCTGCCTCAGCAGCAGGCGGCAGCCGCGCTGACCGGAATCGCGGTCGCCCGGTGGACGCTGACCAAGCAGCCATCCGGCCGCCTGGGGAACGGCCATCCGTGGTTCGTGCCGCATGGCGTCTACCCGTGCGCGGGAGCGGATCGGTGGGTGGCGATCGCCGTGCGCGACGACGCGGCGTGGGCCCGGCTCGCCCCGCTGATCGGGCTGGGGCCGATGGACACGGCGGCCCGCCAGGCCCGGCGCGCCGAGATCGACGCCGCCCTCGCCGGCTGGACGGCCGGACAGGCGGGCGACGAGATCGCGCGGCGCCTTCAGGCGCTGGGCGTCGAGGCCTATCCGGTGCGGACGGCCCTCGAGCTGACGCGCGATCCCCACCTGGCCGCGCGTGACTTCATCGTGGCGATCGACCACCCGGGCCTCGGCGAGCAGCGCCAGGCCGGGCCGCCGTGGCGCCTGCCCGGCGCGCCGACGACGCGCCACACGCCCGCGCCGGGTCTCGGCCAGCACACCGACGAGATCCTCGCCGAGCTGGGCTATTCGCCGGAGGCGATCGCCCGGCTCCGAGCCGATGGGGTGCTAACATGACGTCCGACTGGAGGGGAGACGCATGAGCGGAGACACCGTGGCCGCCACGACCGCGCTCTTCGACTACGCGCCCTGGACCGAGCTCCTGGCGGCCATCGTGACGCCGGACGGCAAGGTCAACTACACGATCCTCGCCGAGCGTCGCGAGCTCCTCGACCGGTTCGTCGGGACCCTGGCGGCCGCCAGCCCCGACAGTACGCCGGAGCCGTTCCCGACGACCGAGCACGCGCTGGCGTACTGGGTCAACGCGTACAACGCCTTCGTGCTCGCCGCCGTGATCGAGGAGTACCCGATCCGCTCGGTGTGGAAGACCCGGGACGGCCAGTTCTTCGAGCGGGCTCGCCACGTCGCCGGAGGCGTCGGGGTCAGCCTGAACGAGATCGAGCATCGGATCCTCCGGGACCGCTTCCGGGAGCCGCGGATCCACTTCGTGATCAACTGCGCCTCCAACGGCTGCCCGCCGATGCGCCCCCAGGCCTACGCGCCGGACGGCATCCGGGAAACCCTCGGCGCCGCGACCCGGCAGTTCCTGGCCAGCGAGTGGAACTGCCGGGTCGACCACCCGGAGCGCAAGATCTACGTGTCGCGGATCTTCCGGATGTACGCCGAGGACTTCGCCGAGGGCGCCGACTCCACTGCGGAATACCGCCGGGGGGTGCTCCGCTTCGTCGCCCAGCACACCGGCCTCCCGCTGGAGACGATCGCGGACTACGCAGGTCGTGTACAACACCTACGACTGGGGGCTCAACGACTCGAACCGGGACCCGAAGCTCCGGCCGATCACGTTCCACGAGAGCGTGGAGACCTTCCTCGAAGGGGACGGTGGCCTCCGCGAGCTGTACCTCTACGACGGCAACTTCTGCAACCGCGACTGCTCCTGGTGCACCGTGTTCGGCTCGCCGAAGGGGTGGCACGTCGACTACACGACCGGCGTGCTCGACGCCGCGCTGACCCACATCGCGCCGGACGGCAACATCAAGTTCTACGGCGGCGAGCCGACGCTGCACACGGATGGGCTCATCGGCGCGATGAAGTACCTGCGCGAGCGCGGCTTCACCGGGCCGTTCACGATCTACTCCAACGGCGTGCGGGCCAAGGAGCTGCTCCGCGTGCTCGACAGCGACCCTCGGAGCGAGGCGGTGCTCAACTACTCGATCTACATGGGGCGGGACGCCGAGCCCCTCCCGCCGGCGCGCGAAGGCGCTGCTCGAGGAGTGGGCCCGGACCCACCCGATGCGGCTCTTCTCGGGCTACAAGGTGCTCTACCACATCGGGGCCGGCGCCGAGGCGGCCTTCGACCGCGACCGGGAGACCAACTACCACGGGAACAACGGCTGCTTGCTGTGCTTCCCCGTGCTGCGCTCCACCGGCGAGTTCCACGCCTGCCCGTTCGCCATCGAGAACGGGGGCCCCCACTACCGGCTGGGCGACCTCGCCACGGACGGGCCCACGGTGTTCGAGAACTACCGCCGGTTCCGGACCTGGGCCCAGACGGTGCTGGATCCGGCCGCCGCCGCGCGCGGGATCTCGAGCTGCCAGATGTGCGCCCGGCACGTCAGCGAGCTGCCACCGTACCAGCCCGTGTAGCACGGAGGCAGTCCGGGGGGCGTCGGCCCATCCGCCTCTGGCCGGGCGCCCCGTGCCGAGCGCGCGACCGTTGACCGCCCGCGGGCGAGGTGCTTACATGAGCGGGAGCGTGTGATGCAGGCTGTCACTCTCAAAGAGATCCAGCAGATCTTCGATGTCACCGATGCGCTCGGCATCTCGCGGGAGGCGCTGGTGATCCCGCTGGGACCGGGCCGCCCCGGCCGGGTCCGGCGACTGCCGAGCGGCAAGCTGGAGATCGTGGTGGACGCCGAGGCGCCGCTCGCCGAGTGGCTGAAGGAGCTCCCCGCCCTGATCCGGGCCGCGCAGGGAGCGTCCTGACCACGCGCCGCCGGCGCCCGCCACCCGCCGCCGCCCAGCTCCCGCTGATCCCTGCCGGCCCGCCCGACCGTCGCGCCTGGGCCGGACCCTTCCAGCCGAGCCTGGAGGCCGGGTGGCTCGATGCCCTCGCCCGCTTCCGCGCCGCCGATCCGCTCGGCGCCGTGTGGCTCCTGGTCCCGTCGCGGTTCCTGGGTCTCCACCTGACGCGGCTCGCCGCGCGGCAGGGCGGCGTCGTGAACGCGCACGTGCTCACCTTCACCGAGCTGGCCGAGCGGCTGCTCGAGGGGCTCGCCACGGCCCGCCCGCTGCCCCAGGCCGGCGACGTCCTGGTGATCCGCCAGGCGCTCCGCGAGGCCGTCCCCCCCGACGGCTACTTCGCGGCGGTGAGGGACGCCCGGCGCTTCCCGGCGGCGCTCGCCGCCACCTGTGCCGAGCTGCGGACCGCCGGCGTCGGCCCGGCCGAGCTGGAGCAGGCCGCCGGGGTCGCGGGCCGGCCGTCGAGCGCCGCCAAGCTCCGCGAGCTGGCGCGCATCGTGCGCCACACGGACGGGACCCTGGCCGCGGCCGGATTCGCCCACCCGACCGACACGCTGTGGGCGGCCGCCGCGCGCGTGCGCGCGACGGCGCCGCCCGGCGGCCCGGCCGGGCTGGTGGTCTACGGGTTCATCGAGTGGAACGCCGCCGAGCGCGCGCTCCTCGCCGCGCTGGGGGCCCGCCTGCCGGTGGTCCCCCTGGTGCCGGCGGAGCCGGGCCCGCCGTTCGAGCCCCTGGACGAGCTGCTGGACTGGCTCGCGGCGGAAGGCTACACGATCGAGCGGAGCCCTGCCCCCTCGCGTCGCGGGCCGCGCGCGCTCGCCGCCGGACTCTTCCGGGAGAGCGCGGCGCCGGGCGCGGGAACCGAGGGGCTGGCGATCGTCGCGGCACCGGGCGAGGAGCGCGAGGTGCGCGAGATCGCGCGCCGCCTGCTGGCGGCGGCGGCCGACGGCGTCCCGTTCGAGGCGATGGGTGTCCTCGTGCGGCGACCCGACGGGTACCGGAGCGCGATCCGCGACGTCTTCGGCGCGGCCGGCATCCCCTACACCTGGGGCGTCGCCCCGAGCCTCGGCGAGACCCGCGCCGGCCGGAGCCTCCGCCTGCTGCTCGCCGCGCGCCAGGAGGACTTCGCCCGCACCGCGGTGGTGGAGTGGCTCGCGATGGCGAGCCTGCGCGACGCCGCGGGCGTGGAGCCGGCCGCGTGGGACCGGCTCTCCCGGGAGGGCGGCGTCGTCGCGGGGCGCGCCGACTGGCGGCGGGGCCTCGATCGGCTCGCGTGGCGCGCGCGGCGCGGCCCCGCGTCCCCGGGCCACGCCGGCGAGGCCAACGGCGAGGGGGCGGCGCCCCGCCCGCCGGAGCTCGCCGCCATCCTGGCGCTGGGTCGCGTGATCGGCCGGCTCCTCGCGTCGGCCGGCCGGCTACCGGACGTGGCGCCAGCCGCCACGCTGGCCCGCGGGCTCCTGCGCGCCTTCCTCCGGCTCTGCCGGCGCGATGCGGAAGCGGAGCAGGTGGCCGGTCTCCTGTCGAGCTTCGACGCCCTCGCCCCGCTCGCCACGCCGCTCGGCCTCGACGAGTTCGCGGGGCTGCTCGAGGCGGCCCTCGTCGCGCCGGCCGAGCCCGGCCCCGAGCCGCGTCACGGCAAGGTCTTCGTGGGCGAGCTGCACCAGGCCCTCGGGCTCCCGTTCCAGCTCGTCGTCATCCCCGGGCTCGTCGAGCAGGGCTTCCCGGTCCCGCCCCGCCCGGATCCGATCCTCCTCGACGAGGAGCGGGCGCTCCTCCACGCGCAGCGCCCGGGGGGCCGGCCCGGGCTCGCGCTGGCGGTCCGGCGCCCGGCCGAGGAGCGGCTGGCCTTCCGGCTGGCCGCGGCGGCGGCGGAGGCGCGGCTCCTCCTCACCTACCCGCGCGTCGACACGCCCTCGGGGCGAGCGCGGGTCCCCTCGTTCTTCCTGCTGCGGGTGGCCGAGGCCGCCACCGGCCGGCCGTGCGACTTCTCCGGTCTCGAGGTCTTCCCGCCTCACGACCGCATCCCGCTCGTCCCGGCACCGCCGGCCGCGCGGGCGGCGCCGCTCGACCGCCGCGAGTGGCTCCTGGCCCAGGCGACGAGCGCCCGCGACGGCGGCGCCGCCGGGCGGGCGGCGTGCCTGGCCCTCCTGCCGCGCGCCGCCCGGGCCCGCGTCGCGCTGGAGGCCCGCGAGCACGGCGACCGCGTCGGCGAGTGGGACGGCCTGCTCGCCCCCGAGCTGGTGCCGGTGCTGGCGGCGCATCACCGCGCGGCCGCCACGCCGGTCGCGGCGACCCCGCTCGAGCAGTACGCCGCCTGCCCGTTCCGCTACTACCAGGCGCACGTCCTTCGCCTGGCGCCGCCGGTCGAGCCCGAGCGCGTGCTGACGATGGCGGCCGCCGACCGGGGCCTGCTCCTCCACGGCATCCTCGCCCGCGCCTACGCGGCGTTCCGGGACAACGGCCTGCTCCCGCTCGCGCCCGAGCGGATCCCCGCCGCCCGCGCCCTCCTGGAGGAGGCGTTCGACGAGGTGGAAGCCTCGGTCGGGCCGACCGGGCTGGCGCCGTTCTGGGCGGGCGAGCGCGCGCGCCTCCTCACGGATCTCACGGCCGCCATCCAGGCGGAGGCCCGGGAGGTCGCCGGCTGGGTGCCGACCGAGTTCGAGCTCCCCTTCGGCGGCGAGGCGGCGCCGCCCGTCGCCCACGCGCTGCCCGACGGGCGGCGCCTCGACTTCCGCGGCCGCCTCGACCGCCTCGACGTCACGGCGGAAGGCACGCGGGCCCGCGTGATCGACTACAAGAGCGGCAAGAGCCGCGGCGGCGCCGGGGGGAAGCTCGCCGCCGGCACCGCGCTCCAGCTCCCCGTCTACAGGCTGGCGGCCGAGGCCCTCTGCCGGGCGCGCGGGCTCGACGCCCGCGTCGAGGAGGCGCAGTACTACTACCTGACCCGGCGCGGGGAGCGGCGGCGGCTCGCCTTCACCGCCGCCCACTGGGAGGCCCGGCGGGGCGACTTCGACCGGGTGCTCGCCACCGTGCTGGACGGCATCGCGGCCGGCCGCTTCTTCCAGAACCCATCGCCCGAGACCTGCCGGTGGTGCGACTACCAGATGGCGTGCGGCCCGCTCCGCGAGCGCGTGGCGTGGGTGGAGCGGAAGCGGGCAGACCCGGTGCGCGAGGACTATGCGCGCCTGGCCGAGATCGAGTGAGCGGTCCCGGGCCGGGGCCCGTCGCCCCGCGGCGTCCTCGGTCGTCGCCGATCCTCGGCGTACTCGGAGTACGCCTGCGGTCGGCGACTCCCTGCGTCCTAGCGGGGCTCGGGCCGCGGCCCGGGACCATCCGGGTGATCGCTGCGGTGGCTGACCAGGAGGAGGTCGAGTGAGAGCGCTTGAAGGTCTCGGTCCTCCGACACCCCCCTCCCCCCAGTGGCCTCCGGAAGGACGGAACGTCGCCCACAGGCCGAAGGCCGTCCGATCGGCCGCAGGCCCGAGCCGTCCCCCCCAGGCCGAAGGCCGTCCGATCGATCCGGTCTATCGGGAGGGGGGCTGGGGGGGTAGGCGGGAGGTCCCCAATTGACCGTGCTCGCCGACGCTCCGGCCAGGGAGCGGGCGGAGCGGGACCTCGCCACGTCCTTCCTCGTCGAGGCCTCCGCGGGGAGCGGCAAGACGACGCTCCTCGTCGCCCGCATCCTGGCGTGGGTCCGGAGCGGCCGCGCGCGGCTCCACGAGGTGGTCGCCATCACCTTCACCGAGAAGGCCGCCGCCGACCTCCGCCTCCGGCTCCGGGAGGCGATCGAGCGCGCCCGACCGGACGCCGCCGACGCCGCCAGCGCCGAACAACGCCGGCTCGACGAGGCCCTCGCGGATCTCGAGCTGGCGCCCATCCGGACGATCCACGCGTTCTGCGGCGACCTGCTCCGGCAGCGGCCGGTCGAGGCGTGCATCGATCCCGGCTTCCGGGTCGCCGACCCCCTGGAGACGGCGCTCCTGCTGGAGGAGACGTGGGAGCGCTGGCTCGAGCGGGCCGCCGCCGACGCGCCGCCGGCGCTCCAGGAAGCGATCGCCCTCGGCGTCCCGCTCCAGAGCCTGCGCGAGCTGGCCGAGGCGCTGGTGAGGGAGCGCGATCTCCTCGCCGGGCTGCCGGCGCCCGCTCGCCGAAGCGTTCGGCGAGCTGAACCACGCGGTGCGCGATCGGCTCGAGGAGCTCGCCGCGGCGGCCCCGGCCCGGGCCCGCGCCGCCAGCGATCGGCTCGTGCAGCACCTGGACGAGCTGGTCGCCTGGGTCCGCCACACCGAGACGCTGGCCGAGGCGGAGCAGATCACCGCGCTCCTGACCGAGCTGCCGTTCCGCAAGGTCACGGGGCGGGGGAACCAGGCGGTGTGGGGCCGGGAGACCCTCGCCCGGGCCCGGACGGCGCTCACCGAGCTGGGCGAGCGGGTCGCCGCCGCCCGCGCCGTCCGGCTCCACAACCTGGCCGCCAGCCTCGCCGGCTGGCTCACCGGCTTCGTCGGCGCCTATCGCGACCGCCTCCGCCGCCTCGGGCTCCTCGACTTCCACGACCTCCTGGCGGTGACGCGCGACCTCCTGCGCGCCCGGCCGGACGTCCGCCGCGACTTCCAGGCGCGCTACCGGACGCTCCTCGTCGACGAGTTCCAGGACACGGACCCGCTCCAGCTCGAGATCGCCTTCTTCCTCGCCGAGGATCCGGCCGGCCCCGCCGCCCCGGCGTGGGACGCGGTGCGCCTCGAGCCCGGACGCCTGTTCCTCGTCGGCGACCCCAAGCAGTCCATCTACCGCTTCCGCCGGGCCGACATCGAGACCTACGCGCGGGCGCGGGCGCTGCTCGCCGAGCAGGGCGAGGTCCTGACGCTGGAGACCAACTTCCGCTCGGTCACCCGGCTCCTCGGCGCCGTGAACCGGCTGTTCGAGACGCAGATGCAGCCGCCCGACGACGGCGACTACCAGCCCGCCTACGCCGCGGTGGTGGCGCCGCCCGGGACGCCGGACGGCGAGCCGCCCCTGCTCCTCGACCAGCCCCCGGACGCGCCGCCACCGTCCGGCGTCGAGGCGCGCCGGGCGCGCGAGGCCGACGCGCTGGCCGCGCTCGTCCGGCGGGCGGTGGCCGAGCGGGCGTGGAGCGTGCGCGACCGCGCGCGCGGCGAGTCCCGGGCCGCGGGCTACGGCGACGTCGTCTGCCTCTTCCGCACGCTGGGCGCCGCCGGCGTCTACGAGGACGCCTTCCGGGCGGCCGGGGTGCCGTACCGAACCCTGGGCGGGCGGCACTACTACGCGCGCTCCGAGGTCGGCTGGGCGCTCGCCGCGCTCACCGCGATCGAGGACCCGTACGACCCCGTCGCGCTGGTGGCCGCGCTCCGCTCGCCGTTCTTCGGGCTCGAGGACGGCGCCTTCCTGGCCCACGCCGCCGCCGGCGGCCGGTTCTCCTACCTCGATCCGCTGCCGGCCGCGGCGCCGGCGGTGCTCGGCGACGCCTGGCGGCTCCTGCGCGACCTCCACGGCCGTCGCCCGCGGGAGAGCGCGGCGGCGATCGTCGAGGCCCTCTACGTCGAGACCGAGGTCCTCGCGACCTACGCGCTCGACCCGCACGGGGACCAGCGCGTGGCCAACCTGCTGCGGATCCTCGACACCGCCCGCGCCCTGGAGGCGACCGGGCGCTCGACCTTCCGCGCGCTGGTGCGCTGGCTGCGGGCCCAGGACCGGGGTGGGTACGAGGAGAGCGAGTCGCCCATCGTGGAAGAGGGGGACGAGGTGGTCCGGCTCATGACCGTGCACTCGGCCAAGGGGCTGGAGTTCCCGGTCGTCGTCCTGCCCGACCTCGAGTGGGATCGGACCGCCGGCACGCCGCGGCTGGTGGTGGACCGGCGGCCAGGCGAGCCGGCGCTCGGCGTCTGCCTCGGCAAGGTCGGGGAATGGACGGTGGAGACGGACAACGTGGCGGCGCTCGTCGAGCGCGAGGAGCGGCGCGCGGCGGCCGAGCAGCTCCGTCTCTTCTACGTCGCCACGACGCGGGCGCGCGATCACCTGGTGCTCCCGCTCCTGTCCGGCTTCACGCCGCGGGGCTTCGCCGGCTTCTGCGCGCCGCTCCTCGACGAGGCCACGGCCGATGCCCGCCGCGTGACCGCGGAGTCGGCGGCGCCCGTCGCGACCGCGGCGCCCGCGGACTTCGCGCCGGCGCTCACGCCGCCCGCCACCTGGGCCGCCGCCCGCGAGGCGGTGCTGGCCCGCGGGCGGGAGACGTCGGGCGTCCTCCACCCGGCGGGCGACGGGCCGGCGCGGGGCGAGGGGGCGCGCCTGGGCGCGCTCGTCCACCGGGCGCTCGCGCTTGCCGACCTCGGCGCCGGACCGGCGGGCGCCGTGGCGGCGGTGGCGGCGACCCGGCTCGAGGCGCCCGCGGAGCGCATCGCCGCGGCGAGCCGGCTCGTCGAGCGCGCCCTGGCCGCGGAGCCCTACCAGGCCGCCGCGGGCGCCGGGCGGGCGCTCCGCGAGCTGCCGGTGGCCGCGCTGGTGGACGGCCGGCTCGTGGAGGGCGTGGCCGACCTCGTGTACGAGACGGCCGTCGGGCTCGTCGTGGTGGAGGTCAAGCTAGCTCCGGTCAACGCGGCGGCGACGGCCCAGCTCGCCGCCTACTGCCGCGCCCTGGCAGGGGCCGGCCTGCGCATCGCCGGCGCCAGCCTGCTCGTGCTCGCCCCCGAGCGGGCCGACGTCGTCCCCATCGCCGTCGCGACCACCTTGCCCGACGCGCAGCGGAGCTGACAGGCCGCGCCGGCCGTCTCCGCCGTCCCACCGTTAGGTGGCTCGCATTGGCAATTTTTGGTCGTGGCGCGCGTTTCTCGGCGCAAGCCGAGATTCGTTCACTTCCACAAGGGCTTGAGCTCATTCGCAGGCCGCCGGCTGTGACGTCCTGACACCCGGCCGGACCGGAATGAGCCACACGAGGGCGGGAAGCGTAGCGCAGAATCAAGGACTTCCTGTGATGGGGCGCTTCTTGCATTACATCCGGGCGCGTGCGATTCCGCAGCCCGGACCGGCGCTCATTCGGGACCGGAGCCGGCTGCCCGATCCGAACCCGTACAGAGGAGGGAACTCGATGTTCCGACAGATGCGGAACCAGCGTGGTGTGACGCTCGTCGAGCTGATGGTCGTCGTCGCCATCATCGCCATCATCGCGGCCATCGCCATCACGCTCTACCAGGACGTCCAGAAGAAGGCCCGGCTGGCCGCCGACAACGGCACGATCGCCGCGCTCCGCTCGGCCAGCGCGATCTACTACGGCAAGAACGACGGCACCTTCCCGACCCAGGGCACGCTCCAGACGCTGGTCCAGGGCTTCGCGCTCCAGTGCCCGGGCGCAAACTGGGCGGCGGACGCCACCAACGGGAAGATCACGTACAACCCGAACGACATCAGCGCCTGCTAAGCGCACTCCTTTCGCCTCACTGGGAGGGTGCCGGGGGACCACCCGGCACCCTCCCGTCTGTTTTCACCGTCCACCGGCACTTCCTCGGCAACGTCCGGCGCCGGCGCCCGGCCGACGAGCCTGGGCCCCGGTCTCCCGACCACAGTATTCCCACCTCGGTGTCGCCTGCCTCGGTGTTGCCTGCCTCGGTGTCGCTGCCTCCGGTTGACACAGTCCGAGCCGCATGCTTGAATCTGGCGTCCCGCGGACGCGCGGGCGCGTGTCGGGGCGATTCCCGACGTCGATGCATCGCAAAAGGGGGCGGTATGGGGACCAGACGGATCGCGGCAGGCGGGATTCTCCTGGCCCTGCTCGGCCTCGCGCTGTGGCCGCACACCGCGCCGGCGCAGCAGGCGGCACCACAGGACACGCTGCAGGCGGTCATCAAGCGCGGCGAGCTGATCGTCGGCACCTTCGACTTCTTCCCACCCTGGGGCTTCCGCGACGCCCAGAACAACATCGTCGGCATGGACGTGGACATCGCCAAGGACCTCGCCGAGCAGATGAAGGTCAAGCTGACGCTGGTCGCGGTGCCGACGGCGCCCGACCGGATCAACTTCCTGGTGGCCGGCAAGATCGACGTGGCCATCTCGAACTTCACCGCGACCGTCGAGCGCTCCAAGACGATCACCTTCACCGAGCCCTACGTCATCGACGGCTTCGGCGTCATCTTCCGGAAGGAAGCCAAGATCAAGGACTGGCCGGACCTGAACGGGAAGAAGGTCGCGGTCACCACGGGCTCGACCGGCGAGATCCTGGTCAGCCAGAAGGCCCCGAAGGCACAGATACTGCGCTTCGACCAGGCGTCGGCGGCGCTGCTGGCGGTCCAGCAGGGAAAGGCCGACGCGCAGATCGAGGACTACACGTACACGGTCTACCACGCCGGGCGGGACCCCAAGAAGAGCCTGGGGTTCATCGAGAAGCCGTTCGACCTGAATCCCTATGCCTTCGGCGTCCGGAAGAACGACCAGGAGTGGCTCAGCTTCCTGAACTTCTACATCTACAAGCTCCACCAGAGCGGCAAGATGAAGGAGCTGTACAAGAAGTGGTTCAACGCCGAGCCCGCGAGGGTCTCTCCTAGCTGGTAGACCACCCCGGGCGCCGCGCGCCTGAGCCTCCCGTCCCCGCGTGCCCGGCTACGTCTTCCAGTTCCGGCTCGTCTTCCAGGAGTTCCCGACGCTCCTGGAGGGCGCGCTGACGACGATCCACCTCTCGCTCCTGACGCTCCTTTTCAGCCTGGTCGTCGGCACCATCGGCGCCCTCTGCCGGCTGTCCGGCATCCGCTGGATCCGCGCGCTGGCGACGTGGTACGTCGAGACCGTCCGCAACACGCCGCTTCTCGTCCAGCTCTTCTTCATCTACTTCGGGCTCGGGCAGGTCAACATCGACGTCCCCAACTACTCGGCCGCGCTGATCGGGCTGGTCCTGAACAACGGGGCCTACCTCACCGAGATCATCCGGGCGGGGATCGAGGCCATCCCGCGCGGCCAGTACCACGCCGGGCTGTCGCTCGGTCTCAGCTATCCCCAGCTCATGCGCCACGTGGTATTCCCGCAGGCGTTCCGGGTCATCTACCCGCCGCTCTGCAACCAGTTCATCGGCATCATCCTGTTCTCGTCCCTCGTCTCGGTGATCGCGGTCGAGGACCTGGCGCTCAAGGGTAAGATGCTGATCTCCCGGACGTTCCGCTCGTTCGAGACGTACCTGGTAGTCGCGGCGATGTACGTGGTGATGACCCTGACCATCTCGGCGGCGCTGAAGCTGATCGGCCGGCGGGCCTTCCGCCAGGCCTGAGCGGGTGGGCGTGGTCCCCAAGTTCGTCCAGGACCAGCTCAACCTGTGGGACGCGCTCCTGCTCCTGCAGGGACTCGGCAACACGCTCCGGCTGTGCGCGCTCGGCCTGGCCCTCGGCACCCTGATCGCCCTCGTGGTCGGTCTCTGCCGGGCTGCCCGCAGCCGGTGGCTGTGGATGCCGGCCGCCGCCTACATCGAGGTGATCCGCGACTCGCCGCTCCTCCTGCAGCTCTACCTCATCTTCTTCGCGCTGCCGATCCTGCTGAAGGTGGAGGTGCCGGTCTTCTGGGCCGGCGTCGCCGCGCTGGTCGTTAACGGGAGCGCCTTCATGGCCGAGATCGTCCGGGCCGGGGTCCAGTCGGTCGGCAAGGACCAGTGGGACGGGGCCCGGGCCCTCGGCCTCGGCTACCTCGAGATCATGCGGTGGGTCGTCCTCCCCCAGGCGGTCCGGGTCATGATCCCGCCCGCGGTGGGGCTGGCGATCGGGCTCGTCAAGGACTCCTCGATCGTGTCGGTGCTGAGCTACGTCGAGCTGACGCGGGCCGGCCAGATCCTCATGGAGAAGACGTTCCTGTCCTTCCAGGTCTTCGGCATCGTGGCCGCGCTCTACTTCGCGATCTGCTATCCTCTGTCCCGCCTGGCGCGCTACTCCGAGCGGAGGCTCCGGGTTGGTTAAGGTCGGCCACATCCACAAGTACTTCGGCCGCCTGCACGTCCTCGACGACGTGAGCCTGGAGGTTGCCCGGGGCGAGGTGGTCGTCGTGATCGGGCCGAGCGGCTCCGGCAAGAGCACGTTGCTCCGGTGCCTGAACTTCCTCGAGCCCGTCCAGTCGGGCGAGATCTGGATCGACGGCGTCCGCCTCGACCACCACCGGACCAACATCCGCCAGGTCCGGGCCGAGGTCGGCCTGGTGTTCCAGTCGTTCAACCTCTTCCCCCACCTGACGGCGCTCCGGAACGTGATGCTGGCGCCGGTCGTGGTCCGCAAGCGGCCGGAGGCCGAGGCCCGCCAGCAGGCGCTGGCGCTCCTGGCGAAGGTCGGGCTCGCCGAGAAGGTGGACGTCTACCCGGCCCAGCTCTCCGGCGGCCAGCAGCAGCGGGTGGCCATCGCGCGGGCGCTGGCGATGCAACCCAAGCTCATGCTGTTCGACGAGGTGACCTCGGCCCTCGACCCCGAGCTGGTCCGGGAGGTGCTCGACGCCATGAAGCAGCTCGCGCGGGAGGGGATGACGATGATCATCGTCACCCACGAGATGGGCTTCGCCCGCGAGGTCGCCCACCGGGTCGTGTTCATGGACGAGGGGCGGATCGTCGAGGAAGGGACGGCCCAGGAGCTGTTCGACCGCCCCCGCAACCCCCGGCTGCAGGCCTTCCTGTCCAAGATCCTGTAGATCATCGGAGAGGGCCCACCGGTCGTCCGGGGGGCGACAGGGCGCGCACAAAGGCCTCGGGCTGTTCGGGCGTGATCAGCCACGGCCGGTCGCCGACCCGCTCGATCCACACGAAGCCGTCGGTGCGCGAGATGTACATCTGCACGATCCCTCGCCGCTGGGTCCACAGCCAGCCGAAGCCGCCCCAGAGTCCGCCCGCCCCGACCCGCAGGCACCACCCGGCGTCACGCCGGAGCTCTTGCTTGTCGATGCGTCGGACATCCGACATGTCCTCCCGGCGTAGCTGCCGACGCTTGAGCGGCCAGATCACCTCGAGGACATCCGGATGCACGACGAACCGGGTCGGCCGAAATCGAAGCCACACCCAGCCGTAGATGGCGACGACCAGTAGAGCCGGAACCAGCAACAGACGGCCCCCGGCGATCACGATGACGAAGAACACGGCTGGCACAGCCAGCGCCACCAGGGTGAGGCCCAGGATCAGTGGGGACATCCGGGCCAGCCGAAAGCCCTGCACCATGGTGGTCACACGGCCAGTTGAGCTGGATCCCTCGCGCGCATGGCGTATGGGGGATTCTATCCCGAGCGGGCGATGGCCACGAAGCGGAACCGGGCCGGGCGGTGCGTGGAAAGCCGAGCGCCCTCAGACGGGGTGGCGACCCGGTCTCGAGCGACCCCGCCCGCCGGCGGGACCCAGCCGGGCCCGTCTGCCGATTTGATTTTGCCGGGTCGGCGGCCGTATTCTACCCGCTACCGGCAAAGGGGCCGGCGCGGACCGTTCCTCCGAGCCCAGGGGGCGACATGAGCAAGCAGGTCATCCAGTCGAGCGTCCTCTACCGCGATCTCAAGCGGGAATACCCGGTCATCGTGCGCGGGGAGGGCGTCTACCTCTGGGACCGGGACGGCAAGCGCTACCTGGACGGCTCCGGGGGCGCGTCGGCCGTCACCTCGATCGGCCACGGGGTCCAGGAGATCGCCGACGCCATGGCCGCCCAGGCCCGCAAGGTGGCCTTCGTCCCCATGCACCTCTTCACCAGCGAGCCGCTGCCGGCGCTGGCCGAGGCGGTGGCCAAGTTCGCGCCGGGCGACCTCAACAAGGTCTGGTTCGTCTCCGGCGGCTCGGAGGCGACCGAGAACGCGGCCAAGCTGGCCCGCCAGTACTGGCTGGAGCGCGGCAAGCCGTCGAAGTCGATCGTGATCGGCCGCTGGCAGTCCTTCCACGGGAACCTCTTCGGCTCGCTCGGCTTCGGCGGCCACACGATCCGCCGCCGGAAATACGTCCCGATGCTCCAGGAGTCGAGCCACCTGCCCCCGATGTACTGCTACCGCTGCCACTTCAAGCAGACCTACCCGTCGTGCGACACGTACTGCGCCGACTACCTGGAGCGGCTCATCCGGATGCAGGGGCCCGAGAACGTCGCCGCCTTCATCGCGGAGCCGGTCGTCGGCGCCACGCTGGGCGCGGTGCCCCCGGTGCCCGAGTACTTCCCGAAGATCCGGGAGATCTGCGACCGCAACGACGTCCTGTTCATCGCCGACGAGGTCATGACCGGCTTCGGGCGGACCGGGGCCAACTTCGCGATGAACCACTGGAACGTGGTGCCCGACATGATCGCCACCGCCAAGGGCATCTCGGGCGGCTACGTCCCGCTGGGCGCCGTCATCGTGCGCGACGAGCTCATCGCGGCCTTCGAGCGCAACAACTCGAACTTCGTGGGTGGCCACACCTACAGCGGCCACCCGGTGGCGGCCGCCGTCGGCCTGGCCGTCCTCCGCTACATCGAGGAGCACGACCTGGTCCGCAACGCGCGCGAGGTCGGCGCCCACCTGCTGGCCGGGCTCCACGGCCTCATGGCGAAGCACCCGATCGTCGGCGACGTCCGGGGGCTCGGGATGATGGTGGGGCTGGAGTTCGTGGCCGACCGGAAGAGCCGGGCGCCGTTCCCGCCCGACCGCGAGGTGGCGCGCGCGATCGCGCTGGAGGCGCTCGACCGGGGCCTGGTGACCTATCCCGGCACCGGCTCGGTGGACGGCGTGATGGGCGATCACATGAAGTTCACGCCGCCCCTGGTGCTCACCCGCGCCCAGGCCGACGAGCTGGTGTCGATGCTGGACGACGCGATCGGCGCCGTCGAGGCGCGGCTCTAGCGCGGCGCGGCCGGTCGGGAGGAGGGGGCCACGTGACTTGCCCGAAGTGCCAGGCCAACGTTCCTGACGAGAGCCTGTTCTGCCTGCGCTGCGGCGCGCGCCTCCGGGTGCCGGCCGAGCGGGCGCCCCTGAACGGCGGCGGAACGGCCGCCCAGGCACGCGCGGCGGCCGGCGCCAAGCCCGCCGCCGCTGCCGGACCGAAGGCCGCGCCGAGCGTGGCCCCGCTGTCCGGCACCAAGCAACCCTACACCCTCGCCTTCAAGGCGCTCGCCGACGAGCGGCTCCGGTACCGGGTGGCCCGCTGGTTGTGCGAGGTGGCGCCGGCCCACCCGCTGTCCGAGGTGCAGGCGGGGCTGACCCAGGGCGAGTTCGCGACGTTTCTCGCCCTCACCCACGAGGAAGCGGAGGCCGCCCGCCAGCGGATCCAGGCGCTCGGGGCTCACCCGGCGCTGTGGCGGCTCCATCCCGCCAGCCCGGCCGAGATGCTCCTCACGGAGCGACCGGTCCGGAAGGCCGGCCAGCCGGACGCCAGGAACCCCCGGAGACGGATCGCCGTCGTCGCCCTCGTGCTCCTGGCGATCCTCCTCCTGGTGGGGATCCTGGCCCAGCGCCTGTCCTCGTCGCTCCCGCCGGCCGAGCCGCGGACCATGCCCCGGACCGGAACCACCCAGTAGCGGGCCCGGACCCGGGCCGTTCAGGGAGGAAAGTCATGACGCCCGATGACGTGTCCCGCCGCGACTTCATCGCCGCCGCCGCCTCGGTCGTGGCCGCTTCCGCCCTGACCGCCACGCCGGCGGCCGCGGCCGATACCGCGAGTGTCGAAACCTTCATCACCGGCGTGCGCGCGGCCCGGGTCTTCGATCTGGGCTTCGTGTGGGACTCCCGCTCGCCGGTCCTGTCCCTCAACCCGCCGTACGCCTTCGCGCTCAACGCCACGCACCGGCAGACGCACGAGGTGTACGGCTCGGCGCCCGGCAGCCAGGTCTCCTGGACATCGGAGATCCTCTACTTCTCCGGGCAGCACGGGGCGCCGACGATCGACGCCATCGGCCACATCGGCCGGAACTTGAAGCTGCACGGCGGGGTGGACGCCGTGGCCGCCACCGCGCGGCCGGACGGCATCGGGAACGACCTCGGGATCGAGGCCTTCCCGGCGGACCTCCTGCTCTCGCGGGGCATCCTCCTGGACGTGGCCCGCGTCGCGGGGGGCGGGCGGCCGGACCCGCTGGCGCCGGGCTTCGTGATCACCGCGCAGCACCTCCAGGATGCGGCTCGGGCTCACGGCGTGCAGGTCCGCCGCGGCGACTCGGTCCTGATCCGGACCGGCTGGGGTCAGTACTTCGGCAAGGACAACGCCCTCTATCTCGGCGAGAAGTCGCCGGGGCCCGGCGTCGACGCGGCCCGCTGGCTCGCCGCCCAGGGTGTGCGGCTGACGGGCACCGACACCGCGACCTACGAGGTACGGCCGGCCGTGAACGGCCCGGAGCTGTTCCCGGTCCACATGCTCCTGATCGCCGACAACGGCGTCTACCTGGTCGAGAACGCGAATCTCGAGGACCTGGGCGCGGCCGGGGTCAATCTCTTCTGCCTGGTGGTGCCGCCGCTCCGGATCCGGGGCGCCTCGGGGTCGCCGCTCAGGATGCTGGCCCTCGCGCCGAAGTAGGGCGGGCAGCTTCCGATCGCGCCCGTACACGCCTGCGTCGGCCACGACGTTACGCCATAGCGAGACCAGACAAGACACGCTGGGGGCGGGGCCGAGGAGCGAGCAGCGCCCACAGGCCGAAGGCCGTCCGAAGGACGCAGGGAGTCGCCGACCGCGAGTACGCCGAGGATCGGCGACGACCGAGGACGACCTTTAGGTCGGGACGGACGCGAGGCCGTAGGCCGAGCGCGTCTCGACCGAGATGGACGTTGCGACGCTCATCGGCCCCGCCCTCAGCGGGGCTCGGTCCGGATGGTGGCGCGCATGCGGTGGCGCCCGCCGGGGGCCAGGGTGACCCGGTTGTCGGCGGCGTTCGCGGTCTCGATGCAGAGCAGCCCCGGCCACTCGTCGGCGCCGAGGTCGCTGAGGGTCCTGGCCTTCGTGGCCCACGGATTCCACACGACCGTGGTATCGGATCCCTCTTTCTCCACGACCAGGCGCCGGCGTCCGACCGGGTCGTCGACCACGCAGGTGGCCCGCGTTGAACACGTAGACGCTGTCGGTCTCGCCGGCCAGGCGGAGAGGCTCCGGGCCCCGGCGCTTCCGCGTCATGCCGTCGGTCTTGTCGATGTACGTCGTGCCGGCCAGCCCGGTCACCGACGCCTCCCGCACGTCGCCGACCGCCAGGTAGGTGTGGAGCGCCTCCTCGAAGGCGATGGGCTCCGCCGAGCCGTTGTCGACCTCGAGGGCGAGGTCGAGCGCCGCCCCGATGCCGATGCGGTGGCGCAGGACGAAGCGGTGCGGCCACACGGCCCGGGTGGCATCGCTCGCGTCCAGCCGGAGCACGAGGGTCACCGCGTCCGGGGCCACCCGCTCGACCGACTCGACGTCCCAGGCCGTGGCGCGGACGAAGCCGTGCTGCGGCGCCGCGGGATCGTCAGCCTTGGCGCCGAACCAGGGGAAGATGACGGGCACGCCGCCGCGGATGGCCGACTTCGCGTCGTACCGGCTGCGGGCGCTCACGAAGAGGACCGGCCGGCCGCCCCGCGGCTGGTAGTGGGTCACGTGGCCCCCATGGAGATAGATCTCGGCTTCGGCGGCGGGCGCTGTGACGCGGACCCGGACGAGCCCGTTCGGACCGTCCTCGAACCGCACGACGTCCGGGATGCCGAACCGCTGCTGCAGGGCCTCCGTCGAGTGCGTGGCCATGGCGCTTCTAACCGGTCTTCCCGATCTCGATGATCTGGCTGGGCTTTTTGCCGGCGACGAGCTTCGTGTCGCGATCGTTCGGCAGTGGAGTCATCCGGGCCCTCCGGTGAGCGGTTCTCGGTCTGGTCCGTGTAGTATAGACCTAACGGCGACCTGACGGGCTTTGTGCCACCCCTCAATCGGTAGGCGGCTACCCTAGACGGAAAGGCTCGACCATGCGCGACGCGTATCGTGAGTTCGAAGCCAGCAGCCTCTTCTGCCCGCGCTGCCGCCGGGCGGTCGAGGTCCGCAAGAAGCTCCTCCTCGTCCTGCCGACGGGGAACAAGTACGACTACGTCTGCCAGCAGTGCGGAAGCCAGGTCGGCGGCAAGACCGACAACGACGCGACCGCGTTCCGCCAGACGTCGCAGGCGGCGGCGGCCGCGGCCCGGCGCCAGCCGCCACCGCCCCCCGAGCGCCAGCGGCGACCCCGGCGCTGATGCGCCGGGACCCGGCGAGCGCGGGGACGATCGGCGCCCGCGCGTACCACGCGGCGACCCGGCACTCGCCCGAGAGCGTCCGGAGCGGGGGCCACTTCCTCGACTGGGCGATCAAGCCCTTCCCGTTCAAGCTCTACCCGGACGCCCCGGCGACGGCGCTCCCCCGCGAGCTGCCGGGGCCCGCGCTGGCGGCGCTGGAGGCGCTCGGGCGGGTGGCGGCCGGCGGCGGAGGGCCGCTCTCCCTCGAAGCCCTGGCCCAGATCCTGTTCTTCTCGGCGGGGCTGACGAAGAAGAAGGTCTATCCGGGCGGCGAGACGATTCACTTCCGGGCCGCGGCCTCCACCGGCGCGCTCTACGAGGTGGAGATGTACGTCGTCGCCGGCGCCGTGGCCGGCCTCGATCCGGGCGTGTACCATTTCTGTCCCGGGGACTTCACGCTGCGCCGGCTCCGGGCCGGTGACTGGCGCGCCGCGCTCGCCGGCGCCGCCGGCGCGCCGGAGGCGATCGCCGGCGCGCCGGCGACCCTGGTGCTCTCCGCCATCTACTGGCGGAACACGTGGAAGTACCAGGCCCGCGCCTTTCGCCACTTCTTCTGGGACTCGGGGACGCTGCTCGCCAACCTGCTCGCGACTGCGGAAGCCGCGGACGTTCCCGCCCGGATCCAGCTCGGCTTCGCCGACGCCCCCGTGAACCGACTGCTCGGCCTCGACGCGGATCACGAGGCCGCGCTCGCCCTCGTCACGCTCGGCCGGGACGCGCCGCCGCCCCCCCCGGCGCCGCCACTCGAGCCGCTGGCCCTGACGACCGTCCCGCTGTCCTCCCGCGAGATGGACTACCCGCTGGTGTCGCAGGCCTACGCCGCCTCCTCCTTGCCGAGCGCCGCCGCCGCGGCGGCCTGGGTCGCGGCCGGGGCCGAGCGGAAGGCGCCGGATGCGCCCGGCGAGCCCGTCTCACACCCCCTGGCGCCGCTCCCGGATCCACCGGCGGTCCCGCTGGGGCAGGTCATCCTGCGGCGGGGGTCGACCCGGCAGTTCGCCCGCGAGCCCGTGGCCTTCTCCCAGCTCTCGACGATCCTCGACGCCGCCGTCCGCCCGCTGCCGCTCGACGTCACCGACCCCGACGGCCGCCTCGTCGAGTGCTACCTCCTCGTCCACGCCGTGGACGGGCTGCCGTCCGGAGCCTACGTCTACGACGCCGCCGGCCGGGGCCTGCGGCAGCTCCGGGCCGGCGAGTTCCGGAGCGAGGGCGGCTATCTCTGCCTCGAGCAGTCCATCGGGGCCGACGCGAGCGCGGTCGTCTTCTTCCTCGCGGACCTCGACACCGCGCTCGCCCGCTACGGCGACCGCGGCTACCGCGCGGTGAACCTCGTGGCCGGACTTCTCGGGGGCCGGATGTACCTGGCCGCGTACGCCCTCGGCCTCGGCGCGTCGGGACTGACCTTCTACGACGCCGACGTCGTCCGCTTCTTCTCGCCCGATGCGCAGGGCAAGGACGCGATCTTCGTGACCGCGCTCGGGCGCGCCCGCCGTCCGGCGGGCACCCGGGGGCTGGCGCCGGTGGAGGGCGAGCTCCGACCCTTGCGCCCCGGTGAGGCCTGAAATCTTCGGGGGGTCTCGGAAGACCCCCCCGAGACCCCCCCGCGGAGGCCGCGGCAAGCCGCGGCTCGAAGTGGAACGCCACGACCGCGTGGCGAGAAGTCCGAGGGTTGCGAGCCCATGCGAGCGCCGTCGTGATCGCGGCGCTGGCCGTCGCAGCTCCTGCTCGGACCGGCGACCGGCGCCCCGCCACCCGCGCTCTCGGCCGACGAGCGGCAGCGACTCACCCGGGGCGAGGTGGTCTATCGCGACGGCCCGCCACCGCGCGACGGCGTCCCGGTATCCGGCGCGCGGGGCGCGGTGTCGTTCATCCGGGTGCCGACGGGCCCCGAGCCCGTGTGGGCGATCCTGACCGAGCCGACGCGCTACCCCAAGATCTTCCCCGGGCTCCGGACCGTGGAGGTGCTGGAGGAGAGCGCGGAGGCGTGGGTCATCCGGAACGAGGGCAAGTTCGGGCCCTTCAGCTTCCGCTACCACATGCGCTATCGTCTCCAGCCGGTTCGACCACATCCTCGCCTGGCGGCTCGACACGACACGGGAGAACGACCTCTGGGAGGACAACTGGGGCTTCTGGCAGCTCGTCCCCGAGGACGGCGGCACTCTCGTCGTCTACGCCATGGGCTCGATCCCCACCGGCTGGCAGCCGATGGCCGGTTACTTCGAGCGGCGGGGCACCATCTCGGCGCTCGGCGGGCTGCGCGACGCCGCCGTCCGGCGCGCCGCCAGGTCCTGATTTATCGGGACCTCCCGCCCACCCCCCAACCCCCCTCCCCCACCATCGCGACGGCCTTCGGCCTCTGGCGGGGGGAGGGGGGCCGGACGACCGGATTCTTGGTTAGCACACGCTCAGGTGAGGAGGTCGCCGAAGATACGTTGGCCCAGCCGGAACGCCTCGGCGACCGTCGCGGCGGCTCCGGGCACGTCCGGATTCTCGCGCCGCCAGGCTCGCAGGTGCTCTTCCGACCGGAAGAAGTTCAGGACCGTTCAGAGGGAGGTGCACACCTTCTGCGTGCGCGCTCCCCACGCGCCGACCCAGACCATGACGCCGTCGGCGGCGCGACCGGGGCCGGTCGGGTCGACCGGGAAGTGGAGCGGCGCCTCGCAGTGGTGGCACCGGGAGCGGATCGCCACCGGCTGCCGGACCATCGCGGGGATGCCGAGGGCGTCGATCGCGCAGCAGGCGTAGCGCAGCCGCCCGTCGGCGAAGGCCACCGCGAAGGGGTTGGGACCGGTGGCGAGCGGGTAGGCCAGCTCGACCCCACCGTCGCCCAGCAGGATCAGGTCCTCGGCGTCCAGCTCGGCCAGCGTGGCGAGCACGGCGTCGCGAGGGCGACCGGGTACCGCCGCCGCGATCGCATCGGCGCCAACCGGGCCGCCGCGATCGAGGAACAGGCGCAGGATCGCTTGCAGGGCAGGATCCTGACGCCTGGCCCGCCGCGCCACCAGCCGGGCCTCGAGCGCGGGGTCCACCAGCTCGTCGGCGGTCTTGATCGTCAGCTCCGTTCGGGACCTCCCGCCCACCCCCCAACCCCCCTCCCAATTGACCGGATCGCCAGGACGGCTCGGGCCTACAGCCCTCGCGACGTCCCGTCCCTCCGGCGGGCACCGGGGGGAGGGGGGCCGGAAGGACTGGATTCCTTCAGGGCCCTCACCGTAGCACGGTTCGTCAGCGGCCGAGGGCGCGCGCCAGGCCCTCGAGGTCGTCCACCTCCAGGTCGGGGTGGACGCCCAGCTCCTCGAGCGGGGCCCGTCCTCGGTTGACCCACACGACCTGGAAGCCGTAGGCCTTGGCCCCCACCACGTCCCAGCAGTTCGAGGAGACGAAGCCAATCGCCTCCTTCGGCACGCCGAGCCGGTCCGGGCCGAGCGCGTAGACCTGGGGAGTCGGCTTGAAGAGCCGGACGGCATCGACGCTGATCACCGCCCGCAGGTGAGGGCCGAGACCGGCGTGCGACACCGCCGCCTCCAGCATCCGCGGCGCGCCGTTCGAGAGGATGCCGCACGGCAGGTCCCGGAGCCGCTCGAGCACGACCCGGACCTCGGGAAACGGGTCGAGGGCGAGGTACGCCTCCATGAGCCGGGCGCGCTCGGCAGGCCCGGCCGCGAGACCCAGGCGGCGGCAGGCGAAGGTCAGCGCCGCCTCGGTGACCGCCCAGAAGTCCTCGTAGCGGCCCATGAGCGTGCGGAGCCAGGTGTACTCGAGCTGCTTGGCCCGCCACAGCTCGGACAGGGCCCGGGGATCCGCGGTGATCGCGCGGCCCGCGGCGACCACCGAGTGGACGTCGAAGAGGGTGCCGTATGCGTCGAACAGGAGCGCCCGGACGTGCATCGACTCCTCCGTCGCGCCGTTGCCTTGCCTCGGCCGGCTCGAACCCGTACAATGGCCCCGCCGTGGCCCGGAACGTCACGTACAAGGGGCATCAGATCAACGCCCACGCCGTCCCCGTGGCCGAGTCCGAGGACGGCGAGTGGGCGGCGCACGCCGTCGTCCGGGTCCCGCTCCCTGGCGGCGGCCGCGAGCGGCCGCTCGGTGACCCCGACGACCGCACCTTTCAGACCGCTGAAGACGCCGAGGGCTATGCCGTGCACATCGCGATGCGATGGGTTCGACCGTCACGGCGCAGGGTAGGCGCATGAGAGCATTCGCCCGACTGGTTGGCCGGCTCGCCCTGCCGGCGGTGCTCACCGCCTGCCAGGCTTTCGTCCCCCTCCGCGAGCCTCCGCTCCTCACCGTTCAGGACCCGCCCGGCACCGCGACCACCCGCGACGAGGTCATCGCCCGGTTCGGCTCCCCCGTCGAGGTGCGGGCCTCCGACGTGGGCGAGGTGCTCGTATACCGGCGCCGGGTCGCGGTCGAGGTCAACCCGTCCCGCTACTACGGCGGGGACGGCAACGACCGGCTCGATCGCTACGACCGGATCCTGGTCTACCTCGACGGGGAAGGACGGGTCGTGAGGTCGTCGGTCGAGCCGGAATACGCCCGACCCGACGACTAGCGGGCGGGGCCGATGAGCGTCGCAACGTTCATCTCGGCCGGGACGCGCTCGGCCTGCGGCCTCGCGGCCGTCCCGACCCATGGTCGTCCTCGGTCGTCGCCGATCCTCGGCGTACTGAGAGTACGCCTGCGGTCGGCGACTCCCTGCGTCCTAGCGCTGCTCGCTCCTCGGCCCCGCCCCCAAGAACTTCACTCGTCTGCCTTACTTCTGGCGCTTCAAAGGACCTAGCTAGCGCCCCGCCGGCCGCGAGACGGCCCGGGGAACCGGCTTGGTGGCCGCCGCCGGTCCGCCGCGCAGACGCCAGCGACGCGGCGGCCGCCTCACCTCCTTGACCGGCTCGCCGAACCCGAACTTCAGGAGGCGCCCGGCATCCAGGAAGGACAGCCCGCGCGTCTCGGCGCCGAGGATGACGCAGAGCAGGCGGTGACCGGCCTTCCCCGCCGCCACGGTCAGGTTGTAGCCCGCCTCCAGCGTGAACCCGGTCTTGAGCGCGTCCACGCCGCCGGGATCCCGGAAGAGCGGGATCCGCCGCTGGTAGAGCCGGCTCCGCCACGTGAACGCGGTCTGGCCCAGGACCTCGCGGCTCTCCGGGTACTCGCGGAGAAGCTGCTGGGCCAGCACGGCCATCTCGTGGGCGGTGGTCCGCTGTCGGGGGTCGGGCAGGCCGTGGGGGTTGGCGAAGTGGGTATGGACCAGGCCCATCTCGCCGGCGGCCGCGTTCATGCGATCCACGAAGGCCTCTTCGCTTCCGCTCAGGTGCTCGGCGACCGCCGTCGCCGCGTCGTTCGCCGAGGCGATGGCGACGCCGGCCAGCAGGATCTCGAACGGCACGACCTGCCCCGCGACCAGGCCCATCCGGTAGCGTGGCGTGTGCTCGGCATTCTGGCTGATGACGGCCGGGTCGGCGAGGGTCACCTTGCCGGACCGGAGGTCTTCGTAGGCGAGGAACAGGGTCATCATCTTGACCAGGCTGGCCGGCGCTCGGTCCTCTTCGGCGTTCTTCGCGTAGAGCACCTGGCCGGTGGCGAGATCGAGGAGCACGCCGGCGCTGGCCGTCAGGCCCGGCGAGGCCGACTGGGCTCCGGAGACCGCCGGCACGCAGAGGAGGAGCGCGGCGAGGAGGGCAGCGCGAAGGCCCGATGGGCGGAGTCCGGTGCTCACAGGCGTCTCGGGGGTCCGGTCACTCACGGGATTCAACGGAGGGCGTTCTTGAGGGCCCGGGAAGGGCGGAACCGCGGGACCTTCGCCGCGGCGATGGTGATGAGCTGGCCGGTCCTCGGATTGCGGCCCTTGCGTGGCTTGCGCCGGCCCACCTTGAAGGTGCCGAAGCCGACGAGCGTCACGGCCTCTCCTCTCTTGAGGCTCCCACGGATGCTCGCGAGGCAGCCCTGGAGGGCCTTCTCGGCGGCGACCTTGGTCACCCCGGACGCGGCCGCCATCTTGGTGACCAGCTCGGCTTTCGTCATCGACGACGCCCTCCCTGCATCACGAGTGGCCGCGACGGCGGCCTCGCCCGACCGGCTCTCGCGAGGTGGCCCACTTTAACAAAGTCGAGAACGAGGCGTCAAGATTGGCAAAGCGCGTGTGGGAAGGCGTGTGCTAAGGTGACCCCATGCGGCGGCGCCTGGTCGCGCTCGGCCTGCTGATCGTCCTCACCGCGATGCCGCGGCCCGGGGTCACCGAGCCCGAGGAGCTTCCGCTGCCGGTCGTCACCCTCGATGCGTTGCCGCTCCCGATCCCGACCAGCGAGCTGCCCGGCCCCGCCCGGGCCCGGGCCGAAGCCGTCCTGGCCCGGAGCGCCTTCGCCCAGCGGGTCAGCGGCATCCGGTTCCCGAGTCGGGAGGCCGTGTACGTCTTCCTGCTCGACCACCCCGATTTCGCCGCCAGCGTGGCGCGGGCCCTGCGGGTGGGCGAGTACCGGGTCACGCCCTTCGAGGACGGCTATCGTGGCGACGACAACCGGGGAGCGACGGGGACGATCCACGTCCTGTACGCCGACGACCACCGCCGTCTCTATCACCTGGCGGGGCGGTACGACCGGCGGCACGTCCCCACGATCGAGGGCCAGCTCCTCATCCTGCTCGAGTATCACCACGAGGTGACCGAGACCGGCGGCACGGTCGTCGAGCAGACCCTGACCGGTCACGTCCGGATCGACACGCCGATCCTCGGTGGCCTGGCCGACGTGCTGGCCGCGCTGTCACGGCCGCTGATCGAGCGGGCGGCGGAGCGGAAGGTGCGCCGCTTCTTCGGGACGGTGGCCCGGGTCAGCCGCTGGGCCTACGAGGAGCCGGAGCAGCTCCTGGCAGCCCTCGATGGGAATCCCGAGATCGAGCCCGGACCGGCCCTGACCGCCTTCCGCGCGTTGCTCCTGGCCGACCGGCCGCCCACCTGGGCTCAGGCTCCCTTTCGCCTGGTGGACGCCGCCTTGCAGGGAGACGACGAGCCCTAGGTCATGACCGGCGGCATCGTGGCGGTCGCCGCGTTGCTCCTGGCTGGTGCCGTCGCAGCGGGACTCTGGCTCGCCTGGGGAAGATGGCTCCAGCTCTGCCCCCATTGCGGCTGGATCGTGCGGCGGGTCGAGCACGGCTGGCTACGCTGCCAGCGTTGCCACAAGCAATACGCCCGCCACGGCCGCCTGAAGCACTGAGCCGAGGCCGAGGAGCGAGCGGCCCCCACAGGCCGAAGGCCGTCCGATCGAAGCAGGCCCGCGCCTACCGGAGACGTACGCCCTGGTAGCTCGAGGATATCGGGCGCGGGCCCCAGAGGCCGCGGCGGACGCGAGGCCGCAGGCCGAGCGCGCCGCGGCCGGGATGGAGGACGCCCCGAGGTCGGGACGGACGCCCAAAGGCCGAAGGCCGTCCGAACGGCACAGACCGAGCGCGTCACGACCGGGTTGGAAGTTGCGACGGGTCATCGGCCGCGGCTCTACATGCCCATGGAGGTGCGGGCCTCATCCATCACCGCGTCGGTGATCGTGGGGTAGCCGCGATCCCGCGCGAAGCGCTCGATCGCCTGCCGGGCCATCGGCCGGATGAACGTGGGGATGCGCTCGATCCGGGCGGCCGCCTCCGGCGTCCACTCGGGGCCCGCCGGCGCGGCCTCGCCACCGGCCGTGCCGGCGCCCGGGATCATCGCCGCGAACGGGCAGCCCGGTCCCTCGGCGTCGACGCCCGCCAGCGGCCCGGGTCCCACCGCCTCCTCCACGAAGGCGGCGTCCCGCTGGCGGACCAGGCTCGAGCGGACCTGCTCGAACGGCGCCGCCTCGGTGGCCCGGCCGCCCACCTTCACCCCGAGCGTCCGGACGAGCTGGGTCTCCCAGGGGTTGGTCAGCATGGCGACCCGGTGGTGACACGCGGGACAGGCGAACGTCACGGTCAGCGACCCCTCGTCGGGGCCGGCGGTGGACGTGAGCCTCATCGCTTCGTCGCACGCGATGCAGAGGAACTTCATCGGTGGGGACTCCTTGGGGATCGGTCGCGTCGCTTCCGGCCCATTCTAGCTCACTTGGGGCCGACGTCGGATTCCCCGACCCCCGGGCTGGGGATCCGGCGTGGGGCGGCGGTGCCGGCGGAGAGGATGATCCGGATGCCTTCCTCGATCGACAGGCCTGTCGGCAGGACGCCGCTCCGGGGGACAAGGATGATGTCGCCGAGGTAGAGGTGGTTCGTCGGCACGTACACGGTCACCAGCGGCTCCGGCTTGGCCGCCTCCACCCGGACCTCGCCGGTCCGGAACCCGTAGGTGTAGATCCCTTCCCTCGGGTGCTCGACGATGACGAACTCCCGGAAGCCGCTCCGCCGCTGGGGCGAGAAGGCCTCGATCAGGTCCTTCACCGCCGGGTAGACCCGCCCGAAGATCGGCACCCGGCGTAGCAGCCGCTCCGCCCAGTAGAGCACGCGGCGCCCGACGACGTTGGTCGCGATGATCCCCACGCAGAAGATGATGACCACCGCGGTCAGGAAGCCCAGCGCCGGGACGTGCCGGCCCAGGATCTGCTCGTAGACGGGAGAGAGGAAGCCGTTGACCTCGCTGTAGAAGATCCAGAGGACGTAGGAGGTGACAACCACCGGGACCGTGACGAAGAAGCCGGTGATGAAGCGGACCTTGAACCAGCCGCGCACCCCCCTGCCGGCCATGCCCCGATTCGGCCTCCTGTGTGCAGGGCATGAGACCACACGCCCCTGGCCCCGTCAAGCAGTCCGGGGGCCCAAACCTGCGCTTGGCCAGGCATTCTCCGCCCATTTGGGACCGAGGTCCCCGTCGTCTATAATCGCCCCGCATGCCGCTCGGGGAAGCGGACACCAGGGCCAAGCTCATCGATCCAGCCCTGCACGCGCGCGGCTGGACGGAGGACTTGGTCCGCCGCGAGGAGACCGCCGGCGCGATCGAGATCGTCGACGGCCGGCCCCGACGGCAGGCCCGTGGACGGGTGGACTACACTCTCCGGGTCAAGGTCAATCCCGACACCCAGCCGGTCGCGGTCGCCCTCATCGAGGCCAAGGCGGAGCACCTGCCGCCGGCGCACGGGCTGGAGCAGGGAAAGCTCTACTCGGCGCTGCAAGCGTCTGAACGTCCCGTTCGTCTTCGCCTCCAACGGACACCGGTTCGTGGAGTTCGACCGCTTCACCGGGCTCACGCACGCGCCGCGCGCCGCTCGCCGAGTTCCCCACGCCGGCCGATCTGCGCGCCCGATACGAGCAGGGCATGGGCTTCGGCCTCGGAATCGCCCGCGGCCCGCCCGCTCCTCACGCGCTACCCCGGCGGCGAAGCCACCCGACGCTACTACCAGGACGCCGCGATCCGCGCGGTCCTCGAGAAGCTCGCCCGCGGCGAGAAGCGCGCCCTTCTCTCCCTGGCCACCGGCTCCGGCAAGACCTTCATCGCCGTCAACCTGCTCCGGCGCATCGCCGACGCCGGCCAGCTCCGTCGCGCCCTCTTCGTCTGCGACCGCGACGAGCTGCGCACGCAGGGGCTCGGCGCCTTCCACGCGACGCCTTCGGCTCCGACGCCGCCGAGGTGTCCGGCGCCAATCCCGCAGAAGAACGCCCGGATTCTCGTCGCGACCTACCAGACCCTCGACGTCGACACCGACGAAGCCGATGCCAACTTCCTGATCCGGCACTACCCGGAGAACTACTTCAGCCACATCGTCATCGACGAGTGCCACCGCTCGGCCTGGGGCAAGTGGTCGCAGGTCCTGACCCGGAACCCCGAACGCCGTGCAGGTCGGCCTCACCGCCACGCCCCGGAAGCTCGAGGTGCACCGAGCGGAGCCGGGAGGCGGAGGCCGATCGCCAGGTCAGCGCCGACAACCTCCGGCACTTCGGCGAGCCGGTCTACGAGTACGACATGAGCCAGGGGATCGACGACGGCTACCTGGCGGCCTGCGAGATCGTCCGGCGCGACATCTTCCTCGACGACAAGCCGCGTCAGCGAGCGCGCGAGCGGGATCGATCAAGGAGACCTCGCCGAGAAGATCGATCGTCGACGCGACTACCGGCGAGCTGCTCGGCGCGGACCGCGCGCGCGAGCACTACGAGGCCCACAGCTTCGAGGACCGGCTGCTCCTGCCCGAGCGGGTCGCCGCCATGTGCCGCGACCTCTTCGAGCACCTGATCGCGACCGGCGGACCGGAGCAGAAGACGATCATCTTCTGCGCCCGTGACCGCCACGCCGACGACGTCGCCATCGCCCTGAACAACCTCTACGCCGCGTGGTGCGCGGCGAACGGTCGGCCGCGGCTCGACCCCTACGCCTTCAAGTGCACGGCCGCGAGCGACGGCGCCGACTACCTGCCCGATCTGCGCGGCGCCTCGCGCCACCATTTCATCGCCACCACCGTGGACCTGCTGACCACCGGCGTGGACGTGCCCTGCGTCCGCAACATCGTCTTCTTCAAGTACGTCCGCTCGCCCGATCGCCTTCTACCAGATGGTCGGCCGCGGGACGCGCCTCGACCCGCCGACCGGCAAGCTGATGTTCCGCGTGTACGACTACACCGACGCGACGCGCCTCTTCGGCGAGGAGTTCCGTCACGAAGGCGACGCCGCCTCGAACGCCGGGCGAGGGCGGCGGTTGCCACGCCGCCCGAGCCGCCGGAGCGGACGCTCCTGGTCGAGGGGTTCGACGTCCGCGTCACCGACGCCGGGCGCTACATCGTGACGACGGTGGACGGCAAGGCCCAGCCGGTCACCGTCGAGGAATACAAGGAGCGCCTCGCCGCGAAGCTCGTCGAGGAGGCCCCGACGCTCGAAGCCTTCCGCGGCTGCTGGATCGCACCCCCAGACCGACGGGCGCTGCTCGGCAAGCTGCCCGACGCCGGCCGCTCGCCCTTCCTGGTGCCGGGCGCTCGAGGACATGACCGACTACGACCTCTACGACGTGCTCGCCGAGCTGGGCTACGGCCTCGCTCCGCGAACGCGTGTCGCCCGCGCCGACGCCTTCACCTACAAGCACGCCGCCTGGCTCGCGTCCCTGCCCGACGGCACCGCAGCCACGCTGCGAGCGCTCGCCTCCCAGTTCGCCCGCGGCGGCACCGACGGTCTGGAGAACCCGCAGATCTTCGAGACACCCGAGGTCATCCGCGCCGGCGGCCTGGCAGCCCTGAGGGCCCTCGGGAGACCGGCCGACATCCTTCGCGAGACCAAGGCGAGGCTGTTCGCCGCGTGAGCACCGACCTGCAACCGTTTAGGGCTGAGGCGATTGAAGCCCTTGCACAGATCGTCGGCGACAACTGCTCGGGGAGTGAGATCACCAGACTCTTCAAGCGTAGCGGGTACCCCGACATTGTTCATGACGGTGGAACAAAGTGGCGCTTTGTAGCAGCCGCCTTCCAACAACTTCAGGCTCGATCGGCAGGAAGCCCAAACGGAGTCCTACAAGTACTCAAGACAGCGTGCAATCCCCAGGGCTGGATTGGCAGACCAGAGGAGTTCGAGCGGCTACTGAGTGCTGTCAACTCGGTCCTCGAATTCTACGGATTGCGGATTAGCGAGGACGGCAATCTGATCAACACAGGAGTCTCGGCTACAACCGTCCGGCAGACCAAATCACCCGATGAAGTGGCCTTCGACATACGCGCGTTTCACCCCGAGGTCGTTCGCCATGGCCGGACTCACTTTAGCAGGCGGGCCTACTTCCACGCCGTCTTCGAATGCTGCAAGGCCCTCGATACCGCCGTGCGAGATGTTACGCAGATCCCGAAGAGCGGTCAGGCATTGATGAGCGAAGCTTTGAGCCTAGGTGGACCGGTAAAGCTGAATAGCCAAACGTCGCAGAGCGAAAAGGACGAGCAGCAAGGAATCATGTTTCTCTGCATGGGACTCATGAATGCGGTCCGTAACCCTCAAGCCCATGAACCGGAACTTAACTGGCCAACGTCTCGCGAGGATGCGCTCGACGTCCTGGCCCTCATCTCATTTCTCTTCAGAAAACTGGAGAACGCCGTGGTCTATGTGCCGGGAACACCGAGCATCAAGAGGCTCCAGTTCTGATGCACAAACCGACTACCGGAAGTTCCGGGTCGGTCGATCTCCAAAAAGGATGGGTATCGCTTCGGCTCAGCGATCTCCTCCTGGAGCCGCTGAAGACCGGTATCTCCAAGACCGCGTTACCTACCGGGTCGATACGATGCCTTACTCTGTCCGCTGTCAGAGACGGCCATCTGGATGTAGGAAGTTGCAAGCCCGTTCAACGTCAGTGAGCATGAGGCAGAAGGCAATTGGGTCAGACCAGGTGCATTCTATGTCATTCGGGGAAATGGAAATCGCTCACTTGTAGGCCGAGGCGGCCTCGCCCCACCAGAGATCGGCGCGCCCGTACTATACCCAGACCTCTTGATCCAAGTAATCCCGAATCCCGATGTCGTCGATTCACGATATCTCCGTTTGATCTGGGATCGCAGCGAGGTACGTTTGGCGATCGAAGCGATCGCCAAGACATCTGCCGGTATCTACAAGATCAACCAACGGAACCTCGCAAACATTCGTCTACCAATTGGCCCACTCGATGAGCAACGAAAAGTCGTGGGGCGGTTGAGCAACGAGACGGCAGCGGTCGCGCGGGCGCGCGCGGCAGCGGTCGCGCGACTCGAAGCGGCCGGTTCCCTCGGGCCATCGTACTTGCGGAGCGCCTTTCATGGCATCACGCCACTCGGAGTCGGCTCGGTGAAGGGTGGCGCGCCGAGGGGCTGGGCGTGGAAACGCCTCGTGACCCTCGCACGACTGGAGAGCGGCCACACTCCAAGCCGAGGCCACCCGGAGTGGTGGGGCGGGATCATTCCCTGGATAGCCCTGCCTGACATCCGCGGGCTCGACGGCAAGGTCGCGTTCGAGACGCGCGAGTACACGAACGACGCCGGCATCGCCAATTCGGCGGCGCGGGTGCTACCCGCAGGGACCGTGGTGCTGTCACGGACGGCGTCGGTGGGCTTCGTCACGATCATGGGCCGCGAGATGGCGACCAGTCAGGACTTCGTCAACTGGGTCTGCGGCCCCGAGCTCGATCCGCACTTCCTGGCCCTCCTCTTGAGAGCCTCGAGGCAATACATCCGCTCACTGTCCAGCGGGGCGATCCATCAGGCGGTATACATGCCAACGGTCCAAGCGTTCGAAGTGTGCGTCCCTCCACTCGTCGAGCAGAAACGGATCGCGGCGGCGTTGACGGAGAGGCTCGCCGAGGCCGATCGGATGTACAAGGTGGTCGCGGAGGAACTGGCTGCCATGGAGGCCCTGCCGGCGGCGTTGCTGCGCCGGGCGTTTTCAGGGGAGCTTTGAGGCCGGCCGACGCGAGAACGACCCGGTCGGCTTGACTCCGGGCGGGCGTGGCACTATTTTCGATTTACCATGGATTCGAAAATAGTGGCCGGTGCTATTAGCGGCGGCGAAAACAGGCCATGGCGTTGACCGCCCGGGGGCGGCCGGCCGGGCGTCTGGTCCGTGTCTCGGAAGGGTACACGGCGTTCCTGCCCAGCCCCCTCCCCCCGCCGCTCACCTGGTCGGCGCGGCTGATGCGGCTCCTCTCGGAGGCCGACCGCGCCGTCGGCCGCCTGGCCGGCGAGGGGGGGCGCCTGCCCAACCCGCATCTGCTGATCCGGCCGTTCGTCCGGCGCGAGGCGGTGCTGTCGAGCCGCATCGAGGGAACCCAGGCGACCCTGGGCGAGCTGCTGGCAGCCGAAGCCGGCGCCGCGGTCGCCCGCAGCCCGGCCGATCTCCGCGAAGTGGGCAACTACGTCGTGGCCCTCGAGCATGGCATCGAGCGGCTTCGCAAGCTGCCGCTCTCGCTGCGGCTCGTCCGCGAGCTGCACGCCCGGCTCATGGAGGGCGTACGCGGCAACCAGGCCACCCCTGGGCGAGTTCCGCCGGTCCCAGAACTGGATCGGGCCGCCGGGCTGCACGCTCGCCGATGCGACCTACGTCCCGCCGCCCCCCGGTCGAGCTGATGGCCGCGCTCGGCGCCTGGGAGAAGTTCCTCCACGACACGCTCGCTGCCCCCGCTCGCACAGGTCGCGCTGGCCCACTACCAGTTCGAGGCCATCCACCCCTTCCTCGACGGCAACGGCCGCGTCGGGCGGCTGCTGATCACCCTGTTCCTGGTCGCCCGCGGCGTGCTGCCGGCGCCGCTCCTCTACCTGAGCGCCTTCTTCGAGGCCACGCGAGAGGACTACTACGAGCGGCTGCGCGGGGTGACCGAGCGGAGCGAGTGGGACGCGTGGCTGGAATACTTCCTGACCGGCGTGGCGCGTCAGGCCGAGGACGCCCTCAGCCGGGCGACGCGGATCAACGACCTGCTGGTCAGGTGGCGTCTCGGCGTCGCGGGAATCCCCTCGAAGCCTCTCGCGACACTGGTTGAACCGGCTCGCGGAGAATCCGTACTGGACCGTCCGTCGCGTGGCGGAGCGCCTCGGCGTTGCCTTCACCACGGCACAGCGAGCCGTTGACCGGCTGGAGTCGCTCGACATTCTGAGCCGCACGACGGACGCCAAGCGCGACCGGGTCTACTGCGCGCGGGCAATCCTGGACATCCTCGAGGAGCCGACGCCGCTCGCACCCGAGAGAGGCCAGTGATGGCCCGCGCGTCTCGGAAGAGCGCAGACAACGGCAAGCGGCTCACGACCCGGCAGTCCGTTCGACGCCGCGATCTGGTCGATCTGCGACATCATGCGCCGCTCCAACTGCGCCGGCGCGCTGCAGTACGTCCCGGAGCTGACCTGGATCCTCTTCCTGCGCATCCTCGACGAGCGCGAGGCGGCGCGAGGCCGAGCGAGGCCGAGGCCGTGGGCGCCGAGTTCACGCCCGTCGCTGGAAGCCCCCTACCGCTGGCAGGACTGGGCCGCCCCCGGCGGCGCCGAAGCGGGCGCGAGCTCGACAGACGGCGCGCTGGGCGGCGTTCTTCGGCTTCGTCAACGGCGAGCTGCTGCCCTCACCTGCGAGGACCTGCGCGAGCGGCCCGAACGCCACGCCGCGCCAGAAGGTCATCAGCGAGATCATGTCCGGCGTCGAGCGGGTGCGCATCGACACCGAGCGCAACTTCCTGCGACGTGCTCGACAAGGTCCACGAGATCAGCGCCGAGGCCGTGGACGCCACGCACGTCTTCACCCTCTCCCAGGTCTACGAGGGGCTGCTGCTGAAGATGGGCGAGAAGGGCAACGACGGCGGCCAGTTCTTCACCCCGCGCGAGGTCATCCGGGCGATGGTCCGGGTCGATCGACCCGCGGCTCGGCGAGACGGTCTACGACCCCGGCTGCGGCACGGGCGGCTTCCTGGCCCAGGCCTTCGAGCACATGCGCCGGGCCCGGGCGACGCCCGATCGCACCGCCGATCAGCTCGGAGACCCTGAAGCAGCGCACCTTCTACGGCCGCGAGAAGGACAACCTCATCTACCCCATCGCCCTGGCCAACCTCGTGCTGCACGGCATCGACGAGCCCGCACATCTGGCACGGCAACACCCTGACCGGCGACGGAGACCTACGGCGGCCTGTTCGCAGGATGCGCCCGCCGCTGTACGACGTGATCCTGATGAACCCGCCCTTCGGCGGCAAGGAGGGCAAGGACGCCCAGACCCAGCTTCGCCTACAAGACCGGCGCCACCCAGGTGCTCTTCCTGCAGCACGTCATCGACCAGCCTGAAGCCGGGCGGCCGGTGCGGCATCGTGCTCGACGAGGGCGTGCTCTTCCGCACCAACGAGACGCCTTCGTCCAGACCAAGCGCAAGCTGCTGGACGAGTGCGACCTGTGGTGCATCGTCAGCCTGCCCGGCCGGCGTCGTTCACCGCGGCCGGCGCCGGCGTCAAGACCAACCTGCTCTTCTTCACCAAGGGCGAGCCGACCGAGCGCATCTGGTACTACGACCTGTCCGACGTCAAGGTCGGCAAGAAGCCCCGCTCACCGCTCGCCCGTTCGAGGAGTTCTTCCGGCTCCTGCCCGACCGCGCCGACAGCGAGCGCAGCTGGACCGTCTCCAGGTCCTCCGCCTTCAGCGGCCGCGATCATTTGATCCGACCACCCGGCTCTATTTTCGGAAAGCCATGTTGTCGAAAATAGCGGCTGGCCTTGTTATCGACGGCGATGACAGGAAACCCCGCCCTGAAGGATCGGACCGGATCGGGAGACCAGCGCGGCGTGTTACGCTGGACGCGACGCCGTCCCCTGGAGGTTCGATGCGCTCGTTGCGCCCCGTGACGGTTGTAGTGGTGCTGGTCACGCTGGTCACGCTGGCCGCGAGCGCGCAGCCGGGCGCGGTCACGACCGAGCTCGTGCGGCTGGGGACGGCCGACGGCCGGGGCACGGTGGGGCTGGTGTACGCTCCGGCCGGCCGGGCGCCCCGGGCCGGGGTGATGCTAGTCCACGGCTACGGCTCGAACTTCTACTCGGGAGCCCAGGGGCCCCTCGCCCCCCGGCTCGCCGAGCGCGGCTTCGTGGCGATCGCCGTCAACCTGCGCGACCACGACGGCGGGCCCAAGACCACGCTCTTCGAGGAGAACCGGTTCGACGTGCAGGCGGCGCTCGACGAGCTGGGGCGCCGCGGCGCCGCGCCGGTCGCGCTGGTGGGCCACAGCCTGGGGACGAACAGCGCCCTCCACTACGCGGCCGAGACGCGGGACCCACGGGTGCGGGCGGTCGCGCTGCTGGCCGGCCCCGGCAACGCCTTCGAGTGGAACGTCCGCCAGTTCGGCCGCGAGCGGGCCACCCAGGTCCTCGACGAGGCGCTGCGCTGGCAGCGCGAGGGCCGGGGCAAGGAGCTGATGCTGATCGACCTCGGCCCCCTCGGCAAGGCCCTCTATTCCGCCGACCACCTGGTCAGCCTCCGCGGGCCGCAGACGCGCTCCGACCCGTACCGGAACATCGCGCAGGTCTCGACACCGGTCCTCCTTATCTACTCGCCCGCCGACGCCCTGGTTGACCTGGAGGTCGGGCGACGTCTGAAGGCGGCCGCGACCCGTGCGCCCCGGGTTGACCTCGTCGAGATCCCGGGCGCCGACCACGGCTTCACCAAGCACCAGGACGAGCTGGCCAGGATCATGGACGGGTGGCTCGGGGACGTCCTCGGCCGGTAGGTGGCGCGCGAGCCCACCCGTCGCCGGGCGCGCGAGGCGCGGCCCTGCCCCGCGTCTTCGGCATCCCGGCGGCGAGCGCCCCGATCGTCGCGGTCCTCAGGCGAGGGCCCACCGGGTGGTCGCACCTCGGCCGGTGGGACGTCGCGCGAGGCGTCTACGCGCCGGGGGCCTGGATCCGGGCGAATCTCTACCCCCAGCGGTGCGACCTCTCGCCGGATGGCCGGTGGTTCTGCTACTTCACCCTGAAGGGATCCGCGCGCTGGGAGGTCGGAGCCACGTACGTCGCCATCTCCCGGCTGCCCTGGCTCACCGCGCTGGCCGCCTGGACGACCTGCGGGACGTGGACACGGGGCCTGCACTTCGTCGAGGACCGCAAGGTCTGGCAGGTCGGCGCGCCACAGGCGGGCGAGGTCGGCCCGTGCCGGAAGCGCTTCGGCCTCGCAGTGACCCGGCCGGCCACCTTCGCGGTCGAGCGCCGGCGCGGCTGGACGGAGACACCGGACTCGCCGCCGAGAGCCCCCGGCGACACGTGGGATGAGCGACGGGCGGACGCGGTGACGATGGCGAAGGTGCGCCCGCGGTCCGGAGGAACGACCCGGCTGACGGTGCGGGGCTACTTCGCGGCGTTCCGCACCAGCCTGCCCGGGAGTCCGAAACCGCTCCGGTACGCGATCGTCGAGGCCGGCCGGGTCCTCCCCCTGGAGGGCATCCAGTGGGCCGACTGGGCGGCCGACGGGCGACTGCTGGTCGCGACGACCGAGGGGAAGCTGCAGATCCGGGACGCGCCGACCGACGGGCTCTCCGTCCGGGCCGAGGTGGACCTCGGCTCCCTCACGCCGAGCCCGGCACCGCCGCCGGCGGAGGCGCATCGGTGGTGAGCGGCGGCCGGGAGCCCGGCGGTTCGCCGCTCGACCCCGAGCTCTGCGAGCGGCTCCGCGCCGCGCCGAAGGTGGAGCTGCACCTCCACCTCGACGGGGCGATGTCCCCGGCGTGGCTCCTCGAGCGCGTCCGGCGACGCACGCCGCCCCCGCTCACGAGCCTCGACGAGCTGACGGCCCGGCTCGCCTTCGACACCTTCGAGGCCTTCATCCGGGCCTGGGTCTGGAAGTGCGGCTTCCTCGACCGCTACGCCGACTTCGAGAGCCTCGCCGAATCGGTGCTGGGGGCCCTGGCGGCCCGCGGGGTGGTGCACGTCGAAGCCTCGGTGTCTCCGGGCGACTACGCGAGAAACGGCCTCGAGACGGCCGGGGTCCTCGAGGCGGTCCTGCGCGGCGGCGAGCGGGCGACGGCCGCCTCCGGCATCGGCTTCGGCCTCCTCGTTGACCTGATCCGCGATCACGGCCCGGCGGTGGCCGAGCGGCGCCTGGAGGAGATCACCCCGTACCGCGGTCAGGGCGTGGTGGGGATCGGGCTGGGCGGGAGCGAGGGGGCCTTCCCCCCCGGCCCGTTCGCCGCGGTCTACGCCGAGGCCGCGCGCCGGGGCTTCCACCGCGCCGTCCACGCCGGGGAGGCGGCGGGGCCGGCATCGGTCCTGGAAGCCCTCGCCACGCTCGACCCGGAGCGGATCGGCCACGGGGTCCGCGCGGTCGAGGACCCGGCGTTGCTGGAGCGGCTCGCCCGGACCGGGATGCCGCTGGAGGTCTGCGTCACGTCCAACGTCCGCACCGGGGTCGTGGCGAGCTACGCGGCCCACCCGCTCCGCCGCCTGCTCGACGCCGGCGTCCGGGTCACCCTGAACTCGGACGACCCGACCTTCTTCGGCACCGACCTGCTCGACGAGATGGAGCTGTGCCTCGCCCGCCTCGGGGTCAGCCCGTGCGAGCTGGCCACGATGTCCGAGCACGCGGCGGCGGCGACGTTCCTCGACGACGCCGCCCGGGCCCGCCTCGTCGCCCGCGTCCGCGCGGGGTGGGCGGGCTTGATCTAGGCCGGCCGCCGGGCCCGCTACTTCTGGTGGCGGTCGCGGGCCAGCGGCGGGCGGACGTCCGTCCCCGAGAAGAGCACGGTCAGGATGATCTCCACCGAGCTGTTCAGCGCGAGGCCCTGACAGCCGATGGCGGCGCGGGTGGGCTTGCCCCGGTCGCCGTACAGCTCGACGAGGAGGTCGGCGGCGCCGTTGATGACCCGCGGCTGATCCGAGAAGCCGGGCGCCGAGTTGACGAAGCCGATGAGCTGGACGACCTGCTGGACCCGGTCGAGGTCCGCCAGCGCGTACTTGACGGCGGACAGGCTGGTCAGCAAGGCGTAGCGCGCCGCCTCGGCCCCCTCGGCGATCGTCAGGTCCCGCCCCACGAGCCCGGGCCGGAACGGCTTGCCGTCCTTGAGCGGCACCGTCCCCGAGAAGTAGCAGAGGTTCTGGACCGCGAAGTGCGAGATGAAGTGGGCGCCGGCCGGGTTGCTGCGATACTCCTCCTCGAGGTCCGGCACCGGCATCCCCAGGCTGGCGAGCTTCTCCTCGACGCGCATCGGCTCCTCCCCGGGTTGCGGTTGTGAGGGAACGACAGGCCGCCCTAGAATACCGGGGATGCCGCATCCCAGCGAGACCCTGATTCGCCGCCTCTACGCCGCCTGGGCGCGGGGCGACCTCGACACCGTGCGCGCGATGCTCGCCGCGGACATCGTCTGGCACGAGCCGGGCCCCGACTCGCCGTACACCGGTCGGCTCCGTGGCGCCGACGCCGTCCTGGGCATGCACACCCAGGCGATGGCGCTCACCGGCGGCACATCGATCTTCCGTCCGCGTCCGGCGACCGTCAGGCGAGTGCCCGCCGTGAGGCGGACGCGGACCGGCCGGCTCGAGCTCCACGACGTGCTGGCCAACGACGCCCACGCGGTAGCGCTGGTCAACTGGTCGGCCGAGCGCGGCGGCCGGCGACTGACCGGTCGCGAGGTGGCGGTCTACCACGTCCGGGACGGCCGCGTGACCGAGGCCTGGTTCCACCCCGACGACGCCGCCACCGTCGAGGCCTTCTGGGCCTGACGATCGGCCGGTCGGCGGATGGGGGGCCAGGCGGCCCGGCCCCCCATCACGGCCGCTAGGGCGACTTGGTGCTCGAGGAACCCCCGCCCGGCCCCGCGTGACGCTGGCCCCCGCCGTCGGCCGAGCGCACCCCGATCCGCACCGTCAGGTGGTCGCCCTTCTTGATGCCCTTGACCGCGCTCGGTGGGAGCTGAAGTTCCAGGTCGCCCTCGGCGGTCTTGAGCATCAGCGTCCCCTTGGCCTCGCTGACCTTCGTCACCTCCCCGCGCATCAGCCGCAGGCCGTCCCCCGCCGGACCGCCGGCCGCCGCCCGGGGCGGCGCCGGGCGGCGCGGCCATCGCCACCCCGACGCTCAGGAGCACCACGCCCGCCACCAGCCATGTCAGAACCCGTCCTCTCATGTCGGCCTCCTCGTGTTGGAGAATTGGGACACTCGTGACGGGTAGCAATCCTCGGGCCACGTGGTGCGATAGAAAATGGCCGAAGTTTCTGACGACGTGAGGTCGGACCACGTGCGCGGCAGGATACGCCAGAGACCAAATCGATCCGTGTCCGGGGTCCTCAGCCTCGGAGGACGGTCAGACGCTCCCGGCGGCTGATTTTTCGCGCAACGCTGGCACGCTGCTTGACAACGCGCTCCGTGTCGCGTAATTACTCGGTAATTACTCCGGAAGAGAGGGCCTACGGAGCATGAAAGCGAGCGTGGTTCGCATCGGAAACTCGCGGGGTATCCGCATCCCGAAGACGGTCCTGGAGCAGTGTGGGCTCGGCAGCGTGGTGGAGCTCGAGGTCCGCCGCGGTGAGCTGATCGTCCGATCTGCCGCCAAGCCGAGAAGCGGCTGGGAAGAGGCGTTCAAGCAGATGGCTCAGCGGGGGGACGACGTGCTCCTCGATGGAGACTCGCTGCCATCGACTCGGTGGGACGAGACCGAGTGGACGTGGTAGCGTCCCGCTTCGAAGTTCACCTGATGCGCCTCGACCCCACCGAGGGGCACGAGATTCGGAAGACCCGACCCTGTGTCGTCGTGTCGCCGGATGAGATGAACCGCCAGATCGGGACGGTGATCGTCGCGCCCATGACCACCGGTGGCCAGGCCTATCCCACCCGGGTGCCGATCAGGTTTCGGCGAAAGCAAGGCCAGGTCGTTCTGGATCAGATCCGCACCGTGGACAAGAGCCGGCTCGGGCAGCGACTCGGCCGCATCGACGAGCCGACCGCCCAGCGGGTCTTGGCCGTCCTCGGCGAGATGTTCGCACCGTAACGGCACGATGGCGCTGGATCTCCTGATCCGCGGCGGCACGGTGGTCACGCCGCAGGGCGCCGGGCAGTGGGACGTCGGCGTCGTGGGCGAGCGCATCGCCGCCGTCGCTGCCGCCGGCACGCTGCCGGCCGAGGGCGCCCGGGTCCTGGACGCGGCGGGCCTGATCGTCGTGCCGGGTGGGGTGGAGCCCCACACCCACCTGGCCCACGCGATCCGCACGGTGCCCGACGAGCCGGGCCTGACCCTCGGTCCCGAGGACGACACCGTCGGCATGGCGTGCGGCGGGACGACGACCCACATCGACTTCTGCTTCGTGCGGCCGGGGACGGAGATCGCCGAGGCGATCGAGCAGCGCCAGGCCCGCTGGGCGGGGAACTCGCACGTGGACTACGCCTTCCACGTCACCCTCTGCGGCGCGCTCCCGCTCCGCGTCTTCGACCAGATCCCCGAGGCCATCCAGCAGGGCTTCCCGAGCTTCAAGGTGTTCACGACCGACGTCCTGCCGCCGCACCCGAAGCGCGCGCCGTTCCGGCTCGACTTCGGCCGGATCCAGCTGGCCATGGAGCAGGTCGCCCGTCACGGCGGGATCATGGTCGTCCACGGCGAGGACGACGAGCTGGTCCAGTGCAACTACGAGCGCTTCCGGGCCGAGGGGCGGATGGACGCGGCGAACATGCACCTCGTCCACACGAAGCTCTCCGAGCAGCTCGCCTTCCGCCGGGCGATCGGGCTCGCCCGCGCCACCGGCGCCGGGCTGTACTTCGTCCACACCTCGGCCCGGGAGGGCGTGGCAGAGGTCACCCAGGCGCGGGCGACGGGCCAGCCCGTGTACGCCGAGACCCTCCACCAGTACGCGTGCTTCGACGCCGAGCACTACAAGGCCCCGCGCGGGCTCTGCGCCCACACCTACCCCTCGCTCAAGCTGCCCGAGGACCGCGAGGCGCTCTGGCGGGGCCTGGTCGAGGACGGCGTCTCGACGCTGGCCACCGACGAGTACCCCACGCCGCTCGCCGTCAAGCTGCGCGGCCGGACCATCGAGGACGTGACGGGCGGCAACGTCGGCGCCGAGGCGCGGCTGGGGATCGGGTACACCGAGGGCGTGGTCAAGCGCGGGATGTCGCTCGAGCGCTTCGCGGCGGTCACCGCGACCAACGCCGCGCGGATCTTCGGCCTCTACCCGCGGAAGGGCGTGATCGCGCCCGGGAGCGACGCCGACCTCGCGCTGCTCGACCCGTCGGTGCGGAAGATCCTGACCCGGGAGGACTTCCACGTCAGCGACTACAGCCCGTGGGAGGGCTGGGAGGTCGCCGGCTGGCCGGTCGTCACCGTCCTCCGCGGCCGGGTGATCGCCGAGCGCGGCCGCCTCACCGGAGATGCCCGCGGCGGCCGCCTCGTCCCCCGGAAGATCGACCGGGCCATCCTCGAGCGCCCGGCCTGCTGACGGCCGTCGCTACACGACCGGCCGTTGCTCCATCGGCGGGCGGCTCGTAGGCGCGACTCGGAGGCACAGGCAGGGGACCGGGCCTCGCTAACGTCGTGATAGTCTACGATCAGGCTAACACCCCAAGCACGGCGGGCTTTCGTCGCGAGAACAAGCGAGTCAAGTGAGAACAACAAGGTCGGTGTTGACATGATTCGGCCTCTTGAGGTTCGGGCGCTTGGACCCTATCGAATCTGGCTACGCTATCAGGACGGGACACAGGGCGAGGTAGACCTGTCCCACTTGGCGGGCAAAGGAGTCTTCTCCGTGTGGGACCACGAAGGCGTGTTTGCCAAGGTCAGGCTTGGCCCGCATGGCGCGATCGAATGGCCAGGCGACGTTGACCTGTGCCCGGACGCCATCTACCTCCGCCTGACGGGCAAGCGACCCGAGGAGGTGTTTGTGGGGCCCGGCCCGATGAGCCCGAATGCCTGAGGTTAGTCGCTTCTACGGCATCGTCATCAAGATCTTCTACGACGACCACAATCCGCCCCACTTCCATGCGGAGTACGGCGAGTACGAGCTTCTGATCAACATGAACACCTTGGCGATCATCGGTGGTAGGCTGCCGGGCCGGGCGCTCGGAATGGTCACTGAATGGGCCTCCCTCCATCAGCGTGAGCTATTGCAGGCGTGGGAAAGGGCGAGCCGGCTCGAGCCGCCCGGGAAGATCGAGCCACTGGCGTGAACGCGGGCGCTTCCAACCCTGAACAGCGAATACAGCACCCTCTGACGGGCCTGGTCGCCGAACCAACAGCAGGCTCGGCGCGCTCGGTCGGCCGGCGGGTGGTCCCCGGCGCTACAGGCCCGGGCGCTCCTCCACCGGCGGCGGCGCGTAGGCGCGGATCGGGGGCAGCGGCCCGGTCCACCGCTCGACCTGGACGAGGGCGTGCTGGCCCGAGCACCCCTGGGCGAGGCTCGAGGTGCCCCGGTCGAAGGTGAGCACGTTCGGGTTACCGTGGACGCACATCGCGTCGGGGTCGGCCGGGTCGAGCGGGTCGTACCAGGCCCCGGTGGCGAGCTGCACCACGCCCGGGCGCACCGCGTCGGTGACGACGGCGCCGGCGAGGCAGCTCCCCCGGTCGTTGAACACGCGCACGACGTCCCCGCTCCGGATCGCGCGCCGGCCGGCGTCGGCCGGGTGGATGCGGATCGGCTCGCGCCCCTGCACCTTGGCGGCCTGGCTGAACGCCCCGACGTCGAGCTGGCTGTGGAGCCGCGTCGTCGGGTTGTTCGCGATGAGGTGCAGCGGGTAGCGCTCGGCCAGCGGCGCGCCGAGCCACTCGGTGGGCTCGAGCCAGCTCGGGTGGCCGGGGCAGTCCTTGTAGCCGAACCCGTCGATGGTGGCCGAGAAGATCTCGATCCGGCCGCTCGGGGTGGCGAGCGGCGCCTCGTCCGGGTCGGCCCGGAACTCCGAGAGCACCACCAGGTCGGCGTCGACGTCGGGCACCTCCAGGAGACCGGCCGCCCAGAACTCGTCGAAGGCGGGCACGGGCAGCCCCCCGCGCTCCGCCACCCGGGCGCGCCACGTGTCGTAGAGGTGCCGGAGCCACGCCGTCTCGTCCCGGCCCTCGGTGAAAGCCTCGCCGATCCCGAGCGCGGCGGCGAGGTCGGCGAAGATGTCGTAATCGTGGCGGGCTTCGCCGTAGGGCTCGACCGCCCGGTGCATCGCGACGAGAGCGGGGTCGTTCGGTGACCCGCCGATGTCGTTCCGCTCCAGAGTCACCGTGGCCGGCAACACGACGTCCGCGTGCCGGGCCATCGGCGTCCAGAACGGGTCGTGGACGACGATCGTGTCCGGCCGGGCGAGGGCGCGGCGGAAGCGCCCGAGGTCCTGGTGGTGGTGGAAGGGGTTCCCCCCGCACCAGTAGACGAGGCGGATCTCGGGATAGACCAGCCGCTGCCCGTCGAAGTCGAACGGCTCGCCGGGATGCAGCAGCATGTCGGCCACCCGGGCCACGGGGATGAACGCGTTGACCGGATTCCGTCCCTGGGGCAAGGCCGGCGGACCGACGCGGAGCGGCGGCCGCCCCACGTAGCCCAGCGAGCCGTAGCCCTGGCCGAAGCCGCCGCCGGGGAGCCCGATCTGGCCGAGCATCGCCGCGAGCGTCACGGCCATCCACGGCGCCTGCTCGCCGTGCTCGACGCGCTGGAGCGAGTAGTTCACGTTGACGAGCGTCCGCCGGGCGGCCATCCGCCGGGCCAGCGACCGGATCGTGCCGGCGGCGATCCCGGAGAGCCGCTCGGCCCACTCGGGGGTCTTCGCCTGGCCGTCCCCCGCGCCGCGGAGGTACCCCTCGAAGCGGTCGAAGCCGACGCAGTACCGCTCGAGGAACGCGCGGTCGTGGAGGCCCTCGTCCACGAGCGTGTGGGCCAGGGCCAGCATCAGCGCGACGTCGGAGCCCGGCACGACCGGGAGCCACTCGGCCCCGACGAACTCCGGCACGTCGTCGCGGAGAGGGCTGATCAACACAAAGTCCGTCCCCCGAGCCTTCGCCGCGCGCAGGTGGTCCCGCATCGGGTGCCGGCTGGCGCCGCCCGGGCTCACCATCGTGTTCTTGAGGGGGAGGCCCCCGAAGCAGACGAACAGCTCGGTATGCCGCTCGATCACCGACCACGCGGTGGCGCGATCGAGGTAGTCACGGACGGATCCCATCACCCGCGGCATGATGACGGTCAGCGCCCCGTTGCTGTAGGTGTGCATCGACCGCACGTAGCCGCCCAGGCCGTTGAGGAAGCGGTGGAGCTGGCTCTGCGCGTGGTGGAAGCGTCCGGCGCTGGCCCAGCCGTACGAGCCCCCGTAGACGGCCTCCGCCCCGTGGTCGCGGTAGACGCGCCGCAGCTCGCGCGCCAGGAGCTCGATCGCCGTCGCCCAGCTCACCGGCACGAACGGCTCGGCTCCCCGCCGTCCGTCGGGGCCGGGGCCGCGGTCGAGCCAGCCGGACCGGACCATCGGCCGGGCGATCCGGGCCGGGTGGCGCAGGCTGCCGGGGATGTTGCCGAGCAGCGGCGAAGGGTCGGGATCGCCTGGCCAGGGGTGTACGGCGACGACCGCGCCGGCCTCGACCTCCGCCTGGAAGGCGCCCCAGTGTGACGTGTGCGAGCGCAGTTCGCGAGCCATCCCGCTCACCCTCCTGGCTGCCGTGGTCTCCGGCTCCCGCCTCAGTTGTCGCACGGCGAGGACCGGCAGGGCAAGCCGCGATGCGGCCGGGCCGGCCGGCCAGGCCTGCCTGTTGCGCCCGCCCCGCGGTTTCGCTACGCTCGGGGCGGCCCGGAAGTCCTCGTCCGTCTTGCCGCGGCGTCGCGGAGGTGCCTGATGTTGGACCTGCTGGTGCGCAACGGGCTGGTCGTCACCCCGGACGACGTCGGCGTGCGGGACGTCGGCGTCCAGGACGGGAAGATCGTCGCGGTAGCGTGGCCGGGCACCCTGCCCCGGGATGCCGCTCGAGTCGTGGACGCGCAGGGCAAGATCGTCCTCCCGGGCGGCATCGAGCCCCACACGCACATCCAGATCCCGGTCCCCGAGACCTGGGGTGGGCGCCCGGAGATGATGTCGCAGCCCCCGGAGGCCGCCACCCGGGCGGCCGCCTTCGGCGGGGTCACGACGGTCATCGACTTCGCCGGCGACCTGATCCTCACGCCCCAGGAACGACCCGACACCCGGTCCATCATGGAGAAGGTGGAGACGCGCCGGGAGGTCTTCCGCGGCCACTGCTACACCGACTTCGCCTTCCACTACGTGCTGGCCGGCCGGGTTGCGCCGGGAACCATCGGCCAGCTCGGGGAGGCGATCCAGGAGGGGATCGCCAGCTTCAAGATCTTCACCACCTTCTCGGAGCTGCGCATTCCCTACGGTCACCTGTGGGCCGTCTTCGCCGAGGTGGCCAAGCACGGCGGGATCATGGCCGTGCACGCCGAGGAGGACGACGTCGTCAGTTACATGACCGAGAAGCTCTCCGCCGAGGGCCGGACCGGCGGGGAGAACCTCCACCTGGTGCACAACAACCTCTCCGAGGACCTGGCCTTCCGCAAGATCATCCGGCTGGCCCGGCACACCGGCGTCGGCGTCTACTTCGTCCACACCACCGCCAAGGAGGGCGTGGTCGCCATCGCGGAGGCCCGGCAGCAAGGGCAGCCCGTGTACGGAGAGGCGCTGCACAACTACCTCCAGTTCACCTGCGAGGACTACAAGCGGCCCGGCGGCACGGCCGTCCACACCTACCCCGCCCTCAAGTACCCCGAGGACCGCGACGCGCTGATCGCGGGGTTGCTGGACGGCCGGCTCTGCACCACCGCCACCGACGACTTCACGGTGCACAAGGATGTGAAGCTCTGGGGGAACACCATCCACACCGTGTGCGGCGGGCACAACGGCATCGAGACGCGCGTCCCCGTCGCCTTCACCAAGTTCGTGGTGGAGCGGAAGATGTCGCTCCCGCGCTTCGCCGCCATCACCGCGACCAACGCCGCCCGCATCCTCGGCCTGTACCCGCAGAAAGGTGTCATCGCGCCGGGGAGCGACGCCGACCTGGTCGTGCTGGACCCGGACGTGACGAAGACGCTCGCGCTCAGCGACTTGCACTCCGACGCCGACTACAGCATCTGGGAGGGCTTCACCTGCCGCGGGTACCCGATCACCACGATCCTGCGGGGCAAGGTGATCGTCCAGGACGGCAAGCTCCAGGGAAGCGTGTCCGACGGCCGCTGGGTCCGGCGCAAGGTCGCGCCGGAGGTGCTGGCCCGGCCGGTGGTATGACGCCGTCGCCCACCGGAGGCCGACCGCCGAAACCCGACCTTGACAGCGAAGTCGGACCCGCGTAGATGAGGGCCCACGGGACTCGACCAACCACCGACGACTCGACCCGGGCGTCGAGGAGGGATTGCGCCATGCGAACGACACCACGGCGTCACTGGCGGCTCGCGACCGCCGCGCTCCTGATCGCTGCCGGCCTGGCCGGCGTGGCCGCCCGACCGGCCGGGGCCCAGGAGAAGTTCCGGGTGGGAGTCGTCACCCTCCTGTCGGGGCCGTTCGCCGCCTCCATCGGCGTGCCGGCCCGGCACGGCGCCGAGATGGTCGCCGAGGCGATCAACGGCGGGACGCTGCCCGCGCCGTACGGCAGCAAGGGCGTGGCCGGCCGCCAGGTCGAGCTGGTCGTCATCGACGAGGCCACGCCCACCAGCAAGCAGGTCACCGAGTTCCGCGGCCTGGCCGAGCGGAGGGACGTGGACGTCGTCATCGGCTACCTGGTGGCCGGCAACTGCATCGCGGTGGCGCCGGTGGCCGACGAGCTGAAGATGCTCACTTTCTTCTCGACCTGCAGTACCCCGCGGATCTTCGAGGACGGCGAGTACCGGTACGTGTACCGGACGTCCGCTCACCTGACGCCGGACAGCGTGGCGATGGCCCGCTACCTGCTCAAGCGGATGCCCAACGTGAAGACCTTCGCCGGGCTGAACTGGAACACCGCGTACGGGCAGGACGCCTGGCGCGACTTCCGCTTGTCGCTCCAGGCCTTGAAGCCGGACGTGGAGGCGGTCAACGAGCAGTTCACCACGTTCGGCGGCGGCCAGTACGGCTCGGAGATCTCCGTCCTGCTGGCCAAGAAGCCCCAGCTCCTCCACACGGCCTTCGCCGGGGGCGACTTCGAGGCCTTCGTCTTCCAGATGGTCCCGCGGGGCCTCCACCAGCAGATGGTGATGGCCATGACGGCCGGGGCCGGCAGCATCTTCCGGCTGGGCGACAAGCTGCCCGACGGGGTCATCATCGCCGACCGCGGCCCGTACAGCGCCTTCGCCCGGCCGACGCCGCTCGGGAACTGGTTCCGCGGCACCTACGAGAAGAAGCACGGGATCACCCCGCCCTACACCGCCTACCACATGGGACAGGCTCTGCTCGCCCTGAAGGCCACCGCCGACAAGGTCGCGGCGGCCAAGGGCGGCGCCAAGCCGACGCCCGAGGAGATCGGGAAGGCGCTGGAGGGGCTCAAGTTCGAGGCGTTCGGGACGACCGTGGAGATGTCGCGCTCGAAGGGCCACCAGGGCGTCACCGAGTCGGCGGTCGGGATCTACAAGTTCGACCGCGCCAAGAACCAGCCGACGGTCACCGACGTCGTCTACTACCCCGCCGACTGCGTGTTCCCGCCCGAGGGAGCGAAGAGCGCCGACTGGATCACCGGAGGCTTCAAGGGCGCCCGCTGCGAGTAACGATCCGTCAAGGAATCTCGCGACGTCTTGCTAGCCCCCCTTCCCCGGTGGGAGGGGCGGGGGGATTGGGAGGTGGCGGGAGGTCCCGATAGATGGCGACCCTCCTCTTCATCGTCGCCGACGGCGTCATATACGCCTCGTGGCTCCTGATCGTCGCGGTCGGGATGACGCTCGTCTACGGCGTCATGCGGGTGCTGAACGTCGCCCACGGGAGCCTGTACGCGCTGGGCGCCTACACGGCGGCAACCATGGTGGGCGCCTGGTTCGCGCGTGGTTACCCGGCGCTCGCGTCGTTCGCCCTCCTGTTCGGCGCGGCGCTCCTGGTCGGAATCGTGATGGGGCTCGTGCTGGAGGGGGGCTTGCTGCGGTTTCTCTACGGCCGGGACGAGGTCGTGGTGGTGCTGGCCACCTACGCCGCGTTTCTGATCCTGGAGGACGCCATCCAGCTCGTCTGGGGCGTGGAGGCGCGGCCGGCGCCGCAGCCGTACGCCCTGCTCGGCACCACGACAGTCGGTCCGCTGGTCGTGAACAACTACGACATCTCGCTGGTCGGCCTGGCCCTGGCCGTCGGGGCGGCTGCCTGGTGGGGGCTCACCCGCACGGTGTGGGGCAAGCTCCTCCTGACGGTCATCGCCGACCGCGAGATGGCCGAGGCCTGCGGGATCGACGTCCGGCGGCTGTTCCGGGTCACCTTCGTGATCGGCGCCGTGCTGGGGGCGCTGGGGGGGGCCTGCACGGCGCCGATGATCTCGGTGTCCCGGGGGCTCGGCGTGGACACGATCGTGCTCTCCTTCGCCGTGATCGTCGTCGGCGGCATGGGCTCGATTCCCGGCGCCCTCCTCGGGTCCGTCCTCATCGGGCTCAGCCGGGCCGCCGCCATCCACCTCTTGCCGCAGGCGGAGCTGTTCGCGATCTACCTCATCATGACGCTGGTGCTGCTGGTCCGGCCCTACGGGCTTCTCGGCCGGCTCCAGGTCCGCCGGATCTGACGGCCAGATGACCTCCGGCCGGACGGCCGCCGCCCTGGCCGCCGGCGCCGCCGTCCTGGCGGCGGCCGCCGCCCTCGCGCTCCCCCCGTGGGCGCTGTCGCTCGCGCTCCTGTCCCTGGCCCGCGGCCTGGTCGTGCTGGGCCTGATGGTCCAGTTCCGGTCCGGCCTGGTGTCGTTCGGCCAGGCGCTGTTCTTCGCGGTGGGTGGCTACGCCGTCGGCCTGGCCTGGATGAAGCTGCGGCTGACCGACGCGCTGCTTCTGCTCCTCCTCGGGACGGCGGCCGCGACGCTCCTGGCCGGCCTGCTCGGCTTCCTGATGCGCCGCTACCGCGAGATCTTCTTCGCCATGCTCAGCCTGGCCTTTTCCATGCTCTTCTACGGTCTCTTGGTCAAGAGCGAGAGCCTCGGCAGCACCGACGGCTTCAACATCCAGCGAGCGACCTGGCTCGGGCACCGGCTGCCGGCCGAGGCCACCCGCACCGCGCTGTACGCCCTCACGGCCGCGACCGCCCTGGGGGCCGGCTTCGGCGTCCACCGGTACCTGCAAACGCTCCAGGGACGCCTTACCGCCGCGATCCGCGACAACGAGGTGCGCGTCGAGTACCTCGGCTATCCGGTCGCCCGGGCGCTCCACGTCCAGTACGTGCTCGGCGCCGCGCTGGCTGGCGCCGGCGGCGCCCTCACCGCGCTGGCCATCGGACACGTGGATCCGTCGATGGCCTACTGGACGACCTCGGGCGAGCTGGTGTTCGTGGCGATCCTGAGCGGCACCGGGAGCGTGGTGGCGCCCTTCCTCGGCTCCGCCGTGTTCGGGCTCATCCAGACCCTGGCCCTGCAGCACGCCCCCCAGGTCTGGCAGATGCTGCTCGGGGCCGCGCTGCTGGCCATCATCCTCTGTCTCCCCGGCGGACTCTGGTCCGTGTTCGAGCGCGGCCGCGCCGGGGCATGACGCCCCCGGTCCTCCCGGTTCTGGAAGTCCGGGGGCTCAACAAGCTGTTCGGCCGCGTGGCGGCGGCCCAGGACATCAGCGTGTCGGTCGCCGCCGGGGAGGTCGTCAGCATCATCGGCGCCAACGGCGCCGGCAAGACGACCTTCGTCAACATGATCACCGGCTACACGAAGCCCAGCTCCGGCGTGATCCGCTTCCGCGGACGGGACCTGGTGGGGCTGCCGCCGCGCGCGGTCACCCGGCTGGGGGTGTGCCGCTCCTTCCAGGTGCCCCAGGTCTTCGCGACCCTGTCCGTGCTCGACAACCTCATGATCGCCCACGGCCTGGCCGAGCCCGGCCGGACGGCGCTCTCCACGCTCGACACCCCGGCGCGGCGCGCGGCCTGCGAGGCTTTCCTGGCCACCTACCAGATCGCCGACTATCGCGACCGCCCGGCCGCCGTCGTGCCCCAGGGCGTCCGCAAGCTGCTCGACATCGCCATGGCCACTGCCCGCCCGGCGACGCTCCTCCTGCTCGACGAGCCGACCAGCGGCATCAGCACGGAAGAGAAGTTCGGGCTGATGGACATCGTGATGGCCGCCCTCGCCCGCCGCCAGGCGACCGTGATCTTCATCGAGCACGACATCGACATCGTCGAGCGCTACGGCACGCGCGTCCTCGCCTTCCACGAGGGCCGGATCCTGGCCGACGGCCCGACCGGGGTCGTCCTCGCCGATCCGAAGATCCGCGAGCACGTGATCGGCCGCCGGGCCGATCGCGCCGGCCGGGCGGTGCCGGCGACGCCGGCGGGGGGCGGACCCGGCGGTGCTTGAGGTCGAGGATCTGGAGGTCGGCCTGGCGGGCTCGCCCATCCTGCGGGGCGTCTCTCTCCGGGTGCCGGCCGGGTCGCTATGCGGGGTCATCGGCCGGAACGGCGCCGGCAAGACCACGCTCCTCCGCACCATCATGGGCGCCCTGCCGGTCCGCTCGGGATCCATGCGCTTCGAGAGTATCGACCTCCGGGCGAGCCCTCCGTTTCGGCGCGCCCACCTCGGCATCGGGTACATGCCCGAGGACCGCCGGCTCGTCCCCGAGCTGACCGTCGAGGACAACATCCTGGTGCCGGCGTGGGCGACGCGCTCGGCCGAGACCGCCGACCGTCTCCAGCGCACGTACGGGGTCATCCCGGAGCTGGTGCCGCTGGCCCGGCGCCGGGCGTCCCAGCTCTCCGGCGGCCAGCAGAAGATCGTGGCCCTGGCCCGCGCGCTCATCTGCGGTAGGCGGCTCCTCCTGCTCGACGAGCCCCTGGAGGGCGTGGCCCCGGCGCTGGCGGAGCGGATTGCCGAGGTGGTCGCCGACGCGCGGCGGCTCGGCGTCTCGGCGCTGGTAGCAGAGTCCGACGCCAAGCTGCTCGGCCGCGTCCTCGACCACGTCTACGTGATCGAGCGGGGCGGCATCGCCACGGCCTGACCGGTTCGGCCGGCCCGGCCGGCCCGTCAGCCGGGGCCGAGCTGCTCGATCTCGACCCGGGCGATCTGCTCGATCTGCTTCAGCACCGCGGTGCGGAAGTCCCGGATCGCTCCGCCTATTCGGGGGACCAGTCCCCCGAAGGTTTCAGCCGCGGCCCATGGCGCGGAGGAAGTCGCTCAGCTCGACGCGCATGAAAGGGTTCTGGCGCTTCTCGTCGCCGATGGTGGAGGACGGGCCGCCGTAGTTGTGGCCGGGGAGCAGCACGGTGTCGTCGGGCAGCTTGGCCAGGCGCTGGGTCAGGCTCCGGTGCATCTCGGCGGGATCTCCACCCGGCAGGTCGGTCCGCCCGCAGCCGCCGATGAACAGCGTGTCCCCGGAGATCAGGCGGCCGTCGACGTAGAAGCACTGGGAGCCGGGCGTGTGGCCCGGGGTGTGGATGAACGTGAGGTGAAGCCGCCCGATGGTCAGCTCGGCGCCGGCCTCGACCGGGACGAGGTCCGACCCGAAGCCGGGCAGGAACTGGCACTCGGCCGCGTTGGCGTAGACCCGGGCCGGGGCGCGCTCGAGCAGATCCGCCACGCCCGGGATGTCCATGCCGAAGAGGTCCCCGCCGACGTGGTCGGGGTGGGCGTGGGTGACGAGGGCGCCGGTGATGCGCATGCCGTCGGCCTCGGCGGCGCCGAGGATGGCGTCGATCTCCCAGGCGGGGTCCACGACCACGCACTCCCCGGCCGTGCGGTCCCCGACCAGGTAGACGAAGTTCTGCATCGGCCCCAGCTCCAGCTGCCTGACGTAGAGCGACGAGCCGTCGGACGCGTTCATCTCGGGCCCTGCCGCGAGTCCTTCACGGGGCTCTCCCCACGGAGTCCAGGACGAAGGGGTGCGAAGCCATGGGGACCTCCGGCTCCCCCCTCCCCCCAGTGGCCGCCGGAGGGCGGGACGCCGCGAGGGCCGCAGGCCCGAGCCGTCCCGGCGATCCGGTCAGACGGGAGGGGGGCCAAAGGCCGAAGGCCGTCGAAGGATCGGGTGGGCGGGAGGTCCCGAAAATCTCAGAGGAGCAGGTCTTCGGGGGTGGCGGGCAGCTCGCCCAGGGTCCGGGACTCGACCGCGTAGAGCGCGGGCTGGTCGGGCAGCCGGACGTAGGCGTCACCCTTGTCGCGACCGCCGATGGCAAGCGCCCCGATCGTCTTGCCGTCCTTGCCGGTGAGCGTGATCGTCGCCGCCGGGGCGTCCAGGCCGTAGCGGGCCGGCTCCCAGCCCTGCTCCGCGACGAGGTCGCGCCACCGGAGGCTCCGCAGGGTCCAGAGGAGGTCGCTCACCTTCTGGCCGCGCGCCTTGCCGCTCTTGGGGGCCACGAGCTTCCAGTCCTCCGGACCCGTGCGCTCCAGGACCAGCGTCTGGTCCTTCCGCTGGATGGCGACCTTGGCGACGTCGCCGGGGTCGAAGCCGGCGAAGAGCGAGTGGTCGCGCAGGTCCTGGGGCGAGCGCGACAGGTCCGCGAGAGCCTTGGCGTCCACCGCCACGACCACGCCCCCGGTGGAGGTCGTCGCGTAGGCCTGGTCCTTCTCCTTGCCCGGCGCCAGCAGGAGGCTCTTCGGCTCCTTGGCGTCCTTCTCCCACACCGAGAGCCGAACCTGGGGGTGATCCAGACCGTAGCGGGCCAGGGCCTTGGCGTCCTCGGCGACGAAGTCCTTGGCCCGGAGGTCGCGGACCTTCCCGAGCAGCTCGTTGATCGTGGACTCGTCGGCCTTGAGCGGGGCCGGGGCGGTGAGCTTCCAGGCGCCGCCCTCGATCGTCGCGGCGACCTTCCCCTTCGGGCTCTCCAGCTCGAACCGCTCGAGCTTCCCCCGGTCGTAGGTGAAGACCGTCTTGTCCCGGAGCGCGGTGGCGGAGGTCGGCACCGCCTGCACCAGCGCGTCTTCCACGGTGAAGACGGTCGGGTCGCCCTCGCGCTGGGCGTAGACCACCTTCTTGTCGGGGATCGCCTTGCCGAGCCGGAGGGTCCGGGCCGCGCGGTCCTTCTCTTCCCCGAGCCACAAGGTCACCGCCAGCGGGCGCTCGAGGCCGTAGGGATCCGGGGTCTTCGGCGGCGGCTCGGTCACGAACTCCTTGATCTTGGCGGCCTTCACCTTGTCGAGGAGCGAGGAGATCTGGTCCCGGTCGGCGGCCACCGCCAGCGGGCTGGTCAGCGCCCACTGGTCGCCCTTGAGCTGGGCCGCCACGCTCGGGCCGCCCGGCGTCTTGATCTCGAGCCCCTTGACGTCCTTCCGCTCGAAGGCGATCACGGTCCGGTCCCGGAAGTCGGCCACCGGCTTCTCGGCGTCCCGGAGCAGCGAGTCGGGGACCAGGACGACGGCGGGCTTGTCATCCAGCCGGGCGTACACCCAGGTGCCGGTCGGGGTCTTCGCGCCGAGCCAGACCCGGTGCTTCTCGCCCTTGGCGCTGAAGGCGACGTCGGCGGCCGGGGCTTCGAGGCCGTAATCGGACAGCTTCCCGGCGTTCGGGTCGAGCTCCCGCTCGATCCGCAGCGTGGCCAGGGAGGTCAGCAGGTCCTGGACCGGCTGGGACTCGGCCCGGCTCTGGACCGGGGACTCCAGCGTCCAGGCCTCCCCGGACTTCTTGAGCTGGACGGTCTCACCCTTCCGGGTGATGGCCACCTCCTCGATGTCCTTCGCCTCGACGCTCTTCCAGACCCGATCCTTGTCGGTGGTGGCCTTCTCCCGGGCCGGCCCCTGCCGGACCTCGTACACGTAGAAGAAGGTCGCCAGCCCGATCAGGAGGACCGCCAGGACGGCGTTCGTCTTCCAGCGCATGACCGCCTACTTGCCCCGCTTCTGCGCGACCGCCACCACGCCGGCCACGATCATCGCGATCGGCAGCACGACGACCGGCAGCCAGAAGAGGACGTAGCCCTGGGTGGCGGTGAGGAAGACCGGAGAGTTGCGCGCGTCCTTGGGCCGGATCGAGATCACGTTCTCCTCGCCGGCCAGCCAGGCCAGGATGTTGAGGACGAAGTCCCGGTTGCCCTGGGCGTTGAAGGCTAGGTTCGAGGCGAAGTCCGAGTCGCCGACGACGACCAGCCGCGCCTTCGCGCCCTTCTGGTCCGCGTGCGTGGCCTTGACGTTGACGGTGGCGGCGGCGGCGACCGCCAGCGGGCCCCTCGTCTCGCCGGGATCCGGCTTCACCTGCCCCGTCTTGATCTGCTCCTGGTTGGTCTCGCCCCAGCTCTCCGGGCTCGTCCGTGCCAGGACCTGTGCCGTGACCCCCTCCGCCGGCTTCTCCTTCACGGTGATGCTGCGGGCGACCGGGAACGCCGTGATCAGGCGGAACCCCTGGGTGACGGGGTGCGCCGGGTAGTCGGCGACGATGGGGACCTCGGGGCCGGTGTTGAACATCTGGCCCAGCCCGCTCACGTCGATGATCACGTCGTTGTCGAGCCCGATGCCGTAGCGCTCGACCAGCCCCCCGAGTCCCGGGGCCTTGAAGGGATCCGCCATCAGCAAGAGTCGGCCGCCCCGGCCGACGTAGCCCGCCAGGGCATCCATCTCGTTCGGCAGCAGGTCCTTCTCGGGACCCGCCACCACGACGATCCCGGCGTCGTCCGGCACCTTCGCTTCGCGGGCCAGCAGGAGGTCCTTCGTCTCGTAGTTCACCTTCTCGAGGGCCGCCTTGAGCTGGGACAGGCCGTTCCGCTCGTTGCCGGCCAGCTCCTTCTCGCCGTGGCCCTTGAGGAAGTACACGACGCGCTTGCCCTCGCGGGTCACGCGAATCAGCGCGTTGGTCAGGGTCTCCTCTTCCGCGTCCTGGACCTTCTCCTCCCGGACCTCGCCCTTCTTCACCTCGGCTTCCAGCACGATGGTGCCGTAGGTCGTGACGCCGTACCGGGTCGCCCGGAGCGGGTTGCTGTCCGCGTCGATGGTCTCCCACGAGAACTTCCCGTCCGAGTTGGCGGCGTAGAGCTTCAGCCGGTCCTCGGTCGTCCGCTTGCCCGGGATGTCGGGCCGCAGGAACGCGATGGCCTTGACCGGCGCCTTCAGCTCCTTGAGCACCTTGGCGGTCTGGGGCGACAGGCTCTGCCGCTTGTTCTCGGTGAGGTCGACCCGCCAGTTGTGGCGATAGGACACCGCCTCCACCAGCGCGATCACGCCGAAGATGAGGACGATCATGACCGCGGCGTTCAGCCCGTACCGGGTCGTCCGCCGGCCCCAGACCGAGCGGGCGTTCGGGAAGCTGGCGTAGAGCCCGAACAGGAGCAGCAGGCCGCCGACGATCAGCGCCGCCGGCCAGGCGGCCGTCCAGGAGGGGCGATAGAAGCGCAAGGCATAGCCGGCGGCGATGCCGATCAGGCCGAGGAGGAGCGCGGGGGTCGCGAATCGCTGCATGGTCCTACCCTCGCCACCGCTTCGATTCGAGCGAGCGGAGCGTCAGGAACAGGCTCAGGATGATCAGGTTCAGGTAGTAGATGACGTCCTTGGTGTCGATGACGCCCCGGGCGAACGAGTCGAAGTGCTCCGTCACCGACACGTGGGAGAGGACGCGGCCCAGGGTGCCGCCGGCCGAGTCCGCGGCCCACGAGATGACCCACAGGAACAGGAGGATGCCGAAGGTCCCCACGCCGGCCACCACCTGGTTCTCGGTGAGCGACGAGATGAGGATCCCGATGCCGATGAAGACCGCGCCCTGGAGGAGGAGGCCGAGGTAGCCGGTGGCCAGGGGGCCCCACTCGAGCGAGGTCGCCCACGCCACCAGCGCGGGGTAGAGGAGCGTCAGCGTGAGCATCACCACGAAGACGGCCAGGGCGGCCAGGTACTTGCCCATCAGCACCTCGCCGTCGCGGACCGGATAGGTCAGCAGGAGCTCGATGGTGCCGCTCTTCTTCTCCTCGGCGAAGAGCCGCATGGTGAGGAGCGGCAGCAGAAAGAGCAGGATCACGCTGATGTTCTGGAAGAGCGGCCGCAGCACGCCCTCGGTGACCGACATGTCGCGGGCCATCATGGGATTCATGGCCGACTGCATGCTGATGAGGGTGTAGTAGGCGAAGACGTTGTAGAAGAACCAGCCGGCGATCAGCGTGAAGATGGCGAAGACCACGTACGCGATGGGCGAGCTGAAGTACAGCCGCATCTCCTTCTTGAAGACCGCCCAGACCCTCATCGCGCCTCCACCTCCTCGGTGCTGTCGGCGGCCGCCGCCTGATCGGCCGTCGCCTCGTGCTCCTCGCCGGCCACGATCCGGATGAAGACGTCCTCCAGCGAGAGCCCGAGCGGCCGCAGCTCGAGGAGCGCCCAGCGCTGCTGGCTCACGAGCTGGAACAGGTCGCGCCGGACGTCCCGGGCGCGGTCGGCCTCGACCACGAAGGTCCCGACCCCGTCGGCCCCGCCACGGGTCTCGACCCGGGTCACGCCCGGGAGCGCTCGCAGCGACGCGGCGACCAGCTCGAGCGGCCCCTCCACCTGGAGCTGCACCCGCTGGCCCGGCGCCAGCTCCCGCATCAGCCGGTCGAGCGGGCCCTTGGCGACGATCCGGCCCCGGTTGATGATGATGACACCGTCGCAGACCATCGAGACCTCGGGGAGGATGTGGGTGGACAGGATGACGGTGTGCGCGCCGGCCAGGGACTTGATGAGCGACCGGATCTCGATGATCTGCTTGGGGTCGAGCCCGATCGTCGGCTCGTCGAGGATCAAGACCTCGGGGTCGGCGACGAGCGCCTGGGCCAGGCCGACCCGCTGCCGGTAGCCCTTGGAGAGGCGACCGATCAGGCGGCCCCGGACGTCCTCGATCAGGCAGCGCGCCATCACCTCGCCGACCCGGCGCCGCCGGTCTGCCCGCCCCAGCCCCTTGATGTCGCCGACGAAGTCGAGGTAGGCGGCCACCGTCATGTCGCCGTACAGCGGGACGTTCTCGGGGAGGTAGCCGATCCGCTTGCGGACCTCCAGGGACTGCTCGAAGCAGTCGTAGCCGGCCACCCGGGCGACGCCGCTCGAGGCCGGCATGAAGCAGGACAGGATGCGCATCGTCGTCGTCTTCCCGGCCCCGTTGGGGCCGAGGAAGCCGACGATCGACCCCTTCTCCACCGAGAAGGACACGTCCTGGATGGCGGGCGTGGCTCCGTAGTACTTCGTCAGGCGGTCGACCTCGATCATGTGCGCTCCATCAATTGGGTCGCGACCGGCGTCAAGGGCTTTCCTGAAGACGTCAAGCGGTCCTTCGGCGAGGAATTATAGCACACGGAGTCGCCGAGCGGCCGACCGGGCCCCTCGGGAGCGTCACGCCCCGGGCGCGCGGCGGCGCCGGCGAGCGGCGGGCCGGGCCCCGGTCGCCGGCTCGATCTCCAGCAGGGAGGTCGCGTGGAGCGGCAGCCGGAACCGGTACTCGAGGGTCCGCCGCGGCGGGACCACGACACGCGACGGCTCCAGGAGCTCGAGGCCCTGACGGCGCCTGAGCCGGGCGACCTGGGCCGGCGACGGGGTCTCGGGACGCCCCAGCCGCACCCACTCGCCGTGCGCGTTCGAGTGGGCGCCGTCGATGCGCCAGTGCCGGACGCGGGCCGGGCCCTCGAACGGCAGCCCCGCCACCGTCAGGTGGACCTCGGCCGCGCCCTCGGTCCACCACGGGTCGCTCTGGTGCCAGGCGAGCACGGTGACCCGCTCTCCGGCGACGGCGGCCAGCGCGTCGACCTCGGCGTCCGCCGCGCCGGGTCCCAGCACGTCCCGGCGGTGGGACGCTTCGACGTCCAGGCGCGTCTCGCCGAGCCGGGCGAGCATGCGGAGCCCGTTCACGATCGGCTTCTCGACGTTGTCGTTGGTGACGAGCGTCCGGTTCCCCTCGAAGAAGCGCTTCCCCTCCATGTAGAACGCCCAGGTCGTGACCAGCGCGATCCGATCGCCGAAGTCGGCGTCGAGGTCGAGGACGCGCCGGATCAGGGCACAGAGGAACGTCGGGTAGTACTCGGTGTTGGTCACGGCGAAGTTCGGGTTGTCGTGGACGCCGTAGATCGTCCCCACCGCGGGGTCGCACTCGTCGACGAGGACCGGGCGTCCCCCGAGCGCCGGGAAGGCGGCGACCGTCTCCAGCCCGGCCCGGATGTCGCGCAGCATCGACGCGCTCGACGGGCTCTCCCGCTCGACCGGCGCCTGCCAGTTGTAGATCCGGCGCCGGGAGTAGTGGGCGCCCTTGGTGTGGAACGACACGAAGTCGAGCCGGGTGCCCTTCCCTCCGGTCACCGCGTTGCGACCCGACCCGCAGTGCTCGAGGAACCGCCGCAGGTACTCCCGGGCCGCCGGGTCCCCGGGGCCGGTGGTGGCCGGGCCGCCGATCCGGACCGACGGGAGGGCCCGGGTCGCCCCCGCCACCGCGTGGTCGTAGAGGCGGCAGTAGTCCTCGAAGGAGCCGCGCCAGTAGTTCGGGAGGTCGGGCTCGTTCCACACCTCGAAGTGCCAGCGCTCCACCGTCCGCGGTCCGTAGCGCTCGACGCAGTGCCGGACGACCTGGTACACCAGCTCCTCCCACCGAGCGTGGTCCTTCGGGGGGGATTTCCAGAGCCCGTCCGCCTCGTACGTCTCCCGGCCCACGTCCCGCCGCCAGCCGGCGGGCACCACCTCGACCGGCACCAGGTCGCGGGGCAGGAAGCCCAGCTCGACGATGGGCCGGAACCCGGCGCCGGTGATCGTGTCGTACAGCCGGTCCAGGATGGCGAAGTCGAAGGCCGGGGTCCCGTCGGGCCGCTCCTGGTAGACGTTGCTGGACCCGCGGGCGGGCTCCGAGAGGCCGTTGCCGCTGGTGAGGGCGTTGTGGTTGCGGACGTGGTAGGGCACCTCGGCCAGCTCTCCCAGCGTGGCGTAGAGGGCCTTCCCGCGTCCGGTGTAGGTCCAGTTGATCTCGTCGTAGCCGATGCTGGCCCAGATGCGCCGGAGGGGTCCCCGCCACCGCTCGGCGTCGACCCGGATCGAGGCCTCCACCGTCATCCCGGTCAGCCCTTGACCGCGCCGGCGGTGATGCCGGAGAAGACGAACCGCTGCGTGAGGACGAAGACGAGCAGGGTGGGAACCGTGAGGATGGTCGCGAGCGTGAGCGTCTCCTGCTTGGTGGCCATGAGGGTGCTCTCGGTGAACAGGGCGCCCACCGCCAGCGGGTACATGGCGTTGCTCTGGGCGAGGAGGTAGGGGATCGTGAAGTTCTGCCAGGCGGCCAGGAACGCCAGCAGCATGGCGCTGTAGAGGACGGGGCGGGACAGCGGGAGCATCACGTGCCAGAGCTGCTGCCAGCTCGTCGCGCCGTCCACGCGGGCCGCCTCGTCGAGCTCCCGCGGCAGCGCCCGCATGTAGTTGTAGATCAACAGGAAGTTCACGGCGTTCACGGCCAGCGGGAGGAGCATGCCGAGGTACGTGTCGATCAGCCCGAGGGCGTTGACGACCCGGAACAGGCCGATCAGCACCACCTCCCCCGGCACCATCATGGTGGCCACGATGGCGTAGTACGCGAGGGCTCCGCCCGGGATGGCGTGGCGGCCCAGCGCGAAGGCGGCGAGGACCGCGGTCCCGACGTTGGCGACGGTGGCGCCGGTGGCGATGATCAGGCTGTTCAGGAAGAACCGCACGACCGGGAGCTGCGGGTCGGCGAGGAGCTTGCGGTAGACGTCGAGGGACAGCCGGGAGGGCCAGAGGCTCAGCGCGACGCTGTAGGCCTCGCGCTCGGGCCGCACGGTGGTGACCACCATCCAGTAGAAGGGAAACGCCATCGCGAGCGCGGCGAGACCGAGCAGCCCGTACACGACGATCCGGGCCGCCCCGTCCCGCCACCCGAGCCGCCGCCGGCGGGTCACAGCGCGACCTCTCCCGCCCGGCCCGACCGGTTCGCGAGGACGGTGCCGACCATGATGAGGAGGAACAGGACCATCGAGGCCGCTGCCGAGAAGCCGAAGCGGAGCTGGCCGGTCCCGAAGGCTTCGCGGTAGACGTAGGTCGCGATCAGCTCGGTCCGCCCCGCCGGCCCCCCCTGGGTCATGACGAAGACCAGGGCGAACGCCTTGAGGAAGTTGACGATCGCGAGGATCACCGACAGGACGATCGCCGCCCGCAGGAGCGGCAGCGTGACCCGCCAGAACTGCGCCCAGGCCCCGGCCCCGTCGATCGCCGCCGCCTCGTAGTAGCCGCGGTCGATGGCCTGGAGGTTGGCGGTCAAGATCACCAGGAAGTACCCGACCCACTTCCAGACGTTCACGAGGACGAGAGACCAGAGGGCCAGGTCGGGACTGGAGAGCCAGTTGGGTCCGGGCCGGATCCCGCCCGCGGCCAGGGCCACGTTGAGGACGCCGAAGCTCGGGTCCATCATCCACTTCCAGATGTAGCCGACCGCCACCAGCGACGTGACCACCGGCAGGAAGAAGACGACCTTGAACGCCGTCTTCCCCCGAACCCAGGGGATGTTGACCAGGACCGCGAGGGCGAGCGCCACCACCAGGACGGCAACGGTCGAGCCCGCCGTGAAGAGGAGCGTGTTGCCCAGGGCCTGCCGGAAGCCGGGCGCCGCCAGGATGTCGCGGTAGTTCGCCAGGCCCACGAACGGCCCCTGCTCGACGATCTTGGCGTCGAAGAAGGACAGCTCGAACGTCTCCACGATCGGATAGAGCGAGAAGACGGTATACAGGAGCAGGATCGGCGCCAGGAAGGCGTAGAGCACGCCTTCCCGTCCGAGGCGGGCCGGACGACCCGCTGCCGGCCCCGCGACGCGTGACGATCGCCCCACCGGCTCGTTTCTTCGGGGGGTCTCGGAAGACCCCCCCGGATCCCCCCAGGCGTGGCGCGGGAAGCGGCGGCGCGTCCCGCGCGGCGGCCCGCTACTTCTTCCGGATCTCCGCGACCTTCGCCTGGGCCTCGCGGTCGGCGTCGGCCAGCGCCTTCACGGGGTCGACCCGGGCGTCGGCGAGCATGCCGTTGAGGTGCCGGGAGAGGATGTCCAGGACCGGCAGCCAGGTGTCGATCCAGGTCATCTCCAGCGCGTAGGCCTGCGGCCGGGTGAAGTAGGCGAGTTGCGGCTTCGTCGCGAGCCGCGCCCAGTCGAGGTCGGTCCGGGCCGAGCTCGTGAGCTTGTCGTAGAAGGCCGTCTGCCCGCTCTTGCCCAGGAGCGCCTTGAAGACCGCGTAGGTCGCGTCCTCGGCCTTCGAGGCCCCGTTGAGCGCGACGGCGTTCGACCACGAGACCTGGTACCCCTTCTGCGCGGTCTTGGCTGGCGGGTACGGGATCACGACGTAGTCCTCGCCGATCGCCGACTTCGCCCAGGGGCCGACGTTCCAGGCCCCCACGCGCCCGATCCCGCACTTCCCGGCCTGGACCATCTCGTAGAACTCCTTGTGGGTGAAGGTCGGCGTGGCCGGCGGGGTCACCTTCTTCTCGTGCTGCCAGCGCCGGAGCGCCCTGGCCACCTCGCGCCCCCCGTCGGTGTTGAACGAGGGCTTGCCCTCGGGGTCCACGATGGGATGGGGCATCCCGGCGGCCGCCGCGCTGTAGAGGAACTGGGTCCCGGCGCTGTTCGTGACCCCGGGCGCCCCGAAGACGCAGTAGCCGAACGTGTCGGCCTGGCCGTTCCCGTCGGGATCCTCCTTCGTGAAGCGCTCGGCGAGGGTGGTCAGCTCGTCCCAGTCCTCCGGCATCCGGGCCTTCAACTTGTCGGCCCAGGACTTCCGGACGAAGAGCCCGACCGACTGGATCACCTGCGGCAGGCCCCACAGCTTCTTTCCGCTGTAGTACGCGTCGACGTGGACCTTCGGCAAGGCGCCGGCGATCTCCTTCAGCTCGGGATCGGAGGCGAGCTTGCCGGAGAGGTCCGCCCAGGCCTTGAACTGCTGCTCCACCGGCACCAGCCGGTACTGGGAGCCCAGGGCGATGTCCGGACCCTGGCGCGTCGCGAACGCCGCGACCAGCTTCGCCGAGAGCTGCGCCGCGTCCTGGGTGACCCACTCGACGGTCACGTCCGGGTACTTGCTGGCCAGCTCCTTGTTGAACTCGGTGATGAAGGGATTCCAGGCGGCCCCGCTGTCGTACCAGATGACGACCTTGCCCTTGGGCCCAGCCGCCTCACCGGCCCCGGGTGCGACGAGCGCGGCGGCGAGCAGCGATCCCAGGAGCCAGGCGGCGATCGACCGGGGCAGTCTCATGGCGTCTCCTCCGTGCGAGTGAGCGGGCAGGGCCGATGAGCGTCGCAGCGCGTCGTCCTCGGTCGTCGCCGATCCTCGGCGTACTCGGAGTACGCCTGCGGTCGGCGACTCCCTGCGTCCTAGCGCTGCTCGCTCCTCGGCCCTGCCCCCGGAGAACATGGCTCTTCAGCGAAGGCTTTGAAGCGTCAGGAAGTCTAGCACACCGGCGCGGCCGGCTTCCATCGCGGGCAGACCGTCCAAAGAGGGAATCGGGGCTAGCTAGCTAGAGGAGGCCGGTGATCGCGCCGGCGGCGTCCACGTCGATCCGCTCGGCGTTCGGCGACCGGGGGAGCCCGGGCATGGTCAGGATGTCCCCGGTCAGGGGAACGAGGAAGCCGGCGCCGGCCGAGATCCGCAGCTCGCTCACCGTGACCGCGAAGTCGCGGGGCCGGCCCAGCAGGGTCGGATCGTCCGACAGCGAGCGCTGGGTCTTGGCCATGCAGATCGGCAGGCCGGCGTAGCCGAGAGCCTCGGCCTGGGCGATCTGACCCTCGGCCCGCTTGGCGTAGACGACCCGCTCCGCCCCGTACATCCGGGTCGCGATGGTCTCGATCTTGGCCTTGATCGGCGCCGTCCAGTCGTAGAGCGGCCGGAAGCGGCTCGGCTCGCGCTCCAGCAGCGACGCCAGCGCCGCGGCCAGCGCCTCGCCACCGGCCCCGCCCCTGGCGAACACGTCGGCCACCACCGCCTGGACGCCCAGCGCGCCGCAATGCTCGACGATGGCGGCCAGCTCGCGGTCGGTGTCCGAGGGGAAGCGGTTCAGCGCCACCACCAGCGGCACCCCGAAGAGGCCGATGTCCTCCACGTGCTTCTCGAGGTTGGCCATGCCGGCCTTGATGGCCGGCAGGTCCTCCCGGTCCACCGCGCTCATCGGCACCCCGCCGTGGTACTTGAGCGCGCGGGCGGTGGCGACGAGGACGACGGCGTCGGGCGCCAGCCCGGCGTAGCCGCACTTGATGTCGAAGAACTTCTCGGCGCCGAGGTCGAAGCCGAAGCCGGCCTCGGTCACGCAGATCTCCCCGAGCTTGAGGGCCAGCTTGGTGGCGAGGACCGAGTTGCAGCCGTGGGCGATGTTGGCGAACGGCCCCCCGTGGACGAGCGCGGGCGAGCCTTCGAGCGTCTGGACCAGGTTCGGGTGGATCGCGTCCTTGAGGAGCGCGGCCATCGCCCCGGTGACCTTGAGGTCCTGGGCCAGGACCGGGCGGCCGTCGAACGTGAAGGCGAGCAGGATGCGGCCCAGTCGCGCCTTGAGGTCGCCCAGGTCCTCGGCCAGGCAGAGAAGCGCCATGACCTCCGAGGCCGCCGTGATCAGGAACCCCTCCTCCCGCGGGTAGCCCTGGAAGCGGCCGCCCAGGCCGAGCACGGTCTGGCGGAGGGCGCGGTCGTTCATGTCCATGGCCCGCCGGAAGAGGATCTGGCGAGGATCGATGCGGAGCGCGTTGTCGTGGAAGAGGTGGTTGTCCAGGCACGCCGCCAGCAGGTTGTGCGCGCTCTCCACCGCGTGGATGTCACCGGTGAAGTGGAGGTTGATCTCGTCGGCGGGGACGACCTGGGAGCGACCGCCGCCGGTCCCGCCCCCCTTGACGCCGAAGCAGGGGCCGATCGAGGGCTCGCGCAGCGCCACGACCGCCCGCCGGCCCAGGCGGGTGAGGCCCTGGCCGAGCCCGATCGTCACCGTGGTCTTGCCGTCGCCCGGCGGGGTCGGCGTGATGGAGGAGACTACCACCAGCTTGCCGTTCGGCGCGCTCCGGCGCGCCTCCAGGGCGCGCACGTTGACCTTCGCCTTGTGGTGCCCGAATGGGATGAGATCGGCCTCGGCCAGCCCGAGTCCGGCGGCGACCTCGCTGATCGGCTTCATGGGTCAGTCTTGCTCCTCGATGAGCTCGAGCACCGTCTGGGCCACGGCGCTCATGTACTTGGTCGCGCTCTCCGGCGACGAGCCGTCGAGAGCCAGCAGCGAGTAGAGGATCACGGCGTCGGTGTGGGTGCACAGGAGGACGCGGTCGGCGCCCGACAGGCGCGAGTCCTGGGTCACCTTCCGGAAGTAGCGCATCCGGACCTGCGACAGCTGCTCGAGCATCGGGCTGATGTCCGCGTCGAACGCCGCCCGATACTCCTCCATGGCCGTCTCGTCGATCATGATGCGCCTCTCCTCAGTTCGGGACCTCCCGCCCCATCCCGACCCCCAACCCCCCTCCCCCACCGTTCGACGGCCTTCGGCCTGTGGCCGGGGGGAGGGGGGAGTCGGAGGACCCATTCCTTCACACGCTCTCAGAGCCTGCGCGTGGATCACGCTCATGAGGGACTGGTGGGCACCAGGAGCGCGGCCAGCCACTCGGGAATGCCGATCATCCGCTGGCTCTCCGGGTGCCAGCAGGCGTGCCGGGTATGGCCGGTGGCGATCACCTCGCCGCTCTCGGCGTGCCGGATGTCGTACTGGAAGAGGAACGAGGCGCGCTTGCGCTCGGCGACCCAGCAGCGGATGCGCAAGAGATCGTCGAGGCGCGCGGGCTTCACGTACCGAACGGTCGCCTCCACCACGGGCATGTGGATCTTCCGGTCGACCTCGGACATCGGAAGCCCGTTCTGGCGGAGGAACTCGACGCGGCCGACCTCGAAGTAGGTCAGGTAGTTGCCGTAGTAGACGACGCCCATGGTGTCCGTCTCCGCGTACCGGACCCGGACCGTCGTCTCACCGACCGTGACTTCCCCCACGGGTGCTACGAATGGGCGCCGGGCCGAAAACCGAGCAGCCCTAGGACGCAGGGAGGAGGCGGGCCGAGGCGTATGCCGCATACGTTGAGGCCCGCCGACGACCGAGGACGACGGGATGCGAAGGTCATCGGCACGGCGCCAGCTACAGGTACTGCCCGTAGCGGATCTTGACCACCACCTCGCGTATCCGACGAAATTCGTCCACCGAGCGCAGGACGTTGGCGGTGGTGACGAGTCCCGGATCGGTGCCCGACCCGGCGAGCTGGACCTTGGCCTCCAGGGCCCGGCGCAGCACCTCGGAGACCTCGGCGCCGGTCATGCCCGTCAGCCGCGGGACCAGCGCCTCGTAGTCGAGCGCCTCGAAGAGGGTCCGCCCCGCGGTCTGTTCCGCCCGGCGGCGGCGGATGTCGATGATCTCGCGCAGCGCCGGGCCGTCGGGCAGCGGCACCTCGATGAGGTGATCCAGCCGTCCCGGCGCGATGAGCGGTGACTCGACGCCGTCGGGCCGGCTGGTCGAGGCCAGCACCAGCAAGCTCGGCGAGGCCCGGAGCCCGTCGAGCAGCTCGCAGAGGCCGCTGATCAGCGGCCCGGCCGCCTCGCGGGCCCGGTCGGGCGGCAGCAGGTGCTCGAGCGACAGCGCGTCGGCGTCGTCCAGGAAGATGACGCCCTTCCCTTCCGACCTCGCGAGCTGGAACACCTCCTTGATCACCTCGGCGGAGTTGGGCCCGACCTTCGAGGTGAGGGTCTGGAGCCGCACGTGATAGAAGAGGGCCTCCGACAGGGTGGCCAGCGCCCTGGCCAGGAGCGTCTTGCCGTTGCCGGGTGGGCCGTAGAGGAGGGCCCCCCGCGGCGGGCTGATCCCCCAGCGCTCGTACAGCTCCGGCATCCGGAGGGCGTAGGAGAGGCTGCTGATCCCGCCTTTCGCGTGATCGGCCCCCCCGATCAGGTCGAAAGTGACGGCGGGCCGCGGCGCCACCTCGATCCGGCCGCGCAGATCGCCGAACTTCACCTCTAGCTTGGCGATGAGGTCGTCGAGGCGACGCTGGACTGCCCACTCGAGCGAGGGAAGGGCCGAGCCGAGTCGTGCGTCCGCCAAGGATTCAGAAGTGAGGGGACGGCGCCGGCTTCGGCATCGATCGCTCCGCCTTCTCGAAAACGCGTTCCTCGACCAGGATCGGCACCTTGGCGCGGAGGGCGAGGGCGATGGCGTCCGAGGGCCGCGAGTCGAGTGTTCGCGCGACGCCCCCGACGTCGAGGTGGAGCACCGCGTAGTAGACGTCGTTCTTGAGATCGGTGATCACGATCCGCGCGAGGGACGCCTTGAGATCGGCGAGCAGGTTCAGGATCAGGTCGTGGGTCAGCGGCCGGGGCGGCGTGACCCCCTGGAGCGGGATGGCGATCCCGTTCGCCTCGAAATGCCCGATGGTCAGGATCAGCGTCCGCTTGTCGCGCTTGGATTGCAGGACTACCAGCGGCTGCCGGGTCTGGGGATCGACCAGAACCCCGGTGACCTCGGCTTCCTGAGGACCACCGGCGGCCGCCACTGGCTTCTCGGCCGTTCCCTTCGCGCCGATCCCGGCCAGGGCGATCAGCAGCAGCAATCCGAGACTGCCTACCCGGTCGCTCCGCATGGGTGACTCCTTCCCGCCATTCCGCCCCACCGGCGTGGTCCGCGCGCGGCCAGTATACACAGTCGATCCCGGGCTTCCTAGTCAGGCGGCAGTCGCAACGCCAGGGCGCAGGCACCCGCGAGCCCGACCGCCAGGACCCCGAACATGGCGGGGTAGCCGACGGCGTGGGCGAGGTACCCGAAGGCCATCGCGCCGGCGGCGTTGCCGGCGAGGATGTAGGCGCCGAACACGCCGATCACCCGCCCTCGCCGGTCCTCGGGGGTGAGATCCATCACCAGCGCGGTGAGCGCCGGGTAGAGAAACCCGTGAGCGGAGCCGGCCAGGAGCCCGACGACCCCGAGGAGCGGGGCCACCGGCCATCCCGACCGGCCCACCAGGGGCCCGAGGCCGGCGAGGAGAACAGCGCCGGCGGCCTGAAGGCCCAGCGCCGGGATGATCACCGGGCGCCGGCCCACGCGGTCGATGAGCTGGCCCCCGGCCGTCCGCACGACGAGCGCGCCCGCGGAGTAGGCGACCGCGAAGAGCCCGATGCGCCCGACGCCCACCGTCGCGGCATAGATCGGCAGGAAGGTGAAGACGACGCCCAGCCCGAGACCGAAGGCGAATGCCAGCGTCATGGGCAGCCGCGGCGCGGTGAGCACCGCGTGCAGCAGCCCGGTCAGCCCGGTGGTGGTGGCCGGGCGCCCGCTCGAAGGCTCGCCGACACGCGCCGCCACCGCGAGCGCGGCCAGGCTGACGGCGCCCGCCGCCGCGAAGAACACGCGGAAGCCGAATGCCCGGACGACCACCTCGCCCAGCGCCGGGCCGACCGCCGTCGACGTGAGCCCCGAGATGCCGAAGATGCCGAGGGCCTGGCCGCGCCGCTGGGCCGGCACCAGGTCGATGACCAGGGTGAAGTTGGCGATGAAGAAGAGAGAGAAGGCGAGGCCCTGGAGGATGCGCAGCAGGGGAAAGAGCCAGAGCGCGGTGGGCGCCAGCGCGAAGGCGAGCGCGGCGACCGCGGCCAGCGCGGCGCCCCCGAGCATGAACGGGCGGCGGCCCACGCGGTTGACCCACACCCCCACCACCGGCTGGGCGAAGATGGCGATCCCGCTGTAGAGCCCCATGATCAGCCCGAGCTGGCCGTCGGTGGCGCCGAGCTGCTTGAGGTGGAGCGGCAGGAGGAAGAACGCCGACAGCGCGGTGAAGAAGAGGAAGTTCCCGAGGGCGGCCTCCAGGAACGCCGGGCTCAGGATCCGACCCGTCGTCGCGATCTACTCCGCTAGGCTCCTTGGAGCTCCAAGGCCATGGCAGACGAGTCACGTTCGTGGGGGCGGGGTCGAGGAGCGAGCAGCGCCCAAAGGCCGGAGGCTGTCCGATCGACACAGGGAGGAGCCGACCGCAGGCGTACTCCGAGTACGCCGAGGATCGGCGACGACCCCAAAGGCCGAAGGCCGTCCGAACGACGACCGTAGGTCGGGACGGACGCCGAGGCCGCCCCGACGTAGGCCGAGCGCGTCACGACCGAGATGAACGTTGCGACGCTCATCGGCCCCGCCCCGCCTGGCGGGCCAGCGTGGCGATCAGCGCGATCAGCTCGGCCGGCTGCGCCGGCTTCGGCACGTGCTGCTCGAAGCCGGCCGACATGATCCGCTCCCGATCCTCGGCGCCGGCATAGGCCGTCAGCGCGAGGGCCGGCACCCGGCCGCCGCGCTCGGCCGGGATCGCCCGCACTTTCCGAATGAGCGCGTACCCGTCCTCGTCCGGCATGGCGATGTCGGCGATGAGCACGTGGGGTGGCCGCTGTTCGAGCGCCGACAGCGCCTCCTGCGTGGACCCCACCGCCGTCACCGCCGCCCCCCCGTCCTCGAGCACCGCGGTCAGCCATCCCCGCGTGTCGGCATCGTCGTCCACGACCAGCACCCGCATGCCGCGCAACATTCCCACCGGGGACGCCAGCCCGGCCGGCTGGGACGGGACGCGGGGCGCGTCGGCCGGGGTCTCCGTCGGCGCGAGCGGCAGCGTCACCGTGAAGGTGGCCCCGTGTCCCTCGCCGGCGCTCTCGGCCCGCACGCTGCCCCCGTGCAGCCCGACGAGGCGACGAACGAGCGCGAGCCCGAGACCGAGGCCGCTCTCGCCGGCGACCCGGCTCTCCGCCTGGCGGAACCGCTCGAAGACGTACGGCAGGAAGTCCGGGCGAATCCCGCGCCCGGTGTCGCGCACCCGCACCTCGACGTGGTGCTCCCCGGTCTCCACCCGCACGTCCACCCGGCCACCAGCCAGGGTGAACTTGACCGCGTTCGACAGCAGGTTCGAGACCACCTGCTGGAGGCGAAAGGGATCGCCCATGACGCGTGGGCCCCCGGCCCCCGGCCGGACGTCGAGCCGAACGCCCCGGGCCTCGGCGCTGGCGCGGTTGGCGTCCACCGCCGCTTCCACCACCGGGCCCAGGTCCACCGGCCGGATCTCCACGTGGAGCTTGCCGGTGATGATCCGGGCGACGTCGAGCAGCTCGTCGACGAGGTGCGCCTGGAGCCGGGCATTCCGCTCGATCGACTCCAGGGCGCGGCCGGACGAGCCGGTCGCGGGAAGACGGCTGCGCAGCACCTGGGTCCAGCCGACGATCGCGTTGAGCGGGGTGCGGAGCTCGTGCGAGAGGGTGGCGATGAACTCGTCCTTGGCGCGGCTCGCCGCCTCCGTCTCCCGGTAGAGCTGGAGGTTGTCGATCGCGACCGACGCGGCCTGCACGAGCTGGACCAGGATCGCCTCGTCGTGCTCGGTGAACTCGCCCTCGATGCGCTCGGAGAGCTGCACCACGCCGACGGTGCGCCCGTCGCGTCCGAGGAGCGGAGCGGCCAGGCACCCCGCGAGGGCGAGCCCGCCGGCCGGGCCGGGCGGCGCGCTCGCCCAGGCCGGGTGCCCGGCCAGCTCGGCCCCCGTCAGGCGCAGCGGGCGATTCTCCTCGCGGACCAGCGCCACCAGCCGCGGGTCCGCCCCGACCCGCTCGTCGCGCCGGCCCGCGTCCCGGTCCGAGACCGACACGGCGGTGATCCCCGCCGCCGCCGTGCCCTCGGGGAGCAGCACCCCCACGGCCTGGTGGGCCCCGATGATCGCGCGGGCCTGCTCGGTCGTCGCCCGCACGATGGCGTCGAGCCGCCCGGCGGAGCCGATGGCGACGTAGGCCTCGGCCAGGCGCCGGAGCTGGACGGTCCGCTCCCGCTCGAGCTGGGTGGCCGCCTGCGCATCGCGGTAGAGCCGGGCGTTGTCGATCGCCACCGCCGCCTGGCGGGCCAGGTCCTGGGCCAGCGCGAGATCCACGGTCCGGTAGCGGCGCCGGGATTCCGCGGTGACGAAGGTCATGGTCCCCAGGGTCTGGCCGCGGGCCTGGAGCGGGACGCACATGTAGGAGGTCAGCCCGAGGAGCTTGAGCGCATCGAAGCGCCGGGCGTCGCGGGTGACATCGGCGAGCAGCGCGTCGGGGATCTCCGGGAACAGCTCGGACTCGCCGGTGTGGAGGACCCGGGCCGGCCCGTGGCTGTCGCCCAGCTCGGCGTGGTGACGCCGCCAGAGCTGCCACGCCCGGTCGGCCTTCGCCGGATCCGCGTGGGCCGCCGCCAGGGCCCGCAGCGCGCCGTCCTCCTCGAGGAGGTGCACGATGCACCAGTCGGCGAGAATGGGCACCGCCAGCCGCGCGACCCGCGCGAGGGTGGTCTGGTACTCGAGCGACGACGCCAGGATCTCGCTGGCCGCCGCCAGGAACGCCAGGCGGTCCTGGCCCGCCTCGGCCTCGGCGCGTGCGGCCTGCTCGCGGGCGAGCGCGGCCGTCCGCTCCGCCTCCTGGCGCCTGGCCTCGGTGACCAGGCTCTGGAAGCGCGCCTCGCTGCGTCGCAGCTCGACCTCGGTCCGGTGGACACGGAGAAGCCCCTCGACGGCCGCCCGCAGCTCGGCGGCGGCGACCGGCTGCGCGAGGTACCCGTCGGCGCCCGCCTCGAGCGCGCGGGCCCGGGTGGCGTGCGCGGCCTCCGGGCCGGCCAGCAGCAGCAACGGGATGGAGGCCGTTCGGGAATCGGCCTTGAGGCGCCGCGCGACCTCGATCCCGTCGAGATCGGGGAGGCTGACGTCCAGCAGGATCAGTTCGGGCTGCTCGGCGGCCAGCCGCAGCGCCTCGGCGGCGGATGCCACCTCGATCACGTCGAAGCCCACCTCGCGGAGGACCGGCGCGCCGGACCACCGTTGAGCACCGGACGGCGCCGCGCTGACGAGCCGGGCCTTGGCCATCCACCCTCCCGACGTGCGTCGAGGCGAAGACAATGATGCCACCCCACCTGGGGGATGGCCCCCTCACGCTACGCCCGATGTCGGCACCGGTCAAGCGGCGCGGCCGGGCCGCACCCTCCTGACAGGTCGGGCCGACCCCCTGCCTGAACGAGGACCGTCAGCGAGGTGCCGGGGCCTGCCGCGCGGATCGTGCGAGGCGAGCTTGATGACTAAAAACGCTTGGAATATCGGCGCGATCGGTCACGAGGCTGGAGAGTCCGGTGGGGTGATCAGGAGGGTCCAGGCGCGGCGGCGGGCCCAGCTCCGCTCGAAGTCAGGGTAGGAGAGCGTTCGATACGCCGTCGTCCCCGAGTGGAGGACGACGGCCCGGGCGCGGTCGTCGTAGCCGACGAGCACCGCGAAGTGGGGCACCGGATACCCCGGGAGCCCGAGGTCCTGGAAGACGATGAGCGGTCGGTCGCGGCGCAGCTCGGCCCTGGCCTGCTCGAGCGTCCCGGCGAACGACCGGGCCTGAAAGCCGCGCCGGCGGGCGAAGAACTCGATGTCCAGGTTCAGCGTGCCCCGGATCGACGGCAGGTACAGCTCCCGGGCGATCTCGTCCGCCCCGATCAGGGAGCCGTAGTACTGGAGAACCATCGCCAGCGCAGCGGGACCGCACTGGTACGCCTCCTGGGGGATGAAGGGCACCGTCCGAATCAGGTGGCCGTGCCCCGCGGCGACGTCGGTCTGGACCGTATCGAGCGTCACCCGCGCACACCCGGCCGCCGACAGGGCCCAAGCGCCGAGCAGGGCGCACACCAGTTGAACCGGGGCGCGCATCGATCATACTATAGCCCCGAGGGAGGGAGGATCGCCATGGCGGCGCCGGCCGAGGCGCACATCTGCTGGGTCTGCGGGACCGTGATGCGGGAGATCAAGTGCAAGCTCGTGTGCCCGCACTGCGGCTATACGCGCGACTGCTCCGACCCCTAGCGGGCGGGGCCGATGAGCGTCGCAACGTTCATCTCGGTCGTGACGCGCTCGGCCTACGGCCTCGCGTCCGTCCCGACCTACGGTCGTCGTTCGGACGGCCTTCGGCCGTTGGGGTCGTCGCCGATCCTCGGCGTACTCGGAGTACGCCTCCGGTCGGCGACTCCCTGCGTCCATTGGACGGCCTTCGGCCTGTGGGCGCTGCTCGCTCCTCGGCCCCGCCCCCGAGATCTTGACTCATCTGTCGCCGCTCTGGCGCAAAGACTCTAGTGGCGCCGGCCCCCCGATGATCGAAGCGGCGCTGCGTGAGGCCCTCGCCGGCGCCGGGCTCGGCGAGGTCACGTTCGCGCGCGACTTCCACGGCTTTCCCGGCACGGTCCACGGGGGTGCCGTGGCTGGGCTCTTCTACCGCGTGACCACACCGAGCCCGCCGGTCCGGCTCCGCATGGAGCTGCTCCGCGGCGTCCCCACCGAGACGCCGCTCCAGCTGACGACGGGGAGCGCCGGCAGCGTGGCCCAGCTCGCGCTCGCCCAGGGAGACCGCCGGCTGGCGGCGGCGGAGCTGGCGCGCGGGCCAGTCCTTGCCATCGACCCCCGGCCGATCCTCGACGCCTGGCGGGGCAGGCAACCGCTGGCTGAAGTCCCGGCGACCGCAACCTGCCTGGCCTGTGGCACCGACAACGCCCTGGGCCTCGGGATCCGGTTCGCCTTCGATGACCGGTTTCTCTGGCGCGAGTACACGCCCCGCGACACCTATCGCGCCGCCGACGGCTCGCTGCACCCCGCCCTGGTCACGATCGCCCTCGACGAGCTCGGCTGGTGGCTCGGCGCGCTGGCGCAGCAGGAGTGCGGTGTCACCACCGAGGTCACCGTCACGGTCGTGCGACCGCTCCCCTTCGCGCCCCTCCTCGTCATCGGCGACCGGGCCGGCGTTCGGCCGGACGATGATCGGCGCGGCCGGTACCTTCGCGCTCAGGGTCTCCTCCTGACCGGCGACGGCACGCTGATCGCGTCCGGCGAGGTGCGCTTCGCGGGGAGCCCGGCCTACACGAAGCGGCTCGTCGAGCCGTTCCTGGAAACGACACCCCACGAAACCCTCTTCCGCCTCTTCCCGAGCGCCCGCGCCCTCGTCAGCCGCGGCCGCCCGGCCTCCGAACGTCCCACGTAAGATTCTACTTGCAAACTACGGCCGATTCGGGGAAAATGCCCCCGAGCACGGCTGGGACCATGAAGAGCATCATCGTTTATACACGTCATGTAAAAGCTCAGAATCTTTATCCTAAAAGGATCATCTCGCCGCCGGCCCCCAACAAGTGCTGTGCGGTCCGGATGGAGGTGCTGGGCCGGACCCGGGTCGACGAGCACGGCCGCCGGTTCATCTACAAGCGGTGCCGGGTCTGCGGGTTCGCGGTGCGTCACTTCCTCGACGCCACCCCGTCCATTATCGTCCAGCCGGCCGTTGACCCGAAAGCACGCAAGTCCCCGCCGATGAAGGAGCGGACGGCACCCATCCCTGTCCACGCTCCGGTCCGGCAGCCCCAGCCCGCGCCCCGGAAGCCGGCTCCGAGCCGCCACGTCCCCCGGAAGCCCGCCCGGCGGCCGCACGCGGGACAGGCCAGCCGCAAGACCGCGCCGCGGCGTCGCCGGTAGCTCGGAGTGTTGGTCCCGCTCCGACCCCGGGCTTCTGCCGAGCGCGCAGGGAAGTCAGCGGGCAGCCGGTGTCAGCCCGACGACACGACCCGGGCCTCTTTGAGCGGCGTCACCCCTTGATCACCCGGTCACCGGACCAATGCTGTCACTCCCCGGCGGGGAGCCACGTGCACGTAGGAGCGAGGTCCCATGGGTCAACCTCTCGAGTGGCATCTTTGGTCGGCCGAGCAGATCGTCGATGCACTGCCTGACCTGGTCGCGACCATCGAGTCGCGCCTCGACGACTTTCCCGAGGAGCATCGCGAGAAGAACCGCGCCGCCGTCCTGTCCCTGAGGGAGGCGCCCTCGACGGCGTCCCAGGTCAGGGACGGCTCCCGGAGCCGGGAGCTGGTCACCCTCGGCTTCGCGCTCGACGTGCTCGGCCGGCGGACGGCCGGGACCGGCGAGGTCGCCGAGGGCCTCCGGCTCTTCCAGGCTGCCCACGAGATGTTCCGGGGCGGCAACCCCCTGCTCCGGGCAACCCAGCCGATGCGGCAGACCCTTTCGAACGCGCTCAAGGTGCTCGTGCTCCACGAGGTCGGTCGCTGCCAGGCCGGGGAGACCGACGCCGGCGCGATCCAGGAGGCCGTCCTGACCTTCGTGCGCTCCGCCTGGGGCATCGTCCCTCCCCAGCTCCTCCTCGGCGTCAACGAGCTGCTCCTGTCCGAGCTGGAGCGGATCCGGGCGGCCGGCGAGGGCGATGCCGCCTTCCACGAGCGGATCGTCCGGGAAAACATCGAGCCGGTCCTGGCGATGGAGATCCCGACCCGGCTCGAGAAGATCCGCCGGCAGTGGGAGGAGATCGGCCAGGAAGTGGCGCCGGCCGCCGCCCGCAAGGCGCAGCGCGCCCTCCGTCGCCCGGAGGACCTCTCGGCGCTAATTCCCCCCGCGGTCTGGTCGGCGATCCGCCAGGCGGTCGAGCGCGGCGACGCCCAGGCCCTGGGTCAGGCCCTGGAGGAGATCGCCGACGAGCTGGAGATGAACCTCAGGCTTCGCCTGGACGCGAAGGCCGAGTACCGGGAGCCGGTGTCCGAGCTGCGGGTCAGCGGCGCCCCCGATCCGGCCTTCGTCGAGGCGCGCGGCCTGATCCTCCGCCAGGATCCGCGCGCCCTCGACCTGTTCAACGACATCCACTACCGCAAGAGCCACAACACCATCGCCAAGGAGTGGTACGCGTACGCGCTGACCCTCTTCGGCCGGACCACCGACATCCACGACATCATCGAGCTCCTGGAGGAGGCCATCGCCTCCGAGAACTTCCGGCCGGACCGGGGCTGGACGGCGCGGTGGAACCTGGCGTGCGCCCTGCGACGCCTCCCGTCCCGGGCTCCCGAAGCCCTCGACGTCCTGGTGCCGGCGCTGGAACACGACGCCCACACCTCCGAGGTGTTCGAGCTGTGCCTCCTGTGGGCGCTCGAGCAGAACCGGCGCGACGTCCTGGCGACGCTGTTCCTCAAGGCCCGCTACTACGAGGCCCACCTGCTGGCCGCGCTCCAGGACGCGGAGGCGCTCCGGGAGGGTGGCGGGCCCGGCGGGCCGGCGGCCTTCCGCGACCACTTCCGTCGCATCAACCGGATCCTGCGCGACCCCGACCGCGTGTTCCCGGATCCGAAGGAGCGGCTCGCGTTCGACGAGCTGGACCAGCTCACGCGCGACTTCATCGAGCACTCGCTCATCGCCGCCGGCGTCGAGTGGTTCCGCCAGCGCGCGTCCTACGGGAGCGAAGGCCGGGTCTTCAAGAACTGGGAATGCGCGGCGGTCCTCAACGAGACGGCCGGCGACCTGACGGCGGCCTGGCGGTGCCGCCAGCAGAGCTGGCGGTCAACGCAGCACAAGAAGAACGTCGATCCCCGCAAGAAGACCCAGGTGCTGCGGGGCCTGCTCGGCTGGGGTCTCCGCCACGGCTTCCAGGAGGACGGCCTCCGCATCCTGAAGCAGAGCTGGCGGGACACCGGCATGGCGGACGCCGATGCCCGGATGTGGGAGGAGCGGCTGGGCCCCAGCGGCCGGGCTCCCGCCGAGCCCGACGCCCCCGGCGAGAGCGAAGAGCCCGAGAGCCCGCCGGCCCGCGACGCCGGGCGGGCCGCCGTGGCGCCCCCGCTCGAGCGCCGGCGCGAGCGGTCCGGCGCCAGTCCGGAGCGGCCGCCGCTCGCCCTCATGCTCGACTGGGAGAACATCAAGATCAGCCTGGCCGACCTGATCGCCGAGATGCCCGACGGGCGGGCCCAGGCGTTGCGGTCCCGGCTCGCCGGTGCCGAACTGGCCACCCGGCTCCGCGACGCGGCTTGGCGCCACGGTCTCCCCCGCCAGCGTTGGGCGGTGGCGGACTGGGACCGGCCCACCTTCGAGGGTGACCAGAAGGCCGTGAAGAACGCCGGGTACTTCTCGGACATCGCCGGCGGGGCGAAGTCCAACTCGTCCGATCACGTGCTGCTGGAGAAGATCCACCTGGTCTTGCGGGAGCACCCCGAGATCTCCGTCTTCGTGATCGGGACCGGCGACGGCGACTTCCACGAGGCGATCCGGACGCTCCAGCAGCAGGGCAAGCAGGTGGTCCTGTGGGCCACCCGGCGCGCCGTTAACGGCGCCTACGGCGGGAGCCTGCGGGGTCCCGATCGGATCCAGATCGAGTGGCTGGAGGATCTCGTCTTCGGGGAGGAGAGCCCGGTCGAGCGCTGAGGGCCATGGGGAAGTGGGCGGGAGGTCCCGAGCTACTCGAGGCGCTCGTGCCGCTCCCGATCCTGGCGGCCATCACACCGGTCGTCTGGTGGTTCTTTCGGGGCACCCGGTGCCCTGCCCGGCAGCTTCTGGGGCTGAGAAGCTCAGGCGTGGCGGGGGTGGGCTGCGGACAGCCACCCGAGCTTCGCGGGATACGCGGGATTCCGGACCTGACGGACCCGGAATCCCCGGCTCTCCAGGAATCGGGCCAGATCGACGCCGGAGAAGGCCGTGACGCCATCGTGGTACTCGATGCTCATGTGCGCGATCCGGTCCAGCGTGCCGGCGTCCGCGCCCATGAGGATGTCGTACTCGGCGCCCTCGCAGTCCACCTTCAGGAAGTCGCACCGCGGAATGTCCAGGTCACGGAAGATCTCGCCCAGCGTCGTCGTCGGCACGTCAGCCCACGGCTGTCCGGGGGTTCCCGCCGCCGTCGCGATGCTGGCCCGGGCCCGTGTGCCCGCCGCCAGACGCAGGACGGACACGCCGGCACGCCCGCCGACGGCCCAGGGGAAGAGGCTGACGTTTCGAACGGCGTTGAGGCCGACGTTCTCCCGTAACAGCGCGAACGACTCGGACCCCGGCTCGAACGCATAGACGCGGCAGTCGGGGTGCTCGCGGGCGACCTGGATGCAGAACTCGCCGAGGCCCGCGCCGACGTCAACGACGGTCCAGCCGTTTCGGATCGTCGCGCCGTATCGCTCATATTCCCGGTCGAGGCACACCTCCTTGAGGATCCACAGATCCAGCGCGGTCACCACTTTGAAGCGGCACCCATCGCGCAACTCGACCACGAAGGGCTCGCCGCGACGCGCCCGGAGCAGGGCGGCGGCGGTCGCCGCCCGGTTCTTCACCCCGCGCAGCAACGTCGGGATCGAGGCGACGTAGTACCTCAGCCGCGCCGGCGACATGGCGAGACCCCACCGAGGGCATCCATCAGCCGGGCGGTCCGGTGCGTGCGACCACCGCGCCCGGGTCGGTCACCGCCGCACTCTCGACACCGGGTGGACCGCCCGGCTTCCGCGCTTTCAGGCCGATGACCACCGTCGTCCCGGCCGTGCCCGACGCCGGGCCGTTGAGCCGGTCGATCGCGTTGAACACCCACCGCCCCAGGTTCAGGGGGTCCCACATGGACCCGCGGTTCTCCGCGTAGCGGAATCGATCGGCGCGGGCCAGCAGCCCGCGCTCGACCAGCGGCTTGCCCAGCCCGTAGACGAGGTTGTGACTGAACGGGACGCAGTAGTGCACCAGTCCCCGCACGTCCTCGACGGCGAAGCGGGCCTCTCGCACGAGACGCACGATCTCGTCCCGACGATAGAGTCTCAGGTGGTCCGTCCAGATCCCGCCGAAGAGTCCACGACGGATGGGGGCCAGGCCCAGACGCTCGCGCAGCCAGTTCACCGGGTCCCACAGCATCGGATAGTCGCGATTGGGCACCGTGATCGCGACCACCCCGCCCGGCTTCAGCACCCGCCGGACCTCGAGCAGCGCGGCCCGATCGCCCGGCAGGTGCTCGAGCACCTCCGACAGCACGATCTTGTCGAAGGTGTCGTCCTGAAAGGGCAGGCGCGCGGCGTCGGCAGCGAGCACCGCCGCGCTCCCTGGGCCCGCTCCGGCGGCGAGCTCCCGCCGCGCCTTTCCCAGGCGGTTCAGATCGACGTCCGTCCCCACGAGCCGGCACGCGGACATCTCGCCGAGCACCTTCAGGAACCATCCGTAGCCGCAGCCGCAGTCGAGCACTCGATCGCCCGGCTGGACGTCCAGGTACTCCAGCACCACCCGGACCCGATGCTTCGCCGTCATGTCGGCTTCGTTGCGGAGCAGGCGATCCAGCTTCGCCCGCCCGGATTCCATCGACCCGGGGAGGGGCGTCACACCCTGACCGCCGCGTCCCCGGCCAGGACCCCGAGGAGCGCCTCGTACTCGTCCACCGACCGCTCGGGGTCGAACACGGCCCGGACGGTGTCGCGGCTCCGGACGAACCGCTCGCGGTCGCGCGCCACCTCGGCCAGCCCATCGGCCAGGGCCTCGGGATCCTCGGGCCGGACGAGCCGGCCCATCCCGGTGATCCGCACCGCCTCCCGGGCGCCCGGGATGTCCGAGGCGACGACCGGGGTGCCGCATAGCATGGCTTCGATCTGCACGGCGGCCAGGGTGTCGGACCGGCTCGGCAAGGCGAACACGTCGCTCATGGCATAGAACTGGGCCAGCCGCTGGCGATCGCGGATCAGGCCCAGCATGAGGACGTGGGCGCGGTAGCGCTCGACCAGGTGACGCCACCGGGCGTGGAAGCGCTCGTAGACGACCCGGGTCTCACCCGCGTAGACGAACTTGACGTTCGGGAGACGATCGCGGACGAGCGGAACCGCCTTCAGCAGGATGTCGAAGCCCTTCTCCTCGACGAATCGCCCCGCGAAGCCGACGACCCTCGCGCCGTCCAGCCCGATCTCGCGCCTCCAGGCCACCGCCGCCGCCCGGTCGGGCACCGGGATGTCGATCGGGGGACGGATGTAGACGAGCTTGGCCCGGAAGGGGCGCAGGAACGCCGAGTGGTCGGCGTAGTCCCGGCTGTACACGCTGATCGCGGCGGCGGCCTTTCCCGCCTGCGTCATCATCCGGGTCACCGAGCGCTCGACCAGGCGGTCGAAAGGCCGGCCGGGCATGACGAGGTCGCCGTGGTGGGTCATCAGGGCCCGCTTGCCGGCCCGGCGCGCCAGCGTCGTGATCAGCCAGGCCTCCAGGATCGGCGTGTGGAACTGCACGACGTCGTGGGCCTCGACGAGCCGCCGGGCCGCGACGGGGAACGTCGGCATGATCACGCCCCGGCTGACGCGGGCCAGGACCGGCAGGCGCAGGACACGCACCCCGCGGCACACCTCGTCCGGCGCGAGCTCCGGCGAGTAGCGCGAGGTGAGCACGGTCACCTCGTGGCCCCGGCGCGCCAGACCCTCGGCCAGGCGCTGGGCGTGCGCGGTCAGGCCGGTCCAGTGGGGATGATAGTACGTGAGGATGCTGAGGAGTCTCACGTCGGAGGGCGCCGTCCGGACGCCCGGCCTCGCGAGAGGACACCCCGCGTCCCGGCCTCCCGCCGCGCGATCACCCGCATCTGGTGTCCGGTATGATACCGGGCGACCCTGGTGGGCTCAACCGCTGTCGGGCGGGCGCCCTCGACGAGACCCGATGCCGGCGGTCCGCAAAGCTTGACGGGCTCTCCGCCGTGGTGCTAGAGTCGCGCCGATCCGGCACGTGAGTGCGGCTCGTGCCGCTGGTCAAGGGAGGGGTTCCGCTTCGCCGGGCGGACGACACTCGAGCCGTTCGGCAGACCTGGGAGGGCCTGCCGTGAGGGGGACGCCGAGGAAGAATGCCATCTCCTACCTGGGGCTCGCCGTGGCCCTGGGAGTGATCGCCCACTGCAGCCCGGCCACCACGCCCACGATCGAGCCAACGACCGTGCCGGCGACCGCGACACCCGGCCCTCCTGGGGGTCCCGCGCCCGCGCCCCCCGCCGACCCCCTCGCCCAATTCGCGGGCACGTACAACAGCAACTTCACGAAGACACGGGACGACGGCTGCAATTTCAGGGCGACGTTCAGCGGACCGATCATCATCACGCTCAACCCCTCCAGGATGCAGATCGAAACCCGCGTGATGTCGATAACGATCCAGCCGAATGGCAGCTACAGCGGGCAGGGCACCAACACCTTCAGCAGCCGGTTCACCGCGACGAGCACCGTCAGTGGTCAGATCACGGGAAACCAGATCAACGGGACCGAGAGTCTGAACTTCAGCGCGGGCTGCGTCCCCCCGCCGAAGGTCGTGACTTACAGTTATACGGGGACCAAGTAGTCGGCTCGGCCCGGGGCGAGCGGACCGCGGGGTTCGCCCCGGTCGGATGACCCCGCGAAGACGATGGTGGCGCTCTTCCGCTGGTACCTCGTCGTCGAGCTGCTCGGCCTCCTGACCTTCCCCCTGGCGTGGCGGCTCTTCCGCCGCCTGCCCGATCGCGGCTACGGCGTCGGCAAGATCCTCGGGGTCCTCCTCGTCGGCGTGACGTTGTGGCTGGGCACGGCCTACGGCGTCCTCCGCAACGACCCCGGTGGCGCCGGGCTCGCCGTCCTCGTGGTGACCGGCCTCGCCGTCGTCGCGGGGTGGCCCGGCCTCGAGCCGACGGCGCGCGGCACGCGGCCCCTGCTGGCGTGGATGCGCGCCCACGCCCCGCGGCTCCTGGCCGTCGAGGCGGTCTTCCTGCTGGCCTTCGGCGGCTGGGCCCTGGTGCGGGCGTGCGACCCGGCCATCGGTCACACCGAGCAGCCGATGGATCTGCTCTTCCTGTCGGCGGTCTGGACCAGCCCGACCTTCCCCCCCGCGACCCCTGGCTCGCCGGCTACGCGGTCAGCTACTACTACCTGGGCTACTGGCTCCTGGCGACCCTGGCGCGACTCGCCGACACGCCCCCCGAGATCGCCTACAACGTCGGTCAGGCCTGCTGGTTCGGCCTGCTGGCGGCCGGCTGCTACAGCCTGGGCTCGAATCTCGCGGCCCTGGGGCGGCGAGGCGACGCCGGGCGCGATCGGCGGCGGGCCGTGCTCGGCGGCCTGCTCGCGGCCTGCGCGGTGGCCCTGGCGGCGAACCCGCACGGCGTGGCGGCCGGACTGAGCGAAGCGGCCCGCTGGCTCCCGCGCCTGGTGCCGTGGCTCGGCGGCGGCGTGGTCCCGGAGGCGGCACCGGTCGGCGCGCCGTGGTGGTGGCCGAGCAGCCGCGTGCTGCGCGATGCCGACCTCACCGGCCGACCGATCGAGGTCATCGACGAGTTCCCGTTCTTCAGCTACCTCCTCGGCGACGATCATCCGCACGTCCTGGCCATGCCGCTCGACGTCCTGGTGGTCACCCTGGCGCTGGCCCTCTTCCTCACGCGCGGGGCCGTGGGCGGTCGGACGGCGGGACGCCCGGGGCGCGGGTGCCGGTGGTTCGGCGGATTTCCGCTCGGGGTGGTCGGGGCGATCGTGGTCGGCGTCGCGGCCGGCGCCCTGATCGCCGTCAACACCTGGAACTTCCCGGCCGCCTGGCTCCTCCTCGTCCTGGCCTGCGTGGCCGCCCGGTATCGATGCCGTCGGCGGATCCTCGTCGTCTCGCTGCTGGTCCCGGCCGGCGCCGCCGTGCTCGGCCTGCCCCACTTCCTCACCGCCCAGAGCCAGGTGACAGGCCTGCTCCCGAACCTGTTCCACCCCACCCCGCTCGGCCAGCTCGCGTCCGTGTTCGGCGTGTTCGCCCCCGGCGTCGCGGCCCTCGTCTGGGCGAGCTGGCGCGAGCGGCGGCCGGCCTCGTGGCGGATCGGCGCGATCCTCGCCGCCACGCTCGGGGTGACGGGCCTGGGACTGGCGGCCGGGGCCGCGGCGGCGGCCTTCAGCCCGTCCGGTCGCGCGTGGCTCGGCTCGCTGGCGCCGCGCGCCGGCGGCGCGAGTCCCCTCCTCTCGGCTCTCGATCGCTGGCGAGGCGGCTGGCCGAGCGCCGCGCTGCTGGCGGCCGGGCTCGCCGTCGCCGGGGCACTGCTCTGGCACGACGCACCGCGGGAGGGGGACGCGCTCCGGCGACGGAGAGCGCCCCGCGACCCGGACGTCCGCTTCGCGCTCGTCTTGCTCGTGGTGGGGCTCGTCCTGGTGCTCGTCCCGGAGGTGGTGTACGTGCGGGACGGCTTCGGCACCCGGATGAACACGATCTTCAAGGCCTACTATCAGGCCTGGCTGCTGCTCGGGGTCGCGGCGGCCGCCGGCGCCGTCGCGGCGCTCCGCAACGCGGGCATGGTCCGGATGCTGGGCCGGGGGGCCGTGGTCGTGCTCGTGGGCGCCCTCGCCTACGCCGTCGTCGGCGTCGCCGGGAACGTCGCGGGCGCAAGACCCGACCGGCTGACCCTGGACGGCCTGGCGCACCTCGAGCGCGAGGCCCCGGATGAGGCGGCCGCCATCCGCTGGATCCGCGCGAACACGCTCCCGGAGGCGCGGGTCGTCCAGGCGGCGGGTGACAGCTACCGGCCGGCCGACGGGCGCGTCAGCGTGGCCACCGGGCGCGCGACGCTCCTGGGATGGCAGGGTCACGAGGTACAGTGGCGCGGGGCCGCCTTCGCCCGCCAGGCCGCGGGCCGGGCGAGCGCGCTGGAGGCGATTTACCGGCCGACCACGTCCGAGGCGCTGCGCCGACTCCTGGTTCGATGGGAGGTCGGCTACGTGTACCTGGGACCGCGCGAGCGCCTCCGCTACGGCGTCGGCCCCCGGGAGGAGGACGAGCTGGCCCGCGTCATGGAGCTGGCGTTCCGGCACGGGGACGTGCGCATCTTCCGGCGTCGTGACTGACGCCGGGCGCCGTGGGTCGTGATGCCCACGGAGAGGCTCCTCGGCGCGCTGCTGGTGGCGGTGGCCGCCGGGCTGCGCTTCCGCGACCTCGCCCGCGAGCCCCTGGGGCTGCTGGAGGCGGCCAGCACGTGGCCGGGGTGGGTCGCGGCGACGGAAACCGGCGGGGTCGCGCTCCCGCCCGGTGGGCCGCCGGCGAGCGCGCTGCTCTTCGTCGGGCAGTGGGCGCTGTTCTGGCTGGCCGGGAGCGGGACGGACGCGCTCGCCCGGGCGTGGCCGGCCGCCCTCGGGACCGCGGTCGTGCTCGTGCCCTGGCTCGTGCGGCCCGTGATCGGCCGGGCGACGACTCTCGCCCTCGCCGGAGTCCTCGCCGTGGATCCCGTGCTGGTGGGGACGAGCCGCCTCGCCGACGGGGCCATCGCCAGCGCGCTCGGCGCTCTCCTGGTCGTCGCGTGTGTCGTCCGCGTGCGGGCCGCGACGGCCGGCGACGCCGCGGGCGAGGCCGAGCGACGCCGGTGGCTGCGGGCGGCGGCCGCCTCCTTCGGCCTGCTCGTCGCCAGCGGGCCGGCGGCGTGGAGCTTCCTGCTGCTCCTGGGACTCGCGGGCGCCGGCGCGTGGCTCGACGCGGCGGCGAGCCCGGCCGGCGCGCGCCGGGCGCGCGAGCGCGGCCTCGTCGGGCGCCTCCTCGGCGTGACGGCCGCCAGCGCGGTCCTGGCGGCCACCGCCGGCCTCATCCAGCGGCAGGGGCTGCCGGCGGTGAGCATGAGCCTGACCGTCTGGAGCGCGCAGTCGCTCGATCCCCCCGGGCTGCCTGGCCTGCTGAGCTTGCTGGAGCGGCTCGTCCTCGAGCAGCCCCTCACGCTGGGCCTGGGATTGCTGGGCCTGGCGATCGAGTGGCAGCGGGCAAGCCCGGCGCCCTGGCGCCGCCGGATCATCCTGCTCGCCGCGTGCGGGCTGGCGCTGGCCATGGCGTGGGTCGAGCGGGCGACCATCGTGGGCCGGCTCCCCTTGACCCTCCTGCTTGCCCTCGCCGCGGCTCAGGTGGTGGGGAGACTGCCCCGGAGGGTCGCGCTCCACACGCGAGGAGCCCGGCTAGCTGGCGTCTGCGCCGCGGTGCTCCTGCTCCTCACACTGCGCCACGCCTTCCAGCCCCCCTCCCGAGGGGAGGCCACGCAGGCGGGCGCCCGGCTGCTGGCGGCCGACGCGGCGTCACTCTGTGCTTGGCAGGTCGGCGACGCGCGCGAGTGCCCGGTCCGTGTCGTGGGGGATCCGCGAGCCGACCCGCTCCTCGCCTGGTATCTCCGGGACCTGCCGCGGCTCCGCTGGGTCGCGAGCCCGCCATCCGACGTCGGCGACCAGACCCTCTCTCCGCTGATCGTCACACCAGATGTCGGCGCCGGCTCGCGGCCGGACGCCCTCGCCGCGCGGCTGCCCCCGGGCTACGCGGGAAGCCGCTATCGGATCCGCATCGGCGCGGCGGGGCCCGTCGGCATCATCCTGTGGGTGCCCGGAGGAGAGGGGGGCTCCGGCGAGATGCCGAAGACGCCTGCGTCGGAGCCCGAGCCGGACCCGTGAGAACATCGGGGGGGTCTTGGAAGACCCCCCGAAGCCCCCCCTCGGAGGCCGCGACTGTTGGACGGCCTTCGGCCTTTGGGCCGCGGCTCGAAGTGGAACGCCACGGCCGCGCGGCCGGACCAGGGGGGTTGCGAGAAACCCACGGAAGCTGAGAGGCACGTGAGCGATCGGCCGATGTCCTGGTGGGACGAGCCGCTGGTCGCCGTCTCGCGCGGAGTCTCCCGGGAGCAGGCGGCGTGGGGCGGAGTCCTGCTGCTCGCCGCGCTCTCGCGGTTCGCGGAGCTCGGCAGTCGCGCGATGAGCCACGACGAGAGCATCCACGCCTTCCTGGGCTTCAAGCTCTACCAGGCGGGCTTCTACCGCCACGACCCCTCCACGCACGGGCCGCTCCTCCAACACCTGAACGCGGCCGTGTTCTGGCTGTTCGGGGCCAGCGATACCACCGCGCGCCTGGTCCCGGCGGCAGCGGGGATCGGCCTGGTGGCGGCGCTGTGGTGGTTCCGGCGGTACCTGGGCCGGACGGGCGCGCTGCTGGCCGCCGTCCTGGTGCTGGTGAGCCCGACGCTGACCTTCTACAGCCGCTACGTCCGCAACGACCTCTCCGTTTGCCTCTTCTCGCTCCTGTGGGTCTACGGCATGATCCGCTACCTCGAGGATCGGCACCGGCGCTGGCTGGTCCTCGTCACGCTCGCCATGGCCGCGAGCTTCCTCTCGAAGGAGGTCGCGTTCATCTTCGGCGCGATCGCCGGATCCTTCTGCGTCGGGCTGTTCCTCCAGCGCTGGCGGGACGGCCGCGACCGGTGGCGGGAGAGCGCGCCGGGCGACCTCGCGGCGTTGATGCTGACCCTGGTCCTGCCCTTCACCGGGTGCGCCGGCGTCGTGCTGCTCGGCTGGAACCCCCACGACTACACCACCCGGGCCGGCCAGGCTCGTTACGGGGTGGCGGTAGTCCTCCTGTTCGGGCTGAGCCTCTCGACGGCCCGGCTCTGGTTCGGGCCCGGACGTGGATTCCGGCGCTGGGCCGGGCTCATGGGCGGGTTCTGGGGATTGCAGGTCCTCTTCTTCACGACCTTCTTCACGAACGTCCCCGTCGGCCTCGCCACCGGCGTCGTCGGGAGCCTCGGGTACTGGCTCACCCAGCAGCCGGTCCAGCGCGGCGGCCAGCCGTGGTTCTACTACCCGCTCCTCGCGGGGCTCTACGAGTTCCTGCCCCTGCTCCTGGCCGCGGGCGCGGCCGTGGCCGTGCTCCGGCGCCGGACGGGGACGGAGCCGGCGGTCGGGTCCTCGAGTCCCGCGCCAAGCCGGGACGCCGCCCTCGCCTTCTGTCTCTGGTGGGCCGCCGCGAGCTGGGTCGCCTACACCGTGGCCGGCGAGAAGATGCCGTGGCTCCTCGCCCACATCGTGCTGCCGCTGTGCCTGCTGGGCGGCTCCGGGCTGGCGCGGCTGCTCGCGTCGATCGACTGGCGGGCGATCGGCGCCGGGCGGGCCATCGGCCTGGCCTTGGGCGCGCCGATCCTGCTCGTCGTCGGGGCTGGCGCGGCGAGGTTCCCGGAGGTCGCGGGGCGGGAGCTCGCCGCGCTCGAGGACATGCCGCGGTGGATGACCAGCGTGCTCCTCACCGCGGCGCTCGCCATCCTCGGGGTCCGGTCGCTCCGCGCTGTGGGACGGGCCGCGGGCTGGCGCCTCGTCGCCGTCGGCCTGGTCGCCGCCGTCACCCTGCTGACCGTGCGAACGACCGTGCGACTGACCTACGTCAACTACGATCTCGCGACCGAGCTGCTCGTCTACGCCCACGGGACCCCGGACATCAAGCGGGCCATGTCCGAGATCGAGCTGATCGGGCAGCGGACCGGCCGCGACCGGGCCCTCGTGGTCGCCTACGACGATGAGAGCACCTGGCCGCTGGCGTGGTACCTGCGCGACTATCCGCTCGCCTTCGGCTACGGAACGGTCCCGACTCCCGAGGCGATGGCCGCCCCGGTCGTCATCGTGGGACCGAAGAACGCCGCCAAGGTCGCGCCGTTCGTCGAGCGCGGCTACGCCAAGCGACGCTACCGGCTGATCTGGTGGCCACTCCAGGGGTACCGGAAGCTGAGCGTGGCCGACCTGGGCCGGACGCTCGGCGACCCCGCGGCCCGCGCCTGGCTCTGGCAGGTCGTCGCCCACCGCCGCTACCCCGGCGTCGACCTGGCCGACTGGCCGCTGCGCCGCGAGTTCCTGATGTACGTCAGCCGGGACGTCGCCGCCAGCGTGTGGGTGCTCGGCCCCCGTCCCCCGGCCCCGGAGCCCCGGCCGGAGCGCGGGGACCGCCTCGGCGGCGAGTAGCCGCGCGGACGGAGAACCCGATGCGCTGGGGCCTCGGCGCCGTGCTCCTCCTCGCCGCCGTCCTGCGACTGGACGGGCTCCACTGGGACGCCCATCGCTGGGAGGCGCCCGGGCGTCCGGTCGTGCTCGAGGAGCAGCACCTCCACCCCGACGAGCGGTTCCTCACGATGGTCACGGAGGCGCTCCGCTGGCCGGAGGGCGTGCGGGGCTACTTCGACACCGCGACCTCGCCGCTCAATCCCCAGAACCGGGGCTTCCCGTTCTACGCCTACGGCACCCTCCCGATCTTCCTGACCAAGACGGTCGGCGACGCGGCGGGGCAGCCGGGCTACGACCGCATCCACATCGTCGGGCGGCTGCTGTCGGCGGGCTTCGACCTCCTCACCGTGCTGCTGACGTTCCTGCTCGGGCGGCGCCTGTACGGCCCGGGGGTCGGGCTACTGGGCGCCTTGCTCCTGGCGGTCACGGTGCTGCCGATCCAGCTCGCCCACTTCTACACCGTGGACACCTTCGCCACCGCCTTCGTGATGCTCGCGCTGGTCGCGAGCGTCCGGGTCCTCGACTGGGGCCGCGGGCGGGACCACGTCCTGCTCGGCGCTGCCCTGGGCGCCGGGCTGGCCTGCAAGGCCAGCGTGGCCGTCCTCGGCGTCGTGGCCGCGGCCGCGATCCTCGTCCGCGAACGCGGGCGGGAGCGGCCCGACGGGTCCCAGCCAGGGGTTCTCCGATGGATCCGCCGGGCGGCCGCGGGCCTGGGGCTCGCGCTGGCGGTGACCCTGCTCGTCTTTCGCGTGCTGCAGCCGTACACCTTCCGGGGACCCGGGTTCTTCGGCCTCGCCCTCGATCCGGCCTGGGTCGGCAGCATGCGCCTGGTGGCCGAGCTGCTGAGCGGCCTCCGCGACTTCCCGCCTGGTCACCAGTGGACGGACCGGGCACCCCTCTGGTTCCCGTGGGCGAACATGGTGACGGTGGGGATGGGGCCGGCCCTCGGCCTCGCCGCGTGGGGTGGCTGGCTCCTGGCCGGCTGGGACCTCTGGCGCCGCCGGGATCGCTCGCCCGAGCGGGTGCTGCTCTGGATCTGGGTCCTGGTGCTTTTCGGGTACCAGGGCACCCGGTGGGTCACGTCGCTCCGCTACTTCCTGCCGATCTACCCGGCGCTCGCCCTCTTCGCCGCCTCCCTGCTCGCCCGGGCGTGGGGTCGGGCGCGCCAGGCGGCCGGCGGCGCGGGCGACCGGCCGGCCGGGTGGGCGGGACGGTGGCGCCCCGCCGCGGCCGCTGCCCTCGCCGTGCTGGTCGTGGGCGGAACGCTCGCCTGGGCCTGGGCCTTCACGAGCATCTACCGGCGACCCCACTCTCGCATCGAGGCGTCCCGGTGGATCTACGCCAACGTCCCGCCCGGGACGGCGCTCGCCGTCGAGCACTGGGACGACGCGCTGCCGCTCCGCCTGTCCGGCGCGTCTCCCTTCACCGTCTATCGCCGCCTCGAGCTGGCCAACTACGCCGAGGACACGCCGCAGAAGCTCGACCAGCTGCTCGCGGTCCTCGACCAGGCCGGGTACGTCATCCTCTCCAGCAACCGGCTCTCGGACAGCATCCCGCGGCTCCCGATGCGCTACCCGATGACCACGCGCTACTATCGTCTCCTGCTCTCCGGCGAGCTGGGGTTCCGGCAGGCGGCGGAGTTCACCGCCTATCCCCGGCTCCTCGGGATCGACTTCCCCGACCAGGGCGCCGAGGAGGCCTTCTCGGTCTACGACCATCCGCGCGTGCGGATCTTCCAGAAGACGGAGGCCTGGAGCGTGGCGCGCGCCCGGGCCCTCCTCGACCAGGTGGAGTGGGACGAGATCCCACGGCTCCGGCCGCGGGAGGTGGAGCGGCTCGGGAACGCCCTGGGGCCCGATCCGGGGACGCGCGAGGCCCAGCGAACCGGCGGGACGTGGTCGCGGCGGCTCGATCCGCGGCACGGCCTCTACGACCCCGGCGACCTGGCGAACCGCTGGCCGGTCCTCGCCTGGGCGCTCGCGCTCGCGCTGCTGGGCCTCCTCGCGTTCCCGCTCACCGCGCTCGCCCTCGGGACGCTCGAGGACCGCGGCTTCCTGCTCGCCAAGGCCGTGGGGCTGCTCCTCGTGGCCTTCGGCGCCTGGTGGCTCGCCAGCCTCGGCATCGCCCGCTTCAGCGCCGCGAGCGTCGCGCTGGTGGTCGTCGCCCTCGCCATCCCCTCGGGCGCCGCCGCCTGGTGGCAGCGCCACGACCTCCGGCGGCTCTGGCGGGAGCGGCGGGCGCTCCTCCTCGCGGAGGAGGCGCTCTTCTGGCTCCTCTTCGGCGTGATGCTCTGGATCCGCTGGCAGAATCCCGACCTGTGGCATCCGGAGCGAGGCGGCGAGAAGCCGATGGACTTCGCGTTTCTCAACGCGGTGCTGAAGAGCGGACTGTTTCCCCCGTACGACCCGTGGTTCGCGGGCGGCTACCTCAACTACTACTATTTCGGGTTCGTGCTGGTCGCCACGCTGGTCAAGCTCACCGGCATCGTGCCGTCGGTCGCCTACACGCTCGCGATTCCCACGTTCTTCGCCCTGACCGGGGCGGGCGCGTTCACGGCGGCGGCGGCCCTGGTCCGCAACATCGATGGGCGGTCAGGGGCGCCCGGCCCCGGCGGCCGCCGGTGGGCCGGGACCATGGGCTGGGGCAGTCTGGGGGCACTCTACGTGACCATCGCCGGCAACCTCGTCGAGGGTCGGTTGCTGGCCGACGCGGTCAGTCGCCTGAGCACCCCCGGGTGGACGAGCTGGATCCCCGGCGCCGGCCCGGCCCTGCGGACGCTCCACGGGCTCTATCTCTGGCTCGTGGAGCGGCGGTCACTCCCCGTTCCCACCGAGTACTGGTTCTGGCCCGCCACGCGGGCCATTCCCCACCCGAGCACGGAGCCGCCGCCGATCACCGAGTTCCCCTTCTTCACCTTCCTGTTCGCGGATCTCCACGCCCACATGCTGGCCATGCCGTACGTCCTGCTCGTGATCGCGGGCGCCATCCACCTCGCGGCCGACGGTGAGCGGCCGGATCGACCGGGCGACCAGGATGCCCGACTCCGGGAGACGGCGGTGCTCGGCCTCCTGAGCCTGGTGACCGGCGCCCTGTGGGCGATCAACGCCTGGGACCATCCCACCGCGCTCGTGCTGGTCGGACTCGGCCTCGTCCTGCGGGAGCTCGGCCGGCGGGGCCGGCTCGACCGGACGGCTGTCCTCGCCGCCGCCGGACGCCTCGTCGTGGTTCTCGTGGCCGGCCGCCTGCTCGTTCACCCCTTCACGGCGCACCTGGCGACCGCGTACGGAGCGGTCGAGCCGTGGCTCGGATCCCGCACCCCTCTCGACGCGTACCTCGGCTTCTACGGCTTCTTCCTGTTCGGGGTGACGACGTATCTCGTGCTCGCGGGGCGCTGGCGCGAGGATCAGTCCGGCTTCGCGTGGTGGCTGCGGGCGGCCGGCCTGGCCGGGGCCGGCCTCCTGGCGGCTCTCGGTCTCGGCCTCCCGGCGGCGCTGGCCGCTCTGGGCGCGCTGGCCCTTCCCCACGCGGTCGGGTCGGCGCGAACCCCGACCGAGCGGCTGATCGCGGGCCTGATCCTCCTGGGGGCTGGCCTGAGCGCCGCCGTCGAACTCGTGGTGCTGCGGGGCGACATCGGCCGGATGAACACGGTCTTCAAGCTCTACCTTCAGGTGTGGATGCTGTTCGGGGTGGTGGCGGTCGCGGGGGTCGCCGCCGCGTGCCGCGCCTGGGGTCCGTCGCGCTGGACGGGCTGGCCGGCCCGCGCGTGGGCCGCCACCTGGCTGGTCCTGCTGGCGGGCGTGCTGCTCTATCCCCTGCTGGCCACGCCGCCGCGACTGCGGCACCGCTTCGATCCCGGGCTGGGCCCCGGCCTCGACGGCGAGGGCTACCTGAGCCGCGCGGTCGTCCGCGACCAGGGCCAGGAGATCGCACTCGCCTGGGACGCCGACGCCATCCGGTGGCTCCGCGAGCACGTCGCCGGCAGCCCCGTCGTCCTGGAAGCCAGCGTTCCCCCGTATCGCTGGGGATCGCGGGTCAGCGTCTACACGGGGCTGCCCACCGTCCTCGGCTGGGCCTCGCACGAGCGCCAGCAGCGGGCCGCGTTCCCGGGGGATCCGGTCGGCCGGCGCCTGGAGACGGTCCGCACGATCTACACCACCCCCGACGTCGAGGCCGCCCTCCGGCTCCTGAGGCGCTACCAGGTGCGCTACGTCTACGTCGGCCCGCTCGAGCGCCTGTACCACGGCGGGCCGGGGCTCGACAAGTTCGAGGCGACCCCCGCCCACTTCGAGCGCGTGTACGAGAATCCCGGCGTCCGCATCTACCGCGTCGCGTACCGGTGAGTCCCGCGCCATGCAGCGAAGATGCCGCACTCGATGAGGCCTCCTTTGGTCGGGACGAGGCGCGACGCCGTCATGGCGCGCACGCCCGGATCGCCGTCATCGCCGTCTTCTTGCCGTCCGCGCCGGACACCCGCGGGCTCACGATGGGGAGACCGAGACCGGCGCGGCGATAGGCGACCAGACGCTCGCGGCACGTGTCCGGAGTGCCGGCGAGCGCCACCGCGTCGATCAGCTCGTCGGGCACGACCGTGGCCGCGGCGTCGCGGCCGCCGCGATCGAAGGCGTCCTTGATCGCGCGCACGGCGTCGGGGAAGCCCGCCTCCGCCAGCAGCCGGTTGTAGCGGGGAAAGAAGCCAGCGTAGAGACCGACCGCCGGCCGCATGGCGTCGCGCGCGGCCGCGGCGGTGTCCGCCACGACGCACGGAATCAGCGAGGCCACGTCCACCGCCGTCGCCTCGCGCCCGGCGCGCCGCGCGCCGATCGCGACGTGCTCGACGGCGCGCGTGATCGCGCCGGGCGTCGGCCACGTGAGGAGCGCCCCCTCGGCCAGCTCACCCGCGATCTCGAGCATGCGCGGGAACAGCGCCGCCACGTAGATCGGGATGTGCGGCCGACGCGGTGGAAACCAGAGGTCGAACCGCTCGATCGTCACCACCTCGCCGCGATGCGCGACGACGCCGTCTCGCACCAGCGCGCGCACGATCGCGATCGTGTCGCGCAGCCGCGCCGTCGGCTGGACGAACGGGATGCCGTGCTCGGGCTCGACCTGCACCCGATGGCTCGAGCCCAGGCCCAGGATGAACCGGCCGCTCGAGAGCTGATCGACGGTCGCCGCCGCCATGCCGATGGTCGTGGCGCTGCGCACGAACACGCTGGAGATGCTCGTGCCCAGCCGGATCCGCCGCGTGGCGACGGCGCAGGCGCCGAGGATCGCGAACTGGTCGCCGCCATGCCCTTCCGCCACCCACGCCGATTCGTAGCCGAGCCCTTCGGCCAGCGTCACGCACTCGACGATGTCGGCGGGGGACAGCCCCCCGCTGAAGGCGACGCCCATGCGCGCCATCTGGGCCTACGGCCGTTCGACGCCCAGCGAGGCGACGTACCGGGCGTGTCCGACACCCTCGACGACCGCGCAGTGCACGAGGCTCACGCCACCCATCCGGCAAGTCGCCTCGTATCGATGCGGCGCGGACGCCTCGAGAGGCCGATCGGCTGCGCTGCGCAAGCCCTCGATCAGAGGTCGGCCGTCGAGCGCCGCGTCCGTCGTCACCCCGAGCAGACGCAGCACGGTCGGCGCGATGTCGACGTTGCCGGAGGGCAGCTCGGAGACGAGCCGCTGCCGGAAGCTCGGGCCGCTGGCGATCAACACGCAGCGGAGCTCGTGGGGACTGCCCGACCCGTGGGTGCCAAGGCCCGGAGCCCCCTCGGCGCTGTCGATGCATCCGGCGAAGCCGTTCACCGTACCGGCCGAATCCCACCGGAACGAGAGCACGACATCGGCTGCGCGGGGCCCGGCCAGCCCGAGCAGGTCACCGGGGAGAAGCCCGAGCGCCGCGCCCTCCGCCCGTCCGGCGACGAGGGCACCGGCCCACGGCTGCGCGACGAGCCACCCGGTCAATCGTTCGAGGACGCCGGGGTCCGAATCGCGGACGTAGAACAGCACCGCCCCGCCATTCGCGGCCACCACCACGCCGCCGGCCGTGTCCGCCGGCGGAAACCCGGCCTCCCGGACGAGGGCCTCGATCGGGATCAGACGGGCGACGGTCGAGTACCCGTGGTCGGACAGCACCAGCACGTCGGGCTCGACGCCGCGTCGTCCGAGCTCCGCCACGATCCGACCGAGCTCGGCGTCGGCGGCGGTCAACGCGTCGACGGCTGGCGGCGAGCCGACCCCGGCTGCGTGCTGCGAGGTGTCCGGCTCCGGGAACCACACCAGCGCGACCTCGGGATCGACCTCCGGCAGCAAGTAGCCGAGCAAGACGTCGGCGGCCTGGCGAATGCGCCCGATCGCGGGCGCGCGCTTCGGCGGCCAGGGGCCGAAGCGCGCGATCATCGGCGCATGGTGATCCGCGGGGAGGGCGAATTCAGGATGGAGGACGGCGCCGCCCACCCGGGCGGCATGCGGGTGCTGAACGTACGCGTTGCCGCTGGTGCCGCCCACCACGGTGCCGAACGTGAGCCCGTGGGGACGAAGCATCTCACCGAGAGTCGGCGCCAGCAGCACCCGGCCCGTCGCCCCGGCGATCGCCTCCAGTTCGGGCACCAGGGCCGGGATCGCCCGGTACGGGGCCCACTCGGGCACCACCAGCGTGTTCCCGAGCAGCCCGTGCCCGCCCGGGTGGCGCCCGGTTACCATGCTGGCCGCGTTCACGCGGGTGACGGTCGGGAAGACGGCATGATGGCGCGCGAACGTGACGCCGTCTCTCGCCAGCCGGTCAATGGTCGGCGTGATGCCGGGACGGACCTGGGATGGCTGGAGCCCGTCGAAGACCGCAATCAGGACCCGCAGACGGGACACACGCCTACCCGCGACGACGCTCGGAGTCACCGGGGTCTGACCGTCCGTTGCGGCTCATTCGCGCTAGTGCCGTTCCAACTCGTTCCAGCCAGCCCTTCGAGGAATTGCGGGCAAGTCCGTGCTTCAAGAATCGGCTGCCCATCTTGGCTCATGCAGTTGGAACGGCACTAGTCCAGCCAGTCTCTTTCTTTGAGCTTCCGGGGCAGGTAGGTCTTGGTCAGGTAGCGGAAATCTTTGTTGGCCAGCGCGTCGAGCTCGTACTTGAGACCGGTCGCGAGCATCCGCTTGATCTCCGCCTGCCAGTCCTTCTTCTGAAACCAGCGATACCTGAGCAGCTCCTTGGCCCGGCTGACGTCCTTGTCGTTGAGCTTGATGCCGACGTTGCGCGGGAGGCCGTAGCTCTCGGGATCGGCGCTGGACAGGCCGATGAACTTGGCCTTGGGAATGGCCATCCGCTGGCTCTCGAACGCGAGATTGATCGATCCCTGCTTCACGACCGAGTAGATGTAGTAACCCCACGGGTCGTTGTCGACGAGGACATACACGGGAATCTTGTACTCCTCGTGCAGCCGGCGCGCCAGGCGCCGGACGCCGCGGGGGGGCTGGCCGTTGCCGGTCAGGAGCACGCAGTTGTACCGGCGCCAGAATTTGTCTTCCGACAGGCGGTTCCACTGCGTGCCTTTCTCGACGAGGAGGATGAAGTCCGCCGTGCAACTCCGGATCTGGATGTATTCGGGCTCGACGATGGAGGGGACCGAGTAGCCGCCTTTGCCCAAACGGGCGCAGTCCACCCGATCGCCGTCGTCAACGAGCACGACCGGCCCCACAATGCTGCCGGCGTTCTCGGCGCGCACGTGGAGCTCTTCGCGGAGCGCCGCCAGCGTGACCTCGAGGTCCTCGATCAGCGGGTCGGATTCGTTCTGGCCGTCGAACGTGTTCTCGTGCGAGTCGCTGATCGTGTGCTTCGTGCGGTAGTAGATCTCCCGGAGCGAGGTCGTGAGGTCCGCCCGCTGCAGCTCGGCCAGGGCATCGGCCACCAGCACGGTCTGCATGAACTTCTTCGCCATCCCCACGTTGAAGAACGTGCGGGCCTGCTTTCTCCTGCCCATCTCGATGATGCCCCGCTTCTCGTTGAACTTGACGTTGGCGAGGCTGCGGACGGGGATCGCCAGCGCGGGGTCCCGGCTCCGCTCGGCGGCCGTGATCACGACGTCGGCCACGCCGACCAGCTTCTTCTCGACCGCTCCGTTCTTCTCCGGCCTCTTTCGCGCCATGTACCCTTCTCATCTCTTCCTGCGTTTCGGGCTCGTCTTCGTCTTCCTGGAGCCCGGCGCCGCTCGCTTCCGGTGGTCAGGCGGGGCCATCCTGGTCGACCGGGCCGGCTTGGCCTGGCCCTTCCGCCTCGCCGGCGCGGGCCGATCCGTTTCCGGTCGGAGCTCTTCCGGCGGCGAAATATCGCTCCGCTCGGCGCCGGGCGACATCGGCGCCTCCCCTTCCGCACCCCCGGCGGTGACGATGATCGAGTGAGGGAGACCTTCCGGACCGCTGTCGTCGCCCAGTATCTCGTCAGTCTTCTCGCCGCCCGTCCGTTTCCTGGCGATCTTCTGCAACTGGCTCTTGAGTTTCTCTTTGCGCAGCTTGCCGCCCTTCAGGCGGGCGCAGGCCTCGACGACCTCTTCGATGTACAGCTCGAAGATGTTGCGCCGGCGGAACTCGCTCTTGGCCCGCTCACGCCGCCGCAAGAAGACGCCCAGCCGGCGCCCGCACTCTTGCAGCGCGAGCTTGATCTCCTTCCGGATCTCGTCGTAGTCGGCGATCGCTTCCTTGGACTCGCTCGTGAAAGGCACCCAGACCGAGGCCATGTGGACGAACACCACCATGGGGCCGGCCGGGAGCGCGCCCCGGGATTGGGACACGCCGTAGTTCCGCCAGATCGTCTCGAGCACGGCCTTGAACGTCACGCAGCCCGACTGCTGGTAGAGCAGCGGTACGCGGTTGGCGTAGCGAATGACGCGGGCCAGCTCGCTGTCGTCCTCCCGCTGCTCGCCTTCGGCCAACGCGACCGCGGGTGCTTCCGGCGGATCCGCCGCCTGATCCGGTCCCTTGCCGTACGCCAATCCCGCCTCGATGACGAACGGATTGCCGCGGTATACCGCCGGCGGTCGGGTCACCGCCGTGTAGAACTCTCCCTTGATCTGCTTGTACAGGCCGTGGAGGATCGCCTTTTCGCCGATGGGCGAGATGCAGTTCGACGGCGGCGCCATGATCTTGGTCGACTGGATCGCCTTGTAGAGCGCCTCGGCGGCGGCGCCGTGGATGTTGCGCGGCCGCGCGTCCGGCGACAGCCGGGCCGTCTGGCAGATCTCCTGGGCGACGGATGATGAGACCCGGCTGAAATCGCTGGCGAGGAACCCGGCCAGCGAGTGGCTCTTGGTGTCGTGGAGCATTCTCAGGAGAATGCCGAACTCGATGCCGTAGGGGTGCGGCTTGATCTCGCGGGGCTGGGGCGGCAGCTCTTGAATCGTCCGCGGATACTCTCTGATCTCGCCATCCGGCGTGTGGTAGACGAGCTTCACGTGCGGATTGGCGATGGCGGTCTGCTCGAGATACTCGTCCACGGAGGCGCGGCCCTTCTGATAGCGCCCCTCGATCTCGAGCGTCACCTGGGTGCCGCGATGGCTCTCCCAGTCGATCTTCTTGTTCTCGAAGATCCGTGGCTCGTTCTTCTTGGTGTCGATCTGGACTTCGAAGTAGTGGGCCGGCGACCGCGCGCTGGTGCGAGAGATGATCTGCACCGGCTTGCCGGTCGTCAGCTGCGCGTACATGCCGGCCGCCGATATTCCAATTCCCTGCTGGCCGCGGCTCATGCGCAGCCGATGGAATTTGGAGCCGTAGAGGAGCTTGGCGAAGATCGGCGGGATCTGCTGGCGGACGATGCCGGGGCCGTAGTCGATGACCGTGACGCGGAAGCGGGTCGCTTGGCTGGGCGCCGGCGGAGCCGCCCCGTTGCTCGTCGCGACATCCAGCTTGACGACGACTTCGGGCAGGATGCCCGCTTCCTCGGACGCGTCGAGCGCGTTGTCGACGGCTTCCTTGACGCAGGTGAGGAGCGCCTTTCTCGGATTGTCGAAGCCGAGCAAGTGGCGATTCTTGGTGAAGAACTCGGAAACCGAGATCTCCCGCTGACGGGCGCCCATCTCGACGGCCGACAAGGCGGCCTTTGGCTGGGAGGGAGGGGCCTTGGCCGGCGCGGCGCTGGACTCGAGCCTGGGCTTCGCCATTTCGTTCTCTGGTATCGAACCCCGGGCCGGCCGGCGTTCTTTCATGGTCAGGGCCGGCCGGCCCGGAGGAAGGCGCCGCCGTTCACCAGCCCCGGATCGCGCAGGGTGGGTTCGTCGCCGAGGCCGAGGACGCGGTTCACGACCTCCACCCCCTGCATGAACGAGTGGTCCTGGTTCGAGACCTCGTACCTCCAGGCGCCGAAGCGGCCGCGCGAGTAGACGCCGAAGCCCTCGAACGCGGGCAGGAGGACGGCCAGCGCCTCGTCGCGTCCGAGAGACGGGGTGGGGTAGCCGTGCTCCTCCCGGTGGTGCCAGAAGCTCACGACCTCGGATCGGGGTCCGACGAGGCCGTCCCGCCGCATCGCCTCCAGCGCCGAGGCCCGCAGCCGCGAGACCTCGACCGGCTTCAGCGGCGTCTCGCAGACCTCGGCCATCAGCGACCAGTAGCCTTCCCCGGCCGGCACGTTGTGCGGCGAGTAGTGGGAGAACACGGTGACCCGGTAGTACGGGCTGTGAGGCTCCGGGAAGTAGATCCAGCACTTCCCCTGGAGGCTCGCCGGCCGATCGCCCCGGAGCCCGACGCCGAGCACGTGCACGGCGCTGTGCCGGAGCGCTGCGGCCGCGCGGCTCACCGCGGGATCCAGGCCCTCCGCGAGCCCACAGAGCGCCTCGAGCGGCAGCGACGTGACCAGGTGATCGTACGGAAAGGTCCGACCATCGGCGAGCCGCGCGCGGCGGTGCCGGAGATCCAGGGCCGTCACCCGCGCCTCGAACCGAAGCCGCTCGGGGGGAACGAGCCGGGCGACCGCCGTCCAGATGGCGCCGGTCCCTCCGGAGCGGGGGAAGCGGAAGCGGTGGTTGGGCCCCCAGCCGACGTCGTCCCGATGCTCCTTCACGTTCTTCCGGACCCGCTCCAGATCGGGCGTGGCCACCCGGTCGCCGACCCAGCCGACGCCCAGCGTTTCCAGCGGGAAGCCCCACACCTTCCCGTTGTAGGGGATCAGGAACAGCTCGGCGATCCCGTCGCCGAACGTGGTCTCGATCCAGTCGTGGAAGTTCCCGGCGGGCGCAGCCCGGGGCCGCCGGGCGGTCCGCTCGAGGCCCAGGAGCGCGCGGTCGCGGTCGGCCGGGGGCAGCCGGTGCAGGTTGTACTGAAAGGGGTACGGCACCCAGCACCCCCGGAGCCAGACCCACGACTCCCGCTCGTGCTCGATCCAGGCGTCTCCCAGTGCCCGGTCGAGGACGTCGTCGTAGTACGCGTAGTGACTGAACTGGACGTGGCCCCCCACGTCCCACGTGAATCCCCACTCGTCCACGTAGCTGGACGCCAGCCCACCCGGGCCGGAGCGCGCCTCCAGGACGAGGAACGTCTCAACCCCCAGCTCGGCGAGCCGGTACGCCGCGCCGAGGCCGGTCGGCCCCGCCCCCAGGATCAGGACTCGCCCGGGGTCGTTCACGAGCGAGGACGGCGACGGGCCCGCAGGGCCACCTCCACGGTCTGCCGGAACGCGGTGGCGGCCGCGCGCCAGACCCGTGCGCCGACCAGCGACCCGCGGCCCTCGAGCCGCCCGACGTGCGCCACCGGGACCTCCCGGATGCGCAGCCGCGCCCGCGCCGCGACCCCGGCGAGGGCGACGTTCGGGGCGAAGAGGTCCTCCGGCAGATCCGCCACCATACCTTGCAGGTGGGCGCGCCGCACCAGGCGGAAGGGGACGTTGGCGTCGGCGATCCGGGCGCCGAAGAGCACCCGCACGCTGAGCCGAGAGAGCCAGCTCACGAGGCGCCGGTCCCACGACACCCGGCGGCGCTGCCGGACCCCGAGCACGAGGTCGTGGGCGTGGCGCTCCCGCCACAGACCATCGAAGCTGCCGGGCGCCACCTCGCCGTCGCTGTCGGTCTGGAACACCCACTCGCCGCGCGCTTCCCGGTAGCCGCGCAGCACGGTGGCGCCGTGGCCCCGGTTTTGCTGCGTGCGGACCGTGAGGCGGGGCACGCGGGCGCCGAGGCGGCCCAGGATCAGCCGGGTGTCGTCGGTCGAGCCATCGTCGTAGACGAGGAGCTCGTAGTCGATCCCCAGCCCGTCGAGCTCCGAGGCCCAGCCGAGCACCACGTTGGCGATCGTCCGCGCCTCGTTGAAGACCGGGACGACGACCGAGAGCTCGGGGCTTCCGGGCGCGGTCATCGCGTCGGACCCAGCGGTCCGACCGGCCTCCAGCGGCGGGCGCGACGCTCCCGGCTCGGTCCCCTCGATGCTCACGTGAGACGAGGATAACGCACGTCGATGATGCGCCCGTCCAAAAACACGGCGGGCCATCGATCGGGTGAATCCGCCCACCCGGCCCGATCGTCCCTTGACGGCCGCCGGGAGACGGGTTCACACTGCCTGCGATCCCGCACACCGGTGCGCACCATCTACGTCGACAAAGACATCCCCCGGATGCTCGCCGTCAAGGCGCTCAGGCCGGTCTGGCCCGGCGTCGTGTTCTCGGCCGTGTCCCCGGCCCGGTACGCGGAGGTGCCGGAGCCGGAGCTACCCGGCCCGCGATGGGTTCGGCTGAGGAACCGGCAGTGCGGCATCTGCGCCACCGACGTGTCGCTCCTCCTGGTCAACGTCGATCCCTCGATCGCGCCGGCCGCGCTGCCGGGCAACCGGCGCCTTTACCTGGGACACGAGGTGGTCGCCCACGTGACCGAGGTCGGGTCCGGCGTGACGCGCCACCGGGTGGGCGACCGGGTGATCATGGACAGCCGCTTCCAGGGGGCCACCTGCCTCAGCCAGGAGATCGTGCCCCCGTGCCGGCACTGCGCCGAGGGGAACCGCGCGCGCTGCGAGAACGCGTCGGCGGGCGTCGGCCCCCGCGGTGTCGGCGGGGGCTGGGGGGACGGCTTCACCGCCCACGAGACCGAGGTGTACCCCGTCCCCGACGACCTGAGCGACGACCAGGCGATGATGGTGGAGCCGCTGAGCATCGGGCTGCGGGCGGCGCTGCGGCGTCCTCCCGGGCCCGGTGAGTGCGCGCTGGTCCTGGGGAGCGGCACGGTCGGCCTCAACACCGTGCAGGCCGTACGGGCCGTGTCGCCGGGCTGCCGCATCACCGCGGCCGCCCGTCATCCGAGCCAGGCCCGGATGGCCCGTCACCTCGGCGCCGACGACGTGATCGAGGCCGAGGATGGCTACCAGGCGACCGCCCGGATCACCGGCGCCCGGCTGTACCGCGGGGCGCTGGGCAACCGCACGCTCCTGGGTGGCTTCGACGTGGTCTACGACTGCGTCGGCTCCGCCCGCACCCTGCACGACAGCCTGCGCTGGACCCGGGCGGGCGGGACGGTCGTGATGGTGGGAATCAAGCTGGCCCCGCTCCGGCTGGACCTCAGCCCCCTCTGGCACCAGGAGGTCCACCTGACCGGGGTCTGCGGTCACGGCACCGATACGTGGGACGGCGCCTCGCGGCACACGTACGACGTGGTCATCGACCTGCTGCGACAGGGCCGGCTGAGGATCGAGGGTCTCCTCACTCACCGCTTCCCGCTGAGCCGCTGGCGCCAGGCGATCACCACCGCCCGGGACAGGCGAGGCGGGGCGATCCGGGTCGTGCTCGCCTGCGACGAATGAAGTCCAGGTCCATCGGCCCCACCCTCACCCCAGCCCTCTCCCTCCCGAGGGAGGGAGAGGGAGCGGATAGGAAGCCACGGTCGCAGCGCCGGCTCGGCATCAGGGATCTCGGTTGGCGATGACATCGTCAGCGGGCGAGATGGGGGCGGTCGAGTCCGCGCACCCCTGGTGGCGAAGCGCCACCCTGGCGTTCGTGCCCGGTCCGACGACGCCGCTCCTGGACGGCTTCGTGCACAACCTGCTGCGACACTTCCGGCGGCTGGGCCATCGCGTCCAGGAGGCCCCCGACGCGGGGACCGACGGCCTGCTGACCACGGCCCCGTTCGGCGAGGTCCTGAGCTGGCGCCGCGCCCTGCTCTTCTCCGGGCGGCGGCGCTTCCGCCTGAGCCGCATCCCCCCCGTGTTCACGCTCGTGCACGTCCGCCCGGCCCGCCTCGACTCGGTCCTGGCGCAGCTCGAGGGCGCGGTGGCCAAGGCGCGCCCGGACCCGCGGGACTACGCCTTCCCGGGGCTGGCGTCCGGGGCCCATCGCGTGCTCCGCGAGCAGGGGCGGCGGGGCGGGCCGATCCTGGCCCTGGTGCGCCTCCTGCAAGCCCAGCTCAAGAGCCTCCGGATCATCCTCGTCGTTGGGGACGATCGTCCCCTGGCGGCGTACCACTTCGATCTGGTCGGGGCCCACCCCTGCACCGCGGCGGACGACGCAGAGGCCTTCTACCGGGATGCCGTGCTCCGGGTCGTCACCGCGCTCAGCACCCGCGAAGTGACCCAGCACGAGACCGTAGGCCGGCCGATCGCGCGATCCACGTGGGAGGCGCTCGCCAGCCCGCACGCCATGTGCGCCGCCGGCCAGCAGTTCGGGAAGCGCGGCTTCTTCACGGAGATGGTGCGCATCGCGGACCTGACGCGCATCCCGGCGGTGAGCGACGCGGTCGCCCGCCAGTACAGCGAGGGATGCTTCGCCACCTGGGATCCCGATCTGGGCGCGCTGGTCGCGACCGCGACGGGGAGCGCGCGGCCCGTCAACAAGGGGAACGTTCGCGAGGACGAGGTGGCCGTCATCGTCGGCGTCCGGCCCGATGGGCAGGGCGCCCTGGTGCGCTCCGTGGAGGGCCGGGCCGATGTCCCGCCATCCTCGGAGGCGGTCGAGATGATGATGATGGACCAGGCCCTGCCCACCATCGCGCTGGATCCGCCCGGGGGCACCAGCGGCCGGGTTCCCGTCGCCCGGTCGAAGCTCCACGGCCATCGCGGCGTCGCGGCCTACGACCCGCGGCGCGTCGAGTACGCGCCGCTCCCCGCCGCCTACCAGCACTACCCCGTCTCCTGCGCCACCGAGGCCCAGGCCCGCGGCGTGACCCGGGCGCTGGCGGGCTCCGAAGCGCTCCAGAGCCCGGACGATCCCCGCCAGGTGGTGTTCACGGTCCTCCCCGGCCACGGCATCATCCTCGTCGAGAAGTGGGTGGCCGGGAAAGCGCCCTTCCAGGTCATCTGGGAGCACATGGATGCGGGAGCCCTGGAGGTGGAGCAGCGTGTTCCCCAGGGGCCCCTCCACTACGGGCTCCGCCCGGACGGCCGGATGGGTCTCGAGGTCGTCGGCTCCCCCGCCCTCCCTCTACTCGCTCGGCCGGTGGGGAGACGGTAGGGCCCGGCGGCGCGCGCGGCCCCGGGCCAGGAGCCCGAGCGCGGCGAGACCCGACAGCCAGCCGTACGCGTCCCCGAGGGTCATGTACGGGCTGCTGGAGCCGTCCCGGATGACCGGCACCTCCGCGACCAGGGTCTCCCGCGTCCACTGCCCGGTCCGCTTCACGATGCGCCCCACCGGATCGACGATGGCGCTGATCCCGGTGTTGGTCGAGCGGATCATCGCCCGGCGGGTCTCGATGCTCCGGAACGACGCGAGCGCGAGGTGGATCCGCGGCTCCCGCGTGTCGCCGTACCACGAGTCGTTGGTCACGTTGACCAGCACGTCGGCGGGGCCGTCCGCCCTCCACATGCGGCGGACGAAGGCGGGGATGATGTCCTCGTAGCAGATCATCGGCAGCAGGGCGGTGCCGTCCTCCATGCGCAGGTGCCGGAATGTGGTCCCGCGGTCGAACGTCGAGCTGCGCGGGAACCAGTCCTTGATCGACGGGAAGGTGTCGACGAAGGGCAGCGTCTCGCCGAACACGAGCAGCTCGACCTTGTCGAAGATCCCGAGCACGCCGCCGGTGGCCGACGTGAGCAGGACGCTGTTGTACACGCGCTGCTCGCCGCCGGGCCCGCGATCGGTCACCAGGGTGCCGAGGACGACGGGGGCCTGGATCCCCTCGGTGAGGGCCCGGACGTTCCGGACGGCGCGCGGCACGAGGGCGTTGAACGCCGACTCCGGCCAGACGATGAGGTCGAAGGGCCCGTGCTCGGCCTCGGCCTCCCTCGACATGAGCTGATGCCGCCGGACGAACTCGACGGCCCGGTCGGCCTTCTCGCGGGCGCCGATGTTCGTCTGCACGACGGCCACCCGGATCTTCCTCGCCCCCTCCGCGACACGGTCGACGGCCGGGATGCGCGCGAGCCCGAAGCCCGCGCAGGCGACGACCGCCGCCAGGGCCACCGCCACCGGGCCCCGGGCGACCCGACGGCGCCAGAGGCCGGCCTCGGCCAGCTCGTAGCAGGCGCCGTTCACGACGGCGACGAGCGCCGTGAGCCCGGGGACACCCGTCACCTCCACGACCTGGGTGAGCACGGGGATCGAGTACAGGGCGTTCCCGAGGAAGTAGGGGAAGATGAGCGGATACGCGAGCTCGATGGCCGGCAACGCCAGCGCGAGCCCGAAGGCCGGGGCGACGCCCCCGTCGAGCGCGAGCCGCCGCACGATCCACATCGCGATGCCGAAGACGAGCCCGCAGTAGAGGCAGAGGAGCCCGCAGGCGAGCAGGGCCAGCGGGAGGCTCAGGTCCGCGAACACCGTGAGGAGATGGACGATCCAGTACAGGGCGCCCAGGTTCCCGACCAGCCCGAAGACGGCTCCGAGCCCGAAGGCCCGGCCCGGCGTCGCGTCGGCGACCGCGAAGAAGAGCGGGACCAGGCAGACGAAGATCAGGGGAACGATGCCGAAGCCGACGTACCCGAGGAAGCAGAGGACGCCGGCGCCCGACGCCAGCGCGAGCTGGCGGAGCGTTCGGCGTATCTGTTCGGGACCTCCCGCCCACCCCCCCAGCCCCCCTCCCCCACCCACCGGGGGGAGGGGGGAGTCGGAGGACCCGATTCCTTCACACGCTCTCATCGCCGCCGGGACCAGAGCCACGGGATCGCCACCGCGGCGACGAGCAGGCAGCCGGCGGCGACGACCTGGGCCGATCGGAACGGCCCCAGCGGCTCGCTGTCGAGCCGGAGCGTCTCCAGCGCGAACCGCCCGACGGCGTAGAGGGCGAGGTACGCGCAGAAGAGCGTGCCGGGTCGGGCGGCCAGCCGCTTGCGCAGGACGAAGAACAGGATCGCGAACACCGCCAGGTTCCACAGGGACTCGTAGAGGAAGGTCGGATGAAAAGACTCGACGCTGGTGAAGCCGTCCGGGCGACGGCCAGGCGAGATGTACAGCCCCCAGGGAAGGTCCGTCGGGGGCCCGAACGCCTCCTCGTTGAAGAAGTTCCCCCACCGGCCGATGGCCTGGCCCAGCGCGAGGTACGGCACCATGATGTCGAGATACCGTCCCAGGGGGAGGCGGTGCCGCCAGGTGTAGACCGCCGCCGCCAGGGGGCCGCCCAGGACCCCGCCGAAGATCCCCGCGCCGCCTTCCCATAGGGCGAGCACCTTCAGCGGAAAGCGACTGAAGTAGTCGAGGTGGAAGGCGACGTGATAGAGGCGCGCCCCGACGATCGCCCCGGCCAGCGTGACCGAGCAGGCCGTGAGGAACGGCTCGAGCGGCTCGCCCCGTCGCACGGCTTCGCGCTGGGCGAGGGCGAATCCGAGGAGCGCGGCCGTTCCCAGCAACAGGCCATACCAGCGGATGTGGAACGGCCCAAGGGAAAGGGCGATCGGCCCGGGCGATGCGAACATCATCCGCCATAGGACCCTAGTATGGGTCCCGGGAATTTACAACTCGTCATGAGGCGGCCCCGGACGGAGCCTCGCCCCCTCGGCCTCCCGGCCGGGGCTCGCGTTCCGTTCGCCTTCTCGTCCCGCTACCGGTACCATGGTGTGGGAGGTCCGGATGAAGACGCTGGCCATCCTGGTCGGTGGGGGTCCCGCCCCCGGCATCAACGGCGTGATCGCCGCCGCCACCATCGAGGCCCGCAACCACGGCCTCCGGGTGCTCGGGATCTACGACGGCTTCAAGTGGCTGAGCCGCGGCGAGACGACCCACGTCCGCGAGCTGGAGATCGCCGACGTCTCCCGCATTCACTTCGAGGGCGGCTCGATCCTCCGCACCTCGCGCGAGAACCCCGCCAAGTCGGACCAGACGCTGGTCAACGTCGTCACCGCGCTCCGCCAGCTCGGCGTCGCCTATCTCCTCACCATCGGAGGTGACGACACTGCGTTCGCCGCCTCCCGGCTCTCCGCCGCGCTCGGCGCCGAGGTCGGCGTCGCCCACGTCCCGAAGACGATCGACAACGACCTGCCGCTGCCGCCGGAGGTCATCACCTTCGGGTTCGCGACCGCCTGCAACCTCGGCAAGGACCTCGTCCGCAACCTGATGGAGGACGCGGCCACGACCGAGCGGTGGTTCTTCGTCACCGTGATGGGCCGCCGGGCCGGCCACCTGGCCCTCGGCATCGGCGGCTCCGCCGGCGCCACCGTCACCGTGATCCGGGAGGAGTTCGCCGAGACCCCGGTCTCGCTCGACCGGGTCGCCGACATCCTGGAGGGCGCCATCGTCAAGCGCCGGACCCAGGGCCGCGACCACGGGGTCGCGCTGCTCTCCGAGGGGATCGCCGACGGGCTCGATCCCGCCACGCTGGGCGCCGTGGAGCGCGACGGCTACGGCAACATCCGGCTGTCGGAGCTGGACCTCGGGCGGCTGCTCAAGGAGCGGGTCACGGCCTCCCTGGCGGCGCGCGGGCTCGGGACGACCATCGTGGCCAAGGACCTGGGCTACGAGCTGCGCTGCGCTCCCCCCGGCGGCTACGACATCCAGTACTGCCGGAGTCTCGGCTACTGGGCGACCCGCCACCTGCTGGAGGGGGGACGGGGCGCGATGGTCACGATCCAGGGCGGCAAGCTCATCCCGGTGGCCTTCGCCGACATGCTCGATCCGGCGACGGGCCGCATCCGGGTCCGCATGGTCGACGTCAGCTCGGAGATGTACCAGACGCTCTCCGCCTACATGATCCGGCTCAAGCCCGAGGATCTGGCCGACCCTGTCCAGCTCCGCGCGCTCGCCCAGGAAGCCCGGCTGAGCGAAGCCGCGTTCCGCGAGCGCTTCGGGCCGGTCGCCCACCCGTCCGGCTAGACCATCGCGCGCTGCGATGTTGACCTGCTCCCCGGACTCGGCGTAGCATCCCGGCCATCGGAGGTTCCCGCCATGAAGCGGTTTGCCCTGCTCGCTCTGGCGCTCCTCGCCACACCGCTCGCGGCCGAGGCCCAGCCGACGGGGAAGATGTACCGCATCGGCTTCCTTGGCGCCGCCTCCCCTTCCGGCTACTACGCCCACCTCGTCGAGGCGTTCCGGGAGGGGCTCCGCGACCTCGGCTACGTGGAGGGCAGAAACGTCGCCATCGAGTACCGCTGGGCCGATGACCATTACGACCGGCTTCCCGCCCTCGCGGCGGAGCTGGTCCGGCTGAAGGTCGACCTGATCGTCACGCACGGGACGGCCGGGAGCCGGGCGGCCAAGCAAGCGACCACGACGATCCCCATCGTCATGGCGATCAGCGGAGACGCCGTGGCGACCGGGCTGATCGCGAGCATCGCGCGCCCGGGCGGGAACCTCACGGGATCCAACTTCTTCTTCCCCGAGCTCAACGCGAAGCGGGTGGAGCTCCTCAAGGAAGTCGTGCCACGGGCCCGCCGGATGGCAGCCTTCGGGAATCCAGACAACCCCGCGATTCCGGGCGCGATCAGAGCAATGGAGCTGATCGCTCAGTCCCTGAAGATGGACCTTCAGGTGGTGGAGGTCCGCGGACCCGAGGACTTTCCCGGGGCCTTCTCGGCGATGGTCAAGAGGGGGGTCGACGGGGTCGTGGTGCTCGACGACGCGATGCTGATCGCGAATGCGCGACGGGTCGCGGATCTCGCCGCCAAGAACCGACTACCGACGATCGGCTTCAAGGAATACGCCGAGGCAGGTGGTCTGATGGCCTACGCCGTGAACTTCCCGGAAATCTGGCGACGAGCCGCCGTCTTCGTGGACAGGATCCTCAAGGGCACGAAGCCGGCCGACCTGCCCGTCGAGCAGCCCACCAAGTTCGAGCTGGTCCTCAACCTCCGGGCTGCGAAAGCCCTCGGCCTCACAATCCCCCAGTCCGTGCTCCAGCGGGCGGACGAGGTGATCCAGTGAGCCGGGCCGTCGGCCCGCGGCCGAAGGCGGCGGCGGCCGGGTGAGCCAGTCATCCCGCGGGACGGCGGCGACGCCGCTCACCACCGCCGCCGTCAAGGCGAAGGCCCGGGCGCTGGGGGCGGACCTCGTCAACGTGGTCGCCTGCGCCACGCTGGAGACCCAGCCGCCGGACCCGGCCTGGCCCCAGATCCCGTCCCGCATCTCGGCGCGGATGACGAGCTGCATCATCACCGCGATCCGGATGCCGTGGGGGATGTTCCTCACCGAGAACGCGACCTGCCTCTCGCTGGCGGCGCAGCTCCTCCTCCGGAAGACTGAAAGGGTCTCGCTCGAGCTGTCGTACTGGCTGGAAGAACAGGGCGCTCACGCCTTCCAGGTCGCCACCGAGGAGACCGACCCCGCGCTCAAGCGCGGGAGCTACGGCTGGCTCTCGCTCCGCCACGTCGGGGTCGAGGCCGGCATGGGCACGCTCGGGCTAGAGGTCAATCTCCTCACCCCCGAGTTCGGTCCCCGCGTTTACCAGGGGGCGGTGCTGACCGACGCGGAGCTGGCGCCCGACGCCCGCCTCACCGACCAGCTCTGCATCGGCGAGCCGTGCGGCCGCTGTCTGCTGGCGTGCCCGCCGAACGCCGTGCTCCACTGGGGGCTGGACAAGCGGAAGTGCGCGCTGGCCGCCCAGCCGGACGGGGTCTCCAGCATCATCTACGGGCCCCTCCGGGAGCTGGCGCGGGCCGGGAGCGACGCCGACGTCCGGCGCGTCGTCCAGGGACCCGCCATGCGGAAGAAGTGGGCGGCGCTGGTCCGGCTGTCGAACTCCTACGCGGCCTGCCCGCGCTGCCTCGAGGTCTGCCCGGTCGGCGGCGACTACCAGCCGTACCTGGCCCGCGAGCACCGGGCGATCCCGGAGAAGGACGCCGAGCGGACGGAGAAGCTCCAGGACATGCGGGAGGCGGTCAAGGCCGGCGGGCGGGCCCACTACGCCACGCCCATCGCCCGGCGCTGGCTCGGCGAGGACGGCTACAAGGGACTGAAGAGGCTGCCGGTTGTCAACGCTCCAGGCGGCTGACGTCGAGCGCCGCGCGCGGGAGCTGGGCGCCGATCTCGTCGGGATCGCCTCGGCGCGGGTCCTGGCCGAGTACCCGGTCCCCGGCTGTCCCCAGGGCCCGGAGGACATCCTGCGCGGGGCGCGCAGCGTCGTCGTCGTCGCCCGGCGGCTCCTCTGGGGGATGTCGCGCGAGCCCGACTCGGCCAACCGGAACGTCCACTACGCCGGCGAGCTGGCGCTCACCAAGGTCGAGGACCTCACCTACGAGGTCGGCCGCTTCCTCGAGGACCACGGCTTCCCGTCCCTCATCACGCCGTCGGCCTACTCGCGCTCGCACCAGGTCGAGGTCGCGGGCAAGACGCTCTCGCTGCCCCACCTGGCCGTCGAGGCGGGTCTCGGCACCCTCGGGCTCGACCTCCAGCTCCTGACGCCCGAGTACGGGCCGCGCGTCATCCTGGGCGCGGTGGTCACCCAGGCGGAGCTGGCGCCCGGCCGGCCACGCGAGGCGGCGCTGTGTCTCGGCGAGGCGTGCGGGCGCTGTCTGCTCGCCTGCCCCGGGGACGCCATCGGCCACTTCACGCTCTCGCTCGAGCGCTGCGCGCCGCACTCCGCGCCGTACGGCTATCACTTCGTCGAGCGCCACGTCGAGCGCATCCTGGCAACACCGCCGGCCCAGCGGATGGAGCCGATCAAGAGCATGGACACCTTCATGATCTGGCAGAGCATGCTGCGCGGGGTCGGGGTCTACACCGGCTGCACGCGCTGCTACGACGTCTGCCCGGTGGGCGCCGACTACGAGACGCACCTCGGGGCGGTCCAGGAGGCGATCCCCGAGGCGACCGCGGCGAAGCGGGAGAAGCTGGCCGCCTTCCGGAGCGACACCGCCCGCGCCGCCTCGGCCGGCCTCCGCGCCCACGCCCGCTGGATCGGCACGCTGCCCGAGCCCTGATGGCATGAGAAGGAACGGAATCGTCCGGCCCCCCCTCCCCCCCGTGCCGACCGAAGGCCGTCGACGTCGCGAGGGCCGCAGGCCCAAGCCGTCCCGACGATCCCGTCGGACGGGAGGGGGGTTGGGGGGTAGGCGGGAGATCCCGAAATGATGGCCCCGATCAAGACCGGTGTCTGCATCGTCGGCGGGGGGCCGGCCGGCCTGCTGCTCGGGCTCTTGCTGGCCAAGCGCGGTGCCCCGGTCGTCGTGCTCGAGGGGCACGAGAACTTCGACCGCGAGTTCCGGGGCGAGGTCCTCCAGCCGAGCACGGCCCATCTCCTGGACGAGCTGGGCCTCCTCGAGTACGTGCGCGCTCAGCCGCACTCCACGCTGACCTCCGGGCTCGTCCGGGTCAACGGCCGGCCGGCGGGGGAGTTCCGGTTCAGCCGGATCGCCCCGGAATACCCCTACGCGATCTGGATGCCCCAGCCGATCTTCCTCGAGGCGCTCCTCCGCAAGGCCGAGCCGTTCCCGAGCTTCCAGTGCTGGATGGGCGCGAAGGTCACCGGGCTGGTCGAGGAGGGCGGCGTGGTGGTCGGCGTACGCGGCGTGCGCCACGGCAAGGAGCCGTTCGAGGTCCGGGCCGACCTGGTGGTGGGTGCCGACGGTCGGTACTCGCAGCTCCGCCGGCTGGGGGCCTTCGCCGTCGAGTACGAGCACCTCGACTTCGAGATCATCTGGTTCGTCGTCGACCAGCCGGCCGACTGGCCGAGCACCATCTACATCTCGCTGGGCCGGGACGTCCAGGGCCTGATGCTGCCGAAGTACCCGCGCCACATCCAGGCGGGGATCTTCCTCCCGAAGGGCGAGTGGCGGCGGTGGCGCGAGACGGGCGTCGCCACGGTGGCCGCGCGCATCCGCCGCCTCGACCCGGTGTTCGGCGGCTTCGCCGACGGCCTGCGCGACTTCACCCCGTTCTTCCCGCTGGAGGGGCTGATCCGGCTGGTGAAGGAGTGGGCTCGGGACGGTCTGCTGCTGATCGGGGACGCCGCCCACACGATGAGCCCGGCCGGGGCGATCGGCGTCAACGTGGCGCTGGCGACGGCGGCGGTGGCCGCCCAGGAGATCTACCAGCGGCTCGGCCGCGGGCCGATCCGGGCGACGGACCTGGCCCGAGTCCAGGCGCAGCGGGAGGGGGACGTGCGGACGCTCCACCAGCTCCAGCTCCGGGCCCAGGCGCTGCTCCTCGCCCAGGCCCGGGGGAGCCGGCTCGTGCGCGCGCTCCTGCCGTGGGTGCTGCCGCTCGCGCTCCGCTCGCCGCTGGCGCCCCGCCTCCAGCGGCGACTCTTCTTCGGCGCCCCGCTCCCCCCGCTCGACCCGGCGTTCACGTTCCGGGCGTGACCGCCGGGCCGGCGCCGGCGCGGCAGATCGCCGCCAGCGCCACGAGCGCGTCACCGTAGAGCGGGTCCCAGCGTGGCGCCTCGAGCCACCGGCCGACCAGCCGGACCTCGTCCGTCGCCGGGACGCGGGCGGCGCCGCGGAGCGCCACGCCCGCCCCGCGGGTGACGGTCACCGCGCCGCACTCCGGGCTCTCGCGCGTCAGGGCGCAGCGCAGGCCGTCGGCCTCGAGCGTCGCGCCGCACAGGTCCGCCCCCGGCCCCTCCGCGCGCAGGGCGACGGCGACCGGCCCCTCGGGCCCGGCGAGCGTGCCCGCCCACCCGGTCCCGTCGGAGCGGGCGAGGCCCGGGTCCGGACGCCAGCCCAGGCGGCTCGCCAGCCAGGCGACGTAGAGAAGCCCGGTCATCTCGCCCCGCTCCCCGCACTCGACGCTCACGGCGCGGATCCGGCCGAGGCTCGCGCGCAGCGCGCGCGGCTCGAAGCCGTCCGCCGTCCAGCCCCGCCACGGCGCGCCCCGCTCCCAGGCAGAGTCACCCACCGCAGTCGCGTCGTGGCCCCGGGCGCGTTCTACCCAGCGGGGCAGGGTCTCCGGCGTGAAGCGGGCGCCGTCGAGCAGCACCGCATCCACCATGGGCGCCAGCCGGTCGAGCAGGACGCCGGCCGGGCCCGGTCCGCCCTGCCACCAGAGGACGACCGGGCAATCGGGCAGGAGCAGCGCGGCCAGCGCGCCGCCGAGGCGATCCACCGCGTCGCCGGCCGCCCGGATGACGATCTGCTCGCCGCAGATCTGGGCGGCGCCGTCGATGCCGCGGCAGTGCATCGCGACCCATGCCACCAGGCCCGGCGGGGTGGCGTCCGGCTCGACGTCCACGATCAGCACCCGCCCGGGGTACTGGGCGGTGACACCCCCGAGGACGGCACAGGCCCGGTCGGCGTCGCGCTCACTCGGCACGATGGCGATCAGGTTGAACGTCGCGGCCCGCATGACGGCCCGCGCCGCCTGCCCGTCCGCCGGCGCCGCGTTGGCCTGCCAGAGCCGCTCCAGCTCGCCCTCGACCGCGCCGAGGTCGTGCAGGACGACCGGGACACCCGGACTGCTCACAGACCTACCTCGTTTCCCTCTCCCCCATCGGGGGAGAGGGCCAGGACCACGCGCACCGGCACACCCTCACCCCCACCCTCTCCCTGGAAGGGAGAGGGAGCGGAGGAGATACCGGGCCGCTCACAGGCGGCGCCACCGGCGCCCCTCCCGCTCCAGCAGCTCGTCCGCCTCGCGAGGCCCCGCGCTCCCCGCCTCGTAGGTGGGAAGCTTCGGCGGCCCGGCGGCCCAGGCGGCCTGGATGGGCGCCAGCACCTGCCACGCCGCATCCACCCAGTCGGCCCGGGCGAAGAGCGTCGGATCGCCGCGCATCGCGTCGAGCAAGAGGCGCTCGTAGGCCTCCGGCGCCGCGATCCCGAACGAGGTGCCGTAGCGGAAGTCCATCGTCACCGGGCGGAGCTGGAACTCCTGGACGGGCAGCTTGGCCGCGAACCGGAGGGCGATCCCCTCGTCCGGCTGGATCCGCACCACCAGGCTATTCGGCTGGAGCTCCTCGACGTGGGGACCGAACAGGAGCTGGGGCGGCCGCCGGAACTGGAGCGCGATCTCGCTCAGCCGCCGGGTCAGCCGCTTGCCCGAGCGGAGGTAGAAGGGCACCCCGGACCAGCGCCAGTTGTCCACGTCGAGCCGCACCGCCGTGTAGGTGTCGGTCGTCGAGGCCGGCGCCACGCCCGGCTCCTCCCGGTAGCCGGGCACCGGCTCCCCGAGGATCGCGCCCCGTTCGTACTGGGCGCGCACGGCGACGCGCTCGACGTCGTCGGGTCGGATCGGCCGGATGGCACGGAGCACCTTCGTCTTCTCGTCCCGCACGTGGTCGGCGGCGAAGGTGGCCGGCGGCTCCATCGCGACCAGGCAGAGGAGCTGGAGGAGATGGTTCTGCACCATGTCGCGGAGGACGCCGGCCTCCTCGTAGTAGGCGCCGCGCCCCTCCACGCCCAGCGACTCGGCCACCGTGATCTGGACGTTGTCCACGTGGGCCCGGTTCCAGAGCGGCTCGAAGATCCCGTTGGCGAAGCGGAAGACCAGGAGGTTCTGGACGGTCTCCTTGCCCAGGTAGTGGTCGATCCGGTAGACCTGCGACTCGTCGAACGACTCCGCGATCACCGTGTTCAGCGCGCGGGCCGAGGCCAGGTCGTGGCCGATCGGCTTCTCGATGACGACGCGGCGCCAGCCGGTCCCCGAGCGCGCCAGCCCGGCCGCGCCGAGCTGGGTGACCGCCACCGGGAAGACCGACGGCGGGGTCGCCAGGTAGAAGAGGTAGTTGCCGCGGGTGCCGCGCTCGGCGTCGAGCCGGGTCAGGCGCTCGGCGAGCGCGCCGTACGCCCGCGGGTCGCTGTAGTCCAGGTCCTGGTAGAAGAGCCCCTCGGCGAACGGCTCCCACTCCACGTCGGCCGGCGCGCCGGACCGGCCGTGGGCGGCCACCGCTTCCCGCATCTGCTTCCGGAACTCCGCGTCGCCCACGGGCTTGCGCGCCACGCCGAGGACGGTCAGGCCGACCGGGAGGCGATGCTCGAGGGCGAGGGCGTAGAGGGCGGGCAGGAGCTTCCGGCGCGCCAGGTCGCCGGTCGCTCCGAAGATGACCACGACGCAGGGATCCAGCGCCCGCTCGCCCCCGAGCCCGGCCCGGAGCGGGTTCGCCTCCATCGCCTCGGGGGCCGCCGGGCTGGTCGCCGCCGGGCCGCTCATCGGCCGAGCAGCGCCCGCGCGCGGGCCACCACGTGCTCCACCGTGAAGCCCAGCTCCCGCATCGTGACCTCCCCGGGCGCCGAGGCCCCGAAGCGGTCGAGGCCGATCATCGCGCCGCCGGAGCCGAGCCAGCGCTCCCACCCGAAGGACGCGCCGGCCTCCACGGCCAGCCGCCGGCCGACGTCCGCCGGGAGCACCGCCTCCCGGTACTCGGCGGGCTGGGCCGCGAACAGCTCCCAGGAGGGCATGCTGACCACCCGCGCCCGCACGCCGTCCTTGGCGAGCGCGGCCTGCGCCTCGACCACGAGCGCGACCTCGGAGCCGGTGCCGATCAGGATCAGCTCGGGGCGGCCGCCGGGCGCGTCGGCGAGGACGTAGGCGCCGCGGGTCAGGCCGTCGGCCGGCGCGTACGCCGCGCGGTCCAGCACCGGGAGCTTCTGCCGCGTGAGGACGAGGGCCGTCGGGCCGTGGCGGCGCTGGAGCGCCACCCGCCAGGCCACCACGGTCTCGTTGGCGTCGGCCGGGCGGATGACGGTGAGGTTCGGCATCGCGCGGAGCGCGGCCAGGTGCTCGACCGGCTGGTGGGTCGGGCCGTCCTCGCCGAGGGCGATCGAGTCGTGGGTCCACACGTAGACGACCGGCAGCTCCGACAGCGCGGCCAGCCGGACCGCCGGGCGCATGTAGTCGGAGAAGTCGAAGAAGGTGCCGCAGAAGACGAGGAGGCCGCCGTGGTAGCGTGATGCCGTTGGCGATCGCGCCCATCGCGTGCTCGCGCACGCCGAAGTGGAGGTGGCGCCCCTCGTAGTGGCCCTTCTGGAACGAGCCGGCGGTCTTGACCAGCGTCTTGGTCGAGGGCGCCAGGTCCGCGTCGCCGCCGATCAGGAACGGGCAGCCGCGGCGAGACGGCGGCCAGGGTCGCCCCGCTGGCGTCGCGCGTGGCCTGCGGAGTCCCGGCGGGAAACGCCGGGAGCTCGGCGTCCCAGCCCGGCGTCAGCGTCGCGCGCCTGGCCGTCGTGCCACCGCGCCGCCAGCTCCGGGATTGGCCCTGCGCCCAGGCGTCGAAGCGCGCCTGCCACTCGGCCTGCCACTGCCGCGCCGCGCGCGCGGGCCTCCCGGAAGCGGGCCAGCGCCGCCTCGGGGATCAGGAACGCCGGCTCGAGCGGCCAGCCGAGCGCCTGCTTGGCGCCCCGCAGCTCCTCCTCGCCGAGCGGCTCCCCGTGGGCCTCGGAGGTGCCTGCCTTCTTCGGCGCCCCGTAGCCGATGACGCGTGCGCACGGAGATCAGCGAGGGCCGGTCCGTCTCGGCGCGGGCGGCGCGGACCGCCTTGTCGATCGCCTCGAGGTCGTTCCCGTCGGGGACGACGGCGGTGTGCCAGCCGTAGCCCTCGAACCGCCGCGGCACGTCCTCGGAGAAGGAGAGCGAGGCCTTGCCGGCCAGCGAGACCAGGTTGTCGTCGTAGAGCATGATCAGCCGGCCGAGGCCGAGGTGGCCGGCGAGCGAGACCGCCTCGGCCGCCACGCCCTCCATCAGGTCGCCGTCGGAGCAGATCGCGTAGGTGTAGTGGTCCACGATGGCGTGGCCGGGCCGGTTGAACCGGGCGGCCAGGTGGCGCTCGGCGATCGCCATGCCGACCGCGTTCGCCACGCCCTGGCCGAGCGGCCCGGTGGTGGCCTCCACGCCGGGCGTCGAGGCCGGTACTCGGGATGCCCGGGCGTCCGCGAGCCCCACTGGCGGAAGCGCTGGATCTCCGCGAGGGGGAGATCGTAGCCGGTGAGGTGGAGGAGCGCGTAGAGGAGCATCGAGCCGTGGCCGGCCGAGAGGACGAAGCGGTCGCGGTCCGGCCAGCCCGGGTCGGCGGGATTGTGGCGCAGGTAGCGCGTCCAGAGGACGTAGGCCATCGGGGCCGCCCCCATCGGCATGCCGGGGTGGCCCGACTTCGCCTTCTGGACGGCGTCGGCCGACAGGAAGCGGATCGTGTTGACGGCGAGGGTGTCGAGGTCCGGCGCGCTCATGCGGGCGACCTCCGTGTGTAGAACGGGATCAGCAGCTCGTAGAGCTGGCGGTGGCGGGCCAGGCCCTCCCGGTAGCGGGCGTGACGCGCGGGATCCGGCTCGACGGTGGCGCCGAAGCCGGCCGGGGCGGCGGCGAGCGACGGCAGGACGCCGAGCGCCTCGAGGGCGAGCAGCGCGGCCCCCCGGCTCGAGGCCTCGGGCTCCGTCGAGGCCCGCACCGGGACGCCCAGCACGTCGGCCATGATCCGGGTCCAGGCCGGGGAGGCCACGAGGGCGCCGCCGGTGGCCACGACCTCGTCGGCCCGCGGGCACGCCTCGGCGAGGAGCGCGTGGATCAGGGCGAAGCGGTAGGCCACCGTCTCCAGCGCGGCCCGGACGATGTCGACCGGGCCGGTGTCCAGGGAGGCGCCCACGATGGCCGCCCGGGCGCTGGCGACCCAGCCGGTGCTCCGCTCCCCCGCGAAAAACGGGAGGATCGTCAGGCCGTGGGTGTCGGGCTCCATGGCGGCGATCTCGCGCTCGAGCGCCGCGGGCTCGCCGACGCGGAGGGTGTCGCGGAGCCAGGCGTAGACGCTCCCGCCGTTCGAGAGCGCGCCCCCCAGCAGGACGCGGCGGCCGTCCACGCGGTAGCACCAGAGCCCGGGGGGGACGGTCACGGCGTCGGTCGGCCAGCAGACCCGCATCGCGCCCGAGGTGCCGACCATGAGCGCGATCCGGTCGGGGCCGACGCAGCCGGCGCCGACGTTGGAGCAGGCGCCGTCGCCGAGCGCCGGCAGCCACGGCACCCGAGCCAGCGTCGGCCAGCGGCCGGCCCACTCGGGGCGGAGCCCGGAGAGCGGCGCGTCGAGCCCGGCCAGCGGGCACGAGGCGCTCCGCCGTCAGCCCGAGCGCCTCCAGGGTCGTGGTGTCCCACCGCAGCCGGTGCTGATCGAGGAGGCCGGTCGCCCGAGGCCATCGAGACGCTGCAGCGCGTCTCGCCGAAGAGCCGGAGGTGGAGGTACTCGCCGAACGACATGAAGCTGCGGCTCGCGGCGAACGCGGCCGGATCGGCGCCGGCGAGCCAGAGGAGCCGCGCCGGCAGGTACGAGGTGTGGAGCACGCAGCCGGTCCGCGCGTGGTAGGCCTTCTCGTCGAGGCGCCCGCGCAGCACCTCCACGGCGCGCCGCGCTCCGCGTGTCGGCCCACGAGTAGACGGGCGTGCGGGCCCGGCCGTCGGCGCCCACGCCGAGCACCGTGTGCCAGAAGGTGCTCATCGCCACGGCGGCGACGCCGCGCGGCCCGGTCGCCGAGGTCGGCCAGGAGGCCGTCGAGCGCCTCGGCGGTCAGCGCGAGGAGCCGCTCGGCATCGATCTCCACCCCGCCGTCCGGCGTCGTGTCCAGCTCGTAGCGGAGCTGCCGCTCGACCGGCAGCGCGCGCCCGGCGGCGTCGAAGCAGAGCGCCCGCACCGAGGAGGAGCCGACGTCCAGCGTGACGATCAGGGGCGCGGTCGGAGAAGCCTGGGGAGCCTGCCCGGTGGCGACCATCAGCTGCTCCCGTTCATCGTAACAGGCCCCCCGGACAAACGCGAGCCGGCCGGGCCTGCCCGACCCCTCCCACTCTCGCTTCCGCTTGCGCGGCTACGACCTCCTCAACGGGCTCGGCTGGCACGTCCTACGATGTGGACCCCGGCGGATCACGAGCATCTCGTCACTCGTCTCGCCGACGATAAAAGCTGTTGGCGACTTCCTCACGATAGGTATCCGGTGCGTCCCTCATCTCGACCGTGCCGTGCCCGGGCAGCGCGTAGGTGCGAACGCTCGATGACCCCTGCGCCGCTGAGGCAAGCGGCAGGATGACGAGCAGGACGACGATCGACGTTGCCGGCCTCATCAGGCTCTCCTCTCGATCGTGACCCGGAGGGCCGCTGCGAATGCCGAGAGTGCCATGGGCTCGACTTCGAACTCCACGGAGACGGAGTGCTGACTGGTTCGTCGAGCCGGCTTTGCCGCCCCGATCCGCACCTTCACGCCAACGTGGCCCAGGCGATCGTGCGGAAAGAACTCGACCGAGAACAGCTCCTCCTGCCCCCATCCACAGCGAATGTCTGCGCTTCCGCGGAGCGACCGGTCGAACGCCTCCACTTCGGCGAGGAACACGTCGAGGTCGGACCTGGCCACCCAGAAACGGCTCGCACCACTGAACCCAGCTGACGACACCTGCGCATCGAAACACAGGTAGTCACCCTTGTCCGGAGGGTTCGTCTCGTACTCGACGAGAGCAAGGCTCAGACTGTCGGCACCGACCTTCGACGCGAGCCGGTCCATAGGCACGATCCCCTCAGTGAAAGGCCATTCGGCTCTTCCAGGTCAGTCGCCCCGGCGATGCGCGCGCCCGCTGGGCGGCGGCAGGGGGCAGACACCTTCGGAGCTGACGACCCCCTTGACGACCCGCTGGAACGCCCGGAGATCCCGGGCCTCCAGAAAGAAGTTGACGCCTACCGCGCCGGGAGGCTCCTCCAGGCCCCTGTCTCGCGCCACGATCGCGCGAGTTCGGCAGACCGATAGCGCGAACGACGGCCAGTCGAAATCCGTTCCGGGCGGCCGCCCGGGGGACTCGGGAACGCCGCGGCAAAGAGCTGCTCCGAAGCGAGCGACCAGCCAGGGCTGGCCGGGGCCAGAATCAGACATCCGTCCTGGAACGCTCGGCAGATCGCGATCGCCGGTGCCACACCGTCGGAGGCGACCCGCGCGAGCGCCGCGAACCGGATCCCGTCAGCGCTCTCGATCCGGATCTCCTCGCCAGTCTGGAGCTGCGTCAGATCAAAGCGGCCTGCGAGACTCTTCCAGATGCGCTTGTATTCGACGAGGCGCGACCGAGGCTGCCACGGCGCGTGGCCGAGGAACAGCCAGCCCGTCATCACCAGCTCGCCGAGGGCCCCTTGCAGTATCCGCTGCATTTGGACAGCAGCCAGATCCAGGGTGAGGGGGGATTCGGTCCACGGCGCCGTCCACTTCAGCGTCATTGCGGCGACGGCAGCGGCATCGGGGGTCCGCGGCCGACTCGCCGAGCGGGAAAACAATGGCCACGCTGGATCTTGCCAGACATCCGAGGACACCCGTATATCCAGCTTCGCAGTCACCGGCCTCGCTCCCGCCGTCTTAGGGCGAATCGATCCCTACTCCGCGATCCATCCGTTGACGAGCAGTGCGACGAGGGCGATGATGATCGCCAGCCACCACGGCGCGCCGAACACGAAACGTCCCAGGGCGGCCGCCGTCGCCGCCACGGCCAGCACGAGCAGCCACACGACGAGCGTGTTTCGCCTCTCCAATGACAAGTGCCTCACTCCCGGAGAAGCCGGCGGGCGAGGTCGCTCAGCCTGTCTCTCGTCTGCGTGCAGAGAGGGAGAGGGCTTCGCTCGGCATCGCAGACGCCGGTCATCAGCGCCTGCACAACGACGGCCCGGTCTCCGTCCAGCAGGACGACGGTGGGCACGATGTGGATGCCATGGACGGGCATGATCAGCGGGAAGTAGTGCAGGCTCGCCCCATCGCGCAGGGTCGTCTGCTGGTAGGTCAAGTCGGCTTCGAGTACCTTCGCTTCCTCGATGAAGTCCTTGACGTCCTCGTCCTCCAGCGCGGCCCGGATGCCGTCCGGCACGCGCCGCAGGCGCTCGCGCAGTCCCGCGAGGTGCTCGGGGCACCGGGCGACCACCATGCTGCCCCGCTGCCGTCCGCCCTGGACGATGTCGAGCGTGACGGCGAGGCGGCACTGGACCGCGGCCTCCTCGAGCGTGTCGCCGTAGAAGCCGACGGCGGTCTCGGGAGGATGGGCGACCCGGAACAGCCCCGGATCGCCGGGAAAGACCGCGGCGATCTCCCGCAGCACCCGGGCCTCGAAGGCGGCCCCGTCGTCCCGGCGGACACCCCGCGCGCATCCGCTCGCTCCCACCACGACGATGGCGGCGACCAGCATCGCCGCGCGGGCCATCGAGCGGCTCACCGGAAGGATGCCGGCGCACCGGGATGGTGCGCGCCTCGCTCGATGCCGTCGGTCCACGTGTCCGGCCGGGGGCGCCAGGGGCCTCGGCCGAGCACGGTCTTCACCAGGCTGGCCACCGGGTGGCCGAGGTGCGCGCGGGCGGCGGCGGCGCCGCCGTCGGCCGCATCCGCGGCGTTGGTGAAGGCGCGGAACGCGTCGGGGTCGGTGGCCGCCAGGCGGACGAGCTGCCGGGCGAGGTCGTAGCTCAGCGTGTTCGCGTCGCCGGGGCGCAGCCAGGACTTCCCCGACCAGAACTCCTGGATGGTCGTCCGGTCCCAGAACTCGCCGTGCTTCGGCCGCAGCTCGGCCGCGGCGCGCAGCCGGCTCGCCGACGGCGGGAAGAGCCGCTCCTCGACGTTGACCGCGATGCCCTCGTTCAGCCAGGCGGGCAAGGGCAGGTGCTGCACCAGGCAGTGCGTCAGCTCGTGCGCGATGGTCGGCTCCATGGTGCTCATGTCGTCGGCCACGAAGACGAAGTGCCCGTACCCCTCGTGGATGAACATGCCGCCGGACTGCGCGAACTCGCCCTCGCGCGGGTAGTAGTGCGACACGTACTCGTAGTAGCGGTTGACGCCGGCGAAGATCAGCACGCACACCTTGCCGAGCTCGCTCTCCGCCGCGATGCCGTCGAGCAGGGCGAGGATGCGTTTGCGGGTGGTCTCGACGTAGTCGAGCGCGGCCTCCGCCCGGGATGCTGCGAGCGGGCTCAGCAGCAGGAAGCGGTCCGACTCCCGGACCCGTTAGCGCGCGCCGAGCCTCCTCCGCAACGCGTCCAGCCAGCCGCGCGCGACCGAGGACCAGAACGTGTCGAGGGCCTCGCGGTCATCGGTGGACGGGGCATGGGCATCCATCGCCTCCCAGTCCACGATCGGCAGCCGGGTGCCCCGCCGCATCGCGAGCGGCGGACCCGGTGGCGCCGCCGGCCGCCCGGGGGCTCGCGGGCGCGGCTTCGCCGGGCGGCCGCGAATCCAGCGCTGGAGAATCCCGGTGCCCCAGGCGCCCATCGGTCCAGGTAGGGTACGCCCGTTCGCCTCCGGCACCATGAAACCGAATGAGGCTCGCGGGCGTGCGGCGGATCGGGTAGACTGCCGGCCGTGGCCCCCGCGGCGCTCCTCGGGCGAATCCCGGCGTGACGGCGCGGGTTTTCCTCGTCGGGCTCGGCCGGCGGATGGTCGCGCACCGGGAGGCCCTGGCCCAGCTGCCGGGGGTGGCGGTCGGGGGCGGCTTCGATCCGGCGCCGCCCGCCCGGGAGCAGTGGTCGGCGACCGGCCTCCGCGTCTACCGGGACCTGCAGGCCGGGCTGGCCGAGGTCGCCCCCGACGTGGTCGTGGTGGCGACGCCGCCGGCGGTCCGCGGCCGCGTGGTCGCCGACATCCTCGACGCGGCCGAGCCCCGGCTGGTGATCGTCGAGAAGCCGCTGGCGCTCGAGTGGGCCGAGGGCGCCGACCTCGCCGCCCGCTGCCGCGCCGCCGGGGCATGCCTCAGGGTGGCGCACCAGCTCCCGTTCACGCCCGAGTTCGCCGCGCTGCTCGACTGGGTCCAGGCGGGGGCCCTCGGGGAGCTGCGCGAGATCGAGGCGAGCTGCGCCGGCAGCCTCTTCGATCAGGGCTCTCACCTGCTGGACCTGGTCGGCGGCCTCCTGGGCGGCGCGGCGCTGTCGGTCGCGGCCTGCGAGGCGAGCGACGACCTGGTGGCGCTGGCGAAGGACGCCCCGGTCCCCGCGCGGTACCACGTTGACGCCGCCCATCGCGGCCGCGCCTGGCTCCGGGCCGAGCTCGTCACCGGCGCCGGCGTCACGGTCCGGCTGGGCTGCGGGCTGCTGGCCCCGCGTCCCGTCGCCGGGCTGGGCCCGTGGCTCCAGAAGCGGATCGCCGTCACCGGGGCGAGCGGCCGGGCCGAGGCGCACGTGGCCTCGCACGCCGCCGGCTGGATCGCCGGCGACCCCGCGCCGCGGCGGGTGACCTCGAGCGTGGCCCACTACGAGCGGGCGCTGCTCGGGTTCTATCGGTCCGCGCTCGACCGCGACAGCGGGGGTCCGGCCGGGGCGCCGGGCGCGGCGGACCGGGACCTGGCGACGCTGCGGGTGCTGACCGCGATCCAGGACGCGGCGGCGCCGGCTCGCCCGGCGGCCTGCCGCCGCCGCGCGCCGGTGGTCAGCGTGATCCTGACCATGGACGAGCACTACGGCATGGCGCGGCGCACGGTCGAGAGCTGGACTTCCGGCCAGCGCTGCGAGCCGGAGGCGTTCGAGCTGATCGTCCTGCTCGACGCCCGGACCCGCGACCTGGAAGCGGAGCTGGCGGGCCTGCTGCGGCCGCACGACCGCCTCGTCCGGGTTGACGCCGCGAACGAGATCGAGGCGTACCACCACGGCGCGACCCTGGCGCGGGGGGACATCCTCTTCTTCACGGAGGCGCACTGCCGGGCCGAGCCCGAGGCGGCGGCCGAGATCATCCGCTTCTTCGAGCACTCCCGGGCCGACGGCCTCTGCGGCCGGACGATCCCCGAGTGGCGGTCCGCCATCGGCGCCCTGGAGTCCCGCATGTACGACGACGGCTTCCGGGAGTGGTCCCAGCCCGGGCGCTGGGAAAAGGTCATCATGCGGGCGGTGGCGCTCAGGCGGGAGGCCTACTTCGCGGCCGGCGGGCTCCAGCCCCGGTACGACCGCTTCGCGGAGTGGCTGCTCGCGGCCGAGCTGAAGCGGCGCGGCTTCTGGCTCGAGTACGCCCCGGGGGTCGGGGTCACGCACCTCTATCCCGGGCGGCTGTCCGTGCTGGACCGGTTCATCCAGAGCTTCACCGAGGGCGAGTGCCGGTACCGCCGCGAGGTCGGCTCCGGGGGCGCCGGCGCCGAGTTCTTCGGCGCGCCGCCGGAATGGGACGAGGCCTCGAGCCTGGACGCCCGATCCGACCGGGCCGCCTTCCGGACCGCCCTGCAGGCGTGCGCCGCCCGCGCGCGCCTCGCCGCCGGCGTCCGCCCGGCCGCGCTGGGGGCGGCGGGGCGCCTGCTGCCCCGGGCCCTCCTCGGCAAGCGCTGGCTCGTCCTCCGCGCGCGCGTGGCGGCCCTGGCGGCCAGGGCGGCCGCGGCCACCCCGCTGGCGCGCGCGGACGCGCGCTACCGGCGCTTCCGCGCCTACTGGGACCGGACGACGGAGCTCGCTCGCGTGCGCTTCGCCGTGGCGCACGGGGAGGCGCAGCCGCCCGGGCCGGCCGCCGGCGGGCGGAACCTGCTGGAGGACGGCGCCGGGTCGGGCCGGCTGGTGAACGTCTACGGCTGGGAGGTGGCCGCGGGCGCCCGGTTCCGGTGGTCCCAGCCGCTGGCGGCGCTCCGGCTCGACCCCGGCCCGGGCCCCCTCCGGGTGACGCTCGAGGTCTTCCCCTTCCGGCGGCGCGCCTTCGCCCGGCGCATCTGCCTGATGTACCGGGGGCGGGTCGTCGACGCCGTCCAGGTGGACGAGCGGGACGACCGGACCCGCCTGTTGGTGGCGCTCGACCCGGGCGGCGCGGCGCCGAGCTGGCTCTACTGGATCGCGCCCGCGCTGCGCGCGGCCCGGGCGAACGGCGACGCGCGGCGGCTGGGGGTCCCCCTCGCGTCGATCACCGTGGCCGCCGGAGAATGACCTCCGGCGGGCCGGCCCGCTACCACGACCAGCAAAGGAGCGATCCCATGCGCTATCGATGGCCGGATGGCCAGCAGTCCGCCGTGTCCCTGACGTTCGACTTCGACGCCGAGTCGGGCTTCCTGTTCCGGGAGCCGGAGAAGGCCAAGAAGAGCCTGGCCGGCCTGGAGGAGCGCCGGTTCGGCCCGCGGGTCGGCGTGGACCGCATCCTCCGCATGATGGACCGCCTGAAGCTCCGCGCGAGCTTCTTCATCCCGGCCTGGTCGCGTCGAGAACCACCTGCCGGAGTCCAAGCGGATCCGCGACGCCGGCCACGAGATCGGCGCCCACGGCAACGTCCACGAGGCCGTGCACTTCCTGGATCGCGAGCAGGAAGAGACCGTGATGCGCCAGCAGCTCGCCATCCTCCGGGACCACCTGGGCGTCCGGCCGGCCGGCTACCGCTCGCCGTCGTGGGACGTGAACGTGTGGACCCCCGGGCTCCTCAAGGCCCACGGCTTCCTCTACGACAGCTCGCTCATGGGGAACGACGTGCCGTACGAGGTGGAGACCGAGCACGGGCCGCTCACCGAGGTCCCCGTCCAGTGGATCCTCGACGACGCGCCCCTGTTCCGCCACGTCTACGGCGCCAGCAACGCCATCGCGGACCCGGCCCGCGTGTTCGACCTCTGGAGCCGCGAGTTCGCCGGGATGCACCGGGAGAACGGCTGCTTCGTCCTCACCTGCCACCCGTTCATCAGCGGGCGGGCGTCCCGGATCGCGCTGATCGAGGACCTGGTCGCCTACATCCGGAAGTCCCGCCGCGTGTGGTTCACCACCTGCGAGGAGATCGCCCGCTGGCACGAGCGGCAGCGGGACGCGGCCGCCAAGCCGGCCGCCGCCCGGCCGGCGGCACGGGGCCGGCGCGGCGCGCGCAAACGGTAGAGCGGGACCTGCGGGCCTCCCGCGGTACGGGCGGCGCCGCCGCGGCTCAGCCGCTCGCAGTTGGGTCGATGACCCTCACCCGGAAGTACCGCCGATAGAAGCCCCGGTCGCGGGTCAGCAGCCCGTCTGCCTGGATCGAAGCGTGGGCGCCGACGAGAAAATCGGCGACGACCCGCACTCGCCTCGCCTGACCCGCGCGCCGACTCTGGCGCCACAACCGCCCCGCGAGCGCCGCCGCTTCGGAAGTGATCGCCTCGAAGCGGATTCCGAGAAGCGAGAGCGCCTGGTCGAACTCGGCATCGGTGGCGAACTGCGCCCGGACCTCCGCCCAGACCACATCGCAGGCCACGAGGGCGCCCCCATCGTAGGCTGCCCGCAGGGCCTCTCGCGACGACTTGCCGAAGCGAGAGTCGGCACCCAGGACGTCGAGCAGCACCGAGGAATCGACCGCCGTCTTCAAGAAGAACTGCGGCGCGGCGACGGCCGACGGCGGCAACGGTCGAGGACCGGGACGGTCGCGCCCGCGCATCTCGTCGAGGAGCGCGTCCACCGGCCTGCCGAGCTGCAGCCGTCCGAAGATCCGATCGACCGGGTGGGCGCCGCGGACGCCTTTCCGCAGGATCACCTCACCGTCGCGGACCTCGAAATCGACGGGCGTACCGGTGACCAGACCGAGCCGGGCTCGGATGGCGACCGGCAGGGTGATCTGACCCTTCGAGGACACGATGCTCTGCATGCGTCAAGCGTAGGACGCTCTACCTCCGACGTCAAGGAAGCGCCGGACGGTAGCCCGGCGCCGACAAGGACCGCCGGCAGCCACGTAGAATGAGGGCATGAGCCAGGCCGGCACCGCTCGACTTCGCCGCGCTCGTCGAGGCCGCCGGGGACGCGATCGTCGCCGCCGACCCGGACGGGCGCATCCGCCTCTGGAACCCGGCGTCCGAGCGAATCTTCGGGTACCCGGCCGCCGACGTCCTCGGGCAGTCGCTCGACCTCATCATCCCGGAGCGCTACCGGGCGCGCCACTGGGACGGCTACCGCGAGGTGATGCAGACCGGCGTGACGCGGTACGGCACCGACGTCCTCCGCGTGCCCGCCCTGCGGAAGGACGGCCAGCGCATCTCGATCGCCTTCACCGTCGCGCTCCTGAAGTCGGCCGACGGGCGGGTCACCGGCATCGCCGCCATCGTGCGCGACGAGACCCATCGCTGGGAGGAGGAGCAGAGCGCTCCGGCGGCGACTGGCCGAGCTGGAGAAGAAGACGCCTGCCGACTGAGTCGTGGAGCTGGTCGAGATCCCCGCCGGCTGGTTCTGGATGGGCCGGGAGGACGGCGTCCCGGGCGAGCGGCCCCGCCATCGCGTGTGGCTCGACGCCTTCGCGATCGCGACGAGCGCCGGTGACGAACGCGGCCTACGCCGAGTACCTGGCGGCGACCGGGGCCGCGCCACCGCCGTTCCAGGCCGACGCGCGCTTCGGCGATCCCGCCCAGCCCGTCGTCGGCGTGGGCTGGGACGAGGCCGTCGCCTTCTGCCGCTGGCTCGAGCGAGCGCACCGGCGCCGCCACCGCCTGCCCACCGAGGCGGAGTGGGAGAAGGCGGCGCGCGGCGGGCTCGACGGCGCGCGCTATCCGTGGGGCGACGCGCCGCCCGCCGCGGTCTTCCCCGACGCGCGGCTTCCCGCTCCCCGGGCCGCCGCCGGTCGGAGGCGGTCCCGCCAACGGCTTCCGCCTCACCGACCTCTCCGGCTGCGTCCACGAGTGGTGCCTCGACTGGCACGCCGACGACTACTACGCGGTCGCCCCCGAGCGGAGCCCGCCGGCCCGCCCCACGGGACCCGTCGCGTCTCCCGCGGCGGCGCCTGGCGCCACCAGGTGCCGTGGAGCGCCGTCGCCCACCGCTCGAGCCTCCCGCCCCACCTCCGCTACTCCGACTACGGCTTCCGCGTGGTCCGCGCCGGCTGAGCGGGCCTGCCGCCCGCCGCGGGCCCGGGTGCGCGAGCGCGGCGTTCGTCGTATGCTGCTGGCCGTGAAGCTGGCGCGGTTCTGGGCGCGGGAGCCGGGCGAGGCCATCGGACCGGGCGGCCAGCGGATCCGCGTCGTCGCCCGGGGCTGGTCGAACGACAGCCTCGCGGCCGCGCGCGACCTGGCCCGCGTCACCGCGCGCCAGGCTGGCCCAGCGGCTGCTCTCGGGTCCGGGCGGGACCGGCCGATACCCGTACGGCGACCGGCCACTGCCGGAGCCGATCCTGCGCGAGTTCCCGGGCGGGGGCGGCGGCGAGGCCGGCGCGGTGGTCACGCGGAACGCGTACGGTGCCCTCGTCCTGAACGCCCGCCAGCTGATGTTCGTCGACATCGACCGGGGCGACACGCCGGACGGGGCGGCCGCCGCGATGGGCCTGGTGTCCAGCGTCCTGTCGCTCTTCGGCAAGGCCGCGCCGGCGCCGCCCACGGGGGAGAGCCCGGTGCTGGCCGACGTCCGGCGCGTCGCCGAGGCCAACGGGCTCGGCGCTCGCGTCTACCGCACCGCCGCCGGACACCGGGCGATCGTGACCGGCTCTCGCCTCGACGCCAGCAGCGGAGCGAGCGAGACCCTGCTCCAGCAGTTCGGCGCCGACCCGCTCTACGTCCGGCTGTGTCGAATGCAGCAGTCGTTCCGCGCCCGGCTGACGCCCAAGCCGTGGCGCTGCGGCCTCCGCCCGCCCCCGGTCAGCTTTCCCTACGACACGCCCCAGGCCGAGGCGCAGTTCCGCGCCTGGGAGTCGGAGTACGCCGCGACCGCGGCCCGCTACGCGACGTGCCGCTACCTGGCGGCCTTCGGCGACACGCGCATCGGTCCCGACTTCGAGGCCCTGATCCGCTACCACGACCAGGAGACCCGCGCCGACACCACTTTGCCCCTCGCCTAGCGCGCAGAGGACCCCCGGCGCAGGGCCCCCGGCCTTGACACCGCCGGAAGCGCGGGCATAGAGTCCGTCCCAGCGCGCGAGAGCGCGAAAGGGGGAACCTTCCATGAGACGCCTCACCTGGCTCGCCACCACCCTCGCGGTCCTCGTCCTGGCTCCGGCGCTCGCCGCGGCCCAGGCGAAGGCCACCGTCACCCTCTGGTACCCGGCCGGCGACATCACGTCTGGCGCCGCCCACTTCGCGGACAAGGGCCTGTTCGCCGAGTTCGAGGCCAAGCACAACGTCAAGGTCGAGGCGGTCGGCCTCGATTACGACACCATGCAGCAGAAGATCTTCGCGGCCGCCGCCGGCCGGAACATCGGCGACATCCTGTTCGTCGACAACGGCTGGATCCCCGGCTTCCTCAAGGAGGAGATGCTGGAGCCGGTCGCCGATGCCAAGGCCAGGGCGTGGCTCAATGCGGTCTCCCCCGAGATCAAGGAGCTGTCGGACTACGGCAACGGCCGGATGTGGGGCTACCCCCAGTACGGCATCGACGTCTACGGGCTGACCTGGAACAAGGAGCACTTCAAGGAGGTGGGGCTCGATCCCGAGAAGCCGCCCAAGACGTGGGCCGAGTTCCGGGAGTACGCCAAGAAGCTCACCAAGCGGGACGCCCAGGGGAACATCACGCGGGTCGGCTACGCGATCCGGCACGTCGGCCATCCCCACGGCATCGTGCACAAGCATTTCTGGGCCCTCTACAGCGGCGGCGTCCGCCTGGTCGACGACCCGCTCCTCCTGCGGGGCGGAAAGGCCATCATCAACAACGACGGCGGGAAGGCGGCGCTGAAGCTGGTCCTCGACATGCTGGACGTCGACAAGTCCACCAGCCTGAACTTCCCGGACCCGCGGGCGGCGTTCCTGAAGGGCATCGCCTCGATGCAGATCAGCGAGACCGTGAGCATCAAGGCGCGCCAGCCGAAGGAGGCCCCCGACCTCAAGTGGGGCATGGCGCTCCCGCCCGCGCCGAAGGCCGGCGACCCCCCCGTCTCGCTGCTCGGCGCCTGGGTCTACGCGGTGCCCAAGCCGGCCAAGAACAAGGCGCTGGCGTGGGAGCTGATCGAGTGGCTCAACAGCGCGGAGAAGGACTACGAGCTGTGCAAGAAGTACGACGCGTCCCCGCGCTACAAGGTCAACTGGGACAAGGAGCCGTTCAAGTCCGATCCCTACGACCAGGCCCTCAAGGTCATGTACCCCTACGGCAAGAAGCTCCCCATCAACCTCGGCTTCAACGGCGTGATGGACGCGATGGGCGGGGCCATCCAGAAGGTCTGGCACCACGAGGCGCCGCTCGAGGCGGCGCTCGCGGAAGCCGACCGGCAGGCCAACAAGGCGATCGCCGACGCCGCCAAGTAGCGTCGCTCCGGAGCTGACCGGCGCTGCCCCGCGGGGGGTCCCTCCCGCGGGGCAGTCCCATTCCTGGCGGCGGCGCCTCGCGCGCCTCCGGAGCCGCCACGTCCTCCACGCCTACGCGTTCATTGCCCCGGTCATCCTCCTCTTCGCCATCTTCCGCGTCGTCCCCGCCGTCCAGACCCTGCTCTACTCGGTCTACAAGGTCGAGCTGGTGCGGGGCCGCTTCACCTTCATCGGGCTCGACAACTTCCGCGACATGGCCGTCGATCCGACGTTCCACAAGGCCATGACGAACACGCTCCTCTACGTGGCGACCATCGTCCCGATCTCGGCCGGCGCTGGGGCTCGGGCTGGCGGTGCTGTTCAACACCCGCTTCCGGCTCCGCGAGCTGTACAAGGCCGTCTACTTCGCGCCCATGGTCACCAGCACGGCGGCCGCCGCCATGGTGTGGTGGTGGCTCTACAACCCGCAGTTCGGGCTCTTCAACGTGCTGCTGCGGCTGGTCGGGCTGCCCGATCAGCCCTGGCTCATGTCGAGCCGGACGGCCCTCACCGCGATCATCATCTTCAGCGTCTGGAAGAGCCTCGGCTACAACATGATCATCTACCTGGCCGGCCTCCAGTCCATCCCCCAGCAGCTCTACGAGGCCGCGACCATCGACGGCGCCGGCGCCGTCCGCCAGTTCTGGCGGATCTCGGTGCCCCTCCTGGCGCCCACGACCACCTTCCTCCTCATCTACAACGGCATCCTGGCCTTCCAGGTCTTCGACCAGGTCTTCGTCCTGACCGGAGGCGGCCCGGCCAACGCCACCAACGTCGTCGTGCTCGACCTCTACCGCCAGGCCTTCGAGCGCTACAACATGGGCTACGCGGCGGCCGAGGCCACCGTGCTCTTCGCCCTGATCCTGGGCATCACCGTGGTGCAGTACGTCTACAGCAAGCGCTTCGAGGTCGCCTACTGATGGGGCGTCTGAAGCGGATCGCCCAGGGCCCGTGCAACGCGCATCTCCCCTCCCCCCGGCCAAAGGCCGAAGGCCGTCGAGTGGTGGGGAGGGGTCGCAAAGGCCGAGGCCGTCCATGGGTGGGGGGGGGCTCGATGACCCGGGCCGCGGGCCGGATCGCGCTGTTCACCGTGGTGACGGCGGTCGCCGTCCTGATGATCCTGCCCTTCTACTGGATGGTGGTGACGGCGGTCAGCCCGGCCTCGGACATCCTCGCGTTCCCGCCGAAGTGGATCCCGAGCCGGCTGACCGCCGAGCACTTCGCGACGGCCTTCGCCAAGGCGCCCTGGCTCAGCTACTACCGGAACAGCCTGGTCGTCGCCGTGGTCTCGGTCGGCTGCTCGCTCGCCTTCGGGCTCTTCGCCGGCTACGCCTTCGCCGTCTACCGGTTCCCGCTCCAGACCGTCCTCTTCCTGCTGATCCTGAGCACGCTCATGGTCCCGGTCCAGGTGACCTCGGTCGCCCTCTACGTGCTCCTGGCCCGGATCGAGTGGGTGGACACCTATCTCGGCATCCTGGCCCCGAACTTCGCCAGCGCCTTCGGCGTCTTCATGATCCGCCAGGGGATCAAGGCCATCCCGGTGGACCTGATCGAGGCCGCCCGGATCGACGGGGCCGGCGAGGTCCGCATCGTGCTCACCATCATCACCCCGCTCATCAAGACGACGCTGGCCACCGTGGCGATGATCCTCTTCCTGGGCTCCTGGAACGACTTCCTGTGGCCGGTCATCGTCATCAACTCGCAGGAGCTCCGGACGCTGCCGGTCGGCATCGCACTCTTCAAGGACCCGTACGGCAGCATCAACTACGGGCCGTTGATGGCCGCCACCGTCATCGCCACCGGGCCGATGCTGCTGGCCTACGCCGTCTCCCAGAAGTTCATGATCCGCGGCATCGCGCTCACCGGCCTGAAGGGCTGAGAGGGTGTGAAGGAATCAGGGCCTCCGACTCCCCCCTCCCCCCAGCCAAAGGCCGAAGGCCGTCGGGCGGTGGGGGAGGGGGGCCAAAGGCCGAAGGCCGTCGAAGGATCGGGAGGGCGGGAGGTCCCGAAATGAGGAGGCCTCGATGGACACGCCACGACTGACGCCCGGGGAGATCGCCGCGCTCCAGCAGCACGTCGGGTACGGCTCGGCCTGGCTGGGGCCGGTGCTCGTCTCCGGCCAGGGGAGCCGCGTCACCGACATCGACGGCAAGTCGTACATCGACTGCACGGCCCAGGCCTGGACCCTCGCGCTCGGCTACAACCACCCCGAGGTGATCGAGGCGGCGGTGGCGCAGATCCGGATCCTCGCCCACGCGCGGGCGGGGTTCCCGACCCTGCCCCGGCTGCTCCTGGCCAAGCGGCTGGCCGACCTGTGCCCGGGCCGGCTGGGCACCGTCACCTTCGCGCCGACCGGCTCGCTCGGGATCGAGACGGCGCTCAAGCTCGCCCTGATCAACCGGCCCGGGGCCGCCCGCTTCGTGACCTTCTACCACGCCTACCACGGCAACACGCTGGCGACGATGGCCGCCTCCTGGAGCGGGACCCAGACCTCGGGCGCGTTCGGACCCGGGGTGAAATTCCTGCCGTTCCTCCACAACTTCGTCCGCGTCCCCAACGCCTACTGCTACCGCTGCCCGCGCCGCCTGGCCTCGGGCGAGTGCGCCGGCGCCGAGTGCGCGGCGCCCCTCCGTGACACGATCCAGCGCGGCGTGGACGGGCCGGTGGCCGCGGTGCTGCTGGAGCCGGTCCAGGGGAGCGGGGGCCAGATCCCGTTCCCGGCCACGTTCGTCCGGGAGGTCCGCCGGATCTGCGACGAGCTCGGGGTCTTGCTGATCTTCGACGAGATCCAGACCGGCCTCGGCCGGACGGGGTGGATGTTCGCCGCGGAGGGGCTCGGCGTGACGCCGGACATGATGGTGCTGTCCAAGGCGCTGGGGGGCGGCTTCCCCATCGCCGCCGTCGTCGCCGACGACCGGCTCAAGCGCTTCGAGCCGACCGGCGAGGACGTCTACACCTTCGGCTCGAACCCGGTGGCCCAGGCGGTCGCGCTGAAGGTCATCGAGATCCTCGAGCGGGACCGCATCCCCGAGCGCGCGGCCCGCATGGGCGCGCTCCTCACCCGCGGCCTGCGCGCCCTGCAGCAGGAGTACCCGCAGATCGGCGACGTGCGGGGCCCGGGCCTCTTCATCGGGGTCGAGATGGTGCGGGATCCCGTCACCAAGGAGCCGGCGCCGGCCGAGGCGAAGCGGATCGTGGAGGAGGCCATGCGGCGGGGCGTGATCCTGGCGACCGCCTCCGCGCTCCCGAACGTCCTCAAGCTCAAGCCGCCGCTCGTCATCGAGGAGGCCGAGATCGACACCGTGCTGAGCGTGCTCGCCGACTGCCTCAAGGTGGTCTTCCCCGCCGCTGATCCTCCGCGTCTCCCTCCCCCGGGATCGGAGGAATCGGACGGCTCGTACCCCGCGCAGGAAAGCCGCGGCAGTGGCGGGTACCTCGGATAGGCGGGCTCGGTCTCCGCCCGGCGGCACAGGAAGAAGACCGATCCTCGCCCGCTCGTCACGCGCCGCGCCCAGCGGCAGTCCCAGCAGAGTCCGACTCGCTGACGGTCCATCTGCGCCAGCCCGCGGTGGAAGGAAGCCTCACGCGCCGGTCGGGCCCCGGCGGCCGGTGCCAGGTGGCGCCGCCGGTGTGCCAGAAGCACACGGTGTCTCGCGGGCCGAAGACCCGCCGGCGGACGAGGTCGATCAGCCCGGCTCCGGCCTTCGCGCCGTAGCTCGGGTCGAGCGGAATGCCCTCCAGCCGGGCGAAGAGCTCGGTGGCCTCCTCGGAGGAGGCGGTCGGGATCCCGTACCCCACGCCGACGTACTCGTCCAGCACCTCGATGGCGCCCGGCAAGGGTGCCGGCAGCCCGATCCGCTCGGCCAGCGGTCCGACGATTTCCGCGACCATCCGGCCGAGGTCCGCCCGGGTCTCGTCGGCGCTGATCCCGATGACGCGCGTGTCCAGGTTGGAGACACGGCAGCCGACGACGAGGCCGGCCTGGGTTCCGCCCGACGAGGAGCCGTGGACGATCGCCGCCGGCGTGACCCCGAAGGTCGCGAAGCTGGGCCGCCGCCTCGCGGACCGCCTCGACGTAGCCGAGGGCGCCGAGCGGGGTCGAGCCGCCGATCGGGATCACGAGCGGCCGGCGCCCGGCGGCGGACAGCTCGGCGGCGAGGGCGTGGACCGCCGGCATCCGCTCGGGCCCGGTCCCGACGAAGCGAAGCTCGGCGCCGAAGAGGCGGTCCAGCGCGAGGTTGCCCGCGTAGGCCGCCGGGCGACCCCCGGAGAGGACCAGCACGCAGCCGAGGCCCACCCGGGCGGCGGCCGCCGCCGTGATGCGGGCGTGGTTCGACTGGTGCCCCCCGGCGGTCACCAGGACGTCGGCGCCGGTCGCCCGCGCCTCGCCCAGGAAGAACTCGAGCTTCCGCACCTTGTTGCCGCCCAGGGCGAACCCGGTGAGGTCATCGCGCTTGATGTAGAGCCGCGGGCCGCCGAGATGCTCGCTCAGCCGTGTCAGCGCGTGAAGCGGCGTCGGATAAAACCCGAGCACCTCGCGAGGCGGCAGCGCGGTCACGGCACGTCCGCGTCGACTACGGGGCGCCGGGCCGAGACCCGAGCAGCGCTAGGACGCAGGGAGTCCCCGACCGCAGGCGTACTCCGAGTACGCCGAGGATCGGCGACGACCCCAAAGGCCGAAGGCCGTCCAAACGACGACGCGATGCGAAGGGTATCGGCCCGGCGCCGCTCATGCCTCGGCGGCGGCGCCTAGATACGCCTTCCTGATCAGCGGGCTCTCCAGCAGCTCCCGGGCGGTGCCGGCCAGCACCACCTCGCCCATCTGGAGCACGTAGCCCCGGTGGGCGATCGAGAGCGCCATGTTCACGTTCTGCTCGACGACGAAGATGGTGGTCCCCTGCTCGTTGATGGCCCGGATGATGTCGAAGACCTGCTCGACGTACCCCGGGGAGAGCCCCATCGACGGCTCGTCCATGCAGAGCAGGGTCGGGTTGGCCATCAGCGCGCGCCCGATCGCGAGCATCTGCTGCTCGCCCCCCGACATGGTGCCGGCGAGCTGGGTCCGTCGGTCCTTCAGCACCGGGAAGAGGCCGTACACGCGGTCCAGCTCGGCCTCCCATCCGGGCTGGTTCCGGCGAGTGTAGCGGCCCATCTCGAGATTTTCCAGCACCGTCATCCTCGGGAAGACCCGCCGGGCCTCGGGCACCGGGGCGATCCCGCGCCTGACGATCTCGGCCGTGCGCAGGGTGTGGATCGGCTGGCCCCGGAAGGTCACCGTCCCCTCGGCCGGCCGCACCAGGCCGAGCACCGTCTTCATCGTCGTCGACTTGCCGGACGCGTTCCCGCCGAGGAGGGAGACGATCTCCCCCTCGTAGATCTCGTACGACACCCCCTTCAGGACGTGGAGCGCTCCGTAGTAGGTGTGGACGTCGGTGAACTGGAGGAGCAGCTTTCCGTTCGCCCCCGCCCCGGCCATCAGCCGACCCCTTGGCCGGGCCGAGACCCGAGCAGCCCCCGCAGGCCGAAGGCCGTCCGAAGAACGCAGGGTGTCGCTGACCGCAGGCGTACTCCGAGTACGCCGAGGATCGGCGACGACCCCAGAGGCCGGAGGCCGTCCGATCGACGACCATAGGCCGGGACGGACGCCCCCAGGCCGAAGGCCGTCCGATCGACGCAGGCCGAGCGCGTCACGGCCGAGACGGAGATCGCGACGGGTATCGGCCCGGCCATCACGCGACTCGCCGCCGCCTTCCCAGGTACGCCTCGATCACCTTCTCGTCGTTGCGCACCAGGGCCGGCTTCCCCTCGGCGATCTTGACGCCGTGGTCCAGCACGACGACGCGGTCCGAGACGTCCATGACCACGTCCAGCTTGTGCTCGATCAGGATGATCGTGACCCCCAGGCCGCGGAGCGCCTTGACCAGGTCCATCAGCTCGAGCGTCTCGGCCGGGTTCATCCCGGCGGCCGGCTCGTCGAGCAGGAGGAGCTTCGGCCGGGTCATGATCGCCCGGGCGATCTCCGTCCGCCGCCGGTTGGCGTACGACAGCCCGTAGACCGGGTGGTCGAGCCGCGGCAGTAGGCGGTTGCCGAACAGGCCGAGCACCTCGAGCGCGCTCTCCACCGCGCGCCGCTCCTCGGCCCGGACGCCGGGCAGGCGGACGATCGCGCCCAGCGCCCCCGACGTCAGGCGGGCGTGCTCGCCGACCAGCATGTTCTCCAGCACGCTCAGGTTGTTGAACAGCCGGATGTTCTGGAACGTCCGCGCGATGCCGCGGGCCACGATCTCGTGGGACGGCGAGGCCGCCGATGGTGACTCCCTCGAGCCGCACCGTGCCCGAGTCCCGCTCGGCCAGGCCGGTGATCAGGTTGAAGAGGGTCGTCTTCCCCGAGCCGTTCGGCCCGATCACGCTCACCAGCTCGCCGGGCGCCACCACGAGGTCGATGCCATCCGCCGCCGCCACGCCGCCGAACCGCTTGGTCAGGCCCTCGATCTCCAGGAGCGGACCCGGGCGCGCGGCCGGCCGATCCTCCATCCACGACAGCCGGACCGCCCCGCCGCGCGACGGCACCGCCGCCTGCTGCTCGAGGCTCAGCGCGGTGACCCGCCGCACCGCCGGGAACAGGCCCTCCCGGCGGAAGAGCATCATCAGCACGAGGATCAGGCCGAAGATCAGCTCGAGCGAGGTGATGAGCTGGACCCTCTGGAGGAAGTCGCTGCCCACCAGCCGCCCGAGGGCGTGGACGTACTCCGTCAGCTCCTGGAGGATCACCGACTGGAGGAACGCGAGGATCAGCGCGGCCAGCACCACGCCGCGGACCGACCCCATCCCGCCGAGCACCACCATCACGAGCACCATGACCGACACCGGGAACGTGAACATGTCCGGCGTCGCGGTCGTCAGCTTGGCGACGTAGAAGACTCCCCCCAGTCCGCCCACGGCCGCGCCGATCGCGAACGCCAGGAGCTTGTAATGGACAGGGTTGACGCCCATCGCCCCGGCCGCCAGCTCGTCCTCGCGGATCGCCCGCCAGGCCCGTCCCACCCGCGACTCCTGGAGACGGAGGGAGCAGAAGATGGCCAGGGCGACCAGCCCGAGCCCGAGGAAGTAGTAGGGGTAGGGCGAGAAGCCGAACTCGTAGCCGAACAGCGTCGGCGTCTTGATCCCGCCGAGCCCCTGCGCCCCGTTGGTCAGCCACTCCCAGTTGCGGGCGACCACCGGGACGATCTCACCGAACCCGAGGGTCACGATGGCCAGGTAATCGCCCCGGAGCCGCAGCGTGGGCGCGCCGAACAGGACGCCGAACAGGGCGCAGACGAGCGCGCCCACGGCCAGCATTCCCCAGAACGAGAACTGGAGCTTGACCAGATCGGGCTGCCCCTCGACGGACACGCGGGCCACCTGGCCGAGCCAGAGGAGGGGTGTCCACACGTCGGACCACGGCAGCTTGAGCTGCGACGAGGCGGCGATCCCGTAGCCGTAGGCGCCGATGGCGAAGAACGCCGCGTAGCCGAGGTCGAGGAGGCCCGCGAAGCCGACGACGATGTTCAGGCCGAGGGCGAGCAGGACGTAGGTGTAGGCGTTGGCGGCGGCGTCCACGTTCCCGGCGTTGGTCACGACCAGCGGAAACGCGAGGCCGACCGCGAGCAGGACGACCGCGAGGATCTGGCGGCGGCGGCCGAGGGGGAGCGCGCGCCAGCGGATGACCCAGCCGAGGCCGGGGAGGCGCGCCGCCAGGGCGCGCATCACGCCTTCTGGGGCGCGTGCACGCCGAAGAGGCCGGTCGGCCGAAAGACCATGACGGTGATCAGGATCGAGAAGATGATCACGTCGGTCCACTTGACCTCGAGGAACTGACCGCCGAGCGACTGGATCAACCCGATCAGGAGCCCGCCGACGACCGCGCCCGGGATGTTGCCGATGCCGCCGAGGACCGCGGAGGTGAAGGCCCGCAGCCCGGTGGTGTAGCCGATGTAGTAGCCGGTGAAGCCGTAGTACAGGCCGAAGAAGAGGCTCCCGGCCCCGGCCAGGGCGGAGCCCAGGAAGAACGTGAGCATGACGATCCGGTCCACGTCCACGCCCATCATCTTCGCCGCGTCCATGTCCTGGGCGGTGGCCCGCATCGCCTTCCCCAGCGCGGTTCGCTTCACGAGGTAGTTCAGCGCGAGCATGAGGATCAGGCCGGTGGCGCAGAGCAATAGCTGCTTGAAGGTGACGTCGGCCTGGCCGATCTCCCACCGCCAGTTCGGCAGGAGCGGCGGAAAGCGCTTGGTCTGGGGGCCCCAGGTGAGGAGCGCGATGTTGATCAGGATGAACGCCACGCCGATGGTCGTGATCATGGGCGCCGTCCCGGAGACGCCCCGGACGGGGCGCAGACAGACTCGCTCGATGAGCACGCCGAGGAGCCCGGTCGCCGTCATGGTCACCGCGAACAGGACGACCAGCGCGCCCACCAGGGGGAAGCCGGTGAGCGCCTTCGAGGCCCCACCGAGCCCCATCAGCTCGAGCACGACGAGACCGATGAAGGTCCCGCTCATGAACACGCTGAAGTGGGCGAAGTTGATCAGCTCGATGATGCCGTAGACCATGGTGAAGCCGAGGGCCAGCAGTGCGTACATCATGCCCAGGGCGAGCCCGTTGATCACCTGCTGGAGGAGGACTTCGAAGAAGCTCATCGGCAGCGGCGCCCGGGCAGGCGCCGCCGGCGCCTGCCCGGAATCACCTCGGATTCGCTCTTACTTCTGGGGGGCGACCCCGATGTACTTGATCTTGCCGTCCAGCCACTGGTAGATGGAGACCGTCCGGTTCGTGATGTCGCCGTTCTCGTCGTAGGCGATCGCGCCCTGGATCGTGCTCAGCTTCGTCGCCTGGATCGCGTCGCGGAGGTTCGAGCGGGTCAGGGGCTTCTTGGCCTTGACGGTCCGCTCCGCCGCGTCCGCGATGACGTAGACGGCGGTGTAGGCGGTGATCGCGTAGTTCGTGGGGTCGCGCTTCATGGTCGTCTTGAACTTCGTCACCCAGGCCTCGACCTTGGGGTCCGTCACCAGCTCCGGCGACGCCTGCGAGCAGTACCAGCCCTCGACCGCCTCCTTGCCGGACTGCTGCGGCCAGGAGAGGTCGTAGACGCCGTCTGGCCCGGCCTTGACGACCTTGGGCACGATCTCGTAGGCCTGGGGCGCCAGCTTGGCGGCCGCCTGCATGACGCCGCCGTAGTAGATCGCGTCCGGGTTCAGCCCCTTGATCTTGGTGAGGATGGTCTTGTAGTCGGCCTCCTTGGGGTCGAGCCGGTCTCGGCCGAGCACCTTCACGCCCAGCTCCTTGGCCCGCCGCTCGAAGCTGTCGGCGATCCCCACCCCGAACGCGCCGCTGTCGTCGAGGACGTAGACGCTCTTCACCTTGACCTGGTGGAAGAGGTAGTTGGCCATGTTCGGGCCCTGATAGGCGTCGGTCGTCACGTTCCGGAAGTAGACGGCCTTCCCCTTGGGCCGGTACTGGCTCTTGAACTTCGGGTCGGTGATGTCGGGGTTGGTGGAGCTGGGGGTGATGGTGGCCATGTCGGCCTCGCTGAGGATCGGCGAGATGGCCTTGCCCTCGCCGCTCATCGACGGGCCGACCGCGGCCAGCACCAGGCTGTCCGCAATGAACTTCCTGTGGTTGGTGGCCGCCTGGGCCGGGTCGTACTGGCCAGCCGCCGGGGTGGCGCTGTCGTAGACGACCCCCTCGAGCTTGTGACCGGCGACCCCGCCCTTGGCGTTGATCTCCTGGATCGCCATCTGGGCGCCCTTCAGGGTGGCGTCGGACCCGTCGGCGTCGGCCCCGGTGAGCGGGAGCGACAGGCCGATCTTGATGACCTTCTGCTGGGCGACCCCGCCGCCGGGCAGGGCCAGGGCCAGCCCCAGGACGAGCAGCAGGGCGAGAGGAGCAGCGAGCGTTCGGAGCCTCATCGTGTGACCTCCAGGGTGAAGAGCGTGGATGTCGTGAAATCCTCGCGGTGAATCCGAGATGGCGGCAGGCCTGACGGGTCCCCGATCACCTCCCCTGCCCGGCCTCGAACCCGGCAAATCGGTGCGGCTATTCTGGGTGGGCGGCCGGTCAAAATCAATAGGTATACTCGGCACCGGGGCCCAGGGTTCCCGGGCTCGTTTCACCCTGATCGGCGGCCTCCGATTTCCTCTCCCCCCTTGGGGGAGAGGGCCAGGGTGAAGGGGGTCCGGCTAGTTCCGCTCCGCGGCGTTGCTGCACTCCGCGATCACGTACGCCCCGCTGGAGGTCGAGCTGGTGCGGCTCTCGTCGTCGAGCAGGATCTCGCACGTCACCGAGCCGGTCGTGCTCTCGTTCTGGGCGGAAACGTACAGGAAGAGCCCGCCCTTGGCGTCGAAGGAGAGCTCCCACGGCAGCCGCGCGCTCGACTGCTCGGTGCCCCCCCGCGCGTTCCGGTAGGTGAGGACCGCGCTGCCGGCCGTCCCCTTGACGCGGTAGGTCACCTTGAAGGTGAACTCGCCCCGGCTGGAGCCAGGGGGGACGGCGACGACCGGGGCGGGGGTGGAAACCGGTGGGGGAGCGGCGATCGGGGCGGGGACGGCGACCGGCGGGGGGGCGGCGACCGGCGGGGCGCCCGGTGACGGCCCGCCCGGGACGGGGCGCGGTGCCGGGGCCTCGACGACGGCGGCGGGGACCGCCCGCTCGAGGGCGTCGAGCACGGCGGTCTCCACGCTCCGGTCGGACGTCTCGATCACCTTCCGGTTGGGCATCCAGAGGATGCGCTCCTCCTTGTACAGCTCGCGCTCGACCGTCACGCTCGTCTGTGCGGCTCCGGCCGCGTTCACCGACAGCCGCAGCTTGTGGCGGGTGCCCTCGCCGTAGACGCCGAACTCCTTGAAGTCGAGGGACCGGGAGTCGGTCACGATCGATCCGATCGCCTTGTTCCTCTGGTCGATCCTCCAGCCCAGGCTCCTCAGCGTGGCCTCGGCGGCGCTCCAGACCTTGTCCAGGGGGCCCGCGAAGACGCGGCTCACCGACGCCGGCTGCGCGGCCACCTCCGCGACCCCGGTCAGAGCGACCAGCACCAGGCACGCCAGCGCTGTCGGCCTCATCGTGGCCGAACTCTACGAGCGCCCGGCCGGCGCTGTCAAGGCCGATCCGGCCAGCGCGGCGAGCAGCCGCTCGGCGCTCTCCTCGCCCGATCGGACGCAGTCGGAGATCCCGACGCCCCGGTAGGCAGCGCCCGCCAGCGCCAGGCCCGGCCAGGCCGCGAGCCGCGCTTCCAGGGCCGTGACGCGCTCGAGGTGACCGACCTCGTACTGGGGCATCGCGGCCGGATGGCGGGACACCCGGGTCAGCACCGGCCGGCCCTCGATCCCGAGGTAGGCGCCGAGGTCCTGCTCGGCCAGCCCCGCCAGCGTGGCGTCGTCCCGCTCGAGGATCTCGCCCCCCCGGTCGCGGAGGAACGCGCGCAGCAGGACGGCGCCCTCCGGCGCGCGGCCGGGGTACTTCACGCTGGAGAACGTGCAGGCCAGGGTCGCCCGGCCCTCGGATCGCGGGATCACGACCCCGAAGCCATCCAGCGGGTGGCGGATCGCCGCGCGGGGGTAGGCCAGGCTCACGGTGGCCGAGGAGGCGTAGCCAATGGCGCCGAGCCCGCGGGCCAGCTCCGGATCGAACCCCTCGACGAGGGGTGCCATGCGGGGCGCCGGGCCGGCCAGCACCACGGCGTCGGCCGGCAGCACGCCGCCGTCGGCGAGCCGGACCTGCCAGGCCGCTCCTCCCGCCTCGCGCGCGAGACCGGTCACCCGGGCGCCGAGCCGGACCGCACCGGGCGGCAGCCGCCCCGCCAGCGCCTCCACCAGCTCACCCATCCCGCCCGCCAGCGTGACGAAGAGGCTCCAGCGCGCGCCGCTCGCCCCGCGCACCTCCCCCGCGGCGGCGCTCTTCCGGAGGCCGAGGATCAGGCTCCGGTGCTGGCGCTCGAGCGCGAGGAACCGGGGCATGGTGGCCGCCAGGCTGAGCCGCTCGGGCACCGCGGTGTAGATGCCCGCCACCAGCGGCTCGGCGACGCGCTCCAGCGCCTCCCGGCCGAGCCGCCGCGTCACGAAGCTCGCCAGGCTCTCGTCGCCGGTCCCGGCCCGGCGCGGCAGCACGAGGTCGAGCGCCATCCGGAGCTTGCCCGGCCAGGAGAAGAGAGACGAGGCGACGAAGGGCACGAGGCGGGCCGGGGCCAGCAAGAGGAAGCCGTCCGGCAAGGGGTGGAGCCGGCCGGCGCGCGCCACGTAGGTCCGGCGATGCCGGTCGTCGGTCCGGCACAGGCGAGGACCGAGGCCGATCCGCTCGGCGAGGGCCAGCGCCCACGGCTTCTCGGAGATGAAGGAGTCGGGGCCGGCCTCGACGAGGAACCCGTCCACGCGCTCGGTCTGGATGGTCCCGCCGAGCCGCCCGGCCGCTTCCACCACCGTGACATCGGCCGCAAGCCCGCGCTCCCGGGCCAGCTCCACGAGCCGATGCGCCGCGGCGAGGCCGGTGATCCCACCACCCACGACAACGACCTGCAGGGGGGGAGTCCCAACCACTCCCCCCCTGGACCCCCCCACCTGGGGGTCGTTCGCGCTGGGGTCGTTCGCGCTAGCCACCGTCGGGGTGCCGCGCGAGCTCGTCGCGGACGAGGTCGGCCAGCGTGTCGATGAAGGCCGGGTGATCCGTGACCGTGACCGCCCGGTGGAAGCCGATCCCGCAGGCCTCGGCGATCCCCCTCGCCTCCACGTCGAGGTCGTAGAGCACCTCCACGTGATCGCAGACGAAGCCGATCGGCGCCACGACGACGTCGCGGGCTCCCCCCGCGTGGAGCCGCCGGATCTCGTCCCCGACGTCGGGCTCGAGCCACGGGTCCTGCGGCCGGCCGCTCCGACTCTGGTACGCCACCGACCAGCGCTCGTGGCCCAGGCGCGCGGCCACCAGCCGGGACGACTCCGCGATCTGGGCGACGTACGGCGAGGCCTCGGCCATCGGCACCGGCACGCTGTGGGCGGTGAAGACGAGTGGGGTCGCCGCGCGCTCGGTGGCCGGGATCCCCCGGAACGCCTCGCGGACGCGGTCGGCCATCGCCTCGACGAACCCCGGCCGGTCGAACCAGACCGAGGTGTAGCGCACCGCCGGCGCCGCCGGACCCACGCGGCTCCGCGCCTCGTCGACGCTGGCCTGGTAGCGCTCCCACGAGGCCTCGGTCTGGTGCGCGGAGAGGATCACGCCGAGGGCCGTGCGGACGCCGGCGGCGGCCATCGCGGCCAGCGTCTCGTGGAGGTACGGCGTCCAGTTCCGCATCCCGACGTACACCGCCAGCTCGGCGCCGGCCGCCGCCAGGCGGGCGTGGAGGGCGTCGGCCTGGCGAAAGGTCAGCTCGTTCAGCGGCGAGCGCCCGCCGATCAGCTCGTAGTGATGCGCCACCTCCTCCAGGCGGGCCGCCGGGATGGCGCGGCCCCGCGTCACGTTGGCCAGGAAGGGCCGGATGTCGTCAGGCTTCTCCGGCCCTCCGAAGGCGATCAGGAGGACGGCGTCGACCTGCGCGGCCATGCGACGAGTTTACCGCGCCGAGAGCTCGTGGACGGCATCCACCATCGTGCGGACGTGATCCACGGGCGTCTGGGGCAACACCCCATGGCCCAGGTTGAAGACGTGGCCGGGTCGGCCGCCGGCGCGGTCCAGGATCGCCCGGACCCGCTGGCGGATCGCCTCCGGCGGTGCCAGCAGCGCGACGGGATCGAGGTTGCCCTGCACCGCGACGTCGTGGCCGACCCGGGCCCAGGCCTGGCCCAGATCCACGCGCCAGTCGAGGCCGATCACGTCGCCCCCCGCCTCTCGGAACGCCTCGAGCAGCCCGGCGGTGCCCGTCCCGAAATGGATCACCGGGACGCCCGGCGTCAGGGCCTGGATCACCGCCCGGCTGTGCGGCAGCACGTACGCGCGGTAGTCGTCGGGCGCCAGGCACCCGACCCAGGAATCGAAGAGCTGGACCGCCTGGGCGCCGGCCGCGATCTGGCCGTTCAGGTAGCGGGCCGTCGTGCGGGCGAGGAGCGCCAGCAGCGCGTGCCAGGCGTCGGGGTCGGCGTACATCAGGCGCTTGGTCTCCAGGTAGTCGCGGGAGGCGCCGCCCTCGATCAGGTAGGAGGCAACCGTGAAGGGCGCGCCGGCGAAGCCGATCAGGGGAATCCGGTCCGCCAGGGCCGCCCGGACCCGACGCACGGTCTCGAAGACGAAAGAAAGCGTCTCGGTCGGGTCCGGCTCGGCCAGCCGCCCCACGTCCGCGGCCGAGCGGACCGGCCGGTGGATCGCCGGCCCCTCGCCGCGCGCGAACTCGAGCCCGACGCCCATGGGCTCCGCGACGAGCAGGATGTCGGCGAAGAGAATCGCCGCGTCCACCGCGAGGCGCTCCACCGGCAGGAGCGTCACCTCCGCCGCCGCCTCGGGGTTCTTGCACAGCTCCAGGAAGCCGAACCGGCTCCGCAGCGCCCGGTACTCCGGCAGATAGCGCCCCGCCTGGCGCATCAGCCAGACCGGCGTGAAGCCGGTCTCGTGTCGACGACACGCGGCCAGGAACGGGTGCACGGATCCCCCCGGGGTGAGTGTGGCGATGAGACAGGCGGACGCCGCGAGCCTATCGGCTCACTGGGTCCGAGTCAAGCCGGCCGGGAGCGCGTGCTGGGAGCGCGAAGGATGATGGCGTCGCAGTCGGTCAAGAGGCGCGACCGAGGGGGCGGCGATCCCCCGCGGCACGACGCCGGATCAGGTCACGCCGGAGATGGAGTGTCGCATGAGCCACCGCGGGTGGGCGGGCGGCCTTCAGGGGGCTCAGCCACGCGGCCACGGGAAACGTCCGGTCACGCCCGCAGACGGGGCAGACAAGCGACTCGGTGAGGATGTCACAATCAGGGCAAAGACGGCTGCAATCCACCGCGAGCACCATACCGACCCCCCTCGCCGGGACCCGACCCTCCGGCGCCGGCACCTACCATTGTCACCGACTCGGGCCGCGCGGGCAATGGGGCCCCCGCGGAGCCCGGCGTGAGCCCACCGACGGAGGGCCGTCCGGCCCCGACGCCGGTGGGCGATCGCCGCTACTTCTTCTTGACGGCGTCGATCGCCTCGTCGATCTTCTCGCCCGCCTTCTCTGCGGGACCCTTGCCGGTCAGCTTGTCCATGGCGTTGTCGATCTTCTCGCCGGTTCGCTGCGCCGGGCCCTAGTCACAGCCCGCCAGGACCCCGGCGGCCAGGACCCCGACCACGAGCAGCGCCCCCAGGTATCGCCGGACCTCCATGATTCGCACCTCCACCGGAAGCCATAGCGAGACGCGTGCCAACTCGAAACTGTCCTCGGTGCCCGGCGTCCCCTTGCGCGTCCGGATGGCCCTCGGGCATTCTTGGGACTGAGCATGCAGGTCTCTTCCTGGATGTCGAGTCCCGTGCACACGGTCCGGCCCCGGACGACGGCGGCCGACGCCGTGGCCCTCCTGCGCGGCCACGGCATCCGCCACCTCCCGGTGATGGAGGGGGACCGCGTCGTGGGCGTCGTCACCGATCGGGACCTCCGGGGCGTGGATCCCGGCACGCGGGTGGACGCCATCATGAGCCACCCGGTCGTCGTGGTCAGTCCGCGCACCGCGATGGACAAGGCGGCGCGGCTCCTCTTCGACCGGCGCATCGGCTGCCTGCCGGTGATCGAGGAGGGCAAGCTGGTCGGGATCCTCACCCAGACCGACGCGGTGGCGGCCCTCGTCAACATGATGCGGGTCCAGGTCGGCGGACGCATGAGCGAGGTGGTGGTGGTATACCGGCCGGACGCGATGGCCCAGGCCCACTCCGCCGTCCGCTCGCTCGGGCTCGAGGTCGCCCGCCTGCTCGTGGCGACCCTCGAGCCCCTCGGCCGCGGGGTCCGACCCGAGCGGGTGCAGCTGTCCATCGAGACGCGCGACCTGGGCCGGGTGCTCGAGGTGTTGCGGGCGGCCGGGCTCACGATCGTATCGGCGCCGGACGCCGAGCCCGCCTCGACTCCGGTGAACCCCCACGATGCCCGCTGAGCGCGCGCTCCAGGGTCCGCTCGCCGATTTCGCCGCGGTGATCGAGCGCGCGGCCGGGGACCTCGCCCTCGCCGAGGAGCCGGCGCGCTTCCTGGCCGCGCTGGAGGCCGGCGCTCCCGAGCCCGAGGCCCTCCCCCCCGAGCGCCCGCATGACTGACGCGACCCTGACCGAGCTGGCCGCCGGGATCCGTGCCGGCCGCCTCTCGCCCGTCGAGCTGACCGAGGCGTGCCTGCAGCGGATCGAGCGCCTCGACGGGCGGCTCCACGCCTTCATCACGGTGGACGGCGAGCGCGCGCGTGAGACGGCAAAGGCGCGGGAGGCCGAGGCGCGCGCCGGCCGGCTCCGGGGTCCGCTCCACGGGGTCCCGCTCGCCTACAAGGACCTCTTCGCGGTCCGGGGGCTGCCGACCTCCTGCGGCACCAAGACCGATGAGTACTTCGTGGCGGAGGGCGACGCCACCGTCGTGGCGCGGCTGGCGGCGGCCGGCGCGATCACGCTCGGCAAGCTCAACCTGAGCGAGCTGGCTCTCGGCCCGTTCGGCGACAACGCCCACCGGGGCGACGCCCAGACGCCCTGGCGGCCTGGCCACGCCGCCGGCGGCTCCTCGAGCGGCTCCGGGGCGGCCGTCGCCGCCGGGCTCGTGCCGGGCGCCCTCGGCAGCGACACCGGCGGCTCCATCCGGCTCCCCGCCGCCTGCTGCGGGATCGTCGGGCTCAAGCCGACCTACGGGCGCGTGAGCCGGGCCGGCGCGATGCCACTCTCGTGGTCGCTCGACCACGTCGGCCCCATGGCCCGGACCGTCCGCGATGCAGCCCTGCTCCTCGCGGTCATCGCCGGCCACGATCCCCTCGACGCCACCTCCAGCCGCCGTCCCGTCCCCGACTACACCGCGGCGCTGGACCGGCCGATCGCCGGGCTCCGCGTCGTGGTGCCCCAAGGCTACTACTGGGAGGGGCTCGACGGGGAGGTCGCGGCCGGCGTGCGCGCGGCGGTCGCCGTCCTGGCCGAGCTGGGCGCCCGCGTCGGAGAGCGGCCGCTGCCGGACCCGCAGATCCTCGCCGACGTCGCCAACATCGTCGCCCGCTGCGAGAGCGCGGCCATCCACGGACGGGTCGTCCGCGAGCAGCCGCACGTCCTCCAGCCGGCGGTGCGGGCGCGGCTCGAGGTCGGCTTGCACGTGAGCGCCTACGACTACCTGCAGGCGGCCCGGCTGCGCGCGCGCCTGGCCCGGAGCTTCATCCGCGAGGTCTTCCCCGACGCGGACCTCCTCGTCATGCCGACGATCCCCGAGCCGGCGCCGGCGCTCGAGGCCGTCAAGGCCGGGACCACCGAGGAGATCGTGCGGCGCATGGGACGCTTCTCGCGGCTCACGCGCCCGTGGAACGCGCTGGGGCTCCCGGCCCTCAGCGTCCCGTGCGGGTTCTCCGCCACCGGCCTGCCCCTCGGGCTCACGGTCGTCGGGCGGCCATTCGACGAGGCGACCGTGCTGCGCGCCGGCCACGCCTACGAGCAGGCCACCGGCTGGTGGCGGCGTCGCCCCGATCTTCGAGACCTCCCTCCTACCCCCCCCACCCCCCTCCCCCGCCCGTTGGACGGCCTTCGGCCTGTGGCGGGGGGGAGGGGGGAGCCGGAGTGCCCAGCTCCTCCGAGGCCTCGAGTCGATTGAGTCTCCGGGCCGTCTGGCTCGCCGTGCTGGCGGTGCTGGTGGCCGGCGCCGGGCCGGCCGGCGCGGCCGGGGTCCGCATCATGCCCCTCGGCGACTCCATCACCGACGGCGCGCAGGTCCCCGGCGGCTACCGGATCGAGCTGTGGCGCCGGCTCGTGGGCCAGGACCAGCGGCGCATCGACTTCGTCGGCTCGCTCCAGAACGGCCCTCCCGAGCTGGGTGACCGCGACCACGAGGGCCACTCGGGGTGGCGGATCGACGAGGTGGCCGCGAGCGTGGACGGCTGGCTCGCGCGGCACCGGCCCGAGATCGTGCTCCTGATGATCGGGACCAACGACGTGCTGCAGAACCACGCGGTCGCCGCCCCGGCTCGTCTCGGCGAGCTGCTGGACCGAATCACACGCCAGCTCCCGGCGGCCACGGTGCTGGTCGCGACGCTGCCGCCGCTGGCCGGCGCCGAGGCCAACCGGCGGGTGGCCGCCTTCAACCGGGCGCTGCCCGCCGTCGTGCAGGCCCGGGCGGCCGCCGGCCGGCGCGTCCGCCTGGTCGATGTCGCCGCCGGGCTCACGCTGGCCGATATCGGAGACGGCGTCCACCCCAACGAGAGCGGCCACGCGAAGATCGCCGCGGCGTGGTACGGGACCCTCGTCCCACTCCTCCGCGGCCCGGGCGGCGGCTGAGCCGCCGATGAACGACAACACATTCATCCTCGCGCTCCGGCGCGACGACGGCCGGAAGGCGACCCGGGGCATGCGGCTCGCGGCCCGGGCGATCAAGTTCTTCAACCGGCACAATCGGCGCTTCGCGCTCAAGTTCAAGCGCGACGACCTCAACCGCCACTTCGGGATCAAGTACTCGCGCTACGACCCCAACGAGAACCTCCTCCAGGGCGGCATGGTCACCGTCGAGCAGGCCGTGAACATCTACCACCTGCTGAGCCAGGTCCTGGTCATGGACGTCCCCGGCGACGTCGTCGAGCTCGGCTGCCACGCCGGCACGACGGCCATCGTGCTCCGGAAGACGCTCGACCAGCTCGGGGCCGACCGGCGGCTCCACGTCTACGACTCGTTCGAGGGGCTGCCGGCGAAGTCTCCCGAGGACGGGGTCACGCGCTTCGAGCCGGGCGACTGCCGGACGACGGAGGAGGCGCTGGTGGAGAACTTCCGGCGGGCCGGGGCCGCGCCGCCGGTCGTCCACAAGGGCTGGTTCGAGGACACCCTGCCGCGTGAGCTCCCCCGCCAGATCTGCTTCGCGCACGTCGATGGCGACTTCTACAGCTCGGTCCGCGAGAGCCTGGAGCACCTCTACCCCCGGCTGACCAGGGACGCGATCGTCGTGGTGGACGACTACTGCGATCCGGCCCGCCACGACGTGAACAACATCCTGCCCGGCGTGAAGACGGCCTGCGACGAGTTCCTGCGGGGCAAGCCCGAGCAGATGACGGTGCTGGTCGCCGGGGCCGGCGCCCACGCCTTCTTCCGGAAGCACTGATGACAGTGGCTCGTCAACGGCTCAGGGCCGCGCTCGGCGTCCTGGCTCTGGTGGCGCTCCCGGGCGCCCTGCTCGCCGCGGGCCCGGGCGCGGATCCCGCGCTGTCGTTTCCGCCTCCGCTCGATCGCTACCAGGGCGAGGCGGGCCTGTCGCTTCCGGCGGTGCTGGCGCACCGGATCCGGGTCGAGCCGCTGAACCTGGTCGCGACGGTCCTGTTCGGCCTGGCGATCCTCCACACCTTCGCCGCGGCCCGGATCACGGCGTGGTCCCACCGGCTCCGGGGGGAACAGCACGAGCCGGGGCCGGGCGGCGGCCCCGAGGCCCCCGGCGAGGCTCTCGAGGCCGAGCCGAGTCACGCGCTCAACTTCAGGGCCGAGCTGCTCCATTTCCTCGGTGAGGTCGAGGCGGTCTTTGGCGTCTGGGTGATCCCCCTGCTCGCCGCCATCGCCCTCGCCAGGGGATGGGAGACGGCGGAGGCGTTCATCGGCCACGGCGTCGACTTCACCGAGCCCGTCTTCGTGACGGTGATCATGGCGCTCGCCTCGACGCGACCCGTCCTCCAGTTCGCCGAGGCCGTGATCGGCCGCGTGGCAGCGCTCGGCGGACGGACCCCGCTGGCGTGGTGGCTGTCGATCCTGACGGTCGCGCCGGTCCTCGGCTCCTTCATCACCGAGCCCGCGGCGATGATCATCGGCGCACTCCTCCTGGGCCGCCAGGTGTTCGAGCGGGGGCCGAGCCTCCGGCTCCGCTACGCGACGCTCGGGCTGCTCTTCGTCAACATCTCGGTCGGCGGGACGCTGACCCACTTCGCCGCCCCGCCGGTGGTGATGGTCGCCACGCGGTGGGGCTGGGACTCCGGCTTCATGCTGCGCACCTTCGGCTGGAAGGCGATCGTCGGGATCCTGATCGCCAGCGCCCTCTACGCGGTGTGGCTCCGGGGCGAGCTGGCCACGCTCCGCCGACCGGGCGGGACCGCGCCCGCCGCGGCCCGGGAGGCGGCGCCCGTCCCCGCGTGGATCGTCGCCGTGCACCTCGGCTTCCTCGCGTGGACGGTGTTCGCCAGCCATACGCCGGTGCTCTTCGTCGGCGGCTTCCTCGTCTTCCTCGCCTTCACCCTCGCGACCGCGCCCTACCAGAGCCCGCTCAACCTGCGCCCCGCGCTCCTGGTGGGCTTCTTCCTGGGCGGGCTGATCGTCCACGGGGCCCTCCAGCAGTGGTGGATCGAGCCGGTGCTGGGCCGGCTCCCGGCCGTCCCGCTGTTCGCCGGGTCGATCGTGCTCACCGCCTTCAACGACAATGCGGCCATCACCTACCTGGCTGCGCTCGTACCGGGGTTCACCCCCGAGCTGCGCTACGCGGTGGTGGCGGGGGCCGTCACCGGCGGCGGCCTGACGGTGATCGCCAACGCGCCCAACCCGGCGGGGCAGGCCATCCTGGGGCGCTATTTCGACGGGGGCATCTCCCCGCTCGGGCTCCTGGCCGGGGCCGCGCTGCCGACCCTCGTGATGGCGGCGTGCTTCCTGCTGATCCGGTGAGGCGCTCGGGACCACGCCCGGGCGCGCGAGGCATCAGAACCATGCGATGGTGGCAGACACGGCGGCGCTGCATCGCCGCCCTGGTCGTCCTGGCGCTGGCCGGCTGCGGCGTTCCGCGGCCGGTGCCCCAGCCGGGAGAGCTGCCGCTCCACACGTCCGACCCGAGGGGCGTCACGCTCCACTGGCGGCTCGACGAGACGGCGGAGGCCGTCGTCGCGGAGGGCGTGCTGGAGGCCGCGCGGCTGGATCGCTATTCCCAGGTCACGGTGGAGCTGGTGGGGCTGGACGCCAGCGGATCCGTCGTGTCCCGGGGGCGGACGATCGCCACCCCACGGGACTTCGCGGGAACCACGCCGTGGCCGTTCACGATCCGGATCCGCCCGGCCGGAGGGGAGGCTCGCTTCGTGCTGCGGGTGGCGGACATCCTTCCCAGGGTCACGCCGGGCCGATAGCCTGGAGCCCGCCATGCCGCCACCCGGTCCGTCCCCGGCATGACTCGCGGGCTCGGACCGGAGGGCTCGCCCGCCAGCCCGCCGCGGGGACGCCTCTGGCTCCTCGCCGGGCTCGGGGCCCTCATGGTCGGGGTCACCTTCATCGTGCCGCCGATCCCCCAGGATCCCGCCTACCACGACTTCGCCGATCGCCGGGGACTGCTCGGCGTGCCGAATGGCCTCAACGTGCTCTCGAACCTTCCGTTCCTGGTGGTCGGCGCCGCGGGCCTCGCGTTCCTGGCCCGCGATCGGTCCACCGGCGCCCGTCTGGCCTTCATCACGCCGGCCGAGCGACAGCCGTACTGGCTCGTGTTCGCGGGGATCGCGCTGACCGGCGTCGGCTCGGCCTACTATCACTGGATGCCGGACAACGCGACGCTCTTCTGGGACCGGCTGCCCATGACGATCGCGTTCATGGCGCTTCTGTCGAGCGTGATCGCCGAGCGGATCGACCTCACCGCCGGGCTCCGGCTCCTGGTGCCCCTCCTGGCGGTCGGCGTAGTGAGCACGCTCTACTGGCACGTCGGCGAGCAGCGGGGCACCGGGGACCTGCGCCCGTACGCCCTCGTCCAGTTCGGCACGCTGGTGGCCATCCCGCTGATCATGTGGCTGTTCCCGGCCCGTTACACGGGGACGGCGGACCTCGTCCGCGTGCTAGGCTGGTACGCGCTGGCGAAGGTCTTCGAGTTCTTCGACCACGGAATCTTTCATGCGATCGGGGTGAGCGGGCACACGCTCAAGCACCTGGCCTCGGCGGTCGGAGCCTGGTGGATCGTGCGGATGATCGAGCGGCGGCTCCCGGCGGCGGGCCCGGGCCGGGTGACCTGAGAGCGTGTGAGGAATGGATGGCTCCGACTCCCCCCTCCCCCCACGGCCACAGGCCGAAGGCCGTCGAACGGTGGGGAAGGGGGGCCAAAGGCCGAAGGCCGTCGAACGAATCGGGTGGGCGGGAGGTTCCGAACGGAGGAGGACGACATGGAGCAGGTCAGGGACGCAGGGAACGTGTCGCGTCGAGCGGTCCTGGGGAGCTCGGTAGCCGCGGCCGCCGCCACCGCGCTGGGCCTTGCGTCGTGGATGGGGCGGCCCCGGAGCGCGGCCGCCCAGACCAGCCTCAGTCCCGACGACGCCCTGAAGCGGCTGATGGAGGGCAACGCCCGCTTCGCGGCCGGTCAGCTGACCTCGTTCCAGGAGGACCTCCAGCTCCTCAAGCAGAAGACGGCCGAGAAGCAGGAGCCGTTCGCGGCGGTGCTCTCGTGCGCGGACTCCCGGGTGCCGGTCGAGATCGCCTTCGACCAGACGATCGGGCACGTATTCGTCACGCGGGTGGCGGGCAACATCGTCACGCCCGAGATCATCGGGAGCCTCGAGTACGGCGTGGCCGTCCTCGGGACCCGCGTCATCATGGTGCTCGGGCACGGGTCGTGCGGGGCGGTGAGCGCGGCGATCACGGCCAAGGACGTGCCGGGGCAGATCAGTGCGCTGTACCGGCACATCCGGCCGGCCGTGGACCAGGCCGGCTCGGATCTCGATGCCGTCATCAGGGCCAACGCCCGGATCCACGCCCGGCTCCTCCGGGACGCCTCCCCCGTGATCGCTGGTGCCGTCGCCCAGGGACGGCTGAAGGTGGTCGCGGCGTACTACGACCTGGCCACCGGCGCAGTCACGCTCCTGGGCTAGGTCGAACTACCTATGGGAAAAGGCTTGACGTCGTTGCTCCCGCTAGATGGCTCGATACGGGCCGTTGCGGGTTCCGTCCAGGGCGCGCTACAATCCGAACACCCCCGGGACGCACTGCCGCGGTGATGCCCGGCGCCGGCTGGAGGAGCGGGAGGAACCGAAAGGTGCTTTGGACGACCTAGGAGCTGCTCGTAAAGGCCTCGAGCCGGGGGCGGGCTTTCTCGACCCAGGGGGCCCCGGAACTCCATGTTGCGATAGCACCACGAATGCCTCGGCGTTCCTACGGTCTCGATCCGCCGAGCCGGCCATCGGCGAGGTGCATGACGGCTAGCCCCGCGGTCGGGCAGGAACCCAGCGAGGCCTTCGACGCCCTCCAGGGCGGGTTCAACCGGGCCGCGGGAGTCTGGGAGGTCGCGGAGTCCTGCTTCCTCTTCGCCGGTCGACCAGCGCGCCTTCGGCTGGTGGGTGACCGGCTGGCGGCCACGGTGCCCCGCGCGCTGGCCCACCTTCGGACCAAAGACCGACCGGTCCAACCTGACGAGCTGACCATCGAGCTGTGGGATGAACGGGCGACCGGGATCGGCTGCGAGGGCTGCGCCATCCATGACGACCTGGAGGTCCCCGCGAAAACCGAGGTTTCCCCTCGGGGCCGTTACGTCACCGTCACCCGAGCCCAAACCCGAACCTGCTTTGACCGGATCGGCCAGCGCATGGTCGGCTGGATCGGGGATGTAGATCGTCTCACCCAGTACGAGATCGGCCGCCCGCTCCACTCCGAGCTGCTCCTCTGGCACCGCGACCGCGGCTTGCAAGCCCTCCATGCCGGTCTGGTGGGGAAGGAGGGCGACGCCGTGCTCTTGGGGGGTCCGGGTGGCTCCGGGAAGTCCACCACGGCTCTCACCTGTCTCATGGCCGGGCTCGCCTACCTGGCTGACGACTACGTCGCTCTCGGACACGACGGCGAGCGCGGCGTGGTGGGCCACAGCGTCTACTGCTCGACCCACGTTGAGCCGAAACACCTCGAGCACTTCCCAGCCCTGCGGCCACACGCCATTCCGGGTCGCCTGGCCCGGGAGGACAAGTCCCTGGTCCTCCTGTCCGATCTGCCCTGGGCGGTGCTTCCACCCTCGGCCCGGATCCGGGCCCTGGCGTTCCCCCGGGTGGTGGACGCGCCGAGGACGACGTTCCGCCCGGCGTCGCGGGCCCAGGCGTTGATGCGGCTGGCGCCGAGTTCCCTCCTGCTCCTGCCCTTTCCCGGTATGCTGGGCCCCCGCTTCGAGCAGCTCGCTTCCCTGGTGCAAGAACTGCCGGTGTTCTGGCTGGAGCTGGGACGCGATCTGGAGCAGATCCCCTCCGTCATACGGGTCCTGCTCGATGAGGTCGCCGGGTGAGCGGACCGCGGTCAGCTGCATCGTGCCGCACCTTGGCGGAGAACAGCCGGGACGAGTTCCTCCTCACCATGCTCAAAGTCTCGCTCGACCGGTGGTACAGTCCGGCTCCGGAGTGACCTCCTGGCCCGGGTGAGTTGCATCGTCCCCGTGTACAACGGCGCCCGCTATCTCGCTGAGGCGCTGGACAGCATCCTGGGCCAGACCCACCCGGTGGCGGAGATCGTGGTGGTGGACGACGGTTCGACCGATGATACCCCCTCCGTGATCGCCGCCTACAGTGACCGCATTCGCGCAACGCGACAGGAGAACGCCGGGCCGGCTACCGCCAGGAACACCGGGTTGGGGTTGGTCGGGGGAGACCTGGTGGCATTTCTCGATGCCGACGACATCTGGCTTCCCGACAAGCTCGCCCGCCAGGTGGCCCGTCTCGATGACCGCTCCGAAGCCATGCTCTGCTTCTCCGGAATCGTGAACTTCCGCGAGGAGCCGGTTCCGACGGGGCTGCCCGCCGAGTGGCCCCAGAGGCCATTTTCCCCTTGCACCTTGCTCGCGCGACGGGTGCTCTTCGATGACGTGGGACTCTTCAATCCGTCGCTCCAAAGCGGTGAGGATACGGAGTGGTTCCTTCGGGTGATGATGCGGAGAATCCCCTACGAAGTGCTGCCGGAGATTCTGGTGCGCCGGCGGCAGCATGCCGACAACCTCACCAAACGTCGCCCGCCCTCGCAGGACCGCCTCCTTCAGCTCGTCAAGATGACTCTCGACAAGAAGCGGGCCGAAGGGTGGTGAGCGATGCCCTTCGGGAGGCCCTCGAGGCGCTCCTCCCACCCCGGAGGAAACCCACCTGCTCCGCGCCTGTCTCTGGAGGGGCGGCGCGACGGCGACGCCTGGGTGGCCTTCGAGCGTGAAGCCGGAGATTTGCGAAGCTCTTCCGCGCCGATTTCGGTCGCCGCGAATCTAGCCGCCGAGTTGGAAGCGCCGCTTCCGGCCTCGGCGCTCGCGGCCCTCACCGACGCGGCTCCTTCGTACGGGCGAGGGTGACGGCTACTGCTGCCGTCGGCCGCCTACCTCCGGGCGGCCTACTAGCTGAAGCATGGGCGCCGCCTGCAGGTCATCTACGTTCGGCGGCTGCTGGCCTACGGCCTCCACGTCTTGCTGGGCCGGCTGCCGCCGGCGTCTTCAGGAAGCCCCTCGGCGACGACGGTCCAGTGAGGACTTGAGGCTCCAGACCAGCGCCTCGCGGCTGGCCAGGTCGGCGCGGGTGAGGTTGTTGGAATGCAGGCGTCGACGAAGCAGCACCTCCGGCAAGAGCTCGTGGCGCACGCCCGCTTCCCGGGCCCGAAGGAACCAGTCCACGTCGCCCCCCGTGCGAAGCGACTCGTTGATCGGGCCCACCGTTTCGAACAGCCCGTGCCGGGCCAGAAGGCTCTGGAAGGTGAAGGCGGGAAGCGGCCCCACGAATGGCTGATCCGCAAATGCCCGGGCCTCGGCCTCCAGCTCGGGCATCCAGAAGTTCTGGGAGTGGACCACGCAAAAACCCAGCTCGGGGCGTCGGGACAAGCAAGCGAGTTGTCTTTCGAGCTTCTCCGGTAGCCACAGGTCGTCGGCATCCTGCAACGCGACGAGGCTTCCCCTGGCCCGTCTGATTCCAGCATTCCGGGCCGCGGACGCTCCGGCATTGTTCTGGTGCATGTAGATGACCGCGTCGCCGAACGATCGCGCGATCGCGGCGCTGCCGTCGCTCGAGCCGTCGTCCACCACGATGATCTCGTCCGGTGGTCGGGTCTGGGCGAGCACGCTCTCGATGGCCTCCCGGAGAAACCGCTCGCCGTTGAAGACCGGTACGATGCAGCTGACCGCCACGCCCCGCATGACCCCGTCTCTCCCCAATGGGTCCTACAGCATCACCGGCTCGAGGAGCTCGTGGCACAGGAGCATGGCGCACCCGTTGTGGTACGGAGACTTTCACGGCCCGGGCCTGTCCTCGACCACCTCGCCCGACGGGTTGATGATCGCGTGCCGTTCACCCCGGGTCCAATCTACATAGACGAGGTAGAGGGCGTCAACCGGCAGCGGCTTCGCCCGCAAGAGCCTCCGGGCAATCAGGACGGCTTCATGCGTGTGGACATCATCCGGGGCTCCGCCACGCGAGGACGCCCTCCCGTCCCGGGTGGGAGATTCCTCCCGTAGCTGGCAACGCAACCCACAACCACGAGCGGGACCAGCACCCAGGACACTCGACCGATGGCTCGTTCTCAAGTTGGCCAGAACCGCCCTCGACTCGTGGCTCAGCCTGCCTCATGCCGGCGCTGACTGTACGGAAGCGCTTCGTGAACGTCACGACAGGTCCGCCGCCGCATCAGCAAGCCAAGACCAGGACCGCAGCGACGACACGGGGGGCGCGGTTACTCGGCGTCGGGGCCGCGGTCGTGGGGCCGGGGGCCGCCCCGGGCGAAGCGTCCGGGATCGAAGAGGGCGCAGTCCGTGGACGGCCGGCCCTCGGTGAGCCACTCGGCGACGACCCGGCCGGTCGCCGGCGAGTGCTGGAAGCCGTGGCCGCCGAAGCCGACGGCAAGGAAAAAGCCCTCGATCCCCGGCGCCGGCCCGATGATGGCGTGGTCGTCGGGGGTGAGGGGCCGCAGGCCGGCCCAGCCCCCGGCGATGCGGGCCCGCTCGAGGACTGGCAGTCGGTGGACCGCCTTCTCCACCACCTCGTTGACCATGCCCCAGTCCACCGGCGCCACCAGGTCGTCGCCCACGTCCTGAACGTCGCCCGGGCTCAGCAGCAGGGCGTCCAGCTCCTTGCGGAAGTAGAACCCGCTGGCCCGATCGGTGGTCAGCGGCACCGGTCCCGGGATGTCCGGAAAGGGGTCGGTGTAGAAGATGTGGCGGCGGCGGGGGGCGACCGGCAGGTCCAGGCCTGCCAGCCGGCCGACCCGGGCGGCCGCCGGCCCGGCGGCGTTGACGGCCCACGGCGTGGCGATCGTCCCCGCGGAGGTCCGGACGGCGCGCACGCGACCGCCCCCGATCTCCAGTCCGGTCACGTCCACCCCCTCGACGATGCGGGCGCCCAGGTCCCGGGCCCGCCGGGCGAAGCCCTGCGTCACCTCGGAGGGCCCGGCCATGCCGTCCTCCGGCCCCCAGACGGCGGCGATCAGGTCGTCGGTCCGGAGGGCGGGCACCAGCGCCTGCGCCTCCCGCGGGCTGATGAGGCGGACGTCGACCCCCAGCCGCCGCTGGAGGGCGATGCGGGCTTCGAAGCCCCGACGGTCCGCCTCGTCGGAGACGAGGAAGAGGTACCCGATCCGGGTGTAGCCGGGATCGACGCCGAACTCCTCCCGGAACGACTCGAAGACGCGGCGGCTTTCCAGCGAGAAGCGGATCTCGGTCTCGGTGGGGAACTGGGCGCGGATGCCGCCGGCCGCCTTGCTGGTCGTGCCGGCGCCGACCGCATCCCGCTCCAGCACCACCACGTCCCGCATCCCGCGCCGGGCGAGGTGGTAGGCGATGCTGCAGCCCACCACGCCCCCGCCGACCACCACCACACCTGCCGTCCGGGGTAACTCCACGTCCTCAGCCCTCCCGGCCGACGAACCTCGGCCGAGTTTTCGTCACCACCACTGTCGAACGCCGCGCCTCGGTGAGCCAGATCCGCGCCATATCGATCCTTTCCGCTGGCACGTCGCTTGCCACTCTACTCCGGGAGGACGGAAGCCAAAGGCGACGGAGGCGACCATGATGGAAAGAGACGGCCGGTTACCCCCCCTGAGCGACCTCACCCAGCCCGGTGGCTCGGACACCGCGGCCTTCCACGCCGGGGACGGCGTACTCCTGTCGGTCGACGACAAGGCCGGACGGCTCGTGGTGACGTACGGCGCCCAGTGCCGGCACGTCCTGATCCTGCACGGGCAGACCCGGATCGTCGACGAGACGGGGCGGAAGATTCCCCCGGCCGGCCTCCGCGCCGGTGACGAGATCCGGGGGGAGTGCATCGTCGCCGGCAGCCGGGCGGTCGCTACCGAGATCCGGGTCCTCCGGCGCGCGACCAAGCCCTGAGGCGCGCCGAGGCGGCCCCTCGCCCGCCGATCAGACGACGTTGACGAGCCCGCCGTCGAAGTTGATCGCGACGCCGGTGACGTAGGCCGCCTGGGCGGAGGCCAGGAACACGACCAGGGCCGCCAGCTCGCTCGCCTCCCCGATCCGCCCCAGCGGCACGTCCCGCTCCCGGGCCAGGCGGGCGTAGAACTCCTCCAGCGTCCCCGGGCGCCCCTCGCGCTCCCAGCGGCGCTCCCACTGGCCGCTCTTGACGAGCCCGATGCAGACGGCGTTCACTAGGATGCGGTCGGCCGCCAGCTCCTTGGACAGGGCCTTGGTGAGCGCCAGGCCGCCGGCCCGGCTCACCGAGGTCGGCACCGAGCGGGCCGCCGGCGCCTTGGCCCCCGTGTTCAGGATGTTGATGATCCGCCCGCCCCCGGCCCGCCGCATCGCGGGAACGCAGAGCCGGATGCAGCGGATGGCCGCGAAGAGCTTGAGCTCGAGGTCGGCCTGCCAGGCGGCGTCGTCCACGGTGTCGAACGCGCGGGCCGCCGAGCTCCCCGCGTTGTTGACGAGGATGTCGATCCGGCCGAGGCGGTCGAGGGTGGCGCCGACGAAGCGCTCGAGCTCCGGCGGGCGGGTCACGTCGGCCGGCAGGTCGAGGGCCTGGCCGCCCTTCCGGCGGATGTCCTCGGCCACCGCCCGCAGCCGCTCGGCGCCCCGCGCGCACAGGGCGACCGCCGCGCCCTCTTCGGCCAGCCGCTCCGCGGTGGCCCGGCCGAGGCCATCGCTGGCCCCGGTGACGACCGCCACCTTGCCGTTCAGCCCCAGATCCATCGATGCCACCCCGCGGACGCGGTCAGGACGAAGGCGACGGCCCGCCGGCATCCACGACGGGCAGCACGATGTGCGACGGGTGCACCGCGTCGTGGTAGATCGTCTGCGTGGCCGGGCGCAGCTCGGCGTCCTGTCCGAAGGGGTGGCCGGTGTTCGGGTTCCGGTCGAACTGCGGGAAGTTCGACGAGGCGATCTCGACGCGGATCCGGTGGCCCTTCTGGAAGCAGTTCGACGAGGACCAGCAGTCGATCCGGAAGCGGTAAATCCGGCCGGGCTCGAGCGGCGCCGGCGATTCCCAGGAGTCGCGGAAGCGGGCCCGGATGATGCCCTGGGCCACGTTCATCGCGTAACCCGAGGGAAAGACGTCCACCAGCTTGGCCGTGAAGTCGGTGTCGGGGGCGGTGGACGCCGCCCACAGCGCGGCCTCGATCGGGCCGGTCACCTCGACGTCGGCCTCGAGCGGCGGCGTGGTGTAGCAGAGGACGTCGGGCCGCCACTCGGCCGGGCGCTGGTCGCGCGGCCCCATGGTGATCGGCGTGACATCCTCGCCGCAGCACGTGCTGCCGCCGAGCGTCGGGACCGGCTCGCGGGGATCGTAGACGAAGCTGTCGGGCGGCTCGGTCTCCGGACGCCGGCGGTCCAGGCGGCCGTCGCCGAAGAGCGAGTTGGCCCGGCCGCCGCTGTGGAAGTAGTGCTCGACGAAGCGGGTGCCGGGGATCGGCCAGTCGTCGGCCGTCCGCCACCGGTTCGTCCCCATGACGAAGACCCGGACCGGCGGCTCGCGCAGGATCCCGTTGTCGAGGCCCTTGAGCCAGTAGTCGAACCAGCGCAGCTCCTCGCCCCGCAGGTCGACCAGCGAGGCCGCCCCGAAGTCGAGGTCGCCGGTCCGGGGGCAGGTCCCGCGCTCGCCGAGTGAGTGGACCCAGGGCCCGATCAGGACCTTCTGGCCGCGTCGGGCCCGCTCCGAGTACCCACGCCCCCGGACGCCCATGAAGTTGTTCAAGGTGGACTGGAGGAAGACGTCGTACCAGCCGCCCAGCCCGTAGGCCGGGACGTCGATCTGGTCGTAGTCCTTCTCGACGTTGCCGAGCTTCTCCCAGTACGAGTCATAGGCCGGGTGGCGGATCCACTCCTTGTAGAACTCGCAGGTCCGCCCCGCGTTCTCGTCACCGGTCACGAGGGGGAGGTGCCAGAAGAGCGAGGACAGGTGCTGCTCGGGCGGCATCCAGAGGTACTGGGTCTGGTTCGTCCGCGTGTGCATCTGGATGGCGCCCCAGCGGAGATTGAAGCCGAGCTGGAACGCGCCGCCCGTGTAGACCCAGTTGTGGTAGAGGTTCGAGAACCCGACGCGGGGCGCCATGGCCGCCAGGTGGCGGTTGCGAAGGGGCGCCGGCAGCCACTGGGTCAGCGCGAGGTAGGAGCCGCCGCTGGTCCCCAGCTTGCCGGTGGACCAGGGCTGGGTCCCGCACCACTCCTGGGCGTCGTAGCCGTCCGTGGCCTCGTGGGCGAACGGCGACCACTCCCCGTCCGAGTCGAAGCGCCCGCGGACGTCCTGGATCGCGACCGCGTACCCGCGCTGGGCGAAGTGCACGCCGTCCTCGACCAGGTACTCTACGTTGTTGCTGTACGGGGTGCGGATCAGAATGACCGGGAAGGGTCCCGGGGCGTCGGGGAGGTAGACGTCGGTGGAGAGGCGGACGCCGTCGCGCATCGCCACCGGGACGCCGAGCCGCGTCCGGACGCGGAAGCCGGGGACGCTGACCGTCATCCGGAGCGGCGGGCCGGGCCGGGGCGGCGCCTCGAGCGCACGCGGGCCTTGGAGCGACGCGCCGGCCCGGAGGCCGCCGGGGCCGCCCGCCTGGCCCGCCGGGGGTCGGCGCCCTCCGGGAGCGTGCGCACGCTCACGACCATGAAGCCGATCTCGGCCAAGGTCCGGAGGCCGTCGTGGTCGAGCGGCTGGCGCACCGGGCGTCGGGGCTGGTCGGCCACGTCGGTCGGCCCCTTCCGGCGGGCCGGCGGGTCCCGGCGCTCGAGCATGACCCCGACCAGGCCCGGTCGCGCCACCAGACGGCGGAGGGCGGCGAACAGCCGGGGGCGGGATCGCCTCACCACGAACAGGATCGGCATGGCCCGGCCACTCTAGCACGCAGCGGGAACCGGGGCCAAGGCGGGGAGGCGGGGAGGCGGGGAGGCGGACCGGCGGCAGACGGGATATAGTGAAGAGAGGCCCACGGGCTGCGCGCGCAGGTCGGGCCGCATTGATGGAGTCCTGGCGAGCGTGAGCGACGACACTCCGGCCGGTCCCCGACCCCGTCACGGGCTGCCCTGGGCGACGTATCGCCTGCAGTTCAACCACCGGTTCACCTTCCGGGACGCCGCCGGCCTCGCCCCGTATCTCCAGCGCCTCGGCGTGACCGACTGCTACGCGTCGCCGTACTTCAAGGCCCGCCCCGGCAGCCTCCACGGCTACGACGTGTTCGACCACAACGCGCTGAACCCGGAGATCGGCTCGGAGTCCGACTACGCCGGGTTCGTCGCCGCGCTCGCGGCGCACGGTCTCGGCCAGATCCTCGACGTCATCCCGAACCACATGGGCGTGGGGGCGCCGGGGAACGTCTGGTGGACGGATGTCCTCACCCACGGGCCCGGCTCCTACTTCGCGCGCGCCTTCGACATCGACTGGCAGCCGGTCAAGCCGGAGCTGCGCGACCGCCTGCTGCTGCCGATCCTGAGCGACCAGTACGGGCTCGTCCTCGAGAGCGGCGAGCTCCAGCTCGTCTACGAGGCCGGCGCCTTCTTCGTCCGCTACTACGAGTTCCAGCTCCCGCTCGACCCGCGCTCGGTGCCCGCCATCCTGGAATCGAACCTGGAGCGCCTCGACGCCCACCTCGGCCCCGAGCACCCGGACGCGATGGAGCTGCGCAGCATCGTCACCGCGCTGCGGAACCTGCCGGCCCAGCGGGACACCGACCTGGAGCGGTACCAGGAGCGGCGCCGGGAAACCGAGGTCGTGCGGCGACGGCTGGCCCGGCTGTACGACACGGTCCCGGCGGTGCGGGAGCTGGTGGACGAGAGCGTGCGGGCCATCAACGGCCAGAAGGGCGACCCGCGGAGCCTCGACCGGCTCGACGCCCTCCTCGAGCGTCAGGCCTACCGCCTCGCCTTCTGGCGGGTGGCGGCCGAGGAGATCAACTACCGCCGGTTCTTCGACCAGAACCAGCTCGCCGCGATCCGCGTCGAGGACCCGGTCGTGTTCGAGGAGACCCACCGGCTCGTCCGGCGGCTCCTGGCCGAGGGCCTGGTGACGGGGTTGCGCGTGGATCACATCGACGGCCTCCACGACCCCGCCGGCTACCTCGCTCGCCTCCAGGAGCTGGGCGCCGGCCCGGACGCCCCCGGCGGCCCGCGCTACCTGGTCGCCGAGAAGATCCTGTCGGGCACCGAGCGCCTCCGCGACGACTGGCCGATCCACGGCACGACCGGCTACACCTTCCTGAACCTGTTGACGGGCATCCTGGTCGACCGCCGGCACTACCGGGTCATGGACCGGATCTACCGCGCGTACACCGGGCGCTCGCGAGCCTACGCCGAGGAGGTGTACGAGAAGAAGGGGCTCATCCTGCGCGTGAGCCTGGCCGCGGAGCTGGCGGTCCTCGGTCACCGTCTCGATCAGCTGTCCGAGCGGCACCGGCGCACCCGCGACTTCACGCTGGGCAGCCTGACCGAGGCCCTGCGGGACGTCATCGCGGCCTTCCCCGTCTACCGGACCTACATCCGCGACTTCGAGATCCACGCGGCGGACCGGGCCGTGATCGAGCACGCGGTGCGGGTCGCCCGCCGCCGGAACCCGACGACGAACGTCACCGTGTACGACTTCGTCCGGGACACCCTGCTCCTCCGCCCCCTGGAGGGTGCCGACGAGGGCTACCGGAAGGAGCAGCTCGCGTTCGTCATGCAGTTCCAGCAGATGACGGGCCCGGTCATGGCCAAGGCGGTGGAGGACACCGTCTTCTACACGTTCAACCGGCTCCTCTCGCTCAACGAGGTCGGCGGCGATCCCGAGCGGTTCGGCATCCCGCTGGACGCCTTCCACGCGCGGAACGCCGAGCGGGCCGCCCGCTGGCCCTCGACGATGTGCGCCACCGCCACCCACGACACGAAGCGCGGCGAGGACCTGCGGGCCCGCATCACCGTGCTGTCGGAGATCCCCCGCGAGTGGCAGGCCCGGCTGGCCCGCTGGCGGCGCCTCAACCGGCGGCGTCGCCAGCCGGTGGGGGAACGCCTGGCGCCGAGCCGGAACGAGGAGTACCTCTTCTACCAGACCCTGGTGGGCGCCTGGCCCCTGCGGCCGCCCGACGCGGCGGGTCATCAGGCCGTCGTCGAGCGTCTCGCCGCCTACATGGGGAAGGCCGTGCGGGAGGCCAAGGTCAACACGAGCTGGATCAACCCCGACGAGCCCTACGAGCGGGCGATCCACCGCTTCGTCACGACGGTGCTCGACCGCCGGGAGAGCCCAGCCTTCCTCGACGATCTCGAGGGCTTCGTGGCCGCGATCGGCGACGCCGGGCTGCTGAGCGCGCTCTCGCAGGCGCTCCTGAAGCTCACCTGCCCCGGCGTGCCCGACCTCTATCAGGGGACGGAGCTGTGGGACTTCTCCCTGGTGGATCCCGACAACCGGCAGCCGGTGGACTGGGCGCTCCGCTCGAGGCTTCTCGCCGAGCTGGAGGCGCGCGGCGCCGGACCGGATCCCGACCTCCGGGGGCTGGCGGCCGAGCTCCTGGCGGAGCGGGTGGACGGCCGGGTCAAGCTCTACCTGATCTGGCGGGCGCTCGACGCCCGGCGACGACACCGGGCGCTCCAGCCCGGCGGGGGGTACCGCCCGCTCGCCGTCACCGGGTCACGGGCCGACCACGTCTGCGCCTTCGCTCGCCTGGCCCCGGCTGGTGGCGATGGTCACATGATCGTGATCGCGCCGCGCTGGTACACGCGCCTCCGCGGTCCCGCCGGGCTCCCGCTGGGCGCCGAGGTCTGGGAAGACGACGCGGTCGTCCTCGACCGGATCCCGGCGGCGACGGGCTACCGCAACGTCTTCACCGGGGAGCCCGTGCCGGTGGCGCCGGAAGGGCCGACGCTCTCACTCGCGTCGGCCCTCGCCAGCTTCCCGGTGGCCCTGCTCGAGCCCATAGACCCTCTCCCCCGAGTCGGGGGAGAGGGTGGGTGAGGGAAACTCCTAGCCGACGTCCACGACGACGTAGCGCTCCGAGCCCTGCCGCTCGACGCGGAGCAGGACCTGGTTCGCCGCTCCGACCGGCCGGTCCATCCCTTTCTGGACGTCCTCGATCCTCGAGACGGGGGTCCGGTTGACCTCGCGGATCACGTCGCCCTCGACGATCCCGGCCTGGTCGGCCGGGGACGAAGGCCGAACGTCGGTCACCACGACGCCCTTGTCGCCCTGCTGCAGCTCGAGGCCGAGCCGCTCGGCGAGCCGGCTCGGCTTGACCGGCTCCCCCGTCGCGCTCGCCTGACGGGAATCGGCGAGGTTGCCGACGGTGACCTTCAGGGGCCGGAGGCTCCCGTCGCGGACGACCGACAGCTCCACGGTCTTGCCGATCTCGGTGTTGGCCACCAGCGCCGGCAGCACGCGGGGGCCGTCGACGCCCTTGCCATCGTACCGGACGATGACGTCGCCGGCCTTGAGCCCCGCCTTCTCGGCGGGCGAGCCGTCGGCCACCGAGGCCACCAGCACGCCCTTCGTCTCGGTGAGGCTGAACGACTTGGCCAGCTCGGGAGTGACCGGCTGGATCGACACGCCGAGCCAGCCGCGGGTCACCCGCCCGGCCGTCCGGAGCTGCTGCACGACCGGCTTGGCCAGATCGATCGGGATGGCGAACCCGACGCCCTGGAAGCCGCCGCTCCGGCTCGCGATCGCGCTGGCGATGCCGACGGCCTCCCCGCGGGTGTTGATGATCGGGCCCCCGGAGTTGCCGGGGTTGATCGCGGCGTCGGTCTGCAGGAAGTCGTCGTAGCGGCCGGCGCCGATCACCCGGCCGGTGCCGCTGATGATCCCCACGGTCACCGTGTGATCGAGGCCGAACGGGTTGCCCATCGCCATGACCGGCTCGGCCACGCGCAGCGCCGCCGAGCTGCCGAGCGGGATCGTCGGCAGGCCGGTGGCCTCCACCTTCAGGAGCGCGATGTCGGTCTCGGGGTCGCTCCCCACCAGCTTCGCCGCGAGTTTCCGGCCGTCGCTGAGGGTCACCTCGATGGACTTGGCGCCGTCCACCACGTGGTGGTTGGTGACGATGTAGCCGCCGGCGTCGATGATGAACCCGGACCCGAGCCCTCGCATCGGGCGGGGCCGGTCGGGAGCCTGTCCGCGGAGCTCTGGCGGCAGGTGGCGGCGGAACGGCTCCGGCAGCATCTCCTCGACGCGGTCCCGCCCGCGGGGAGTCTCGCCAACCGTCCGGACGTTGACCACGGCCGGCGTGAGGGTCTCGGCCAGACGCATCCACGGGTAGGACTCGGGGAGCGCGCCCGGGATGGCCGGCGCGGTCGTGGCACTCGAGTCGGGCGCGGCGGGGGTGGCCGCCAGGACCCGGGTCATCAGAACACCTGCCGAGAGGACGAGCAGTACGGCGAGCAGGGCATAGCCGGCCCTGACTCGCCATGGCTTCGCAGCGATCATGCTAGGGCCTCCTGGTGAATGTTCACCACGTGTGGGTGGGGTGCTGACACACCATCGGTCTGCCCCCTAGGACGGAGCACGGGCCGTGTCTCTTCGCGATCGAGGGCGGCACTCCGCTCCCTCGCCCCCGCGGGGAGGGAGACAGGGTCGGGGTGGGGACCGGCCCGTCCCCCCCGGGGAGGAGGGGAACAGACGGCTCAGGTCCGGGCGTCTGTCCGGTTGGGGCTAGAAGTTGGTCGGGAAGAAGTGGATGGTCCAGCCGGGAGCGCGTGGATCCACGCTCAGGATCTGGTCGAACGTGCCCACCAGCCGGCGGCCGAGCTGGGTGTCGACGAACGCCTGCGCGACGATGCGGTGCTGTCCGACGTCGAGGATGACGGGTACGCTGTCACCCCGCCTGAGAACGAGCGGGCCTGGGGTGCCGGGCGGCGCATCGATGAAGACCTGGATCTCCCACGGGGTCGCGTTGGTGATCACGCCCCGCGTGGGATCGGGCGGCGGCCCCGGCGGAGCCACCGGACCGCCCACCGGCGCCGGTGAGGTCACCACCGACCATTGCCCGCCCGGCGGTGGAGGTGGTGGGCCCGGGAAGGCCGCGGGCGGCGGAGGCGGGGGTGGCGCCGGCGTCGCGGCGGCAGCGGTCTGACGATGGGCCACCGTCTCCCCCACGAGCGCGCCGGCGAGGCCGCCGATCACCGCTCCGAGAAGCGCACCGGTCCCCTTGCCCGCCATGGCACCAATGAGGGCGCCGCTTCCGGCCCCGACGATGGTGCCCTGAGCGGTCTGCTCGGCACAGCCGGCCAGCAGGACCAGGGCGAGGCCGCCGGCCACGACTCGGAGGATCGTTCGTGCGACCACTGCGCACCTCCCTGGGCAGCCCGCCTTCGCGTCGTCGGCCTCCCTGGGACGCAGTCTACTCCACCGCCGGCGGAGTGTCCAAGCGTCGGGCCAGGCCGGCAAAACTCCTCGACTCGACCGATTGGACCGACTCCGCCCGGGTCCTCTTCACGAACGCGGCTGTCCGTCGGCTTCTCGCGACGCGCCGACCGCAGACCTCGCGGCCATGGCGTTCCACTCCGCGCCGCGGCCTCCGAGGGGGGGATCGGGGGGTCTTCCGAAACCCCCGAGGATTTAGCGGAGCTTGCGGAGGGCGGCGATGCGCTCGTCCGTGCCGGGGTGCGTGGAGAAGAACCCGCCACCGCTGCTGCCGCCGGTCTGCGACTCGAGCCAGACGAGGGTCCGCTCCATCGCCTCCTTGGGCAGGCCCGCCCGTTGGAGGATCTCCACCCCGTGGCGATCGGCCTCCAGCTCTTCCTGCCGGCTGTAGGCACGGGTGATCAGGGTGCCGGCCACCGGCGCGATCTGGCCGACGCCGGGAAAGATCTGATCGAGGATGGCGGCCCCGATCTGGACCCCGGCGCCCAAGGCCTGTGCCTTCGCCACGTGGCCGAGGTCGTCGTGCGCGATCTCGTGGGCCAGAACCGCGGCGAGCTGCTCGTCGTTGGCGCGCGTGAGGAGACCCCGCGTCACGTAGAACTCGCCGCCGCCGGCGCTGGCGGCGTTGATGCCGTCGTCGGCGAGGACTCCCACGCGAACCTGGTCCAGCGGCCGCTGGTTGTTGGCGGCCCGAAGCAGCGGAACCATGATGCGCGAAAGCCGCTGGGCGTCCCGCGGGTCGACTCGCCGGGCCGCCGGGGTCGGCGCGGGCTGTCCGGCGCTCGGCGAGGGCGCGGGGCCTCGGGACGGCGCCGGCCGTGTCTCGAGCCCGACACAGCCGGCGAGGACGAGGGCCACCGCCGGAATCATGCGCAGCCATCTCACTGCAAGCATCTCTGCCTCCTGGGCGCCCCGACCGGGCGTTCAAGGCCATGTGAGCCATGCAGAGCCACCGCGGCGGCGGCTTCGCCGCCGCCACGACGAGGGGGCAGCGGGGGGGTCTTTCGAGCCCCCCGAGAAACGTCACTCAGACCGATCGGCGGGCCAGCATCCGGTAGAGCGCCAGCAAGGCGATGGCGCCCACCACGGCCATCAAGAAGCCGACTGGATCCCCCTCGGCGTACCAGCCAACCGCCCGGCCAAGATAGCCGCCCAGGAGGGCGCCCGCCACTCCGAGCAGAATCGTGACGATGACTCCGCCCGGGTCACGACCCGGCATCAAGAACTTGGCGACGATCCCCACGACGAGCCCGAACACGATCCACCAGATGACCGCCATGACCCCGCTCCTCCTGTACGTGATGAGTCTAGTCGCCGTGATCCGACCTGCCTATTGGACCTTGGTCCACTCAGTTCGGGACCTCCCGCCCACCCCCCAACCTCCCTCCCCCACCCACCGGGGGGAGGGGGGAAGCCGGGAGGACCCTTCGAGCTGCGGAGGCCTCTCTCGCGGATCCCGCTCCGCGTGATTCCAAAGCCAGCGCCTGACGGCGCAGGCAGTCCGTTCCCAGCGGCGCGAGGCGGGCGCCGGTCTCTGCATGACCTTGGGCAAGATCGATACCGTGAGGGGCAGCCTCTCACGCCGTGCGTCACAGCCCCGCGACGGACCTGGCGGGCGAGGCTACGGGGCCGAGCGGAAGTACGGGCGCATCCTGGGGCTCTCGTAGACCTCGCGGACGCGCTCGCCGAACTGGTTGGGCCGCGGGGCGGGCTTCGGCCGGGACGCTCGAAGCCGAGCTGATCGCCTGTCGCTCGAGACCGTCCATGTTACCTTCGGCCCATGGCCCGCCTCTACCTCCTCGCCGACAAGGCCGAGATCGACCGGCGGCGGGGGCGCGTCGGCCCGGGCGTGCTGGTCGAGGTCTGGCAGGACCTCCACACCCCGGACATCGCGTGGCTGGGGGACGAGGCGGCCCGCCGGGTGGCGTACGGCACGAAGCGGGCGGGGCCGCCGACGGGGTTCTTCTGGGTCGGCGAGGAATCCCGGCGCGCGCTCGACGCCGCCGGCGAGGGGCCGATCGCGCCCCTCCTCGCCGTGGACGACGCCGGCGTCCCCGTCTACTACGGGCCGCGCCTGGCCGACGTGGAATCGCTGCCGAGCGAGGAATCGCTGCGCGCCCGGGTCCTGTCCGCGCACGGGATCGCGGTGGCCTGGATCACCTACGACCAGTCCGGCGCGCGGAGCGAGTACGAGCCGGCCTCCCCGGCGGACCCGGTCTTCCTCCTCCGGCGGGCCGGGAGCCGCGTCGCCCATCGCTGGCGGCTCTTCCGGACGAAGCAGGAGGCCGTGGTCTACATGGGCGAGTACTACGGCAAGGACCCGGAGGCGCGCCAGTGGGCAGAGGCCCTCCCGGCCGGCGACTTCGAGGAGCTGCTGACGCGCTTCGCCTCCCCGCCCTGATTGTTCGGGACCTCCCGCCCACCCCCCAACCCCCTCCCGTCTGACGGGATCGCCGGGACGGCTCGGGCCTGCGGCCCTCGCGACGTCCCGTCCCTCCGTCGCACGGGGGAGGGGGGAGTCGGAGGACCCAAACCTTCACACGCGGGCGGGCCCCATCGGCTTCTCGCAACCCCTCGATTCTGGCCGCGCGGTCGTGGCGTTCCGCTTCGAGCCGCGGCCCAAAGGCCGAAGGCCGTCCAACAGTCACGGCCTCCGAGGGGGGGGAATCGGGGGGGTCTTCCGAGACCCCCCCGAAGATCCTCAGCAGACGAAGTGGGCCGGGCTCGTGGCCTCCCGGGCGTGCGGGTGGGCGGCGAGGGCCCGCTGGTGCTCGAGCCAGAGGCGGATCGTCTCCTGGAGCACGGTCGTCAGCGGCACGGCGATCACCATGCCCAGGATGCCGAAGGCCTGACCGCCGGCCACCACCGAGCTGAGCAGGAGCACGGGGTGCAGGTGCACGCTCCGCCCGATGGTCAGGGGCTGGATGACGGTGTCGTCGAGAAGCTTGAGCACGAGGAAGAGGAGCAGGACGCCCCCGATCGCGGCCAGCCCGCGGCCGTCGGTGAGGACGACCAGGCCAGCGGCGCCGGCGCCCAGGAGCGGCCCCACGACGGGAACCGTGTTGGCCAGCCCCGCGAAGGCGCCGAGCAGGACGGGATACGGCACGCCCAGCGCCCACAGGCCGAGCGAGGCGAGGACCGCGATGACGAGCCCGTCCAGGGCGACGCCCCGGAGGTACCCGCCGATGATCCGGTTGATCACACCCCAGGTGGCGACGGAGGTCTCGATGTGGGCGGGCGGCACCCGGTTCAGCAGGAGCGTGATGAGATGCCGGGTGTCGCGGAGCAGGAAGAAGGCGAAGAACGGGACCAGAACCGAGAGGAGGAGCAGGTGCCCGGCGTTCTCGAGGACGTCGGCCAGCCGGCCGCCCCGGCCCTCGAGGAGCTGCTCGATCCAGCCCCGGCGCGCCTCGCTGCTCGGCAGAAAGCGCCGGGTGGCGGGAACCGCGATCGCGAGGTCACGGCCGGCCAGCACGAGGGCCGCGTCCACCTCGTCCACCAGGGACGGCAGCCGGTCGGCGAGCCCGGTGGCCTCGACACGGAGCCGGGGGCCGAGGGCGACGGCGGCGCCGATCACGAGGATGGCCAGCCCCACATAGAGCGCCGCGACGGCCACGGTCCGCCGGATCCCGAAGCCATCCGCCCACGCGACGAGGGGATTCAGCAGGTAGGCCATCGCCATGGCCACCAGGAGCGGAACCAGGAGCCCCCGGAAGAGGTAGCCGAGGGCGAGCACGCCGACGGCGACCAGCCACACCGGGAACGTCGGGCGTGCGCGCCGCGCGCCGATCATCGTCCCGCGTCCGTCCCGGCCCGGCCGTCGCCCGCCCCGGAGTGCTCCACCGCCATCGGCGGCGGCGCGCTCCGGACGTAGGTGGCCAGGATCCGGAGCAGGTTCTGCAGCGTCACCAGCGCGATTCGGGGCTGGCCCTCGACCAGCGCATCGAAGTCACTCTTGTAGAGGATGAGGAGGTGCGTCGGGGCGGTGACCGCGGCCGACGCCGATCGAGGGAAATCGTCGATCAGCGCCATCTCGCCGAAGCAGTCGCCGGGCTCGAGTGCACGCAGGATCCGCTCGCCGTCGGCGGTCGCCCGGCTGATCGACACCGCGCCCTCCCGGAGGACGAAGAGCGCCTTGCCAGGATCGCCCTCCCGGAAGACCAGGTCACCCGGGCCGTAGGCCTTCTCGACGAACCGGACGGCCAGCCGGCCGAGGAGCCGGCGCGGCAGCCCCGCGAAGACCGGCGCCGCGCGCAGGAGCGACACCCGGCGGCGATGCTCGGGATCCTCGGCCCACTCGAGCCACCGATTCCTGGCCATCGCGGGCACTATAGCAACGCCGCCCGGCCGCTGTCACGGCCAGGAGCCGCCGGACCGGGGCGGCTACCCGGCGCCGGCCAGGAACCGCTGGAAGCGGCGCGCGACCTCGGGGGGCTTGACGGTCGGGCGGCCCAGACGGGTCATCGACCCGGGCGCGATCCGGACGTGGACGAGATGGGGCCCAGGGAGATCGCGGGTCGCGGTGAAGGCCTGCTCGAAGCCGGCGAGGTCGTCGCAGAGCGTCCCCGTCGCGTAGCCACAGGCCAGCGCCACCGCCGCGAAGTCCACGCTGGCCGAGACCGTCGCCTGCCCGCCCGTCGAGTCGTGCACGCCGTTGTCGAGCACGACGTGCACCAGGTTCCGGGGGGCCCGGGCCCCGATGGTCGCCATCGCCCCCAGCTTCATGAGCGCGGCGCCGTCCCCGTCGAGCACGACGACCGGCCGGCGCACGTTCAGCGCCACCCCGAGCCCCATCGGCCCGGCGCATCCCATGGAGCCCACCTGGTAGAGGTGCTGCGGCCGGTCGGCGAGGGTGAACAGCTCGCGGCCGCACTTCCCGGTCGTCGCGATCACCGCGGCGGCGTCCGCCACCACGGCCAGGAAGCGCTCCAGCACCGCGGCCCGCGACGGTCGCGGGCCGTGCGCCCGGAGGTCGCGATGCGTCCCCGGCGGCCGGGGGCCCGGCGCCCGCTCGTCGAGGCCGTCGTCGCGCACGCTGTCCTTCTCCATGATGAAGGCGAAGGGAAGGCTGGTGCGCGTCCATCTCGGCCTCGGCCGCGGCCAGCGCCTCGGCGACGGCGCCCTCGGTCGTCGGGAAGCTCCGGCGCGGGATGCGCATGGTGTCGAGCAGGGCGCCGGTGATCTCGCCCATCAGCTCGTGCTGGGGCTCGTCGGCGAGTCCGGGCTGGCCGCGCCAGGTCACGATGAGCAGCGTCGGGATCCGGAAGGGGAAGCTCAGCGAGGTGAGCGGGTTGACCGCGTTGCCGAGGCCCGAGTTCTGGCACATCACGACCGTCCGCCGCCCGGCCAGCCAGGCGCCGGCCGCGATGGCCACCGCCTCGCCTTCGCTGGCCGCCCCGACGTACTCGATGGCCGGGTCGCCGATGACCCGGTTGATGATCGGTGTCAGGAACGAGCACGGGACCCCGGCGTAGAAGTCGAACCCGCGGGCGCGGGCGGGAACCAGGAAGTCGTCGGCCTTGATCATGGCGCAGCTCCTGCCCGTCAACCATACACCTCCCGCCCACCCCCCCAGCCCCCCTCCCCCACCCACCGGGGGGAGGGGGGAGCCGGAGGACGCCATTCCTTCACACGCGTTCAGAAGAAGGACGGGAAGGGCTCCGGACTCCGCCCGGGCGCCGACGGAAAGGCTTCGAGCACTCCGTACCGGCCTTCGTAGTAGAGGAGTGGCGGCGCCGCCACGCTGACGGCCAGATCCTCGACCTCGCCCACGAACAGGGTGTGATCGCCGCACCCGTAGCGATGCGTGATCCGGGCCGCGATCACCACCGCGGCGGTGGCGAGCACGGGGACCCTGGCCAGCTCCGCGAACTCCGGGGCGAAGCCGGCGACGGCCTGGCCCGCGAAGTGGCGGCTGGCCGGCTCCTGGGCCTGGTCGAGGATGCTGACGCCGAACCGCCGGGCACCGATCAGCCGCGCGTGCATGCGGGCCGCGCGGCCCACCGACACCACTACCAGCGGCGGCCTCAGCGAGCCCGACATGAACGCGTTGGCGGTCATCGCGTGCGGCGCGCGCCGGGAGCCGGCGGTCAGCACGATCACGCCGGTGGCGAAGCGGCCGAGCGCGCGGCGGAACACGCGCTCGTCCAGGCCGCGCGGCATCAGTTCGAAGCCTCCCGCCTACCCCCCCAACCCCCCTCCCCCACCCGCTGGGGGGAGGGGGGAGCCGGAGGTCCGATTCGTTGACAGGCGATCAGCGCAGTGCGCTCAGCCCATCGGTGTTGACGAGATCCTTCGCCTTCCACCCGTCGAGGTCGTACTCGGCCATGCACGACTCGGCGAACTGCTTCCAGCGATCGTACTGGCCCGGAGGCCAGCGCTCCGAACAGCGCGTAGCGCCGGATCTCCTCGTGGCTCCCGGAGTAGTTGATCTCGTACAGCTCGTGCCGGCCGCCGAACTCGGTCCCGATCGCGTCCCACAGGAGCTTCATCAGCTTGACCCGGTCGATGGCGTCCACCCCGCCCGAGCCCCGCAGGTAGAGGTCGAGGTACTTCCGGAGGTCCGGCGTCTTGAAGTCGCGGGCGTGCGAGTTCAGGTAGATGAGTCCGCTGGCCACGGTCTTCTCGATGAGGTTCTTGACCTGGACGTAGGCCTCGGGCGCCAGCACCTGGTAGGCGGCGGCCGGCTCCATGCCGGGCAGGATGCAGCCGCCGGTCCACGGGTCGGCGGTCTTGGCCATCGCGTCGGACAGCCCCCAGATCATGTTGCGCCAGGCGATGACCTCGCCGATGTTCGCCTCCACGCCCCGGAACGTCCGGGCGCCGGTGACCTCGGTGGCCTTGATCAGGAGGCCGGTGATGAAGTCGAGCTTGACCGCCAGCCGCGTGCAGCCGTGGATGAGGGCCCGGGGGAGGAAGCCGGTGCGCGGGAAGAAGTTGTTCGCCTTCTCGACGTCGGCGTAGACGAACACGTCTTCCCAGGGCACGAACACGTTGTCCATCACGAAGATGGCGTCGTTCTCGTCCAGCCGGCTGGAGAGCGGATAGTCGAACGGGCTGCCCAGCGTGGCGGCGCGCAGCTCGTTCGAGACCCGGCAGATGAGCTTCACCCCCTTCGCGCTGGTCGGCACCATGAAGACGACCGCGAAGTTCTTGCCCTGCACCGGGATGAGCCCGTGGTGGGCGACGAAGGTGAAGTGGGTCAGCGCCGAGCCCGTCGCCACCACCTTGGCGCCGGAGACGTAGATCCCCCCGGCGGTCTCCTTGGTGACGCGCGCGTAGATGTCGGTGGGACCGCCCGGCGCCCCCGGCGCCATGTTGCGGTCGACCGGCGGGTGGATGATCGCGTGGTTGATGAAGGGGACGCGCTCCTGCGAGAACCGGTACCAGCGTCGGGCGTTGTCCTGGTAGGGGGCGTAGAATTCCGCGTTCGCCCCCAGCGTCCCGAGGAAGGCCGCCTTGTAATCGGGCGACCGTCCGAGCCACCCCCAGGTGACGCGCGCCCACGCGGCGATGGCGTCGCGCCCCGCGACCTGCTCCTCCACGGTGGTCGGCGCCCGGAAGAAGCGGTGGGTGAACCCACCCCACTCGCTGGGCCCGGTGAGCACGTTCTTGCCGCTCGCGTGGTCCTCGTGGAGTGCGTCGTACAGGCGCGCGATCATCCGGGCACAGTTCTGGAATGCCGGGTGCGCGGTGATCTTCTTGACGCGCGCGCCGTAGATCCAGACCTCGCGGCCGTCGTCGAGGCTCTCCAGGAACTCCTTGCCGGTGTACGGGAGCGTCACCTTCTTCCCGGCCGCCCGCTCCGGCGCGGCCTCGGGAGCCCGCTTCGACGATCGCTGCTTGGCCGGACCAGCCATGTTCGCACCCCCCTGCGAGTTCGAGCCCGGCGTCACCCCCTCGGGTCACCCGGGGTGGAGCATCACGACCGAGACGTCCGCGGACACCAAAGAAATACCAGGAAAACAGGCCAAACCCAACCCCCGCGCTCCCGGCCCGCGTCGACGCCTGCCGTAGCATCCGTGGCATCGGGAGGACGGCCCGAGGGAGACTCGCTTCTCAGACGCTGACCACCGCCCCGCGGCGGTTGGGGTCCTGCCACACTTGGCGCAGCAGATCCACGGCCTCCTGCCAGGCTTGGTCACGTCGAAGTGAGGGGCCCGCTCCGAGGCCGTTCCGTGCAGGAGCCACTCCGCCGTCACCCCGCCAGCCTGCGCGATGCGGTCAAGGATGGTCGTTCGCGGGGTCTGGCCGCGCGCGTAGCTGACCACGGTGTTCTGGGAAACACCCAGCCGGGCACCGAGGCTCCCTGAGACAGCCCGAGGCCCCGCCGCACGGAGGCGATGCGGTGGGCCAGCCCGTCGGGCTGGGTGGCGAGGGCGCGGCGCTTCTTCATCGTGGTTCAGCGGCGAAAGCCAGGGCGGTTAGTGCGGAAACCCTTGTCTGCAGTCATTGCCGCGTTTGAGCCCACGCGCTCGGGATACGCCGCCATGCAGATTGGAAAATCCGCCGGAGTTGTTCGACGACGCTCGCGAGTGCAGGCGCCGGGTCATCCCGGGCGAACACGAGATGGCCGGCGCCGATCCAGGAGCGAGCCCAGTCCCACAGCGTGAGGCGGTGGTCGCGGACGAGCCGCCAGCAGCTGAAGGCGTCGAGGTACGGCATGATGAAGCGCCGGCCGACCGCGTACCTGTGGACCGGGACCACCGGCAGACCGAGCGCATCGCGGTAGGCCATATCGCAGAAGTTGACACCGCAAACCGCCGCGAAGCCGAGGAACATCCATGGGCGCGCGTTGACCTCGAGGAGCTTGAATCGGCCGTCGCGATCGTCGAGCTTGAACTCCGCCTCGAACATGCCCCGATAGCGGAGAGCCACCAGGAGCCGGTCCAGCGGCTCGATCGCGTCCCGGACCGCATCCAGCGCGGTGGTGACCATGCACGTGCTGTCGCCGAAGTCGGGCGGATACATCCGCACGCGCTGCCGGACGAAGCGGGCGGAGATCTGGCCGGACTGATCCACGAAGCCCTCGATCATATAGTGGCGCGCCGGGGGCCCGGGCACGTACTCCTGCAACATGAGCTCGATGCCGGCATCGGAGGCGTGACGGGCCAGCATCACGGCCTCTGCGCGGGTGCGAAAGCGGAAGGCCTTGACCCCGTAGCGCCGCGCGAATGCCTGGGAGTGCCGCGGCTTGAGGAACGTGCCGGCGAGTGCTGACTCGGTAAGGTCCGTCAGTTCGTCGGGGGAGTGGAGGGGGAGCGTGCGCGGATGGGGGATCCCCAGCTCGAGGAGCCGCTTCGAGAACATCACCTTGTTAACGAGCGTCTCCACGCTCGCGCGGGGAGGCGAGCTGATCGGGAAGCGCCCCGCCCAAGTCCCATCGAGGCTGACCACGGCCAACGCCCACTCGTCGGAACACGGGAAGAGGACCGCCCGGTCGAGGGGCAGCGCGGCCAGGAGCGGGCCCAGCTCCGTCGCGGCGGGCGTCCCGCCGTTCACAGGTGGCAGCGGGCGATGCCAGCGGGAGCGGGCGACGAAGCTCCCCGTCGTCCCGACCGCATATTGAGGGATACGGGCCCGTCCGAGACTGCGAATGACGGCGAGGGCGGTCGCCGACGGCCCGCCCAGCACCAGCGCGGGCGTACCGCTCGCCGCCGGTGGTCTCATCTCCACGAGAGTCGACGCATCGTCATGGCCTTGCCAACCTCCATCCGGGGGCCTAATCAGCCGCCGCCGCGAGCCGCGGTTTACCGTCGTCCGCGAGGCGCGCTCTCTCTGCTTCGCGCAATACTCGTTCTCCGTTGTACGCGACGCGGGGGCAGGATACTCCGCGTGTACGCGAATGTCGATGCTCAAGCGCTTGGAGAACTCGCCGCCGATCGCTTCCAGAAATACTTTATTGAAGGGGTCGAGACATCTTTGCGGAACTGCCTGAGCGCCAGTGGGGTCTGACTAAGAGGCCTCAAGCGATAAAGGAAAGATTGGACAGATTCGGAGCAGCGGGCGTCTCCAACCCGAGCTCGAAGCTGCTGATCTCTTCCTGAAGCAGTATGGGGGTTCGTTTGCCACAGCGGGGCCGGCCGCGACGCCGGACGGTCTGGAAAGGGCCTCGCCGAAACCTGCTCCTACCGAAACCCCGCAGCCAACTGTGCAAGCGCCCCGGACGCCCCGCCGGAGAAACCGCCCCCAGCCGGAGCCTAGAGGCGCTACTACCAATCTATCTCCACCCCTGGGGCCTTCCCTGCGGGGAGCTGGAGGACTCTGTAGCTCCCTAGTCCGAGAGGCAGAAGCGGCGGTTGACGCGTTTTACTACCCGGCGTAGCATCCCGACGGTCGGGAGGTTCCCGTCATGATGCGGTTGGCTGTCGCCCTGTTCTGTTTCATCCTCCTCGCTCGGCCAGAGAAGGGCGCATCATGTTGACCCCACTCCTGCCGAACTGGACAAAAGGTTGGGTTGCGCGTGGTTGCCTAGTTGCAGGGTGGTGGAAGATGCAAATCGCTCTGCTGCTGTCGATCCTGATTATCGGATGCGCTGGATCTGCTGAGTTGTCGGGTGCTGGAGGCCATGGTGGGGGAGGGGCGGGAGGGGCTGCCGGCGGATCTGCGCAAGCAGGGGGTAGCGCCACCGGAGGCGCTACCGGTGGAGGAGCGTCAGGAGGTGGCCGCGCCGCGAGGGGTGGAGGGGGCGGATCTGCGGGCGGCGGCGCGTCGAGTGGCGGCCTGGCGTCGGACTACCCCGGAGACGTGGGCATCGGAGCCGACCCCGACGTGATCTGGGCCGAGAGTTTCGATCAAGCCTCGGTGGGGGCCCTGACGGCTCGCTACACCGCTGCCCGCAATCCGGGAAACATGGCTTTGGTGACCGATTCCCCGGCGGGTGCAGGGAATCCTTCGTCACTCAAGGTCACCGCCACGAGCCGCTCGACCGGAGGGAGCCTGTACCGTTACCTCGATGCTGGCCACGAGGAGATCTACCTGCGGTACTACATCAAGTACACCGACTCGGTGTACCACCACACCACGGTGTACATCGGGGGCGTCAATCCTATCGCCCAGCCCTTCATTACTCAGGGAGCTATCGGCCTGTGCTGCACCGCGCCTGACGGAGACAAGGCCCTGGCAGTCTCCGCGGAGGTCTCCAGACGGACCGGCTCGGTCTTCCTCTTCGACTTCTACAACTACTGGTTCGAGATGAAGGCCTGGGGGGACATCGTCACTCCTCGGGTCGGGGCCACCGAGCCCGACCCCATCACCGGTCAGCTCAAGGTGCCTGCTGCCGGCAACTCCTTCCTCGTTGACTCTCAGCCAACCTTCTTGCTCAACCGTTGGTACAGCGTCGAGATTCACGTCAAGTTGAACACGCCCGCCAACCACGACGGTTTGCTCGGGCTCTGGATCGACGGCCACCGGATCCAGGAGTTCGGCCCCGGCACACCCAAGGGCACCTATGTGGGCACCAACTTTCGGCCCGACCTCGCCGCGACGCAGTCCTTCCCCGGTCTGCGCTACCGCAATGACGCCGTCCTCAAGCTCAACTACATGTGGATCACCCACTACGCCACCCAGGTGCCCAGCGGGTCAACCAGCGTGGTGTATTACGACCAGCTCGTGCTCGCGAAGCGGTACGTTGGGCCGATCAAGCCGTGAGGGATTGGCTGCCGGCGGCCCGGTCGGGACGGGGTCGGCCCAATAGCCATGGGACGGCGGTGCAGCGGGTGGCGTGGGAGGCACTCAAGAAGCGGGAAACGGAAGCGGCGGGAGGGCGGTTCGGGGAAGCGGGTGGTCCGAGCCCGCACAGTTCCGAGGGCCGGCTCGACGCCGCCCCTCGGAACTGCACGTTTCTAATGGCGGGGTCAACGGGACTTGAACCCGCGGCCTCTGGCTTGACAGGCCTGGGCGATGCCCGGAGGTGTGAATGCCCACCCACACTTCCCAGGGAGTTTACGCGAACCTCGTTGGATCGCGTAGGCCCGCGCGGGCGGGTTCTGGCGCCCCGCCGGGTACACGACCGGGTACACACAACGCCCACCGGCCTCCTACGGTCGCGAACCGTCCGCCCCTCGACAAGAGGCCGGGCCACCGGCAAGCTCCTCGCCCAGGCGGGCCTGCGGCTACTTATTATCACGGATTTCCGTCTTCCGCTTCCGGTAGAGCCCGATCGCGAGCCCGGGATTCCAGCAAATCGCACCCGTAGTGCGTGTCGCGTTACGCAGGAGCTTGGAAACCCGTAGCAGCTTCCCCGTCGCTGGCGCACCAGAACCGACCCGTCTCGCCGGCTTCCCTCGCGACCACGAGCGCGCTCATCACGCCAGCGCGTCGAGCAACGCCTTCGCCTCCTTCAGATCGAGCGTGTCGAAGCCTTCGGTGAACCAGCCGTAGACCGGAGCGAGAAGCTCGCGGGCCTGCTGCCGCTTGCCCTGGTCGCGCCAGAGCCGCGCCATGCTCATCGCGGCGCGCAGTTCCCAGGACTTTGCCTGCTGCTGGCGCGCGACCGCGAGAGCGCGCTCGAAATACGCTTCCGCTTTCGCCGCATCCGGCTCGGGCGACTTCAGCGCGATTTCGCCGGCGATGCGATGGACCTCGGCCTCGCACCACCTTTCCTTGGTTGTTTCCACCGCCGTCATCGCTTCGCCAATGCAGCGCCAAGCGTCATCGAATTGGCCAAGCTCCGCATAGGCGCTCGCCAAATGTGACAAGATACAACGGCATCCAACAGTGTTGCTCCCGTTGACCGATATGCGGCGATCCCGGAGGTGATCATTCTGGACTGCGTCCGAGGCTTTGCCGGTCAGGGCCAATACGCAACCTTGGTTCATCATTCCGAGCGCCTTCCAGAAAGGCGCCTTTTTCGTCCGCCAGAGCGACAAGTTCATCGAGCTTGCGCGGTCGCTGCCGCGTAGTTTCCGCAGAGAGTATGTGTGAACGACGGCATTGGTCAGCGCGTACATCAAAGTGGCAGCTTGGCCGATCTCGCGCGCATCCTTGAGCGCGTGGTCGGCGTCCGCGAGCGCGGCCTCGGGATAGCCAAGCAACCACAGAGCCAACGACCGATAGGACAAGATTGACACCCCGACGTCTTGGCCAAATCGCGTCGCCAGCGGACGATGCTCGGCAGGATCGTAAAGCGCGATCGCCTGATCGAAGTGTGCTCCGGCCTTCCGCGATGTCCCCCGTACGCAGCAAGGAAGCTGCCCATGAGGCGATGCCCGATCATGAGCGGGACTGTCGCCCCTTGCTTCTCGGCGAGCGCCAGGAACTGCGCCGCAAGCTCGCGCATCAGCGTCGCCGTTGAACGCCACGTAGTTCGCGACCCAGAAGCCGTAGAGGACCGAGAACAACAGCAGTGGGTCTTCGGGAGGCTCTCCGAGCGCTTCAGCTTGTTCGATCAGCAGACGTGCCCGCTCCGCAGCCGCCTTGGTTTCCGGCGCGGCATAGCCTTTGACATGGATGAGTGGGGTTATGAGCGCGACCTGAAGCTTGATCTGCTCGCGACGCAGCGCGGGCGTGGCGGGCAAGGTCGCGATCTGGTCGAGCGCACGCGTGAGCTGCTCTACGGCTTCGACCAGCGCCGAGCGCTCCAGCGACCGCTGTCCCGCCTTGCCCCACAGGCCCGCGGCCTTCTCGATCAGCCCAGCCTCGGTGCAGTGACGCGCCAGCAGCTCCGGCTGGTTCTCGGCAATCTCGGCGAATTGGCTTTCGAGGGTTTCGGCGATGCGGGCGTGAAGCGCGCGTCGCGGCTCGCGCAGCAGCGTGCCATAGGCCGCGTCCTGCACCAGGGCGTGCTTGAACAGATAGGTCGCGTGCGGCGGCACGCCCTGCCGGAACAGCAAACCGGCCGCAATGAGACGGTCGAGCGCCGATGCCAGCTCCGCCTCCGGCTTGCGCGCCACCGCAGCCAGCAGGGCATGAGAGAACTCGCGCCCGATCGCCGCTCCGATCTGCGCCACCTCCTTGGCTGGGCCGAGCCGGTCGAGCCGCGCCATCAGCGAGGCGTGCAAGCTTGCCGGGACCGCCAGGGCCGGGGACGGAACGGCGGCGGCCGTCTGCTCGCGCTGCGCCCTCGCTCTCCGCCTCCAGCACCGCCTTGGTCATCTCCTCGACGAACAGCGGAATGCCGTCGGTGCGCTCGATGATGTCCTGCCGTAGATGCTCGCCGGCAGCGGCTTGTTGCCGACGACGCGGTCGATCATGGCGCCGATTTCGCGCTCTGCCAGCCGATTGATGCGTGAAGGCATGTCACGTGCGGCCGTCCGATCCAGGGCGGCTCGAACTCCGGCCGGAACGTCACGATCAGCAGCACGCGAAGAGCTCTGAATCCGGTCCACCGACGCGACCGAACACTTCCAGGCTCGTGGGGTCGGTCCAATGCGCATCCTCGAAGATCATCAGCACCGGATTGTTGGCGTGACAGCGCCTCGCATTTGCGAGACGAGCGCTTCCAGCGTTCTTCTGCCGGCGCTGCTCGCGGGGTCAGGTCGAGCGCGGGATAACGTCCATCGTTCGGCAGCGACAGCATCTCGGCAAAGAGTGCCGCGTCCTGGGCCGAGGTCGAGGTCTGCGCCAGCAGCGCATCGAGCTTGTCGAGCTTCGCTTGCGGGGTGTCGTCGTGCGCAAATCCGGCGGCGCGCTCCATCTGGCCGATGATCGGATAAAACGCGCTGTCGGTGTGCTGCGGCGAGCAGAAATAGCGCAAGCGCGTGTGTGGCTCGGTGGCGAGGCGTTCCAGCAGCGCAGCCGTCAGTCGCGATTTGCCGATGCCGGCCTCGCCGGAGAGCAACACCACCTGGCCTTCGCCGGTCTTTGCCTTCGACCAGCGCCGCAGCAGCAGTTCGAGTTCTTCTTCCCGCCCGACAAGCTCGGTCAGGCCGCTCGCGTGCAGAGCCTCGAAGCGGCTTTCCACCGAAGCTCGGTCGCAGCGCCGCCCAGGCTCGCACCGGCCCTGCGATGCCCTTGAGGTCCTTTGCTCCGAGGTCCTCCAGCTCGAACAGATTGCCGAGGAGCTTTCGCGTGCTCTCGGCAATGACCACCTGTTCGGCTCGGCAATGCCCTGCAGGCGCGCCGCAAGGTTCGGCGTCTCGCCGACGATGCCGTGCTCCTGCGCCGCGCCCGATCCGATCAGATCGCCGACGACCACCAGCCCGTTGCGATGCCGACGCGCGTTTGCAGTGGAGCGCTGGGTCTTCAGCGCCGCTCACCGCTGCGATCAACTCCAGCCCGGCCCGCACCGCCCGCTCGGCGTCGTCCTCGTGGGCCTGCGGATAGCCGAAGTAGACGAGCACGCCGTCGCCCATGTACTTCGCCACGAACCCGCCGAAGCGCCGCACGGTCTCGGCGACGCATTTCTGATAGGCCGAAATGACCTCGCGCAGGTCCTCAGGGTCCATGCGCGCCGAGAGTGCCGTCGAGCCGACAAGGTCGGAGAACATCACCGTGACTTGGCGGCGCTCGGCCTCATGCCCCGTGGACGCCGCAACGGGGGCCGCATCTAGGTTCGCGATAGCTTCCAGAAGCTTCTTGCGCGGTCCGAGTGGCAGACCAAGTTCCTTGAGGTCCGCCTCGGTCAGCTTCGTCAAGAGCGCCCAGTCGATCTCGTTGTCTGCGAATACCGGCTGGTATTTCGCCAATCCGATCGCTTCCAGCCATTCGGTTATTTGGCGCATACCCGTCGCTCCTGGGCCGGTTTTAGACCCATATGGAAGGACCGGCCTGACCTATCGCAGAGTAGCGTGGTTGTTCCCGGGCTAGGCCGGCAGGTCAAAGGATCACGATCCCGCTCAATCGCGGCCGGTGCGAGGTATGAGCTTATGGGTGGCCTCCGACCGTCCCGAGTATAGCGCACTCTGCCGGCCGGCCCGCCAGGCAGGCGACGGCGTCAGCGCGGCGCGTGTCCCGCCGAAAAGCGGGCGGAGGGCCGCGTGGCAGGCAGCGGCGAGCTTAGCGTAGCCGCCGGCGTTCGGGTGGATGCCGTCGGCGAGGTCGGCTGGCGTCATGCCGCGGGCGACGTCCACCAGCTGCACCCGCTTCCCGCCCCTGGCCCTGGCCCCGACGACCGCTTTCCAGCGGAATGCCTGCGAGGTCGCTGTCCCCTATGAACTCTTCCGAGGTACGCCAGATCTTCATGTCACCCCGGGCCAGGCGCACGTGTGGAACATTGCATGCCGCAGCCAGGCGCCGCGGATCGCGCGCGTTCAGCGCCTCGATGAACGCGTCGAGCACCTGCATCACGGCGTCTTCACTCTGGGTCGGCACTGTTGGACGCCACGCTTGGGCCACGGCCCATTCAAAGGCTCATGAGCGCGCCTCGGCCGTCGATTTGCCTTGTCGCGTAATCTGAGGGGCGCCGTAACAGATTCGCCGTCTCCCGGGAACCTAGGAGGTGCTAGCCACCTTTCTCGGTCCGCTTCCCCGCCCCCGCGCCCCCCCTCGCCCATCCGTCCCCGGAACGCTATACGACGCCGACCGCGTACCAGGCGCGTGCGGTCAGCTCGAACGGGCCTCCGCGGGAACCGAGGCGGAGGCGAAGCGCCCCACGCAGCGCCTCGCGGCCCGCCTCGTCCAGCGATGCGACGTGGGCTCCAACCGGCCCCGCGGCGCCGCCGAGGAACGATTGCCAGAGCTCGTCGAAATCGTTGTAGCGAGACGAGACAACGAGCGAAGAGTCCGTGACGTCGCGAAGCCCCACCTCGTGCCACAAGGCCGCGAGCTGCCCCGGCCGGCCCCCGAACCGCTGGATCTCGTCCGGGGCGTTCGGGGCGACCTCGCGTGCCGAGTCCCAGTAGGCGCGGAGCATGGTCATGCCGCCCGTGAAATCCCACACGCACGCGGCGACCGTGCCTCCGTAGCGTGTGACCCGCATCATCTCTCCCGCAGCGGCGGCCGGATCGTTGACGAAGTGGAAGACGAGCTGCGCCAGCGCACGATCGAAGATCCTGTCGGCGAAGGGGAGCGCCTCGGCGGGCCCGACCCGGACGTCCGCGCCGGGAACATTCGCACGGCATTGGTCGACGAACGGCTCGGACGGGTCGGCGGCGGCAACGTGATCAGGGCCGACGAGCTCGGCCAGGACCGAGGTCAGCGCACCCGTACCGCAGCCGACGTCGACGACCCGCTCGCCCGCTGCGACGCCCGTGGCGCGGGCGAACTCGTGCGCGAGCGGCCGGCTGTAGCGGCCCATGAAGCGCTCGTAGGCGTCGGCTTTCTGGAAGAGAACCTGATCAGAGCCGGGCGAGGTCATCGGGTGTATTAGGCGTCGAGCACCGTGGCGCCCTCGGGCACCTCCACCGGCCGGGCATCGCCCGTCAGCCGCATGGGCCTATCTTAGACTGAATGTGCGCCCCTCTTCAGCCCATCCAGGGGACGCTCGGTTGATCTCGGCGGCTCACCACTCCGCTCACGCATTGTCGCCTTCGCCATCCGGAAGTAACCGGGAAGGCGTGCACCATCCGTGCGGCCACGCAGATAGCGATCGAACGCCTCGGCTGGCCCGAAGTGCTGGACGGACCGGAAACCGACCCGGGTGAGAGCCTCGTGCATGTCTTCGGATGTGAAGAAGCTGAGCCACGGCTCCCCGAGCTTGGCGGACGCCTCCGCCAGGGAGTGGACGAGCGCAGCGTCCTCGCCGCTCAGCGTGCCGGGAGGCGCGATGAACTCCAGCACGAGCGTGCCTTCGGCCTTCGAAAGGGCGGCGACTTCCCGCAGCGTGCGCAGGACGGCCTCCCGCGTGAGGTACTGAGTGACGCCGAGCCAGGTGAAGAATGCCGGTTCGCTCCGGTTCAGCCCGGCCGTGGTCAGGCCCTCGGTCAGCGTGTTCCGCTCGAAGTCAACCGGCGCGTAGTGCAAAGTGGGCGGGACTTCGATGCCGAGGGCCGCGACCCGTTCGCGCTTCCATGCTTGACTCGCCGGGTGATCGACCTCGTAGACCTCGAGTGAGCACACCAGATCGGGCTGCCGATAGGCGAACGAGTCGAGACCGGCGCCGAGGATCACGTATTGCTTGGTCCCGTGCGTGACCGCCTTGGCCAGTTCATCCTGGGCGAGTCTGTTTCGCAGGGCAAAGGACACGCGCAGCCACGGAATGTGTGCGTTGGGCACGGCTTGGAACGCTCGCAGGAACTCCTCGTCGGTCGAGAATCCCGCAAGGCCTCGCGCAAACACGTCGGCCAGTATCTTGGGCTCCGCGTCGAGCAAGTAGTGGGCGGCGCGACGCATTGCCGTTCGAATGGCCGTCTGGCTTGGTCCCTTTTCGGTCACGGGAGTCTCTCCTCCGGCGACGGATCGTTTCGCATGCTGCCTACACCCTGAACACGTGACGCTTGGACATCTTCGGCTGTTCCTCCGCCACTTCCGATGAGCTCCGGGTTGCCCGTCCCCGGGTCGCTGGCACACGGTGCAGGCGCGGGGGCCAAGGCGTCGGCGGTGAACCCGGTGCTCGGCGAGCCTACCGAGGCACGATCTCCATCACGTAGTAGTCGTGGTCGGACCGGATCGGGATGACCCTGGCGAGCTCGCATCCCGCCGCACGGCAGAGCAGGCCATATTCAGCTTCGCTACGCTCTCTGGCGCTGTGGCCTCCGCCGAGCACCAGCATGTCGAGGTCCGCACAGAGCGTCTGGAGCGAGGTCCCGCCCCCGGCTTGCATCAGCCGCTCGACGAGGAGGATCCGGCCATGCTCGTGCATCGCGCGCCGGCAGTTGCTCAGAATCTCGACCGCCCGCTCGTCGTTCCAATCGTGGATGATGTTCTTCAGGATATACGCGCCGCATCCGGCCGGCACCGACTTGAGGAAGGAACCACCCACACAGTCGGATCGGTGGGCGAGACCGGCGGCCTCCAGCACCCGCTTCGCACTCTCGACCACGCGGGTGCGGTCGAAGAGCACCCCGTGCATGGCTGGATGCGCGCGGAGGATCGCCGCGAGAAGTATCCCGTGGCCGCCGCCGATATCGATGATTCTCCGGAAGTGCGAGAAGTCGTACGCGTCCAGCACTGCCTGGGCGATCTGAGTGGTCTCCACGGTCATCGCTTCGTCGAAGATCGTGCCAACGTCTGGATGCTCCGCGAAGTAGGGGAAGAGCTCCGACCCCGTGACATGGGTGAAGGCCGATTCCCCGGTCTTCACCGTATGCAACAGCTCCCCGTATGGCCGAGCGTTCACGTCGTGGAACATGAGCATCCACGGCCGTAGCGAGTCAGGGCTATCGCGCCGCAGGTAGGAGCCAGCTGGCGTCAGGGCAAAGTGCTGCTCGGCACCTTCGTGGACGAGGCCAGCGCCGGCCAGCGCCCGCAGGAGCCGGTAGAGTGAGGGCGCGTGCGTGCCCGTCATCCGTGCAAGCGCATTACAGCTTCTCGGACCATCCCCGAGGAGGTCACTGATCTCCAGCTTCGTCGCGACGTAGATGCACGCGGAGAGTCTGGAGGCCTCCAGGATGTCCAATAGAGCACGGCGCGGCGTCGAGGGCGCTCTGCGTTCCACGGCTCATCCTCCCAACGGCGGGCACCGATGACCCGCTCAGCGGAGACCCATCCGAGAGGCCGCGCGAGTCCCGCGGGGGCGAGGCCCGCCCGCGGCTACCAGACGCTGGACCCCCGTCGATGGCCAGAGCTGCGCCCGGCATGTAGCGGGCGGCGTCACTCGTCGCGTAGACGGCGCCCAGGAACCGTCAACGCCACCTCCGCCGGAGCGCCCGGCCCGCTCCGGCCTCCCCTGCACAGCCGGAAGGCGCGTACCCCAGAACACCCATGTTCTCTCACGCCCTACACGGACGCGATCAGATAGGCGGCCGAGCTCGAGGGCCTTAGCCCGTCCCCGCGCCCGGCGAAGTAGCGGCCAGCGAGATCGTGCGCCGTCGCGAGGCTTACCTTGGCAAAGCCCGCTGCTTCGGCGAGCCCGCGGATCTCGTCGAGCGAGAAGAAGCTGAGCCACGGGTGGCCCCGCGCCGCAGCCCGCGCTTCAATTTCGGCGCGCCATTCTCGCTCGTCCGGCGCGACGAGATGGGCCGGAAGCGCGAAGCCACACACAAAGACAGACCTCGGGGCGAGCCGGACGACGTCGTGCAGCATCAACTGGATCGCGTCGACACTGAGGTAGTTCGTGACGCCAAGGGAGGACACAACGGCTGGCCGCGTCCGGTCGAATCCGGCTTTGACGATCTCCTCGACCCAGGACTGTGACTCGAAGTCGACGGGCACGAAGGACAGGGTGACTGGCGGTGCCATTCCGAGTTCATCGAGCCGGCGTCGCTTCCACGCTTGGGTGCCCGGCTCGTCAACCTCGAACACGCGCAGTGTCCGGACGAGGTCGAGGCGCCGGAACGCGAAGGAATCGAGCCCGGCCCCCAGGATCACATACTGGTCGTGCCCGTGGTCAACCTGCTCCGCGACGACGTCCTCGGCGAGGCGCGCCCTGGTGACGATGCCGGCGCGCCAGCGACGGAACTTCTCACCCATGTACGGGTGACGCAGCCATGTGTCCGGGCCCCCGGCGGCCTCGGCCCCGAGATAGGCGGCGAGGACGTCGGTGTCACGAAGGAGCTGCAAGCCGACATCGTCCTCCAGGACGTGGGGAGGCGCGTCGAGTCGGAGATGCGCGGCGCGCCACAGGGCGGTGGTGACGGCCGTCGAATCCGGCTTGCGTGCGACGTCTCCAGCCTCTGAATGGTAGCCAGCCATGCGTCACCCCCGATCGGCGAGACCTGTCTTCAGGCCCGGCTCGTGCCTGACGACGCGCGCGCCCGGCCGGCCACGCGAACCCGCTCATGGACCGCTCACTCGAGTGGTGTCCCCAACGACGCCGCGCACGGCCCAGAACGTCGTGGTGAACGCCCGCGGGCCATCGGGCTGCCCGCAACGGTATGCCGCTCGCACGTGCTGTTCGATCTCCAACCGCTTCGGCTCGGGCAGGCTCATGAGATGCCCACCAGTCTTGCCCTGCCCGGTCGTGAAGGGTGCCCAATAGTCGGCGAAGGAGCTGAACGCGAACGGGATGCGGAGCCGTGCCTCCTGGACGGCGGTCAGTCCGGTCGCGGCCCACAGCTCGGTGAGCCCCCCGGGCCACCCGATCCGTTTGCCCGTCAGGTGCTCGCGCAGCTCGGCGAAGCCTGGGTCGAGGACCGCTGCCGTGTCCCACAGCATCGTAAACGCCGGGTACCCGCACCGAAAGTCGTTCACCAGCCCGGCCACGACGCCGCCCGGGCGCGTCACCCGACGCATCTCGGCAACAATGGGCGCCGCGTCCGGAACCACGTCCAGCGTCAGCATCGACAGGCTCCGGCCGAACTCGCCGTCCCCGTAGGGGAGCGCGGTCCCGTCGCCCACGTCGAAGCGGATTGCCGGATCGGTGGTGCGGCTTCGCGCGAACTCGACGTAGGGGCTCGACGGGTCGATGCCCACCACCGCCGCCACGTCCGCCGCCATCAGGGCCAGGGTCAAGCTGCCGGTGCCGCACCCGACGTCCAGGACCCGCTCGCCCGCCTGCGTCCCTGCGAACTCGACGAACGCCGGAGCAAGCCGCTCGCTCCACCGCCCCATGAACCGCTCGTACGCGGCCGGATCTGTCGCCACGAACGTGGTAATCGTGGTGCTCATCGTTCCATCTCCTGAACGCTCACACCGTCACCATCTCGCGGAAGCTGCCGCTCGGCCAGTCGACCGCCGGTGCCGTCACGTCCGTCGGTGATGTCTCAGTCGGGCAGGGCCAGCGCCGCCTCCGCCTGCGCCAGCCAAGAGCTCATGCCCATCTCCCGGTACATCGTCGCGGCCGTGGTGAGATGCTCGCGCGCCGCCGCCTCATGGCCAGCGTGGCGGTGGAGGCGACCCAGGCCGAGGTGGCAGTGGGCGACGAGCGGGCGCATGCCGAGCTCGCCGGCCCGGGCAAGGGCCTGGCTGTAGTGCGTCTCGACCGTTGCCACATCGGGGTGGTCATGATGCGACGCGACCTCGCCCAGGAGCCGGAGTGCCCACGCCTCGTGGCCGCGCTCACCGCGCTCGCGGGAGAACCTCAGAGCGCGGTCGGCGGAGCCGCGGGCGTCCTCGACCTGCCCCGCGAGCAGATACACCTCGCCGGCCTGCACGAGGCTGACTGAGTAGAGATATCCGATCCCCACGGAGTCCTGGCCGGCCAGCCCCCGCTTCAGCCAGGAGATGCCCTCTCCGACGCGACCCGACGCCGCATACGCGTGCCCGAGGGATGCCATTGCATTCGGAGCAAATATTGTGATGTTCTCGCCGCCGAGAGCGACCGCGCGTTCGAGCGGACGGACGGCCTGGCTCAGGTCCCCCCTGACGCTGTGGAGATACGCGAGCCCCAGACACGCCTCGATGAGGCTGAATGGATGATCGAGCGCTTCCGCGATCCGAATGGCGTCGTGTCCGTGGGCCTCACCCTCGTCGAACAGTCCCCGCTCGGCGAGGGTGCGCGCCAGGAAGGCCCGGGACAGGACAGCGGGAAACTGCCAGAGGCCGAATCGCTCACGGGTCTGGTCGCCCTTCAGGAGCTGCGTCAGTTTCCGGCAGGTGTCTTCGGTCCCCCGATAGTCGCCCAACATGTAGCCGATGTGGGCATGGTAGTACTGGGCTGCGACCTGGAGCGGTATGTCGGCGAGCGTCTCGCCGATGGCCTGGACCTGCTCCGCGCACGTGCGCGCTTCGGTTATGGAAGCCCGAGTGACAACGCGATGGCTGGTCATATAGGCCAAGACCCACCCGAGTCGCCGCTGGTCGTCCAGGCTCCTGGCCAGGGTTTCGGCTTCCTGGAGATACGCGTCGATCCTTCCGAATTCTGCCAGCGGAAAAAGGGCCTCCCGAAGGTCGAAGCGGACATCGATGGCCTGCTCCCGCGTCTCGCGCGTCTCAGGGAGATGGCTCAGCGCCGCCAGCGCCTGCTCGAAGTACGCGAGCGCCTCCCGGTTGGCCGAGCGCGCGAGCGCTTTGGCGCCGGCCTGGCGAAGGTAGGTCAGCGCGTTCACCCACAACTCGGCCCGAAACGCGTGGTGGGCCAGCCGCTCGACGTGCTCGGGCAGCCGGTCCGGATAGAGCCGCTCGATGGTCGTCACGATCCGGCCATGAAGGGCGCGCCGCCGGTCGTGGAGCAGACTGCCATAGGCCACGTCGTGGGTCAGGGCGTGCTTGAAGGTGTACTCGAGGTCTGGAAAGAGGCTGGCCTCGTACAGGAACTCCGCGCCCTGCAGCCGTCCGATCGCCGCATGGAGGTCGCCCTCGGCGGGCTCAGTCATCGCCCGGAGCAGCGCCAGGGGGACATCCTTCCCGATCACTGACGCGGTCTGAAGGAGCGTCTTGTCTCCGGGCAGCAGCCGGTCGATGCGGGCGGCCAGCACGGCCTGCACCGTCGCCGGGACCTGGATGCTCGGCAGGGGCCGCGCGAGCCGGTAGGCGCCCCGCTCGCCCGCGAGGGCTCCGGTCTCGACGAGCGTCCGCACGCTCTCCTCCAGGAAGAACGGGTTGCCCTCCGTCCGCGCGATCAGCGTGCGCTTGAGGGGTTCGAGGGCCGCGTCGGCACCCACCAGCGCGCCCAGCAACTCGTCGGCGTGATCGGGCGCCAGGGGATCCAGCCGGAGCTGCGTGTACGAGGTGCGGCTGCCCCAGGGCGGCTGATACTCCGGCCGGTAGTTCACGAGGAGGCAGATGCGGGCCGCCGGCAGGCTCTCCACGAGCGCGTCGAGCAGGGCCTGGGTCTCGGAATCGATCCAGTGGAGGTCTTCGAAGACCACCAGGACCGCCTGCTGCTGGCACTCCCGCAAGAGGAGCCGCTTCACCGCGTCCAGGGTGCGCCGGCGGCGCTGGGGCGGATCGAGCGTGGCCCACTGGGGGTCGTCGGTCGGCACGTCGAGGAGGGACAGGAGCGCCGGTAGACTCGCCTCAAGCGCCCGATCCAGCGTCAAGAGCTTGCCAGTTGCCTTCTCCTGCACCGCCCGCGGGCCGTCGCGGTCCTCGATCGCGAAGTAGCCTTTGAGCAGGTCGATCACCGGCAGATAGGACGCCGCCTTGCCGTAGGAGACCGAGCCGGCCTGGAGGACGAGCCAGCCATGGACGCGGTGGGAGTGGGTCACTTCCCAGACCAGGCGCGACTTGCCCACGCCCGGCTCGCCGACGATGGCGACCACCTGGCCGTGCCCTTGGGCCGCCCGAGCGAGCGCCTCGCGGAGGTGCTCGAGCTGGCTGTCGCGTCCCACGAAGCGCGTCAACCCCCGCGTCGCCGCCGCGTGGAGCCGTGAGCGCAGCGGCCCCGCGCCCATCAGCTCGTAGACCTCCATCGGGGCCTCGAGGCCCTTCACGGGCACCGGCCCCAGCGGCTTCGCCGTCACGTACCCTTCAGCGAGTCGGAGCGTATCGCCCGTGAGCAGCACGGTGCCCGGGGTCGCGAGCTGCTCCATCCGCGCGGCCAGGTGGGTCGTCTGGCCGACCGCGGTGTAGTCGAGGCGGAGATCGCTGCCGATGGCTCGAACCACGACCTCGCCCGAGTTCAAACCGACCCGGATCTTCACCGTGATGCCCTGGGCGCGCCAGACGTCTTCGGCATATCGACGGATGGCGCCTTGCATGTCGAGGGCAGCATAGCAGGCGCGCACCGCGTGGTCCTCATGGGCGACCGGCGCCCCGAAGAGCGCCATGATCCCGTCGCCCATGACCTGGTTCACGGTGCCCTCGTAGCGGTGGACGGCCTCCATCATCCGCTCAAGGACGGGGTCCAGGACCTTCCGGGCCTCCTCGGGGTCGCGGTCGGCGAGCAGCTCCATCGAACCCTTGAGATCGGCGAACAGGACCGTCACCTGCTTCCGTTCACCTTCGAGGGCACTCTTCGAGCTGAGGATCTTCTCGGCGAGATGGCGAGGGGTGTAGGCCTCGGGGGCGGGGACACTGGGGGCGGCTGCAGGCCGGAGCGGGGCCGCACACTGGCCGCAGAACCGATTGTCGGGAGGGTTGGGCGCGCCACATGCGGCGCAGAGCGACGCGAGCGGGGCGGCGCACTGGCCGCAGAACTTGGTTCCCGCGGAGTTCTCGTGCTGGCAGCGGGAGCACTTCATGCGCCCCTCCAACAACCCGGGTCGGTGCAGGCCGAGACGCCACTGCGAGCTTAGCACGAGCCGCGAAGAGGGGGGCCAGGGTTGCGACCGTCCAGAGCAACCAGCGCCGCACGGACCTTCGGCCACCCTCGCGTGCGACCGGGTTCACCGACGCGACTGGCCGGTGGTCATCCTGAGCTATGCTGGGGCGCCATGATCGTGAGCCAGAGGGAGCGTATGGTGGCTTCACCGCCCGACCTCATCGGCACCCCGAGTATCGGGCCCCCTCATGCCGCCGCCCGCCGCCGCCGTGCGGCGGCTCGCCAGAGCGCCGCCTGGCGCGCGGCCGGCCGGATACCGGCGGAGCCGTGAACCCGCGGGTGCTGGTCGTCGGGGCGGGCCCCACCGGCCTGGTCTCGGCGATCCTGCTCGGAAGCGTGGGCGTCCACACGTTGGTGGTCGAGCGGAACCCGGCCACGAGCGACGAACCGAAGGCGGTCACGATCGACGACGTCGCACTTCGCACCCTGCAGCGCGCGGGCATTGCGGAGGCCATTTACCCAACCATCCTCCCGGGCACGGGGACGAAGTACTACGGGAGGCGCGGCCAGTTGCTTGCCTACGCGCGCGGCATCTGGCCACCACGAAACGGCCACCCGGTCAAGAATCCCTTCCAACAGCCCGAGCTCGAGCGGACCCTCCTCGCCTGTGCCCGGCGGTTCGAGACGGTCGAGGTCCGCTTCTCGACCGCGTTCGAGGCGCTCGAGCAGGACTCGGACGGCGTGACCGCCATGCTCGCCGGCGGCGAGCGGGTTCGCTGCCAGTTCCTCCTGGGCTGCGACGGCGGGCGGAGCACAGTCCGCTCGCGGCTCGGCCTCACAATGGCCGGCTCGAGCTTCCGGGAGCCATGGATCGTGATCGACACGGTCAACGACCCACACGATCAGCGCTTCGCGATGCATCATGGCGACCCGGCGCGGCCCCACGTGATCGTCCCTGGGCGCGACGGCTGCTGCCGGTACGAGTTTCTCCTCCTCCCCGGTGAAGCCGAGGCGGATCCATCCTTCGAGTTCGTCCGCACCCTGCTGGCGCCCTTCCGACCGGTCGAGCCGCGCGACGTCAGCCGGCGGACCGTCTACACGTTTCACGCGCTGCTCGCCGAGCGCTGGCGTGCGGGGCGCTGCTTTCTGCTGGGGGACGCCGCCCACATGATGCCGCCGTTCGCGGGGGCCGGGCTCAACACCGGCATCCGCGATGCCGATAACCTGATCTGGAAGCTCGTGATGACCCTGCGTGGGGGCGCCGGGGCGCGGCTCCTCGACACCTACGAGGCGGAGCGCCGGCCCTACGCGGAGGCGATCATCCGGTTGTCGATCCGGCTGGGCAAGATCATGATGACGACCAGCCCCCTGCGCGCGACGATCCGGGATCTCCTGATCGCCGCGGCCAATTGGTGGCCGCGCTCGCACCGCTACCTGGCCGAGATGCGGTTCCGCCCCGAGCAGACATGTCGGGGCGGCCTCGTCGTCCTGGACGAGCGCGTGCCGGCGGTCGGACGGGCCCTGCCACAGCCGAACGTCCTGAGTGGCGACGGCCGCGAAGTCCCGCTCGACGATCTGCTCGGCGCAGGCTTCGCCCTGCTCGCGATCGACCCGGCCGCCAACGATCCGTTCGCGACGCTGACGCATCCGCTCTGGGACCGGATCGGCGCTCGGAGGCTGGCGATCGTGCTGGGCGACCGTGCGCCCGGGCGCGATCTCCGGCGCGTCGCTGACCTCGACGGCCGGCTGGCCACATTCCTGGGCACCGGGAGCCGCTTCGTGCTGATCCGTCCGGACCGCTTCGTCGCCGCCGCGTTCGGGCGGGCGGATGAGGGCCATGTGGCCACGCAGCTTGGCGAGCTACTCGGAGGACCCGGCTCTAGCGGGGGTGTTGGACGCCAAAGCGCGGGAATGTCCCGCTGAAGCGAGAGCTTGGAGGCCAGCTGCGCCGGCTCGTGACACGGTACTACCACTACGTTCCGAACCTAGCACGCAGGGATGGAACGCTCCTGCCAAAGCGTCTGGGGCCGAAGCCGGTGATTTCCGTCAGCAAAGCGCCAGCCGGCCGGTGAGATGAGGGACGTCGGCGAAGCGCGCGATGTTGTTCGGCGGGTCGGAGACCGTGTGCTATTATGCTAGCATGATAGGTCAACTGCCGGGGAGGGGCCGCGATGGCGTCTGGATGGCTAACGGTGCTCCTGCGGCTGCCCCTCTTCTACAACCCAGACGCCACTGGCGCACGAGCGTCGGTGGAGGAGACGAAGTTTCTCGACACCGCCGACGAGCTTGCCGCAAGGTTTGGTGGCGGCACGCTCTTCCTCTTTCGCCACGACGCTCCGCGCGGGTTCTGGTGGGACCAGGGGCTAGTGGATCGGGACGTGTTGGCCTTGCTGGAAGTCGATCTGCCCGATACGGAGGAAAGCCGTGCGTGGCTCCGTGCCTACGCACGCGACGTCCTCCGGCCGCGCTTCCGGCAGAAAGCGATCTACCTGAAATTCGTACGGCCGGTCGAGCACCTGGTGATCATCGAGGAGGAGGTGCGCGGCGATGAAGACTGAGCGCGCGGTTCGGGTCCGTGCCCCGCGCCGCAGGGCGCGACGGGGCGACAAGAAGCTAGAGGCGCCGGTGACGCTATTTGCCGCAATCGAGGCAGGGCAGCATGAGGCGCTCCGGTCGATCGCCTTCGCGGAACGGCGGTCGCTTGCCGACGTAGTCCGCGAGGCGCTCGCCGAGTTCTTGGCGCAACACCCCGCGCCCCGACGCCTAGTCGGAGCCAGGCAGTAGGAACTGGGCGACGGCCGGACAAAATCTGGTGGGCGGCAACGCCCGTGGGGGTTCGACTCCCGCTCCCGGCACCACATTTCCGACAACCGGCCGAACCATGCTGACGTTTTGCTGACGGTTTCGGAGTGACTTTCGGGTTCTGCTGGGAAATTCGGGGGGTCGGGCGGTCGGGAAAAGTGCTAATTCGAGAAGGACTAAGACAACGGAGGACGCTCAGCCCCTCATCTTAAAAGGCAGGCGTGCCCAAGATGCTCCGTCACGACTTCCGGCGCACCGCCGTCCGGAACCTGGTCAACGCCGGAGTGCCCGAGCGGGTCGCCATGACGGTGACCGGCCACCGTACCCGGAGCGTGTTCGACCGGTACCACATCGTGAGTCCGGCCGACTTGCGGGACGTCGCCCGAAGGCTCACCCCACCTGAGAACCCACGCTGACCGGGGACATTTCCGGGTACAGCCAGGAGGCTGGCTCTGGCCCAGCCTCCTGGCAAGTACCGGTCAGATATGGCGGGGTCGACGGGACTTGAACCCGCGGCCTCTGGCTTGACAGGCCAGTGTGCTAACCATGCTGCACCACGACCCCGATTCGGCTTTCCGGGACACCCGAGTGTACCAGATTCCGGACGGCCGTGCGACGGAGGCCGTGGCGCAGTCTCGACCCGAGGCGTACTGGTCAGTCGATAGTCGAGCTCCAGGACAACGGTGGGCGCGGGCTCCCGAACCGCAAGGGGCGCGCCCGCAGGTCGGTCCGCCGGCTTGGCTTCGCTGGCGAAACGGGCTATGTTCTAGGCCGAATCCCGCAGCCGCACCCGGAGCGAGGAGGCCAGGCCATGAGCTCGAGAAACGGGATGGACGCAGGCATGACTCGCCGCCAGCTGCTCGGTCGCTCGATGGCCCTGCTCGGGGGGCTCGCGGCCGGCGGGGGTCTCCTCTCCGTGCCGCGGGTCGCGCGGGGGGCGCCGACCGAGGTCACCTTCCAGCTCGGCTGGATCGTCAGCAACGGGCAGATCGGCGAGATCGTGGCCCGAAGCCTCGGCTATTTCGAGGCGGAGGGCCTCAATCTCAAGATCACGCCCGGCGGCCCGAACGTGGAGGGGGTGGCGATCGTGGCGGCAGGGTCCGCGCAGGTGGGCAATCTATCCTCCAGCCCGTCCCTGATGCTGGCCCGCGCGGGCGGGATCCCCGTCAAGTGCGTCGCCGTCGGCTATCAGGAGCACCCGTTCACCTACTTCTCCCTGCCGAAGAAGCCGATCCGCACGCCGCAGGACATGATCGGCAAGAAGATCGGCACCCAGGGCACGGCGCGGATCCTGCTGCGGGCGCTCCTGGCGCACCACAAGATCAAGGAATCGGACGTGCAGGTCGTGGTGATGGGCAGCGAGATGGCGCCGCTCATGACCGGCCAGGTGGACGCCGTCACGGGATGGCTCACCAACACGACCGCCCTCAAGGCGATCGGGCCCGACCGGGTCGACATGCGGCTCTGGGACAACGGCATCCAGCTCTACGCGAACCTCTACTACGCCACCGACGAGACGATCCAGAAGCACGCCGACGTGCTCGCCGCGTTCATCCGGGCGGCCGCGAAGGGGTGGGCGTACACCCACCAGAATCCGGAGAAGGCGGTGGACCTGCTCGTCAAGGCGTACCCGAACCTGAACCGGGAAGGCGAGCTCGAGGGCATCAAGCCGGTGCTCGGGTTCAGCTTCACCAAGACCACGGCCGCCAAGGGGTGGGGCACGATGGAGCCGGGCATCTGGGAGCGTCAGCTCCGCGTCTACGAGGAGCTCGGCCAGTTCAAGGGCCCGGCGCCGAAGGTGAGCGACGTGATGACGGAGTCGATCCTCCAGGCGACGGCGGCCGCTCGGCCCAAGATCGGGTAGCCACGCTGGGAATCTCCGCGGAGCCGGCGGTTCGTCTGGAGGCCGCGACCGTCCGCTTCGCGAGCGAGCGGGGCGCGGTGACGGCCCTGGAGAAGGTCTCGGTCGCCATCCCGGCGGGCGGGTTCATGACGCTCCTGGGCCCCTCCGGATGCGGGAAGTCGACCCTGCTCCGCCTGGTCGCCGACCTGGTGGCCGCGACCGAGGGCCAGGTCACCGTGCTCGGCGGGACGCCGGCGATGGCACGCGCCACCCGCCAGCTCGGCTTCGTGTTCCAGGACCCCACGCTCCTGCCGTGGCGATCGGCGCTCGAGAACGTCCGGCTCCCGCTGGAGGTGGGACCGCGCCGAGGGGAGACCGCTGGACGGCAGACGCCGGAAGAGCTCCTCCGGCTGGTCGGGCTCGCGGGTCGCGAGGCATCGCTCCCGCACGAGCTGTCCGGCGGGATGCGCCAGCGGGTCGCGATCGCCCGGGCCCTCGTCACCGAGCCGCGCCTCCTCCTCATGGACGAGCCCTTCGGTGCGCTGGACGAGATCACCCGGGACAGCCTCAACGAGGAGCTCCTGCGGATCTGGCGGGAGACGGGCACGACCATCGTCTTCGTGACGCACTCGATCCCGGAGGCCGTGTTCCTCTCCCAGCAGGTGCTGGTGCTCGCCACCAATCCCGGCCGCGTGCGTGAGCTGGTGACGGTCGACCTGCCGTACCCCCGGCCGCTCCAGATCCGCGAGACGACGGCCTTCGTCCGCATCGCCGCGCAGCTCCGGGCGCTGCTGGAGACTTGCTGACGGCCGTGGGCCGCGTCGACACCGTCGCCGCGCCCGCCTCCCCCGCCCCCGTCGTCGGAGCCGGCCGCCGTCGTGGCTCCGACCGGGTCGCCCCGATCGTCGCGGCCCTCGGCCTCCTGACGGCCTGGCAGCTCGGCGCCTGGGCTTTCGGGCTGCCCATCTACATCGCGCCGACCCCGATCCAGGTGGCCCGGACGCTCGCCACGGAGCTGCCGGTCCTGCTCCGGAACTTCCTGCCGACCGCGCTCGAGAGCCTCGTCGGCTTCCTCATCGGCAACACCGTGGCGATCCTCGTGGCCGTGATCTTCGTCCACGAGAAGCGCCTGGAGGCGGCCTTCTACCCGATCGCGGTCTTCATCAACACCATCCCCGTGCTGGCCAAGGCCCCGATCCTCGTCCTGATCTTCGGGCTCGGGATGACCTCCAAGGTCGTGATCGCCGCCTTCATCTGCTTCTTCCCCACCCTCGCCAACATGGTGCGCGGCCTCCAGTCGGTCAACCCGCAGTCCCTCGAGCTCATGCGCGTGCTCTCGGCGAGCCGGGCCGAGGTGTTCTGGAAGCTCCGGGTGCCGAGCTCGCTGCCCTTTCTCTTCTCGGCGCTGAAGATCGCCTCGACGACCTCGGTGCTGGGCGCGATCGTCGGCGAGTGGATCGGCGCCGACCTCGGGCTCGGCGCCCTCATCATCGAGGCCACCCACAACTTCCGCTCGCCCCTCCTGTACGCCACGATCTTCGTCGCATCGGGGTGGGCCGTCGTGTTCTTCGCGGTGATCGGCTTCGTCGAGCGCCGGATCGTGACGTGGAAGCCGGGGGAGGCCCAATGAGAGCGTGTCCGACTCCCCCCTCCCCCCAGCCAAAGGCCGAAGGCCGTCCAATGGAAGGAGAGGGGGGCCAAAGGCCGAAGGCCGTCGAAGGACGGGTGGGCGGGAGGTGACGTGGAAGCCGGAGGAGGCGCACTGAGCGATGTCCGGGAACAAGACCCTCGCCGAGGTCGCCCGCGATACCCCGATCGTCGGGGAGTGGGACGTGGTCGTGGTCGGCGGCGGGTCCGCGGGCACGAGCGCGGCGGTGGCGGCGGCGCGGAGCGGCGCCCGCGTCGCCCTGGTCGAGCGCTACGGGTATCTGGGCGGCATGGCGTCGGGCGGGATGGTCCTGGTGCTGGACGACATGGTCAACGGTGAGGAGATCACGACGACCGGGATCGTCCGGGAGGTCATCGAGCGGCTCGAGAAGCTGGGCCTCGCGGTCTCGCCGCCGGCCGAGGACCGCCGCGTCGGGTGGGACGTCTGGCGGAAGTGGGCGCGCTGGGGCTGCCACGACTTCCGCGCCCACGGCAAGCCTCAGCCGATCGTCTACGCCGTGGCCTTCGACCCCGACGGCTGGAAGCGGTGTCTCGAACGACCTGGTCGGCGAGGCCGGCGTCGAGCTGCGTCTCCACAGCTGGTTCGCCGCGCCCATCGTCGAGGACGGACGGATCCGGGGCGTGATCGTCGAGACCAAGGCCGGCCGCCAGGCGCTCCTGGGCAGCGTCGTCATCGACGCCACCGGCGACCTCGACGTCGCCTCCCGCGCCGGCGCGCCGCACGTCCAGGGCTCGTACATCGTCACCACCGTGTTCCGGCTGGGCGGCGTGGACACCGAGGCCGCGCTCCGATTCGAGGCCGAGCACCCGGAAGAGTACGCCGAGCTCGACCGCCAGGCGCGGGGGCTCCTCGTGGGCTCGTGGGACATGTGGTGGCTCAAGACGCCGCTGCCGGGGATCGTCTGGTGCAACTGTCCCCACCTGCCGGGCTACGACGCCGTCAAGGTCGAGGACCTCACGGCCGCCGAGCTCGAGGGCCGGCGGCGGATCGCCGCCCTCGTCGCGTTCGCGCGGGCCCAGCTGCCGGGGTTCCAGCACTGCTACCTGGTCGATACGGCGCCCCAGCTCGGTGTGCGGCAGACGCGGCTCCTGCAGGGCGAGTACGTCGTGACCAGGGAGGACGTGCTCCAGCGGCGCCACTTCCCCGACACGGTCTGCCGCGGCCGGGATTACTACACGCCCTACCGCGCCCTGGTGCCGCGAGGCGTCGAGCAGCTCCTGGTGGCCGGGCGTCACTACTCCGCCGACCCGTCGGCCCAGAAGCTCTCCCGCGAGATCCCGCCCTGCATGGTGCAGGGGCAGGCGGTCGGTCTGGCCGCGGTGCTCGCGCTGTCGGCCGGCGTCCGGGTCCGCGACGTCGATCCGAAGGCCATCCAGCGCGCGATGCACGCACACGGCGCCGACCCGGGCGACGTCCCGTCCGCCAACGCCACGCCCTGGCGCCCCGCCGGGTGACACCCCGCAGCGGTCCCACCGCGTGAAGAATCGGAGGATGCGATGTGTGCGCGCCAAGCGTGCTCTAGGTCGCGATGAGGAAGCTGTCACCGCCTTTGGAGGAGATCAATCGCGATCTGCATCGGGCTGCCAAGATTCTCGACCGGACCGCGGGGAAGATCCGGGATGCGAACCTTCGACCGCGACGCAACGTGCACCGGATCGGCCAAGCGCTCTGGAGCATCTTCGAGATTCAGGATGAAATCTACGTCCAACGGCCGGACCTGTTGCCGGACTACCTCGCCGATACGAGATTCGGCCTGAAGCTGCTGTCAAAGACGCGGTTGGAGCGGCTCGCCGCTGATCGCAGCCGCCGCCGATCGCCTCGCCGCGGTCAGCGGGGTGGCGGCCGCTCAACCGCCAGCCGTTAGATTCGCTCGGAAGGGAGAGGCCGCGCGCGTGCGGTTCGAGGTCTGCTTCCTGCCGTCGGAGGCCACGCGGCGACCGTCCCCGGTGGCCGTGCTGATCGACGTGATCCGGGCCAGCACGACGATCGTGACCCTGCTCGAGCGCGGCTGCCCGGAGATCCTGCTCGCCCGCCACGCCGACCGGGACCGGATCGCCGGGCTTCGCGACCGGTTCGGGCCGGCCCTGGTGTGCGGCGAGGACCCGCAGGGGATGAAGCTGGCGGAGGCCGACCTCGGGCCGTCGCCCGCGCGCCTCGTGGACCTCGACGTCGCGGGTCAGCGGGTGATCCTCTGCACCGCCAACGGCACCCGCGCGGCCGAGCTTCTCCAGGAGACGGGGGTCGAGCACGTCCTGGTGGGCTGCATGCGCAACGCCGGTGCAGTCATGGACGCGGCCGTCCGGCTGGCCGCCCGGCTCGAGCGGAGCCTGAGCCTCGTCTGCGCCGGCCGGGAGGCCTGCCGGATCCCCGCCCTCGACGACGTGTGTTGCGCCGCGGCGCTCCTGACCTACGGCGAGGACGTGGCGAAGGCGCTCGGGCGCGAGCCTGTCGTGATGGAGTCCGGCCGGATCGCCCGCTCTGCGCGGGCCGCCTTTCTCGGCATCCGCGAGGCCTTCGAGCAGTCGGCCACCGCCGAGGTGCTGCGGCGCGTGGACTCGGTGGCCGACATCGCGTTCTGCGCCGAGGAAGCAGTGTCCCAGGTGGTCCCGGTCCTGACGTTCCGGACGCAGCTGGGCCCGATCTCGATCGGCCCCTACGAGGAGCGACCATGACATCGAACTGGCAGTCGGCGGCGACCCGACCCGAGATGGACGAGGGCCTCCAGTACCACATCCGGTGCCGGCGCGGCGACGTGGAGCGCTACGTCCTGCTGCCGGGCGACCCCGAGCGGGTCGATCGGATCGCCGCGGAGTGGACCGAGTCGCGGCCCATTGCCAACTATCGCGAGCATCGGACGTTCTCGGGGCGGCTCGGCGGGGTCGGCGTCACCTGCTGCTCGACCGGCGCCGGCGGCGGCTCGACGTCGAGCGCCTTCGAGGAGCTGGCCGCCCTGGGCGCGGACACGTTCATCCGCGTGGGGACGACCGGGGCGCTCCAGGCCGAGATCGAGTGCGGCGACATCATCATCTCGACGGCGGCGATGCGGCAGGACGGGACGAGCCAGTTCTACGTCGATCCCTCGTACCCGGCGGCGGCGCACTATGCGGTGACGGCCGCGCTGGTCGAGGCGGCCGAGCGACTCGGCCTCCGCTACCACGTCGGGGTCGCGTGCTCCACCGGCTCGTGGTACTGCGGCCAGGGCCGGCCCGGGTTCCGGGGCTACGAGCAGTCCTTCTTCCGCGACAAGGTCGACGACCTCCGGCGCGCCGGCGTGCTGAACTTCGAGATGGAGACGGCGACGATCTTCACCCTGTCGAGCCTCTACGGGCTGCGGGCGGGGGCGGTCTGCACCGCGATCGCCAACCGGATCACCGACCGCTTCGTCTACGGCGGCGTCGAGCACGCGATCCGGACCGCGAACCTGGCGGTCGAGATCCTGGCCGGCTGGGACCAGCGCCAGGCGCAGGCCGGGAAGCGTCACTGGCACCCCTCGCTGATCTTCGGGACCTCCCTCCTACCCCCCCAACCCCCCTCCCCCACCCACCGGGGGGAGGGGGGAGCCGGAGGTCCCTGACGTCGGGTGATGAGGATGACGTCCGTGGCACCGGGCCTTTACATCGGGAACGCGCGCCTGTGCCGCGCCGACGCTGGCGATCGGCTCGAGCCGGGCGGCGTGCTGGTCGAGGACGGCGCGATCACCGCCGTGGCCATCGGCACCGATGCGGACCGCGCGCTCCGGCAGCGCGCGCCCGAGGCCTTCGACGCCGGCGGGATGATCCTCATGCCCGGCCTGGTCAACGCGCACTACCACTCCTACAGCACGCTCCTCAAAGGGACCGAGAACAGCCTGCCGCTCGAGCCGTGGGCGCTCTACACGGTCGCGTACGGCCGCGCGTTCGGGGACGAGGCAGTCCGGCTCGCGATCCTCCTCGGCGCCGCCGAGATGATCCGGAACGGCATCACCGCCTGCCTCGACCACTTCCCGCACGTCCGGTGGGCCGACGCGGCGCTGAGCGCGCACGACGGTTCCGGCATGCGGGTGGGCTTCGCCCCCTTCATGCACGATGTGTTCGACCACGAGCTGCTGGACGCCGTGCTCCCCGCGGAGATCCGACGCCGCCTGGACGACGCACCCCGCTCGAACCCGACCGGCGCGGAGCGGATGTACCGGGAGCTGATCGCCCGCTGGCCGGGCCGCACGGGCCGGATCACGGTAATGCTCGGGCCGAACGCGTTCCAGCGCTGCTCGGCGGAGCTGTGGGCCGTGTGGCGGCGGCTCCCGGACGAGCTCGGTCTCGGCGTCCACACGCACCTCTTGGAGACGCGCGCTCAGGCCGCCTACGGGCAAGCGCGGTGGCCTGGCGGCACGGTCGCGGAGATGGATCGCCAGGGGCTCCTGAGCGAGCGCCTCTCGGTGGCGCACGGGGTCTGGCTCTTGCCGTCGGAGCAGGAGCTCCTCGCGCGGCGCGGCGTCACGGTCGTGCACAACCCGGCGAGCAACCTGATGCTCGGCAGCGGGCGGATGCCGCTCGGGGCGGCGGACGCGCTGGGGCTGCCGCTCGCCCTCGGCACCGACTCGTCCAACACCGGCGGCCCGCACGACCTCTTCGAGGTGATGCGGCTCGCGCTCATGCTCCCGCGTCCCGACACGCCGGACCCCGCAGCCTGGCCGCGGCCCGCCCGGATCCTGGACATGGCGACGCGCGGCGGCGCGCGCGTCATCGGCCTGGCCGGGCGGCTGGGCGACCTCGCCCCGGGGCACCGCGCCGACCTCGTCTTGCTCCGCCCCCGTGGCCCGGCGCTCGCGGGCGTGACCCCCAGCGTGCCGCAGCTCGTCCAGCACGCGACCGCGGCGGCCGTTGCCGCCGTCATGGTCGAGGGGCGCTGGGTCCTGCGGGACGGGCGGATCCTCGCCTTCGACGAGGACGCCGTGCTCGACCGGGTGGCGGCGGTCGGCGCCGAGGTGCTCGCGGCCGCCCAGCGTGATGTCGAGCTCGCGAAGGCGGCGGCGCCCTACTTCCTGGCCGCCTGCGGCCGAGGCAGCCCTCGCGGCGGGGGTTCCAGTTCCTGAGCAGGATCGCCCAGGTCTTCCCCTTCAGTTCTGGTCGAGGACCTCCTTGCGCTCGCGCTGGTACTCCTCCTCGGAGATGAGCCCTTCCTGGCGGAGCCGGTGGAGCCGGCGGAGCTTCTCGTCGAACGGCAGCGCGGCCCCGGCCCCGGCCGGGGGCCGGGCCGCACCCCGGCCGAGGTCGATCCCGGCCGCGTCCAGCGTGTCCCGGATGACGCCGCCCTGCATCTCCGACCACGGCTTGACGTCTTCGCGGGCGCGCCCGGGGTCCAGGACCAGCCCGGCTCCGGCCAGCCCGTGCGACCCGGTCCGGCGGACCAGGGCCCCGACGACGATGAGGGCGGCCCCGCCCAGTGCCATGCCGAATCACACCCTCTCAGCGGCCGAGGAACTGGGGCGTCGTCTTGGCCAGAAAGGCCTTGTAGCCGATCTGGAAGTCCTCGGTGTCGAAGCAGTGGTAAGAGACGTCCTTCTCCTCGTCCGTCAGCCGCGTCCCCGCCACCAGGTCGTAGACGAACCGCTTGTGCCAGCGGGCGGCCAGGGGCGCGCCCTCCGCGATCTTGCGCGCCACCGCGTAGGCCTCCGCCTCCACCTGGTCGTCGGGGACGACGCGGTTCACGAAGCCGATCCGCTGGGCCGTCCGCGCGTCGAGGAGGTCGCCGGTGAGCAGGATCTCCAGCGTCGCGCTGGCCGCCGAGGGCCTGGACGATCGGCTCCAGCTCGTCGTAGCCCTCGACGAGCCCCAGTCGCTTGATGGGGACGCCGAACCGGCTCGACTCGCCGCAGATGCGGAGGTCGCACAGGGTGGCGATGCCGAACCCCCCGCCCACGCACAGTCCCTCGATCAGCGCCACCACCGGGTGCCGGCAGCTCCGGATGGCCGTCAGCGCCGGGTGAGTGGTCTTCGCGTAGGCCCGCGCCTTCTCGGCCGAGCTGCGCGTCGCCTCGAACTCGCCGATGTCCGCGCCGACCGCGAAGGCCCGCCCGCCGGCGCCGCGGATCACGACGCAGCGGAGGTCGGCGTCGCGATGGCACTCCTCCATCAGCGCCTGGAGCCGCCCGTACATCGCGATGCTCAGCGCGTTGAGCTTCTCCGGGCGGTTGAGGAGGATGGTGGCGATCGCGCCGTCCCTGCGGAGCTCGACTTGCTCGCTCATGCCTCTCCCCTCGGTTGCTTCAGACAGAACACGACCCCGCGGTAGGTCTCGACGAAGCCGCTCATGGCCACCCTCCGCTCGTGACGACGCCACCGGTGGGACGCGGACGGTCAGGCAGGCGACGCCCGGCAGGGGGTCATTCCGACGGGTCGCGCTCGCGCACCGGAACGGCGCTCACAGTAGGCTGGCCCCCCGAAGCTTGTCAAGGCGCGATGGCCTCCCGGTGGCCTTCTCCGGGCGGCGCCGCGCGTCGTATACTGCTCGCCCATCCGCGAAAGCGGGGAGAGGAGCTTAGGTCATGTTCTCACTGGCGGGGAAGTCGTGCGTGGTCACGGGCGCCAGCCGGGGTCTCGGCCGGGCCATCGCGCTGGCGTTCGCCGAGCAGGGCGCCGACGTCGTCCTGGCGGCCCGGAGCGTCGGCGACCTGGCCGAGGTCGCGCGCGAGGTCGAGGCGAAGGGACGCCGGGCCGTCGTCCAGCCGACCGACGTCACCGACGCCCGGCAGCTGGCGGCGCTGGCCGCTCGGGCCGTCGGGAGCTTCGGGCGCCTCGACGTCTGGGTCAACAACGCGGGCGGGCCGACCCCCGACGCGGGTGGCTGGGGGGCCGAGTGGATCGACGTCACCGAGTCGGGGTGGGACCAGATGGTCGCCCTCAACCTCAAGGCCCAGGTCTTCGGCGCCCAGGCGGCGGCGCGCGCGATGCGCGAGCAGGGCCGGGGCGGCGCCATCATCTTCCTCAGCTCGATCGACAGCCTCTACGCCGCGCCGGGCGGCGAGGGGATCTACGGCGCCTGCAAGGCGGCGCTCAACAACGTCACCCAGACGATGGCGGTGGAGCTGGGCCAGTACGGGATCCGCGTCAACGCGATCGCCCCCGCCGTCGTCGAGACGCCGCTGACCGCGCCCTGGCTCGCCACCGAGGCCGACCGCCGCGCCCGATCGGCGTTCTACCCGCTGCGCCGCGTCGGCCAGCCGTCCGACGTGGCGGCGGCCGCCGTCTACTTCGCGTCCGACGCCGCCGCCTGGGTCTCCGGGGCCGTGCTCCTCGTCTCGGGCGGAGCCGTCGTGACCAGCGACCCGTACCGCTACCTGATGCGGGTCAACAAGGGCGGCGGACCCCAGGGGGAAGGTCCCTAGGGCGCTGCCCCGATGGACGCTGTGCGCCAGGGGCGGCACGCTGAATCCAGAAGGCCGGCGCGGCGGCTACCGGAGCCCTCACCCCTCCCGAGAGCCCGGTGTGATCCGACCGCGTCGGCCTTCCTATTTTCGGGACCTCCGCTTTTCGAGACCTCCCGCCCACCCCCCGAACCCCCCTCCCCCACCCACCGGGGGGAGGGGGGAGTCGGAGGGCCATTGCCTCACACGCTCTCAGTCCCCGAGCACCCTCCGGAGCCAGGCCGCGATGTCGCGGATCTCCTCGGCGCAGACCGAGTGCGGCATGGCGTACTCGCGCCACGTCACGGCGTAGCCCAGCTCGACCAGCCGGTCCCGGGAGCGAACGGCCCGGGCCAGCGGGATCAGCGGGTCGTGCGTCCCGTGCGCCATGAAGATGGGGACGCCGCGGCTCGCCGGGCTGGCCTCGGCGGGGAGCGCGTCAGCCAGGGGCAGGGCGCACGAGAGCGCCAGGATCCCGGCCAGGGGCTCGGGGTGGCGCAGCCCCGTGTGGAGCGCGATGGCGCCCCCTTGCGAGAACCCGGCGAGGACCAGGCGCGCCGCCGGGATCCCCCGCGCCACCTCGCGCGCGATCAGCGCCTCGACCCGCCGCCCGGCGTCGCGGACCCCCTCGGGGTCCTCGCGCCACGCGCCGCCGACCTCGACGATGTCGTACCAGGCGCGCATGACCGCGCCCCGGTTGATCGTGACGGCCCGCATCGGCGCGTGCGGGAAGACGAAGCGGACGGGGAGGGTCGCGGGCAGCTCGAGCTCGGGGACCACCGGGACGAAGTCGTGGCCGTCGGCGCCCAGCCCGTGCAGCCAGATCACGGCCGCCCGGGGCGCGGGGCCGGTCTCGACCTCGAGGGCGTCCAGGCGATCCGTCACGAGCGCACCGGCGCCGTCCGGAACCGCTCGCACGGGTCCCGGTCTTCCACGCGGGGGGTGAACCAGACGAAGTCGAAGGGCAGCGTGGCGGCCCCGAAGCGCTCGGCGTAGGTCCCCGGGTCGCGCCGGTCGTCGCGCACCTCGACGAAGGCGACGCTCAGCACGCGGGCACCCGGCGCGAGCGCGGCCAGGTCGACCGGCACGCCACGGTCGGTGCGGACGTGGCCGGCGCCGGCGATCAGCAGTCCGCCGTCGGCCGTGGCCGCCTCGGCCAGGCTCCGGGCCATCTGGGCGTCCCGGGCGCGCTGGGCCGCGACCATCCCCCCGACCATCCCCTCCGGGATCTGGCCGCAATGCGCGTCCCGGATCTCGGTGGCCATCGGCGCCTGACGCTCCGGCGGGAGCGGGCGATCCAGCCCCAGCCGCGCGGCCAGCGCCGGGTCCACGCCCGCGACCCCCTGTCGGCTGAGGGTCCGGGCGACGGTCCGGGGCAGGTTGGTGGCGACGATCGGCAACCCCGCCTCGAGCGCGGCGGCGGCGATCGGCCGGTAGAGCTCCCACGGCGGCCACCCCGAGCGCCGCCAGTCCACGGCGTCCCCGAGCCCGGCGGCGTCGCGGGGGACCGCGGCCAGATGCCGCGCGATCGCGGGCGCGTCCGTCGTCTCGAACATCTCGAAGCCGACGGCCGGCCGCCGGCCGCGGGCGATGAGCTCGCGCAGGAGCCAGGCCTGGAGGTGATGGTGATCGGCGTTGTCGTGCTTCTCGCCCAGGAGCACGAACCGGGCGGTCGCGAGCCGCGTCGGCAGGCGGTCCGCGTCGATGAAGCGGCCGGCGCCGACGTCCCAGATCCGCCCGGCGAGCGGGTTCCCCTGCCCCAGCGTGGTCTGCCACGGCTCCCAGGGACGCGGACCGGACGCGCAGCCCGAGACCAGGAGGGCCACGACCAGCGCCCCGACGCTGGCGCGGGCGCGCCGCCGGCACATCAGTTCGGGACCTCCCGCCTACCCCCCCTCCCCCACCCGTCGGACGGCCTTCGGCCTTTGGCGGGGGGAGGGGGGAGCCGGAGGGCTGATTCGTTCAGACACTTTCAATACGCCAGCGCCCAGCCGTCCCGCCGCGGGTCGGAGCCGGCCATCAGCACACCGGTGGCCGGATCGCGCCGGATGATCTCGACCGAGCAGGGACCCTCGAGGTCGCCCAGCGTCACCACCGGGTGGCCGCGGGCGGCCAGCTCGTCCCGGACGTCGGGCGGGAAGCGGCCCTCCAGGTTGAGCGCGTCCGGGCAGTCGTGGGGATAGTTCGCCTCCTGGCCGGGCTGGGTGCTCGACCATCGCGGCGCTTCCGCCGCCTGCTGCGGGTCGAAGCCGAAGTCGATGAGCGCGGTCAAGAGCTGCAGGTTGACCTGGACCTGGTAGTCGCCGCCCGGGGTCCCGAGCACGGCCCACAGCTCGCCGTCCTTGAACACCATCGGCGGGTTCATCGTGTGGCGGACCCGCTTGCCCGGCGCCAGGCGGTTCGGATGGCCGGGCTCGAGGTGCCACGGGGTCATGCGGTTGTTGAGGAGGATCCCGGTCTCGCCGGCCACCACGCCCGAGCCGAAGGCGCTGTTGATGCTCTGGATTCCCGACACCGCGTTGCCCTCGCCGTCGACCACGCAGAAGTAGGTCGTGTCGCGCCCGCCGGAGCCGCCGGGCGGCGCCGGCGCCGTGGGCGCCGCGCGCTTCGGATCGATCCCAGCCGCGCGACGCCTCGCGTAGGCCTTGGAGAGGAGCTCCTCGAGCGGCGTCGCCACGACGCGCGGGTCGCCGGCGTACCGCTCGCGGTCGGCGAAGGCCAGCTTCTTGGCCTCGACCAGCGTGTGGACGCAGTCGGCGGAGAGCGGACCCATGGCGGCCAGGTCGAACGGCTCGACGAGGTTCAGCTCCTGGAGGAGCACCCAGCCCATCGAGTTGGGCGGCGCCTCGCGGACGGTGTAGCCGCGGTAGGTGACCTCGATCGGCGCCTGGACCTCCGGCTCGAACGCCGCCAGGTCGTCGGCCGTCACCAGCGTGCCCGCCTCGCCACAGCCGGCGGCCACGGCCTTGGCGAGGCCGCCCCGGTAGAAGCTCTCGGCGCCCTCCGCGGCCAGCGTGGCCAGGGTGCGCGCGAGGTCGTCCTGGACGACCGGCGTCCCCAGCCGGGGCGGCGCCCCGTCGCGGAGGAAGAGCGTCGGCGCTCCGCCGGTCGCGGGCGAGCACCGCCTGCTGCTCGCCGGCGAAGTGCCGGAAGGCGCGGGTGACGCCGAAGCCGTCCCGGGCGTAGGCGATCGCCGCCTCGAAGAGCGCCGCCCAGGGCCGGCGGCCGAACCGGCTGTGGATCGACGCCCCAGGCCCCGACCGAGCCGGGGACCGAGACGCTGAGCGGGCCGCTCGGGGGCATGCCGGCCCGGTAGCGCTCCGGGGTCGCCGCCCGCGGCGCCGGCCCGGTGCCGTTGACGACGACGGCCTCCCCGGTCCGGCGCATGAAGACGTGGTAGAAGCCGTCACCGCCGAGGCCGGACATCATGGGCTCGACGACGGACAGCGTCGCCGCGACGGCGACGGCGGCGTCCACCGCGTTCCCGCCGGCCTGCAGCGCGAGCAGCCCGGCCTGGGTGGCGAGCGGGTGGTTCGACGCGACGGCGCCGCGCCGTCCCATGATCACCGGCCGGTACGATCGGGGTCCCTCGTAGGCCATCGGGCCCTCCTTGCTGACCGATGATACATCGCCCCGCTTGACTTCGCTGGCGCCGGGGGGTAGAGAAAGGCGACGCGATGGCCGACACGACCGCGACCGACACGCCGCTCCACGTCCTCTCCGTCGCCGAGGCCGCGGCGCGCATCCGCGCCGGCCGGCTCTCGAGCCGCGCGCTCGTGGAGGCGTGTCTCCGGCGGATCGACGCACTGGATCCGGCGATCCAGGCCTGGGTCCTGGTCGATCGGGCGGGCGCGCTCGACGCGGCGGCGCGGCTCGACGCCGAGGCCGCCCAGGGGCGCCTGCGCGGGGCGCTCCACGGCGTCCCGGTGGGCCTGAAGGACATCTTCCACGTGGCCGGGCTCAGGACGACGGCCGGGGCCCGGGGCTTCGCCGACGTGGTGCCGCGCGAGGACGCGGTCGCGGTCGCCCGACTGCGGGCGGCGGGGGCGGTGATCCTCGGCAAGCTCCAGACGACCGAGTTCGCCTTCATGGACCCCGCCCCGACCACGAATCCGTGGGACCGGACGCGAACGCCAGGGGGATCCTCGTCGGGGTCGGCGGCGGCGGTCGCCTGCCGCATGGTCCCCCTCGCCCTCGGCTCCCAGACCGTCGGCTCGACGCTCCGGCCGGCCGCCTTCTGCGGCGTCGTGGGGCTGAAGCCGACCTACGGCCGCATCAGCCGGCGCGGCGTCGTGCCCGCCGCCTGGTCGCTCGACCACGTGGGCATCTTCAGCCGCACGGTCGCCGACGCGGCGCTCGCCCTGACCGTCCTCGCCGCCCACGACCCGGAGGACCCGGGGTCGGCGGCCCGGCCCGCGCCCGACCTGGCCGCGGTCCTCGGCGCCGACGCCCCCCCGCCGCCGCGACTCGGCCTGATCCGGGAGCCGTTCCTCGACCGGGCGGAGCCAGCGACGCGCGAGCACCTGGAGTCGGTGGCCCGCCGCCTGGCCGAGCGCGGCGCGGTCGTGGAGCCGGTCGCGCTCCCGCCGATCCTGCCGGCGCTCGTGGCGGCGACCATGGTCGTCGTCCGCGCGGAGGCCGCGGCATACCACGCCGACCTCCACCGCGAGCACGCCGCGGAGTACCGGCCGCGGATCCGCGCCGCGATCGAAGCGGGGCTCTGCCTCCCCGCCCCGCTCTACCTCCGGGCCCAGCGGCTGCGCCGCCAGGCCCGGCGGGAGCTGTCGCCACTGCTCGGCCGCTTCGACGCGCTGGTGATGCCCCCCGCGCCCGGGCCCGCCCCCGACCGGGCCACGACGGGCGACGCCAGCTTCAACGCTCCGTGGTCGGGGATCGGGGCGCCCCAGATCGCGCTACCGACCGGGCGCGACGCCGGCGGGCTCCCGCTGGGGATCCAGCTCATCGGGGCGCCGTTCGCCGAGGCCCGGCTCCTCGCCGCGGCGCGGTGGGTGGAAGCGATCGTCGGTGTCGGCGCCGGGCCACCCGATCCCGCCTGATCCGGAGCGTGTGAAGCGCCGCTCCGGGCGGGGCGCCGCGGTCACTTCTCGACGGCGGCCAGCTCCCGGATCCGGGGGGCGGCGCGGCGGAGCGCCGTCTCGTCGAAGATGAAGGCGGTGGCATTGGGGACGTCGTGGATGGGCCCGTCCAGCCAGTGGGAGCCCGTGGCCGCGTTCAGGACGTAGCGCAGCGGGATGTCGTGGCAGACCAGCAGCACCGTCTTGTACGGGCTCTCGACCAGCCGCTGGTAGCCGGCGGCGTAGCGCTCGGCCGCCTCGACCAGGGTCTCCCCGTTGGGGAAGCGGTCCCGCCGGGTCTTGCCTGCCTTCCACTTCCGGTAGTCCGACGTCAGCGCGCCGTCGAAGTCGCCGATCTTCACGTCGTCGAAGAGTGGCTCCTCCACGTACGGGATGGTCCCGGCGCGGGGGCCGAGCGCGATCTCGGCGGTCCGGCGGGTCCGGCCGAAGCGCGTGTGCATGCAGACGTCGAAGGCGAGGTTGGCGACCTGGAGACCGAGGAGCCTGGCCTCCTTCTCCCCCTGGGCCGTCAGGGCAACCGGGCGGCTCGGGTCGCCGTTGACCCGCTTCTCGACGTTCAGGACCGACTGGCCGTGCCGGGCGATGACGAAGAGTCGCACGTCGCAAGCCTACTCGAAGTCGGTAGCCCTTTCCAAGAGCCTCTGAACCCCACTCGCCGCGCCCACCCTGGTGCCGCCGGCCGGGAGGCGCGCCGCGCCACTCGCCATGCCCCCGGGTCCTCCGTTCGTTCGGACCCCTCCGGCCCCTCCCCCACCCACCGGGGGAGGGGGAGCCGGAGGTCCGGGCAGGGGCGCCGCCGCCGGCCCGCTCAATCCCGCAGGATGCTGTCGATCCGGTCCGCGGCGGCCTTGACGACGGCCGCCGTCGGCTTGGCGCCGGTCAGGACCTCCTGTTGCATGGTCCCCAGCGCGTTTGTGATCTCGACGTACTTGACGCTCTTGAACGGCACCCGGGCCACCTGGATCATCGGCTCGAAGGCCATGACGATCGGATCGCTTCGCAGCTCCGGCCGCTGCATGGCCCGGACGTTGGCCGGGAACTTTCCGTGGATCTTCCAGACGGTCACCCCCGACTGCTCGTCGCTCAGGAACTTGAGCAGCTCCCAGGCCTCCTTGACGTTCTTGCTGCTCATCGTGATGCAGAGGGAGTCGGTGCCCCCGCCGATGGCGACGTCCTCGTAGATCTTATAGACGAAGCGGGAAACCCGGGCAAGCGGCGACCGGCCACCTCACAGCAAGAGAAGGTCCTGAGGTTGCCACTCCACCCGCACGTTCGTGCCCGGGGCCAGCAGGGCGGCTCCCGGCGCCTTCGGGGCACGCACGACGAGGACCTCGCCCGGGTTGATCCGCACTAGGTACTTGACCATGGTCCCCAGGTAGATCGCCTCCTCCACCACGCCCCGGACGGCGGGGGCGCCCGCCGGCTCACCGGCCTGGAGTCCCAGCGCTTCCGGGCGAAGGACGAGGTGCCGGGCGGCGCCGGGCTCTCCCGGCCCCGAGCCCGGCCGCGCCACGAGGAAGTCCGTGCCGCCGGCGCTCCGCACCCGCCAGAGCCCTCCGTCGACGCCGAGGACCGCGCAGCGGAGGAGGTTGGACTCCCCGAGGAAGCCGGCGACGAACGGATTGGCCGGCACCTCGTAGAGCTCGGCCGGCCGGCCCACCTGCTGGATGCGGCCGCGGTCGATCACCACGATCCGGTCGGAGAGCGCCATCGCCTCCTCCTGATCGTGGGTCACGAACAGGACCGTGATGCCAAGCCGCCGGTGGAGCTGCCGGAGCTCGACCTGCATGCGCTCGCGCAGGTTCCGGTCGAGCGCGCCGAACGGCTCGTCCATGAGGAGGAGCGGCGGGCGGAAGGCCAGCGCCCGGGCCAGGGCGACGCGCTGCTGCTGCCCGCCGGAGAGCTGGCGCGGGGACCGGTCCCCGTACCCCTCCAGGCGCACCATCTCGAGGAGCGCACCGACCCGTGACCGGATCTCGGCCTCCGGCTGCCGCCGGAGGCGCAGCGGGAACGCCACGTTCTCGAAGACGGTCAGGTGCGGAAAGAGGGCGAAGTCCTGGAACACCATCCCGATGCCGCGCCGGTTGGGCGGCTCCCGGGTGATCGGCCGGTCGCCCAGGAAAATCTCGCCGGTGGTCGGCGGCTCGAATCCCGCCACCAGGTTGAGCAGGGTCGTCTTGCCGGAGCCACTGGGACCGAGCAGCGTCAGGAACTCGCCGGACTGGACGTCGAGCGTGGCCGCCTCCAGCGCGACCACCTCGCCGAAGCGCTTGCTCAGCCCGACGAGCCGCAGGGGCGCCGGGCGCGGCGCTCCGCCCGCGGGCGCCGGCCCGGCCGTGGCGCCCGCCGCGCCCGCGGCATCCATCGCGCCCGATGGGCCGGCGAGGGCCAGCCGGGCACTCCGCAGGCGGACGAGCTCGCTCGCCGCGAAGGCGAGGACGACGACGCCGATCTGGAGCGAGGCGACCGCGGTCACCACCGGGTTCAGCTCGTCCTGGGTGATGCTGTCCCACATGAGCTTCGGCAGCGTGATCGCACGCGTCCCGCTCAGGAACATCGCGACCACCACCTCGTCCAGCGAGGCGATGAAGGCGAACAGCGCCCCCGCCAGCACCCCGGCCCGGATGAGCGGCAGCGTCACCTTCCAGAAGGTCTGCCAGGCGCCGGCGCCCAGCATCCGGGCCGCCCGCTCGAGCCGCACGTCGAAGGTCCGCATCACCGCCTCGACGTTCAGGACGACGTACGGGACGCCGAGGAGCGCGTGGGCCAGGACCAGGCCGGTCAGCGTCCCGACCAGGCCCATGCGCCCGAAGACGTAGTAGAGCGAGACGGCCAGCACCATCACGGGCACGACGAGCGGCGAGAGCGCCAGGCTGCGGACCAGCCCCCGGCCAGCGAACCGGCCCCGGGCGAGCCCGACGCCGGCCAGGGTCCCAAGCGTGACGGCGAGCGCGGTGGCCGCCCCGGCCACCCTCAGGCTCACGAGCGTCGCCTCCATCCAGTCCCGGTCGGTGAAGAAGCCCACGTACCAGCGGAGCGACAGGTCGCGCGGGGGCAGCGCGAGCCAGCGGGTCCCGCTGAGCGACATGGGCAGGAGCGCGAGGACGGGCAGGGCGAGGAAGAGGACCACGACGATCGTGATCGCCCCCATCGCGGCCCTCATCGCCGCCTCACGCGCGCTCGGCCGCCCCGGCCCCGAACAGCCGCTCGAAGCGGAGGACCCGGGACGACGGAAGGAGCACGAGGACCGTCGCCGCCAGGAGCCCGAGCGAGAGCGCGGCCACGAGCGGCCAGTTCAGGGCCTCGCGGACGTTCGCCTCGATGAGCACCGCGACCATCGTCACCTTGCCGCCCCCGAGGAGCGCCGGCGTGATGAAGAAGCCGAGGCCGAGGACGAAGAGCAGCACGCTGCCGGCCGCCACCCCGGGCAGGCTCAGCGGGAGGTACACGCGGCGGAACGCCTGCCACTCGGTCGCGCCCAGGTTGGCGGCGGCCCTGAGGAGGGAGGGATCGATCCCGCGCATGACGCCGTAGAGCGACAGGATCATGTACGGCAGCAGGATGTGGATCATCCCCACGTGGACGCCGAGCTCGTTGTAGACGAGCGGCAGCGGCGCGCGGGCGAGCCCGGCGGCCTGCAGGAGCTGGTTGACCACGCCGTTCCGCTGCAGCAGCACGAGCCAGGTGAAGCTCCGGGCCAGGACGCTGATCCAGAACGGGACGACGACCAGCACCAGGAGCGGCGCCGCCAGCCACCGGGGGGCGGTGGCGAGGGTGTAGGCCACCGGGTAGCCGAGGAGCAGGCAGGCCAGGGTGACCGTGACGCTGATGCGGAGGGTTCGGAGCAGGACGTCGCGATAGAGGGGGACGGTCACCAGCTCCCGGAAGGCCGCCGGGCCGCCCTCCGCGGCCAGGCCGGCCCCGAGCATCCGGCCGACGGGGACGACGAGGAGGACGAGGAGGAACAGGAGGAGGGGCAGGAGCGGCAGGAGGCCGCGCAGGGCCGCGGTCCGGCTCATTTCGGGACCTCCCGCCTACCCCCTCACACCTCCTCCTCCCCACCGTTGGACGGCCTTCGGCCTTTGGCCGGAGGGGAGGGGGGAGCCGGAGGCCCCGCGATGCGCCGGAGCGCGTCACTAGCCCACGAACGCGAGCCAGCGCTTGGTGATCTCCTCCACGTTTTTCGCCCACCAGGCGGCGTTGACCCGGAACTGGCGCTCGATGTTCCCGGGGGACGTGGGAAGCATGGCCAGCGTCTCCTTCGGCATCAGCGCGTAGGCCTTCCGGCTCGGCATGCCCAACGGGAACGCCTGGACGAACTGGGCCTCAGGCTCGGGTCGCGTGTAGAAGGCCATCAGCTTCATCGCGTTCTCGCGGTTGGGCGCGCCCTTGGGGGTGATCCAGAACGACTGCATCCAGGCGCCCTGGTTCCAGGTCCAGCCCACCGGCGCCCCGCTCCGCCCGAGCTCGATCATCCGGGTGCTGGTGGCCTCGATGAGGTCGACCTCCTCGCCCCGCATGAGGGTCGGGATCTGGGTGATGCTCTTGTACCAGACGTTGACCAGCGGCTTGTGCTGCTCGAGGAGCTTGAAGGCCCGGTCCACGTCGAGCGGGTAGAGCTTGTCGATGGGGTTCCCGGCCGCGAGCAGCGCCAGCTCGAGCGCCGGCAGCGGCTGGGCGTACATGGCCCGCCGCCCCGGGAACGCCGCCGCGTCGAAGAAGTCCTTCCAGCCGGTCGGCTCCTTCGCCCCGTAGGTCTTCTTGCTCCAGCCCACCACGTAGGAGTAGGCGACGGACCCGATCCCCCAGTCGGTCGCCAGCTCGGGGATCAGGTCGGCCCGCGGGATGATCGAGTAGTCCGCGCGCTCGAGCATGTCCTGGGCCGCCAGCCGGAGCATCATCTGGCCCTCGCCGTCAACCAGGTCCCACTCGACCGCCTTGTTCGAGACCATCGCGTGGAGCTTGGCGAGATCCGGCACGCCGACGACCCGCACGCGGATGCCGCTCTCCTTCTCGAACGGCTCGAAGAAGGCCTTCTTCTGGGCCTCCGCGTAGCTCCCGCCCCACGTGCAGACGACGACCTCGCCCGACCCCCGGAGGGGCTGGGCGTCGGCCCGCCGGCCGAACACGCTCGTCAGCAGGGCCGGGAGCGCCGAGGCGCCGACGCCGAGCCGGAGCGCCTGCCGGCCAAACTCCCGCCGGCCGATCGCGCCCGCGTGATATGTCTCCACCAACCGCTCGATCCTGCGCCAGTCCATGGAGCCCCCCTTTGTCCTCCGGGCGTCAGCCGGTCCGGTGTGGCCCTCCTAGGATATACCGACCCTACCGCAGGCGCTCGACCGGCACCTCGGCGGCGGCCGCGACCCGGTCGCCGGCCGCCACGATCGGCAGGTCGGCGGAGCCCGGCGGCCCGGGCGTCGCGAAGATCGCCTCCAGGGCGCCCACCGCGAATGCGAGGGCCCGGGGCACCTGGCGGTGGCGCAGGTAGGCGCCGAGGAACACCGCGGTGAAGGCGTCGCCGGCGCCGTGGGCATGGCGGTCCCGCCGCGGGGCGCGAGCGACCCAGACGCCGTCGTCGGCCACGGCGAGCGTGGCCAGGCTCGCGCCGGACGCCTGGCGGAGCCCGGTCACGACCACGATGCTGGGACCGCGGCGGCGCGCGGCGTCGGCCGCGGCGAGCGCTTCCGCTTCCGTCGTCACGCGGAGACCGGTAAGGTGCTCGAGCTCGATGGTGTTGGGGGTCACGATGTCGGCGGCCGGGAGGAGCCGGTCGCGGAAGCGCGCGGGCAGCTCCTTGGCCACGTACAGCCCCTTCTCCGCGTCGCCCATCACGGGGTCGCAGCAGTAGAGGGCGCCGGCGTGCTCGGCCTTGACGCGGGTGGCCGCCTCCAGGACGACGTCCGCCGTGTCGGGGTCGCCCAGGTAGCCGGAGAGCACCGCGTCGCAGCGGGCGAGGACGCCGAGCTCGGCGATCCCGCCGAGGAGCGACCGGATCTCGGCGGCCGGGACGACGCGGCCCCGCACGGTCGGGTGGCCGGGATGGTTGCTGAAGCTCACGGTGTCGAGGGGCCAGACCTCGAAGCCCAGGCGCTGGAGGAGAAACACCGCCGCACGGTTGCCGACGTACCCGTAGGCCACCGACGACTGGATCGAGAGGATGCTCCCGCCCAAGGTCGTCGCTAGCCCCAATGCGAAGGAATGAGACGACCCCGAACCCCTCTTACCCTCTCCCTCCCGAGGGAGGGAGAGGGAGCGGATAGGAGCCCCGATCGTCGCGGCTTCGTGGCATCAGGAATTTCGGATGGGGGGCTAGCCGGTCACGGTCGCGGCCGCGGCGAGGAACTCCTCCTCGGTCGGGAACTTCCCCAGCCCGGCCAGGCCCTCGGTGGCCTCGATGTTCACCCACCGGATGGTCCCCGTCCGGTCGAGGAGGAACTGGCCCACGAGCTGGGGGAACTGCCGCTCCGACTCCTCGTTGTCGGCCGGGGTCCACTCGAAGCCGTCCTTCGCGTCGAGGGCATTGGCCACGTCGTGGAGGTTCATGGGCTGGGGCAGCTCGCCGGTCGGGTTCACCAGCATGGTCTGGACACCCTTGAGCAGCTCGGGCGTCGCTTCCGGCTTGGGCACCCGGAACGCCCGGAACAGCGTGAGACCGGGGTCCGCGGCGAGGGGCAGCCGGGTCGGCCGGTACCGGAAGTACAGGCGGGCCCGCTCGACCTCGGTGGCCACGACGGCGAGCGTCTCGACGCCGAGTCGCTCGAGCTTCTCCGTCGTCATGCCGAGCTTGGCGATGCCGCGCCGGCAGAAAGGGCAGTAGAGCCCGCGGAAGAGCGCCAGCAGGAGCGGGCTCCGCCCCCGGTAGTCGGCGAGCGAGACGGTGCCCTCCTTGTGGATCGCGCCCAGGGTGAAGTTCGGCGCCGGCTCCCCCGGTTGGAGGGACGGCGGCAGTTCGGTCGCGTGATTCCCTGACATCTCTCCTCCAGACCTCCCTAGCAGAGAAACGGTAGAACCATGAGCGCGTCCGGCTCCACCCCGGCTCGCTCGCACACCTCCTGGGCCTTTCGCATGTACTCCTCGGCGCGGGCGTGGTCCCCCCGATCCAGGTACAGCGTGGCCAGCCCGTCGTAGCACGGGAAGAGGAGCTGGGGCTCCCGGACTTCCTCGGCGAGGCCGAGCGCTTCCATATAGTACCGCCGCGCGCGCTCGGGCTCACCGTGACACTGGTAGATCTGGCCGAGGACGATCAACGGCACCGCCAGGTGGTCGAGCTGGCCGAGCTGCCGGTCCAGCTCGATCGCCGCCTGGGCGGCGGCGACGCCGTCGTCGTCGCAGCGGTTCGTCAAGGCGCAGTACGCGACGGCCAGGTTCGCGTAGAGGCGGGACTGGAAGCCGAGGTCGCCGATCTTCCGCGCGATCTCGAGCCCGCTCTGGCAGGTCTCGATCGCCCGGCCGGGATCGAGACTGCTGTAGACGACCCCCAGGTTGGCGTAGCCGCGGCACGCGACCTGGAGCAGGTCGTGGCGGCGGGCGACCTCGACGCCCCGCTCGATCTGCCCGACGGCCTCGTCGAGGCGGCCCAGCCGGGCGAGCGCCACGCCGCGGGTGTTGTGGGCGTGCGCGATGGCGGCCGCGGTCTCCGTCCGCGCCTCGTCCGAGTCGGCGCCGAGCCGCTCGCCCTCGGCGAGCGCCCGCTCGGCCCATTCCAGCGCGGCGGCGCTGTCGCCGCTCCGGAAGGCCAGCCGGCCCATCTCCTGGTAGAGGTGGGCGCGCTCGATGTGCTCGATCCCGTCGAGGAGGCCCAGCCCCGCCCGCAGACAGCCGAGCGCCGCGTCGCGCTCGCCGGCGTCCCAGTGGAGCCCCGCCGCCTTGCGGTGACTCCGGGCCTGGGTGGCCCGGTCGCCGGCCGCTTCCGCCAGCCGGCGGACCGTCGTGAAGCGCTCGATCGCCGCGGGGCGCCGGCCGGTGAGGCCGAGCAGGTCCGCGAGCCGCTCCTCCACGAGGAGTCGCTCAGTCTCGTCGCCCTCGCACTCCGCCAGCGTCCGAAGCGCCCGCTCGTAGTGGCGGATCGCGTCCTCGTTGGCGTAGACCGCCCGGGCCCAGTCCCCGGCCTTCGTGAGGTAGCGGGCGCCGGGAAGCTTGTCGGCGCTCAAGCTGAAGTGGTGCCCGAGGGCTTCGAGGTCCTCGAGCCGCGCCGGGCGCTCCCCGCCGGCGCCCAAGCCCTCGAGCGCCCGCGCTGCCCGGCCGTGAAGCTCCAGGCGGCGCCGCAGGAGCAGGTTCTGGTAGATCGCCTCCTGGACCATCGCGTGACCGAACGCGTAGCGCCCGGACGCGGCCGGCGGCGCGATCAGCCCGGCGCGCTCGAGGACCTGGAGGCCGGCCTCGCACCCCGACGGGTCACCGGCGACGAGGCCGAGCAGCCGCGCGTCGAACGCGGGACCGAGGACGGCGGCCTCCTGGGCGAGCCGCCGGGCCGTACCCGGAAGGCGGTCGAGTCGGGAGAGGATCAGCCCCTGGACCGTCACCGGCACCTCGACGGCGGCGGCCTCGCCGGCGCACGCCCAGCCCTCGTCCGTCCGGACGAGCACACCCCCGTCGATCAGCTCCCGAATCAACTCCTCCAGATAGAACGGGTTGCCGCCCGCACGCCCGACGACCTGCTCGCGCAGGGTCGCGGGCAGCGCGCGCGCCGACGGGCCGAAGAGCGTGTCGAGGAGCGCGGTGCCGTCGTCGGCGGAGAGCGGAGCGAGGCGCAGCGTCGTGTGGCTCGCCCGGCCGGTGCGGAGCGTCAACGCATCGAAGCTCGGCCGGCAGGTGACCAGGAGCAGCAGCGGCCGGTCGGCGAGCCGGTCGGCCATCACGCCGAGCAGCTCGACGGAGGCCGCGTCGGCCCAGTGCAGGTCCTCCACGAGCAGGACGAGCGGACCCCGTGTCATCGTCCGCTCGAGTAGCCCGCGCGTCGCGTAGAAGATCTGGCGCTTGAGCTGCTCGGGGTCCAGCTGCGGCGTGGCCTCGTCGGACGGAAGCCCGAGCACGTACCCGACGACCGCCGACAGGCGGTCGCGCTCCTCGGCGCCGGCGCCCAGGGCCTCGAGCCCGGCCGCCAGCTTCCGGCGGGCCGCCTCCAGCGAATCGGTCGCCGTGATGCCGTACCCCTCCCGGAAGAAGGCGGCGAGCACGCCGTACGTTCGCTCGCCCAGCGCGGAGCAGGCGGCCCGGCGCACCGTGGCGCTCCGGAGGCGGCCGCTCGCCTCCAGCCGCGCGAAGAACTCGTTGACGAGCCGGGACTTGCCCATCCCCGCCTCGCCGACGAGGCTGACGACCTCGGCGCGTCCCCCGGCGACCCCGTCGAACGCCGCCTGCAGGCGGCCGAGCTCCGCGTCGCGCCCGACGAGCGGGACGGCGAGGCCGTGCGCCTCGAGCCCGCGCGGGGACCGCGGTGTCTCCAGCGCGCCCAGCACGCGAAACGCGGTCAGCGGCTCGGCCTTCCCCCGGAGCCGCAGCTCGCCCGCAGGCTCGAAGGCGAACGCGTGCTGCGTGAGCAGGTAGGTGGCGCGGCTGGCCAGCGTCTGGCCCGGCGCGGCGGCTTGCTGGAGCCGGGCCGCCGTGTTCACGGTGTCCCCGGTCACCGCGTAGGCGCCGTCGCCCGCGCCCAGGGTGCCGGCGACGACGGGGCCGGTGTTGACGCCCACGTGGAGCGCGAGGGCGCGGCCGAGGCGCCGCGCCCAGACGCCGTCCAGGGCGGCCATCCGCTCGTGCATCGCGAGCGCCGCCCGGAGCGCGCGCTCGGGATCGTCCTCGTGGGCGGTCGGCGCACCGAACACCGCCATCACGGCGTCGCCGACGAACTTCTCGACGAAGCCCTCGTACCGCTCGATCGCGGCGCGCATCTCGCGGAACAGGTCGTCCTGGAAGGTCCGGATGTCTTCGGGATCGAGCGACTCCCCGAGGGCGGTGAAGCCGGAGAGGTCGGCGAAGAGGACGCTGACCGAGCGGCGGTCCGTGTCGCCCTCCGCCGGGCCGGGCGGCGAGGCTCGGGCGCCCACCTCCGGCGCCGCGGCCCTGGACGCCGCCGGCGCGGCGCCGAGCCGGGCGCCGCAGCGCGGGCAGAAGGCGAAGTCGGGCGGCGCCTCGAACGCGCAGCCGGCGCAGGTCATGGCGAAGTTACTGTACGCCCTCGCGAAAGGGCGGGCAAACGATGGTCATTGGGGGCCGTCCGGACGTATAGTGACCGCACGGCCCGCGCGCGGCCAGGAGGGCACGTCGTGTCAGACCCCGTCATCCTCGTCACCGGCTTCGAGCCGTTCGGCAGCCACGCCGTCAATCCCTCCGCCGACCTCGCCAAGGCCGTCGCCGGCCGGCGCGTCGGCGGCTGCCGGGTGGAGAGCGCGGTGCTGCCGGTCCACCACGTCGAGGCGGCGGCCGGGGCGCGGGCGCTGCTGGCCGACCTGGCGCCGGCGGCCGTCCTCCACCTCGGACTCGCCGAGGGACGCGCCCGGGTGGCCCTCGAGCGCGTCGCCCTGAACGTGATGGCCTACCGGATTCCGGACAACGCCGGCTATCGCGCCGACGGTGAGCCGTGCGTCCCGGGCGGCCCGGCTGCCTACTTCACCACGCTGCCGCTGCCCGGCATCCTGGCCGCGCTCACGGCCGAGGGCATCCCGGCCTACATGTCCGACACCGCCGGGACCTACCTCTGTAACCAGACCCTGTACGCGACGCTCCACGAGATCGAGCGCCGGGGGGCCGCCACGCGGGCCGGCTTCGTTCACGTGCCGCTCCTGCCGGCGATGGTCGCGTCGAGCAGGCTCGACCAGCCCAGCCTAGATTTCGCCCTGGCGCTCCGGGCGGTCGAGACCGCCCTCGGCGTCATCGCCGACGGGGTCGGGCCGGCCGCTCGGTCCTCCTTTCCCACTTGAGAAGCTATTCACGGGCCGGCGCGGGCCGGGCCGGGGCATTTTCTTGACTGCCACCGGCTGCCGCTCGTACCGTGGATGCCATGAAGTGGATCCTCGTCGCCGACGACGATCCCGTCATCCGTGAGGTCTGGGCCGAAGCGCTCAACCAGGCGGGGTACAAAACCGTCCAGGCCCGTGATGGCCGCGAGGCGCTCCGACTGATACCGAAGGTCCTCCCCGACCTGATGATCCTCGACCTCCGCATGCCCGGTCTCAGCGGCAACGAGGTGCTGCAGCAGATCCGCCAGAAGTCGGACCTCTCCCGGATCCCGGTGCTGATCAGCTCGGGCTTTTCGGATGAAGTGCACGCGTCCGGCCAAGGGCTCAACATCGTGGGCCGCCTGCAGAAGCCGCAGGCGCTGACCGCGATGCTGGACGCCGTCCGGGCGGCGCTGGTGCGGAGGCCGGCGTAGCGCCGGCCTCCACCCCGTCCCGCGTAGCTCGTCCTCGAAGCAGTCCAACCCTCCCCGTTCCCACGGGAACGGACGGGCGGGCGCGCGAAAAGCCCACTCCCATGGTGAGGCCCGTGGACGCCCATCCCCTTCGTCAAGCTGCCTCGCGCGATCGTCGCCGTCCCCGGGCCAGTACTACAAGCTCCGCCGGGGCACCTGAAGCATGCCGAGAAGGGGGGCCCTCCGGGTCACGCGAAATGGAAGGGGAAAGGCAGAGAGTAGGTCCTTCCTGCGGCAGACCTTCGCCCGGCGGCGCCCCCTGGTAGATCACGCGCGCCAGTCACACCCGCTGCCTGCCGTTGATGATCGTCTGGTGGAAAGCCCCCGCTTGTCGGCCGCGGGGAAACCCGCTACCCTGACCCCACGTTCCCATGATGGCCGCCAGCGCCGCCGCCCCCGTCGATCGCGAGCCTGGCGGCCGCTCTCCCCTCGCCGGGCTGGCGCGACCCATGCTGGCGGAGAGCGCCGGGCCGGCCCCCGTGAGGCTGCTGCCGCCCTGGATCCTGATCGCGGATGATGATCCGGTCGTCGTCGAGGTGTGGGCGGCCGCGTTGCGGCGGACGGGCTTTCGGACGGTGGCCGCCCGCGAGGGCGGGGAGGCCTTCGATCTGATGCGGTCCGTGCTCCCGGACCTGATGATCCTGGACCTCCGGATGCCTGGGCTCGGCGGTGATGGGGTGTTGCAGCGAGTCCGCCTTACTCCAGCCCTCTCGCAGACCCCCGTGCTCATCATCTCGGGCTTCCTCGACGAGGAACCCGTGTCCGACCACGGGCTCAACATCGTCGGCCGCCTGCCGAAGCCGCAGTCGCTCGAGGCGGTGGTGCAGGCCGTCCGGGCGGCGCTGGCGCGGCGGCCGCCGGCGTAGCCTCGGCCTTCGGTCAACGACCGCATCTCCCGATCACCACGGCCATTGCCACGGCGCTGTCCGTTCGTGGCCTCTTCTGTCCTTTGGCGGCCGACGGACGACTCCCCCGAAATGGCCGGGAAGTCGTGGAAACGGGCCGTAGGCGGAGCAGGGCTCGAACCTGCGACCCCAGCCTTGTAACGGGGGTAGACACACCTTCAGGAGTCGGCCAGTTACCAGTTCGCTGCCACGCCACGCTGCCAGCCCTCACCCTGCAAACCCGGTAGACGTCGGCCACTGGTTGACACAGTGTTCCCTTCCGACCGGACGGCCTCACCGAAATCGAGAGAGTACTGTCCGGGAGCGAGCGGTGATCCGCTTAAGCGGCCGTTAAGGCGGCGGCCCTAGCCTTCCTCTCGATGGCACACATCGACTGGGAGGTCACCATGCGGACAGCGACACTCGGAAGCATGATCGTCACGGGCTGGATCCTCGGCGGGAGCGCGCTCGCGTCAGCCGCGTCGCCGCTCGACATCCAGCGAGCCCTCGAGGCGGAAGCTCGGCAGGCCAGCCCGGCGTTTTCCGGTTTCTCCGGCCAGCGCGGGCAGCAGTTCTTCAAGGCCGTGCACGGCAGCGACTGGAGCTGCGCGACCTGTCACACGGCGGATCCTCGCCAGGTGGGGCGACACGCGAAGACCGGCAAGACGCTCGCCCCCCTGGCACCGGTGGCGAACCCCGAGCGGTTCACCGATCCCGCGAGTGTCGACAAGTGGTTCAAGCGCAACTGCAACGACGTCCTCGGACGGAGCTGCACGGCGCTCGAGAAGGGTGACGTGCTCGCATGGCTCCTGTCGCTTGGGAAGTGAGGCCCTCATGAAGAACGTACCGGTTCTCGTCGCGGCGTGCGCGTCGATCCTGGCGGTGCTCGTCATCCAGCCCACGACATCGGCCCGCGCCGACGGGCGCCTTGCGGTGACCACCAACGCCACCTGGAAGACCGAGTGCGGCGCGTGCCACCTGGCGTATCCGCCGCAGCTCCTGCCGGCCCGCTCGTGGCAGGCGATCATGGGAAGTCTCGACAAGCACTTCGGCACCGACGCCTCGCTCGACCCGAACACCGCCGCCCAGGTGAAGTCGTTCCTGGAGCAGTACGCCGGACGGGATCGGGGGGTCGCGGCGACGACCCGCATCACCGACACGGCGTGGTTTCGCCGCGAGCACCGCGAGGTTCCCGCCGCCGTGTGGGCGCACGCCGGCGTCAAGAGCCCCGCGAACTGCGCGGCGTGCCATCGCGCCGCGGAGAGCGGCGACTACGATGAGCACGGCGTGAGGCTGCCGAGATGAGGGCCGCCGGCGGCCGTCCGCGAACGATCCTGGTCTGGGACGTTCCGACCCGGCTCTTCCACTGGCTGCTCGTGCTCTCGTTCGCCGGGGCGTTCGTCACCGCCGATTCGGAGCGCCACCGCGATCTGCACGTGACGTTCGGCGCCACGATGCTGGTCCTGATCGCGTTCCGGCTCGTGTGGGGGGTGGTGGGGACTCGCTACGCGCGGTTCGGCGCGTTCGCCTTCGGGCCGCGCGCGGTCTTGCGTTACCTCGCGTCGCTCGCCACACTGGAATCGTCGGCCGCGCGCCACCTGGGTCACACTCCAGCCGGCAGCTGGGCGATCTGGCTGATGCTGAGTCTCGGCGTCCTCGTCGGGGTCACCGGCTCCGCCACGTCCAACGACATTGGCGGCAAGTGGCTCGAAGACGCGCACGCCGCGCTCGCGTGGACGCTGCTCGCCACGGTTGGCGTGCACGTCGCCGGCGTGGTCCTGAGCAGCGTGCTGCACCGGGAGAATCTGGTCGGAGCGATGATCACGGGGAGAAAGCGCGGTGCGGCGAGCGACGGCATTCCGCGGTCGCGATGGCTCGTCGGCGCAGGGCTCGCCGCGCTGGTCCTTGCGCTCTGGCTCGACGTCGTCTCGCTTCCCGGCGTCGGGCGAGGCGGCGCGAAGGTCGCCCAGGAGAGCGCAACCCGCGCCGCGCACTCGGAGGACGACTGAGCGGCGATGCGGGTGCTCCTGGTCGAGGACGATGCGTTGCTCGGTGACGGCATCCGCGCCGGACTCGCTCAGGCGGGCTTCGCGGTGGACTGGGTCCGGGACGGCCCCGACGCGCTCGACCTGCTCGAGGCCGAGCCGATCGCGGCCGTGGTGCTCGACCTCGGGCTGCCGGGGCTGGGCGGCCTCACGGTGCTGCGTCGCCTTCGCGCGCGCCGCAGCAAGGTGCCCGTGCTGATCCTCACGGCCCGCGACGCCGTGGACGATCGCGTCACCGGGCTCGACGCCGGCGCCGACGATTACGTCGTCAAGCCCGTGGACCTCGCCGAGCTGGCGGCGCGGCTCCGGGCGTTGATCCGGCGCGCGAGCGGCGAGGCGGCACCGGCGCTGCGCCGCGGGGAGCTCGAGCTCGACCCCGCCGCGCATCGCGTGGTGTTCCGCGGCAGGCCCGTCGAGCTCTCCGCGCGCGAGTTCTCGCTGCTGCACGCGCTCATGCTGAACGCGGGGCGCGTCCTGTCCCGCGAGCAGCTCGAGGAGCGACTCTACCCGTGGGGGCGGGAGATCGAGAGCAACGCGGTGGAGGTGCACGTCCACCACCTGCGGCGCAAGCTCGCGCCGGCGCTGATCCGCACCATCCGCGGCGTCGGCTACCTGATGCCCCGCGAGGACGATGACTGAGGCGCCGAGGCCGGCCTCCATGAAGGGCCGGCTGCTTGCGGGGGTGCTCGCGGCGGTGGCGGCGATCTGGCTGGCCACCGCGGTCGTGAGTTACCTCGACGCGCGGCGCGAGCTCGACGAGCTGCTCGACGCCCACCTCGTGCAGGCCGCGGCCCTGCTCGTGGCGCAGGCGAGCCACGAGCTGGAAGAGATCGAGATGGAGCACGCTCCGAAGGTCCACCGCTACGGGCAGCGGGTCGTGTTCCAGATCTGGGAGCGGGGACGGGTGCTCCGCCTGCATTCCGCCGACGCGCCGAACGAGCGGCTGTCCGAGCGGCTCGACGGGTTCAGCGACGCCGATGTCGGGGGCCGGCGCTGGCGCGTCTTCAGCACCTGGGGGCACAAGCAACGGTTCCTGATCCAGGTGGGGGAAGAGCGCACCGCACGCGAGCGCCTCGCCGCCACGATCGGCATGAACCTCCTCAAGCCGATGGTCGTCGCGCTCCCGCTGCTGGGCCTGCTCGTGTGGCTCGGCATCCGCTGGGGGACCCGACCCCTGGCGAGCCTCGGCGCGCAGGTCATGCAGCGCGACCCGAACAACCTGGCGCCGCTCGAGGTGACGAGCCCACCCGCCGAGGTCGCGCCGCTGGTGACCAACCTGAATCGCCTCCTCGAGCGGGTGCGCGTGTCCATCGAGAGCGAGCGCCGGTTCACGGCGGACGCGGCCCACGAGCTCAGGACGCCGATCGCCGCCGTCCGCGCGCACGCCGAGGTCGCCCGCGCGGCAACGAGGGAGAGCGAGCGCCGCGCCGCGCTCGACAGCATCGTGGCGGGCTGTGATCGCGCGGCGCGCGCGGTCGAGCAGCTCCTCACGCTCGCGCGGCTCGACCCCGGCGAGTCCGTCGGGCGCGGCGAGGTGTGCGACCTCCGACACGTGGTGAAGCAAGTCCTCACCGACGTCGCGCCGCTGGCGGTGGCGAAGGGCATCGAGCTCGAGCTGGTGGAGGGGCCGTCGGTCGTCGTCCCCGGGGCTCCGGCGCTGCTGGCGATCCTCGTCCGGAACCTCGTCGACAACGCCGTGCGCTACGGCGCTGCGGGTGGGAGCGCGCGGGTCGAGGTTGTCCGGGACGGCGCGATCGGGCGTCTCGTGGTGAGCGACCAGGGACCCGGCGTCCCGCCGGCGGACCGGGCAGGGCTCGGACAGCGCTTCCATCGGCTTCCCGGGAGCCGCGAGTCGGGCATCGGGCTCGGGCTCTCGATCGTCAAGCGCATCGCGGACCTCCACGACGCGACAGTCCGCTTCGCGGATGGTCCCGGCGGTCGCGGGCTCGCGGTCATCGTGGAGCTGCCGTGCGCTCCGGGAGAGCCGCGCTGAAGCCGTCCGTGTGCCGGCTCATGCTCGGATCACGGGCGATCCGCCGGTCGGGCTCCCCCAGACGCAGCCGCCGGAGCAGTTCGCGGACGAGGAAGCGGGCTGTGCGGGTGACCTCAATATCCCGCATGCCCGTGGCGCCGCCGGTGTCCGAAGACCCCGAGGCGGTTGGCAGGGTCACACGATCCCACAACAAGGAGGGGCGTCATGTCGCACGCACCGGAGCCGCTGCGCGATCGGGGCCAGAGTCTCGAGGACGAGTTCTTCCGCCCCGAGGATCAATCGATGGTCGAGCAGTTGCGAAGGCTCAAGGCGGTCGAACACGGCGCGGGACGCTCTCGCGAAGGCCTCGGGGGTCACCAGCCGCGCTGTCATCGACAAGCTGATGGAGCTGGGCATTCGCGCCGAGACGGTGGCCGCCCTGTCCCTGGTTCCGCTCGTGGAGGTGGCCTGGGCCGACGGGGTGCTCGACCCTCCGGAGCGCCGCGCCGTGCTGGAGCGGGTGGGAGCCGCCGGATTCGTCTCCGGGTCGATCGAGCACGCCATGATCGAGGCCTGGTTGGATCGCCAGCCGCCGCCGCAGCTGCTGACGGCGTGGACTCATCTGGTCCAGGGGATGTGCGAGCAACTCGATTCCGAAGGGCGCGCGCGGCTCAAGCGAGCCTTGCTCGACCGCGCGCGAGCGGTGGCCAAGACCAGCGGCGGTGTGCTCGGGTTCGGTGAACGGGTCTCGGGGGTGGAGGCCGCAGTGCTCGCCCGGCTGGAGGCCCCGTTCACCTCGACGGCATGAGGCGGACGAGACGGCCTGCTGACATGACTCCGTTGGTGCGCGCCTGATGTCGCGCGGGTCCGCGAGCCCGCCGGGAGGCGCCTGCCGCCACCACTGGGGCATCGACGCCTCAGCCCAGGCCGGCACCGCGCGCTGAGGCGTGCAATCAGGCTGAGATCCGCGCACTTCCCGGGCCTCCCGGAGTCGTCGGGTTGGCGCTCGGCTTGCACGGACACGGATCGACTACACTCGAGGGGAGTAGATCGCGTAGCTTGGCGACGCCGCCAACCCGGTCGCCGGTCATGGGCGACCCGGCGCGCCGACGGGGCATGTAGACGGGCCCGGATCGAGACCTCTTGCGCGCGAGCACAGGAGGGTTTTTTTCCGCCGCCAGCCGACGACACGACTGAGGGGGAATTGGGCGTGGAGCGGGAGACGACCGCCATGAGCTGGCACCGGCTGCCCGGCGAAGCGGTGCTGCGCGCGCTGGGGACATCCACCGAGGGGCTGTCGCCCAGCGAGGCCCGGCGCCGGCTCGCCGAGCACGGGGCGAACGTGCTCACCGAGGGCGAGCGCCGCACGCCGGCCGCCATGTTCCTGGCGCAGTTCACCGACTTCATGATCCTCGTGCTGCTCGCCGCCGCGCTCATCTCGGGCCTACTCGGCGACCTGACGGACACCCTGGTGATCGCCGCGATCGTGCTCCTCAACACCGTGGTGGGGTTCGTCCAGGAGTACCGCGCCGAGCGGGCCATGGACGCGTTGCGCGCGCTGGCGGCGCCGGCGGCCACCGTGCTGCGTGCTGGCCGATCTGAGCGGCTCCCGGCGGCCCAGATCGTCCCCGGCGACGTCGTCCTCCTCGAGGCCGGCGGCGTCGTCCCGGCGGATCTCCGGCTGCTCGAGGCCGCCGTGCTCCGGGTGGACGAGGCGGCGCTGACCGGCGAGTCGGCCCCCGTCGAGAAGACCACGGACCCGCTGCCGGATCCCACCCTCCCCGTCGCCGACCGGAGAAATCTTGCGTACAAAGGCACCGTCGTCACCTACGGCCGGGGTCGCGGCGTGGCGGTCGCGACCGGCATGGCGACCGAGTTCGGGAAGATCGCGACGATGCTCCAGGAGACGGCCGAGGTCACGACGCCGCTCCAGCGGCGGCTGGGGGCCTTCGGGCGCCGTGTGGCCGTCGCGGCCCTGGCGATCTGCGCCGTCGTCTTCGTCGCCGGCATCGCCCGCGGCGAGGAGCTGCTGCTCATCTTCATGACGGCGGTCAGCCTGGCGGTGGCCGCGATCCCGGAGGCGCTGCCGGCGGTGGTGGCGATCACGCTGGCGCTGGGCGCTCGAAAGATGGTCGCCAGCAGGCCCTGATCCGCAGGCTCCCGGCGGTCGAGACGCTGGGCTCGGTCACGTACATCTGCTCGGACAAGACCGGCACGCTCACGCTCAACCGCATGCGCGTCGAGGAGGTGTTCTGCGACGGCGGCCTCGCGCGGCGTCCGGCCTCGGGTGGCCCCTGGGACGAGCTGGTGCGGGCGATGGCGCTGAGCAACGACGCGGTCGAGGACGCTTCGGGCGTGATGGTCGGCGACCCCACCGAAGTCGCGCTCGTCGCCGCCGCCCGGGAAGCGGGCGCGGACAAGGTCGATCTCGAGCGGGGGTACCCGCGCCTCGCCGAGATCCCGTTCGACTCCGTGCGCAAGTGCATGACGACGGTGCACCGGGACCCGGCCGGCGGCTTCGTGTCCTTCACGAAGGGCGCCGTCGAGGTCGTCCTGGCCCGGTCGACCCACGTGGCGGCCGCCGGGGGGCCCGCGGCTCTCCGGCCGGACGATCGTGCTCACCGTGAGCGAGCGCATGGCCGCCGAGGGCCTGCGGGTGCTGGCCGTGGGCCTGCGACGGTGGCCGACGGTGCCCGACACCGGCGACCCGGTGGTCGCCGAGCACGGGTTGACGCTGCTCGGCCTCGTCGGCCTCCTGGACCCGCCGCGCCAGGAAGCGCGGGAGGCCGTCGAGACGTGCCGACGCGCCGGCATCGTGCCGGTCATGATCACCGGCGATCATCCGCTCACGGCGCGGGCCATTGCCCGCCGCCTGGGCATCATCGGGGAGGGGGATGGCGTCCTCACGGGCCGCGAGCTGGCCGGGCTCCCGTCCGAGGAGCTGACCCGGCGCGCGTCGGACGTGCGCGTGTACGCTCGCGTGGCGCCCGAGCAGAAGCTGCGGATCGTCCAGGCCCTGCAGGGCCGCGGCGAGATCGTCGCCATGACCGGCGACGGCGTCAACGACGCGCCGGCGCTCAAGCAGGCGGACATCGGCGTGGCGATGGGCATCACGGGCACCGACGTGCGCAAGGAAGCCAGCGCGACTGATCCTGCTGGACGACAACTTCGCGACGATCGTCGGCGCCGTGCGCGAGGGCCGCACGATCTACGACAACATCCGCCGCTTCGTGCAGTACGCGCTGACGACCAACTCGGCGGAGGTGTGGACCGTCTTCCTGGCGCCCTTCCTGGGGTTCCCTCTCCCACTGCTCCCCATCCACATCCTCTGGATCAACCTGGTCACCGACGGGCTCCCGGGGCTCGCGCTGGCGGCCGAGCCCGAGGAGCGCGACGTCATGCGTCGGCCGCCCCGACCTCCGCAGGAGGGCGTGTTCGCCCACGGGCTGGGCTTCCACGTGATCTGGGTCGGCGTCCTGATGGCCGCGCTGACGCTGGGCACCGAGGCCTGGTTCTTCGAGCCGGGCGCCGTGCATTGGCAGACGATGGTGTTCACGGTCCTGACCTTCTCCCAGCTCGCTCACGTCCTGGCGATCCGCTCCGACCGGCAGTCGCTGTTCACCCAGGGCCTGCTGTCCAACGGCCCGCTAGCCGGGACCGTCGCGCTGACGCTCGGGCTGCAGCTCGCGGTGCTCTATGTGCCCGTCCTGAACGAGCTGTTCAAGACGGAGCCGCTCACCCCGTGGGAGCTGGCCGCCGCCGCCACCGTGTCGTCGCTCGTGTTCGTCGCCGTCGAGATCGAGAAGGGGGTCAAGCGGATCCGGGGCGGGGGCGGGCCGGGCGCGTCACCTGAGGATGTCGGAACCTGGTGCCGCGGGCCGGAACGCGCCGGACTCCGGGTCTCCCGGGGCCACTAGCGGACGTCGAGCGTCATCTCTGCCTGCCTCAACCCGATGATGAGACGGTGCTGGTTGTCTTCCGCGGCCTGTCATCTCGCCCCCGCTGGCCGAGGTTCTCCCGAAGCGGCGACACCGTCGGGCTACTGGCCACTGAGGGTAAGCTCGGGCCCTTTGGGCTCACCGGTGCCACGTCCGCCGTCCATGTGGTGGCACCAGGGGTCGAGCGGTCCGGCAATACCGGCGAGCACTCGCTTGAGGCGCGCGTCGACATGGCAGCAGATGGAGTGGTGCTGCCTCGCCCTCGACACCGAGCGGAACCGGACGCGGTCGCCCGAGAGCCGGTGATCGGCGCCGAGGCCGGTACGCATAGGCGCTTCGTGATCCGGGCTGACGAGGCGATGGTCATCACCCGCGATCCAGTCGCGGGCCTGGAGGGAACGCGGTGACTCGACGCGCGGTCCCGCTCGAGCGGCTACGCGATCTGCTCGGATCGCAGCGCGGGCTCACCGCGACTGAGGCGAGCGAGCGACGGGAGCGGTACGGCGCCAACGCGATCGTCGAAGCGCCGCCTGCCCGCTGGCGGGAGCTCGCTCGTGACACCGCGAAGGATCCGATGCTCTGGTTCCTGGGTGCGACGAGTCTGCTCTATGCTGGGATCGGGGACTTCGCAGAAGCCCTGACCCTGCTCGTCGCTCTCCTACCACTCGTCGGGATGGACGCCTTCCTCCACTGGCGAAGTCAGGCCTCCGCCGAGGGACTCAGGACCCGCCTCGCCGCGAGGGCAATGGTCGTGCGTGACGGTAGCCGCGTCGAATTGAGCGCGCTGGAGTTGGTGCCGGGGGACCTGGCGGTCGTCGCGTCGGGCCAGCCCTTTCCGGCCGACGGCCTCGTCGTCGCCGGATCCGAGCTTCAGGCCGACGAGTCGACGTTGACCGGCGAGGCATACCCCGTCCCGAAGCGCCCCCTGCAGGAGCCTGTCGGCCCGGGGGACGAACCGTTGGTCGAGACGCTGCACTGGGGGTTCGCGGGAACGCGCCTGCTGACGGGCGAGGCCCTGCTGCGCGTCGTCTTCACCGGGCGCCGAGACTCTCTACGGTGAGATCGTCCAGTCGGCCGTCCGAGGCCGGCGGGCGCTCACGCCGCTCCAGAGGCCATCAAGAACCTCGTCGGGCTGCTTCTCGCCATTGCCGCGGTCATCTGTCTGATCCTGGCCGGGGTCCGCCTCCGCCAGGGTTACGGCTGGCTCGATGCGCTGGTGAGCGCCGTGACGCTCGCCGTCGCGGCGATGCCGGAGGAGTTCCCCGTCGTCTTCACCTTCTTCCTCGGCGTGGGCGTCTACCGGCTCGCGAGACGCCAGGCGCTGGTGCGACGAGCGGTGTCCGTGGAGAACATCGGGCGCGTCACGACCATCTGCTCGGACAAGACCGGCACGATCACCGAAGGCCGGCTCCGCCTGACGCATCTCCGATCCGCGGGCGGCGTCGACGACGCGGCCCTGCTTCGGCTGGCGGCGCTCGCCTCCCGCGCCGAGAGTGGCGATCCGCTCGACCTCGCCGTCATCGCCGAAGCCGGACGGATCGAGATCTGCCGGGAGGGCGTCGAGCGTCTGGCCGTCTTCCCGTTCACCGAGAGCCGGAAGCGTGAGACGGCGATCGTTCGCGAGGGGATGGCGCGGTCATCGCCGTGACCAAGGGCGCGGCGGAGACGATCGTCGGCATGTGCGATGCCGTCGAGACCGAGCGCTCTCGCGTGCTGGATCGGGTGGCCGCCCTCGCCGAGGAGGGGCACAAGGTCATCGCCTGTGCCTGGCGGCCCGTGGAGACCGGAGCCGGCCCGGGAGAGGAGCCGACGGCGGGGTTTCGGCTGGCCGGCCTGCTGGCCTTCGAGGATCCGGTCCGCGAGGGCGTGGCCGAAGCCGTCCGCACATGCCACGCGGCCGGGATTCGTGTCGTCATGGTGACGGGCGACCATCCGCTGACGGCGCGCGCGGTGGCCCGAGAGATCGGGCTCGGCGGGGCGGTGCCGCGCGTCGTGACCGGCGACGAGATGGAGCACCTTGCGGCCCGCGGCGAGCTGGAGCAGCTCAAGCGCGTCGACGTGATCGCCCGGGCCACGCCGTCCCAGAAGCTGACGCTCGTTCGAGGCCTCCAAGAGGCCGGCGAGATCGTGGCGGTGACCGGCGACGGGGTGAACGACGTGCCGGCGCTCCAGGCGGCCGACGTCGGCATCGCGATGGGCGAGCGTGGCACGCGGAGCGCCCGCGAGGTGGCGGCGATCGTGCTGCTCGACGACAACTTCCGCACGATCGTCCGGGCCATCAGCGAGGGCCGCCAGCTCTTCGCGAACCTCAGAACGAGCTTCCAGTATCTCCTGATGATTCATGCGCCCTTCGTCGTCTCCGCGCTCGCGATTCCTCTGCTCGGCTACCCGCTGCTCTACCTGCCGGTGCACATCGTCTGGGTCGAGCTGATCATCCATCCCTCGGCATTGCTCGTGTTCCAGGAATTGCCCGCTGGCCCGCTCCAGCGAGCGGCGGCGCCGCAGCGGGCGATCCTGTTTCGGGGGGGCGACTGGCTTCTGATCGCGATGACCGGCGGGATCATCGCCGTGGCGGTGATCCTGGCATACGTGCGGAGCGCGAGCGAGCCCGGTGGTGTGGAGCACGGACGGGCGGCGGCGCTGGTGACGCTCGCGCTGGCCAGTGGCTTCCTGACGGCGGCGCTGAGCCGGCTCCGCACGGCCGCCGCCTGGTTAGTGTCGGCCGCCACCGTCGCGTCCGCGATCGTCCTCGTGCAGACGCCGCCGCTCGCGGGCGTCCTTCACCTCGAGCCGCTGCACTTCGGAGATTGGACGCTGGCCGTGGCCGGTGCGCTGCTCGCGCTCCTGCCGCTCGGCCTCGTCGTGACGCTTGGCTCACGCGGCGACAGCGAGAAGTCCCGGGCGCGTGAGGAAGAGCGTTCAGACGGATGAGCCTGACCCAATGAGGTGCTCGACTGTCTTGAACCCATGCGGAAGTCGGGCCGGCTATGCGCGCCGCTCATGCCGGCACTCGCGTGAGCTTGCACGCGCGGGCACTGTCAACGCCGGGGCATCAGGAGCCGATGCCCACTGGCGCCGGGACGTCCCACTGCGGGTCAGGCGGCGCTCGCCGCCGCGGCCTGGTCCGACGTCTCGAGGTACCCGGCACAAACCAGATGCGCCCGCGTCGTGCAGATGCAGTCGACCGTCAACACCGCGGGCACCCGCACGCGGCCATTCGGCCGCCGGCAATATGCGCTCGTGGGGCGCAGCCAGAGCCCGTCGGCCATCACGGGCACCAGGAACGGACACCTTTCGGCTGGCCTAGCTAGTCGCTGTCTCGGCCCCCATCGCGTCCCCCTCGCCTTCCGGCCAGTTGCGGGCTCGTCTTACGCCTATCTTCGCGCAGTGGACGGACCTCGCAATGATCCGTCTGCACCATTCTCCTGAGGCGGAGGGCGGGGCAGGACCCTCAGGGGGCCTCAGGAGGAGCAGACGACGGCTATCGGGGGTGGGTTCCGCTCAGCAGTGAGCCCAGCGCCTCGCGGCTCACGACCTCCTTCTCCATAAGGCGCTTCGCCAGCGCCTCCAGCGCCGAACACTTCGCGGTCAGTAACTCCTGGACGCGCGCGGCCCGTCCGGTTGGAAACCTCATCGGCACCAGTGTCGCGGTGGCTTCACGCTGGGTCTAACCGTCCAGGGCCGGACGCGGCATCTTCGCTGCGAAGACGTGAAGGGCCGCAAGGGGAGACGGGGGCAGACCACATGGTGGGGGCTCGATGGCTCGGGGCTGCGAACTCCTGCTCTCGAGCGATAGGTGTGGGCGCATGGTGTGAGCGCCGTAGCCGCGCAAGAGCAGGAGATTCGCTGGTAGGCGGAGCAGGGCTCGAACCTGCGACCTCAGCCTTGTAAGGGCTGCGCTCTCCCCGCTGAGCTATCCGCCCGTGCCTAAGTAAATTACGGGGTCAGGCGGCGGCTGTCAACGTCCGCCGCCCGGACTATGCCCGAAACTATGCCCGTGAGCCGCCGGGCCGCGTCCTCGAGCTCGCGCGGGCTCACGATGTGGTAGCGATCGAACACGCTGCGCGTCTTGTGGCCCGTGATCGTCATGGCGACCCGCTCGGCCACCCCGCGGTTCACCATGTTGCGGACGGCGGTCCGCCGGAAGTCGTGGCGGACGCGCCCCACCACCCCGGCCTTCTCGCACGCCGTGACCCACGCCTTCCGATAGTCCCGCCGACGCTGACCGAGGCGGTGCGCGCCACCCAGATAGGGAAACAGATACGGGATGATGCGCCCGGCTCGCCGCTCCACCACTCGGATCCGCTCGAGTTGCGCGCCCAGGAGCGTCTTCAACTCGGGGGTGAGATAGACGAGGCGACCGTCGTCGTTTTTCGTCTGTCCCGGGTCCAGCCGGAGCGTGCCCGCCTCCAGATCCAGCTGACGGCGCTCGAGGATGAGGACCTCGCTCTGCGTCCGCCAGCCGTAGGTGTAGGCGATGGCCGTCGCCAGCTGGAGATCGGCCGGGAGGTGCTGCCGCACCGCCTCGTACTGCTCGCGCTCGAAGAACCCTTCGCGCGGGGCCCCCTCTTTGGGCTTCTCGAGCACCGGCAGCCTGACCAGCTTCCCGGCCGTGTACGCCAGCCTCAGCATCTTGACCAACGTGCCGAGCTCGCGGCGAATCGTCCCGGCGGCCGCGCCCCGCCGGTGTCGCGCCAGGATGTAGGCATCCACCTCAGCCTGGCCGAGACTCGCGACGCGCCGTCCGGCAAAGAACCGCTCGAGGTGCTTCACGCGGTAGTGCCGCGGACCCACCGGAGCCTGTCGACGCAGGCCGCCCAGGGCGAGTGCCACCAGCGGGGCCGTCACGCCCACCGCGATGTCGTCCCAGCCGGCCGGCCCCCGCCCGGGGGCCCATGGCTGAGAAGGGGCATTGTGTTGGCTAGCCCCCGACACCCTGACCTTCGAGAAGCGGCCGCCCGTCGTCTTCACGCCGGTATTCCAGGTCTTCCCGGTCCACATGCTGCTGATCGCCGACCACGGGATCTTCATCATCGAGAACTTCCGGCTGGAGGGGCTGGCGGCGGCGGGCGTCTACGAGTTCCTGCTGGTGGTGCCGCCGATCAAGATCCGCGGCGGGAAGGGCTCGGCTGGCGCGGACGCAGGCGCGCGGTCACCGGGGCGGTGGACCTGGGCTCGGCTCCTCCGCCGAGTGTTCGCCATCCAGGTGCTGGTGTGTGAGCGGTGCGGGGGCCCGCGCCGGGTCCTCGGGGCGGTGACGGAGCCCCACGCGGTGGGGCGGCTGCTGGCGGCGCTGGGGCTCGCCGCCCAGCCGCCGCCGGGCCACGCCGTCCCCGCCGCCTGACCCGCGCGCCCCCCGATCCGCCGGCCCCCCCGCCCGGCCCCTCCCCCGCCTGCCTGCCGACCCCGCGGGGCGGCTTCCGCGCCACCGCTCCGACCTCCCGACGCCCTTGCCGCGCGGGCCGGCGCGGCGCTACAGTCGCGCTGCGGGGGCCAAGGCGAGAGCGAGGGGATGCGGGGCCAGGAAGAGGGCGAGAAAAACGTCGCTAGCATTTCCTAGGTTCCTAGCATTTCCTACGTTCTCGTCGTTCTCGTCACCGGCCGCAACCGGGCGAAGATCCTGGAGTTCGCGACGAAGCAGCGACTGCCGGCGATATACGGGTTCAGGGAAGCGGTCGAAGCGGGCGGGCTCATGTCGTACGGGTCGAACCTCCAGGACCAGTTCTATCGGACGGCCTCCTTCGTCGACAAGATTCTCAAGGGCGCCAAGCCCGCGGACCTGCCCATCGAGCAGCCGACACGCTTCGAGCTGGTCGTGAACCTGAGAAGCGCACGCGCCATCGGTCTCTCCATTCCCCCTTCCATCCTGGGTCGTGCCGACGTGCTTCTCGAGTGATCAGCTCCCGAACCCCGTACAGCGGACCATCGGCGCGCAGGGCGGGCCGCGGTGAGCCCCGCCGGATCGGATGGGCGGTCGTCGAAAGCGGGCCGCGGCCCGCAGGAGGACGGTGATGGCAAACCCGCCGCCGAACATGACCGACTACGAGCACGAGCGACGCGTCTGCCGCCTGGAAGTTTCGGAGCGCTTCAACTTCGCCCAGGACGTGGTGGATCGCTGGGCCGGCGAGGATCCCGGCCAGCTGGCCATGCTCTGGGTGGGCCAGGACGGCGAGGAGCGCCGGCTCAGCTTCGGCTACTTCCGCGACGCGTCGAACCGCTGCGCCAACGTCCTCCGCGCGCTCGGCATCAAGAAGGGCGACGGCGTGCTCGTCATCATGCCGCGCCTGCCCGAGTGGCACGTCATCCTGCTCGGGCTCATCAAGCTCGGGGCCGTCCCCATGCCCGGGACCACGCTGCTCACGGTGAAGGACATCGCCTACCGTGTGAAGAGCGCCAGCGTGAAGCTGGCGATCACCACCCCCGAGAGCGCCGAGACCGTCGAGCGAGCCCGCGCCCAGTGCCCGACGCTCGAGCGCCTCCTGCTCGTGGGCGGCACCCGCGCGGGCTGGGAGAGCTTCGACGCGACCATGGGGGCGGCCCCCTCCCAGATCGTGCTCGAGAAGACGCGGAGCGACGACCCCCTGATGGTCTACTTCACCTCGGGCACGACGGCCGGGCCCAAGATGGTGCTCCACACGCAAGCGTCCTACGGCCTCGCCCACCGGCTCACGGGAAAGTACTGGCTCGACCTCTCGGCCAGCGATCTGCACTGGAACCTCTCCGACACCGGCTGGGCCAAGGCGGCCTACAGCAACCTCTTCGGCCCCTGGCGCATGGGCGCCGCCCTCCTGATCGTGGACGATCGGGGAAAGTTCGACGCCAAGCGCTGCCTCACCCTCCTCGAGCGGCACGGGGTGACCACCTTCTGCGCGCCTCCCACCGCCTATCGCATGATGGTGCTGGAGGACCTCCGCCACTTCCGGCTGCCGAAGCTCCGCCACTGCGTCGGCGCCGGCGAGCCGCTCAACCCTGAGGTCATCGAGGCGTGGAAGAAGGGCACCGGGCTGACGATCTACGACGGCTACGGTCAGACCGAGACCGTGCTGCTCGTCGGCAACTATCGCTGCCTGCCCGTCAAGCCGGGCTCGATGGGCAAGCCGATGCCGGGCTTCGACGTCGCGGTGATCGACCACGAGGGCCGCGCGGCGGCGCCCGATGCCGAGGGCGACATCGCCGTGCGCGTCGAAGCCCGAGCGTCCGGTGGGGCTCTTTCGCGAGTACTGGCGGAACCCGGAGGCCACGGCCGGCTGCTTCCGCGGCGACTGGTACGTCACCGGCGACCGGGCCCGGTGCGACGCCGACGGCTACTTCTGGTTCGTCGGGCGGGCCGACGACGTGATCATCAGCGCCGGCTACCGCATCGGACCCTTCGAGGTGGAGTCGGCCCTGGTCGAGCATCCGGCCGTGGCCGAGGCCGCCGTGGTGGCCAGCCCCGACCCCATGCGCGGCAGCGTCGTGAAGGCCTTCGTGATCCTGGCCCCGGGCCACGACCCATCGCCCCGGCTCGCCGAGGAACTGCAAGAGCACGTCAAGCGGGTGACGGCGCCCTACAAGTACCCGCGCGAGATCGAGTTCGTGCGCGAGCTGCCGAAGACCATCAGCGGCAAGATCCGCCGGGTCGAGCTCCGCCACCAGGAGGAGGCGCGCAAGCGCGCGGCCCCGGGCTAGCTCAGCGGCGACAGATGTAGATGCTGTTCTGGGGACCGGGCGCGTCCACCACGGCGATGGACGTGAAGCCGGCCTCCTCCAGCATCCGGCGCGCCGTCTCTGCGCCCCACGCCGTCCCGAGCCCCGCCCCGCCCTCGGCGAGGGACACGTCATGCAGTGGAGCACGCTCATCCCGTAGAGGTAGGGGGCGAAGGGGTTACCGATGTTCTCCTCGAGGTTGCTCGAGGCCTTCGGCTCGACCATGAGGTAAACCCCGTCGGGGGCGAGGGCGTCCGCCGCACAGCGGAGAACCGCCGCCGGATCGCGCTGGTCGTGGATGGCGTCGAAGGACGTGATCAGATCGAACTTCGGCTCGGCGGGCAACCGCCCCACGTCCCGGACCTCGAAGCGAGCGTTCCCGAGTCCCAGCGATTGGGCCTCGGCCCGGGCGCGGGTGATCGCATCCTCGCCGAGGTCATAGCCGACGAAGGTGGAGCGGGGATACTCGCGGGCCATGAGGTTGATCGCGTGCCCGGTCCCGCAGCCGAGGTCCAGAGCCCGGATGCCGGCCTGTAGCCGCTCGGGCAGCTCCTTGGCGGCCGGCAGGAAGCCCTTGATCAGGAGCCCGTCGTAGAGGAGACGCCAGGAGGCGTCCATCGCCTCGGTGAAGTCCGGCCGGAACTCGGAGTAGGGGACGCCGCCGCCCCGGCGAAAGCACTCGACGACCCGGGGCAGACGCTTGGCGAGCATCAGGAGGCCCTGGCTGCCGGCGGCGAGGTTACGGCTCGAGGTGCCGGTCAGGCAGACGGCGTGCTCGGGCGGCAGCGTGAACGTCCGCGACGCCGCCGCGTACTCGACGATGCCGCCCGTCGCCATCGCCCCGAGCCACTCGCGCACGTAGCGCTCCTCGAGCCCCGCACGCTCGGCGATCTCCCGGCTGGTCCCCCGGCCGCACGCCACCGCCTCGAAGAGACCCGTCTTGTGGCCGATGTCCACCATCAGGGTGAGGATGCCGCTCGTGTAGAGCCCGAAGAGCTTCCGGGCGAACTCCTGTGTCCGCTGCTTGTCGAGCGTCTGCTCCATCGCCGTCTCCCTCGCTGGCGTCCGGCTCCGGGGCCGGCGCCGACGATCGCACTATCGTCGCTCCGCCGGCCCCCCCGCGCGGCCCCTCCCCCGTCTGCCTGCCGACCCCGCGGGGCGGCTTCCGCGCCACCTCTCCGACCTCCCGACGCCCTTGCCGCGCGGGCCGGCGCGGCGCTACAGTCGGGCTGCGGGGGCCAAGGCGAGAGCGAGGGGATGCGGGGCCAGGGAGAGGGCGAGAAAAACGTCGCTAGCATTTCCTACGTTCGGAAGCCGAGGCGCTCGGCATGCGCACGGTCGCCGGCAAGGTCCTGATGGACCGCAACGCCCCGGCCGCGCTCACCGACACGGCGAGGAAGGGCTACGACGAAGCGAAGGCGCTGATCCGCAAATGGCACGGCAGGGGCCGCGCGCTCTATAGCGTGACGCCGCGCTTCGCGCCCACCAGCACGCCCGAGCAGATGGAGCTCGCCGGCGCGCTGTGGCGCGAGCACCCCGGCACCTACCTGCAGTCGCATGTCTCCGAGAACCGAGGCGAGGTCGCCTGGGTGAAGCAGCTGTACCCGCAGCGCAAGGGCTATCTCGACACGTACGACCACTACCAGCAGCTCGGCCCCCGCGCGATCTTCGGCCATGGCATCTGGCTCACCGAGGCCGAGCTCGCGCGCTGCCACGAGACCGGCACCGCGCTCGCGCACTGCCCCACGTCGAACGCGTTCCTTGGCAGCGGTCTGTTCAACCTCAAGAACGCGAAGAAGCCCGAGCGTCCGGTGCGCGTGGGCCTCGGCACCGACCTGGGCGCAGGCACCTCGTTCTCGATGCTGCAGACGCTCAACGGGGCCTACAAGGCCGCGCAGCTGAACGGCAATCCTCTCTCCGCCGGGCATGCGTTCTACCGCGCGACGCGCGGCGGCGCGCAGTCCCTTTACCTCGAGGACCGGATCGGCAGCATCGCGCCCGGCATGGAAGCGGATCTGGTCGTGCTCGACCTCAAGTCGACCCCGGTCATCGAGTACCGGATGCGCTCCTGCAGCGACATCGAGGAGGCGCTGTTCATCCAGATGACGATGGGCGACGACCGCGCGGTGAAGGCCACGTACGTGGCGGGCCGCATGGCGTACAGCCGTCGGCAACAGCGACTACTCTAAAGGAGAACGCGTGAAGATCGCCGGCCTACAGGTGTACATCCTGCGCGCGCCGCGGGAGGATCGCCCGCACTGGGTCAGCCATTTCATCGTCCCGCGCGCCAACGAAATCCTCGTGCGCATGCAGACCGACGAAGGGCTCGAGGGCATCGGCATCGCCACGAGCTATACGCCGATCGAGGCGGCGATCGCCGCCTTCCGCAGCGGCATCGCCGAGCTCGTCGTCGGCATGGATCCGCTCGCCCCCGAGCAGATCTACCAGAAGCTGTTCGCGCTTACGTGGCAGCGACGTGCGAGCGAGAAAGACTGGTCGCGCGAAGCCATCATCCGCATTTCCGCCGCCGTGGACATCGCCTGCTGGGACCTCGTCGGAAAGGTGGCGAAGCTGCCGCTCTATCGCCTTTTCGGCGGCTACCGCAGCGAAGTCCCGTGCTACGTCACCTGCGCCTACTACCGCGACGGCAAGACGCTGTCGGAGCTGCGCGACGAGATGCAGATGCTCAAGTCGCAGGGACACACCGGATTCAAGGCCAAGGCCGGCGGCGCCCCGCTCGCCGAGGACATGGAGCGTCTTGCCCTGGTGCGCGAGGTCATCGGCGCGGACAAGGACCTGATGATCGACGTGAACCGGGGCTGGGACCTCGCCACCGCCATCGAAGGCGCGCGCCTGCTCGAGCCGCTCGCGCCCGCGCTGGCTCGAAGAGCCGGTGCGCTGGGCCGACGACCGCAGGGAGCTCAAGCTCCTCGCGCAGAAGACGCGCATCCCGCTTTCGGCGGGCGAGAGCGAGCTCACGAGCTACGCCTGCCGCGCGCTTCTCGAGGAAGAGGCGATCCAGATCCTGCAGTTCGACTGCACCATGATGGGCGGCTTCACCGAGGGCCGCAAGCTCGCCGCGCTGTGCGAGCTCAACCACGTGCACGTGGCCCCGCACCACGACTGCTTCATCCACGCGCACATCGTCGCCGCGAGCCCGGCCGGACTCATCGTCGAGTCGTTCACCGACCCCGAGCGCGACCCGCTGCAGGCGGAGCTGTTCGAGGATCCGCCCGCAATCAGGAATGGGATGCTCAGGCTCAAGGAACAGCCTGGGCTTGGCCTCACCTTGTCCGAGAACGCCTTGCGCAGGTTCGGCGAGAAAATCCTTTAGGACTTGTACCGCAGATATCCGTCGACAGGTTGACAGGGATCAAACGCCCAATCATCGCGTTGCGCGACGATTAGTCTCAGGTGCCACGCCTCATAACCCCCAAAATGGGCGGGGGAAGAAAGGTGACTCCATGAAACCTCGTTCCGCAACCACCGCTCTCCGCGGCGTTCTGTGCTCCCTGCTGCTTCTCGTTGCCGTAACGCCAGGCGCGCTGGCGCAAACCTCGACGCCCGCGGTGGAGGTCGTCTGGGAAGCGACCGCCCCGAATTTCGGCGGCAGGATGATGAACATCGACCGCTTCGAGAACGTCTATTCCGTCGGCGACACCTACGTGAACGGCGTCGTGCTGACCCGGAAATTCAGCTCCGCCGGGATCCTCCTGTGGGAGCGCAGCTTCCGCCCCGAGGTGCAGGTGCGGGCAACCTGGGTGGCCGCCGACCCCAACGGAGGGGCTGGCCGTGCCGGCGCGCCGCCGGGATCAACTGGAGACGGTGTGCCGCTCCATCCTGCGCCCGCCCCTGGCACTCGAGTGCCTGACGGAGAGCTCGGACGGGCAGTTGCTCTACGAGTTCAGACGTCCGTGGAGCGATGGGGCGACGGCGCTGCTCCTGGACCCGCTGGAGTGGTTGGAGCGTTTGGCCGCCCTCGTGCCCCCGCCGCGCCGGCCATTGCTCGCCTACCATGGACTCCTCGCCCCGCGTGCCCAATGGCGATCCGCGATCGTGGTGCGGCCCACCCCTGACGACCCTGGCGCGGACGCAGGCGCGCGGTCACCGGGGCGGTGGACCTGGGCTCGGCTCCTCCGCCGAGTGTTCGCCATCCAGGTGCTGGTGTGTGAGCGGTGCGGGGGCCCGCGCCGGGTCCTCGGGGCGGTGACGGAGCCCCACGCGGTGGGGCGGCTGCTGGCGGCGCTGGGGCTCGCCGCCCAGCCGCCGCCGGGCCACGCCGTCCCCGCCGCCTGACCCGCGCGCCCCCCGATCCGCCGGCCCCCCCGCCCGGCCCCTCCCCTGTCCGCCTGCCGACCCCGCCGGGCGGCTTCCGCGCCACCGCTCCGACCTCCGAACGCCCTTGCCGCGCGGGCCGGCGCGGCGCTCCAGTCGGGCTGCGGGGGCCAAGGCGAGAGCGAGGGGATGCGGGGCCAGGGAGAGGGCGAGAAAAACGTCGCTAGCATTTCCTACGTTCCGTTCTCGTGATTCATCGATTCGACCCGGCCAGACGAGCATCGCTTCCGAGGAGCTCGGGCTCGTGCGCCTGGACGACGCGCGCCGAGAAGCCAAGCCTTGTGAACGCATGGCCGCGTTTCAAGGTACACTAGGAGCCCGAGGGAACATGACGTTCACGCGGATCACGGCGCGCCCTGATGTCTGCACCGGGAAGCCCTGCATCCGGGATCTGCGCTTCCCCGTCTCACGTCTGCTCGGGTTGCTGGCCAGCGGCCAGAGCCGCGAGGAGATCCTTCGCGCCTATCCGTATCTCGAAGCGGCCGACATTGACGAGGCTCTGCGATATGCCGCGAGCCTGGCGGAAGACGAGATTATCGAGCTGACCGGTTGAAGTTCCTGGTCAACATGCCGGTCACGCCCCTGACCGTCAGGCATCTGCGGGCCACCGGTCATGACGCGGTCCACGCCGACGAGATCGGTCTGGCTCGAGCCGCCGACACCCAGCTTCTCGACGTGGCGCGGCGTGAAGAGCGAGTCATCATCACTGCAGATCTCGACTACCCTCGGCTTCTGGCGCTCCACGGGGCCAGCCGCCCTGGCATCATCTTGTTCCGCGGGGGCGCGTTTTCGGATGCCGAGATGCTCGGCCTGCTCGATCGCGTGTTGACGCAGACTCCGGCGCTGGACCTCGAGGGGTCGATCGTCGTCGTCGATCGGCGGCACATCCGGCGTCGTGCTTTGCCCATCGAGTAGCGGCGGGCCGTCCCGGCGGCGGCCTCGGCGAGGCCCGCCAGGCTCCCTCCCCGTATCAAACGGGTTCCCGTGACGTCACCCTTCCCGGGTGTGCTTCGGTGGGAGTCCGATTGCCTCCTCACGGACCAGCCGATCCGGAGCAGAGCGGCCAGGACGCGGCGCGCCTTGGTCGAGGGCCAGCGGCTCACGCCGCTTCGAACGAGACGGTCAACCTTCGCGGGGGCCAATCGCGGGGGCCAACGTGCCCGGAAACGTGCCCGCGAGCTTTCGCATGGCCTCCTGGAGGTCGCCCGGGCTCACGATGTGGTAGCGGTCGAACACGGCTCGGCTCTTGTGCCCGGTGATCGTCATGGCCACCCGCTCTGGCACACCAGCGTTGACCAGGTTGCGGACTGCGGTCCGGCGGAAGTCGTGGCGGACCCGACCAGCGACGCCCGCGGACGTGCACGCCGCCTCCCAGGCCTTCCGGTAGTCACGTCGGCGCTGGCCGAGGCGCCGCGGTCCGCTGAGGTAGGGAAACAGGAAGGGGATGATGCGGCCGGTCCGCCGCTCGACCGCACGGATCCGCTCGAGCTGGGCCTCGAGGAGGGTCCGGAGCTCCGGGGTCAGGTAGACGACGCGGCCTTCGTCGTTCTTATTCCGCTGCTTTGTGTAGGCGACGGAAGAGACGAAAGCGACGGAAGGGCGGAGCCCGCCGGCGGGAGCCCTTGGGCCTCACGCCAGCGCCTGGCGGCCTCCGCGGCCCGGGCTACGTAGTCCGTACTGCCTCCCAGGACTCTTCCGGCCGGCCTCCGGTCAGTCGCTTGTCCGGTCGCGCGAGGCCGGCGCGCTCAAGCATGCTGAGGGCCTCCTCGAGCTGCGCGGCGTCCTTGTGCCGACCGAAGAGGTCGCGGATCTCGGTGCGGGTGAGCCGGCCGGCTCGCCGGAGGGCGTCGAGGATCGCGTCGGCGATGGGGTGTCCAAGCCGGCCGCCGAAGAGGTAGAGCACGCTGGCCTCCGCGTAGGCCCACACGGCCAGGGCGGCTTGCAGATGAGGGAGCCGGATCGCCGGGGACTGATCGAGCACGGCATAGAGCACGGACAGCCGGAGGGTCTGGGCCTCGGCGCGGCCGAGGAGGGCGCCCACCAGCCCGTCGCGCTCCCGGGAGAGGTCGGCGTAGACATCCCGCCAGGCGGCGGCGGCCTCGGGATCGCGGGTCATCCGTCCGAGGTCGCGGGCCGTGGTGACGACGCCGCGCGGCTCGTCGGCGAGCAACGCAAGGCTGGCGCTGTCCGCGCCCCAGGAGACTCCCGGCCCCGACGAGGGTGTGCAGAAGAATCGCGACCGGGTCAGCCTCGGAGCGCGGCGCGATGGCCTCCACGATGCGCCCGGCCGGTCCGTGGAGCGCCTCTGGCGCCAGCACCGGCCACTCCGGCCCGGCGGCCGCCGGCCCCGCCGGGGTTCTGTCCGTCTCCACACGGATGTCCCGCGGCTCGAACCCGGGGCGGTCCGCCTGGGCGAACGCGCTCTGTACCTGTCGCTCGACTTCGCCATCCGGCAAGGGCGGCGCGCAGTGCTCCGCGTTCTCGGCCCGGGTCGCCGCCAGGACAACCGCCAGACCCAGGCCCTTGTACTTCAGCGATCGGGCGAGTCGATACAGGTAGAGGTGCCGCTCTCCTACGCCGACGGCGGGCTCGGCATGAAACCCGTTCCCGCGTGCTGTCTCGAGCGCAGGAAGCCACTCCTCCAGCTCCGACGGGTTGTAGCGCCGCGTCGGCTCGCACAACTCGAGCGCCACGGGAACCGGCTCCGCCTTTCGGTTCACGGTGCCGGGCACGCGGAGAATCCTGGCGGGCTCGGCCGCGCTCCGATCGCCTCCGAGGGCCGCCGCCAGGCCGACCAGGATCGCGCGGGCGCGAGCCGCGTCGGCTGTGAGGTCGAGCGGTTCGCGGAGGCAGTAGTAGGCATGCAGGCCGTGCCCGGACCGGACGATGAGCGTTGGGGCGAGCGGGAACTCGGCCAGCCGGCGCCGGGCCTCGGCCTCGGGGGTCATCTTGAAGTCGATGTCGGTGAAGATCGCGCCGAGCGTGGTGCAGTTCTCCAGTGCCCCGCTGGTCGCATCCTTCCGCGCCGCGACCCCGAAGTACACGTCCTCGCCGGGCACGCGCTCAGCGAGGAAGTCGAGAAGGCGTTCCGGTGCGTCGAGTGGGGCGAACAGCCGCGACTTGCTCGGGAAGGCGCGCAGCTCTATCAGCCCGCGAGCGCTAGCGAAGAGCGCATCAAAGAATCGGGCGACGCTCTCTCGCGTCTCGGCCCGGGGGGCCGTCCGCGCTCTCACCGCCCGGCCGCCCCATTGGCCCGCCCCCGGAGCGCCGCCCGGCCGCGCTGGCCCAACTGAATGGCCGTCAGAGCGAGCCGGCGCACCTCCAGCCTGGAAAGCCCGCCTACGGGCCGCTTACGGCTCCCCAACCGCGCCGGAGGTGAGCCGCCCACCGGGGTGTCGGAACGACCGCCGCCTTTCAAGTCCCTGACCGCCGGATTGGTCACTGTCAGCAACGACGTGCACAGGGGATCCCGGCGGGCACCGCCCTCGCCGGCCCGGAAAAGCCCTGGCCCGGCGGCCCACTCCAACAACGTTCCGAGCAACGGGGCGGCTGGGCATGCCGCTTGCGTTCCACAAGGCCGGGTCCGCGTGGGGGGCGATCTCCGGGGGAGCCCGATTCTCCCTTGGAACCCGAGCGCCTCCCACGCGGCTCTCTTCCGGCTCGGGTCGTCTCGTCGCTCACTGGAGCCACACAGGGGAGGGCCTCATGAACACGACGGCCACGGCCGCTCGCATCGTTCGCGCGATCGAGGCGCTTCGCAACGCCGAGGGCAGTCTGAATCGCGTCATTTACCTGGCCGGCGCGGCTCGGTCGTGTGCCCGGGAAGCGGGCGGTGACATCGAACGAGCCCAACTGGAGCTGAAGCTGGCCCTCCAAGAGCTCCAGCGAACCGACACACGAGGCAACCCCGAAGCCGCCGCCGCCTGACCCACTCGTCAACGGGATGGGATGGCAGACTCTCCACGAAGCCGCCGCGATCATCGGGGGGCTGATCCCCCTCGGCCTGGCGCTGGGCTTTCTTCCTCACGGGCGGGCCGTGAGGCTCCCATCATGCACGGCTTGACCATCGGCACCCTCGAGGCGATCGACGTCGCGGCGCAAACCATCCGGGTCGCGAGGATCACCTACCAACTCGATGCCCTGGGGCTGCTGATGGGCCTCGAGGTCGGCCAGTTCGTGACCGTGGCCTGGGATCAGGCCGGCGACTCGACGCGGACCGCTCACATCGTCGTCTCCGCCACGCGGCGCTCCTCCAGACTCCGGCCAGCGCGCCGTTCCGGCCCCTAGGATCGCGTCGGACCGTGCCGGGCGAGGGATCGGGGCTCACGCCCTGCCCCGCACGCGCCCTACGCCGCCGAGCGCCGCCAGCAGGAGCAGGCCGAGGGCCGCGAGCACGCGCCAGATCATGCGACCCCTCATGGCTACGCCTTGATGAACCGCTGGAGCTCCTGCTCGCTGACCCGCACGCGGCGCAGCCCCCCAGGCCGCAGAACCCGGAGGCGGCCGTCCGCGATGGCGATACGGATCGCGCGCTCGCTGAGCCGCGTCGCCTGGGCAATCTCGCGCACGGTGTAGAGCTGGGTCCATGTCTTTGTCTGCATCATTGTTCCCCTCCGTGTGCGCGTAGAGTGGCACGGCGAGAACGGCGAACGCGGTAGTGTTACGAGGGGAAATGTTGGCCGACGAGGCCGGGGAGGCGGCCGGCCTACTTTGGCGGGCCGGACTCGAGCAGGAGGGCCGAAATGTGGACGAGGCTAGGAGAGACCCGGCCGCTCGACCGCCAACTTGCGTTCAGCCTTCCGGCGGTAGCGTCGGGCCATGGTCCGGAGGAGCTCACGGTGAACCCGCAGGCGAGGCGCGCACGTCCTGTGGTACCGCTGGCCAGAGTGACGGGACCTAAGGCGGTGTCAGGAAATAAGTGAACGAATCATCTGAGTCCAGCGTGTCCGGGGAGGCCGAGAATCGGCACTCGCAGTCTATCCGCTTGGCCCTTGGAACCGGTCACTTATTCCCTGACGACGCCTTCTCGGAGGCAAGGGACCATGACCATCGACACGACGACCCCGGCCGGCCGCCTGCTCTTCCACGTGCTGGCGGCTATCGCGGAGTTCGAGCGGGATCTGATCCGTGAGCGGGTGGTGGCTGGGATCCGACGAGCACGAGCACAGCGCCGGAGGCTCGGCCGTCCGCGCCGCTACCATGTGGCGGCAGATGCCGCGCGTCAGCTGCTCAGCGGGGGGCTCTCGCTCCGGGCGGTCGCCCGGGCGCTCCACGTCCATCCCAGTGCCGTGAGTCGGGCCCTGGCCGTTCGGTAGGGGCCGTCGCAAATCCTCGCGGCAGGCAGGCCCTCAACTCCCCGCCAAACGCCCCCTCCGGCCAGACCCCCTGTGCTGGCGCAAAGGTGATGGTTTGCGACGGCGGGCGACGGCCGCCGGGCGTGGCGGCTCGAACCCATGACCCACTCAGGCGAATCCGGTCGCAAGCCAGCGGATGAATGTGGCCCACCAGTGTCGATCGTCCGATCTGAACATGATCACTTGGGGCCCACCCGCTCCCGACCAGCGAGACTCCCAGGATGGTGACCATTGAGAGGATGACTCGTTCGGCGAAACCCTGCTCATCCCGACCTCCTACCTCCTGCGCAACGAAGGTCCACGGCGCCCTCAGGGAACCAGTCGTGCTGGTCGCCGGGCCCCACTACGAGACGAGCAACCGCTATGCCAACCGGAAGCGTCGAAAACCCGGGCAGTTAGCTGCGCGGCTGCTGCGTTGGTGGTGGTGCCGCATCGCGCGGGCTATGGTGCGTCTCTCCCGCCTCGAAGGGCAAGGCGTCGTAGTCTCTGGCGGCTTCGCGACGCGGCCACCAGACGGCGTGGTCCAGCTTGACCACCCGCGCGATCAAGGCTGGCGGGTCGGCCAGCGGCCGGTGGCGCCATGACCCGCTGCCCCCGCCTCGGCTGCGGCCTTGAGCTGACCCTCCAGCGTCACGGGCGCTGGCGGCCGGAGACCCACGCGGTGACCGACCAGACGATCACGCCGACCACCATGAAGCCGACCAGCCACGTGATGACGTCCCGACCGCTCACCGCCTCGTTCGACTCCTCAGGTCCCACGCTACCCCACCCGGCGCCTGAAACTCGATCGACGACGCGCGCCGCCGTGGCCGCGATCGTGGGTGCGTGGGAAGACCGCGCCGGCCAGGCCGTAGCCGATCAGCGCGACGCGGACCTCGGTGGTCATGTCCGGGCGCGGGGACCGCTCAGCGAGTCGCGGACAGGCCCAGGGCCTTGCGCGCGCGGTAGCGATACCAGCTGAGCCGGCTCCGCGAGCCGAGGATCGCCACGCCAAGCGCCTCGGCCACGTGCGGCGCCGACTCGGGGAAGAGCCGGAGCAGCCGTCCGGCCGAGCGCGCGGCGGCGACGCGCTCCCCCCCGCCGCGCTCCGCCGCGCGCTCCACGCGGCACCGCTCCGCCCACAGCACCAGCCACAGCTGCCAGCGCCGATAGGCCCGGCGCCCGCACGCCACCGTGATGGCGTCCCGCCACTTCCCGGCGAGGATGGCGGTGTCCCGAGCATGGAACTCGGGGTTGTAGGTAAGCTGGGGGCCATGGCGCACGTGGCGGATCAGGAGCGCGTCGCTCGCACCGGCGAATTCCGTGCGCTGCGCCAGGCGCATCCAGAGGTCGTGGTCCTCCGAGGCGCGCAGCCGCTCGTCGAACCCGCCGGCCTCGAGCAGAACCGCCCGGCGGATCAGCGCGCTCGACACGAACGGGTTCCATCCCTCTACCAGGTCGCAGAACACCCGACCCTGCCTCAGCTCGCCGCGCTCGACCTCCGAGCCGGACGGCGCGTGGCGCTGGCGCGCGCGACAGTACGCCACGCCGGCCCCGGGCCGCGACGCCGCGAAGGCGAGCTGTCGCTCGAGGTAGTCCGGTGCCCACTCGTTGTCGTCGTCGAGGTAGGCCAGCCACTCGCCCCGAGCCAGCCCGAGCGCGGTGTTCCGCGTGCGGCTGACCCCGTAGTTCCGCTCGTGCCGGACCCGGCGAAGACGCCCATCGTCCACGCCCGCCAGCACCTCGGGTGTGGCGTCGGTCAACCCGTCGTCGACGACGAGCAGCTCGAAATCCTCGAACGTCTGGGCCAGGGCGCTCCGGATGGCCCGGCCCACGAGGTGGGCCCGGTTCCAGGTCGAGATCGCGACGCTCACGTGCGGCATGCATGCTCCTCGCGCGGTCTCAGGGCAGCAGCTCGGCGAGGAGGCGCTCGACGGCGGCAGGCTCGACGGCCGAGCGATTGCCGACGATCCGCACCGCCAGAGCGCCCGCCGCGCTGCCCAGCAGCGCCACCACCTCCAGGGGCAGCCTGGCGGCCGCGCACGGGGATGAGACCGCCAGGTACGCGTCCCCCGCCCCCATCCGGTCCACGACGTCGCGCGTGAGCGCGGGCACCTCCCACGCGGTCCCATCCGGACCCGACACCAGTACCCCCTCGTGAGCCAGGGTCACGGACATCGCGGAGCACTTGACGCGCGCCCGCAGCGCGCTGGCCAGCACCGCCACCGGGCTCCAGCGGTCGCGCGTGGCGAGCCGGGCCTCGCCCTCGTCGATGCACAGGTAGTCGGCGCGCGGATACCGCGTGATCACGTGGAAGCCGAGGTTCCCGGGATTGGCCTGCGTGTTCACCGCCAGGTACCGGGCACGCGCGGCGAGCAGGTCCACGGTGCGCGGACCGAGGAAGCCGTGGCCATAGTCGGCGACGATGACGAGGTCGTACGCGGGCAGCGCCGCCTCGAGATGCGCGAGCATCTGGTTCTCGAGGGCGGCGGGCAGGGGCGTGTCATCCATCTCGGCGACCTCGAACAGCTTGAGAAGCCGCGGCTCCGTGACGTAACGGCGCTTGGTGATGGTCGGGGCGCCCTCGCGGACGAAGAACCGCGGCCTGACGTTCGGTTTGAGCCGGCCGCGGATGAACGCCTCCTGAGGGTCGGCGGCGCCGAGGCCGGTCACCAGGTCGACCGCGCCGCAGAACCCGGCCACGTGGTTCGCGCACGCCAGGGCCCCGCCCGCGTGACGTTCGAGCCGGACGTGCTTCGAGGAGATGGCCGGCTCCTTGGGCGCCTTGCCCAGGGGCACGCAGTAGCGGTACTCGTCGATGATCGCCTCGCCGATGACGAGAACCTTGAGCGTCCGGAGCGCGGCCAGCGCGTCGCGCACCACGCCGGCGGCGTGCCGCGCCCGGAAGCCCTCGAGGAAGCGGCGCGCCCCGGGATCGCCCGGCGCGCGACCGCCCGGAAGCCCCGTCACGCCGAGGCCCGGTCGTCGGGCCCGCGGAAATGCGCGTCAAGCAGCGCGGTGGAGGAGAATTCGGCCTCGTGGGTGAAGCGCACGTCGCCGCCCAGCTCGCGGACCGTCGCGATCTCCTGCTGGAGTCGGGCGCTGCGCCGAGTGGGTTCCTCTCCGGCCTGCCCCTTGACGTAGTAGTCCGGCCTGAGCAGCTGAATCGCTTCCACCGCCGTGGGCCAGGGACTGATGGCCACGAGGTCGACGCAGACCAGTGCCGCGAGCGCCTCGGCCCGCAGGGCCTCGGTGAAGGCGGGCCGGCCCTCGCCCTTGGCCACGTGGGCGTCGGCCGTCACCGTTACGACCAGCAGGTCACCCATCGCGCGCGCGGCCTGGAGGTGCCGGATGTGCCCGATGTGCATCAGGTCGAAGCACCCGTGGCACTGGACGATCTTGAGGCCGGCTCGCCGCGAGGCCTCCAGCCTCCGGGCGAGATCGTGGAGCGGGAAGATCTTGGCGACCGTCATCGCGGCTCCGACCCGCGCCCGCGGCGGCGGGCGGGTGGGGCGGACGGGATGATAGACTGGCGTCGACCCTCGTGTCAACGGACGGGACTCAAAGCTTGGTCAGCTCCCAGGACTTCCGGTCCGGATAGAGCGTTCTGTACCGGTCGGCTTGAGCACGAGCAAGGGTTGGTCCTTGGTTGACACCTCGAATCCGCAGTGAACGTGTTGCGCGCAGCCCGCTGCTGCGCGCCACGACGCGCGCCACCACGGACTCCAGCAGCGCGTCGAGCTGGCCCTCGGTCGCGATCGCGCCGTCGCCGGCCGTGAGGACGGCCGCGAGCAGCCGGCTGACCTGGGCATGGACGGCGGAGGCCATTCCCAACCGGATGGAAATACCGACCCTTCTCCACTGTTAGGCTTCAGGCTGGTCCGCATACCGGAGCCAGTCCCGCCCGCCCTTCACGCGCTCCGGCGCTGGCTGAATACATGGACGGGCATCGGCGCGATCACCACCGGCATGGTCCGCCACGGCTACGACCTGGCTCTCACCAGTGATCCCGAGGGCTGGCGCGCGACGTTCTTGCACCGGGACCATGTCTTCAGGCCCTGGGTCGGTTAGGTCCTCCGGTGGTGGGACACACCGTGGTAGGCGGTCCAGGGGGCTGCGTGGCATGCGCTGAATGCGCCGCCGCCCCGGGATCCGTCATTTATCGAGGGAGCACCGCGGTGATGGGATCCCAAATGGCGCGTGGCCGCCTTAGGCCCCAGCCGTTCGCGGCGGTGTTGGGCGGCCGGCCGCGAGCCCGGATCCTCGTCGAAGCCTCGACGGAGAGTGAATGGGTGGCGCGGTGCCTCGAGGCCTTGGGCCACGAGGTCGTGGTGGCGGACCCGAACTTCGCGCCGATGTATGCCACGCGGACCCGGAAGGTCAAGACCGATCGGCGGGATGCCCGGGCGCTACAGGAGGCCTGTCTGCTCGGCGCGTATCGCCCCGCCCATCGGCTGTCCGACGCGCAGCGGCATGTCCGGGGCCGCTTGGCGGTGCGCGATGCCGTGGTCCGGACGCGCACCGGATACATCGCCCTGACCCGGGCGTTGCTGCGCCGGCACGGCTGGCGCGTGCCCACGGGGAGTGCGGAGACTCTCAGTCGGCGGGTGATGGCGCTGTCGCCGCCGGGCCGCCTGCTCTCGGAGGTGGCGCCCTTGCTGGCGGTGATGCGGCTCGTCGATCAGCAGCTCGCCCACTCGGACGCGGTGATCGAGCACGTCACGCGCCCGGATACGCGCGTGCAGCGCTTGCAGACCATCCCCAGCGTGGGGCCGGTCACGGCGGCGGCCTTCGTGGCCACGATCGATGACGCGCAGCGCTTTCGCCGGGCACATGAGGTGGAGGCGTATCTCGGCCTCGTCCCGAGGGAGCTGAGCTCGGGGGAGAGCCAACGGCGCGGCCGGATCACCAAGGCGGGCAATACCCGGATGCGCTGGTTGCTCGTCCAGGCGGCCGTGTCGATCCTGCGCCTGCGCGATCCCCGCACGGCCGCGCTGAGAGAACAGCCCGCCGCGACACCTCGTCTCCGGGGCACTCAACGCTTCGGTCACGCTCATGCTACGGGCCTCAGACCGGCCAGGCCCCGCGGGAGGAAGATCACGAAGAGCACGATCACCAGGCCGACCGCGACGAGATTATAGACCACGCCGACGAACCGCAGGCCCTCGCTGACCGAGAAGAGCAGGAGTGCGCCCAGGACCGGCCCCCAGATCGTCCCCAGGCCGCCGAACACGGCCATGCCGATGACGAGGGAGGTCATCGCCGCCGACGCCACCGACGGGCTGACGAGCTGGACGTCGTAGGCATAGAGCGTGCCGGCCAGCCCGGCGAACGCCGAGCTGAGCGCGAACGCCAGGAGCTTGTACCCGGTCGTGTTGATCCCGAGGCTCTCGGCCAGCACCTCGTCCTCCCGGATCGCCCGGAAGGCCCGGCCCACCTCCGTCGCCTCGCAGACGAAGCCCATGACGGCGATCGACCCCGCGGCGAAGCCGAGCGTGACCAGGTAGAGCGTCTGCCGGCCGGGTCGTCGCGGCGGTGATCGTGGCCGAATTGGGGACGGACATGACCGTGTTTCGCCGCGCCCCGCACGCCGCGGCGTGGGCGGGTGTGTGTCCCGACAATAACGAGAGCGCCGGTAAGCGCAAGCGCGCGGGCGTCCGCAAAGGCAACGTGCACCTGCGGACGGCCCTCGTTGAGGCCGCAATGGCGGCATCGCACAAAGCATCGCGCACGCGGCATGGAGCCACTTCACGGCGACGGCGATGTCCGAGGGTCGAGCGCGCCCGTGTCCGGTCAGCAACGGGTTCCGGTCCCCATCCCCGCGATGCCGGCGCCCTTGCCGGGCAAGACGGCGGTGCGATACAGTCTGGGCACGGTGGGCACGGAGCGAGCGGGATGACCGGCCGGGGGAAGGGGGCCAGAAAACGTGCACGGCGCGGCTCCTTCACGCCGGACACCACCGGCAACGCGGCCGGCCGAGGTGGCGACCTCGTCCGCCGCCCGGACCAGTGACGGACATGCCGGTTCGCTGTGACGCTCACGCGGCCTATCTCCCGCCGGCGCAGCGGGCGATCCACGCCCGGTGCATCCACCCCGGCGCCCCGTTCACCGAGTTCGCCGACACGGACGCGGAAGTCTCGATCGTCGATCGCTTCGAGACGATGGTCGCGCGGCACGGGCCTCGAGTCGCGGTCTGCAGCGGCCGGTCCCGGCTCACGTACCGGGAGTTGGACGCGCTGGCGAATCGGGTTGCCCGGGCAGTCCGCGATCGAGCCCCCGTCGCGGTCCCGGTCGCGGTGCTCCTCGCGAACGATGCCGCGCTCTCCGGGGCCGTGCTGGGGGTGCTGAAGGCGGGCGGCTTCTACATGGTCCTGGATCCGTCGCTGCCGCCGGCGCGGATCGCCGACATGCTGCACGGCGCCGCCGCCGGGCTTCTCGTGACCGACACCGATCACGCGACCCTCGCCGCCCAGGTGGCGGACGGGATGCCGACGATCGACCTCGCTCCGCTCGCCGTCGGGGACGACCCCGGCTCCCCGAGGGGCGCTATTGCGCCGGAGCGCCCGGCGTACGTGGTCTACACATCGGGCTCGACGGGCACCCCGAAGGGGATCCTGTACACGCACCGCATGGTGATGCACGGCATCCGGGAGTACACGAACACGCACCACCTGTGTGCCGAGGACCGCCTCTCCCAGCTCATTCACCCGAGCGGGAACGGGTCCGTCTGGCATCTCTTCGGAAGCGTGCTCAACGGGGCGTCGCTCTTCCCGTACGACCCGCGCCGGGAGGGACTCGGGCGCCTGACGCCGTGGCTGTCCGAGCACGGGATCACCGTACTGAGCGCCGGGGCGAGCCTCTTTCGAGAATTCATCGGGACCCTCGACGGCACGACCCGCTTCCCGGCGCTCCGGCTGGTGCGGGTGGGAAGCGAGCCGATCTTTCGCCGCGACGTCGAGGGGTTCCAGCGGCACCTGGCGCCGGATGCGGTGCTGAGTGTCGGCCTGTCGATCTCGGAGACGGGCCGCGTCAGCCAGTACTTCATCGACGGCACCACGATCCTGGCGTCCGCGATGGTGCCGGCGGGGTACGCGGTGCCCGGCACCGAGCTCCTGGTGCTGGACGACGAGGGGTGCGTGTCGGCGTCCGCACGGGAGGGTGAGATCGCGGTCCGGAGCGCGTTTCTCTCCCCGGGCTACTGGCGGAGACCCGACCTGACGGCCGGTGCCTTCCAGCCCGACTTCCGAGGGGGCGGCGCGCGGATCTACCGAACGGGCGATGTCGGCGCCATCGAAGCCGACGGGTGCCTGGTGCTTCGCGGGCGGCAGGACGAGCAGATCAAGATTCGGGGATACCGGATCGAGCCTCTGGAGATCGAGTTCGCGCTGGGCGAGGTCGCCGGGGTACACGAGGCCGCGGTGGTCGCGTGGGATAGCGGCGGCGGATCGCGGCTCGTGGCGTACGTGCGCCCTTCGGCACGGCCGGGGCCCTCAGTGACCGCGCTTCGCGCCCACGTGGCGGCCCGCTTGCCGGCCTGGATGGTCCCGGCCGTGATCGTGATCGTTGACAGCTTGCCGCGGACTCGAACCGGCAAGATCGATCGGCGCGCGCTCCCCACGCCGCCGCGCGAACGTCCGGAACTGGAGGCGCCATACCTGGAGCCGCAGTCGCCCGTGGAGGTGCTGGTGGCGGGACTCTGGGCGGACGTGCTCGGTTTGGAGCGGGTGGGCGTGCGGGATCGGTTCTCGGAGATCGGCGGGGATTCGCTGGCGGCCGGGCGACTGGTCTCCCGGGTCAGGCAGATCCTCGGCGTCGAGGCGCCTACCCTGGCGCTCCTGGAGGCATCCACCGTCGCGGAAATGGCCCTGGTGGTCACCGCCGCGCTGGTAGCGCAGCAGGAGTCGGACCGCCCCGACCCGGACGGCGGCACGCCCGGTCCGAACGCCTGACCGCAGCTCCCTCGGCATCCTAGGTGACGAGGCAAGCGAGCTGATCGAGCGGCGGAATGATCGAGCTTCCCCGTCGCTCCCCCTGTCTTCGCCTTCCGATGCCCGAACCATGGCGGGGTCGGCGTGTGCACCGGGGCCAGGGCGGCCTCGAGGACGGGCTGCCGCTTGAAGAGCGCTCTGAGTGAGCGCGAGTCCACCGAGAACAAAGGCCAGGGGTCTCCCCCCGCCGCCGCGACCACGCGAGCGATTTCCCTCGCGTCGTAGCGGCCGGTCGTCGGGAAGAACCCCACCTCGAGCTCGTCGTACGCCAGCGGATCCCGGCTCTCGAGGTATTGCTTGAGGCGCCACGCGCCCGGGTCATTCCGACGTAGCAGAGTCGGCGCTCCTCGACGAGCTCCTCGGGGACCGCATGGCGGTAGTGAGGCAACAGCCCCTCCTCGACGCCGACGATGACCACGGTGTCGAACTCGAGGCCCTTGGCCGCGTGCAGCGTGAGGCCGAGCACCTGCGTCGCGGCCGGGGCCCCGGCGTCCTCGTCGCTCAGCACGACCGTGTCGAGGAACTCGCCCAGGCTCTCGCCGCCGGCCGCTTCCCACCGCCGCGCGAGGGCGACCAGCGCGGCCATATCCTCGGCGCGACGATCCCGGGCATCGCGGGCTGCCTCCGCGGCCTCCGGGCTCTCGTCCGGGCGATGGCCGTGGATCTCCCGCGCCAGCGTCTCGAGGAGCTGGCTGACCGGGGCCGGCGCGGTGCGCCAGATCGCGAGCTGCTGGAGGACCGCGGCCAGCCGTGGACGGGTTCGCGCGGCCTCGGTCAGCGCGGCGGCGAGCCCCACGCTGGCGGCGCGGGCGCGCAGCGTCGCCACGGTCCTCGTCCCGATCCCGCAGCGGAGTCCGCACAGGATCCGCTCCCAGGCCGGCCAGTCGGCAGGGTTGACGAGCACGCGACAGACGGCCAGCAGGTCGCGCACGGCGGCGCGCTCGGCCTGGGGCCGATCCATGAGCACGCGGACGGTGAGCCCGCGGGCCGCGCAGGCGCGCGCGATCGGCCCCAGGCACGCGGTCACCCGCGCGAGGACAGCGATCGGGGGACCAGCCACTCGGTGCACGCGGCGGCCAGCCCCTCGGCTTCCGCCCGGTCGTCGGGCCATGTGAGGACCGTGGGAACCGGCCCCGCCGGCCGCACCGCCGCGAGCGGCTTCGGCCGGCGGGTGCGGTTGTGCGCGATCAGCCGCGCCGCCGTCGTCACGATCTGGGGTGTGGAGCGATAGTTCCGGCCGACGGTGAATACCGTGCCGCCCGGGTACGTGTGCTCGAAGGCGTGACCCGTGGAACGTCCCCGTCCAGAGCGCCCGGGCGCGTGGGCCAAGCGCTTGCCCGACCCGACTGCGCAGCTCGTCCGCCGCCGCACGGGAGAAGGTGAGCGCGAGAATCGCGTGGAGTCCAGCCCTTCGTGGTCGATCAGCCACCGGATCCGGTGGGTCAGGATGCGTGTCTTGCCGCTGCCAGGGCCACACGCGAGCAGCAGGGGGCGCATCGGGTGAGTCACGGCCGTGCGCTGGCTCGGGTGGAGCGCGACCAGGGTCTCGTCGAGCGTCGGTGTCAATCGGTCACTCCCTCGGAGCCGGATGGTCTCGAACTGGAGTTCGTGACGGCGTCCGGGAGGACCCAGGCGCTCGTGACGCTCCGCCTCACTGACGTCCGCCGCGTCGCGGACAACGACTTGGTGGCTGTCCGAACGCTCGATCGAACGGCGTAACCCGAGCATCCTGAGGCGGGCGTGTCCCCGCCCCTCCCTCGCGCTCACGCCGCGGTGGACGCATCCGTGGTGGCCCCGATCCGCCCGGGATCGCCTGTCCCGTCCCCGACCTCGTCCTCGATATCGAACCGTCGGAGGGCGCGGCCCGTCAGCCCGCTCCGCGGGAGCTCGGCGGTCGCGGCCTCGAGCCCCGCGGCCAGCGTCGCCCGCAGGTCGGGCGCCTGGCTCACCGCGGCGGCGTCGAGTCCGTCCAAGCACGCCTGCTCGAACGTCGCCAGTTGCCGCTCGAGCCCGTCGTCCTCCACCACGTTGAGAGCCCGGAACCGCCGGATCGTCCGCCGGAGTCGCTCGAGGGCGCCCTCCCGCACCGGCCGACCGGACCCGAGGTGGGCGAGGACGGCCTAGCAGGCCTCGGCCACTTGGGCGCGGAAGCCGGCGAGGCTCCGCTCGAGGGCCTCCGCGACCCGGGCCTCGACCTCGGCGCGGTACGCCGCATCGGCGGCGCGGCGCGCCCGCTCGGCCTCGGCGAGGCCAGCGAGCTCGACCCGCTCGCCGCCCGCCAGGCGTAGCGTGTAGGTCCACCAGAAGTCGAACTTCTGCCGAAGCGCGTCGGCGGGGGGGTAGGCGGCCTGGACCCGCGCGAGGAACGTCGTGACTAACGGCGCCGCCTCGCCGGGGCGTCCGGCCGTCTGCCAGGCCACGTGGGCGGCGCCTCGATGGAGGAGATGCTCCGATACGACTGGCCCGGCAACGTGCGGAAGCTCGAGCACACCATCGAGCGGGCGGTCCTCCTCGCCGAGAGCGAGGTGCTGACCATCGAGCTCTCCGCCGAGTGCGCACCGGGCGCCGGCCAGGCCGGCGGGCCGGCCGCGGCCCCCGGCGAGGCCGCCGCCCCCGAGCTGATCTCGCTCGATGACATGGAGCGGCAGTACATCCAGGAGGTGCTGCGCCACACCGGCGGCCAGATCGCCGGCAAAGGCGGCGCGGCGGCGATCCTCGGACTCCCGCCCTCGACGTTACGCAGCCGCATCACGAAGCTGGGGCTCAAGTAGCGCGGTCCGGGGCACGCGACGAGCCGACATGCGCGTGCACGAGGCGGCCGGTGGCGTGAACCTCGACCGCGACCCCCGGGGGAGCGGCTGCCGGCCGCTGTTCGAGGTGGAGCACTTTCCGCTCGGTACCCGGCCGTGTCCGGGCGCCCGACGGCGACGATCCTCAGTGATGTGTCGCTCACCCTGGAGCGCGGCGGAGGCCCGGGCGCTCGTCGGGCCATCGCGATCGGGCCAGTCCAGCCTGCTGCTGGGTGCTCCTGGCCCTGGCGGCGATGACGGCCGTCGCGACCCAGGTGGCGGTGGCGCGGCTCCGCAAGCCGCTCCCCGGCGGGCACCTGATCGCCGCCAGCGCGCTGTGCGGACAGCCGTTGAGTTCGTCCTCGACAATTCGCTCCTCGTCCTGCGGGCTGACGTGGCCCAACAACGTCCGGATCTCTCGTCGTCGTGAAACGCGAAGACGAAGTCGGGCCAGCCTTCGCGCCCCAGGGTTCGGTGGGAGCCCGATTGCCTCTTCACGGACCAGCCGATCCGGAGGAGAGTGGCCAGGACCCGCCGCGCCTTGGCCGAGGGCCAGCGGCTCACGCCGCTTCGAACGAGACGGTCAGCAGTTCGGCGGGCGCCTCTCCGTGCTCCAAGCGTTCGGCGATGACTCGGAGAGCGAGGGCCTGGACGCGCGCGATGGCCTCGTCCCGGGTTCCGCCGTAGCAGAGGACACCGGATAGCTCCGGCACCTCGCCGATCCAGCGCCCGTCCTCTTCCCGCTCGATCTCAATGGTCAGCGTCATGAACGGCTCCGAGGGATTACGACATACTCTAGCACCCACGGGTCGACTGCGTCTCCTCTGGCCCGTTCCCCTCTCCGGCTGGTGATTTCGCCCTTCCGACTATGCCCGAAACTATGCCCGTCACGGCCCATAACCGGCCCAAATCCAGCCCCCACCAGCCAACGCGCGAAACAAAAACCCCTCGGTAAGCCATGAACTTACCGAGGGGCTCCGGTTCGCCGGCCAGGCTTGTAAGGGCTGCGCTCTCCCCGCTGAGCTATCCGCCCGTGCCTACGTAAATTACGGGGTTAGGCGGCGGCTGTCAACGTCCCGGGCGCCTTGCCCGTCCGCCGCCCGAACCATGCGGGCGTTCACAGCCAGTTCGGTACCAGGAGCCGGGGGAGAAGGAGCACGGTCCAGGGGGCGAGCGCGCACAGCACGATGACGATGAGCAGTGGGATCATCATGAGGTGGAGCAGCATCTGGATCTTCACCATCGGCACGCCCGCCACCGCGCAGGCGGTCATCGCGACCATGCCGAGCGGCGGCGTGAGCAGACCGAAGGATTGCGTCATCACCACGATGACGCCCAGGTGCACCGGATGGATCCCGACCGCGACCGCGAGCGGGTGGATGATCGGAACGAAGATGAGGATCGCCGGCAAGGCATCCATGAACGTCCCCAGCAGCACGTTCGCGACGACGATCAGGATCATGATGGCGATCGGGTCGCGCGTGAAGCCCATGATGAAGCTGGTCACCATGTCCGGTACCTGGTAGAACGCGAGCAGCCAGCCGAAGATCGACGCTCCGCCGAGGCAGAACAGCACCTGCGAGAACTGGATCGTGGTCTCGGCGAAGAGCTTCTTCAGCTGACCCAGCCGCAGGCTGCGGAAGACCACGAGCGTCACGAACAGGGAATACACCGCGGCGATCGATGCCGATTCGGTTGGCGTGAAGACGCCGCCGACCATGCCGACGACGATGATGACGGGCACGCCAAGCGGCCACGCCGCGGTCTTGATGCCGTCCCAGATGGCGGCCAAGCCGAGAAACTTCGGATGCTCGCGTGGAAAGCCGTACTTCACCGCGAAGAAATGCGACTGCACCATCAAGCTGAGGCCCATCAGGACTCCCGGCAGGATTCCGCCGATCAGCAAGGCCCCGATCGAGACGCCGGCGGTCGCGCCGTAGATCACCATCAGGATCGACGGCGGAATGACCGCGCCCATGGTCGCGGTGCAAGCGGTCAAGCACACGGCAAAGCGCTCGTCGTATCCGCGTCGCGTCATCGCCTGGTGGAAGATCGAGCCGATGGCGGCCGCGTCGGCGGTGCTGCTGCCGGAGATTCCCGAGAGGAACATGCCGACCACGACGTTCACGTGCGCCAGTCCACCGCGTAGATGGCCCACCAGCGCCATCGCCAGCTTGACCAGGCGCTCCGAGATGCCGCCCTCGGTCATCACGTTGCCGGCGAGGAAGAAGAACGGCAGCGCGAGCAGCGTGAACGCGTTGACACCCGTGAACATCTGCTGGACCGCGACCGTCAGCGGCAAGTCCGCCACCCAGATGACCAGCAGCGAGCACAGGATCAGGGAGAACGAGACCGGGACGCCGATGATCATCAGCAGCGACATCGACACGAGCAGCAAAGTGAGCGGATGCATCATGCCGAGAAGTCGATCGGGGGCCGGGCGCCCGAGGCGCCGCCGGGGCGCTCGCCGGTCGCGATCTGACGGCAATCGCGCACGATGTCCATGAGGCACACGAGCGACATCAGGACGCCGCTCACCGGGATGACGATCGTCGGCACGAAGAGCGTGATGCCCAGCGCCGGGGACAGGCGCGCCAGGCTGAGCGTGGAAAACTGCCAGCCCGTGACCACGATCACGACGGTGACCGCGAGCACGCACAGATCAACGATCAGCCGCTGCACCCCCGCCGCACGGCCGCGCAGGATCTCGGAGAACATGTCGAAGCTGAAATGGGTGTGGCGCGAGGAGCAGATGGCCGTGCCGAGGAAGATGCACCAGATGAAGGCGAACAGGGACAGCTCCTCGCCCCACAGGAATGACATCGCGAACACGTAGCGCAGGACGACCTGGATGAAGACCCCGATCGTGATGAACGTCAGCAGCGCGGCGAGGACCGGCTCGAGCCAGCGCTCGAGCCGGTCGAAGAGTCTCTCCACGCGCCGAGCCGGGTGCTACTTCGCGTGGCTGCGGACGATCTGCAGCAGATCGGTGGTCTTCAGCTCGTTCGCCACCTCGTCCTGGATCGGCGCGATCAAGGCGATGAACCTCGCCTTGTCCGGGGTGGTGAGGGTGGCGCCCTTGGACTTCAAACGGTCGGCGGCGGCGGCGACGAGCTCGGCGTCCTTCTTGCGCTCGTGGGTGGAGGCCTCGAGCGCCGCGTCCAGCACGATCTTCTGCAGGTCGGCGGGCATGCTGGCCAGCTTCTTCTCGTTGATGTACAGGGCGGAGAGGTTGCGCTGGTGCTCGGTCTGGGAGATGTACTTGGCCGCTTCGTAGTGCTTGTTCGACTCGATCACCGCGAGGCCGTTCTCGGCGGCGTCGAGCACGCCCGACTGCAGCGCCTGGTAGACCTCGCCAAAGTTCATCGGCGTCGGGATCGCGCCGAAGGTCTTCCACACCTTGACCTCGATCGGGTTGTTCTGCACCCGGATCTTCACCCCTTTGAGGTCGTCCGGGCCGGCGACCGACCCTTTGCGGCTGTAGATGTTACGTACACCGGCCGCGTAGAAGCCGATGCGCTTGATGCCGAGGCTCTTGCTCGCGATGATCTCGTCGACCCGCTTGGCGAACTGCGGGTCGTTCACCACCCGCTCGAAGTGCGGAATGTCCTTGAACAAGTAGGCGACGCTGAAGAGGCCGAGCTCCGGCACGAAGGCCGCCGCGTTGGGCGCATTGGCGCAGATGACGTCGATCGAGCCCAGGCGCAGGCCTTCGACCATGGCGACCTCGGAGCCAAGCTGCGCGGCGGGAAATACGGATGCCTTGATGCGGCCACTGCTGCGCTCCTCGACCAGCTTCTTGAACATGGTGTGGCCTTCGTCGTACATGCTGCCGACGGGCTGGTCATGACCCATTCTCAGCATGATCTGCTGGGCCCAGGCCGGCCCTGAAGCCAGCACCAAAAGAGTGCATACCAGCAGGGCTGTGGTTCGCTTCATGGTGTGCTCCCTCCTCGTCAGTGGGTGTAGGCGGTCCCAGCCGACCTTCGTGGCATCGCGTCGCCCGCCCCACGTGTTCCCGCAGGGTCTGCACGCAGATAGACTGGGACCATACCGCACCCGGCGGCGAGGGGCAAGGGGGTCGGGACGCCCGAGACGGGGCCATGTTCGGGCACCCGTTTGCCTGAGCCCGTAGTGTCGGGATCGGGACGGTCTCGTGGGGCTCAGTGGCGGCCGGCGAGGGTCTCCAGCGCCTTCCGGGCCTGCTGCGCGTGGTCCTTGTAGTGGAGGCGGAGGATGAGCGCGTAGCCCTTCCAGTTGAGCTCGCCGAAGTCACCGTCCGGGACGCGCAGGTCGATGTGCGGCTCGCCGTCGAGCGTGCCCAGGAGCTCGAGCGCCGCCGCGTGGCTCCTCCGGAGGCGCGCGACGAGCTCGGGGTATGGGGTCGCGGCGCTCGCGGGGTCGTGGCTCGCCATTGGGCCCGCCGGCCGCCGCCCATCCGACAGCGCGCGCACGATCCGGGTCACGTCGTCGAGCGTCACCGCGACGTGATCGACGATCTCGGCCACGCTCCACTCACCCGCCGCCGGGGCGGTGCGGGCGGTCGCGTCGGTGGCCGGCCCCACCGCCGCGAAGAACTCGACGGCGGCCTCGTCCACCCGCCGCCGGATGTCCGCCGCCGATAGCTTGGCGGACTGCGCCGCCAGGTAGCTCCGGAGCTTCTCGCGCTCGTCCTCTCCGTTCATGGTCACCTCCGGTCGGCTCGCGGGCGGTGCGATCGGACGCTCTCGCCTGGATCATCCCCGGCCGTCCGCCCGCGGCCCGACGTCGGGGACCGTCGTCCCGGTTACGAGCCGTCCCGGTGCTGGCCGATGATCTTCGCGCCCTTCAGGATCTGGACCGCGCGCTCGAGCTGGGGGTCCGCGTCGGTGCCTCCTGGCGCGTTGACGACGACATCCGGCGCGATGCCCTTACCGCCGATGGCGGTCCCCTTCGGGGTGACGTACCGGGCGGTGGTGAGCCAGACCGCCGACCCGTCCGGCAGCGGGATGAGCGACTGGACGGAGCCCTGCCCGGACGTCCGGGTGCCGACGACGGCGGCCCGGCTCGAATCCTGGAGCGCGCCCGCCACCACCTCGGCCGCGGCGGCGCTCCCCCGATCCACCAGCAGGACCAGCGGGACGTCTCGATACGATGCCGGCCCCCGGGTGAGGAGCCGGCGGGGTCCCGCGGGCGGCCGGCCGTCCAGCACCACGGCGAGCCGGTCCTTCGGGAGGAACAGTCCGAGGAGCTCGAGGGCCGGCGGCAGCGGTCCCTCGGCGGTGTCCCGGAGGTCGAGCACCAGCCCGCTGACCTTCGCGCCCGGGACCGGCCGGAGGGCGGCGACGATCTCGCCCGCGGTCGCGTCGTCGAACCACCGGACCCGGAGGTGGGCGATCCCGGCGCCGAGGTCGCGCAGCCCGACCGAGGACCCCTCGCGCGCGGCTCGAGCGATGTCGAGCTGCCGTGGCTCCGGCCAGCCCTCGCGCCTGACGGTCAGCGTGACGGCGCTCCCGGCCGGCCCGCGCAGGCGATCGATCGCCTGCCAGAGCTGGAGGTCGTTCGCGTCGAGCCCGTCGAGCTTGAGCACGCCGTCCCCCGGCTCGAGCCCGGCGCGCTCGGCCGGACTGTCCTTCCGGGCCGCCACGACGACGACGTGGTCACCACGCCGGGTGATGGCGAGGCCGGTGTCGGCCCGCTCCGTCGCGGCGCGGGACTGGAAGTCCCGATGCTCCTGGGCGGTCAGGAATCCCGCCTCCGGGTCCACGCCCCGCAAGGCTCCGACGATGGCACTGTCGAAGAGCTTCCCGGCCGGCAGCTCGTTCGACATAGCTCTGGTAGATGGTGTTCAGCGCCTCGGTGAAGGTGGGGAGCTGATCGTACATCGCGCCGGGCGCCAGCCCCGTCGTCGCGCCCGCGCACGCCAGCACGGCCAGGAACGACCCCACTCGGACGATGCGTCTCATCGTGACCCTCCTTGGCCCAGCCAGCCTACCCGGTCGAGATGAGAGGACGATGAGAACGAGCCGTCGGCAGTGCCCGCCCGGGGCCCTCATCAGTTCGGGACCTCCCGCCCACCCCCCCAAGCCCCTCCCCCACCCACTGGGGGGAGGGGGGAGTCGGAGGACCCATTGCTTCACGCACTCTCAGACCACCCGGTCACTCCGGAGCGCTTCGATGTCGGCGGCCGAGTGGCCGAGGGCGCCGAGCACCTCCGCCGTGTGCTCGCCGAGCTTCGGCGCGACCCGGCGCACCGCCACGCCGCTGCCTGACATCCGGATCGGCGTCCGGATGTGAGGCACCCGGCCCAGCTCGGGATCCTCGGCGTGCACCACCATCTGCCGGTGCCGGATCTGAGGATCCTCGAAGAGCTGGGCGTAGGTGTACACCGGGCCGCAGGGGATCCCGGCCTCGTCCAGCGCCTTCACCCATTCCTCGGTGGAGCGCGTGGTCAGGACCGCCTCCATCTCCGCCTCGAGGGCGGCGCGGTTCCGGATGCGCTCGGGGGTCGTCCGAAACCGGGGGTCGTCGAGCCACCCCTCCTGGCCAAGGACGCGGGCACACCGCTGCCACATGGCCTGGTTGGCCGCCCCGATCATGATGTAGCCGTCCCGGGTGGCGAAGCGCTGGTAGGGGGCGTTCTGCCGGTGCCGGGAGCCCTGGCGGGTCGGCTCCCGGCGGTCGGCGAGCCAGCCGGCGCTGGTCCAGGAGCTGAAGCCGACCGCCGTCTCGAGGAGCGAGCACTCGACGAGCTGGCCGCGGCCGGTGCGGCTCTTCTGGTGAAGGGCGGCCAGGATCCCCTGGACGGCCCACATCCCGGTGCCCAGGTCGCAGATCGGCAGCCCCACCGAGGTGGGCGGCCCGTCGGGCTCGCCGGTCACGTGCATGATCCCACCCATGCCCTGCGCGATCAGGTCGAACCCGCCCTTCTCGCGATAGGGGCCATCGTAGCCGAAGCCGGAGAGCTGGGCGTAGACGAGCCCCGGGTGGTGCTGGCGCAGCACGTCCCAGCCGAGGCCGGCGCGCGGCATGACGGTGGGGCGGTAGTTCTCCACCAGCACGTCCATCCGGGTCACCAGCGCCAGGAACACCTCCCGGCCCCGGGGCGTCTTGTAGTCGAGCGTGAGGCTCTTCTTGTTCCGGTTGATGTACCGGAAGTAGGGGTTCCGCTCGCTCCCGTCGCCCATCGCCCGCGACGAGTCCCCCATGCCGGGCCGCTCGATCTTGATCACCTCCGCGCCCATGTCGGCCAGGATCATCGTGCAGAAGGGTCCCGCCATGTGCGCGGTGAGGTCCAGCACCCGGAGCCCCTCCAGCGGTCCCCCCGCATCCCGGTCCACCGCGCCCTCCTCCGACATGGGGTTCAGGGCCCACCCCCTGTATCCATTTGATGACGCCCCCCGTACCTCCACGATACACTGCCCGACGGGAGGGTTTCGACCACGGCCTACGACCGGCTTCGCGCCACACCCCTGCTCCTGGCGTGCGCCCTGGGGCTCTGGCCGGCGGCCGCTTCGGCGGCGCCGCAGGTGTACTTCGACGGCGCGCTGACCGCACTCGTCGAGCAGGTGGACGGGGCGGCCGCCTCCATCGACATCGCGATCTTCGACTTCACCTCGGCCCAGCTGGCCATGGCCCTCATCCGCGCCCGGGACCGCGGCGTCGTGGTCCGCATCATCGCCGACGGCCGCCAGGCGCGCGGCAAGCGCTCGACGATTCCCGTGCTCCAATCGGCCGGGGTTGACGTCCGCATCTTCCGTGGCCGCGGGGTCATGCACCAGAAGTTCGCCATCTTCGATGGCCGGCTGCTCGTCACCGGCTCGTACAACTGGACCGACGCGGCCGAGAAGCGGAATCTCGAGAACGCGCTCTTCCTCGACGACCCCGCCCTCATCGCCCGCTACGGCGAATGGTTCGATCGCCAGTTCGCCGGCGCGGCGGCCGTCACGCCGGCCCCGCGCTAGTTTCTTCGGGGGGGGGTCTCGGAAGCCCCCCCCCCCGAAACCCCCCCTCGGTTGCGCCGGCGAAGCCGGCGCTCGGACGCTGCTCCTCACTGAGCACCGACCGCCGCAGACCCCGCGATACTTCGGCGTGCGCCTCGCTCAGCGGGGCGCCGGCGGGACGCCGCCGGCCTCGCCGCCTTCCCGGAGCACGGAGGCGTGCTGGACGTGGTTCCGGAAGCCGATCGGGTCCCCGACGCGGCGGAAGACCTCGCGGGCCCCCCCGGTCCCGGTCACCGTGAGGTCGCCGTAGCGCAGGATGCGGCCCAGGAGCCCCTGGGTGACGCCGACCGACTCCACCTTCGAGAGCAGCAGCTCCGTCGTGTACCGCGCGATGAGGCCCACCTTGAAGATGAGCCGCGTGGTGGTGACGGCGAACTCGGAGGTCAGCAGCTCGACGACGTGGACCAGGCTCCAGACCAGGCCCGCCACGAGGACCACGAGCCCGACGTACCAGAGCCAGGGCGGATTCTGGACCCGCCAGAGGACCGCGGCAAGGACCAGGCCGACCAGGACGAGCAGCGCCGGCTTCGCGAAGAGGATCCAGTGGAGCCGCGTCTTGTAGAGAACCCGCTCGTTCGGCAGAAGGTGCCGCTCGACGTAGCCCACGCGTGTGCCTCCCGCGGCCGGAGCCCGACCGCCGCGCGCCAGGATATCCCGGCTTCGGGGCCGCCGCAACGCCGATCCGGCGCCGGTGACGAACCTCGGGCCCGGTCAGGGCTCGGGCTTCGCGCCGTCCGTCGGATCGACGGCGGGGAACCAGCGGAGCCGGTCCGCCTCGTGTCCGAGCGGCGTGCTGCCGCAGCGCCGGACGAGCGCCTTGTAGAAGCGGTCGGCGTCCCTCGGTGCCCGCTCCTTCAGCCACGAGCCCGCGGTCCAGAGGACCTTCGCCGTCCGGGGATCCTGATTCGGCATGAGGGCGGCGGCCTGCCAGGCGAGGTCGGCCGCGAGGAACCGATAGTGGAATCGGCGCTCGGGGTGCAGGCGATGCCGCGCGGCGCGGAGCTGCTCGTCGGCACTGGCGCCCGTGAGCGGGCCCTTGGCCCGGCCGCTGGTCTCCTCCAAGCCGGCCTCGATCTCGAGGTCGCCGTCGTACACGTAGGCGTCCGGCGACAGCTCCATCCCGAACAGCTCCATGCCGCGCCCCCGCGCGAGCCGCGCCGCCTGCCACAGCGCGAGCGCGCGGCTGCCCGAGCCGTCCGCGGGGCGGCGCCGGTCGTGTCCCGCCTCGAGCGCCGCCACGTAGGCGTCGAGGTCGGGCCGGAAGCGTGCGGGCATGTACTTGCGGCCCTCGGCAAAGCGCCCGAGCCGGGCGAGGCGGCGGGCCAGGAGATGGCGGAGGTGGGCGCCGAGGCGTTCGGGCGGCCGGTTCCCGTCCCACAACCTCCTCTCCTGGGCCGGCGGCTCCTGCACGGCGGACGGTGGCCACTCGCGATCGACGTACGCGACCAGCTCGTCCGGTGTCAGGACGCGCTCGGCGACGTACGCGGCGTCGGTCCAGAAGCGCGCGCGGAGCAGCGCATCGAGCGCCTCGGCGTACTGGCGGCGGGTCAGGTGGAGGATGCCGGCCTCGAGCCGGATCGCCAGGGATGCCGTGCGGGATTCGCCGTAGTAGTCGTACATGACGTACCAGTCGTCGTCGAGGAGGAAGCGCCCCGTGACGAGCGGGAAGCTCCGACTCGCCTGCGCGAGGCGCGCCGCCGCCTCATCGAGCTTCCCGCCACGCAGCAGCAGCTTGGCCTGCAGCCACTGGGCGATCGGCGAGTCGGTGGGGGCGAGGGCCAACCAACGGGCCGTCTGCGCCAGGTCTCCGCCCTGGTAGGCGACGGCCGCCAGCCGATCGGCATCCGCCACGTCGGCGCTCTGCGTCTGCTCGAGCGCGGCGAGCCAGTCGCCGGCGAGGCGCGCGACCCAGCCGCCGGGGTAGAGGACCGGCTCGCGCCGCGAGAGGACGTAGGCGGTGACCACGCGCCGGGCCTGGGGGTGCCTCGCGACGCGGGCGAGCGTGCCCGCGGCGACGATCCGCCGAGCGGTCAGCTCGAGGGACAGGGAGGCCGTCGCGTCCCCGGCCGCGAGCTGGATCAGGTAGAGCTCGATCGCGCGCTCGTACTCGCCGCGCCGCAGCTCGGCCCGCGCCTCCCAGCCGATGCTCGCCGCGGCGAGTCCCAGGCTGTCGGCGAAGCCGGCGCCGGCCAGCTCGCGGACCCGACGGAACCAGCCCACCGCCTCCCCCGCGTCCGTCTCGAGCAGGCTCCGCCCGAGCATGAACGCCGCCCAGGTCGAGCGGGCGCGGCGCTCCTCCGGAGGCCGTGCGAGGACCGCCTGCCAGGCCTGACGGGCCTCGTCGGGCCGCCTCGCGTGATACGCCATCGCGCCGCGCAGGTAGTCGGCGAACTCCGGCGGGATGTCTGGCGGCACCGGCCCGGCGTCCGACGCCTTCTTCCCCTCGACCTGGAAGAGTCGTCCCCGGGCCGCCTTGTAGGCGGCCAGCAGCCCGTCCCGTGTCAACGTGACGACGCCGGCGCGATCCAGCGCCTCCTCGAGGTCGCCGACATCGGCCCACAGGGTCTGCCCCCGCTGGTCACCGGGGAGCGCCGGCGGGACGAACACAGGTGGGCCGACCGGTTTGAGCCGCTCGACCTCCTTCTCGAAGACCATCCGGGGCGCCGCGATCACGACGTCGTCGGAATGGAAGAAGAGCCGCGGCTCGAGAAAAGGCCCACAGGCCAGCGCGATGCCGACGGCGAGCGCCGTGGCCACGCCCAGCCCCCAGGCCGCGAGCACGCGGACGCTAGCGGGGCGGCTCGACATCGGCGCTCACGCGGGCCGGAATGGAGAAGCGAATCCAGGAGACGAGGCGCTGTTCGCCGGGGCCGAGGCGAGAGGCGCGTCCGGTGGCCGTCGGGGTGAGCCGCACCGAGCCCATACCCTGGCGCGCGTCGAAGCCGCCGACGGCGTCCATCGCGATCACCCGCGGGGCCGGTCCGTCGGAGGCCGCGGCGCTCCACCGCGCGACGACCGCCAGGTCGGGCGCGTCCAGGGCAACGTCAGCGTCGCCGGTGTTCACGACCTCGATCTCGACCAGCCCCGGTACGACGGCGCGCGCCCGCGCCGCCAGCACCCCGCGCGGCGCCCGGCCCTGCATCACGGCGGCCAGCGTCGGCCAGCGCCAGTTCAGCTCGTCGTCGGGCGTCGGCAGCCGGTACCAGAGGATTCCCTGCAGCAGGGCCGGCCGGGCCACGGCGCCGTCGGTCCACGCCCGGACGAGCGCCGCCATTGCATCCGGGTCGGCCCGGAGCTCCCGCACCCGGGCGCCGCTGCCAGGCGACGCCAGGATCCGGCCTTGCTCGGCGGCGGCGCCCAGGAAGCGGCCGCGCCCGTCGAAGGCCAGGCGATACCCGTGTGTCGGCAGCGCGACCCGGAAGGGAACGCCGGCGCGGGCGGCTTGCTCGACCCAGCGCCGCGCGGCCGCCGGGTCCGCGAGCACGAGCGGGGCATCGGCGCGCGCCGGCCGATCGAGGGAGTGGACCTGGAGCACGAAGCCGTCGCTGGCGCGGGCGAGGCGCGTGAAGGCGGCGTGGGGGAGCCAGCTCGGCAGGGCGGTCAGGGTCACCGGCACCGCCGGGGCGCCGGGGCCGCGCAGCGCGTGGCGGATCGACTCCACCCAGACCCGGTAGCCCTCGAGCTGCGACTCCGCCGCGTCGAAGTCGAGCTGGAGCTCGGCCGGGTCGAGGCCCTGGTCCCGCGCGTCGGTCACCAGGGCGATCGCGGTCTCGCGAAGCAATCGCCCGCCCGCGTCGTCGGCCGCGAACGGTCCCGGGTGAGGACCGATGCGCAGCGCGAGGCCGATGGGGAAGCCCTCGCGGTGGAGGGCACCGAGGACGTCGCCCCGGAGGGGCACGCGGGTCACCTCGGGCACCCGCGCTCCGCCGGGCCCCGGGTGCCACCACACCTCGGCCCCGAGCACCACCAGGCGCGCGAAGGCGACGGCGTGCGCCCGGACGGCCTCGACGACGGGCGGCGTCCACACCCGCTGCCAGACGTAGGCCTCGTGAGTCAGCGGGCCGCCCGCCCGGGGAGGCGCCGGCGCGTGGCTCCACCAGAGCGCCGCGCCGGCGACGAGCATGGCCGCCAGGATCCACCGACGGAGACCGTGACCGCTCATCACGAGACTCGATGATATGACCCGGGCAGCCCGATCCGGAAGGAACTAAGGCGAGCGGCACGAGGAACTCAAGCGAGATCGACTGGCCGATCATGATGCGGAGGTCCTCGGTCGAGAACTCCCCGATCGGCTTCCGGCGTAGGCGGTGACAAGTCGTGACGAGGTACGAGTTGAACGTCGGCTTTCCCTATGCCGGCGGGTCGAGATCGTCAAGGCACCGACTGCGGTCCCAATGCGTGAGTGCCATGACAGCGCCGCTGCTCCTCGTTGCTCGCGAGTCCGGCATAACGCCCCGCATCACCTGCCGGCGGAAGCGGGCGAAGCCCGCTGGAGCCGGTCAGGTGCATGCGGAAGTTATGCGGCATTTTGGTTGAGGCAGCCACTGGTTATCCACTTTCGCCCAAAGCAGACATGTTTTGCTTGGGGAAGGACGCGACACGCAGATGCGAGTCGACGCCACCGGCATTGGAAGCGGTTGAATAGCCGCGTGGACAGACGGAGCAGCGGGGCATCCGGCGCATCAGTTCCGTTGGGTGATGAACTTTTCCCAGAACCGAACGGCGTCCGCGATCCAGCCTTCGGCGCTGGTCCCGGTTCCTGGCCCGAAGCCATGACCGAGATTTCTATACTTATGGTACTCCACCTCTATTCCTGCGCTGCGCAGGGCCGCAATTCGTCTTTCCATCGACGACGGCGGCGCGATTGCGTCCTGTTCGCCGACCACGACGAAGGTCGGAGGCTCAGCGGACGAGTAATCTGAATGGGCTGTGTAGGCCATCACGACAGCTGACGGTTTTGGAAGCATGTCGCCGCCATGGGCGGCAACGCCGTGCGAACCGATGGCAGCCGCCATCCTTGCGCCGGCCGAGCTTCCCCAAAGGGAGTAGTCCCGGATGCTGACGCCGAGCGCCTTCGCGTTGCGGAAGATGTAGGAGATGGCTGCAGCTAGATCCTCGGTGGCGACTGCGCCGCCATAGCCTGCGCGATATCGCAGCACGAAAGCGTTGTAGCCCCTGGCGCTGATCTCGGTGGCATAGGGAAACCCTTCGTGGACGGAGCCGACATAGGAGAAGCCGCCGCCGGGGGATATCACGGCGAAGGGAGCACTGGGCTTTCCGCGGAAGAAGAACAAACCTGTATTTTCGCGTGCGGGTTGCTTCTGCTTCTGTTCTTCGCTGTAGAACGGGTAGAACACGGCGTGACCGCTATTCACATCGTCGATCATGCGATTGAGTGCGCCCACCACCGTCTTAGGATCCACGTGGCTGTGATACGGCAGGAGCGAACCGATATCGCTCAGGCGCATGGCTTGGTCATAGCGACGACCATCCCACGGCAAAAGCAGCCTCGCGAAACCGGCGAAGGCTGGGTGGCCGAGGAGATCGCGTATGCTGTCATCGGCGTTCAAATGTCGGCCCTTACTTCCGATGACTGTCCCTTTCCTTATCTCATCGCTCCGGCTGTCGGCGAGAACGATATCCTTCCCGTTCGCCTCCGCGAGCGAGGGCGTCAACAACAACGGGAGCACCAGGCAAGCGGTTCTTATCGCGCCGGGCATCCTTTGGTGACCTGGCCGGTCAATCCGCAGCGGCAGCCAATGCCGGCTTCTGGCCATAGCAGCCATCACACAGGATACGCCGCGCGGCGTCGAATGCCGCATAACGTTCAGGCTTTTGTCCGTCGTGCGTCGAGCATGGCGGATAAAACCAGTTGGACTAAACCCCTCGCGCGCATGACGTACGGGGATTGTATCGCGGGGACGGCGTGGCTAGAAGCAACGTGCACATGCTGCGTGAGCGTCTGGCCCCAGGTGTGGAGCACGGCGGTCACGCCGAGGTCGCCACCGAGGTGACGCGGATCGCGACCGAAGCGCAGCAGCGTGGAGGCCGCGCTCTGAAAGAGCAGGCGATAAATCAGCCGCGGGTGACTTTGCGCCAGCGGGTTGAGCGCGTGGGGGAGTGTGAAGACGACGTGGAAGTAGGGAATCGGCAGGATCTCGCGGCGGCGCGCGGCGAGCCAGCGCTCGGTGGCCACTCGCTGGCATTTCGGGCAGTGGCGATTCCGACAGGAGTTGTAGGTGATCCGCTCGGCGCCGCAGGCGGTGCAGACGGCGCGATGGCCGCCGAGCGCGGCCGTGCGGCACGTCGCAATGGCGCGCAGAGCGCGGCGCTGGGCGTGGCACAGCGGGTGGGCGTACTGATACACCGCGCCGTGGGCGCGGACGATGTCGGCCAGTTCGACCCGGTGTGCTCGCTCAGCGCCGACGCCCGCGGGGGCGGCCGACGCCGGGGCCACGACTCAGGCGCCGGGCGGCTCGGGCAGATCCAAGGGCGAGCCGGTCGCGAGCACGCGGCCGGGTGTCAGGTGCAAATAGCGCGCAGTGGTAGAGAGGTGGCGGTGGCCCAGCAGTGCCTGTACCGTCGGCAGATTCCGGCGTGACGAAGCGCGTGAATGCCGCCCTGCTTGGCAATGCCGGCGCGGAGCTTCGCCATCGTGTAGAGCTTCTGGGCGACGGTGATGTCGATCGGGCGCGTGCCCTGGCGGTTGGCGAAGAGCCAGACGTGCGGGGGCCGGATGCACCAGTACGCGCGCCAGTCCTGCAGCAGCCGCTGGGAGAGCGGCACGTAGCGGTCCTGGCCACCCTTGCCCTGACTGATGTGGATGGTCATGCGGTCGGCGTCGAGGTCGGCGACCTTGAGGGCGACGACCTCGCTGACGCGGAGGCCGCCGGCGGAGGTGGTCGCGAGCAGGAGCCGATGCCCGTCGGATCCCGGCAACGTGGCGTGGGACCGCACGGTCAGGTGGCCGCGTTGCAGGGAGCGTGCCTCCCGGGGGCCCCGGTCTCGCTCGTCCCACGGGGCGTGGCATGGCCGCCCCGCGAGCGGTCGATCCGCTCGCATCGGGTGTCCTCCGCCCGGATCGATGATGTGACCGGGTGGCGCGACCCGGAGGCAACGCGGGCTGCCCTGGGACGACGCCGGCCGGACGGCGGCCCGCCGGGCCGGCGCCTCGCGCGTTTGAACCGCCTCCGGGTGCGTGCTAGCATGACCCGCGCGCGTACGCGAACCCCGCCGCCAGGAGGTCGTCCACGCATGGCTCAGACCGGCAAGGCTGCCGTTTTCTTCGGACCCGGCAAGCCGTTCCAGATCCAGGAGCTGCCGCTGCCGACGCTCGAGCCGGGCGCGGTGCTGATCCGCGTCACCCTCGCCAACATCTGCGGCTCCGACCTCCACTTCTGGCGGGGCGACGCCCCGCTGGCGCTCCCGCCCGACGGCTGGATCTTCGGCCACGAGATGACCGGCCGGGTGGCCGCGCTGGGGTCCGGCGTCGCGACCGACTCGCTCGGGCGCCCGCTCCGCGAGGGGGACCGGCTCGCCTTCAGCTACTTCTATCCGTGCGGCCGCTGCTACGTCTGCCTCCAGGGCCAGCGGGCGGCCTGCCCGACCAAGGTCGGGCGGGCGACGGGGCCCGGCGAGTTCCCGCACTGGGTCGGCGCCTTCGCCGAGTACTACTACCTCCGGCCGGGCGGCTTCTGCTTCCGCGTGCCCGACGAGCTGCCGGACGCCCTCGTCTCGCCGGTCAACTGCGCGCTGTCCCAGGTCCTCTACGGGCTCACGCAGGCCGGCCTGCGCTTCGGCGACAGCGTCGTGATCCAGGGCGCCGGCGGGCTGGGCATCCAGGCCACCGCGGTCGCGCGCGACATGGGCGCGGCGACGATCATCGTCGTCGATCAGGTCGCCGAGCGGCTCGAGCTGGCCCGGGCCTTCGGCGCCGACCACACGGTGAGCCTCACCGAGACGCCCGATCGCAAGGCGCGCGTGAAGCAGGTCCGCGACTGGACCGGCGGGCGCGGCGCCGACGTGGCGTGTGACTTCGTCGGCTTCCCGCCGGTGGTACCGGAGGGGATCGAGATGCTGCGCCACGGCGGCACCTACCTCGAGATCGGCTGCATCAGCCGGGGCCGCACGGTGGAGCTCGACCCCTCGACGCTCGTCTGGGGGTCGAAGCGCATCGTGGGCGTCGTCATGTACGACCCGTGGGTGATCCCCCGCGCGCTCGAGTTCCTGCAGCGGAGCCGCACCCGGTACCCCTTCGATCGGCTCGTCTCGCACACCTTCCCGCTCGAGCGGATCAACGACGCCTTCCTGGAGGCCGAGTGGTACAACCGCGAAGGCCCGGCGAACCGCATCACCCGCGCCGCGCTGGCGCCGTAGCCGGCCCGCCTCACCCGCGACGCCCGTGTCCGCTTCGCTGGTCCGTCTCGGCCTCATCACGCTCGTCTTCAACCTGGGCGGCGGCCTCATCACGCCCGGCCTGCCACTCTACGCCCGGACCCTCGGCGCCGACTACCGGGACCTCGGCCTGATCGGCGCCGCCCACGGCCTCGCCTACGCGGCGCTGACGATCCCGCTGGGCCGCGCGTCCGACCGCTTCGGCCGGCGGACGCTCCTCCTCGTCGCGGCGCTCGGCGTCGGGACTGCCGCCGCCTGCTACCTCGCCGCCACCGGCGTCTCGGGCCTCGTCGCGGGGAAGCTCCTCGAGGCGGCCGGCTGGGCGGGGTTCTGGCCGGCGATCCAGGCCTGGGTCGCCGAGGAGTTCGGCCGGCGCGCGGGAAGCGCGATGGGGGTGGGCTACGGGGCCTACGCGGCGGCGTTCGTAATCGGCACCGCGGCGGCCGGCTACGTGATCGAGGTCGCCGGGCTGCGGACACCCTTCGCCCTATACCTGGGGACGTCGGCGGTCACGCTCGGGCTGGTCCTGGCCATGCCGGGAGGCCGCCGACCGGAGGGCCACGCCCAGGCGGCGGCGACGCGGCCGGATGCCCTCGAGGGCCGTGACGGCCGGAGCGTGCGACTCCTGGCCTACGGCACCGGCTTCACCTACGTGTTCGGGCTCGGGAGCGTGCTGGCCTTCCTCCCCGCCTACGCCGCGGACCGCGGGCTGCCGCCCTCGGGCATCGGCCTCCTGGTGTCGTCGTACTGGGTGGCGCGCTTCGCCGCGTCGCTCGGCGCGGGCCGGCTCTCGGACCGCTGGGGGCGGGCGGTGGTCCTCGTCACGGCGCTCCTGACGAGTGCGGTGGGCGCGGTCCTCGTCGCGGCGCCGTGGGGCACGGCAGCCCTGGCGCTCGGGACCGTCGGTCTCGGCCTCGCCGCCGGGGCCTGCGCGCCCACCTGCGTCGGCCTCGTCGCCGACCACGTCGCGCCGGCCGACCGGGGGGTGGCGATGGGCCTGTTTGAGGGCTCGTGCGGGCTCTCGTTCATCCTCGCCGGCCTCCTCGGGGGTCACGTCGCGGAGACGGTCAGCCCCGCGGCGCCCTATCTGCTCACCGCCGGGCTCGCGGCGGGCTGGTCGGTCGTCGTCCTCCGCCGGCTCCCCCGGCGCATACCCGCTTCCTTCGCCTGATCCGTCTCCGTTCCGATCCACCCCGTCTCCTCCTGGAGACAGGGGAGGAGCGCGCCCGCGTGATCTGGCCGTCGTCCGGGGCTGGCACGCGCGATGCGAGAGCCCGGGCCGATGCGATCCGCACGATGGCTCGAGCGGGCGTGGCAGGCGGTCCGAGCCCGGCTGGCGTCGGCCCTGGCCTCGCTCACCTACCGGCGGCAGGAGCTGGTCGTGGTCGGCCTTCTCGCCGGCAGCCTGCTGGGTGGGCTGGCGATCGAGGCGTGGCATCGGCGCGCGCCGGCCCTCCTCGACCGGCTGGAGTCCGAGCCATTGCGGGTCGCCGTCGTCGCGGGACCCGCGCGGCCGCGGGCACCGGCGCCGCTCGTGCCACCCGCCCCGCGGCCGTCGCGTCCCCGGCGCTCCCCGGGCGCGGAGCGCGAGGCGCGCGGTGAGCCGCGGTCCCCCGGGACAGCGCCACCGAGCGCCGAGCGGCCGGTCGATCTCGATCACGCCACGGTGGACGACCTCACCCGGCTGCCCGGGATCGGCGCGCGGCTGGCGGCGCGCATCCTGGCCCGCCGGGACAACCTCGGGGGACGCTTCCCGTCGTTCGACGACTTCGCGAGCGTTCCGGGGCTCGGGGCCCGCCGGGCCAGGCGCCTCCGGCCACTGATTCACGTCGCCGGCGAAGCCTCCCGCCAGAGCTCGGCGCCCGACCCCGTGGGGACGCCGCCGTGAGCGCGCCGCTCGTCCCCCTGGCGCTGGCCTTCGCCGCTGGCGTGTGGCTCGGGCTCGAGGTCACGCCGCCGGGGTGGGTGCTCGCGGCGGCGCTCGGCCTGGCCGGGTCGGCCGCTCTCGCGATCCGTCGCGGAGCGCTCGGGGCCGCGAGCGCGAGCCTGCTCGTGCTCGTCGCGCTGGCCGGCTGGGCGCGCGTGGCCCTCCCCGACCCGTGGCCGCCGCTGGAGGGCCTGCGAGGCGGCCCGACACGGCTGGCCGGACTGGTGACCGGTGACCCCGAGCCGGAGGGCCCGCGGACGCGGGTCCCCCTGCTCCTGGAGACGGCGGCCGACGCGACCGGGCAGCGGGCGGCTCGGGGCCAGCTCACGCTGCTGCTTTACGGCCCGGCCCCGCCGCTGAGCCCCCTCGATCGGATCGCCGTCACCGTCGAGCTCGCCGAGGCGCGGCCGCTCCGCAATCCCGGCAGCGGACCCGGCCTCGGTCACGACCGGAGCGGACCCCACTTCATCGCTGTCGGCCGCAGCGCATCGGTGGAGCACCTGGCCCCGGGCGGGGCGCCCTGGTGGCTCGCCGTGCGGGCCTGGGTCCACCAGCTGGTGCAGCGACACCTCCCGCCGGTCTCGGCCGCCCTCTTCGAGGGCCTCCTCATCGGCGAGCGCCGGCAGCTCCCGCCGACCCTCGTCGGGGACTTCCGCGCCGCCGGGGTCTTTCACATCCTCGCCATTTCCGGCTTCAACGTGGGGCTGGTCGCCGGCGCCACGCTCGTCGCGCTGCGCGTCCTCCGGGTGCCCGCGCGGCTCGCGGCCGCCGCGGCCCTCGCGACCCTGCTCGGCTTCGCGGCGGTGGTCGGCGGTCAGGCCTCGGTGCTGCGGGCGACGGTGATGGCCGGCCTCGTGCTCGGCGGACAACTCCTCGGCCGCGAGAGCGGCGCCTGGAACAGCCTGGCGGCCGCGCTGCTCGTGCTGCTCGCCTGGGAGCCCGGCGCCCTCGGCGATGCGGGACTGCAGCTGTCGTTCGCCGCCACCGCCGGGATCCTCGGCCTCGGCCCGCCGATCCGGCGGGCGCTCCCAGCCCGCTGGCCGCCCGTGGTCGCGACGGCGGTGGCGGTGTCGGGCGGCGCCCAGCTCGCGGTGAGCCCCCTCATGCTCCTCTCCTGGAACCAGCTCTCGCTGATCGGCGTGGTGGCGAACCTGCTCGTGGTGCCGCTGGCCGCGGCCCTGACGACGCTCGGCCTCCTGGCGGTCGCCCTCGCCGCCGCCTGGGAGCGCCTGGCCCACCTCCTCTTCCAGAGCCTGTGGGCGCTGCTGCTGGGCCTTCGCCTCGTGGTGCGGGGCTGCGCCGCGCTCCCGGGCGCGATGATCCACGCACCGACGCCGCCGGCCGTCGCTCTCGTCGCCGTGGCCGGGGCCCTCCTGCTCGTCCCGCGCGCCTCCACCCTCTGCCGCCGGCTCTGCGTGGCGGGGCTGGCGGGGCTGGCCGTCGTCGCGACCGCGGCGGGTTTCCTGCCGGATGGGCGCCTTCACGTCCTCGTGCTGGACGTCGGGCAGGGCGACGCCATCCTCGTCCAGGGACCGGACGGCCGGGCGATGCTCGTGGACACCGGCGGGGGTGGCCCGGGCCGCTCGGACCGCGGGGAGCGCGTCGTCCTGCCCGTGCTCCGGCGGCTCGGGGTGGCGCGCCTCAGCGCGCTCGTCCTGACCCACGGCGATCCGGATCACGCCGGGGGCCTCCGAAGTCTCCTCGACGGCCTCCCGATCGACGCCGTCTGGGTGCCGGCCGGGACGGAGGACGCCGAGTGGCAGCGCCCCATCGTGGAATCCGGCGTCCCCCGCCGGGTGCTGGCCCGCGGCGACCGGCTCTGGCTCGGCCCGCTGCTCGTCACCGCGCTCCACCCGCCGGGCCCGGCCGACGGCCGCTGGTCCTCGGACGAGAACAATGCCTCGCTCGTCCTGAAAGTCGAGTGGGGGCTGGCGGCGGTGCTCCTGACGGGCGATGCCGAGGCGGTCGCCGAGCGGTCGCTCCTGGCGGATGGGCTCCCGCTGGGCGCGCCCATCCTCAAGGTGGGGCACCACGGCAGCCGCTTTGCCTCGTCGCCGGCCTTCCTGGCTGCGGTCGCGCCGCGCGCCGCGCTGATCTCCGCCGGGGCCCGCAACCCGTTCGGCCATCCGAGCCCCGGTGCGCTGGCCCGGCTGGCGGACGCCGGCGCCGTGCTCTACCGCACCGACGCCGACGGCGCGGTGGAGGTGACGAGCGACGCCGAGCGGCTCACGCTACGCCGCTGGGCTCGACCCGCCCAGGTCGAGGAGATCCTGCTACGCGGCGCGCCCTGACTAGTCGAGGAGCCTGCTACGTTCCTCGACGCGTCAGGAGTAGCAGAAGGGTCAGGCCTGTCGCGGGCGGGGCCGAGGAGCGAGCAGCGCCCACAGGCCGAAGGCCGTCCGATGGACGCAGGGAGTCGCCGACCGCAGGCGTACTCCGAGTACGCCGAGGATCGGCGACGACCGAGGACGACCATAGGTCGGGACGGACGCGAGGCCGCCAGGCCGAGTGCGTCCCGACCGAGATGAACGTTGCGACGCTCCTCGGCCCCGCCCCCTACGCCTCGAAGGCGCGCTCGCGCTGGGCCCTGAGCCGCTCGAGCTCGGCGGGATCGAGCCGCATGCCGAGCGAGAGCCCCATCTCCCCGAGAATCGCCTTGATCTCGTTGAGGGACTTCTTCCCGAAGTTCTTGGTCTTCAGGAGCTCGGCCTCGCTCTTCTGGACCAGGTCGGCGATGGTCCGAATGTTCGCGGTCTTCAGACAGTTGTACGCGCGGACTGACAGCTCCAGCTCGTCCACGCTCCGGAAGAGGTTCTCGTTCAGCTCGACCTTCTCGGTCTCGATCGGCGCCTCTTCCTCCGGCTCCACGCCCTGCGGGAAGCGGCTGAGCAGGTTGAAGTGGTCCTCCAGGATCAGCGCGGCCTCGCCGACCGCGTCCTCCGGCGTGACGCTGCCGTTCGTCCAGATCTCGAGGACGAGCCGCTCCGCCCCCGGGTGCCGCTTCGACGGCTCGACCTGGAAATTGACCCGCTGGACCGGGGAGAAGTCCGCGTCCAGGACCAGCGCGTTGACCGGCAGGCCCTCCAGCTCGCGCTTCTCGGCCGGGACGTAGCCCCGCCCCTTCTCGACCTGCACTTCCATCGCGAGCACGGACTCGCGGTCCAGCGTGGCCAGATGCCGATCCCCGTTCAGCACCTCGATGTCGGCGTCCGTCTGGAAATCGGAGGCCTTGACCTCGCCGGGGCCCGTCGCCCGGAGCTGGATGAGCCGGCTCCGCTCCCCGTGGAGCTTGAACACGACCTTGCGGATGTTGTTCAACACGTCGAGGGTGTCGTCGACCATGCCGGGCAGGAAGGAGAACTCGTGGAGGACGTTCTCGATCTTGACCCAGGTGGGCGCGGCGCCCTCGATCGACGAGAGGAGGACCCGGCGGAACGCGTTGCCGATCGTGAGACCGAAGCCCGGCTCGAAGGGCTCGACAACGAACCGGCCGTGCTCGGCCTCGAGGTCCTGCCACTCGTGCTTGCGCGGGAGCTGAACCGTCGTCATGCGGCCTCCATCTGTACAGAAGGGTCGAAACGAGTCGAACGCGAAGACGAACCTAGATTATAGCCCTCGAGATGCCGGGAGGAAAGAGCTCGGTTGACAGCCACCCCCGGAGCCTCCTAGAATCAAACGTGATTTCAACCGACCGGCCACGTGATCGGCCGTTCGGCCCCGGGCGTTCCCCGGGTTGCCGGGTCGCCGTCCGCCATGGGCGATAACGCGCCGTCTCCGCTCGCCGCGGACCGCCGGCCGCGACGCAGGCGAGTCGTCGCGCTGGTCGGCCTCGCGCTCCTGGCCCTCGCGGCCTTCGAGGCCGGCCGGGCGATCATCCCGCCCCCGACGCTGCGCGGCGGCCCGCGGACCGTGGAGATCCCGCCGCAGCAGGGACTCCTCGGCGTGGCCCGCATCCTGGCGGAGGCGGAGGTGATCCGGAGCCGGCTCGGGTTCGTGACGCTGGCCGTCCTCCGTGGCACCGCCCGCTCCCTGAAGGCCGGCGAGTACGAGATCCCCCAGGGCGCCTCTCTCCTGACGACCCTCCGGCTCATCGAGGCGGGCAAGGTCAAGCCACACCTGATCGTGCTGCCCGAGGGCTTCACCGTCCGGGAGCTGGCGCGGCAGCTCGAGACCGAGAGGATCGCCTTGGCGGCCGACGTGCTGCGCGTGGCCTCCGACCCGTTCTTCACCCAGGGCCTCGGCATCGACGCCGACTCGCTGGAAGGCTATCTCTTCCCCGACACGTACCAGGTCACCCGGGGCATGCGGGTCGAGGAGATCCTCGGCCGGATGGTGCAGCGATTCCGCGAGAAGGTCGGGACGCCCGAGGTGCAGGCGCAGGCCTCCGCCCGCGGGCTCAGCCTGCACGCGCTGGTGACGCTGGCCTCCATCATCGAGAAGGAGGCCGTCGTCCCCGACGAGCGGCCGCTGATCGCGGGGGTCTTCTGGAACCGTCTCCGCCGGGACATGCCGCTCCAGGCGGATCCGACCGTCGCCTACGCCGTGGGCAAGGATGGACGAGCCCCGACGCGGGAGGACCTCCAGGTGGACCATCGGTTCAACACGTACCGCCATCGCGGGCTGCCGCCGGGTCCCATCGCCAACCCCGGGCGCGCGTCCATCGACGCGGCCCTCGCGCCCGCCAGCGTGCCGTACCTCTACTTCGTGTCCATCGACGACCGCCGCCATCACTTCTCGGCCACGCTGGATGAGCACAACCAGGCGGTGGCCCGGTACCGGCAGGCCCGGGGGCGGGGCGGAGGGGCATGAGCCCGACCGCCGGGCATGCGGCGGCGTCTCGCACGCGTGAGCGCCGCCCGGCCTTGCGTCGATGCGTTGACAGGTGCTATAACCCGTCGTGGACTCGATCCCGATGAGTCAGACCCACGGGCAGACGCCGTCGGCCACGCTCTCCGCCTCCGTCGAGCCAGCCGAGGTCTTCCATCGCCTGCCCCCCCTGTACGCCGGGCTGCGCTCCGTGGTCCGGCCGATCCTTCGGCGCTTCTTCCATTTCCAGGTGTCGGGCCTCGATCACCTGCCGACCTCCGGTCCCTTCCTCGTCGCGGCGAACCACGCCAACTACCTGGACGGCGTGGTGCTCGGCGCCGCGCTACCGCGCCAGATCGTCTTCCTCGTCATGCCGCGCGTCTACCGGGCGACGCCGTTCCACCCCTACTTCCATCGCCAGGTGGGCTCGATCCCGATCGAGCTCGCGCGACCCGATCCCGGCGCGATCCGGCGCGCCCTCCGCGTGCTGGAAGACGGCGGTGTCGTCGGCATCTTCCCGGAGGGCCCGTTCAGCCGGGACGGCCGGCTGGTCCGCGGTCAGCCGGGGGTGGCGCTGGTCGCGATCCGGGCCGGGGTGCCCGTCGTGCCGGCCGCGATCACAGGGACCTTTCACGCCCTCGCCGCGCGCCGGTGGCACATCCCGCGGCGTGTGCCGATCCGCGTGCGCTTCGGCCGGGCGCTCCGCTTCACCGCCCCCGGACGCCGGCCGGTGACCCAGCGGGACCGGGAAGACGTGACAGCGCGGATCATGGCGGAGATCGCCGCCTTGCTGGGCGACGGTGGCTCGGTGCCCGCGTCGGCGAGCGCGCCGTGACGGCGGACTGGCGGCCGGGTGCGGCCCGGAGCGGGCGGTTCGGCGAGGCGGCCGACCGGGGCGCCCAGTCGTTCACCGCCTCGCTGCCGTTCGATCACCGCCTCTGGCCGTACGATCTCCAGGGCAGCGAGGCGTGGGCTCGCGCGCTGGCGACGAGCGGCGTGCTGACGCAAGCCGAGCTGGACGCCATCTTGGGCGGCCTGGCCACGGTCCGGGGCGAGCTGGAGAGTGGCGCCTTCCCGTTCCGGATCGAGCTGGAAGACGTCCACATGAACATCGAGCAGCGGCTCATCGAGACGATCGGGCCCGTCGGCGGGAAGCTCCACACCGGTCGCTCGCGGAACGACCAGATCGCCGTCGACATGCGGCTGTGGCTCCGGGAGGAGATCGGGGCGATCCAGGCGGCGCTGCGTGAGGTGCAGGCGGCCCTCGTCGAGCAGGCCGAGCGCCACCGCGAGTTGCCCATGCCCGGCTACACGCACCTGCAGCGGGCCCAGCCGATCGTGCTGGGCCACCATCTGCTCGCCTACGTCTTCATGCTCCAGCGCGATCGGGGGCGCTTCGCCGACGCCCGGCGGCGCCTGGACGTCCTGCCGCTGGGGGCCGCCGCGCTGGCGGGGACGACGGTGCCGCTCGACCGCCACGCCCTGGCCCGCGACCTCGGCTTCGCGGCCCCGAGCCCCAACAGCCTGGATGCCATCGCCGACCGCGACTTCGCCATCGAGTTCTGTGCGGCGGCTGCCATCCTGGCCATGCACCTGTCGCGCCTCTGCGAGGAGATCGTCCTGTGGGCGTCGGCGGAATTCGGCTTCGTCGAGCTGCCCGACGCCTACTCGACCGGCTCGTCGATCATGCCGCAGAAGAAGAACCCGGACATCGCCGAGCTGATCCGAGGCAAGACGGGGCGCGTCTACGGCGACCTGGTGCGCCTGCTGACGGTGATGAAGGGCCTGCCACTCGCGTACCACTCCGACATGCAGGAGGACAAGGAGGCGTTCTTCGACGCGGCCGACACGGTGCGGGCGTGCCTCGGCATCCTGGCCCCCTTCCTGCGTGCGCTCCGCTTCCGGCCGGAGCGCCTCCGGACGCTGGCCGGCGAGAGCTACTCGACCGCGACCGACCTCGCCGACTACCTGGTTCGCAAGGGCCTCCCCTTCCGGTCGGCTCACGCGGTGGTCGGCAAGGCCGTCGCCCTGGCCCTCGGCCGGGGTGTCGGACTCCACGAGCTTCCGCTGGAAGAGCTGCGGGCGCTGTCGCCGCTCTTCGAGCTCGACTTCCGCGAGGCGGTGAGCGTGGAGGCGTCCCTGGCCGCGCGGAACGTCTACGGCGGCACGGGGCCCAAGGCGGTGCTCCAGGAGCTGGCAGAAGCCCGCGCCCTGCTGGAAGCGCCGTGACGATCCTCGCGCGCGCAGCCCTGACGCTGTTGCTGGTCCCCCTCGCCCTCGCCGCCTGCGGCCGGAAGGGCCCCCCGGTGGCGCCGGAGCGGCGGCTGCCGGCCGCGGTCGCTGACCTCTCGGCGACGGTCGCCAGCGAGGGGGTCCGCCTGTCGTGGACCCTCCCCCGGCTGCGTGTGGATCGGAGCCCCGTGAAGGAATTGCGGCGGGTCGAGGTGTACCGACGCCCCGAGACGGGCGAGGCTGCGACGCCTCCCCGCCCGGCCGTCCTGACCTTTGGCGGCCTCTTCGGTCCGCCGGGAGAGGTGCCGGGTTTCGACCGCGTCGCCAACATCGTGCTGGCGGAGCCGCCGGCCGCGCCCACGGTCGAGGTCGCCGGCAGCCAGGTCCGGTACATCGACGCCCAGGGCCTGACCTTCGGGCAGCGCTACACCTACGTGGTGGTCGCGGTCGATGCCCAGGGCCGGCCGAGCCCGCCGTCCAACCGCGTGGCCGTCGCGGTGACGGCCCCGCCGAAGGCGCCGGTCGCCCTCGCCGCCGCCGCCGGCGACCGCGAGGTGCGACTCACCTGGACCCCGCCCGGCACCCTGGAGGACGGCTCGCCCGCCGCCGGGGACCTCGTCTACAACGTCTTCCGCACCACCGCGCCCGACGCCCGCCCGGCACGCCCGATCAACCCCGAGCCGATTCCCGCGCCCTCGTACGTCGACCTCGGCGTGCAGAACGACGCCACCTACTTCTACTCGGTGCGCGCCCAGGTGGGGCCGGGCGGCCCGGCCAGCCGGCCGACCGACGTGGTGGCGGCGACCCCCGAGGACCAGACCCCGCCTGCCCAGCCCCGCGGGCTCGTCGCGGTGGTCGCCGGGGCGACGGTGCGCCTGGCCTGGGAAGGCGTGAGCGACCCCGACCTGGCCGGCTACCGGGTCTATCGCAGCGCCACGGCCGGGCGCGGGCATCAGCCGCTGACCTCCGAGCTGCAGACGGCGACCACGTACGTCGACACCACGGCCCGGCCCGGCCAGACGTACTACTACGTCGTCACCGCCGTGGACCGCGGGCGGCGTGCCAACGAATCGGTGCCCTCGCCGGAGGTCTCCGCCGCCGTCCCGTGACCTGCCCGCGGCTTGATTTGGGGTGACCCGCATGCTACCGTCGCTCCAAACTGGGCCATGAACGCCTTCTTCTATCACGACGGACAGCTCCACTGCGAAGCGACGCCCCTCGACGCGATCGCCGAGGCCGTCGGCACCCCCACCTACGTCTACTCGGGCAGCGCCATCCTGAGCGCCTTCGAGGCGTACGACCGCGCCCTGGCGGAACTGCCGCACCTCTCCTGCTACGCCGTGAAGGCGAACATGAACCTCGGGGTCCTCGGGCTCCTGGCCCGGGCCGGGGCCGGCGCCGACGTGACCTCGGGGGGCGAGCTGTACCGTGCCCTGCGCGCCGGGTTCGAGCCCCAGCGGATCGTGTTCGCGGGCCCCGGGAAGACGGCCGAGGAGATCCGGGAGGGCCTCGAGGCCGACATTTTCAGCTTCCACGTGGAGTCCGCCGCCGAGCTCGCGGCCATCGACGGCATCGCGCGGGCCGAGGGCGTGCGGGCGCGCATCGGCGTCCGCGTGAACCCGGACATCGATCCCCAGACGCACCCCTACATCGCCACCGGGCTCAAGACCTCGAAGTTCGGGATCGCCTACCGGGACGCCCGCGAGGTCTACCTCCGGGCGGCCGGGCTGGCCGGCATCGAGATCGTCGGCGTGCACATGCACATCGGGTCGCAGCTCACCAAGGTGACGCCGATCGCCGACTCCCTGGGCCGCGTGGCCGACCTGGTGGAGGGTCTCCGCCAGGAGGGCATCCATCTCCGGTACCTCGACGTCGGGGGTGGGCTCGGGATCCGGTACCGCGACGAGACCCCGCCCGGCCCCGGGGACTACGTGCGGGCCCTCAAGCCCCTGCTCGACCGGCTCTCGCTCACGGTGCTGCTCGAGCCCGGCCGCTCCATCGTGGGGAACGCCGGAGCGCTCCTGACGCGCGTCCTCTATCGTAAGCAGACCGACGGGCGGCGCTTCGTGATCGTAGACGCGGCGATGAACGACCTGATCCGGCCCGCGCTCTACAACGCGCACCACGACATCCAGCCGGTCGCCGAGCCGGCCGCGGGGGCGGTCCCCGAGGTCGTGGACGTCGTCGGTCCGGTGTGCGAATCGGCCGACTTCCTGGCCAAGGAGCGTCCCCTGCCGCCGGTGGCCGCGGGTGAGCTCCTGGCCGTCCGGTCGGCGGGGGCCTACGGCTTCGTCATGGCGTCGAACTACAACGCCCGGCCCCGCGCGGCCGAGGTGCTGGTCCAGGGCGACCGGTTCCAGGTCGTGCGGCGCCGCGAGAGCTACGAGGCGATGATCGCCGGCGAGAGCACGTGGACCGAGAAGGAGGAAGGATGATGCGACGGACCTTTCAGGGCTCTCTGGTCGCCATGGTCACCCCGTTTCGCAACGGCGCGGTCGACGAGGTGGCGCTCCGCGAGCTGGTCGAGTTCCACGTCAAGAACGGCACTGACGGACTGATCCCCTGCGGGACGACCGGCGAGTCGCCGACGCTCTCCCACGCCGAGCACAAGCGCGTCGTCGAGATCGTCATCGAGACCGCCGCCCGCCGCATTCCCGTCATCGCCGGGACCGGCTCGAACTCCACGGCCGAGGCGATCGACATGACCGTTCACGCGGCGAAGGCCGGCGCCGACGGCGCCCTCCTGGTCTCCCCGTACTACAACAAGCCGACCCAGCAGGGCCTCTACGAGCACTTCGCGGCGATCGCCGCGGCGGCGCCCGGGCTGCCGCTGATCCTCTACAACATCCAGAGCCGGACCGCCGTCAACATCGAGACCGACACGGTGGCGCGGCTGGCCCAGATCCCCAACATCGTCGGTGTGAAAGAGGCCTCGGGCAGCCTGGACCAGATGACCTCGGTGATCCTGGCCTGCGGGCCCGACTTCAGCGTGGTCTCGGGGGACGACAGCCTGACCCTGCCGCTGATGGCGGTGGGCGGGAAGGGCGTCATCTCGGTGCTGGCGAACCTCCTGCCCCGGGAGGTGGCCGAGCTCACCCACGCCGCCCTCGACGGCGACTGGAAGCGTGCCCGCGAGGTGCACTGGAAGCTGTTCCCGATCTGCCGGGCGATGTTCATGGAGACGAACCCCATCCCGATCAAGGAAGCGATGGCGATGGTGGGCATGATCCGGGCCGAGTGGCGGCTGCCGATGTGCCCGATGAGCGACGCCAACCGGGACCGCCTCCGGAAGGTGCTCGTCCAAGCCGGCATCTTGAAGGGCTAGCCTGGGCCGATACCCCGCGCGCCTCCTTCCCCGCTGGGTCTTGCCATGGTGGATCTCGTTGTCGCTGGCGCTGCCGGGCGCATGGGTGGCCGCATCATCGCCCTCGCCCGGGAAAGCGCGGACCTCCGGGTGGTCGCCGCGCTGGAGCGGCTCGGTCATCCCGCCCTGGGCCGGGACGCCGGCGAGCTGGCGGGCGTAGGGACGATCGGCGTGCCGGTGACCGCCGATCCCGCCGCCGTCCTCACCCGCGACCGGGTCCTCGTCGAGTTCACCACGCCGGAGGCGACCCTGGAGCACCTGCGCGTCGCCGCCGCCCAGGGCGCCCGCGCAGTCATCGGCACCACCGGGCTCAGCCCGGGCCAGGTCGAGGAGCTGAAGCGCCTGGCCGGCCGGACCGCGGTGATGTTCTCGCCGAACATGAGCGTGGGCGTGAACCTGGCCTTCCGCGTGCTGGCGCTCATGGCCCGCGCCCTCGGCGACGAGTACGACGTGGAGATCACCGAGATCCATCACCGGATGAAGAAGGACGCTCCCAGCGGCACCGCGGCGAAGATGGCCGAGGTCATCGCCGAGGCGCTCGGGCGCGACCTCGGGCAGGTCGGCGTCTACGGGCGTCACGGCATCGTCGGGGAGCGCGGGGCGAAGGAGATCGGGGTCCACGCGCTGCGCGGCGGCGACATCGCTGGCGAGCACACCGTGGTGTTCTCGACGCTCGGCGAGCGGCTCGAGCTGACCCACCGCGCCCACAGCCGCGACACCTTCGCCCAGGGCGCGCTCCGCGCCATCCGCTTCGTGGCCGGGGCCGGGCCGGGGCTGTACTCGATGCACGACGTGCTGGGAATCTAGTCATACCGGACCCGCCGGAGAGGAGCCGAGCGTGAGCATTCGCGTGGAGCTGGCTGAGCGGCTCAAGAAGCTGCCCCCGTATCTGTTCGCCGAGATCGACCGCCAGAAGAAGGAAGCGCGAGCGCGCGGCGCGGATCTCGTCGACCTCGGAATCGGGGATCCCGATCTGCCGACGCCCGCCCACGTCATCGAGGCGCTGGCCCGGGCCGCCCGGGAGCCGAAGAACCATCGGTACCCGGATTACGAAGGCCTCCTGACGTTTCGCCAGGCGGCCGCGGCCTGGTACCAGAACCGGTTCGGCGTGAGCCTCGACCCGGCGACCGAGGTGCTGACCCTCATCGGCTCGAAGGAAGGAACCGCTCACATCCCGCTGGCCTTCGTGAACCCGGGTGACGTCGTCCTGGTGCCGGACCCGGGCTATCCGGTCTACGCGGCCGGCACCTGGTTCGCGGGCGGCGAGCCCTGCTTCCTCCCCCTGCGGGCCGAGCGCCAGTTCCTTCCCGACCTCGACGCCATCCCGGCCGAGTCGCTGCGGCGAGCGAAGATGCTGTTCCTCAACTACCCGAACAACCCCACGGCGGCCGTCGCCACCCGCGAGTTCTTCGAGCGCGTGGTGGAGTTCGCCCGGCGCCGCGACGTCATCGTCTGTCACGACGCCATGTACTCGGAGCTGCGGTTCGACGGCTACGAGCCGCCCTCGTTCCTCCAGACGCCGGGGGCGAAGGAGGTCGGCGTCGAGTTCCACTCGTGCTCGAAGACGTACTCGATGACCGGCTGGCGGCTCGGCTTCGTCGTGGGCAACCGCGAGGTGATCAAGGGCCTCGGCCAGGTCAAGACCAACGTCGACTCCGGCGTGTTCCAGGCGGTCCAGGAGGCGGGGATCGCCGCGCTGACCGGGCCCCAGGACTACGCGGCCCAGGCCCGGGCGATCTACCAGGAGCGGCGCGACCTCGTCGTCGACGGCCTCCGCAAGCTCGGCCTCCCGGTCACGCCGCCGCGGGCCACCTTCTTCGTGTGGGCGCCGGTGCCCGACGGCTCGGACTCGCGGAAATGGGCCTCGCGCCTCCTCCAGGAGGCCGGCGTCGTCGTGACCCCCGGGGTCGGCTTCGGGCCGTCCGGCGAGGGCTTCTACCGGATCGCGCTGACGGTGGACAAGGCCCGGATCGCCGAGGCGCTGGACCGCCTCGCCCGCCTCGCGCTCTGAGGCTTGACCAGGAGAACCGTGGCCGGGCGACCCCCAGGTGGGCGGGTCCAGGGGGCGACCGCCGGAGAGGCGGGACGCACCGAGGCGTCCCGGCGATCCGGTGGTTGGGACTCGGATCGACCTGGCTCGTGACGCAGATGGCCCGGCGATGCGGGTTCCCGTCACCCCCAGGTGGGGGGGTCCAGGGGGGGAGTGGTCGGGACTCGGATCGACCTGGCTCGTGACGCAGATGGCCCGGCGGTGCGAGTGCCCGTCACCCCCAGGTCGGGGGGTCCAGGGGGGGAGTGGTTGGGACTCCCCCCCTGACGAACGAACAATGAGCCCGGTCCGGCCGTCCCGCGGGCCGTCTGATATACTTTTCGTCGAGGACATCCGCTTCTACGGCCACCACGGCGCGACCGAGGCCGAGCAGGAAGTCGGCGCCTGGTTTTCGGTGGACGTGGAGCTGGCCCTCGACCTCACCCCGGCCGCGCTGTCGGACGACCTCGGGGCGACGGTCGATTACGGGCAAGTGGTCCGGCGGGTGGTGGGGCTCGCCACCGAGCAGCGGGTCCGGCTGATCGAGCGGCTGGCGGGGCTCCTCACGGAGGCGCTGCTGCGGGAGTACCCGGCCCGCGAGGTCACCGTCCGGGTCCGCAAGGTGACGCCGCCGCTCGACGGCGTGGCGGCGCTGCCGGGGGTCCAGATGAAGCGGAGCCGTTGATGGCCATGGCGCGCGTGTTCCTGTCCCTCGGCTCGAACCTCGGGGATCGGCGCCAGTACCTGGAGGTGGCGCTCCAGGAGCTCGGCGCCCACCACGCGGTGCGGGTGGTGACGTGCTCCCAGGTCTACGAGACCGAGCCCTGGCCGGAGCAGCGGCTGGAGCGCGCCCGCTGGTACCTGAACTGTGCCGTCGAGATCGAGACCGACTTGACGCCACGACGACTGCTCCGGCTCCTCCAGGAGGTCGAGGCCCACGCCGGACGGGTTCCGGACGCGACGCCGTCGGGCGTCCACGAGTCGCGGACCCTCGACATCGACATCCTCCTGTACGGCAGCCAGGTCCTCAGCGACCACGACCTGCAGATTCCGCATCTGCTGCTCCACGAGCGTCGGTTCGTCCTCGCGCCCCTCGCCGAGATCGCCCCCGAGGTCGAGCACCCGGTGCTCTATCGCTCGATCCAGGAGCTACTCGACGAGATCGAGGACCACCGCGGCATCTTCCCGTACCCCCTCCAGAACGGCCCGCCGAGCGCCTAGGGAGCCGCGTCCGCAGCCTCCCCCGGGAGAAAAGGAGCGGCGCGCCTTGTCTGGCGCCGGACCTTCTGTTAGCGTGGCGGAACGGAGCGGATGACGTGGCTCAGCCGGCCCCCGACTTCCGGGACCAGGCTCTCGTCCACCTGGACGCGCTGTACGGCTTCGCCCTCTACCTGAGCCGGCGACCGGCCGACGCCCAGGATCTGGTCCAGGAGACCTACCTCCGCGCGTTCCGATTCGCGCATCGGTTCGAGCCGGGAACGCATTTGCGGGCCTGGTTGTTTCAGATACTGAGGAATACCTTCCTGACGTTCTATCGACGCGAGGTGCGCGAGCTGGCGGTGCTCGACAAGAACGGGGCGGACGGCTACGAGGACGGCTGGGACGCCGAGGGGCCGGCGCCGTCGGCCGTCGCCGTCGTGGATCTCGAGCGCGCCGTCGCCGAGCTGCCCGAGGAGTTCCGCTCGGTGCTGCTGCTCTCGGACCTCGAGGGGTTCACGCTCGTCGACATCGCCCGGATCATGGACACCCCGGTCGGGACGGTGAAGTCCCGGCTGTTCCGCGCCCGCCGTCTGATGCGCCGGCGGCTCGCCGACTACCGGGCAGGCTGACGTGGACTGCCACGACGCCTGGGACGTCCTCGAGGAGTATCGCCGGGGCGAGCTGGACCCCGGGGTGGCCGCCGCGATGGAGGCCCACCTCCGGGGCTGCCCGTCCTGCCGGCGCCTGCGAGAGGGCGCGGACGCCGTCAGCACCCTCATCCGGACGCTGCCCCGCAGCCCGGCGCCGGCCGGGCTGGCCCGGGCGGTCCGCCTGCTCGATCGGCCGCAGCGAGGTGGAATCGCCGGCTGGCTCCGCCGCCCCTGGGTGGCGGCGGCGCTGGCGGCCGTCCTGGTGGCGGCCGTCCTGGCGCCGTGGGTCGAGTTCCGCGGGCGTCGCGTCGAGGATCCGATCGAGCGGCTCCTGCAGGCGGGCGTCGCCGAGCACACCCGGATCCTCCTCCAGCTCCACACCCTCGCCGCCGACGTCTCGGACCCGGATTCGGTGTTCGCCCAGGTCCGCTCGCTGACCGACGTGCAGCTCCCGCGGGCATTCGCGGGCACCGCGGAAATGACCCTCTTGCAGGCACGGCCGACCGTCATCGCCAACCGCAAGGCGGCGGCGGTGGTCCTGCGCGACCCGGGCTGGTTCATCACGACCTACTTCGCGCTCCCCGGTCGGGATCTGCCGATGCCGACCGAGCGCCGCGTCCAGATCGAGCAGTACCGGCCCTACATGCGCGAGGTCGACGGCTTCAACGTGGTCTACTGGAAGCAGGGGGAATACGCCTACGTGATGGTGTCGGACCTCGACGACCCGGGGACCCGCCAGCTCTTCCTCAAGATGCGCAAGAATCTCTGATCGACGGGAGGGGGGCTGCGCTCCCCTCCCGGACCTTGGTCAGCTGGGGTCAGCTGGGGTCAGCTGGGGTCAGCCGGGGTCAGCCGGCGAAGTACTCGACCATCTGCTTGAAGTCGGGCTCCCCCATGATCTTGAGCTGGCCCGCGGGCCGCTTGTAGAAGGTCGTCTGGGTCCCCGACGAGGTGATGAAGATCTCCTCGGGCTCGGGCGGCGTCGCCGCCTTCCGGTCCTCCCGCTCGAGCACGATCTTCCCGACCGAGGCCGGGACCCCTTCGGTCGGCCCGATCTCCTCGACGCTCACGAGGCGCTTGTAGGCCGCGGCCAGGAGCAGCCCGTTGTCGAGGACGATCACCTGGATGCGGTTGGCCTCGGTCCCGATGTTCGCGTTCACCGTGCCGACGAGATCCAGGAGCTGCTTGCGGAACCGCTCGACGCCCTCATCGTAGCGCTTGCGCCGGGTCACGATCCGCTCCGCCTCTTCGGCGACACGGCCTTCCACCTTCTTGGCCACGACCTTGGCCCACTCCTCGGCCATCGACCCCTCCCCCCGCGAGTCCACGCCAGCGGGCCCGCCCATTCTACATCGACGTGGTCCTCCGACCATCATGCCGACTCGCTCGAGCGCCGGATGGCTGTACGAGTAGAGAAGGAGGCCGACGGTCATGCCATGTCTCCCTGTGAGGCGCGGCCGCCGATGGCGCCCTCACGATGACCGGGGATCGAGAACGTCCCGCAACCCATCGCCGAGGAGGTTGAACCCCAGGACGGCGACCGCGATCGCCGAGCCCGGGAAAAGCGCGAACCACGGGGAGAGCGCGAGGAAGTTCTGGGCGTCCCTGAGCATCAGGCCCCACGAGGGCTGCGGTGGCTGGGTCCCGAGCCCGAGGTACGAGAGCGCGGCCTCGGCCAGGATGGCGACCGGGAACGTGATGGTGGCCTGGACGATCAGCGGCGAGAGGGTGTTGGGCAGGATGTGACGGCCGATGATGGCGCCGTCGCCGGCACCGAGGGCCCGGGCGGCCACCACGAACTCGCGCTCCCGGAGAGCCAGGAAGCTCCCCCGGGTCAGCCGGGCGAAGATCGGGGTCGAGGCCGCTCCCACCGCGACCATGCTCATCGCGATGCCGGGACCGAACACGGCCGCGATGAGGAGCGCCGAGAGCACGGGCGGAAAGCCGTAGAGCGCGTCCATCAGCCGCATCAGCGCCTCGTCGAGCCAGCCGCCGACGTAGCCGGCCAGCACCCCGAGCGACACCCCGACGCCCAGGGCGATGCCGACCGAGATGCCACCGACCAGCAGCGATGATGCCGCCCCGCGCATGACGCGCGCGAGAAGGTCGCGGCCGAACTGGTCGGTGCCCAGCGGGTGCGCGACGGAAGGGGGCTGGAGCCGGGCCGCGATGTCCATCTGGAGCGGGTCGCGCGGCGTGTAAACGAGCGACAGCAGGGCCACCAGGACGATGGCCGCCGTCATCGCCGTGCCGAGCACGAGGGTGCCGTGCCGGAGGGCGCGCCCCCACCGCCTACTCACCCCGCCTCCATACTTTTCTGCCGAATCGTCCTGGCGATGGACATGAGTCCACGACCGTCACTTTTGGGCGGGGCCGAGGAGCGAGCAGCGCCCAAAGGCCGAAGGCCGTCCGAACGACGCAGGGAGTCGCCGACCGCAGGCGTACTCCTAGCCCTAAACGGCGAATACAGCACCTTCATCAGCGGTCCGAGAGCCGCTCCTGCTCCGCTCCCTCTCCCTTCCAGGGAGAGGGTCGGGGTGAGGTTGATAGGAGGGCATGGCTTCCCCCTCACCCTCACCCTCTCCCCCAGAGGGGAGAGGGAAAAGAGGGTGCAGCCCGCACCGGATAATCGCCGATTGGGGCAGTACGCCGAGGATCGGCGACGACCGAGGACGACCATAGGTCGGGACGGACGTGAGGCCGCAGGCCGAGCGCGTCCCGACCGGGATGAACGTTGCGACGCTCATCGGCCCCGCCGCCTACTCATAGCGGATGCGGGGATCGAGCCAGCCATACACGAGATCCACGGCGAAGTTCAGAGTCACGATCGTGGCGGCGACGAAGAGTCCCACCCCCTGGACGACGGGCAGGTCGCGGGCACTGATGGCGGCGAGCGCGAGGCGCCCCAGGCCGGGCAGGTAGAAGACGTTCTCCAGCACGATGCTGCCGGCCAGGAGCTGGCCGAGCTGGAGCCCCATGATGGTGACGATGGTGACCAGGGCATTCCGCAAGACGTGCTTCCACGTCACCGTGCGCTCGGGGAGCCCCTTCGCCCGCGCGGTCCGCACGTGCTCGGCGTGCAGGACCTCGAGCACCGCGGCGCGGGTGGTCCGGGTGAGGATCGCGGCCTGGATCACCCCCAGCGCCAGGGCCGGCAGGAGCAGCGACCGCAACGCCGGCCCCACTCCGGCCTCCCAGCCGGCGAAGCCGCCCGCCTGGACCCACCCGAGGCGCACCGCGAAGAACAGGATCAGCAGGAGGCCGGCCCAGAACGACGGGACCGCGATCCCGAGCTGGGAGACGATCATCGCCACGTAGTCGCCGAGCCGCCGGTGGTGCGTCGCCGCGTAGAGGCCCAGCGGCAGCGCGACCGCCGTCATGAAGAGAGCGGCGAGAACGGTCAGGGGCAGGGTCACCCGGAGCCGGCTCACGATCAGGGCGCCCACCGCCACGTCGTACTGGATGGAGCGCCCCAGATCGCCCTGCAGGGCCCGCTGCACCCACTCGGCGTACTGGACGGGAAGCGGGCGGTCGAGGCCCATCGCCGTCCGCAGCGCCGCGGCCGCTTCCGGGCTGGCCTCGGTGCCCATGATGAGGAGGGCCGGATCCCCGGGCAGCACCCGCACCACCACGAAGACCAGGACCGACACCAGGAAGAGGGTCGCGGCGAACGCGATCAGGCGGCGCGCGACGTAGCGGCGCATTCAGGGAGGGGCGGCGCCGGAGACGCGACCGCCCCGAGGAAGACCCTCGGGGCGGAGTCGGGCAACCGCCGCCATGCCGGGCGTGGA
>CAVPSB010000017.1:0-103616 GCA_963708025.1 uncultured Candidatus Rokubacteria bacterium | reverse complement strand
AACCTCCTCGACGGGGTGACGGGCCCGCTGGTGGACAAGCAGTGCCACTACCTGGCGCGGGTCCAGGACAACGTGGAGCGGCTCGGGCGGATGGTCGGCGACCTCCTGGACCTGGCTCGCATCGAGGCCGGAAAAATCGAAATCGTGCCAACGCCGCTCGACGTGACCGAGGCAGTGGTGGAGGCGACCGAAAGCCTCCGCCCGCTGGCGCGGGCCCGCGGGATCCGCCTCGCGGTGGACGTTGCGCCCTGCCCCCTGGTCAACGCGGATCCCGACAAGCTCCACCGGGTGCTCATGAACCTCATCTCGAACGCGCTCAAGTTCACGCCGGCCACCGGCGAGGTGACCGTGATGGCAACCCCCGAGAGTCCTGACATGGTCCGGCTGGCGGTGCGCGACACGGGTCCCGGCATCCCGCCGGCCGAGCGGGAGCGCGTGTTCGACAAGTTCTACCAGGTCGGCCGCCTCGACGGCCAGCGTCCCTCGGGCAGCGGCCTCGGGCTCACGATCACGCGCCACCTGGTCGAGCTCCACAGCGGTCGGATCTGGGCGGAGGACGCCTTCCCCGGTGGCTCGACCTTCGTGGTCCTCCTTCCCGCGGCCCCGGGAGGCCTCTCGTGACGGCCCCCGGCGCCCCGCCCACCGCCGGGCTCGTTCTCGTGGTGGACGACGACGCCGACCTGCTGGAGATCCTCACCGACCGGCTCCAGGCCGAAGGCTATCGCGTGCTGACGGCGGGAGACGGGCTGGAGGCGCTCGAGCGCGTCCGGACGGCCCGGCCGGGCTGCATCATCCTCGACCTCAAGATGCCGCGGCTGTCCGGGTTCGACGCGCTCGTCGAGCTGCGCCGAGCCGCCCCCGATGCCCGCGTGATCATCCTGACCGGCTCCCCGAACCGGCCGTCGGCGGAAGCGTGCCGGTCGCGCGGAGCAGACGAGTTCCTCCTCAAACCGTTCGATCCGGGCGAGCTGCTGCGGCTGACCGCGCAGGCCTTCGCCCGGGGGTGAGGGGACGATGGCACACTCCGGAGCACAGTCAGGGGCCGCCTCGTCGACGCGCATCCTGGTCGTGGACGACGATCCCGATCTGGGCGAGTCGCTCCGCGACCGGCTGGGGGCCCTCGGCTTCCAGGTCACGCTGGCCGACCGCGGGCTCGAAGCCCTCCGGCTCGTCCGGGAGGAGGCGCCGGCCATCGTCCTCCTCGACCTGGTCCTCCCGGGTATGGACGGCATGGCCGTGCTGGAGGCGGTCCGGCGGGAGGACCCCGAGATCCAGATCATCGTCATCACCGCCCACGGGACGATCCCCCGGGCGGTGGAGGCGATGAAGAAAGGGGCGTACGACTTCGTGACGAAGCCGTTCGACCCGAAGCACCTGGAGATCGTGCTCGGGAAGGCGCTCGAGCGGCAGTCCCTCCGGGACGCGAATGCGCTCCTCTCCTCCGAGATCGGCGATCGCTACGCGGCGATCGTCGGGGAGAGTCCGGGCATGGAGGCCGTGCTCGACGTCGCCCGGCGGGCTGCCCCCAGCGGGGCCACCATGCTCCTCCTGGGGGAGAGCGGGACCGGCAAGGAGGTGCTGGCCCGGGCGATCCATCGCTGGAGCCTGCGCGCGCAGCGGCCCTTCGTCGTCGTGAACTGCGTGGCGCTCTCCGAGGAGCTGCTGGAATCGGAGCTGTTCGGCCACGAGAAGGGTGCCTTCACCGGCGCCCATCAGCAGAAGCGGGGAAAACTCGAGGTCGCCCAGGGGGGGACCGTCTTCCTGGACGAGATCGGTGACATCCGGCCGGCGCTCCAGGCGAAGCTCCTCCGTGTCCTCCAGGACCAGACCTTCGAGCGTGTCGGCGGGACCCGGCCGATCCACGCGGACGTGCGCTTCGTCGCGGCGACCAATCGCGACCTCGGCCAGGCCGTCCGGCAGGGCCAGTTCCGGCTGGACCTTTTCTACCGACTCCACGTCGTGGCGGTGACCCTGCCGCCGCTCCGCGAGCGACCGGGCGACATTCCCCCGCTCGCGCGACACTTCCTGGATCGGTACCGGCGCGAGGTCAAGCGGGACCTCGTGGGCTTCGAGCCCGCGGCCCTCGCCAGTCTGTGCCGGTACCCCTGGCCGGGGAACGTCCGCGAACTGGAGAACGCGATCGAGCGGGCCGTCGTCCTCGCCGAAGGCCTCGAGATCGGCGTGCGGGATCTGCCGATCGAGGTCCGGGACGCTGGCTTCGCCGGCGGGTTGGCGCGCGAGGGCGGCCGCTCCTTCCAGGCGGCGCTCGAGGACTACAAGCGCGGGCTCATCGCCTCCGCCCTGCGCCGCACCGCCGGGAACCGGACGCAGGCGGCCCGGATGCTGGGCCTCCAGCGGACCTACCTGTCGCGCCTGATTCGCGACCTCGGGCTGGTGGCGCCGGGAGCCGCCGAGAGCCCGGAGTCCGCCGACCCGCGCCCGGTCGCCGTGGGCGCGGAGTAGAGTGCGCCATGATCGGGTCGGAGCGATGGCTCGTCGTCGTGCACCCGCAGCGGCTCGATCTCTATCAGCATCTCCTGCGCCGGCTCGAGGACCTCGCCTTCGTCGAGGTGATCCTCGATCGCCGGCGGGCCCAGCGCCGGCGAGGCCCGGCCGGAGTGGGCCGGGAGCGGCGCCGGGGCGATCGCCGGCAGCCCCCGGCGGCGAAGGAGCGCGAGCAGTGGGCGCTCTTCCGGTACTGCCTCGTCCCGATCGACGAGCGGCGCGGCACCGAGCCACTCGACGCCGGAGGGCTCGCGCCGGGTGCCTCCGTCGCTCGCTGAGGACACCGGGAGGGGACCGAAGGGAGGCGCGGAAGCCAGGGGCAGTGCGATCCGGAAGGCATACTGACCGGCGACGGCTCGATCGACGCTGAGCATCGGCCTTTCCGTTGACTCTGCGCGAGGGCGCGGGGTACGCTGAATTCAGCGGCGTGCCGTGGCGCACGCGGCGAGGGGGGAGAGGCCGGTGGCCGACGCCTACATAGCGGGCGCAGCGATGACGCGGTTCGGCCCGCGCCCGGAGTCGCTCCTGGATCTCATGGCGGAGGCGGCCCGGGGCGCCCTCACCGCGGCCGGCCAGGAGCGCCCCGAGGCGCTGGTCGTGTCCACCATGAACCCCGAGGAGTTCGTCGGGGAGGGGAACTTCGCCTCCCACGCCGCGACCTACCTCGGCCTGTCCCGGACGCCCAGCCTCCGGGCCGAGACCGCCACCTCGTCGGGCGCCGCTGCGCTGTTCACCGCCTTCGCCGTCGTCTCGGCCGGCATCTATCGCGTCGTGCTCGTCGTCGGCGGCGAGAAGATGACGCACCTCGCCACCCCCCGCGTCTCGGAGCTGATCGGGCGATCCATCGACGGCTACGAGCGCTCCTATGGGGCGACCATGCCGGCCCTGGCCGGGCTCGTGACCCGCGCCTGGATGGCCCGGACCGGGGCGACGCTGCGCGACATCTCGCTGGTGGCCGTGAAGAATCACGCCAATGCCACCCGGAACCCGTTGGCGCACTTCCAGGCGCCGGTCACCCTCGGGACGGTGATGGAGAGTCGGCTGGTGGCCGATCCGCTCCGGCTCTTCCACTGCTGTCCGATTTCGGACGGGGCCGCCGCCGTGGTGGTGGTCGCGGAGCCGGCGCCGGTGCGGATCGCCGGGATCGGGCAGGGCTCCGACTACCTGGCCCTGCGCTACCGCGACCAGTTCACGAGCTTCCGGGCAACCCAGGATGCCGCCCGGGCGGCGTTCGCGATGGCTGGGTTCGGGCCCGAGCGCGTCGAAGTGGCGGAGCTGCACGACGCCTTCACCCCGTTCGAGCTGATCTCGATGGAGGACCTGGGCCTCGCGCCGGCCGGCAAGGCGACCCGGATGATGGTCCACGGGGAGACGGCGCTGGATGGTCGGCTCCCGGTGAATCCGTCGGGCGGGTTGAAGGCCCGGGGCCACCCGCTGGGGGCCACGGGGCTCGCCCAGGTCGTCGAGCTCTACTGGCAGCTCACCGAGCAGGCGAGCGGGCGACAGGTGTCGGCTCGGGTCGGCCTCGCGCAGTCGATCGGCGGGCTGGCCACGAACAACTGGGTCACGCTTCTCGAGCGCGCGCCCTGAGCGCGTATGAACCAGTCGGTGACTCCGGCTCCCCCCTCCCCCCAGTGGGTGGGGGAGGGGGCTGGGGGGGTGGGAGGGAGGTCCCGATCAATGGAACGGATCCCGGCGTCCCGCTGCGCACGCTGCGGGCGGCTCTGCGCCCCCCCGGCGCGCTACTGTCCGGACGACGGCACGCCCATGCAGCCGGCCGAGGTGCCGGGCTACGGTGAGGTCCTCTCGTTCACGACGCTCCACTCGCCGCCGACCGGTTTCGCCGCGCCCCTGCACATGGCGCTAGTCCGCCTCGAGGACGGAGTCAACTTCTTTTGCCACGGCGCCCAGACGCACGGGCTGAAGATCGGCAGCCGGGTGGCCATCGAGGCGGTCAACCACTTCTACTACTTCTCGATGCTGAGCCTCGGCGAGCGGGCGCGCATGATCTGGCGCCGCGGGGGCATCCGGGCCACCCAACGGGTCGCCGCCTTCGCGCGCAGCGCGGCGAAGCGACTGTCGCGCTGGCCAGCCGGCAAGGAGGGCGAGTGAGGCCGCTCGACGGCATCCGGGTCGTGGATCTCTCCCGCGTCCTCGCCGGCCCGTACTGCTCGCTGCTGCTCGCCGACATGGGGGCCGAGGTCCTCAAGGTCGAGGAGCCCGAGCGGGGCGACGACACTCGGGCCTGGCCGCCGTTCCAGGGCGGCGAGGCGACGTACTTCATGAGCGTCAACCGGGGCAAGAAGAGCCTGACCCTCAACATGAAGCAGCCCGAGGGCAAGGCCATCCTGCAGCGGCTACTGGAGGGCGCGGACGTCCTCCTGGAGAACTTCCGGCCGGGGACCCTCGAGCGGCTCGGCTTCGGCTACCGGGCCGTCCACGCCTTCAACCCGCGGCTCGTCTACTGCTCGGTGTCCGGCTTCGGCGAGAGCGGACCGGAGGCCGGGCGACCGGGCTACGACCTGATCGTCCAGGGAGAGTCGGGGATCATGGACCTCACCGGGTTCCCGGACGGCCCCCCGGTCAAGGTCGGGAACTCGATCGCCGACCTCGCCGCCGGGACGATGGCCGCCCACGGCATCGTGCTCGCCCTGTTCGCGCGCGAGCGCACGGGGCAGGGGCAGAAGGTCGAGATCGCCATGCTCGACGTCATGGCGGCGCTCCTCACGTACCACGGCCAGGCGTACTTCGCGACCGGCACCAGCCCGAGGCGGCGCGGGAACCAGCATCCCTCGATCGTTCCCTACGAGGTCTTCGAGGCCGCCGACGGCTACCTCACCGTCGGCGTCGCCAACAACTCGCTGTGGGGGCGCTTCTGCCAGGCCGTCGAGCGGCTGGACCTGACGGGCGATCCGCGATTCGAGACCGAGGCCCGGCGCGTCGAGCACCGCGACATCCTGGTCCCGCTACTGGCGGCCGTGTTCAAGACGGCACCGGTGGACCACTGGCTGGCGCGGCTGGGGCAGGCGGGGGTGCCGGCTGGCAAGATCAAGGCGGTGGGGGAAGTCCTGGAGTCCGAGCACCTGCAGGCACGCGGTGCCGTGGTCTCCCTGGTCCATCCTACGGCGGGTCCCATGCGGATGGTCGGGCCGCCGATCCGACTCTCCGAGACTCCGGGGGAGGCGGTGGCGCCGCCGCCCCGGCTCGGCGAGCACACCGACGAGATCCTGGGAAAGCTGCTCGGCTACTCTGCCGACGCGATCGCGCAGTTGCGCGCGAACGGGGCCATCTAGGTGGCCGCCCTGCTCCCCCACGGCCGAGCGTGTCTGCCGCTACGCCGCCACGGCGACGGCGGGCTCGGATCCGGACGCCGCCGCGTCGTAGCGCACTCGATGCACGAGCCGGCAGAAGGCGCGGTTCACGCGGCTCCACTCCCGGACCTCGCGGCAGTCCACGCACAGCCCGCCCTGGGTGAGGGCTTTCCAGGCGCAGACCCGGCAGGCCCCGATGATGATGGGCTCCCACTCTTGCTGTATCATGCTGACCGTGAGACGATGCAAAAGACGTTCCTATGTCTGACACCCCGATGACGCCCGGCCACTCCACCCCGATGTTCCCGGGTGGGATGGAGGTCGCCCCCGAGCTGACCCAGCACGGCTGCCAGCACGACGCCTGCCTGTGTCACGTGGGGGTTGGCGCTCACTACTGCTCCCTCGCCTGCGCCCGGGGCCGGAGCCACGAGGAGGTCTGTAGCTGCGGTCACTACGGCTGCAGCTACCACCGCACCTGACGGGCCCCGGCCTGGCGGGTCGAGACGTCAGGCCCTGCGAGGGACCCGCTCCTATCTGAGACTGCGGGCCGTGGTCGAGGACCGAGCAGCCCAAGGACGCAGGCTCGCGCCCACCGGAGACGTACGCCCTGGTACGTCGAGGATGGGCGCGGCCGAGGACGCCGGGATGCGACGGTCATCGGCCACGGCCCGGCTTACCTTGACAATCGCGCGGACCGGCCGCTATGGTGGGGGCTACTTTTTTCATCCCGGCGGGCAGTTTCCGCTCGCCGCGGAAGAGAGGATGGCAGTGTCATGGCCCGGCTCGTGAAGATCTATGACACCACCCTCCGGGACGGGACCCAGGGCGAGGGCGTCGCCTTCTCGATGGAAGACAAGGTCCGGCTCGCCCAGCGGCTGGACGCTCTCGGGGTCCACTACATCGAGGGCGGCTGGCCGGGCTCCAACCCGAAGGACATGCGGTTCTTCCGACGGATCCAGGACGTCCCGCTCAAGCACGCCCGGGTGGCGGCCTTCGGCGCCACCCGGCGGGCCGGCATCCGGGCCGAGGACGACCCGAGCCTGCAGGCCCTGGTGGAGGCGCGCGCGCCGGTCGCGACCATCTTCGGCAAGTCGTGGCCGTTTCACGTTACCCACGCGCTCCAGACGACGCTCCCCGAGAACCTGGCGATGATCGCCGACTCCGTGGCCTTCCTCGCCCGCCACTTCGAGGAGGCCATCTACGACGCCGAGCACTTCTTCGACGGCGTGAAGCGGGATCGGGAGTACGCGCTCCAGACCCTGAAGGTGGCCGAGGCGGCCGGCGCTCGCTGCCTCGTCCTGTGCGACACGAACGGCGGCACGCTGCCGCACGAGATCGCCGAGATCGTGCGCGAGGTCCGGCGTCACGTGACGGCGCCGCTCGGCATCCATGCCCACAACGATGGCGAGTGCGCGGTGGCCAACTCGCTGGCCGCCGTGCTGGAGGGTGCCGAGCAGGTCCAGGGCACCGTCAACGGCTACGGGGAGCGCTGCGGCAACGCCAACCTGGTCTCGATCATCCCGAACCTGATGCTCAAGCTCGGCGTCCAGGCCATCCCCGACCTGCACCTGCGGGAGCTGCGTGACGTCGCCCGGTTCGCCTCGGAGCTGGCCAACCGGACGCCGTGGCAGCACCAGCCCTTCGTCGGCGACTCGGCCTTCGCCCACAAGGCGGGGATGCACGTCTCGGCGGTCCTCAAGCACCCCGAGACCTACGAGCACGTGAGCCCGGAGCTGGTCGGCAACCGGCGGCGCGTGCTGGTCTCCGAGCTGGCCGGCAAGTCGAACATCCTGTGGAAGGCCCAGGAGTACGGCATCGACCTCGACAAGGACACGCCGGAGACGCGGCGGATCCTCGAGACCCTCAAGGCGCTCGAGGACCAGGGCTACCTCTTCGAGGGCGCCGAGGCGTCGTTCGAGCTCTTGATGGAGCGAGCGCTCGGCAACCACCGCTCGTACTTCGAGCTGGACGGCTATCGGGTCACCGTCGAGGCCCGGAACGGCGACCGGGAGCCGTTCGCCGAGGCGACGGTCCGCGTCCGGGTCAAGGGGATGGCCGAGCACACGGCGGCGGCCGGCAACGGTCCCGTCAACGCCCTCGACCACGCCCTCCGGAAGGCGCTCGAGGAGTTCTACCCGAACCTCAAGGAAATGACGCTACTCGACTACAAGGTCAGGATTCTCGACGAGTCGAAGGGGACCGCGGCCAAGACCCGCGTGCTCATCACCTCCGGCGACGGCGAGGAGACGTGGGGAACGGTAGGCGTCGCCCACAACATCATCGACGCCTCCTGGCAGGCCCTGGTCGACTCCATCGAGTACAAGCTCCGGCGCGACGAGCGCCGCAGCCTCGGGTAGCCCCCGACCCGACGTCAGCCGGCGCGTGGCCGCGCCTGGAGCCAAAACGGCCCCCACATCTCCATGAGCCGGTCGGCGGCCAGCCGGTGGGCGAGCGCGCTGGGGTGGGGGTCCAGGCGAGTCGCCCACAGCGTCAGGTAGTCGGGGTAGGCGGCGAAGGTCGAGCGCAGGTCCACGCAGGTGATCCGCTCCCGCCGACAGGCTTCGAGCACCCGGTCGTGGAGGTAATCGTACCGGTACCGTCCCGCCGACAGGTCCGGGTCGACGTGGGGGAACAGGACGAGGCTCACCCCGATGCCGTGCCTCCGGCACTCGTCGATGAACTCCTGGATGCGCTCGATCGCGTACGTCGAATGCGGGCCGTCGGGGTCGCCGAAGCGCCGGTACATGTAGTCGGGATACGTTTCGACCAGCCCCAGCTTCTCCTGGGCGATCACCCACTGCTCCTGCAGCCTCGAGTAGAGCGCCGAGTTCCGGAGGAGGACCGCGTTCGCGGCGTCCCACGGTGTGAGGAACGCCGGCTGCGGGCGCTCGCTCCGCTCGTCGTTCTCGAAGTCATTCACGTACCACTACAAGAGCACGAAGTCCGGGCCGGCCGTCGGGATCAGGGATCGGAGCGCCGCCAGCTCGGACTCGGTGTCCCACCCGGACTGGGCGAAGTTCAACACCTCGTACGTCAGGTCGGCCCGCCGTCCGGCCGTGAGGCGCGCTTCGAGCAGGTTGCTGAAGCGCTCCCGGCTCGACACGCCGATGCCCCACGTGAGCGAATCGCCGAGCACCACGATCCGGTAGGTGTTTTCTGGCTTGGCCAGCCGGAACTCGCGCTCGCGGAAGCCGAGGGAGTTCCGCTCCACCACCGGCCGGTTGAAGTACGTCCGGGTGTCGGCTGCCGACGTGACCCCACGAAAGGCGAAGCGCACGGCCAGCTCGGCAGCCACGAGGGAGACGGCGAGGGCGACCAGCCCCACCGTGGCGTTGACCAGGATCCCGCCGGCCCGGGCCCGGCTCGGGCCGGGTGATTCCCCGGCTCTCGTCCGGCGGGGTCCCACCAGGAGCAGGAGCACCCAGGGCACCGCGAGCCACTGCCAGCGCGGGACGTCGGCGACCAGCGCGAAGTCCGTCGGCAGCGTGGAGGCCGCGCCCAGGAGCCCCAGGCCCGCCACGCCGCCGGTGACTCCCGTCACCCGGCGCCACCACGGCTCCACCGCCAGCCCTCCGGCGTGCCAGGCGACGAGGACGCCGAGGCTCGCGGCCAGGAAGACCGCGCTTTCCGGGGGACGCGGCCCCGGCGCCGCCAGTGGCCCCAGCCGAAGGTGGGGGTCGCTTCGACGAGGCGCAGTCGCTCCAGCGCGATCCCCGGGCCGGCGCGATTCGTGAGGGAGATTCGGACGCTGGCGCCGTCGCCGAGGGCGCGGGCGGGGATCTCGACCCGGTGCCGGCGGCGGGTGTTGGGGTCGGGGCCGGCCGCCGGGCGTCCGGTCGCCGCCCGGGGGTCGAGCGTGGCGACCGGGGCCCCGTTCACCGCGACCTCGAGCCGGGCCGGGGCGGTGGATGGCGCGGGGGGGACCGCGGCCTCCCGCCGGACGAGAGAGGCCGGCGGCTGGAGCGTCCGCGGATCGTCGACGTTGACGTACAGCACGAGGGCGCGGAGCGGTCGGCGGCCGAGAGGCAGCGTGAGCGCGTGCACGGTGCCGCCCGCCCAGGCGTCGTTGGGGCCGGGGAGGATCCACGGGAGCTGGGCCCACGGGGTCCGCGGGTCCACGTCGATCTCGCCGGCGCCACTGGCGAACCGTGCGACGGAGCGGGCGTGGTCCTCGGCGACGAGGTCGAAGACCACGTGCCGGGCGACGCCCGCCACGACCACGGCAATCAGGGCGCAGACGACGGCGGCCGCCGTCCACATGCGCGGCGAGCGCCACGCCCGCCTCATCGCCCCGGCCGGCTCCCGGACCGCCATCGGCGGGGGCCCTTCGCTCCGGGTGTCAGAAGAGGGTGTAGATGAAGGGCGCGATGGCCGAGCTCTGGGCGAAGATGATCAGGCCGCCGAGGAGGAGCAGGACGAGGATCATCGGGGTGAGCCACCACCACTTGCGCTGCCAGAAGAACTGCAGCAGCTCACCGGCGATGCCGGCCCGATTGGCGATCCGCTCGCCCAGGCGCATGGGGCGATCAGGCCCCGCCGGTCGCCCCGGCCTTCTCGATCACGCAGTCGCCCAGCACGAGGATTTCCATCCCGCTCTGGGCGAACGTGCGAAAGGCCTCGGCCGGGGTATTGACGATCGGCTCCCCCTTCAGGTTGAAGGAGGTGTTGAGCACCAGCGGCACCCCGGTCGCCTTCCCGAAGCGCTCGATCAGACGGTAGTAGCGGGGGGCGGTCTCGACCCGAACCGTCTGGAGCCGCGCCGTGCCGTCGACGTGGGTCACGGCGGGGATGACGCCGCGCTTCTGCTCTACCACGTCTACCACGTATAGCATGAATCGCGCCGGGTACTGCCGGACCGCGTCGGGCAGGACGAAGTACTCCTCGGCCCGCTCCGCCAGCACCGACGGGGCGAACGGTCGGAACGGCTCGCGGTACTTGATCTTCACGTTGACGAGGTCCTTCATCTCCGCCCGCCGGGGATCGGCGAGGATGCTCCGGTGGCCGAGCGCGCGCGGCCCCCACTCGAAGCGCCCCTGGAACCAGCCGATCACCTTGCCGTCCTGGAGTCGATCGACGACACGATCCAGCAGGCTCTCCTCGTCGTCGAGCCGCTCGTAGCGGATGCCGCTGGCGTGCAGGAACGCCTCGACCTCACCGGCCCCGTACCCTTTGCCCCACGCCGCGTGCTCCATGACGAACCCGCGCGGCTGTCCGAGCAGCACGTGATAGGCGTAGAGCGCCGCGCCGAGCGCGCCCCCGCAGTCGCCGGCGGCCGGCTGGATGTAGATCTCCCGGAACGGCGTCTCTCTCAAGATGCGGCCGTTGGCCACGCTGTTCAGCGCGACCCCGCCGGCCAGGCAGAGCCGGTCCAGCCCCGTGTCCCGATGGGCGCAGCGAGCCATCTTGAGCAGCACGTCTTCCAGCACCGCCTGGACGCTGGCGGCGAGGTCGGCGTAGTGCTGGTTCTGCCGGGCGTCGGCCTCGTACGTCGCGGGCCGCGGGCCGAAGTAGGAGGCATACCCGCTGGTGGGGGTGAAGAAGTGCGCCTTGGGATCGCGCGGCGGGCCGAACAGCTCGACGAACCGCGGGCTGAACGTCTGCTCGCTGGAGTGATGGAAGGAGAAGTAGTCCATGTCCAGCTCGAAGCTCCCGTCGTCCCCGACGTGGATGAGCCGGGACACCTGGTCGGCGTAGCGGGGCACGCCGAAGGGCGCCATGCCCATGACCTTGTACTCGCCCTCGTTGACCTCGAACCCGAGGAAGGCGGTGAAGGCGCTGTAGAGCAGCCCCAGGGAGTGGGGAAAGCGCACCTCCTTCAGCAGCCGGAGCTCCCGGCGACGACCGATGCCGATCGAGGCGGTCGTCCATTCGCCGACCCCGTCCACGGTGAGGATCGCGGCCTCGTCGAAGGGCGAGCAGAAGAAGGCGCTGGCGGCGTGGGAGAGGTGGTGCTCGCTGAAGAGGATCCGGGCGGCGGGGACGCCCAGCCGAGTCTGGATGAGATGCCGGATCCAGACCTTGTCGCAGAGCCAGGTGATCATGGCTTCCTGGAAAAGCCGGCGCGACCGAGGGAAGGTCTGCATGCAGGAGAGCAGCAGCCGCTCGAACTTGACGAAGGGCTTCTCGAAGAAGACGACGTAGTCGAGCGCGCTGGCCGGGATGCCGCCGGTTTCCAGGCAGAAGTCGATGGCGTGCTGGGGGAACGCGTAGTCGTGCTTCTTCCGGGTGAATCGCTCTTCCTCGGCCGCCGCCACCAGCTGGCCGTCACGGACCAGCGCCGCCGCGGCGTCGTGGAAATAGCAGGAGATGCCCAGGATGTCCATCAGGACTGCCGGTGCGCCTGCGCCATCGGCGCTTCGAGCGACTCCGACCGGGCTCGCCAGCCCCCGGAGACGCCACGCTCGAGGGCGAGGGGGTCGCTCCGCCAGCGGAGCACCAGGGCGAACGGGCCGAGTACCACGTAGTAGAACAGCGTCAGCAGGATCCGGGCCTGGATGTCCCCGATCCGCCGGGCCAGCCGCCTCCACGCGTTCCAGGCGGCGCGGAGTCCGGTGGCCACCATGGGCTACTTCTTCAGTAGCTCGACCCGGCGGTTCTGGCCTCGCCCGTCCTCGGTGCCGTTGTCGGCCACCGGCCGGGTCAGCCCGTAGCCCACGGTCGCCAGCCGCACCTCGCTGACGCCCTCCTTGTCGGCCAGCCACCGCTTGACCGCCTCCGCCCGCTTGCGCGAGAGGTCCAGGTTGAAGTCAGGTCCGCCCACGTTGTCCGTGTGGCCTTCGATGATCAGCTCCAGCTTCGGGTCGTCCTTGAGCACCCGGGCGATCTGACTCAGGACCGCGGCCGACTCGGGCAGGATCTGGGCCGAGTTGGTGGCAAACCGGATCTCCCGGACCACCGCGCGTCCCGTCTCGGTAAGCTGCTGGGCCACCGTCTTGCCTCCGGCGGCGTCGGTCCTGTACACGCGGATCCGCGCCGCCTCCATGTAGCTGCCCCCGTGGTTCGTGCGGAACAGCACCTTGACGTAGCGGGCGGCCACCGGCGCGGCGAGGGAGATCGTGTGGAGATCGCCGATCTGCGGCATCGACAGCTTGCCGATCGGCTTGTAGTCCTTGTAGGCGACCGTCGAGGAGACCTCGACCTCGACGTCCTTGGCCCAGGTGGCCGGGTCTTCCTTCGAGTAGTTGTTGATCGCGACGTCGGTGATCTCGGTGACGGCCGGCAGCGCGACGACCACCTCCTGGGACCCCGCCGACTTGCCGGCCCACTGGCGGCTTCCGTCCTCCTCGATGAGGTGCTTGGCCGCCCAGGAGTCGTCGTACTGGCTGGTGAACTTCTCGATCCGGGCGCCGGCGCCGGCCGCCGCCACGTTGGTGTAGCCGGGGGCCGCCGCCGCCTGCGGGAGCAGCTGCCCCATCACCTGGATCTCGCCGGCCTCCATGTAGGAGCCGCCGTGGTTGCTGAGGAAGCGGATCTTCACGTAGCGAGCCGGCGTCGGCTTGGGGAACGAGAAGACCTGGTCGTTGCCCTCCTTCTTGAGCGTGAAGGTGCCGACCGAGCGAAAGTCGCGGAACGGGTAGGTGGTGGACACCTGCACCTCGACGTCCTTGGCCCAGGTGGAAGGGTCCTCCTTGGTGTACGGGTTGATGACGACGTCGTGGACTTCGGCCAGAGCCTTGTCCTTGAACGCGATGATCACCGACTGGGCGCCCTTGTTCTGGCCGGCCCACCCCTGCTGCGGCGAGCCGTCGATGAGGTGCTCGGCCTTCCACTGGGAATCGTCGTACTGGCTGCTGAAGAAGACCAGGTGCCCGCCCGCCTCGCGGGCCGCCAGGTTCGTCACGCCCTGGGCGGCCGCCGGTCCGGTGACGAGGATCAGGCCGAAGATCGCGGCCAGGCCGCCGAACGACACGCGGTACGCTTTCATGGTTCCCTCCCGCTACTGCTTCACGGCGCCGAAGGTGAGCCCGGTGACGATGTGGCGCTGGACGACCAGCGCCAGCAGCAGCACCGGCAGCGTGATCAGGGTGGCGGCGGCGGCCAGCGTCCCCCAGTTGATCTCCTCGTAGGAGATCATGTTGAAGACCGCGATGGGGAGCGTGCGGGTCTGCCGGCCGGCCAGGATCACCGAGAACAGGAAGTTGTTCCACGAGAAGACGAAGGCCAGGATCCCGGTCGCGACCACCCCCGGCTTCACCAGGGGCAGCGCGACCCGCCAGAAGCTGCCGTAGTAGGAGCAGCCGTCGATCAGCGAGGCGTCCTCCAGCTCGGCCGGCACGTCCTCGAAGAAGCCGATCATGACCCAGATGGTGATCGGGAGACTCACGATGAGGTGGGTCAGGATCAGCGCGCCGTAGGTGTCGACCATCTTGAGCTGGCGGAAGAAGACGTACCAGGGGATCAGGTAGGAGATCCCCGGGATGATCCGGGCGGCCAGGATCGTCAGCGCCAGGCCCTGCTGCCGCCACCGGGCGATGGAGTAAGCGGCGGGGAGGCCGACGGCCAGCCCGAGGGCGGTCGAGCCGAGGGCGACGACCAGGCTGTTCCAAGTGTAGAGGACGAAGGGGTACTTGGTGAAGACCTCCTGGTAGCCCCGGGTGGTCAGCGGGAAGCGGAAGAACGACGGCGGAAACGCCGTCGCCTCCACCTGGGGCTTCAGCGACAGCGTGATCATCCAGTAGAAGACGAAGATCGTCGGCAGCATGAACAGCCCAGCCAGCGCGTAGAAGCCGGCCGTGCTCAGCCAGGGGGGGATCCGACGCTTCACCACGCCGCCGTCCTCCGGACCTTGATCAGGATCAGCGAGGCGCCCATCACGATGGCGAAGAGGACCACCGCCATCGACGAGGCGTAGCCCATGTTGAAGTACGAGAAGGCCTGGTTGAAGAGGAGGACGTTGATGGTCTCGGTGGAGTTGGCGGGGCCGCCCTGCGTCATGATGTAGATGATGTCGAAGGTCTTGAGCGCGTCGATCGCCCGGAACAGGATCGCCACCACCAGGACGGGTCGGAGCAGCGGCAGCGTGATGTGCCAGAAGGCCTGGAGCGTCGAGGCGCCGTCGATGTGCGCCGCCTCGTACGGCTCCCGGGGCAGGCTGGCCAGCCCGGCCAGCGCGATCAGCATGATGAGCGGCGTCCACTCCCAGATGTCGACCACGGCCAGGGCGTAGAGCGCCGTCTGGCTGGAGTACGTCCACTTGAAGGGCGGCAGCCCGATCAGGGTGAGGAGGTAGTTTGCCACGCCGAGGGTGGGGTGGTACATCATCACGAACACCAGCGCGATGGCGGTGGGTGTCGCCACCATCGGGAGGATCGCCAGCGTGCGGAGGAGGCCACGCCCCCAGAACTCTCGGTTGAAGAGGAGGGCCATGGCCACGCCGAGGATCGTCTCGCCGGCGACCACCAGGAACGTGAAGTAGAGCGTCCGGAAGAACGCGTCACGGAAGCGAGGGTCGGCCACCAGGATCTTCTGGTAGTTCGCCGCCCCGATGAACTTCGGCGCGGTGAGACTCGAGATGAACCACTCCTGGAGGCTCATCCACACCGTGTAGACGATCGGGTAGGCGATGATGGCGGCGACGAGGAGCACGGCCGGAGCCGGGAAGATCCAGCGGGCGTGCCGGTGAGCCCAGCGCCCCGCCCGCCCGGTGCGGACGGCCGGTGACTGGGCCTGGGCGACGGCGGTGGTCGCGGGCGGGACGCTCATCGATGCGGCGGCGATCCCGGAGGCACGCCCCCGGGATCGCCGGTCACCCTGTTACGCTTCCGTCTTGTTCAGGAGCTCCTGGAACTCGCGGTGGGCGTCGGCCAGGACCTGGGCCGATGGCGCCCCCTCGATGGCTCGCTGGATCGCCACCCCGATGAGGTCCCGGTACTCGGTGACCCCCACGATCTCGGGAAGCCCCGGCTTGCCGATCTTCAGCGACTCCAGGTAGGCGTCGTACCACTCCTGCGGCATCTTGGGCTTGGCCTTGACCTCGGGGTTCGACCAGGTCGAGGCGCGGCCCACCCCGACCCCGGCCAGCAGCTCCCGCACCGCGTTCTGCTTGTTGGTGGACCAGGCGCAGAACAGGTAGGCCGCCTCCTTGTTCCGGCTCTGGGCGGAGACGGCCATCGCGTTGGTGAAGGTGCAGGTGTAGTGGCCGCCGGGCCCGGCGGGCAGCACGGCGTAGCCGACCTTGCCGGCGATCTTCGACTTCGCGGGGTCCTCGAACTGGTTGGCGAAGTTGACGCCGTCGAAGTAGATGCCGACCTGCCCCTGCATGAAGGCCGAGCTGGACTCGTACCAGTTGAAGTTCACCACGCCGGGGGGTCCGTAGCGTCGCAGCATCCCGGCGTAGGTGTCCATCGTTCTGGCCCACTCCGGGGCGTTGATCGCCGACTTCCCGTCCTTGGTGAGGTAGTCGCCCCCGTGGACGAAGAGCATGTACGCCCACGGCGTCGCGTTGGCGTTCTTGAGCCCCCGGTACACGATGCCGTACATGCCGGGCGGACCGTGGAGCGCCTTGGCCTGGGTCTCCATCTCGGCGACCGTCTTCGGCGGCTTCCAGCCCTTCTGGGCGTAGAGGTCCTTGCGGTAGAAGAGCACGAAGGGATCGACGAAGGTCGGGATCCCGCTGATGGTCTTGTCAGGCTGGAGAACCGCGGCCTTGGCGCCGGGCACGATGTCGTTCCAGTCGAAGTCCGGCGGGGTCAGCGACTTGTCCTCGAGGAACGCGTTGATGGGCTGGTACCAGCCCGACTTCCAGAAGCGCCGCTTCTCGACGTGCGTGCTCGAGTGGAAGCCGTCCACGCCGCCCGAGCCCCCGGTCATCTCGATGATGAGCTTCTGGCGACCCTGGACCTCCGGCAGGACCTCGTACTTCACCTTCATGCCCGTCATCGACTCGAACTCGGGGATGTGCGTCACCATCTCGTCGATCCAGGGGTGCTTGTAGAACAGGAAGAACAGCTCCTTGCCCTGGAAGCGCTTCCAGTTGAAGCCCTGGGCGCGGGCCGGCGTCCAGACGAAGGGGCCGGTGGCGGCGCCGGCGACGGCGGCGGCGCCCAGCTTGAGGACCGCGCGGCGGGAAACGCCGCGGGTCGGGGAATGCGACGGGATCGATGCCGGCATGCTGACCTCCTTGTCGGTCGAATCCGGGTCCCGGGCCGCCGGGCCCTCGGGGTCTCGTGACATCAGCTCTCGGTCCGGGTGAGCAGCTCCTGGAACTCCTTCTGCGCCTGGCCCGCCGCCTGGGCCGCCGGCATGCCCTCGATCGCGCGCTGGATCGCCACCCCGATGATGTCGCGATACTCGGTCACCGCGACGATCTCGGGGAGGCCCTGGCGTCCGATCTTGAGCGAGGCCTGGTACGCCTGGTACCAGTTGACCGGCATCTTGGGCTTGGCCTTCACCTCGGCGTTGTCCCAGGGCGAGCTGCGGCCGACGCCGACCCCCGCCATCAGCTCCCGGACGGCGTTCTGCTTGTTGGTCGCCCACTGGATGAACAGGTAGGCGGCCTCCTTGCTCGCGCTCGACTGGGGGATCGCCATGCCGGTGATGTAGATCGGGGCGAACTGCCCGCCGGGCCCGGCCGGCAGCATCGCGTAGCCGACCTTGCCGACCACCTTCGACTTGGCCGGATCCTCGAACTGGCTGGCGAAGTTGACCCCGTCCATGTAGGTCGCGACCTGACCCTGGAAGAACGCCGAGGACGCCTCGTACCAGTTGAAGTTCACGACCCCCGGCGGGGCGTACTGCCGCAGCATCCGCGCGTAGTAGTCCATCGCGGCGACGCCTTCCGGGGTGTCGAGGGCTGCCTTGCCGTCCTTGGTCAGGTACGCCCCGCCCATGGCGAAGAGGACGGTCGGATACTGGGTGGCGTTCGCGTTCTTCAGGCCGCGCATCACCAGGCCGTACATCCCCGGCGGCGCGTGGAGCTTGGGGACGAGCTGCTCGAGCTCGGCCAGGGTCTTCGGCGGGGCCAGACCTTTCTGGGCGAACACGTCCTTTCGGTAGAAGAACACGTTGGCGTCGATGAAGGCCGGCAGGGCCGAGATGCTCCCGTCGGCCTGGGTGGCGCCCGCTCGGGCGCCCGGCGTGAAGTCGCTCCAGTCGTACTCCGGGCTGGTCAGCGCCTTGTCCTCGAGGAACCGGTTGAGCGGCAGATACCAGCCGGCCTTCCAGAAGCGCTTCTTCTCGACGTGGAGCGAGGTGAAGAAGGCGTCGATCCCGGTCGAGCCCCCGGTCAGCTCCACCGTCATCTTCTGGCGCGCCTGGATCTCGGGCAGCGTCTCCCACTTGACCTTCATCCCGGACAGCGACTCGAACTCCGGGATGTTCTTCTCGAGCACGTCGATCCACGGGTGCTTGGTGAGCAGGAGGAACAGCTCTTTCCCCTGGAAGCGCTTCCAGTTGAATCCCTGGGCGCGGGCCGGCGTCCAGACGAAGGGGCCGGTGGCGGCGCCAGCGACGGCGGCGCCGCCGAGCCGGAGAATCGCCCGGCGAGAGAGACCGCGGGTGGGCGGAGGCGTGGGGATCGCGTCCGGCATGGCTTCCTCCTGCTCGCCGTGGGCGTGGATCTTTGGACTTGGCAACGAACCGGGCGGCTTGTAGTCTCGTTCAGTCGCCCGGGGGTGTCAAGCCGCCCGGCCCGCGAAAGGAGTGCCAAAGGAGTGCCAGATGACCCGCCCGCCCGCTGACGTCGGCACGGCGGCTGACCAGATCGACACTCCCGCCTTGCTGGTGGACCTCGACGCCTACGAGCGCAACCTGGACCGGATGGCCCGCTTCGTCGCCGGGCGGCCGGTCCGTCTGCGCCCGCACGCCAAGACGCACAAGTGCCCGGTGATCGCGCTCCACCAGATCGCGCGGGGAGCGGTGGGCGTCTGCTGCCAGAAGGTGAGCGAGGCCGAAGCCCTGGTGTACGGCGGCGTCAGGAACGTCCTGGTCAGCAACGAGATCGTGGGGGCGCCGAAGCTCGCCCGGCTGGCGGCCCTGGCCCGGCAGGCGGAGGTGAGCGTCTGCGTGGACGACCCCCAGAACGTCCGGGACCTCGACGCGGCCGCCCGGGCCTTCGGGGTCCGCCTGCCGGTGCTCGTCGAGCTCAACGTGGGCGCCAACCGGTGCGGCGTGGAGCCGGGGGAGCCCGCGGTTGCGCTGGCGCAGCTGGTGGCGGCCCAGCCGGGGCTCCGCTTCGCCGGGCTCCAGGCCTATCAGGGGCGGGCCCAGCACATCCAGGACCTGGCGAAGCGCCGCGAGGCGATCGAGCTGGCCATCGCCCGGGTCCGGGAGACCGTCGAGCGGCTCGACCGGCAGGGGCTCCGGTGCGAGATGATCTCCGGGGCCGGCACCGGCAGCTATCAGTTCGAGGCCTCGAGCGGCGTTTTCACGGAGGTGCAGGCCGGCTCCTACATCTTCATGGACGTCGACTACAAGCGGATCGAAGGCTTCCCCTCGGAGTTCGAGCACAGCCTGTTCGTCCTGACCACGGTGATGAGCCACCCGGCCGCCGACCGCGCGGTGGTGGATGCCGGGCTGAAGGCGTTCTCGGTGGACGCCGGCATGCCCGCGGTCTGGGGGATGCCCGAGGCCGAGGTTCAGCGCGCCTCCGACGAGCACGGCGTGCTCTTTCTCCGCGATCCCCAGGCCGGGATCCGCGTCGGCGAGAAGCTGCGCCTCATCCCGGGCCACTGCGATCCCACGGTGAACCTGTACGACTGGTACGTGGGGGTCCGGGGGGGCCGGGTGGAGACCCTGTGGCCGATCACGGCCCGGGGCGCCGTCCTCTAAGAGCGTGTGAAGGAATGGGTCCTCCGACTCCCCCCTCCCGCCGGCCACAGGCCGAAGGCCGTCCAACGGTGGGGGAGGGGGGTTGGGGGGGTGGGCGGGAGGTCTCGATCTGAGGGTCTTTCGGGAGACCACCACCGTCGGGGGCCGGCCGGCCGGCTACCTGGCCGCCGGCCAGGGCCGGCCGATGGTCCTCGTCCACGGGAGCGGCGGTCGGGCCGAGCTGTGGGCGCCCCAGCTCGCCGGGCTCGCCGACGCCGCCCGGGTCATCGCCGTTGACCTTCCCGGCCACGGCGCGACGGGCGGCGCCGGGTGCCGGCGCGTCGAGGACTACGCCACCTGGCTTCTCGGGCTGCTCGACGGCCTCGCGCTCGACCGGGTGGTGCTGGGGGGGCACTCGATGGGTGGCGCCATCGCCCAGACGGTGGCCCTCGCCCGGCCGGAGCGCCTGAGCGGGCTGGTCCTGGTCGGCACCGGCGCCCGGCTCCGCGTGCTCCCCCGGATCATGGAGCTGTTCGAGGCCGGCTCGCGCAGCGGCGCCGAGCTGGTCGGCAGTCTCGCCTACAGCCCGCGGACGGCGCCGGCCGCGGTGGCGGAGGCCGAGCGCGCCCTCCAGGAGACGGCCTCGGCGGTGACGCTCGGCGACTTCATGGCGTGCGACCGGTTCGACGTCATGGGCAGCTTGAGCGCGATCCGGACGCCGACGCTCGTCGTGGTGGGGCGCGACGATCGCCTGACTCCCCCCAAGTATGGCCGCTTCCTGGCCGGCGGCATCCCGGGGGGGCGCCTGGTGGAGATCGATGCCGCCGGCCACTTTCCTCAGCTCGAGCAGCCGGCCGCGGTCAACGCGGCGCTCCGTGGGTTCCTCGCCGAGCTGGCCTAGGCAGTTGACGGCCCGGGAGAACTGGCCGGATTCGTGCTATCGTGACGGGCGTTACCCCAGGGGAAAGCGGACCCTTCAGGGAGGCTCCGGCTCGATGATCGACGCCCACGGACTGACCGACCCCGGCCGCAAGCGGAAGAGCAACGAGGACTTCATGCAGTTCGACTCGGGGATCGGGTTTGCCGTGGTCGCGGACGGGATGGGGGGCCACCAGTCGGGGGAGGTTGCCTCTCGGCTCGCGGTCGAGACGCTGCAGGACTTCATCGGCCGCGCCCACGGGGACCGCGACCTCACCTGGCCGTTCGGGATCACCGGCGAGCGCTCGTTCGAGGCGAACTGCCTCAGCACGGGGATCCGCCTGGCGAACCGCTCCGTCTACCGGCGGGCGGCCGACCGGGAGGAGCTGACCGGCATGGGGACGACCCTCGTCGCCGTGCTTCTGCGTGACGGGCGCCTCACCTATGCTGGGGTGGGAGACAGCCGGGTCTACCTCTTCCGCGAAAACCGGCTGCAGCAGATCACGCGCGACGACTCCTGGATCGAGGCCGCCATCGCCCAGCAGCTCATCGACGTGTCGGAGCGGGACGTGCACCCCTTCCGTCACGTGCTGACGAAGGCGATCGGCCTGCAGGAGGACGTCGAGTTCGAGGTGCGGGAGGAGCGCCTCCGGGCGGGCGACCGGATCCTGCTCTGCTCCGATGGCCTGACGACCGCCCTGTCGGACGAGCGGATCGAGGAGCTCCTGCGTCAGCACACGGGGGACCTGGAGGCCACTTGTCGCGCCCTGGTCGCCGCCGCCAACGAGGCCGGGGGGCCCGACAACGTGACCGTCCTGGTCGTGCGGCCGCAAGGAGCCTGAGGTGGCGCGGCCCGCGCGCCAATCGCCACCGGCGGTCCTCGTCCACCCGGCCGAGCACCGGGGCGCCTTCTTTCAGGTCCTCCAGTCGACGGCCGCGAGCCAGACGGCCGTCATGACCGTCGCCCCCGGCCAGGACGCCGGCCCCGAGGAAGAGCACGGCGGCGATCAGATCGTCTACGTGCTCGAGGGCCAGGCCGAGATGCGGGTGGGGGCGGAGCGACTCACCGCGGGTCCAGGCGCCCTCGTGCTGATCCCGGCCGGCGTCCGCCACCACGCCCGGAACGCCGGCACAACGCCGCTCTTCTTCCTGACCGTCTACGCCCCCCCCGTCTACTAACTATTCCCTCGGGGGAGCTCGGCGAAGCCGCCGCCGAGGCCGCCCTGTCGTGGCTCACGTCGCACCGCACGCGACAGTACTCCCGACGGGATCACAACGGTTGCCCAGCCGGGCCGAGAACCGAGCAACCCTAGGACGCAGGGAGTCGCCGACCGCAGGCGTACTCCGATACGCCGAGGATCGGCGACGACCGAGGACGACGGGATGCGAAGGTTATCGGCCCGGCGTAGTCGGGGGGCGCTCGGGGAGGCGGCCTAGCTCCACCGCCAGCGTCTTCCGCGCGCGCTCCCTGACCACCGTCACCTGGACCCGGGTCCCGGGCGGCATGCTCGCGATGCGGCGGGTCAGCTCGGGGGGCGCGGCCACCGGCTGGTCGTTCACCGCCACGATGACGTCGCCCTTCTGGAGACCGGCGCGCTCCGCCGGGGACCCCGGCGCCACGTTCTCCACCATGGCCCCCCGGGGCTCGGCGAGGCCGCTCGCCTGGGCCGTTTGGGAGGTCACCGGCAGCACGGCCACGCCGAGCCAGCCGCGCACCACCGAGCCTCGCTCGCGGAGCTGGGGGAGGATCGTCTTCGCCAGGTTGATCGGGATCGCGAAGCCGATGCCGATGGAGCCGCCCGACTGGGAGAAGATGGCGGTGTTGATCCCGACCACGGCGCCGTGGATGGAGATCAGCGGGCCGCCCGAGTTGCCCGGGTTCACCGAGGCGTCGGTCTGGATGAAGTCGTCATAGCGGCCGGCGCCGATGAACCGCTCCTTGGCGCTGACGATGCCGGTCGTCACCGTCTGGTCGAGGCCGAACGGGTTCCCGATGGCCATGACCGGCTCGCCCACCTGGAGCTTGTCGGAGTCGCCGAACGGGAGGACCGCCAGCCCCGTGGCCTCGATCTTGAGCAGGGCGACGTCGGTGGCCGGGTCGGTCCCGACGACCTTGGCGGCGTGCTCGCTGCCGTTGTCCAGCTTCACCACGATCTGGCCGCCGGTGCCCACCACGTGGTTGTTGGTGACGACGTAGCCGTCCTGGGATGCGATGAATCCCGAGCCCAGGCTCGCCCGGGGTCCCGCCGGCGGCTCGCCGCCGAAGAAGCGCCGGAGGAAGTCCTGCATCGGGTCCTCGGCCCGCCGCTGCAAGGTGCTGACGTTGACCACGGCGGGACGCGTCGCCTTCGCCAGCTCGACCCAGCGCGCGTACTCGGGTGGGAGCTGGCCGTCGGTCTTGGCGTCGGTCCAGAACCCGGCGCCGGCCCACCGCGGGGCGTGGAAGTCGATGCGGACCGTCACGACTCCCGCGACCACCAGGAGGACCGCGACGAGCCCGATGATCGCGAGCCAGACCGCCCGGCTGGTCACGGCGTCATTCTAGCAAGAAACGTCGGGGACTGGCGGCCCGCCGCGCCGGCGTGGCAGAATCGAGCCCGCCGGCCCGAGCGGGCTGGCATCGGCCGCTGATCCCGTCTCGACGAGGAGACGCCCCATGCGCTACGAGACCATCACGCTGGACACGGCGGGCGGCGTCGCCACCGTCACCCTCAACCGCCCGGACGCCTTCAACGCCCTGAACCTGACGCTCGGGCGCGAGCTGTTCTCGGTCGCGATCGAGCTGGACGAGGACCCGGCGGTGCGCTGCATCGTCGTGACGGGCGCCGGCAAGGCGTTCTGCGGCGGCGGGGACGTCAAGGACTTCGCCGACAATCTCCCCCGGGTCGGGGCGCTGATCAAGGAGTTGACCACCTACGTCCACGGCGCGGTCTCCCGACTGGTCCGGACGCCGAAGCCGGTCCTGACCGCGGTCAACGGCGTGGCGGCCGGCGGCGGCCTCTCGCTGGCGATCGCGGGCGATCTGGTGCTGGCCGCGGAGTCGGCCCGATTCACCATGGCCTACTCGCGGATCGCGGCCACGCCGGACGGCTCGTCCACCTACTGGCTGCCCCGGCTGGTGGGGCTGCGCCGGGCCATCGAGCTCTTCTACACCAACCGTGTGCTGACGGCGCGGGAGGCGCTGGAGTGGGGGCTCGTGAGCCGGGTGGTGCCCGACGCCGAGCTGCGCGAGGCGACCCGCCGGCTGGCCGACGAGCTGGCCCAGGGGCCGACCCTCGCCCTGGGTCGGGGCAAGCTCCTGTTTCACGCGTCCACCACCGAGAGCCTGGAGACCCAGATGGAGCTGGAGAGCCAGTCCATCGCCCGGAGCGGGCATACCGAGGACTTCGCCGAAGGCGTGCGGGCGTTCGTGGCCAAGCGCCCGCCCATCTTCAAGGGCCGATGAGATCGCCCGAAGGCGGGTGCTTCCGGCTCCCCCCTCCCCCCGGTGGGGCCACCGGAGGGCGGGACGTCGCGAGGGCCGCAGGCCCGAGCCGTCCCGGCGATCCGGTCAGACGGAGGGGGGAGGGGGGTTGGGCGGGAGGTCCCGAAAAATCTATGTGTCCCGATCAATCCCCCCAGGAGAACGTGAGACCGAGGCCGACCAGGAACGTCTCGGTCTCCACGCTCAGCGAGACGCGCTCGTAGGCGACGAATGGCCCCAGCGACCAGTGCTCGGAGAGTCGGACGTCGAGGCCGACGCCGACATACCAGCCGATCCCGTCGTCCGAGATGAACTTGCCGGAATCGCTGCGGTAGACCCCGCCACCGCGGAGGTAGGGGACCAGGAGCGGCTCCTCGTCCTCCTCCCACCAGACGAGGCGGATCCCGACGCGGCCGCGCCACACCGTCACGTCGTCGCTCACCGTGCCGAGGTCGGCCGAGACCTTCCCGCCGGTTCCCTCCACTTCGGGTCCGAGGAGCAGGGGACCCAGCCGGAAGAGGTGCCAGCCGGCGGCCAGCCCGCCCCCGCCCTCGGTGCCGAGCGTCGAGTCGAGCTGGCCGGTCTCGAAGGCGGCCTGGCCGCCGACGCTGATCCACCACGTCGGCTGAGCCGCGGCCGGGGAGGCGGCCCCGATGACGGCGGCCGCCAGCGCGAGGAGGATCGATCGCATGGCTCAATCGGGCCGGGGGGGAGCTCCGCGCTCCATCCGAATCGCCGCGGCGCCTCGGGCCTGCGGCCCTCGGGACGCCGCGTCCCTCCGGTGGCCCGGGCCCCGCCTCCGGGTTTCCCGATGCTCGCGCACTTCGCGGCGATTCCCTGATAGCTTCTCAGCGACCGGCGCGCTGCCGGGCGAGGAGGGGATAGAGGCCGGAGCCGGCCGCGGCCTTCGGCTGGCCCGCGGCGTCGGGGTCCGGGGCGATGACGCTCGAGCCCGGATAGCTGTAGGGGACGCTGCCGCCGGCGAGAGCGGCCGACTCGAGGAGGACGTACCAGAACACCAGCTCGGCGCCCAGCGCCCCGCGAATCTGCGGCAGCACCTCGGTGTACCAGCGGACGTGCTGCCCGGCGACGTTGGTGCCCGTCTCGGTCACGAGGATCGGCCGCCGGGTACCACCGGCGATCGCGCCGAGCGCCCCGTCGTCGTCGAAGTAGACGTGGACGGCGCGGAAGTCGCACACGTCGTCGGCGCCGGCGTCGGTCAGGCGGCGGAAGCGATCGGGGGCCTTCTTGCGGTCCCCGACGGGGGCCGCCGCCACCACCTGTACCCCTGGAAAGCGGTCGCGGATCAGCTCGTAGCCGGGACGGAGGAACTCGCGCACGTAGCGCTCCGGCGAGAGGCCGTTGAAGCGCTCGGGCTCGTTGAGCAGCTCGGCCCGGCGCACCTGCGGATAGCGTCGCAGGGTGGCCGCCAGGAGGGTCAGCCAGTCGCGGGCGTCGACGACGCCGGACTGGAAGTCGGAGACGAGCCCGAGGACGTTCGGCGCCAGCCGCACGTAGGACCCGGCGGCCCCGACGTCGGTCACCAGGCCGAGGGTGACGCGGATCCACGGCGTGGCGAGGATCCGGAGCGCGTCGCGCTGGAGGGACTGGAAGCGCCCGCCGAGGGGGTGGACGTTGAACGGGAGCGGCTCCCCACCGAGCCCCGTCTCGGTGGCGGTCACGCTTCGCTTGCGGCCGTCACCGCAACCGGCCGAGGCGAGGAGACTCCCCAGCCCCGCCAGGACGCGACGCCGGGTCAGGCGCACGGCGGCCTCGGGCTCATCGGCCGGGCTTGTACGCGCGGGCCTCGGCGGCGATCTGGGCCGGATCGAACTTGTTGATCTCGTCGATCAGCTCGTTCGTGATCAGGTCGCGTCCCTCGACCGGCTGCTTGATGATCCCCCACTTCAGCATGAACTGGGCGTAGGCCCCGTAGTTCGCCTCCGAGCTCTCGCCCCACCGCTTCACGCCCGCCTTCTCGAGCTTCCAGTTCTGGATGCGGGCCTGGAGGACCCGGGCGTCGTCCCGGATGGCGGTGGCCTCGTCCTTGCCGGTCGGCTTCGTCTGCGGGTAGACCTCGTAGAGGAGCCGGATCGCCGCCTCGGGGTTGGTGATCGCGAAGATCGTGCCCTTGGCGTAACCGCGAGCCAGCGCGATGGCCTCCTTCCGGCGGCTCTTCAGGGTCTCTTCCAGGGCGAGGAAGCCGTTCGACGGGTAGGGGTCGATCTCCCGGGTGTCGAGGAGGCGCAGCCGGACGCCGGCGTTCTCGATCATGGCGTACTGGGTGTCGAACTGGCTCAGCGCGTCCACCTGCTTGTTGCGGACGAGGGCGGCGGTCTGGGCGCCCTCGCCGGCCACCACGATGGTGACGTCCTTCTCGGGGTCCAGGCCCGCGGCGGTGGCCAGGGCACGAGCGACGATGACGCCACCCGACGCCATGGAGATGACCCCGATCGATCTTGCCCTTGAGATCGGCCATCTTCTGGACCGGGCTGTCGGCCGGCACCGCGATGCCGTAGATGTTGCCCTGGTACGCCGTGTAGAAGACCTTGGCCTTGATGCCCTGGGGACGGCCGATGGCCAGCGGCTCGACGCTGGGCAGCGAGAAGTCCACCTCCTTGATGGCCACGTTCTTCACGCAGTCGGTGGAGCCGGGCAGGGGCACCAGCTCGACCTCGACCCCCTCCTGCTTGAACCAGCCGAGCCTGGTCGCCACCGCGAACGGCGTGGCGGCGGCGGAGACCGTGCGGGCGCACCAGCCGACCTTCAGGTGAGTGACCTGGGCGGCCGCCGGCATGGCGAGCAGGGCGAGCGGAAGGGCGAGGACGAGCATCCGGGTGCGACCTACCATGCGCTGACCTCCTTCTTGACGCGGGGATCGCGAGTCAAGCCAGGCGCTCCCTCCTCGGCCTCCTCCCGCTGGCGCTCGGCCTTCTCCTTCTCCGAGGGGTCCCAGAAGAGGACCCGGCGGCGGACCAGCAGGATGGCGCGATTCAGGACCAGGCCCAGCAGCGACAGGATGAGCAGGACCGAGAACTGGCCGGAGACGTCCATGGTGAAGTTCATGCTCTGGATGAGCATGCCGAGCCCCGCGTTGGCGCCGACGAACTCGCCGACGATGGCGCCGATGAGCGCGAAAATCATCGCCACGTCGAGCCCGGCCATGACGAAGGACAGCGAATTCGGCAGCCGGAGCATCCAGAAGATCTGCCGGTCGCTGGCGGCCAGGGAGCGCATGAGGTTGACCCGGTCTTCGTCGGCCGAGCGGAGGCCGACCATCGTGTTCACGAGGAGCGGGAAGAAGGCCACCAGGGCGGCATTCACGACCTTGGAGGTGAGCCCGAGCCCGAACCAGATCACGATGAGGGGGGCCAGGGCGATCTTGGGGAGCGACTGGAACATCACGATGTACGGGTAGAGGAAGTACTCGACGTAGCGGTTGAGCGCGACGGCCGTGCCCAGGCTGAAGCCGAGCGCCGAGCCCAGGAGGAAGCCGAGGAGGGTCTCCAGCAGCGTGACGTAGAGATGCTTGAGGTAGAGCCCGCTGGAGACGCCCCGCCACAGGGCCACCACCACCGCCGACGGCGGCGGCAGTACGAACGCCGGGATCTCCAGCAGGCGGACCGCCGCTTCCCAGACGGCAACCGAAGCGGCGAAGAAGACGACGGTGAGCAGCCGGTTCCAGGCGCTCTTCATCCGTTGACGCCACCGGTGACCCTGAGCTGCCCCCGCAGGTGACGCACCGTCTCGCCGAAGCCGGGGGCGCTCATGACGTCGAGGGCGCGCGGGCGGGGGAGGTCCACCCGGAGGTCTTCGAGGATCCGGCCCGGGCGCGGACTCATCACCAGCACCCGGTCGGCGAGGAACGCCGCCTCCGGGATCGAGTGGGTGATGAAGAGCACTGTTTTCCGGCGCTCCAGCCAGATCCGCTGCAGCTCCAGGTTCATCTGCTCGCGGGTCATCGCGTCGAGCGCGCCGAACGGCTCGTCCATGAGGAGCATGGCCGGGTCGTGGATGAGGGCGCGGGTGAGGGCGACCCGCTGCTGCATCCCGCCCGACAGCTCCCATGGGTACCGGCGCTCGAACCCGCGGAGCCCGACGAGCCCCAGCAGCTCGATCGCGCTCACGGTGCGCTCGGCGCGCCCCAGGCGTTGCACGTTGACCGGCAGCAACACGTTGTCCAGCACGGTGCGCCAGGGGAAGAGGACCGGGGACTGGAAGACGACGCCGATATCGCGCCGGGGTGCCGTGATGGCGCTGCCGCGCAGCCGGGCCTCGCCGCTCGAGGGGGGCAGGAGGCCGGCCAGGATCTTGAGCAGCGTGGACTTGCCGCACCCCGAGGGCCCGACCACCGCGACGAACTCGCCCTCGGCCACGTCGAAGGAGATCCGGTCGAGCGCGGCGACCCGGCCGTCCCGGGTCGCGTAGTGCTTCGACACTCCGCGCACCGCGATCGCTTCAGCGCTGGCGATGGCCATGGTGGTGCCCATCTCCTGGTTGCTGTCCCGGCGAGCCTACCCCAATCCCCCTGGAAACTCAATCGGCGCCGGGGGATCGGTTCGATCCCTTGCTCACGCCGACCAAGGCGGCGCTTGAGCCGGGCCGCGGCGCTGCGGTAAGATGCCTCCACCTGCCGCCGCGACACCCGGCTCCCGTCCCGGCCGGCCATTCCGAGAGCAAAGGTGCGCGACGCCGTCCGCCGGGGGATGGCGCCGCTGGCCGCCTACGAAACATTCGGAGTCTTCTAGTCAGGAGCACGAGCGTGATGGACGTTGCCGAGCGGATGGGACGGCTGGGAACGGAGTCGGCGTTCGAGGTGCTGGCGCGGGCGAAGGCGCTCGAGCGGCAAGGCAAGTCGGTGGTCCACCTGGAGATCGGCGAGCCCGACTTCGACACGCCGACCCACATCAAGGAGGCGGCCAAGCGGGCGCTCGACGCGGGGGCGACTCACTACGGGCCGTCGGCCGGCTTGCCCGAGCTGCGGGAGGCGATCGCCCAGCACATCGGCGAGACCCGCGGCATCCCGGTGAGCCCGGACGAGGTGGTGGTCACGCCCGGCGCGAAGCCGATCATGTTCTTCGCCATCATGGCGCTCGTCAACCATGGGGACGAGGTGGTCTACCCGAATCCCGGCTTCCCCATCTACGAGTCGGTCATCAACTTCGTGGGCGGCGTCCCGGTGCCGATCCCGCTCCTCGAGGAGACCGGCTTCGGCTTGGACCTCGCCGAGCTGGAGCGGCGCGTCTCCCGGAAGACGAAGCTCCTCATCATCAACTCGCCGGAGAACCCGACCGGGGGCGTGCTGGCGCCCGACGACATCGGACGGATCGCCGACCTGGCTCGGCACTATCGGGTGCCGGTCCTCTCCGACGAGATCTACCGCCGCTTCCTCTACGAGGGCCGGTTCGCGTCGATCGCCAGCCTGCCCGGCATGAAGCCCCAGACGATCATCCTCGACGGCTTCTCCAAGTCCTACGCCATGACCGGCTGGCGACTGGGGTACGGCGTCATGCCCCCGCCCCTCGCCGAGCACCTGACGCGCCTCATGACCAACTCGGCCTCGTGCACCGCGACCTTCGTCCAGCAGGCGGGGCTGGCCGCGCTCCGGGGCGACGACAGCTCGGTGCAGACCATGGTCGAGGAGTTCCGCGCGCGTCGTGACCTCATCGTCGAGGGTCTCAACCGGCTGCCCGGCGTCTCGTGCACCCGACCGCGGGGCGCGTTCTACGTCTTCCCCAACGTCAAGGGGCTCCGGCGGCCCTCGAAGGAGATCGCCACGTATCTTCTGGAGGAAGGCGGCGTCGCCGTCCTGTGGGGGACCGCCTTCGGCGAGTTCGGAGAGGGCTACCTGCGCCTCTCGTACGCTGCCTCGCGCGAGGCCATCCAGCGGGCGCTCGACCAGATGGGCAAGGCACTGGCGCGCCTTCTCTGAGCGCATCCGGTATAATGCGAGAAGTGAAGTCGTCGGACGAGGAGGCGGGATGGCGATCCTGACGGAGCGGGACCGGTCGGCGGTCACCGAGGAGCTCGCGAAGCTCGCGGGACCGGTCAAGCTGGTGGTCTTCGGCGCCCAGCTCGGCGCCGGCTCCGAGTACGCGGTGGAGACGGAGCGACTGGTCCGCGAGGTGGCGGAGTGCTCCGATAAGGTTGCGGTGGAGGTCTACAACCTCCACATCGACCGCGAGAAGGCGGCCGGATACGGGATCGATCGCGTGCCGGCCATCGTGGTCGAGGGCGCCCGGGACTACGGCATCCGGTTCTTCGGCATCCCGGGCGGCTACGAGTTCTCGAACCTGATCGACGGGATGCAGGTGGCGGCGTCCGGGGAGCCGAAGCTCTCTCCCGAGACGCTGGAGCGGGTGCGCGGGCTGACGACCCCCGTTCACATCCAGGTCTTCACGACGCCGACCTGACCCCACTGCCCCCGGGCCGTGCGCCTGGCACATCACCTGGCCGTCGCCTCCGAGTGGGTCCGCGGGGACTGCGTGGACGCCAGCGAGTTCCCGGACCTCGCCCAGCAATACAGCGTGAGGGCGGTGCCCAGGACCGTCGTGAACGACCGGGTGTCGTTCGACGGCGCGTACCCCGAGGCCGAGTTCGTGGATCAGGTCCTGCGCGCGGTGAACGGCAACGGCGGAGGTGGCGCATGAGCTGGGAGCCGATCGGGATCCTGGTTGCGGTAGTGGCGGTCTGGTTCGCCCTCACCCGCTGGGTGCTGCCACGGTTCGGCGTTCCCACCTGAAGCACGCGGGCCGGCTCCGGGACGGAGTCGGGCAGCTCGCGCGCCACCGGGACCGGGACCCCTTCGCCGCCCGACCACGACCGGGTCTCGGGTCGCTGACGACCGCCACGCTCGACCACCTCTTCGCCTACGGCACCCTGATGACGGGGTTCGTCCGGCGCCCGCTCCTGGGCCCGGCCGCCGTCCTGGTGGGGCCGGCGCGGATCCGGGGGTCGCTCTACGACTTCGGCGAGTACCCGGGCCTGGTGCTCGACGACGCCGGCTGGGTCGTCGGGGAGCTGTACCGGCTGCCCGACCTGGCGGCCCGCCTCCCGGCGCTGGACCGCGCAGAGTGGTACGATTCTGCGGACGAGGCCGGCAGCCTCTACGTGCGGCGGTCGGCTGCGGTCACGCTCGCCGACGGCTCCGCCCGCGATGTCTGGCTCTACGTGTACAACGGCCCGCCCGGCCGGGGGCCGCGCATCCCCTCCGGGGACTGGCGCGCGCGGGTGCTGGCCCGCGGCGCCGTGTCCGGCTGACGCTCTTCCGAGACGCCCGAAGGAGGACATCATGGCCACCGTGAACGCCGCCGACCTCATCAAGAACGACCAGGCCCACCTCATCCACCCCCTGCATCACGCCTCCGAGGCCGCCGAGCCGCTGGTCGTGGTCGAGGGGCGGGGCGCCATGATCAAGGACATCCACGGCGGCGAGTACATCGACGGCCTCTCCGGTCTCTGGAACGTGAGCGTCGGCCACGGGCGCGAGGAGCTGGCCCGGGCCGCCTACGAGCAGATGAAGACGCTCGCGTACTATTCCAACTACGTCGGCTCGTCCAACATCCCGGCGGTCGAGCTGGCCACGAAGCTGGTCAGCCTCGGCTACCGGAACATGGCCGCCGTCTTCTTCACCTGCGGCGGCGCCGAGGCCAACGAGTCGGCGTTCAAGACGGCGCGCTTCTACTGGAAGGCGAAGGGCAAGCCCGACAAGGTCAAGATCATCGCGCGGCAGAACGCGTACCACGGGGTGACGCTCCAGGCGATGAGCGCGACCGGCATGGCGCCGTACTGGAAGATGTTCGAGCCGCGGGTCCCCGGCTTCCTCCACATCCAGGCGCCCTACCCCTATCGCTTCCAGGGGGCCCGGCCAGGGGAGTCGGTCGGCCAGGCCGCCGCCCGGGAGCTGGAAGAGGCGATCCTCCGCGAAGGCCCGGACACGGTGGCGGCGTTCATCGCCGAGCCCATCATCGGGGGCGGCGGCGTGATCGTGCCGCCCGACGACTACTTCCCGCGCGTCCGCGAGATCTGCACGCGCCACCAGGTGCTCTTCATCGCGGACGAGGTCATCACCGGGTTTCTGCCGCACCGGGCAGTGGTTCGCGCTGACCCACTGGGGCGTCGAGCCCGACATCATGTCGTTCGCCAAGGCGGTGACCTCCGGCTACCAGCCGCTCGGCGGCATCATGGTGTCCCACGACATCCACGACGCGATCAACTCGGTGGCGCTCGAGAACCGCTGGATGCACGCCTACACCTACTCCGGCCACCCGACGTGCTGCGCGGTCGGGCTCGCGAACGTGGCGATCATGGAGCGCGAGCGGCTCTGGGAGCGGGCGGCGAAGATGGGGACGCGGGTCCACCAGGGCCTGCTCGGGCTCCAGAAGGAGCTGGCCGCCATCGGCGACGTCCGGGGCGGGAAGGGGCTCCTGGCGGCGGTTGAGCTGGTCTCCGACCGGGGAACGAAGGCCGGGTTCCCGGCCGATCAGAAGGTCGGGCCCCGGGTGAAGCGCGAGATGGAGAAGCGCGGCCTGGTGACCCGGACCCGGGCCTACCCGGTGGCCGACGGGATGGTCGCCGAGCAGATCTTCCTGGCGCCGCCGCTGGTCATCACCGAGGAGCAGGTGGACCGGATGCTGGAGGCGGTGCGGGGCGCGATCATGGCCGTAGTGCCCGGCCGGGCGTAACTCCTTCGTTTGCCCGGGGGGCGGGCCGGGCGTACTCTGAGCGCGACAGGGCGGGGTATGTCGCGAGAAGCGCCCAGTCTGGCCCAGCTGATCGACCCGCGCACCCGGGAGGGCGAGCTGTGGGAGCCGCTCCCCGAGGGGCGGCTCCGCTGCTACGCCTGCGGCCATCGCTGCGTGATCCCGCCCGGCCAGCGCGGGATCTGCAAGGTCCGCTACAACGAGGGCGGCCGGCTCCGGGTTCCCTGGGGCTACGTCGCCGGCCTCCAGCTCGACCCCGTCGAGAAGAAGCCCTTCTTCCACGCCTATCCGGGCTCGAAGGCTCTCTCGTTCGGCATGCTCGGATGTGATCTGCACTGCGCCTACTGCATCGTGGCCCGGACACCGATCGCCACGACGCGGGGCCTGATTCCCGTCAAGCGGCTCTTCGACTCGGCGAGGCCAGCAGGGCTCGCCGATGAGTCAGTCCGCGTCTCGCCGGGGCTCGAGGTCTACACGCACACGGGACGCGTCCGCCCCGTCCGCGCGGTCTTCAGGCACCGATATTCCGGAAACCTGATCAGACTCCAGCCGGCGTATCTACCAGCCTTGAAGCTGACTCCGGACCACGAGGTCCTGGCCTCGTCCGAAGGCGACCTGAAAGACGGCTCGCCACCACGGTTTCTCCCGGCCGACCGGCTCCGGCATGGCGACTTTCTCGCGGTACCCAAGGATCTCGGCATCCGATATCCGGCCGAGTACGACATCGCGGAGATCCTCCGACCGCTGGCCGGCCGGATTCGCTATCCACACGACGTGATCGGCCCAGGGGTGCTCAGGAAGATCCTGGCGATGTCCGAGGCGGGGTGGACGTCGCGGAGGATCGCCGCCCGGTTCGGCAAGAGCGCCACGCACGTCCGCCATCTTCTCAGCAAGGTTCGGCGAGGGTTGTGGAGTCTGGCAGACCTCGACTCGAAGCCCGCTGAGGTACTGGTCGAGGGCAGTCGCGTGCGGCTCTCGAAAGAGCACGCCCCGGGGATGCCGGCACGGCTCCACCTCGACGAGGACCTCGCGGCGTTGCTGGGCTACTACGCAGCCGAGGGTTGCGTCCTGCACGCCCCGTCGCGGGTGCATTCCGCGCAACTCGTCTTCTCCCTCGGTCACCACGAAGAGGAGCTGGCGGAACGAATCGGCAAGCTCTTTGTCAGGGTCTTCGGGTTGCAGCCCGGGCTGTCGAAGCGACACACGACACTCTGCGTCGTGGTCGGCAAGGCATCCGTGGCGCTGTTCTTCGAGAGTCTCTGCGGCACGGGATCACGGCATAAGCGCGTGCCGGCGGAGCTGTTCTCGGCTCCGCCGTCGGTGGCCGACGCCTTTCTGAGCGCGTATGTCGAGGGCGACGGACATCGAACGCCAAGCGGCAAGGTGTCGGCCACCACGGTATCGGCGCAGCTGGCCCTGGGCGTCGCCTGGTTGGCTTTGAGAACCGGCTCGTTTCCATCGATCCGGGCGAAACGACAGGCCGCGGAAGGGAAGGTGATGGGGCGGCTCGTCCGGCATGCCCCCTACGTCTTCTGGCTGAACTGGCCGACGGGCGCCTCGAAGCGCCTCTGGCTTCGCGAGGACGCGCGATACTTCTACGTTCCCATCCGATCCATACGCAGACGGCACTTCGACGGCTGGGTCTACAACCTCGAGGTGGACGATGACCACTCCTACCTCGCGCAGTTCGTGGCCACCCACAATTGTCAGAACGCGTTGACCTCGCAGGCTCTCCGCGACCCGACCATGGGCACGCCACCGAAGGAGATCGAACCGGCCGAGGTCGTGGCCACCGCGAAGCGGGTCGGCGCCCGCATCCTCACCAGCACCTACAACGAGCCGCTGATCACCAGCGAGTGGGCCCGGGAGATCTTCAGGGCAGGGAAGGCGGCCGGGCTGGTCTGCTCGTACGTCTCCAACGGGAACGCCACCCCGGAGGTGCTCGACTACATCCGCCCGGTCGTCGACCTCTACAAGGTTGACCTCAAGTCGTTCGACGACCGGCACTACCGGCAGCTGGGCGGCGTGCTGAAGACGATCCTCGACGGGACCCGGATGATCCACGAGCGGGGCTTCTGGCTCGAGGTGGTGACGCTGACGATCCCGGGGTTCAACGACTCCGACGCCGAGCTGCGCGACATCGCCCAGTTCCTGGTCTCGCTCTCCCCGGACATCCCGTGGCACGTGACGGCCTTCCACCCCGACTACAAGATGACGGACCGGGACGGCACGCCGGTCAAGACGCTGCTCCGCGCCGCCGAGATCGGCCTTGCCGCCGGGCTTCGCTACGTGTACGCGGGGAACCTGCCGGGCCGGGTCGGTCCCTTCGAGCACACCTATTGCCCGGGCTGCCGGGCGGCGGTCATCCGCCGGCTCGGCTACCGGATCCTCGAGTACCGCCTGGCGCCGGGCGGGCGGTGCCCGGAGTGTGGCACGGTGCTCGCCGGCCGCTGGGACTAGCCGGGGCCGTGGCGGCTCGCCCGTTGCGTGGCGGGGTGGTGGTCGTCACCGGCGCTTCCAGCGGCATCGGCGCCGCGACGGCCGTGGAGTGTGGCCGGGCGGGCATGCGGGTCGCGCTGGCGGCCCGGCGCAAGGACCGACTCGAGCGGGTGGCCGACCAGGTGCGGGCCGCCGGCGGCGAGGCGCGGATCGCCGCGACGGACGTGCGCGACGAGGCGGCCGTGCAAGCGCTCGTCGACGGCACCGTGGCGGCCTGGGGCCGGCTCGACGTCCTGGTCAACAACGCCGGGATCGGGATGCTGGCCACCGTGGCCCAGACGAGCAGCGCCGAGTTCGAGGCGATCATGCGGGTCAACTTCCTGGGGTCCGTCTACGGCGTCCTGGCGGCGCTGCCGCACATGCGGCGGCAGGGCCGCGGGCACATCGTCAACGTCGCCTCGGTGGTCGGGAAGCGGGCCAGCCCGTTCCGGGCGGCCTACGTCGCCTCGAAGTTCGCCCTGGTCGGGCTGTCCGAGGCCTTGCGCATGGAGCTGCGCGGGGACGGCATCGACGTCACCTGCGTCTGCCCCATCGGGACGGCGACGGAGTTCCACGACCTCGAGGAGAACCGCCTCGGCGTCCCTGGCCGCGGCGGCCCGATCCAGAGCGCGGAGCACGTGGCCCGGATGATCCTGCGGGCGCTGCGCCGGCCCCGGGCCGAGGTCCACCCCTATCCGCCGGCGCGCCTGCTCTTCCTGCTGAACGACCTGGCCCCCGGCCTCGTGGACCGCCTGCTGATGGCCCTGAGCCCCCGGGCGCGCTCGCGCTGACGCCCGGGGGCTCGCATCCTTCCCCGTCTCTAGTCGCCGTCGCCGGCGTCTGACGGGACGACCTTGAAGTTGTCCGTCTTGCTCTTACTGTGGAGAAAGCGGCCATAAGGGTCGAGATCCTCAACCCGTGTCATCCATACCTTGTACTCCCCACCCGGGTTCGGGGTTTCGGCGAAGGGCGAGAGCGCCACGGTCTTGCTGTCGCATGGCCCGTCCGAGAGGACGTGGCTGCCATCCGAGCCCAGGAAGTCGACGATAACTCCGCCCTAACTGTACCTTCCGGTCCTCGAGAGTGTCCGATCGAGAGGAGCACGGCGCCGGAGGGGTCAGTGACCTGGAAGACGTAGTACCCCGTCCGGAAGCCCAGCCGCCGTGCAGGGCGCGTTGGGCCGCGGTCCGCCGTTGAGGTACACGTCGGTCGCGGCGTCGTACACGTTCCCGTTGACGAACGTGCCATCGGCGTTGGTGGTGAAGATGGCGCCGGAAGGGCCGGCCTGGGCGATCGAGGCGGGTGCCAGCACCACGACGACCGCGAGAGCGATGGCGAGAACGTAGAGCCACGATCCGGTCGACTTCATTGCGGGGCCTCCTCCTGGACAGTCAGGTTCTGGGCGGTGCTTCCCGACCGTGAACCACGACGAGGACGGCCCCCCGCCACGCCGCAGCTGGTTGTTACTAGCAGATATTATACTTCCATGTGATGTGACCCCGAAAGGCTTCTCACGGATGGCTCCTGAGGTTTTCCCGGTCTTTAACTCAACACGTGTTAACATGACGGGCGAAAGAAGGAGGACGTCATGGCAGCGACAGGTGTGCTGGAGATGCTGGCCCGCGCCGACCTGGACGCGCTCGTCGAGGACCTTCGAGGGCGGTACCAGGCCGGGGCCCTGGAGCGGCTGAGCGCCCGCGACCCGGAGTGGCGGGCAGCGATCGAGCGAGTGGAGGAGGAGGTCGGCGACCTCTACGAGGCGCTCCGGGCGGCCGACGCGACCTTCGCCCGCTGGCGCGCGGCCGTCGGCGAGCTCCGCCGGCTCTGGGCGCGCCTCGACGAGGTCGGCCGCGAGTCGCTCGATCGAGTCGCCTGACGGGCGAGCCGGGCGGCGCTAGCGGAGGTAGGCGCGGATCCCGGCCGCGAACGGCGCCGGGGTGATCTCGAACGCGCGGGCGAAGGGCCCCGGGTCGCAGGTGCTGCCTTCGCGCATCATGAGGAGTTGATCGCTCGTCAGCGGGAAGAGCGGCACGCGCTCCAGCACGCGAACGACGGGCGCCATCAGCGCGATCGGGTGGTGCAGCTTGGGAACCCGCCGGCGTCCAAGCGCCGCTCCGACCTCGTCGACGATCTCGTCGAAGGTGTAGGCGCGCGGGCCGGCCACCTCGAAGGTCTGGCCCGCCGTCGCCGGCCGCTCGAGGGCACGGGCGAAGGCCTCCGCCACGTCGGTGACGGCCACCGGCTGAAAGTGGTTCCGACCGTCTCCGATCACCGGCACGATGGGGAACCAGCGCACCAGCTTCGCGATCAGGCTCACGAACCCGTCGCCGGGACCGAAGATGACCGATGGCCGGAAGATCGTCCATCCGAGCCCGCTCGCTCGCACGGCCTCCTCGGCGGCCCACTTCGTCTGGTGGTAACGGCTCCGGGCCTCGGGTCCGGTCCCGAGCGCGCTCATGTGGAGGAACCGGCCCACGCCGGCCTCCCGCGCGGCGCCGAGCACGTTCTCGGTCGCCCGGGTGTGGAGGCGCTCGAAGGTGATCCCGCGCTCGGGGAACTCGCGGATGATGCCGACCAGGTGCACGACGGCGTCGGCCCCCCGGACGGCGTCGGCCAGGCCCACCGGCCGCGTGACGTCGCCGGCCACGGATTCGACCCCGTCGCGGCGAGGCTGCTTTCCGGCGGAGCCGGGACGCGCGAGGCAGCGGACCCGATGTCCGTGGGCGAGCAGCGCTCCGACGACGGCGCGGCCCACGAAGCCGGTGCCGCCCGTGACGAACACCATCGCCATCGGGCCATCCTAGCACGCGACTTCACGCGCCCCTGGCGCCGCCCCGTATAATGGCGCCCATGCCGGTGGGCGCCGTCCGCGATCGCTTCGTCACGGTGAACGGGCTCCGCCTCCGGTATCGCGACTGGGGCGGCGCGGGGCCGCCCCTTCTGGCCCTCCACGGCTCCGCCGCGCATGCCCACTGGTGGGATCCGGTCGCGCCGCGCCTGACGCGGCGGCTCCGCGTCCTGGCCCTGGACTGGCGGGGGCACGGGCGCAGTGACTGGCCACGGCCGCCGGCCTACGGCTCGGAGGACTTCGCGGCCGACCTCCTGGGCGTCATCGAGCGTCTGCGCCTCGAACGGGTGGTCGTGGCGGGCCACTCGATGGGCGGCCACGCGGCGCTCGCGTTCGCGGCCTGGTACCCGGCGGCGCTGGCTCGGCTGGTGGTGGTGGACGCCAAGCCGATGGTGAACATCCAGCGACTCCAGGCGCTCCAGGCGCGGGGGGAGCGACCCCGCCACGAGTTCCCGAGCCGCGAGGCCGCGCTCGGGCGCTTCCGTCTGTCTCCGCCCGGAACCACCGCGCCACCGGCCCTGGTCCGCGCGGTCGGTGCGCGCGGGATCCGGCGCCTGCCCTCCGGCCGCTGGGCCTATCGCTTCGATCCAGCGTGCGAGCAGACCCGGACGCCGGTCGATGCCTCGCCGCTGCTCGCCCGGATCGTCGCGCCGACCCTGATCGTCCGCGGCGAGCACAGCGCGGTCCTGCCCCGTGAGCTCGCCGAGCGGATGGCGAAGGCGATCCCCTCCGCGCGGCTGGAAGAGCTGCGCGGCGCCCATCACCACGTGACTCTCGACGCCCCGCGAGCCCTCGCCGACTGCCTGCTCGCCTGGCTCGGCTGAGCGGTACTGCGTCTCCGTCCACAGGGTGCCGATTCGAGGCGGTCAGAGCGTTCGTCAGGGGCGCCCGGGTACGTGACCGCTGCCGGTGTGGTATAAAGGCCAAGGACATGGGCTCGCGAGAGCGGACTGGCCCAACGACGAGAGGATTCTGAGATGCCGACTCACGACCTCCGGGACAAGGCGATCATCCTCCATCCCGACGACGACGTGGTGATCGCCAAGGCGCCGATCGCGGCCGGCACCGTGCTGGAGGACGGCGCGGGTCGGCTCACGGTGGTCTGCGACATCCGGCCCGGTCACAAGGTGGCGTGGCGGTCCCGGGGCGAGGGCGAGCCGGTCCGCCGGTACGGCCAGGTGATCGGGTTCGCCACCCAGCCCATCGCACAGGGCGAGCACGTCCACACGCACAACCTGGCCGTGGGCGAGCTGCACCAGGAGTACGAGGTCGGCACGGACGTCCGACCCGTCGAGTACTACCCGCCGGCCGCTATGCGCTACTTCGACGGCTTCCAGCGGGCGGACGGCCGGGTCGGCACCCGCAACTACCTCGCCGTGATCTCCACGGTCAACTGCTCGGCCAGCGTCTGCCAGTTCATCCGCGAGCGCTTCCGGGACGTGCAGAAGACCTATCCGAACGTGGACGGCGTCATCGCCATCACCCACAAGTCGGGCTGCGGCACCAAGCTCTTCGGCGAGGACCACGACGCGCTGATGCGCGTGCTGGGCGGCTACGCCCGTCACCCGAACGTGGGCGCCTACGTCCTGATCGGCCTCGGCTGCGAGGTCAACCAGACGATGCCGCTCATCGATCGCCAGAAGCTCGGGCGTCCCAAGATCCTGTCCATCCAGGAATCGGGTGGGATCCGGAAGACGATCGAGGCCGGGGTCAAGGCCGTGGAGCAGCTCCTGCCGGTGGCGAACGAGGCGCGGCGCACGCGCCAGCCCGTCTCCGAGCTGATCCTGGCCACCAACTGCGGCGGATCGGACGGGAACTCCGGGATCACGGCCAACCCGGCCCTCGGCTGGGCGGTGGACGAGCTGGTGCGCTACGGCGGCACCGGCGTGCTGGCCGAGACCTCGGAGATCTACGGCGCCGAGCACCTCCTGATCCGGCGGGCGGTCAACGAGGGGGTGGCGAAGAAGCTGATCGATCGTTTCAAGTGGTGGGAGTACTACTGCCGGGTGCTGGGCGCCGAGATGGACAACAACCCGGCGCCCGGCAACAAGGCGGGCGGCCTCACCACGGTCTTCGAGAAATCGCTGGGCGGGGTGACCAAGGGCGGGACCACACCGCTCACCGACGTCTTCCTCTACGGGGAGCCGATCACGACCCGCGGCTTCGTGTTCATGGACACCCCGGGCCACGACCCCGTGTCGGTGACCGGGCTGGTTGCCGGCGGCGCCAACATCGTCGTTTTCACGACCGGGCGCGGGTCGGTGTTCGGGTGCAAGCCGGTGCCGTCGATCAAGCTCGCGACGAACTCGCTCGTCTACCGCAACATGGAAGAGGATATGGACATCAACTGCGGCGTCATCCTGGAAGGGACGCCGCTCCCCGTCGTCGGCCGCCAGATCTTCGAGGAGGTCGTCGCGGTGGCTTCCGGGAAAAAGACCAAGAGCGAGGAGGCCGGCGTCGGCGAGGAGGAGTTCGCGCCCTGGATCATCGGCCCGGTTCTGTGAAGCAAGGGCGAGCCCTCCGGCCCCTCCGCTCTCGGGTGCGAGCCCTCCCGGGCGCTCCGGAGGGCCCGTTCACTACCCGGGAACCACGCCCGTCGGCGGTCGACCGGGGCGAGAGCGGCGGCACACGCGTGGCGGCGGCCGACACCAGACGCCCGTCGGCGGCCGAGGCTGCCGACCAAAGACGGAGGTAGGGAATGGGGCGACGGTCCTACAGTGGCGAAAAGCGGCGGAAGGAGTTGGCGCGCAAGGCCAAGCGCGAGGCCAAGCGCGAGGCCAAGCAGCAGGAACAGGCCGGCCGCGAGTCGGGCGGCGGCCCGCCGATCGACTGGGAGTCCCAGGTCGGCGGCAACGTCCCGCCGCCCGAAGGGGAGGAGGGAACCGCCGAGCCGCGCTAGCCTGGCGGCCGGCTAGGCGACCTCGAAGAGACCGGCGGCCCCCATGCCGCCGCCGATGCACATGGTGCAGACCACGTAACGGGCGCCCCGCCGCTTGCCTTCGATGAGGGCGTGGCCGACCATGCGGGCGCCGCTCATCCCGTAGGGGTGCCCGATGGCGACCGCCCCGCCGTCCACGTTCAGCTTCTCCATCGGGATCCCCAGCCGGTCCCGGCAGTAGACGACCTGCACCGCGAACGCCTCGTTCAGCTCCCAGAGGTCGACGTCGTCCATCCGCTTGCCGACGCGCTCGAGGAGCCGCGGGACGGCGAACACGGGCCCGATCCCCATCTCGTCCGGCTCGCAGGCGGCCGCCGTGAAGCCGCGGAAGATCCCGAGCGGGCGGAGACCCCGCCGCTCGGCCAGCTTCGCGTCCATGACCACGCACGCCGAGGCGCCGTCGGAGAGCTGACTCGCGTTGCCGGCGGTGATGTGCCCCTTCTCGCCGGTCACGGGCTTCAGCGCGGCGAGTCCCTCGATCGTGGTGTCGGCACGGTTCCCTTCGTCGCGGGTGAGCGTCACCGCCTCCTCGCGGATCTCCCCGGTCGCCTTGTCCTGGACGAGCTTCACGGTGGGGAGCGGGACGATCTCGGCGTCGAAGCGACCCTCCCGCTGGCCGGCCGCCGTACGCTGCTGGCTGGCCAGCGCGTACTGGTCCTGCGCCTCCCGGGTGATGTAGTAGCGCCGGGCGACGACCTCGGCCGTCTCGATCATCGTCATGTAGATCTCGAGCTTGTGCTCCTCGAGCCAGCTCTCGCGCAGCCGGTGCTTGTTCTGGTGCTCGTTCTGCACGAGGCTGATCGACTCGAGTCCGCCGGCGACCATGATCGGGACCCGATCGACGACGACGCGGTGGGCGGCCATGGCGATCGCTTGCAGACCAGAGGAGCAGAACCGGTTGACCGTGACGCCGGCAGTGGTCACCGGGAGGCCCGCCCGCAGCGCCGACTGGCGCGCGATGTTGTGGCCGGTCGCGCCCTCGGGCATGGCGCAGCCGAGGATCACGTCCTCGACCTCGCCGGGCTCCAGGCCGGCCCGCTCGACGGCGTGCCGGATGACGTGGCCGGCCATCGTCGCACCGTGCGTGTTGTTGAAGGCGCCGCGATACGCCTTGCCGATCGGCGTGCGGGCGGTCGAGACGATGACGGCGTCAGACATGCGAGAGCCTCCTCTCTGGGGTCGGGCCTTTCAATCCTAACATTCTCCGACTGTTCCCCGGCCGCTCCGAAGGTCGTCGAGATTGAAAGGCTGACCCTACCCGAAGAGGCGCTCGACCTCCCCGATCGCCCGCGGAAGAGCCAGCAAGATGACGTGGTCACCGACTTCGAGCACCGTGGTCCGCTCTGGGACGAGGACGTCCTCGCCCCGGACGATCGCCCCCACCAGCGCGTCGGCGGGGAAGGCCAGCGCTTCGAGCGACCGGCCGGCCGCCGGCGTGCCCGGGAGGACGACCACCTCCAGGGTTTCCGCCTCGCTCTCCGGCAGCTCGAAGACCGACAGGACACGACCCCGACGGACGAACTTCAGGATGACGCTGGCCGTCAGGAGCCGCGGGCTGATGGGCGCGTCGATGCCGAGGGACTCCACCAACGGGATCAGGTCGGGGCGCTTGAAGAGGGCCACCGCCTTCCTGGCGCCGTAGCGCTTGCCAAGCAGCGCGGCCAGGAGGTTGGCCGCGTCGTCGTCAGTGATGGTGGCGAGCGCGTCCACGTCGGAGAGCCCTTCCTCCATCAGGCGGCGCACATCGGTGCCGTCCCCGTGGATCACCCGGGACCGGGTGAGCTGCTTGGCCAGCTCCTCGCACCGGCTCCGACTGCGCTCCATCACGGTGACCGTCAGATGCTCCGCCTCGAGCGCCTGGGCAACCCGGAGCCCGATCCGGCCACCGCCGATGATGAGGACACGCCGGGTGGCGCCGCTGGTCCGGCCCAGCAGGACCAGGATGTCCGGGATGTATTCCCGCCGGCTGACCACGTAGAGGTGGTCGTTGGCCGCCAGCACCGTGTCAGCCGTGGGCACGATGAGCTGGTCCCCGCGGGCGATGCCCACCACGAGGAAGGGGCACGAGGCCTGGACCGATCGCAGATCCCGCAGGCGGCGGTTCACCACGGGCGCCTGCGGGCCGATCTTGACCCCCAGGAGCTGGACGCGGCCCTCGGCGAAGTCGGCGACCTCGGCGGCCCCGGTCGTCTTGATGACGCGGAGGATCTCGTCGGCCACCACCTGGTTCGGGTTGATCAGGAGGTCGATCCCGAGGACCTTGCCGCCCTGGAGGATGGGGTGCCCGCCCAGCTCGAGGTTGCGGACCCGGGCGATCTTCGTCGCCACCCCGTACTGATGGGCGATGGCGCAGGCGACGATGTTGACCTCGTCCACGTCGGCGACGGCGATGACCATCGCGGCCTCGCGGACCCGCGCCTCCTCCAGCGCGCCCGGCGAGGAGCCGTCGGCCTCGAGCGTCGGCAGCCGCAGGCTCTCCTGGACGCGACGGGCCACCTCGGGGTTCCGCTCGATCACCACGATGTCGTGCGCCTCGTGGGAGAGCCGCTCGGCGATGTGATAGCCGACCTCGCCGGCACCGATCACGATGATACGCATGCGGTATCTCAGTCCTCGGGCTCGGCTTCCTGGTACTCGTCGCAGCGGGCGGCGTAGGTCGGCTTCACCTGCCGGCGGATCCGGGGACAGAAGAAGTCGGCGGTGAGGCTCCGGCCGGCGACCCGGTCGGGCGCCGACTCCTCGAGATCGGCGGGCGCCTCCGGGTAGTGGACGCAGTCGAAACAGAAGGGCCCGGCCGGCTCACGCTGCGCCATCCGGCATCCTTCCACGCGCGGGCCCCCCGGCGGAGATGATCCGGCGCTCGGCCTGCGTCTGGACCTCGAACATGCCAGGCTCCCGGCGGTGACGGGGTGAGTGGGTGCTCGATGGAAAGGTAGCAGACGGGGCGAGGGCTTGGCAAGGCGCCCGTACCCCGCCGCCGGACCGGATGCTACGATCGAAATGATGAGCCTCTGGTCGCTGGGGCGGGTGTGTCGACACCTGTATCTCACCGACGTGCCGGGACACGCCCGGCTGGAGGAGATCGACGCCCGCTTCCTGGGAGCGGTGGAGCGGCTCAGCCAGCATCCCGGGATCGGCTTCGCCCTGGCGCCCGATGCCCAGGGCCCCCTGTGCTACTATCGTGGAGCCGTGCGGAGGATCCCGCCGCCGGGCCCGACCGGTGCCCGCTCTGCGACCGGCCGGACCGCGCCCTCGTCGTGCAGGGTCTCGAAGAATTGCTGGCGATGCCGAGTGCCGGGGATATCATACTGTTTGGGCAGTACGCGCCGTCGGGGTGTATCGCGTTCCTCGGCGAGCGGGGGGGGCCACGCGGGGCCCGCCGAAGAAGAGCCGTCCGGCTTCGTGCTGGCGCCGCCCGCGTGAGGTTCGACTTCGCGAGTGTCTCCGGGCCGCGGGGTCTCTACCCCCTCTTCACGGGGTACCAGGAGCGCGCCCGGGAGTTGGGGGAGGGGGCATGGGTTCGCTGACGCACCTCCGGGTGCTGACGTACAACATTCACCGGGCGCGCGGGCTCGACGGCCAGCAGCGACTGGACCGGATCATCGATGTGCTGGCCGAGGTCGATGCGGACATCGTCGCGCTGCAGGAGGTGCTGGCCCCGCACGCCGCGGAGCTGGCCGGGGCGACTGGGATGCACGTCGTGTTCGGGCAGACCCGGCTCCTGCCCCAGGGTCCCTACGGGAACCTGTGCCTGACCCGCCTGCCCCTGGTCGCCCACCAGAGCTACAGCCTCACCTGCCGGCCGTTCGAGCCCCGAGGCTGCCTGCGCGCCGACGTGGACGACGTGGACGGCGGGGCCGGGCGTCTGCACATCTTCAACGTCCACCTGGGCCTCCGGTACGGCGAGCGGATCCGCCAGGTGCGGATGCTCTCGGACATCCTGAACCGTCAGAGCCTGAAGGGCCCGCGGCTTCTGCTGGGGGACTTCAACGAGTGGTTCAACGGGCACGCCTCGCGCCTGCTCCGCGCCGAGTTCGGCCATCCCTGCGGCCGGCGCCGGAGCGTCCGGACGCATCCGAGCGTGCTGCCCGTCTTCCCGCTCGACCGGATCTACCACGACCCGCCGCTGACCGTGGAGCGCGTCGCCGTCCACCGGAGCCGCCTGGCCCGCGTCGCCTCGGACCACCTCCCGACCTACGCGGATCTGCGGGTCGCCCTGTCCGGCTAGGCGATCCAGAGTCTGAGGGGCGGGCGTGACCTCTGGGCCCGAGCTGCGGCCAGAGCGCCTGCGCTTCTGCCCCCTCTGCGGCGGAACCCTGGTCCGCCGCGCCGTGCCGCACGACGAGCGCGAGCAGCCGGTCTGCTCGACCTGTGACTTCGTCTTCTACCTGGCCCCCAAGGTCGTTGCCGGGACGTTGCCGATCCAGGCCGGACGGGTGCTGCTGACCCGTCGGGCCATCGAGCCGGCCCGAGGCCTCTGGACCTTCCCGGGGGGGTACGTGGACTGGGGCGAGGACGTCCGGGAAGGGGCGCGGCGCGAGACGCTGGAGGAGGTCGGCCTGACGGTCCAGCTCGAAGGGCTCGTCGGGCTCTACTCGTACCCCGGCTCGCCGGTCGTCGTCGCCGTCTACCTGGCTGCCGTCCCGGATGGGAGCGAGCCGGTGCCGTGCGAGACGGAGGTGCTGGAGACGGCGTACTACGCCCCCGCACGAGATCCCGTGGGAGGCCCTCGCGTTCCCCAGCACCCGGGATGCCCTGAACGACTGGGTCGCCCGTGTCAGCCGTAGTGTATAGTGTGGAGCGGGGGAGGCTGGCCGGGGTCCTTGCGGGCCCGAGTGGAGGAGGCGACCCATGAAGAAGGCGAGCGTGGTCGTCCTGATTGCGCTCCTGCTACTGCCGGTGCTGGCGGTGCCCGCGGCTGCCGGACGGGGCGGGGGTGGGGGCGGAGGCTGGCGTGGTGGCGGGGGCGGCGGCTGGCGCGGCGGCGGGCGGCGGCGGCTGGCACGGCGGGCGGAGTGGCTGGCACGGTGGCCAGCGGTGGCTGGCATGGCGGCCACGGTGGCGGGTGGGGCTGGGGCGGTGGCTTCTTCCTCGGTCTCGGGGTCGGCACCCTGCTGACGTCGCCCTGGTGGTACGCGCCGGCGTACGCCTATCCCGCCTACCCGGCCTACGCCGTATCCCGACGTACCCGGCGTACTCGTATCCGGCCTACTCGTACCCGGCCTACGAGACCTCCACCTACTCGACCTACACCCCGATCTACACCGCGCCCGGCACCACGCCCACCCCGCAGCCGCTGACCGCGCCACCTCCCGGCAGCGCCGAGGCGGCGCCGGCCCCGCCGGGCGGCGCTCAGCAGGGCGCGGCCCAGCCGCCCCAGGCTTCGACGCAGAACTGCCAGAACGTCTGGGTCGAGGGCCACTACGAGACCCGCGTGATGCCGAACGGCCAGCGGCTCACGGCCTGGATCCCGGCCTACGCGCAGCAGGTCTGCCAGTAGCGCGTGACTCGGGTCGGCCGGTCCGGCGCGGGGCGGGCGAGCCGACGACGGGGGGGCATCGGGGGGTCTTCCGAGACCCCCCGAACGATCTAGCGGCTCAGCTCGAGCGTGACGCCGCCCACGAGGCCGGCGAACACGTTGTAGAGAACGGCGCCGATCGCGAGCGCTTCGCCCGCCACGACCGACCCAACGCTCCGCGTCCCGCCTGACGGCACGCCCGCCCCTGGACATCGCCGCACCCCGGGGGCATCCTGCCCCGCATGGGATTCGCGCGGTGGGCCCGGCTGGCGCGCGAGCCGCGCTGGGGGGTCCTGGCGGCATCCTTCGTGACCCTGGTCCTGGTCCAGGGCGCGACCTTCACCTTTCCGGTCTTCCTCATCCCGCTGACCCGGGAGTTCGGTGGCCTGCGCGGGGTCGCCGCCGCCGCCTTCTCGCTCCACAACCTCGTGGTCGGGCTGACGGCCACCGTGGTGGACCCCCTGATGCGGACGATTCGGCGAGCGCCGGATCTTCGCGGTCGGCGCGCTGGTTCTCGGCGCCGGGCTCGCGCTGAGCGGGACGGCGACCTCGTCCCTCGGGCTCATCTTGTGGTTCAGCGGGCTGGCCGGCCTCGGCGCGGGGCTCCTGGGCAGCGTCGCGCAGACCGTGATGCTGAGTCGCTGGTTCCCGACCGCGCGCGGCACCGTCGTGGGACTGGCGCTGTCCGGCATGGGGATCGGCATGTTCATCTTCGGCCCGCTCAGCGCGCTCCTCATCGAGCGCTCGGCTGGCGGGGCGCCTTCCTGTCGCTCGGAGCCGGGAGTCGCGCTCCTTCTCTTGCCGACCAACGCGCGGGCGGCCGGGGCCCCGGCCGAGGCCCCGGACGGTGCGGCGCAGCCCGGCCGGGAAGGCGCCCGAGCCGCGGGTCGCGGAGATCCTCGGGACCGCTCGGTTCTGGTGCTTCGCCGCGGCCTTCTTCTTCACGCCGGTCTCGAACTTCATGGTCACCACCCACCAGGTGGCGCACATGGTGGAGGCCGGGATCGAGCCGCGCTGGGCGGCGACGGCCTTCGGGGTGATGGGGCTCCTGTCCGGCGTCGGTCGGGCCGGCTTCGGCGCCCTCTCGGACCGGGTGGGACGGATCCCGGCCGCGCTCGGCAGCTATGCCGCGACGGCCCTCGGGACGCTGGCGCTCCTGCTCCTGGGACCGGGCTCGCCGGCCTGGCTCCTGTACGCGTTCATCGCGCTCTTCGGCTCGACGCTGGGGGCGCGGGGGCCCATCATCGCCGCGCTGGCCGCCGACCTCTATCGCGGGCGGAGCTACGGGACGGTGCTGGGGCTCATCACGCTGGGCAACCGCCTCGGCTCGGCGGTCGGGCCCTGGCTCGGCGGGGTGATCTACGACCTGACGGGCAGCTACCGGGCAGCCTTCGGCGTCTCCATCTCCGCCATCGTGATCGCGGCCCTCACGCTGCTGGCCGCCGCCCGCGCCGGGGCCCGATCCGCTGGATCGAGATGTCCCCCGACCAGCGCTACTAGCCGATGGCGGAAGAGTCAGGTTCTCGGGGGCGGGGCCGAGGAGCGAGCAGCGCTAGGACGCAGGGAGTCGCCGACCGCAGGCGTACTCCGAGTACGCCGAGGATCGGCGACGACCCCAAAGGCCGAAGGCCGTCCGAACGAGACGCGATGCAACGCTCATCGGCCCCGCCCGCTAGGCCTGGGCGGCCAGGGCGAGGGCGGCGTGCATCAGCACGTTGGCGCCGTGCTCGATGTCGTCGAAGTGGGTGGCCTCCTCCTCGCAGTGGCTCTTCCCCGCGATGGAGGGGACGAAGACCATGCCGGTCGGACAGAGCGCGGCCATGTGCTGGGCGTCGTGGCCGGCACCCGAGAGCATCCGCCGGTGGCCGACCCCGAGCCCGTGCGCGGCCGATTCCACCGCGGTCACGACCTCGGGAGCGAACCGCGTGAGCGGGACGCGCATCAGCGCCTCGTGCTCCACCCGCACCCCTTCGGCCGCCGCGGCGTCCTGCACGGCGAGCGCCAGGTCGGCGACGGCCCGGTCGAGGTCGGCCTCGTCCGGTGCGCGGAGGTCGGTCGTCAGGACGACCTTGCCAGGGATCGCGTTGACGATGTTCGGGTGGACGTCGAGCCAGCCGACGGTGCCGACCAGGTCCTTGCCGATCTCGAGCGGGATGTGGCGGACGGCCTTCACGACGTCGGCGGCGGCCACCAGGGCGTCGTGGCGGGTGCGCATCGGCGTCGGCCCGGCGTGGTCCTGAGCCCCGTGGAACGTGACCCGGGCCCAGGCGATCCCGACGATGCCCTCGACGACCCCGACCGACAGCCCGGCCTCCTCCAGGAACGGCCCCTGCTCGATGTGCAGCTCCAGGTAGGCGCGCATGGGCCGGGCCGCGCAGGGCTCCGGCCCGAGGTACCCGATCCGCTCCAGCTCGTCCACCAGCCGGATCCCGTGGCGGTCCACCTTGTTGTAGGCGTCCTCCAGCGACACCTTGCCCGCCACGACCGCCGAGCCGAGCATCGCCGGCTGGAAGCGCGCCCCCTCCTCGTTCGTGAAGATGGCCAGCTCGACCGGGTGGCGCGTCCGGACCTTGGCCGCGTTGAGGGCGCGGATCGCCTCGAGGGCGCAGACGACGCCCAGGACCCCGTCGAAGCGACCCCCGGTCGGGACGGAGTCGACGTGAGAGCCCATGACCACGGGCGGGAGGGCCTCGCCGCCCGGCGCCGGCGGCCGCCGGCCGAAGATGTTGCCCATCCGGTCCACGCGGACGGCGCAGCCGGCGTCCTGGAGCCAGGCCACCATCCGGTCCCGGATGACCCGGTCCTCGTCGGAGAGCGCCAGGCGCGTCAGTCCGCCGCCGGCGGTCGCGCCGATCCGCGCCTGCTCGTGGAAGGTCTGCTCGAGCCGGGCCCGATCGATCCGGATCATCGCCGCGGCAGGAGCTTGCGCTCGGCCTCGCTGAGCCGGTTCCCGAGCTCGCGCAGCATGGGGCAGGTCGGCCAGCCGACGCGCACCAGGTCGTGGACCTGCCGGTAGAAGGCGAGCTTCTGCGCCGGGGGCGCGTTGAAGCGCTCCCACAGCCCGTCCCCCTGGATCGAGTGGGCCGCGATCATCGAGATCAGGTTCGCGATCTTGTCCGCGCAGGCCACCAGGAGGGAGCCTCGTGGGGCCCGGTCGAGCTGTCGGAGGTAGCGGTCCTTCCGCGTCTCCCAGGACAGACCGGGCAGGTCCGGCTCGGTGACGTCCTTCACCATGCCCAGGACCTTAGGGCCGAACTGGCGCTCGATCGCCTCCTCGCCGAGGTGGGTGTCCTCCAGCACGTCGTGGAGGAGGCCGGCGATGATCGTGTCCTCGTCGTCGGAATAGCGGGACAGGATCAGCGCCACGGTCACCGGGTGGACGACGTAGGGAAGCTGGCGGTCGCCCTTCCGCGTCTGCCCCTGGTGGGCCTCGATCGCGGCCGCGATCGCCCGCTCGACCCGGTCGGTGAAGATCGCCATGACGCTCCTATGGTAGAGCAAATCGGTCGCCGCGGTGGGGGTTGTTCAGCCCGCGGTCCCCGGGGCCGGGGTTGCGCGGGGTGGGAGCTTTGCGGTAGACCTCTTCCCGGGCTGCCTCGCGGATGAGGTGACCGGAGGAGGAACGCACGATTTGAGTCCTGACGCTGCTTCGATGAACCCCCGCGCGCTCGACGGGCTGACCGTCGTCGATCTGGCGACGTTCGTCGCCGCGCCCTTCTGCTCGACGCTCCTCGGCGAGTTCGGCGCCGAGGTGATCAAGGTCGAGCAGCCGGGGGCGGGGGACGACCTCCGCCGGCTCGGGACGCCGGCCGGGCCCGGGGTGTCGTACTGGTGGCTGGCCGAGTCGCGGAACAAGAAGTCGGTGACCTGCAACCTGCGGGTGCCGGACGGCCAGGCGCTCGTCAAGCGCCTGGTGGCGCGGGCCGACGTCGTGACCGAGAACTTCCGGCCGGGGACCCTCGAGCGCTGGAACCTCGGGTGGGAGGAGCTCCGGGCGATCAACCCGGGGCTGGTCCTCGTCCGCATCTCGGCCTACGGCCAGACCGGCCCCTACGCCGACCGTCCGGGCTTCGGTCGGATCGCGGCCGCGATGAGCGGGATCACGTACCTCTCGGGCTATCCCGACCGGCCGCCGGTCTCGCCCGGCACCCCGACCATCCCGGACTACCTGGCCGGCGCCCTGGGCGCCGTCGGGGCCCTGGTGGCGCTCGAGCACCGGCGCCGGACCGGCGAGGGGCAGGTCGTGGACGTCGGCCTCTACGAGCCCATGCTGCGGATGCTCGACGAGCTGATCCCCGCCTACGCGGCGACCGGTCACGTGCGGGAGCGGATCGGGTCGGGGGCCGAGCACGTCGTCCCGCACAACCACTACCGGGCGGCCGACGGCCGCTGGGTGGCGATCGCGTGCACCAACCAGCGGATGTTCGAGCGGCTGGTCGAGGCGATGGGGCAGCCGGACCTGCTCGCGCGCTACCCGACCATGGCCGATCGCGTGCGGGACCGCGAGGCGCTCGACGGGCGCGTCCAGGCGTGGGTGGCCAGCGTCCCGGCCCCCGAGGTGCTCCGCCGGCTCGCCGCGGCCGAGGTCCCGAACTCGCTCGTCTACAGCGTCCGGGACCTGTTCGAGGACCCCCACGTCAAGGCCCGCGAGAACATCGTTCCGATGGCGAATCCGCTCGGCGGCCTGCTGTCGGTCGTGGGCGTCGTGCCCAAGCTCAGCCGGACGCCGGGCGCGATCGATCGGCTCGGACCAACGGAGCCGGGCGAGCACAACGAGGCGGTCTACGGCGGGCGTCTGGGGCTGAGCCGTGAGGAGCTCGAGCGGCTCCGCGCCGCCGGCGTGATCTGAGAGCGTGTGAAGGAATGGGGCGTTCTCCGGCTCCCCCTCCCCGGGCTGAGGTGAGGGCCGTCCAACGGTGGGGAGGGGGTTGGGGGCGGGAGGTTCCGAACTGAGAAAGGCCGGGCCTCAGCCGCGGCGGCTCGCCTTCTCGGCGACCCGCTCCAGGAAGCGCGCCTGGTTGATCTGGAAGCGCTCGTGGGTCCCCTCGGCGACCTTCTCGAAGTCGTCGTGGGCCTCGACGTCGAAGACGTAGCGGCGTCCGTCCACCTCGCGGAGGACGGCTCGCGCGCGGACCCGGAAGCCGACCGGGGTGGCGGCCAGGTGTTTCACGTCCAGCCGCGTGCCGACCGTCCCCGCCCCCGGCGGCAGCTCCGCCTGCACGGCGGCGATGGCCGCTTCCTCCAGGAGGCCGCACAGGCGCGGCGTCGCGAGAACGTGCACGCCCCGGTTCCCCAGCGCGTCGGCGGTGTCCTGGGGCCCCACCACGATCACGGCATCGCCCGAGAGCCCGGGGGTGATCTCCATGTCGGCGCCTCCTTGCCAGCGGTACGCTACGAGGTCGGCCGGGCGTTCGTCAAGCGGTCGGCGCCGGTCGCCGGGGTCACCCGGATGGGAACAGGATGAAGAACAGTCCGAGCCCGGTGATCAGGACCTCGACGACCACGACGAAGGTGCGGTCGCTCATCCGCTCCAGGATGCGCCGGCCGAGATACGCGCCCACGACCATGACCGCGCCCATCGCCAGTCCGAGGCCGGCGGTCTCGGCGTTCACCAGCGCGTAGCGTCGGTAGACGAGCGTCTTCGTGAGATGGACGACCGCGACGCAGGCGGCCTCCGTCCCGACGTACCCGCCCCGGCGGAGGCCGTAGCCCAGGAAGAACGGCGTGTTCACCGGTCCGATGGCAGCGACCAGCGCCGAGAGGAACCCCGTAGACGGCGCCGAGCAGCGGGAAGTGGGCGAGCCGCATACGCATCGGGCCGCGCTCGAGCCAGCGCCGGAGCGGCACCGAGCACAGCATGACGACGCCCATCAGGCGGGAGAGCCAGTCGAGGCGGGCGCTCACGTAGACCACGGAGCCGAGGACGGCCAGCGGCAGCGCGCCGGCCAGGTAGGCGGCGATCACGCGCCAGTCGAGCTCGCGGCGGCTGAACCAGGCGCGGGAGACATTGCCGAGGAGGAGCGCGATCGACAGGACGGGAACGCTGGCCCGCACCCCGACCGCCCAGACGACGAGGGGCAGCATCGAGAGCCCGGTGCCGAAGCCCACCACGCCGCCGATCACCGCGGTGGGCAGCGCGGCGACGAGCAGGACGGCGGTCAGGGTCGGCGAGGGCATGCCGGCGGCCGCTGCGCCGGGCTACGTGTCGGGGACGCGCTCGAGCGGCGGCTCGCCCTCGGCGAAGCGGCGCATGTTCGCGAACGCGAACCGCATCTTGGTCCGGAAAGGTCCAGGTTCCAGTAGAGGACGGTGTGCTGGGTCACGGCGCTTCCCTCCGTCGGCGCGTCAGCCGCCGAGATAGGTGCGGACCACCGCCTCGTCGCGGGACAGCTCGGCCGGGGTGCCGCTCAGGCGCACCCGGCCGGTCTCCATGACGTAGGCGCGATCGGCGACCTTGAAGGCGAGGTGAACGTTCTGCTCCACGAGCAGGACGGTCAGCCCCTGGCGGCGGATCTCCCCGATGGTGGCGAAGATCTGCTGGGCGACCAGCGGCGCCAGCCCGAGCGAGGGCTCGTCGAGCAAGAGGAGCCGCGGGCGCGCCATCAGGGCCCGCCCGATCGTCAGCATCTGCTGCTCCCCGCCGGAGAGCGTGCCGGCCGGCTGGCGCCGCCGCTCCCGGAGCACCGGGAACAGCCCGAAGACCCGCTCGAGATCGGCGGCGATCGCCGACCGATCGCGCCGGGCGTAGGCGCCCACCGCGAGGTTTTCCTCGACCGTGAAGCGCGGGAAGACCTGCCGGCCCTCGGGCGCCAGGCTCACCCCGCGCTCGACCAGCCGGTACGGCGGCAGTCCCGCGACCGGCGCGGCGTCCAGCCGGATCGCACCGGCCGCCGGGCGGACGAGCCCGGCGACGGCGTTGAGGGTCGAGGACTTGCCGGCGCCGTTGTTGCCCACCAGCGTGACGATCTCGCGCGGCCGGACCTCGAGCGAGACGCCGCGAACGGCGCGGATCGCCCCGTAGTTGATCTCGAGATCACGGATCTCCAGCATCTTCGGTGCCTCCCGCCCACCCCCCAGCCCCCCTCCCCCACCCACCGGGGGGGAGGGGGGTGTCGGACCGACCACTAATCGTGCTCCACAGCCTGTCAGCGCGTGAGAAGGAGCCGGAGCATCCAGCCGAACGCGAGCAGGCCGAGGACGGTGCGGATCAGGTGCAGGTGGCCCCAGCGGCGGAGCAGCCGCTCGGCCTCGGGGGTGTCGGGCTCGAGCCCGCGGTCGAGCAGCCGGCGGTTGGTCGGCATGATGGCGACGAGCGTGACGGGGACGACGAGGCCCAGCAGGACGCCGGCGGCCAGCCAGGCCAGGGCGCCGCCGGCCAGCCAGACGCCGAGCGCGGCCAGGCCGCCGATGACGGCGAGCGGCGCCTGGAGGGCGGCCCCGCGCGGGTAGCTCAGGCGGAACTGCGCCACCGCCACCATGGGTCCGCAGCCGACCCGGGCCGGGTGCTCGACGAGGGTGACGTAGAGGGCCGCCCCCGCGAAGAGGCCGCTCGCGGCCGTCGCGACCCAGGCGAGCCACGCCATCACGCCTCCTCCCCGAGATAGGCCGCGATGACCGCCGGGTCCCGGCGGACGGTCTCGGGGGGGCCCTCGGCGATCAGCTCGCCGTGGTTCAGCACGGCGATGCGGTCGGAGACCTGCATCACCACCCGGATGTGATGCTCGACGAGCAGGATGGTGAGCCCCTGGTCGCGGAGTCCCCGGATGAGCGCCATCAGCTCGGTCGCCTCGCCGGCGCTCGTCCCCGCCGCTGGCTCGTCGAGCAGGAGCAGCCGGGGCTCGGAGGCCAGGGCCCGGGCGATCTCCACGCGCTTCTGCTCGCCGTAGGGAAGGTTCCGCGCCAGCTCCTCGGCGCGGCCGGCGAGACCGAGGCGGCCGAGGAGGGTGTCCACCGTCGCATCGGTCTCGCGGCGCTCGCGCCGCATGCTCGACGTGCGGACGAGCGAGGCGACCACGCTGGCTCGCGTCCGGCAGTAGCGGGCGACCCGGATGTTCTCCCGCACGGTCAGCTCGCGGAAGAGCCGGATGTTCTGGAAGGTCCGGCTGATGCCGAGCCGGGCCCGGGCGTGGGGGGCGAGCCGCGTGACCCGGCGACCCTCGAAGAGGATCTCCCCCGAGGTCGGGGCGTACAGCCCACTGACCGCGTTGAAGATGGTCGTCTTGCCGGCGCCGTTCGGCCCGATGATCGAGAAGATCTGGCCCGCCGGGACCGCGAGCGACAGTTCCTGGACGGCCCGGAGGCCGCCGAAGTGGATCGAGAGGCGGTCGAGCACGAGCGCCGCGTCGCTCAACTGGCGTGGCGGGTCAGCCCGAGGTTGATGCCACCCAGGAGTCCCTGGGGCCGGAACACGATGAGGCCGAGCAGCAGGGCGCCGTAGATCACCAGACGGTACTCGGCGAGGAAGCGGAAGACCTCGGGGGCGATGGTGAGGAGCACCGCCCCGGCGATCGAGCCCTCGATGCTCCCCATCCCGCCGAAGACGAGGAGGGAGAGCACGAGGATCGACTCGACGAGGGTGAACGAGCTGGGGCTGATGAACGACGTGTAGTGGGCGAAGAACGCGCCGGCCACGCCGGCGATCGCCGCCGAGACCGTGAAGGTCAGGACCTTCAGGGCCGTGGTCGGGACGCCCATTGCCTCGGCGGCGATCTCGTCCTCGCGGATGGCCTGGATCGCCTCGCCGAACCGGGAGTTGACCAGCCGCGACACGACGAGGGCGGTGAGGACGGCCAGGGCCAGGATCACGTAGTACTGCCGGGCGGGGGTGCCCAGGTCGAGGCCGAGGACCGCCGGGCCGGGGATGGCCGGGATGCCGAGGGGACCGCGGGTGAGGGCCAGCCAGTTGAGGAGCACGAGGTAGATGATCTCGCCGAAGCCGAGGGTGGCCATCGCCAGGTAGATGCCGCCCAGCCGGAGGGTCGGCAGGCCGATCAGGAACCCGACGGCGCCCGCGACGAGGGCGGCGGCGACCAGGTTCGCCAGGAACGGGCTGGCGTAATGCACCGCGAGCAGCGCCGCCGTGTAGGCCCCGATCCCGTAGAAGCCGGCGTGACCGAGCGAGAACTGGCCGCAGAAGCCGGTGACGAGATTGAGGGAGAGCGTCAGCACCACGTAGATGCCGCACAGGACCGCGACGTGCAGCACGTACTGGGAGCGCGTGAGCCCGGGGACGAGCACGGCCACGGCCAGCACGCCCCCCAGCAGCAGCCGCCGGCCCAGCAGCCTAACGGCGAGCCTCCTCGAGGCGTGCGACAGCCATCAGTCAAGTTCTCGGGCCTCGGGCCGAGGAGCGAGCAGCGCCAGGACGCAGGGCGTCGCCCGACCGGAGGCGTACTCCGAGTACGCCGAGGATCGGCGACGACCGAGGACGACGCGATGCGACGCTCATCGGCCCGCCCGCTAGACCTTTCGGATCTCCGGCGTCCCGAGCAGACCCGCCGGTCGCACGATCAGGACGAAGATGAGCAGGCCGAAGGCGACGATGTCGCGGTAGCCCGACCAGAAGAAGGTCGTGGCCGCGGTCTCGGCCGTCCCCAGGAGAAAGCCCCCGAGGATCGCGCCGGGGAGGCTGCCCATGCCGCCGATCACCATCGCGCTGAAGCCCTTGAGCCCGGCCGAGTAGCCCATGCCGATGTCGACCGAGTTGTAGTAGATGCCGGTGAGGACGCCGCCCACCCCGCCTACCGCGGAGCCGATCCCGAAGGCGAGGGCGACGATCCGGTCCGTGTTGATCCCCATCAGCCCGGCCACCCGGCCGTTCTGCGCGATGGCCCGCATGGCCAGGCCGATCCGGGTGCGGACGAGCAGCGCCTGGAGCGCGCCGAGGAGCCCGAGCGCGACCGCGGTGATCGTCAGCTCGAGGGTCGAGATCTGCGCGTCGCCGAGGGTCAGCATGCGAACCGGGAAGGGGCTCGGGAAGGCCCGGGTGTCGGGGCCGAACACGATCAGGATCAGGTGGTCGAGGATCGTGGCGGCGCCGAGTGTCGCCAGCAGCGCGGCGATGGGCGGCGCGTTCCGGATCCGGAGCGGGTAGAGGGCCGAGCGCTCGAGCGCGATGCCGATGAGGCCCACCAGGAGCATGGCGCTCAGCATCGGCACCCAGAACCCCAGCCCCACCGAGACCGCGAAGACCACGCCGAGGTACGCCCCCCACATCACCATCGAGCCCTGGGCGAAGTTCACCACGTCCAGGATCGAGAAGGTGATGGCGAGCCCAATGGCGATCAGCGCGTAGAGGCTGCCGAGGGTGACCGCGTTCACGGCCTGCTGGAGCAGCACGCGCCGATGCTACCCGAGCGGCGGAGGTCGCGCAACGGGGCCGGCGGCGACTCTGCTATCCTATCGGGGCCATGCGCGTCGGTGCCTATCTCCTGCCTCGCGACGATCTCGGCCGCGCGATCGCGCTGGCGCGGCGGGCCGACGAGCTCGGCTACGACAGCCTGTGGGTCACGCACGGTCTGGGGCGCGACTCGTTCCTGGTGCTGGCGGCCTATGGGCAGGCCACCCGGCGGGTGGGCCTGGGCACCGGCGTCGTGCCGATCTACCCGCGCCACCCGGTGGCGATGGCCCAGGAGGCGGCGACGCTCGCCGAGCTGTCGGGCGGCCGGTTCCGGCTCGGGATCGGCGTGAGCCACCGGCCGTCGATGACCGAGGCTCTCGGCCTCGACATGGCGCAGCCGCTCGACGTCATGCGGGAGTACGTGGAAGTGCTGCGGGCGGCCCTCGGCGGTCGGGCCCGCGTGGCGGGGCGCTACTACCGGGTGGCGTGGGACGCGGCGTTCCGGCCGCCGTCGCCACCGCCGCCGCTCTACCTGGCCGGCCTCTCGACGCCGATGCTGGAGCTGGCCGGTGAGGTGGCCGACGGCGTCGTCCTCTGGCTCTGCGCCCCGGCTTACGTCCGCGACGTCGCCCGCCCGGCGCTGGCCCGCGGCCGGGCGAAGGCTGGGAAGACCCTGGACGGCTTCGAGATCGTGGCGGCGGTTCCGGTCGCGGTCACCTCCGACGTCGCCGGCGTGACCGCGACCTTCCGCGACGAGCTGGTGCGGTATCTCGGCCTGCCGTACTACCGGGCGATGCTGCGGGCCAGCGGCTTCGCCGAGGCGCTGGCCGCCTTCGATCGGGACCGCGACCGGCGTCCGGCCGCCGACGCGGTGCCGGCGGCGCTCGGCGGCGCCCTGGGCGCGATCGGTGACGGGACCGCGGTCCGCACGTACGTCGAGTCCTATCGCGCCGCGGGCGTCACGCTACCGGCCGTCCGGCTGATCGGCGGCGCCGACGCCCCGCACGCGGCCGACACGCTGGTCGGCGCCGTGGCCCCCGGCGATTGACCTGGAGGGACAGAGGATGGCGTTGCTCGGAAAGGGCGTGCTGGTGATCTGGCACGGCATGACGGCGGAAGGCGACGAGGAGATGATCCGCTGGCACAACCGGGAGCACATCGCCGAGCGGGTCGGCGTGCCCGGCTTCCTCCGTGGCCGCCGCTACGCGCACTCGGCCCGGCCGCGCGAGTACCTGGACCTCTACGAGACCGAGAGCGTCGAGACGATCCGGAGCGAGCCCTACCTCGCCCGCCTCAACAACCCGACCCCGTGGACCCAGCGGGTGCTGCCGCATTTCCGCGACACCGTGCGCATCGGCTGCCGGGTCCTGGCGTCGAGCGGCCGGGGCCAGGGGGGCGGGCTGCTGACGCTGCGCCTCCATCCGCGGGCCGGCGGCGAGGCGATGCTGCAGGAGACGCTCACGGGCCAGGGCCTGGCCTTCGTGCGTCAACTGGCCGAGGTGGTCGGGGTCCACGTGGTGGAGACGGTGGCGGAGACCACCCGCATCCGGACCGCGGAGGGGAAGCTGAAGGGCGGCGAGGTGGCCGAGGCCGAGAAGCCCTGTCCGTTCGTCCTGCTCGTCGAGGTGAGCGACGCGCGCATCGCCGAGGCCCTGGCCGCCGGGCCGCTGCATCCGGAGCGGCTGGCCGCGCACGGCGTCGCGCCTGGCACGATCGCCGACACCTACCGCCTTCAGATCAGCATGGACCGCGAGTAGAGATCACATTGCCTCGTCGGCCGGTGCGCCCGGGGTCTCCTCCCGGGCCAGGCGGCCGAAGGCGTCGGGGGTCATCCGGAAGACGGTCCACTCGTCCATCGCCACCGCGCTCAGCTTGAAGTAGAAGTCGCGGGCCGGACTGTTCCAGTCGAGGACCGACCACTCCATCCGCCCACACTCCCGCTCCACGGCGATGCGGGCGAGCCGCACCAGCAGCTGGCGCCCGATCCCGCGCCCGCGCTCCTCGGGACGGACGAACAGGTCCTCGAGGTAGAGGGTCGGGCGCGCCTTGAAGGTGGAGAACGTGAAGAAGTAGAGGGCGAAGCCCACCGCGCGCCCGGCGCGCTCCGCCAGCACCGCCTCGAAGATGGGCCGGGGACCGAAGCCGTGGCGGCGGAGGAGGGCTTTGGTCGCCTCGACCTCGTGGCTCAGCCGCTCGTACTCGGCGATCCCCCGAATCAGCTCCAGGATGGTGGGGACGTCCGCCTCGGTCGCCGGCCGGAGGACGACGGCGTCCGTCACTTCCCCCAGGGGGCGACGGCGGCGCGGCTGATCTTGTGCGGATCGTGCTGCTTGCCGAGCCACTCCGAGTCGCGGAAGCCCTCGGTGATGCGCTCCAGGGGATACGTGTGCGAGACGACCTCGGCGAACGGATACTTCCGGAGGTTCGTCTCCAGGAAGGTCAGCGCCCGCTGGATCGCCCACGGCTCGTACTGGATCATGCCGACGATCGTCTTCGATCCCCACACGAGCTGAGACGGGTGGAGCTCGACGCTTCAGCGGCGGGCTGATGGTGCCGATCTCGAGGTAGGTACCGCCGGACTTCAGCATCTGGAGGCCCTCGGGGATCACCTTCGGGAAGCCCACGAAATCGCAGACGATGTCCGCTCCCCAGCCCCGGGTCAGCTCCCGGACCGCCGCCACGCGGTCCTCGGGCTTGGGCAGCTCCTGGAGGCTCAGCGTGTGGTCGGCGCCGAACCGGCGCGCCAGCTCCAGCCGCTCCGGGATCTGGTCGATGACGATGACCTTCGCCGCGCCCATCTCCTTGGCCACGGCGCTGGCGTTGAGCCCGAGCCCGCCCGCGCCCTGCATGACCACGGTGTCCCCGATCCGCACGCCGACCCGGTCGAGGCCGTAGAGGACCTGGGCCAGCGCGCAGTTGACCGGGGTGGCGACGTCGTCCGAGATCGTCTGCGGGATCCGGTAGACGAAGTGGCCGGGGCGCAGGTAGTAGTAGTCGGCGAAGGCGCCGATGAAGTGCGGCGGGTCGTCGGCGTAGCGCGTCCCCCGCCGCTTGTTCGGGCAGGCCGCCCGGGTGCCGTCGAGGCAAGCGGGGCATCGTCCGCAAGGATAGAAGTAGCAATAGGTGACCCGGTCGCCCTCGGCCAGGGGCTGGCCGGTGGAGTCGGTCTTCACGTTCTTCCCGAGCCGCTCGACGACCCCGCACATCTCGTGGCCGAAGGTCTGGCCCCGATCCGGCGCACCGATGGCGTCCTGCAGCTCGCCGCGCCAGATGTGGAGGTCGGAGCCGCAGATGCCGCCCCGGGTGATCTTCACCAGCGCGGCGTCGGGCTCGATCTCGGGCACCGGGTACTCTCGGATCTCGAAATCCCCCTGGTACTTCGTGATGACGGCGACGCGGCCCTTCATCGGTAGGCTCTCCTCTACTCGACCGCGGCCTTCATCTCGGCGCGGCGCTTGGCCCTCTCCTTGGCGGAGAGGTTTTTCCACTCGCGCTTAACCAGGCGCGGCTTCTGGTTGGTCCGGGACGCGAATCGGGAGATCAGCTTGGCGGTGCGCTCGTTCATGTCTCCTCCGTGGGGTCAGGCCTTTCAATCTTTCAATCCGGGCCTGCCCCGCCCCCTTGGGCTGCGATTGTCAAGATTGAAAGGCCTGACCCCCGACTGAGATAGCTCTCGGCGGCAGTGAGCCCGGCGCCCAGGGGCACCGGGATCCCGAACGTCCGGAGCGTCATCTCGACGCCAGCCAGCCCGCCCAGCAGCTCCAGCTCGTTCAGGCTGCCGAGGTGCCCGATCCGGAACACCTTGCCCTTCACGTCGCCGAGGCCGACACCCAGCGACAGATCGAGGGTGCGGTTGGCGTGGGCGATGTAGGCGTCGGAGTCGTGCCCGGCCGGCATGACCACCGCGGTCAGCGTGCTGGAGTACTCGGCGGGATCGCGGCAGAGTAGCTCGAGCCCCATCGCCTGGACGGCCCGCCGGCACGCCTCGGCCAGGCGTCGATGGCGCCCGAAGACCTCCGGGAGCCCCTCCTCGGTCAGCATGGCGATCGACTCGCGGAGGCCGAAGAGAAGCGACGTCGCCGGCGTGTAGGGGAACTCGCCCCGCTGGTTGCGCTCGAGGACGGGCTTCCAGTCCCAGTAGGCCCGGGGGCACTTCGCCGCCTGGCCGGCGCGCAGGGCCTTGTCGCTGGCGGCCAGGATGGTGAGCCCGGGGGGCAGCATCAGCCCCTTCTGCGGTCCGGTCAGCGCCACGTCGACACCCCACTCGTCGAAGCGGAAGTCGATCGACGCCAGCGAGGACACGACGTCCACGAGCAGGAGCGCCGGGTGGCGGGCGTCGTCGAGCGCCCGGCGGATCGCGGCCACGTCGCTGGTGACGCCGGTCGACGTCTCGTTGTGGACGACCAGCACCGCCTTGAGCTGGTGCGTCGCATCGGCGCGCAGCCGCTCGGCGACCGACGCCGCCGGGACGCCGGCGCCGTAGGGCAGCTCGAGCCGGTCCACCTCGATGCCGTGCGCCGTCGCCGTCCGGCAGAAGTGATTCGAGAAGTGGCCGTTCACGCAGCCGAGGACCCGGTCGCCCGGGGAGAGCGTGTTGACGATCGTCGCCTCCCAGCCGCCGGTTCCAGAGCCCGGGTAGAGGAGGACGTGGCCGCGCGGCGCCTGGAAGACGCCTTTCAACCCGTCGAGGATCTCGCGCACCAGGGCGGCGAACTTCGGCCCCCGGTGGTCGATGATCGACTGCGACATGGCGCGGACGATCCGCTCGGGCACCAGGGTGGGACCGGGAATCTGAAGGAACGGACGGCCGGGCATGACGCGCTCCTTGGTAGCGGGTGGCGGCCGGGCGCCGGGGGCCGGACGCGCGGCTCTCGAGGGCCTCATCCTAGCACGGCCGAGCGCCGCGCACGGGATGCCAGAGTCCGCGTCGCCCGGGGCTGACGTTCCGCTGCACACCGGCTTCTCGCCACGCCCAGGGTCCGGGGGTCACACGGCCGTGGCGTTCCACTCCGAGCCGCGGCCCAAAGGCCGAAGGCCGTCGAACAGTCGCGGCCTCTGAGGGGGGGCTTCGGGGGGGCTTCCGAGACCCCCCCGAGGCCTCTCAGCAGGCCGTCGCCGCCCGGGCGGGCGTGGCGTCGTCGAGCCCGAGACTCGGCACCGGCAGCTCCGTCTCGCCGTCGAAGGCGCGCACCTCCACTCGGGAGAGGAACGCCCCCGGGCCGATGGTGTCCAGGGCGAAGTTGGCGACGGCCAGCTTGTCGGCGAAGACGGCCAGCGACTCGCCGACCACCCGTCCGTCGCGCTGGGTCGGGCCGATCCAGGTCAAGATGAGACCGTAGCCGCCGACGCGCGCGTCGGCGAACACCGGGCTCTGGCCGAGGAGCCGGCGGAACAGGCCCTGGCCGTAGCGGCCGAACGCCTCGGCGGCCCGGGCGGCGAAGCTCCGACCCTGGGGCGGCCGCGCCCCGTCGAGCCAGACCCACAACGTCAGGTGCGGCGGCCCGTCCGGGCGCCCGCGCGGCCGCCGGAAGGCGATGCCGTTTTTCTGGACGTCCAGCTCGGGGGCGCACCGGGCCAGGTCGGCATGGAGGCGCCGCAGGCCGGCCGTGTGCTCCTGGACGAGGGCGCGCACATCCGGGGGGTGGGCCTCGGGCGCGAGGATGGACTCGTCAGCGGGCAGCGCGAAGGCCAGACCGGCGGATGCCAGCGTGGCCGCCAGCAGGAGGAGACCCCGCCGGCCGCGCTGCCGACTCATCGGCGGGCGTTAGCCCGAGAAGAGCTGGTCGGGGCGCACGACGATGGGCTGGCCCCACCACGACTGCGCCCGAGCCTCATCCACGTCCCGCCGGCTGACCCGCGGGGTCGGGTTGTCGCCCTGGTGCCGCATGGAGAAGAAGAGGTGATCGCCGGAGGCGAAGTGGCTTGAGTGCCCTCGCCACTCGGCCCACTGCTCCGAGCTCGCGCAGGCCGAGCCGGCCACGGCAACGCCGAGAAGCAGCAGAAGCACGCGCAGGCGGATTCTCATGACCTTCCTCCACTTGACTGGGTGTGACCCGTTCGGTCGGTCTCCCGAAGCCGCTCCCTAGTCTACACGGTTCGGCAAGCCCCGCGCGCCCCCTCCGCCGACCCGGAAAAATCGGATTCGACGGTGCCGGGACATTTGCCTAACGGCGCGGCGGGGGGATTCTGGAGGATGGCCGCGAGGCGGAGACGACGATGTGCGCGATCCGCGTCGGCCGCGCATCGCCGGTCTGCTCCCAGGCCACGGTCACGAACTGGCCGACCTCGAGGCCCATCAGCAGCCGCGGGGCATCGAGTTGGTAGGTGATGCTCGCGACCCGGATGGTTTGCGCCGCGACGTCGATCGCCTCGAGGGTGGCGATGGTCAGGCCGTGCATGATGGGAGCCTCACGGCCCGCCGGTGAGAAGGAAGCCCAGCGCCAGGCCGAGGGCGATCAGCCTCCCGATGATCGCGGCGGCTTCGCGAAGGGTCGGCCATCCGATAGCGTTGACGGACCGGTCAAGCGGCTTCGGGCGCGGTCGGCTTGGCGGTTGTCCCCGTTCGCAGGAGTTCTTGGAGTGCCAACTTCAGCTCCCGTTGGGCTCGTTCGATGTCACCGCCCGCGTCCCGGGCACTCGATCGAGCCGTGCCCATGGCCATGTTGATGACGCGATTCAAATTGCCCTCCGCATCGCGAAGCGACTCGATGGCGCGAACGATGCGGGCGGCCGCCGTATGCATGAGGCCCTCCTGTGTGGCTTCCCCCTCCCATTCGCCGACCCGCCGGGTTCCCCCCCAGCAGCTCCGGTGCACCGAACGGGCGGCAGGGCCTTCAGGGTAGCCGGGCGGCGCTACGGGGTGATGACGGCCGCGCGACGAGGCGGTTGCTGATCGAGGACTGGGTCGGCTCGCTGGTTCGATGCGCTCCTGGGGGCCGTAGCGGCGTGCTGGGGGGGATTCTGGAGCGCACGGAGCGCTAATGTCCGCTCGATCGAGACGATCCCGACCCGGATGGCATGGCGGGGGCCTCACGCAGATTGGTCCGGCGGCTGCCACTCCGCCGCCAGCTCGTCGGCGGGGCGATCCCGCCGGAGCTCATGCTCGGTCGCCACGTACGCCCAGCCGACCGTGACCTCCTTCGTGAGCGGCTGCTCGGGCATTGGACGCAACAGGGCGAGCCGGAGGTTCTTCCGGTGGATCGCGACCACGCTGCCCTTCCGCCAGCGGCGGCGGACGCGGGCCCAGAGCTCCTCACCCAGCTGGGGCGGCGGTGTCAGCAAGGGCCAAAGCCCCCGACCGCGCAGGGACGACCTTGTCCCCGGCCGTACCATGTTACGACGCAGTCCATGCTTGAGCGAGATGCAAGGGCGATACCCGGGCGGTCGTGGGGGCCGTTGGCGGGCCGCTGGCGGGATTCTGGGGAAGGCCGCCAAGCCGGCTACGCCGGCAACTTTGGTAACGCGTCGTGCCAGAGGAGGTAGCACGCCCGGTGGAAGCAGATGGTCTCGCCGCCGGGCAAATCGCACTCGGTTTCGATGTCGGTCTGCAGAATCTGCTGGTCACAGACTGTGCAGGGCCGACCGTGGCCCGGGCCGCACCACGTCACGATGCACTCCACGCAGGGTAAGGTGCCGGCGGTCATCCGCTCCGGGATGCGCAGGACCAGCGGATCGGGGTCCATGCTCTGAGCCTAGTGCAACCGCGATACCGGGGGACCGAGGGATTCGGCGGCGTCGCGGTCAGCCGGCCGAAGGCGGACTCTCGCGGCCGGGCGGGCCCGGGCGGGTTTGCCATGGATGACGGGCCGCCCGAACGCGCTCGGCGGTCGCGCGCGCGTCCAGCCGCTGGATCATCGTCCGGAGCAGGGTCCGGAGCGCGTAGTCCGCGAGCGGGTCGGCGGCCCGCGCATGGAGGACCATGCGCCCCGGCAGGTGCAGGACCTCGGTCAGCCCGCGAGCGACCCGCACCTGAATTCGGTACCCGGGCGGAGCCGGCTCCGCGGTGCACTCGACGAGCTCGGCGGTCGGCTCGATCGCCTGGAGCCGCGTGGTCAGGAAGTGGCGAACGATCTCACCGGCGGCGCTGTAGAGGGGCTTCACTGGGGTGGCCGCGTCGGGGGTCTCGGCCGATCGGTCCTGCAGGTTGACCACCCGCAGCCCGGTCTCCCGTGCGAGACACCGGACGTGGACGATCGTCTCACTCGCCCGCGCGGTGGCGGTGGCCATTCCGGCGCGGATCGGCTGGGAGCAGAGCGGACAGATCGGGGTGGGCTCGGCCATCTCGGGACCCTCCGGCTCGTTTCCGGGTTCGCGGTGTCCCGAGCGGCACGGGGTGGCGGTGTCGCGTCACACAAACGGGACGCGACCCGTGCCGAGCGTGCCCTGGGGTGAGGCCCTGACTGTACGCCCAACGGCCGGCGGCGCGCAAGGCGGCTTCACTGGCGACCGCCCTCAGGAGGCGTCAGGCGGCCTTCGCTGGAGCGACTTCCGGCGGCTCGGAGCGCGGGGGAAGCTGCCGAGCGCGCGGCCGACGGGCTGGACGGGGCCCGAGGGATCAAATTGGACGGGCTCAGGCGCTCCGAGGATCGCGAGGCGGACGGCGCACATCACGTGGTACCAGTCGTCACCCTGGAAGACCACGGCCCGGCAGCGAACCGGCCGCTGGCAGTCGGGGCAGAGGGGCGGCGGGGCCTTGTCCATGGGGCGAGCTGCACGCTAGCAACCGGGACGTCAGAGCGTCAAGGTTTCGGGGAACCCCCGGAAGGAATCGCACATGACTGACGAGCAGGCCACCGCGTCCACGCAGCTCCGGGCCCTCGCCCGGCCCTTCCGCTTCCGCGTCGTTCAGGATCCGGAAGGCTTCCCCATTATCCCGGGGCGGCTCGGCCAGGTCGAGTCCCACGACGGCCACGAGCTGGCGGTCTTCACCGCCCGGGCCCGGCTCCACGCGAAGCTCTGGGCGATCCCCAGCGGCCACCAGTGGATCCGCAGCAGCACTGGCGCGAGTGGCTCGGGTCACTTCGGATTGAGAGCGGGCAGAACGCCAACTTTGTCCTGCTCGCCCTGGCGCCCTCGGGCACGCTTGACGTCTTAGACGACGAGAATCAGCTACTAGTTCGAGGCGTTGACCATTGGTTTCACGCGCTACTGCTGGATGGCGTGCCCGTCTACGAACAGAAGGGGGCGTGCCTGACAGGCGGGAATGAGCGTGGCGTCCCTGACGTTCGTCAGTTCTCCGACCTCGACAAACTACTTCGTGATCCCGGCCGCCGCTCGAGATGCGTTACGGGGACAGAGTGAACTGCCAGAGGGGCTCGAGGGCAAGATTCTGAAAACTCTGGAAAAGGCGGCGGCGCAGCTCTCCGCGGACCCCCTTGCGAAGGGCATCATCTATCTTGTCGTCCGGCTCGACTTCGCCCTCCACGCTGAGGCCATCGTCTCGGACTTCGTGCAGGCGAATCGACCACGGGATATCGAGGTGCATGTTCACTTGCTGGACCGATCGAGTCCTTAGCTCCGCCGGGATAGTCCAGGGCTAGGTCGGAGTCTCGCTCGAAGTCAATCGCACTCGCTCCCGTTCAATACGCCGCGATGCCTGGGCACCGTACCCCGGCGTGGAACCTGAGCGGAAGCGACATGACGTGATCGGGAGCGATACGGTGGCGTCGCCATTTCTTACGATTGACAATCGCGCCGGCCGTCTGCTAGCGTTTCCTCGCGATCTATCCAGGGAACCCCGCTCCCAGCGTGCTTCGGGTTCGCCCTACTCTCCGTCCGGCGTCGCACCGGGCGCGATTCTCGACATCGAGAGGAGACGGCTGTGGCGAAGATTGAGTCGGCGATCAAGGAGGCGATCCTGCGAGGCGCCCGACGGCAGGTCCGCGCCATCACGACCCCGCTCCGGCGCGAGGTGCGACGACTGCGGCTCACCGTCGGCCAGCTCCGGCGCGACCTGTCCGCGTGGCGCGACGTCGCGCGCCAGTGGCAGCGCATGTCCCGGTCGGCCACGTGGAAGCCCGAGGTGTCCGACGCCGAGCTGAAGACGTCGCGCCTCTCGCCCCGGCTGATCCAGAAGCTGCGGGTGCGCCTGGCCCTGAGCCAGGCCGCGTTGGCCCGGCTGGCCGGCGTCAGCACCGGGGCCGTCGTGCAGTGGGAGCGTGGCCGCTCCACCCCGTCGGGCCCGAATCGGAAGAGCCTGGTGGCTCTTCGCAAGCTGGGGCGGCGGGACGCCAAGCAGCTGCTGGCCAGCCTCGCCCAGGCCTCCCCGGCGCGGACAGCGCGCCGGCGTCGCCCGCGTGGGCGGCCGGCGCGGCGCCGGAGGAAATGAGCCGGGCGGCCGGACTTCTCGCGCCGGTGCCCGGCGAGCGTCGCCGGGGCTGGCCATCATCGGAGCGTCCCGCGTGACACAGGAGGAGTTGCCGACGATGCGAGCCATCCGTGTTCACCAGTACGGCGGACCCGAGGCGATGAAGCTGGACGAGCTGCCCACCCCCAAGCCCGGCCCCGGCCAGGCCCTCGTCCGCATCGAGGCCGCCGGCGTCAACTTCATCGACGTCTACCAGCGCAGCGGGCTCTACAAGGGCGAGCTGCCCTTGCGTCTTGGCCTCGAGGGGGCGGGGGTCGTGGAAGAGGTGGGACCCGGCGTGACGACGGTCAAGACGGGCGAGCGGGTCGCCTGGACCGGCATCCCCGGCTCCTACGCCACGCACAACGTCGTCCCCGCCGACCGGCTGGTCACGCTGCCCGCCGGGCTCGACGCCCGGGCGGGGGCGTCGGCGATGCTGCAGGGGATGACCGCCCACTACCTGGCGCACGACTCCTACCACCTCAAGCGCGGCGACACCTGCGTCGTCCACGCGGCGGCGGGAGGCGTCGGCCTGCTGCTCTGCCAGATGGCCAAGCGCGCGGGGGCCCGGGTGATCGGGACCGTGTCCACCGACGAGAAGGCGAAGCTGGCCCGCGAGGCCGGTGCCGACGAGGTGATCCTCTACACCCGGCAGGACTTCGAGGCCGAGGTCAAGCGGCTCACCGGCGGCAAGGGCGTCCAGGTCGTCTACGACTCGGTGGCGAAGGACACCTTCGAGAAGGGACTGAACTGCCTGGCCCCCCGCGGCTTCATGATCCTGTACGGCCAGTCGAGCGGGCCGATCCCGCCGTTCGACCCCCAGGTGCTCAGCGCCAAGGGCTCGCTCTTCCTCCAGCGGCCGAGCCTGAACCACCACGTCATCACGCGGGAGGAGCTGGTGAGCCGGGCCGGCGAGGTCCTCGGCTGGATCCAGAAGGGCGAGCTGAAGATGCGGATCGGCGCGACGTTCCCCCTGGGCGAGGCGGTCGAGGCTCACCGCCAGCTCGAGGGCCGCAAGACGACCGGCAAGGTCCTCCTGATTCCCTGAAGACCTTCGGGGGGGGCTCGGAAGACCCCCCCGATTCCCCCCCTCGGAGGCCGCGGCAAGCCGCGGCTCGAAGCGGAACACCCAGCCGCGCAGTCGAAGCGAGAGGGCTGCGGGAAGCCGACTGGCGCGGCGGGATTGAGGGCCGCTGGCCTTTAGGCTCCTTGAAGCGCCAAAGTCATGGTAAACGAGTCAAGTACTCGGGGGCAGGGCCGAGGAGCGAGCAGCGCTAGGACGCAGGGAGTCGCCGACCAGAGGCGTACTCCGAGTACGCCGAGGATCGGCGACGACCGAGGACGACGCGATGCGACGCTCATCGGCCCCGCCCGCTAGGCGAGCTGCTTGACGGCCTCCATGATCCGATCCACCGTCGGTACCGTCTCCCGCTCCAGGTTCTCGTTGAACGGCATCGGGATGTCGTGGGCACCGACCCGGACCACCGGCGCGTCGAGGTCGTCGAAGGCTTCCTCCATCACGGTCGCCGCGATCTCGGCGCCGACCCCGAAGCTCTTCACCGCCTCGTGGACCACGACCAGCCGGTGCGTTTTTCGCACCGAGGCCAGGACGGCCTCCCGGTCCCACGGCCGGATGGTCCGCAGGTCGATGACCTCGCAGGAGATGCCACGCTGGGCGAGGAGATCGGCGGCCTCCAGGCACCGGTGGGTCATGAGGCTGTAGGAGACGAGCGTCGCGTCGGTCCCCTCGCGCCGGCGCGCCGCCACCCCGATCCGCTCCAGCCCTTCCCCGTCCGGCAGGTCGCCCTTCACGAAGTAGAGCATCTTGTGCTCGAGGAAGATGACCGGGTTCGGGTTCCGGATCGCGGCCAGGAGGAGCCCCTTGAAGTCGGCGGGGGTGGACGGGCAGACCACGATGAGGCCGGGGATGTGGGCGAACCAGGCCTCCAGGCTCTGGGAGTGCTGGGCGGCCAGCTTGACCCCCGAGCCCTGGGCGGCGCGGACCACGATGGGCACCGCCCCCTTGCCGCCGAACATGTAGCGGAGCTTGGCGGCCTGGTTGACCAGCTGGTCCATCGTCAGCGAGAGGAAATCCACGAAGCCCCCGCACTCGATGACGGGCCGCAGCCCGGCCACCGCGGCGCCGATCGCGTGCCCGACGATCGAGGCTTCCGAGATCGGCGTTTCGAGAATCCGGTCCGGTCCGAACTTCTCCAGGAGGCCGCGGCTGGTGGCGAAGATGCCGCCGATCGCGCCGACGTCCTCGCCCATGAGGAAGACGCGGGGGTCGCGCTCCATCTCCTCCCGCAGGCCCTCGCAGATCGCTTCGGCGACGGTCAGCGTGTGCATGGTCGATCCTCTCCTGGTGCCGGATCTAGTAGGGCGCGTACACGTCGGTGAACATCTCCCCCAGCTCCGGATCGGGGGAGGCCTCGGCGAACGTCACCGCGTCGTCGATCTCCCGGGCGATCTCGCGCTGGATCTGGGCGGCGCGCTCGGCCGGCAGGATGCCCGCCCCGCCCAGCTCCCGCTCGGCCAGCGCGATGGGGTCGCGCTCGCGCCACTCCAGCTCTTCCTCGCGGGCCCGGTACGCCCGGGTGTCGGGTCGCATGGCGGAGTGGCCGTACCAGCGGTACGTCTTGCACTCGAGCAGCGTCGGCCCCTGGCCGGCCCGCGCCCGCTCGAGCGCCTCGCGGGTCGCCCGCACGACCGCCCGCAGGTCGTTGCCCATCACCTGGTGTCCGGGGAACCCGAAGCCCTGGGCGCGATCGGCGAGCTGCTTGAGGGCGGTCATCTTCTCGGCCGGGGTCGACAGCGCGTACATGTTGTTCTCGCAGACGAAGATCACCGGGAGCTGCCAGATCGCCGCCATGTTCATGGCCTCGAACACGACACCCTGGTTGATGCCGCCGTCGCCGAAGAAGCACACCACCGCCTGCCCCGTCTTCCCCATCTTGGCGGCCAGGGCGGCGCCGCCGGCGATCGGGGCGCCGCTCCCGACGATCCCCGTGCAGCCGATGATGTACCGGTCGAGGTCGGCGATGTGCATGGAGCCGCCCTTGCCCTTGTTGGACCCGGTCCGCTTGGCGTACAGCTCGGCCATCATCGCGTTGGTCTGCATGCCCTTGGCGATGCAGTGGCCGTGGCCCCGGTGGTTCGACACGATGTAGTCGGTGGGCTGCGAGGATGCCGCAGACGCCGGCTGCCACCGCCTCCTGGCCGACCGACGGGTGGGCGGTGCCCTTGATCTTGCCCTCCTTGAGGAGGGGCATGATGCGCTCCTCGAACTGCCGGATGCGCACCATGATGGTGTACAGCTCGATCCACTTGTCGGGGGCGAGCCCGTCGAGCGCCTTCGGCGTGGCGGCCATCGTCGTGTCTCCTTCCATCTGGTCGCGACGCTCCGGGCCGATGGCCCTTCGGGCGTCGCTCCCTTCTGGCATCTGGTCGCGACGCTCCGGGCCGACCGGCTCTCCGAGCGTCGCGCGCTTCTGGGATGCTCAGTGGGCGGCGAGTGCCTCGGGGTTCTGCAGGCATTCCTTGGCGGGGGCGCTCCCCTGCCACACGGCCAGGATCGAGTCGATCGCCCGGTTGGCCATGGCCGCCTCCGAGGTGAAGTCGATGCCGGCCACGTGCGGGCTGAGGATGACGTTGTCGAGGCCGAAGAGCGGCGACGCGGTGAGCGGCTCGCGCTCGAAGACGTCGAGGCCGGCGCCGGCCAGTCGGCCGGTGGTCAGGGCCTCGTGGAGCGCCGTCTCGTCCACCAGGCTGCCGCGCGCGGTGTTGACCAGGTGGGCGCCCGGCTTCATCAGGGCGAGCCGCTCCCGGTTGATCAGGTGGCGCGTCTTCTCGGTCGCCGGGCAGTGCAGGGTCACCAGGTCGGACTGGCGGAGGAGGTCGTCCAGCGAGACGAGCTCGATCCCGTGCTCCCGGACGAAGCCGAAGTCCGGGAACGTCTCATGGGCCAGGATCCGCATCTCGAAGCCCCGACAGCGGCGCGCCACCGCTTGGCCGATCCGCCCGAGGCCGACGATCCCGACGGTCGCCCCCCAGAGCCCCGGCCGGAACTCGGTCCGCCAGTGGCCGGCTGTGATGAGCCGGTGGTTCGCCAGGACGCCCCGCTGGAGCGCGCACATCAGGGCCAGGGCGTAGTCGGCCACCGCCTCGTGGTTGGCGCCGACGGCGGTGCACACCGGCACGTGGTGACGGGTGGCGGCGGCCAGGTCGATGGCGTCGAAGCCCACGCCCCACCGGGCGATGACCCGGAGGTCGGGCGCCTGCCGGAAGACGCGCTCCGTGTACGGCTCGCTGCTCGCCAGCGTCGCGAAGACGCCGGGGAGCGCCGCGATCAGCTCCTCCTCGGTGAGCTTCCCCTGCTTGCCGATCGCGCGGACGACCTCCAGCCCAGCCTCCTCGAGCCGCCGCAGGTACGCGGCCTCGCGCCGGTGGAGCTGGGCCACCGTGACCAGGACGCGCCGGGCGGTCATCGGGCCGGCTTCCGGGCGCCGGGCACCTTCCGGCGGCCCCCGCCGCCGGCAGGAGGTTCCGCCAGCAGGAACACGGCCTCGGCGAGCGGGTCGGTCATCGCGGTGTCCATGTCAACGTCGGCTGTTATCGCATCCCGGCCGCCGGCCGTCAAGGGCCGGGCTCGCCGAACGTGATACGATCTCGCGCGTGATCGCGACCGTCGAGTTCCTCGGCGCGGCGGGGACGGTGACGGGCTCGAAGTTCCTGGTGGAGACCGCGGGTGGCCGCCTGCTCGTCGATTGCGGGCTCTACCAGGGCCTCAAGGCGCTGCGCGAGCGGAACTGGGTGCCCCTCCCGGTGGCCCCGGCCGCGCTCGACTGGGTCGTGCTCACTCACGCGCACATCGACCACACCGGCTACCTGCCGCGGCTCTGCCGGGACGGCTACCGCGGCCCCGTCTACGCGACCCGCGCCACCGCCGACCTCGCCCGCATCATGCTCCCCGACTCGGGCCACCTGCAGGAGGAGGAGGCCGCCTACCACAACCGCCGGGGCACGTCGAAGCACGACCCGGCGCTCCCCCTCTACACCGCCGCCGAGGGCCTGGCCGCCGCCGTCCGGGTCTCGGGGATCGCCTACGATCGGCCGCTCGACCTCGCACCCGGGCTCCGGGTGTCCTTCGCTCCCGCCGGGCACATCGTCGGCTCGGCCACGGTGGCCGTGGAGCTGGGCCGCGACGAGGGGTGCCGCCGTCTCCTGTTCTCGGGGGACCTGGGCCGCCCCGCCGCGCCGATCCTGCCCGACGCGACGGCGATCGGCGCCGCCGACTATGTCGTGGTCGAATCCACCTACGGCGACCGCCGCCACGACGGGGAATCGATCCTCGATCAGCTCGAGCGGGCCATCCACGGCGCCGCCGAGCGCGGCGGCGCCATCGTGGTGCCGGCCTTCGCCGTCGGCCGCACCCAGGAGCTGCTCTACCACCTGAGCGCCCTGGCGCGCGCCGGTCGCATCCCGGCACTCCCCACCTACCTCGACAGCCCGATGGCGATCGACGCCACCGCCATCTACTGGACGCACCCCGAGGAGTTCGACGACGCGATGCGGCGGCGTCTCTTCCGGGGCGACTCGCCGTTCCGCTACGGCGACCTCCACGTGGCCCGCACGGTCGAGGAGTCCAGGGCCATCAACGGGGTCGAGGGCCCCCTCATCATCATCGCGGCCAGCGGCATGGCGACCGGGGGCCGCGTCCTCCACCATCTACGGATCCGGCTGCCGGACCCGCGGACGACGGTGCTCCTGATCGGCTACCAGGCCGAGGGGACGCGGGGCCGGCTGCTCCAGGAGGGGGCCCGGACGGTCCGCATCTTCGGGGAGGACGTGGCGGTGCGCGCGCGGGTCGAGACGATTCACGGGCTCTCGGCTCATGCCGATGCCGACGGCCTCGTGGCCTGGCTGCGGACGGCGACCGCGCGCCCCCGCCGGGTCTTCGTGGTTCACGGGGAGGCGCCGGCCGCCCGCGCGCTGGCCGAGCGGATCCGGGGCGAGCTGGGCTGGGACGCCGTGGTACCGGCCTACCGGGACCGGCTCCCCCTCGACTGACCGACGGTGCGTGCTCCGATGAGCCGCCCGGTGGTGCTGCTGTGGCTCGACGCGGCCGACGTCTACCAGGCGGCGGTGGCCGGCGCCGGCCTGGCGGACCGGGTCGAGCTCCACGCGGTGGCAGCGGGCGCCGACCCCGATCCCGCGCTCCTCGGCCGCTGCGAGGCGCTGCTCACCTGGCGCGTGCCGCGCGGGTTCTTCGCCGCGGCACCTCGCCTCCGCTGGGCCCAGGCGCTCACCGCCGGCGTCGAGGGCTGGCTCGCGCGCGGCATCCCCCCCGACCTCACGCTGACCTGCGCGCGGGGCACGCACCGCGTCCAGATGCCGGAGAACATCCTGGCCGCCCTCTTCCACCTCACCAAGCCGTACGCGGCGGCGGCGCTCGACCAGCGGGAGCGCCGCTGGGCGCGCCGGGTCTCGGAGCCGCTGGCCGGGAAGACGCTCGGGATCCTCGGCCTCGGCGCCATCGGGCAGGAGGTGGCGCGGAAGGCCGCCGCGCTCGAGCTGACGGTCGTCGGCACCCGGCGCACGCCGGCGCCGCTCCCCCACGTGTCGCGCGTCTACCCGCCGGCGGAGACGCCCGAGGTGCTGGCCCGGTCTGACTTCGTGCTCCTCCTCCTGCCGGTGACGGCCGAGACCCGGGGCTTCATGGACGCCGCCCGGCTGCGCGAGATGCGCCCCACCGCGTACCTCCTGAACTTCGGGCGGGGGGAGCTGGTTGTGGACGAGGACCTGGTGGCGGCGGTGCGGGGGCGGGTCATCGCCGGAGCGGTGCTGGACGTGTTCACGGTCGAGCCGCTGGCCCCCGAGCACCCGTTCTGGACCACCGAGGGGATCACGGTCTTGCCGCATCTCGGGGGCCTTCACCCCCGCCGCGACGCGCTGGTGGCCGAGCTGTTCGTCGAGAACCTCCGCCGCTTCGTCGACGGCCAGCCGCTGCTGCACGTCGTGGACCGCGCCCGCGGGTACTAGCCAGAACCGGGTTGGCTCAGGGCCGGACAGGAGACCACCCGCCGGGGGCGGGAAGGCCGCGGAGCGTGGGGCTAGGGGCCGGCTCGGTGGAGCGCAGCTTGCCCAGCTCGGCCGTGGCCTGGGCCTGGACCTCGGGATGCCGGGCGGCGCGCTCGAGCGCCTCGATGGCGCCCGGCGTGTCGTGGAGGCGCAGGCGGACCACCGCCAGGTTGAACCACGTCGTGCCGTCGTCCCGCAGATCGGCCGACCGGCGGAGGGCCCGCTCGCTCTCGGCGAGCTGGTCGCGCTCGAAGTAGAGCTGGCCGAGCGCTGACCACACCTCGGGCTCCGGGCTCCCGTCCCGGACGAGGGCGGCGAGTAGCGGGAGGGCCAGGTCGCGCTCGCCGGCCTGGAGATGGACGAAGGCCAAGCGGACCCGGACGTCCCGCGCATCGGGGGCGTCCGGTCCTAGCATCAGGGCCGCTTCGAACGCGCGCACCGCCTCCCGCGCGCGACCCAGGTGGGCGAGCGCGGCGCCGAGCTCCCGGTGCCCGGCGAACGACCTCGGGTAGAGCCGGACCACGGTGCCGAGGGCCTGGGCCGCCTCCTCCCACTGCTCCTGGGCCAGGGCCGCCTGCGCCAGGAGGTAGTGGGCCAGGACGTGCTCCGGGTACTCGGCGATCGCCTCGCGTGCGAGCCGGCCCGCGTCCGCGTAGGCCTTGCGTTCGAGGGCCGCGCTGGCCTCGCGGGCGAGCCGGAAGGCCCGATCGTCCCACAGGCTCTGGGCTGCGACGGGGGTGCCCCAGAGGAGCGCCAGGATCAGCAGGAGCGTGAGCCGGCCGGGTCGGCCGCCACAGGCATCGATCAGGCATCGCATGACGTCACCTCGGCGCGGGCGGGGTTAGAGCAGGTCCGCGAGGAATTCGACGGCGCGGCGCTCGGCCCACGAGCCGACCCGCCACGGGGGGCCGTTGACGAACCCCGCGTGACCGCCGCGGGAAGGAAACTCGGCACGAACCCCGGGCGGGAGCGCCGCCGGGTCGGGCAGCGCACCGCGCGGGACGAAGGGGTCGTCCCGGGCGTTGAGCAGGAGCGCCGGGCGGCGGAGCCGGGCCAGGTACGGCCCCGAGCTGGAGCGGGTCCAGTAGTCCAGCTCGTCGGCGAAGCCGTGGAGCGGGGCGGTGACGACGCGGTCGTACTCGGCGAAGGTCCGGGCCCGCCGCGCACGGGCGGTGTCCACCAGGCCCGGGTAGACTCGCGCCCGGTCGAGGACCTTCTGGCGAAGCGTCCGCATGAAGTTCGCGGTGTAGAGCGTGCGGCGGAAGCCGCGGTCGAGCATCCGGGCGCAGGCGGCCAGGTCGAAGGGCACCGAGATGCCGACCGCGCCGACCACCTGCCGGGGCGCGTCGGCGCCCCGCTCACCGAGCCACTTCAGCAGCACGTTGCCGCCCAGCGACACCCCGACCGCCCCGAGCCGGAGCGCCGGCTCGCGCCGAGCGAGCTGGGTCACGACGTGGTCCAGGTCTCCGGTGTCGCCCGAGTGATAGAAGCGCGGGAGACGGTTCGGCTCGCCGCTGCACGAGCGGAAGTTGAGGGCGACGCCCCGCCAGCCGCGGGCGAGGCCCTCCGTGAAGAGCCCCGTCACGTAGGGGGAGCGAGCCGAGCCCTCGAGCCCGTGGAGGACCAGGAGGACGGGCGCGCCGGCCGGGCCGTCGGCCCAGTCGAGGTCGACGAAGTCGCCATCGGCGGTGACCACCCGCTCTCGCCGCAGCGGCAGCCGGGCGCGGCGGAAGAGGGGACCCCACACCGTCTGGAGGTGCGGGTTGCGGCACCACCAGGGTGGCCGGAACGGCGAGTCGACGGCGGGCGGATTCGCGATGCGGCTACCGGCGGAGGAGCTCGGGGGCGTGAGCAGAGACGACCTCGGACTGCCGCGGGGCGTCAGAAGGACACCCGGGCCGGGGCGGTGACCAGCGGCACCGTCTCCTGGTCGAAGAGCCGCCGGTAGATGGCCCGGATCTCCTCGATGGCGGTCCGACTCTTCGCGTCGGGCTCGTGCAGGAGGAGCACGAGGAACGAATCCTCCCGCACGAGCCGGCCCGTCCGGTCGCGGTACTGGCCGGTGACCGGGAAGACCGTGAAGCCCGCGAACCGTGGCGCCAGGTGCTGGTCGATGAAGGCCTGCCACTGCGCCTCCGAAACGATGGAGCCGTCGGGCCGGGCCCGCCCGAAGATCAGCTCCGTTCGGAGGAGAGTGTCCCCGGCGGGCAGCACCCGGGGATCGACGGCGAGGGAAGAGTGGGAGGCGGCGCCGCACCCGGCCAGTGAGGCGAAGAGCACCAGCAGGAGGACACTTCGTCGCACCGCTCCGTGCCACATCCTGATGCCTCCGTCGCCGGGAGTCGGAGATCACGCCCGGTTGCACCATACACCAAGCGCTGGTGTATCTTGAAGCGGTGATGACCACCCCGAACCCCTGACGGAGGTCCCCGTGCCCCGGCTCACCGACGACCTGCGGATCGACCGCCTGCGGCCACTCATCCCCCCGGCCATCCTGATGGAGCAGTACCCGATCACCGAGGCGGCCTCGACCACCGTGGCCGACGGCCGGGACGCGGCGACCCGCATCCTGCGCGGCGAGGATCCCCGCCTCCTGGTCGTGGTCGGGCCCTGCTCGATCCACGACGTCGCCGCCGCCCGCGAGTACGCTGCGCGGCTCAAGGCCGAGGCCGACCGGCTCGCCGAGGACCTGCTGGTCGTCATGCGGGTCTACTTCGAGAAGCCGCGGACGACGGTGGGCTGGAAGGGGCTGATCAACGACCCGCGGCTGGACGGGAGCTTCGCGATCAACGAGGGGCTCGGGGTCGGCCGGTCGCTACTGCTGGATCTGGCCAACATGGGACTCGGCGCCGGCTGCGAGTTCCTGGACACGATCATGCCCCAGTTCATCGCCGACCTCGTGACCTGGGGCGCCATCGGCGCCCGGACCACCGAGAGCCAGGTCCACCGTGAGCTGGCCTCGGGCCTCTCGATGCCGGTCGGCTTCAAGAACGGGACCGACGGCGACGTCCAGATCGCCGTCGACGCGGTGCGGGCCGCCTCTCATCCCCACCAGTTCCTCTCGGTGACGAAGCAGGGCGTGGCCGCGATCGTGGCGACCCGGGGCAACGACGCCTGTCACATCATCCTGCGGGGCGGCGTCCGGCGCCCCAACTACCACGCCGAGGACGTCGAGGCCGCCGGCCGGGCGCTCCAGCGCGCCGGCCTGCCACCCCGCCTAATGATCGACTGCTCACACGGCAACAGCGGCAAGGACCACGCGCGGCAGCCGGCGGTGGCCCGGGACATCGCGGGGCAGGTCGCCGACGGGAGCTCCCACGTCTTCGGCGTGATGATCGAGAGCCACCTGGTCGGGGGCCGCCAGGACGTGCGTCCGGGTCAGCCGCTCACCTACGGGCAGAGCATTACCGACGCCTGCTTGGCGTGGGAGGACACCGTTCCGGTGCTGGAGGAACTGGCGAAGGCCATCCGCGCCCGCCGCCGCTGACGCGGACCGCGTCACGCCCGCTCGGTGACCCTCCCTCGTGGTCCGAGCCAGGGCGGGCAGCGTCGGCGGAGGGCAGGCGACGGCCATCGTCCCGCGGCCACGAGGCCCCCCGGCAGGCCTTCCGGCGGCGACCCGAGAGCGCCGGGACACCTCCTTCCCCGTCGTTCGCGCTACCGGAAATGAGGCGGGTGCCTCATTGCGCCGTCCGAAGCCAGGCGCGACGATGCAGACGAGAGACCCCGTACCCCGGCTCCGGAAATGGAGGAACGTAGGGGGGCTGAACTTGGCTGAGTTGCTCGCCGCGGCGCTGATCCTGGCGGTGCTCGCCTTGGTCCCGATCCTGATCTTCCTGCCTTGCCGAGTCCGACGATGCCGCTTCTGGTGCCCGATCAAGCGGCGCGACGTGGAGGTCGAGCTCGTGGAGTCCGGGCCGCCCGGGTTCCGACAGGCCGTCGGCGTGAAGAGCTGCAGCGCGTTCCTTCCCGCGAACGCAATTACGTGCGGGGGCCATTGTCTGCGCTGGCGTTCGAGCGACGCGACGAAAGGCGGTGTGACATGGAAGCGTTCATGATGCTCGTCGTCGTGCTCGTCGTGTTCGGCCCGCTCCTCGTGATCGTGCCGGGCGTGCTGATTCTGTGCGCGATCGGCCTGTTCTCCGGCGATGGCCACCGGCGGGCGCGCGCGACCTTCGAGTGCCCGGTGCGGCGCTCGCGAGTCACGGTGGACTTCGCGGTGCCGGTCGGCGCCGGGAAGCCTGGATCCGTGACGGCCTGCAGCGCCTTCCAGGATCCGAGCCGCGTCACGTGCGCTCAGCGCTGCCTGGAGGCGGCCGATGTGCGCTGGACCCCGCCCGTCGGGGTGTTCGGCCGCTGGGCCTTGACGTCGGACGGCGTCGTGGGCGCGGATGGAGGTTAGGGATTCGTCGAATGATCGCGACCACGCGAGCCCCAGGTCTGGCGCCGCGCCAAGCTCGCTCCACGGGTGGATGTCAACGCCCCGTGGGTGGCCGTCATTCGAACGCATGCGATCCCCCAAGCGTCGCTGTCCGAGCGGTCCGAGTATGGCGATCGGTCTCCGGTAATCGCCGATCGGGGTTAGGTGTCAGCAAGCCGCCTGGCCGGGTGAGGAAGGCCGGGGGGTGCCGGCGGCCTTCCCCGGCGATTCCCGCTCCCTGACGAGATAGCCAGTGTGACGGTCAGCGGAACGCGGGGAGCACCTCGCGGGCGAAGAGGTCGAGGGCGGCCAGGTCCTCCTGGTCGAGCATCTGGAGCATCACGCGGTTCAGGCCGAGCGTCTCCCAGCGGCGCAGCTCGCGCACGACCTCGCCCGGTGTCCCGTGGAGGAACCCGGCCGCGCGCCACTCGGCCGCCTCCTGCGGCAGCCGCGGCAGGATCGCGCACGCGTTCCGCCGGCGGCCGTCCGCCTCGGCGGCCGTGCGGCCGATGGCGAGCGGGACCATCAGCGAGCGCCGGATAGTGGCCGGGTCGCGGCCGACCGCCCGGCAGTGCTGCTCGAGGACCGCGAGCTTGGCCGGGTACTCCTCCGGCGTCACGCGGGTGGCGTTCCACTCGTCGGCGTTCTCGGCCACGACGCGGAGCGTCCTCCGCTCTCCGCGCCCGCCGATGACCAGGGGCAGCGTCCCGGGCGCCGGACGGGGCGCCGTCTGGGCCTCGACCAGCGGGTAATAGGGCTGGTCGAGCGTGACCGGCCCTTCCCGCCAGAGGGCCCGGATCACCCGGGCGCCGCACTCCAGCCGGTCCATGCGCTCCTTGAGCGACGGGAACGGGATGCCGAACATCCGGTGCTCGCCGTCGTGCCAACCGGCGCCGATGCCGAGGTCGAGGCGGCCGCCGGACAGCTCGCTGACCGCCGCGGCCTGGCGCGCCAGGATGGCCGGCTGGTGGAAGGTCAGCGGGGAGACGAGCGGGCCGAAGCGGATCCGCGTCGTGCCGGTCGCGAGCCAGGCAAGGGACGCCCATGTGTCGAGGGCGGGCCGGGTCGCGTCGCCGAACAGTCCCGTGAGGTGGTCGGAGCGGAACAGGCCGTGGTAGCCGCCTTCCTCGGCGGCCCGGGCCAGCCGCTTCCAGCGCTCCCAGGTCAGCCCTTCCTGTCCCTCGATCATGATGCCGAACGCCAGGCTCATCGCGTCTCCTCGCGCCTGTGGTGGTTTGCGCCGGTCGAACCGCCCCCGTATCATACGCCGCGTGCGCGGCGTCGAGCAGATCCCCTGGCTCTACGACCCGATGTGCGCCGTCGTCGAGTGGACCGGGCTCGGCCGCTGGCGCCGCTGGCTGGTCGAGGGCGCCCGCGGAAGGACCCTCGACCTCGGCACCGGGACCGGGCGGAACCTGCCGCTGTACGGCCGGGAGATCCGGGTGGTGGGCCTCGACCCGGCCTGGCCGTCCCTGCGGCGCGCCCGCCGGCGCGCGCCGTCGGTCCCGCTCGTCGTCGGCAGCGCCGAGGCCCTCCCGTTCCGCGATGGAGCCTTCGACACGGTAGTCAGCGGTCTCGTCTTCTGCAGCGTCCCGGATCCCCGGCGGGGCCTGGCCGAGGTGCGCCGTGTGCTCCGGCCCGGCGGCGCGCTCCGGATGCTCGAGCACGTGCGCTCGACCACGCCGTGGAAGGGGTGGTTCCAGGACCGGCTCCAACCGCTCTGGACGGCCGTGATGGGCGGCTGCCATCCGAACCGCGAGACCGAGCGCACCGTCGAGGCGGCCAGCTTCCGGATCGAGCCCGAGGGGCGCCGCGCCAAGGGCGACATGCGCCGCTTCGCCGCCCGGCCTCGGTGAGGTTCCTCGTGTCGGAGCCACTTGGGCCCGGATTTCGAGCGGGTGCCGTGGCTCACGCTCTACAAGCCTAGCGATATCTGAGTAGCCGAGAAAGGCCGATCAGGCGAACAGCGCGCGCTCGGCGAGGGCAGGAGGCAGGCCGCCGCTCCCGGCGAGCCGGTCGTGGAAGGCGCGGAGCGCGGCGACGTCCGACCGGCCGACGCGCGCGAAGTAGCGCTCGCGCATCCCGAGGATCTCCAGGCACCCGGTCAGGTAGGAGGCGGCCTGGGTCGGCCAGCTGCAGTAGCGGGCCACCTCGGCCCGCGCCGTCGGCTCGGGGAGGTTGGCCCTGACCTGCATGAAGGCGACCGCCTCGTCGAAGCTCATCTCGCCCATGTGGAGGCTGGTGTCCACCACGATGCGGGCGGCCCGGAACAGCATGGCCTCGTACTGGCACATCTCCTGCCGCGGATCCTGGAAGAAGCCCTGCTCGCGCATCATCTGCTCGGTGTAGAGCGCCCAGCCCTCGGTGAAGTAGGATGTCCGGAAGACGCGGCGGAGGGCGCTGGGCTGCGCCTTCATCGTCACCAGGTGCCAGTGGTGCCCCGGATAGGCCTCGTGGACCGACGTGGTCGGGATGCTCGCGTGGCTGTTGTTCGAGAGCCGCTTCTGCACCTCGGCCGGCGGCGCGCCGTCGGGCGGGAAGGGGACGAAGAAGTGGCCGCGGAGCGACGGCGAGAAGGCCGGCGGACTCTGGTAGGAGGCCACCGCCAGCACGGGGCGCTGGAAGGGTGGGGACGGCGCCACCACGCACTCCTCGCCCTCCGGGAACGACACCAGCCCGCGCTCGCGGAGGAAGGCCCGCGCCCGCTCGGTCCACTCGGCGTAGGCGCGGAGCATGGCCTCCGGGGTCTCCGGGTGGTCGGCGTTCAGGGTCTCCAGCACGGCCGGCCAGTCGTCGGTCCCCGCGATGCGCTGGGCGCAGCGGGTCAGCTCGCCCGCGAACCGGTCGTACTCCCGGCGGCCGCGCTCCCGGAGCGTCGCGGCATCGTCCGGTAACAGCTCCTTCTCCCGCAGGAGGGCGGTGTAGCGCGCCTCCCCGATCGCCCACGCCCCGCGGGCACGCTCCCGGAGCCGCTCGAGGACACCGGCGAAGCGCTCGAAGGCGTCCGCGGCCACGGCCCCGGCGGCGGCCACCTCGGCCCGGAGCCGGGAATCGGCGACCTCGAGCGGCGCCAGCTCGCGGGCGTAGCGGACGCCCGCCCGCGCCTGGCCGAGCGCGCGCTCCACGTACACGGCCGGCGCCAGCTCGGGCCGGAGGTTCCGCTCCCCGGCCGCCAGGACCTCGGGCACCGCGCGGAGCCGCGCCACCGCCGCCCGCGCGAGCTCCGGCTCGGGCCGGAGGCGATGGAGGAACAGGACGAAGACGCCGCTCAGCCCGGGCGTCAGGTAGGTGTCCGGCTGGCGGCGCCACATCTCCCAGTCGGCCATGATGGCGCGCCCACGCAGGGTCGAGCGGACGAGGTCGCGATCGATGCGCTCGTCGGCGGTCAGCCCGCCGTCGGGCAGCGCCTCGAACCGGGTCAGCCACTCGGCACTCCGGCGGCGCCGGGCCTCGAACGCCGCCTCCGACAGGTCGTCGAGGCGGTCGTCGTACCCCTCGATGCCGAGGTGGCTCGCCAGGAGCGGCGAATCCGCAACCTCCTCGGCGAGGAAGCTCCGGGCCAGCTCGCCGAAGGCCGGCATCAGCGCCGGACGGCGGGGTTCGCGACGTGCAGCGACTCGCCCCGCAGGTAGGCCTCCAGCGTGGCGATCGCGATCCGGAGCATGTTGGAGGCGGCCTCGCGGGTGTTGTAGCCGATGTGGGGGGTGATCAGCACGTTCGGGAGGTCGCGGAACGCGTACTCGGCCGGCGGCGGCTCGGCCTCGTGGACGTCGAGGGCGGCGCCGGCGATCCGGCGGGCCCGCAGCAGCTCGGCCAGCGCGGCGGTGTTGACCACGCGGGCGCGGGCGGTGTTGACGAAGAAGGCCTCGGGTCGCATGCGGGCGAGGAGCGCGGCCGAGACGAGGCCCTCGGTCTCCGCGTTGTAGGAGAGGTGGACGCTCACGACGTCCGACCCGCCGAAGACCTCCTCGAGCGGCACCAGCACGAGCCCGTGTCGGGCCCGGTCGGGCGAGGCCCGCCGGGTCCAGCCGACCAGGCGCATCCCGATCCCGGCCCCGAGCCGGGCCATCTCCTGGCCGATCGGCCCCAGCCCGACCAGGCCGAGCGTCTTGCCCCGCAGCTCGACCCCCTTGAAGATCCCGGGCTGCCAGCGCCCCTCCCGCATGCTCACGAAGCTCGTCGCGATGTGACGAGTCAGCGCGAGGACCAGCCCGAGCGCGTGCTCGGCGACCGAGGTCGCCCCGTAGTCCGGGGTGTAGGTGACGGTGACGCCCCGCCGGGTCGCCTCCTCGACGTCGATGTGGTTCCGGTAGCCGATCCCGAGGAAGCAGACGAACCGGAGCGCCGGGAGCGCCCGGAGCACCTCGGCGTCCATCAGCGAGTAGTCGAGGTACACGGCGTCGGCATCCCGGCAGCGCTCGATCAGGTCGGCCCGGTCCTTCGGCGCGCCGGGGCGCAGGACGAGGGTGCCCAGCTTGCGGAGCGGCTCCAGCTCCGCCGGGTCCTGGACGAACTCGGCGCCTTCCGGGAAGACGATGCGCATGGGAATGACCTCAGGGCGTGTGGATGAAGCCGGTCGCCCGGCTGGGGAGTGGGAGGGCGCTCCCGAACATCTCAGGGTCGGGAGAAGCGCTGGGCGTTGCCCATGTGGGGCCAGACGAACGCCTGGACGTTGGCCAGGATCTGCCTGAGGTGGTTCCGGTCGTGGTGCACCCACTCGTGGAGGAGGTCGCCGATGCGCAGGTGACCCACGCTCGGATGCTGGCCGCCCCGGCCGAGGTCGGCGGTCTGGAGGCTCTCGACCAGGCTCACGCTGGCGTCGCGGAGCGCGCCGAACTGGCCGAGGAGCCCGTCGAGCTCGCGCTCGCAATCGCGGCGGGCCCGGGCGACCTCGGCCGGATCCCAGGTGGCGAACCGCGGCGCCTCGGGAGCCGCGAGGATCTGGCGGATGCGCCCCGCGAAGCCGCGCTGCTCGGCCTCGATCAGGTGGCCCAGTACCTCCTTGGCGCACCACTCGCCGGGCGCCGGGTGCCAGGTGAGGAGCGCCGCCGAGAGACCGGTCAGCTCGCCACGGAGGGCGGAGGCCGACGCGCGCAGCAGCGCGGCGGCGCCGGCCGGATCGAGCGCAGCCGTCGTCTCGCTCACGCTAGTCCAACGGTGGGCGGCGCTGCGCCCATGGCTGGAGCGCCTCGAAGGCGGCCGCCGCGCGGAGCACGGTCCCGTCCGCGTGCCAGCGCCCGACGATCTGGAGCCCGATCGGCAGGCCCTCGGCGGTGAAGCCGCAGGGCACGGTCGCGGCGGGCTGGCCAGTCAGGTTGAACGGGAAAGTGAAGGGCAGCCGGTCGAACATGGTCGGCGTCGGCCGCCCGCCGATCGACGCCGGCCCCTGGGGGAAGCCGGGCTCGGCCGACCACGCGCCGACCGGCATCTGCGGGGTCAGCAGGAGGTCGCAGCCCTCGAAGAACTCCCGGGCCTGGTTGTAGAAGATGCTCCGCTGGACGAGGGCCTTGCCGTGCTCGATCGCCGAGACGCTGACGTGCCGCGTCGATCATCGACATGAGGCTCGGCTCGATCCAGTCCGGGTGCTCGGCGGCCCGCTCGACCTGTCGGGACGCCGCGCTGACCTCGTAGATGACCCGGTGGAACGGACCCGGATCGGGCCAGCCGGGATCGCGCGCCTCGAGCTTGGCGCCGAGGTCCGCGAAGCGACGCGCGGCCGCCTCGGCGGCCCGCCGGACCTCGGGGTCCACCGCCGCGTAGCCGAGGTCGGCGCTCCAGACGACCCGGAGGCCGGCGAGGTCGCCGTCGCAGGCGGCCAGGTAGTTCTCGGGCGGCGCGTCGATCGTCAAGGGGTCGCGCGGGTCGGGACCGGCCATCGCCTGGAGCAGCACGGCGGCGTCGCGGACCGTCCGGGTCATCGGCCCGTTGTGGGCGCGGGCGGTCCAGTAGTCGGCCGAAGGGTAGTAGGGAACGCGACCGAAGGAGGGCTTGAAGCCGAAGATCCCGCACAGCGCGGCCGGGATGCGGATCGAGCCGCCGCCGTCGGAGCCGTGGGCCACCGGGCCGAGCCCGGCGGCCACCGCGGCGCCGGCGCCGCCCGAGGAGGCGCCCGAGGTGCGGTCGAGCTTCCAGGGATTCCGGCAGGGCGGCCCGATCAGGTTGTCACAGCAGTCCTTGTGACCGAAGTGGGGAGTGTTGGTCTTGCCGAGGAGCACGCCGCCGGTCGCCTTGAGGCGGGCGGCGACGACTCCGTCCTCGGCCGGGACGTGCTCCACGAACCACCGGGAGCCGAAGGTCGTCCGGATCCCGGCCGTCGGCTCGAGGTCCTTGATGGAGTAGGGGATCCCGTCGAGCGGGCCGAGGAGCGCGCCCTTCCGCGCCCGCTCCTCCGCCGCCTTGGCCTGCCGGCGGGCCAGATCGGCCGTCACGGTGATGAAGGCGTTCAGCTTCGGGTTGAGCCGCTCGACGCGGGCCAGGACCGCCTCGCACAGCTCGACCGGCGAGAGCGTCTTCGCGCGGATCAGGGCCGACAGCTCGAGGGCGGGGGTGAAGCACAGCTCGGTCGTGTCCACGATGATGACCTCCACGGTTGGACTGCTCCTGCACGGTAGTGCGCGGCCCCGACCCCTGTCAACCGGTGTGGCGCGACGCTGCCGCGTGTGGTAGAGAGCGGGCATGGGACTGGGCCGCACCACCCGCTTCGCGCCGCTCCCGGCCGGCGCCCGGCGCATCAGCGTCATGCGCCGCGGCGGAGCCGGCCTGGCCGCGCTGGCGCCGTCGGAAGGGCTCCTGGCCGAGTTCCTGGCGAAGAAGCGCGCGCTGGTCGCCTCCGGCCGGAGCCCGGACGCCGCGCACGCGGAGACCTCCCGGCTGATCGACTACCGGCGGCGCTTCCGCGAGGAGATCCGGTCGAGCCCCGAGGCGATGGCCGCGCTGCGCCGGGTCATCGAGGACGCGGCGATCGGCGATCTCTACCTGATGTGCATGTGCCCCTACCGGACGCCGGAGTCGGCCTGTCACAGCTACCTCTTGCTGGAGCTGGCGCGCGAGCTGGACCCGACGGTGACCCTGCTGCCCGAGCCCGCGCCGCGCTCTCGCCGCTCACGCGGCTGACGGATCCGGCGCGCGTCGCCGCAGGAGGACGATCGTCACGAGCGTGAGCGCGAGGCAGATCGCCAGCAGGCCGGCCTGCCAGGCGCCCGACACCGGACCGGGCAGCCACCACGTCTGGAGGAGCGAGACGACGTTGTTCGTGAGGTGGGCGCCGATCGCCGGCCGGATGCTGCGGGCCAGCTCGGTGAGCCAGCCGAGGAAGAGGCCGACGGCGAGCGCGAAGGCGGCATGGATGGGGTCCAGATGGAAGAGGGCGAAGCCGGCGGCCGTGACCCCGATCGCCGGCCAGTGGCGGAAGCGGGTGGCTAGCCGCGTCTGCATGAAGCCCCGGAAGAACAGCTCCTCGGCGCCGGCGGCCAGCGGCCCGGCGACGAGCAGCATCAGAACGATCATGACGCCCGACATCCGGGCGGTGGCCTCGTGGAAGAGGCCGAGACCGCCCCAGTACCGGAGGCCGAGCAGGACCAGGCAGAGATCGAAGGCCTCGCCGAGCGCGAGAAGGCCGAGGACGGCGAGCCCGACGTCGCGCCACGACAGCCGGCCGGGGGCGATCCGCAGGCGGACCGACGGCGGCTCGCCGGAGTGGCGGCTCGCGAGCAGCGAGGCGACGATCAGGCTGGCCTCGGTCAGCGCGATGGTCCCGACGAGGATGCCCGGGGACGTCGCCGGCCCTCCGGTGACCACGAGCCAGGCGCCGACCACCACGGCGTTGGCCAGGACCACCCAGAGGAGAACGGCCCCGTAGGTCGCGAAGACCGGCCACACGCGCGGAGCAGTCGGGCCCACGGCGGCAGTATCGCGGCCGGAGGCAGGCTCGTTCAGGGCGGCTGGCGGCGGCCGGACCGGACGCGGAGCACACCCAAGCCCAGGCAGATGATCGCCGGCCAGATGGTGAAGAAGAACAGGAGGCCGGGGCCGATGGGATTCGGGTTGGGATCGGGCCACCAGCCGAGCGCCGCCAGGAGGATGATCGCCCACAGCGGTCCCGACCCGAGGACGAGGAGGCCGAGGCCGATGCGCACCCACCCGGACTTCAGATACTCTCGCACTCCGATGCCGGCCGTCGGGGCCACGGCAGCAGTATATACGACGCTCGCTTGCCGCTCGGCTCCCGACCGGCTATAGTCCTTCGCGCGATGGCCCACTTCGTGGCGGAGAACCTGGATGGCACATGACGTCGTGATGCCCCGCCTCGGCTGGTCGATGGAGGAGGGCACCCTGGTCCAGTGGCTGAAGCAGGACGGCGACACGGTGGTGGCCGGCGACGTCATCTGCGTGATCGAGAGCGACAAGGCGGAGAACGAGGTCGAGTCCTTCGAGAGCGGGATCCTCCGCATCCACCCCGAGTCGCCGCCCCCCGGCGTCCGCGTCCGCGTGGGGACCCGGCTCGCCTACATCCTCGGCCCCGGCGAGCCAATGCCGCTCGATCGGGCGGCTGCGGCCGTGCCCCCGCGTCCGGCGCCGCCGTCGACGCCGGGGCTCGCGGCGCCGCTGGCGCCGGCCGTCCGGAGCGCGACGCTTGCGATCAGCCCCCGCGCCCGTCGGGTCGCGGCCGAGCTGGGCGTGGAGTGGAGCCGGCTCACCGGAAGCGGCCGCACGGGCCGTATCGTGGAGCGGGACGTCCGGACGGCCGTGGCTTCCCGCCGCGACGATGGTCGGGATCGACCGCTCGGCCCGGTTCGGCGGCGCGTGGCCGAGCGCATGGCCGCCAGCGCGCGCGCGGTGGCCCCGGTGACCCTCACGACCGAGGCCGACGCCACCGAGCTGGTCCGGCTGCGCGCGTGCCTGGTCGCCGAGGCCGCCGGCGCCGGCCGACCCGCGCCCTCGTACAACGATCTCGTGGCGAAGCTGGTGGCGGCAGCGCTCGTCGAGCACCCGGACCTGAACGCTTCGCTGGTCGGGGAAGCGATCGTTCGGCACGACAGGGTGAACATCGGCCTGGCGGTGGAAACCGATCGCGGGCTCCTCGCCTGCGTCCTGCGCGACGTCCAGGGCCGGCCGCTCGCCGAGATCACGGCGGAGGCGGCGGCCGTGATCGAGCGGGCGCGGGCGGGCCGGGTGTCACCGGACGACCTGCGCGGCGGCACGTTCACCATCACGAACCTCGGCATGTACGAGATCGACGCCTTCACGCCGATCGTCAACCTGCCCGAGTGCGCGATCCTCGGGGTCGGCCGCATCGTGGCCAGACCCGTGGTCCTGGACGAGGCGGCGGGGACCATCGCCGTGCGGAGGATGCTGACCCTGAGCCTGACGTTCGACCATCGCGTCGTGGACGGCGCTCCCGCCGCCCGCTTTCTCCAGCGCGTGAGGCGGCTGGTCGAGCGCCCCGACGAGGTCGTCCGGTGAGCGTGCTCCAGGAGTGGTTCGGGCTCGACGGCCGCGTCGCGGTGGTCACCGGCGCCGGCGCCAACGGGGGGATCGGGCACGCCATCGCGCTGGCCATGGCCCGGGCCGGCGCCGACCTGTTCCTCAGCGACGTGGATGCCGAGGGAGCGGCCGAGACCGCGCGGGAGGTCCAGGGGCTGGGACGGCGGGCCGTGGCCGGCCGCTGTGACCTCGGCAGCGCCGACGAGATCCTGGCCATGGTCGCCGCGTGCGAGCGGGCCTTCGATCGGGTCGACGTCCTCGTCAACAACGTGGGGATCGGCTACCGGTCGCGCCCCGAGGAGCTGTCGCTCGAGGACTGGCGCGCCGTGGTGGGGGTGAACCTCGACGGCACCTTCCTGGTGACGCGGGAGATCGGTCGCCGCATGATCCGGCGGGGCCGGGGGGGCAGCATCGTCAGCATCAGCTCGATCGCCGGCAGCTCCGCCCTCGGCCGTGGGAACTTCGTGTACAGCGTCACCAAGGCCGGGATCATTCAGCTCACCCGGGAGCTGGCCGTCGAGTGGGCGCCCTACCGGATCCGTGTCAACGCGATCCAGCCGGTCCAGACCATGACCCGGGCAATGGACCGGATGCTCCACGACCCCCGCCTGAAGCCGGGCAGCCTGCGCGAACGGTTCCTGCGCGGCATCCCGCTCGACCGCATCGCCGAGCCCGAGGACATCGCCAAGGCCGCGGTGTTCCTCGCCTCCGACGCCGCCGGCTTCATCACCGGGCACGCCCTCCCGGTCAACGGCGGGAACCTCGCGCTCAACGCCGGCGGCAGCAAGGTGTGGCCGACCGATGACTGACCGCGTGCCGCTCGCGAACGACCGGCTGCTCGCGCTCTACCGCCAGATGACGGTGATCCGGCAGACCGAGCTGGAGCTGGCCCGGGCGCACCAGGCCGGGCTGGTCCATGGCGCCTGCCACACCTACGTCGGCGAGGAAGCCGTCGCCACCGGGGTATGCGCCCACCTTCGCCCGGACGACACGGTGCTCAGCACCCACCGGGGTCACGGGCATGCCCTGGCCAAGGGCGTGCCCCCCGGGAGCTGATGGCGGAGCTGCTCGGCCGGGTCACCGGGTGCTCCCACGGCCGCGGCGGGAGCATGCACCTCTTCGCCCCCGAGGTGGGGATGCTGGGGACCAGCGGGATCGTGGGGCCGAGCATCCTGATGGCGACCGGGGCCGGCTACACCTTCAAGCTCGCCCGGACCGACCGGGTCAGCGTGGCCTTCTTCGGGGACGGCGCCGTGAACAACGGGGCCTTCCACGAGGGACTGAACATGGCCGCGATCTGGCGGCTGCCCGTCCTCTTCGTGTGCGAGAACAACCTCTACGCGACCGAGGTGCCGTTCGCGAGCGTGGCCGGCAACCCGAACGTCGCCGAGCGAGGGGCCGCCTACGGCCTGCCGAGCGCGCGGCTGGACGGGAACGACGTCGTCGCGGTGTACGAGGCGGCCGGCGAGGCGGTCCGCCGGGCGCGGGCCGGCGAGGGCCCGACGCTGCTCGAGTGCGTCACCTACCGGACCCGCGCGCACTCGGAAGGGATGCGGGACGCGGGGTACCGGACGCGGGACGAGGTCGAGGCCTGGAAGCAGCGCTGCCCGATCCAGCGGCTGCGCGAGCGGCTCCTGGCGGCCGGGGTCGCGAGCGCGGCGGACTGCGACGCGATCGAGACGGAGGTCGCCGCCCTGGTCGCCGAGGCGCTCGACTTCGCGACGGCGAGCCCCTGGCCAGACCCCGCGACCGCGACCGACCACGTCTACAGCCCCTGAGGAGCGCCGGATGCGCGAGCTGACGTTCACCGACGCGGCCCGGGAGGGGCTGACCGAGGAGATGGCGCGGGACCCCGCCGTCTTCGTCGTGGGCGAGGGGATCGGCGCCCGCGGGGGCAACTTCAACACGACCACCGGGCTTCACGAGCGCTACGGGCCCGAGCGCCTCCGCGACACGCCCATCACCGAGCGGGGCTTCACCGGCCTCTGCACCGGGGCCGCCATGACGGGCGCGCGGCCGGTGGTGGACTACATGTTCTTCGACTTCGCGCTCGACGCGCTGGGGGAGCTGCTCAACCAGACGGCCAAGATCCAATACATGAGCGACGGCCGCCTCCGGATGCCGATCGTGCTGCGTGGCTGCGTCGGGGTCGGCAGCTCGGCCGCCACCCATCATTCGGGGAGCTACTACTCCCTCTTCACGCACCTCCCGGGCTTCCGGGTGGTGGTCCCCGCGACACCGGCCGACGCCAAGGGGCTCCTCAAGACGGCGATCCGCTCGGACGACCCCGTCGTCTTCATGGAGCATCGCGCGCTCCTCAACACGCGGGGACCGGTGCCGGACGGCGAGCACCTGGTGCCGTTCGGCCGGGCCGCGGTCGCCCGGGAGGGCCGCGACGTCACGGTGGTCGGGATCGCGGTCATGGTGCGCCAGGCGCTCGAGGCGGCCGACGCCCTGGCCAGGGACGGGGTCTCGGTGGAGGTGATCGACCCCCGGAGCCTGGCGCCGCTGGACATCGAGACGATCCTGGAGTCGGTCCACAAGACCGGGCGGCTCCTGATCGCCGACGAGAGCTACGCCCCGTGCGGGATCGGCGCCGAGATCGCGGCCCAGGTGATGGATCGCGGCTTCGACGACCTCGATGCCCCGGTCCGCCGCCTGAACGGCGCCCACACGCCGATCCCGTACAGCCCGTCGCTCGAGCGGGCGGTGGTGCCGCACGTCGCGGACGTCGTCCAGGCGATCCGGGACCTGGTCGCGGAGTGACGCCATGACGGAGCTGGCCTTCGTCGGGGCGGGCGCGCTGGGCCAGGCCTTCGCCGCGCTGCTGGCGGCGAGCGGCCAGCCGGTGACGCTGCTGGCGACGCCGGGCACCGCGGCGCGCCTGGTCGAGGCCGGCGCCGTCCGGCTGCGGGGCGTCGTCACGCTCGAGATCCCCGCGGCGGCGCCGCCGGCGCCGGCCGGGCAGGTGGGCCTGACGGCGGACCCCGCGCGGCTCCCGCGCGGCGCGGGCGTCCTGTTCACCACGAAGGGTCACCAGCTCCGGGCGGCCGCCCGGGCGGTGCGCGCGGCCTGGCCGGCTGCCGATGACGACGCGGCCTGGGTCGGCGGGGTCCAGAACGGGCTGGTGAAGGACGACGTGCTCGCGGAGGCGTTCGGGCCCGAGCGGGTCGTCGCGGCGGTCACCATCCTGGGCGCGGTGCGCCAGGACGACGGGCAGGTCGCGGTGGCCAGCCTGGGCTCCACCTACCTCGGCGAGCCGGACGGCCGCCGGTCGGCCCGCGTGGACGACGCGCTGGCGCACCTCGGCAAGGCCGGCATCCCGGCCGAGGCTCCGGCCGACATCCGGAGCGTCCTCTGGTCCAAGGCCTGCAACGCGGCGGGGGTCTTCGGGGTCTCGGTGCTGGCCCGGTGCAGCGCGCCTCGGATGTTCGCCGACCCCGACCTGATCCGCGCGTACCTGGCGCTGGTCCGGGAGACGGCGGCGATCGCCGCCGCCCACGGGGTGCCGGTGGGCGACTACACCAACTTCCCGATCCGGACCTACGTGAGCCATCCGGACGAGGAGACGGTCGCGCGCCTGGCGGGGCAGGGCTTCCTCTCGCCGGCCGCGAGCAAGGGCGTCGCGATGCTGCCCTCGATGACCCAGGACTTCCTCGCCGGCCGGGCCATCGAGGTGGACGAGGTGTTCGGCGACCTCGTGGACCGGGCGGAGCGCGTGGGCGTCGCCGTGCCCCGCCTCCGGCTCGTCCGGGACCTGCTCCGCGGCCAGGATCCCGGCCGCCACCCCGGCTGACGCCCGTCGTGCCGCGGGTCGAGAGCTCGCCGAAGCAGCCGCCGCCGACGATGCCGAATCTCTTCGAGGAATTCCGCGGCGTCGTGACCGCCATGACGGCGGGCGGCGTTCCCTTCGCCGTCTGCGGAGGGATCGCCGACATCGCAATCCTGGAGCAGGAGGGATGACGCGCGCGGAGAGGGCCGTGCTGGCGACCTCGCAGGCGCGCGACCTGTGCCTCTCGCTCCAGCGTGCCTTCGTCGGACCCCGCGCGCTCGAGCGGCTGCGCGCCGGCGAGGCTGCCGCGCTCCGGCCGGCCGAGCTGCGGGTGGCCCTCGGCGTGGCGTGGAGCGCCCAAGACGTCAACCTGATCCGCGAAGCCCTGGCGACCCTCCCGCCCGACCGGATCGACAGCGACCCCGTCCTGCTGGCTTACCGGGACGCCGTGGCCTCCGCGCTCTTCTAGCCGCCGACGTCGTGGCAGACGAGTCCAGTGCTCGGGGGGCGGGGCCGAGGAGCGAGCAGCGCTAGGACGCAGGGAGTCGCCGACCGCAGGCGTACTCCGAGTACGCCGAGGATCGACGACGACCGAGGACGACGCGATGCGACGCTCATCGGCCCCGCCCGCTAGCCCTTGACGGCGCCGGCGGTGAGGCCGGCGGCATACTGGTCGACGAAGAACGAGTAGACCAGGGCCACCGGGATCGAGCCGGCCAGCGCCCCCGCCATCAGCGGCCCCCAGAAGTAGAAGTCGGCCCGCGTGAGCTGGACCAGCACCCCGACCGGGATGGTCCGCTCGCTGCTCGCGGTGACCAGCGTCAGGGCGTAGATGAACTCGTTCCAGGCGAGGGTGAACGAGAAGATCCCCGCCGACACGATCCCGGGGCGCGCCAGCGGGATGGCGATCCGCCACATCGCGCCCAGGCGGTCGGCGCCGTCGATGCGGGCGCACTCCTCCAGCTCGGCCGGGATCGTCTTGAAGTAGCCAGCCATCAGCCAGGCCACGAACGGCGCCAGGAAGGTCGGGTACACGACCACCAGCGACCAGTAGCTGTCCACGAGCCCGAGCGTCGTCATCACCTGCACCATCGGAATGAAGAGGAGGCTCGTCGGCACCAGGTACGTCACGACCACACCGGTGCCGATCACCCCCGACCCCCGGAACCGGAGGCGCGCCAGGGCGTAACCGGCCGGCACGCCGAGGGCGAGCGCGACGGCGGTCGAGAGCGTGGACACGATGAAGGTGTTCTTGGTCCAGTTGAGGAACTCCGTCTTCCGGAAGAGGTAGACGAAGTGCTCGAGCGTGGGTGACTGGACGTAGAGCGGGCTCCGGGCGGCGTCGTACAGCTCCGAGTTGGGCTTGAGGGAGGTGACGACCATCCAGTAGAAGGGGCCGAGCAGGAAGACCAGGGCGAACACCAGCGGGGCGTAGACGAACAGCAGGCGCTCCCGCCCCGGATGGCGGGCCACCAGCGGGCTCCGGCCGGCGTCGGCGCCCGGCCGGCTCACAGGCTGCTCCCGCGGCGGAGATGGCGGATCTGCCAGACGATCAGGACGAGGAGCAGCGGCAGCATCGTGAGCGAGATGGCCGCGCCCTCCCCGATGTTGCCCGACGCCAGTCCCACCTGGTAGCTCAGGGTCGCCAGCACGTGAGTGCTGTTCATCGGCCCGCCCTGGGTCAGGCCGTAGACCACCTGGAAGTCGGAGAACGTCCAGATGACGGAGAGCACCAGGGTGATGAGAAGGATCGGCGTCAGGAGGGGGAGGGTGACGAAGCGGAAGCGCTGCCACCGGCCGGCGCCGTCGATCGCCGAGGCCTCGTAGAGCCCCGGGGGGATGGTCTGGAGGCCGGCCAGCAGCGTGATGGCGAAGAACGGCGTCCCCCGCCACGTGTTCACCAGGATGACCGAGAAGAGCGCCAGGTCCGGGTCGGTCAGCCAGGGGAGCCCGGTCCGGCTGACGCCGGCGCTGACGAGGATCCAGTTGAGGACGCTGAAGTTCGGGGTCAGGAGCCACAGCCAGGCCATCGTGCTGAGCACGGTCGGGACGATCCAGGGCAGCAGGACCGCCGAGCGGACGAGCCGGCGGAAGCGGAAGCGCTCGTTGATCACGAGGGCCAGGCCGAGGCCGGCGCCGAGCTTCAGGATGGTGGCGCCGATGGTGTAGAGGATCGTGTTCCGGACGGTTTGCCGGTAGATCTGGTCGTCCCAGAGGTTGACGAGGTTGCCCAGCCCGACGAACCGACCCGGCTCGGCCAGCGTCCGGTCGGTGAGGCTGAACTGGACCGCCACCAGGAAGGGATAGGCGACCAGCCCCAGCAGCAGCGTGACCAGGGGGCCGACCAGGAGGTAGGCGAGCGTCTGCTCGTGGTCCAGCGCCGCCGCCAGGCCGCGGAGCCGCTTCTTCCGCCGGGCCGGAAGGACGAAGGCGCCGTCGCTCACCCTAGCCACCTCGAGCCGCGGCTGCGCCAACATCCGGCTCCCCCCTCCCCGCCGGTGGGTGGGGGGAGGGGGGCTGGGGGGGTGGGAGGGAGGTCCCGAAAATCTCAGCCGAGCCGCTTCTGGGCGATCTGCTTGTATTCCTTCTCCGCCCACTTGACGGCGTCGATGGGCTTCATCTGACCGGTGGCGGCCTTGGCGAACATGTCGACGAGCACGAACTTGTTCACGGCCTCGGCCGCCGCCGGCGTCGGGCGGTCCGGCGTAGCCGGCCAGGCGGTTGAGCTTGTTCAGCTCGCGGAAGATCTTGAGCTTCGGGTCGTCCGGCCACACGTCCTCCTTGTCGAACCCGCCGAAGGGCGGGATGAAGTAGGACTGGCCGGCCTTGGTCCACCGGGGAGGAAGCTCCGGTCGTGCCACGCGCGCAGGAACGCGAGCTGGCCCTCGCGGTTCTTGCTGGCGGCGAAGCCGGCCCACAGGTTGATGTTGTAGTGCCCGAAGCGGCCGGCCGGCCCCGCCGGCCAGTTCGCGTGGTCCATGTTCTCGATGAGGGCCTTCTTGGCCGGATCGGTCGGCGCCGCCGTGCGGGCGGCGAGGTAGATCGTGTTCACGTTGATCGTGGCCGAGACCTTGCCGGCCAGGAACGCCTGGTTGTTGTCCGGGTCGAGCCAGGCGGTGACGCCCGGGATCATGTACTTGTACATCTCGACGTACCACTCGACCGCGCGGAGCGTCTCCGCCGAGTTGATGGCCACCGTCTTGCCGTCGGCCTCGAACTCCTTGCCCCCGAACGCCCACAGCACCGGGTAGTTCGTGGAGCGGCCGTCCCCGGAGGCGTGGCCGAGCGTCATCCCGACCGGCGTGCCCTTGGCGTGGAGCTTCCGGGCCGCGGCCAGGAGCTCGTCGAAGGTGTCCGGGAACCGCTCGACCCCGGCCGCCTTGAACATGTCGGTCCGGTAGTTCCAGGCCGCCGGCGCCTGGCCGATCATCAGCGCCTTCCACCGGCCCTTGACCACGCAGGCCTGCTGGGCGACGTCGAACCAGCCGCCGTAGGTCTTGCCGACCTCGGCGGCGAGGTCGGTGACGTCGATCAGCTTGTCGGCGTAGAGATAGGCGTCGAAGTCGCGGACGAGGGCCAGGTCCGCGCCCTGACCGCTGCCGACGATCGCCGCCACCTTGGCGACGTGCTGCTCGCCGGCGAAGCGCTCGACCTTGACCTCCATGCCGGTGTCCTTCGACATCGACGCGGCCAGGTCGTCGAGCATCTTGTTCGTCTCCGGCACGTACCAGTCGCTGGTGACGATCGTGAGCTTCGTTCCCTTGAGCGCGCCCTGGGCGCGCGCCGGCCGCGGGCGCGCGGCCAGGACGGCGCCGGCGCCGCCGAGGGCGGCAGTGCCGGCCAGGAACTGGCGGCGGGTGATCCGCCGAGCGCGGGGCGGACGGGGAGACGCGAGATCCTGTGTCATGGCGGCATGCCCTCCACTGCGCGGCCGCGCGCAGCCTGGAATCGATGAAGTCCGGCTCGCCGGGAAGTCGCGCCTACGATATCCAACCCGCGCCGGGCTGTCGAGGGCCGGTCAGCGCGCGTACTTCGCGATCGCGTCCGGGTTGAGGGTCACCCCGAGCCCCGGACCCGTCGGGACCGGGAGCAGGCCGTCCGCGTCGAGCCGGAACGGCGGGCTGAGCAGCTCCTCGATGTAGGGCACACCGGTCTGGTACTCGACCCACTTCGCGACCGGGAGGGCGGCGCTGAGCGCCAAGTCGGCGGCGACGCCGATGGCGGTGTTCCAGCCGTGGGGGACCAGCAGCACGCCGTGGTCGTAGGCCATCCAGCCCATCCGCCGGCCCTCGGAGAGCCCGCCGCACTTGGTCATGTCGGGCTGGATGATGTCGAGGGCGCGCTCGGTGATGTAGGGCTGGAAGCTCTGCCGGCGGGTGAAGACCTCGCCGGTGGCGATCAGGACCGGGGAGCTCTGCTTCAGCTCCTTGAAGCCCTGGAGGTCGTCCGGCCGGAGCGCCTCCTCGAACCAGGTGATGCCGTAGGCGCCGAGCATCCGGGCCGTCTCCCGCGCCCAGCCGACGTTGTGGGGCCAGAACTGCTCGCTGCCGCCGGCGTCCACCATCAGCTCGATCGCGTCCGCCGACCGTCTCCCGCGCGGTCTTGATGAGCAGCTCGTCGAGCTGGCGGCTGACCCGGCCGAACGGCCGCCAGCCCATCTTGATGGCGCGGAAGCCACGGGCCATCTGCCGCTGGAGCTTTTCTCGCAGCACCGGGGGGTCGTCGAAGAGGATCGAGGCGTAGGGCTTGATCCGGTCCCGGTAGTTGCCGCCGAGAAGCCGGGAGACCGGCTGGCCGAGGGCCTTCCCCATCAGGTCCCACAGCGCGATGTCGAGCCCGCTGATGGTGTGCTCGACGGCGCCGCCCCGGCCCTGCCAGAAGGTGAGCTGGCGAAGCTTCTCGCTCACGCGCTCGGCCTCGTACACGGTCTCCCCGATCAGCATCGGGCGGAGCAGGGTGAGCGAGGCCTCGACGAGGGGCAGGCTGGTGAAGCAGCTCCCGATGCCGGTGAGCCCGTCGCTGGCGCGGATCTCGAGCAGCGTGTTCATCTGCTCGTTGGGATCGGTGCCGCCGGGCCAGCCGGTGTCGTGGGTGGCTCCGCGGAGCGGGATGGTGCGGACGTCGGTGATCGTCATGACGGGAGCCCCCAGCTCCGGACCGCGCGCGGAAGGATGCGGAACATGACCCGGTCGGCCGGCAGTGCCCGCCCCGCCCACCGCCGCTCCAGGTCGGGATGGTACTTCTCCAGGAACCGCTCGACGAGCGCCCGGCGCTCGGCCGAGTCGGCCAGGAGCTCGGCCCGGCCCTGGACGGTGACGCCCCGGATGTCGGCTCGGGTCCCGGCCTCGGCCACGACGCAGCAGCGCGGATCGCGCTGGAGGTTCCGCACCTTCGCCAGCCCGGCCACGCTGATCATGGCGAGCGCGTCGGCGCCGGCGAGGAACCACATCGGCATCGCCAGCGGCGCGCCGTCGGGCTGGAGGGTGGCCAGCACGACGACCTGCCGGTCGGCGAGGAAGCGCTGGATCCGCGTGTCGGAGAGCTGCTCGGGCATCTGTAACCTCCCACCCACCCCCCAGCCCCCCTCCCCCACCCACTGGGGGGAGGGGGGGCCGGAGAAGTGCCGACCTCTCAGTACCAGGTTTGCTTGTTGGCCACGTTGGTCAGCGGCTCGCCGGCCGCGAAGCGGCGGACGTTGTCGAGGAGGACGCCGAGGTGCCGCTCGGCGATGCGGGGCGAGGCGCCCGCGACGTGGGGCGTGATGATGACGTTCTCCATCTTCCAGAGCGGATGACCGGCGGGGAGCGGCTCGACCTCGAAGACGTCGAGGCCGGCGCCGGCGATCTCCCCGGCCTGGATCGCCGCCGTCAGGTCGGCGAGGTCGACGATCGCGCCCCGGCCGATGTTGATGAGATACGCCGTCCGCTTCATCTGGCGGAACCGCTCCCGCCGGAAGAGCTTGACGGTCTCCGGCGTGTGGGGCGCCGCGATCACGACGAAGTCGCTGGCGCCCAGCAGCTCGGGGAGGCGCTCCAGCGTCCAGAGCGCGGCCACGCCGTCCGGCGCCCGGGTCTGGACCGGATCGACGGCCAGGACGCGCATCCCGAAGGCGAGTCCGCGCCGCGCGACCTCGGCCCCGATCCGGCCGAGGCCGACGACGCCGAGGGTCTGGTCGGCCAGGTGGAGGTGGGCCTGGTCCATCGGGCTGACCACCCCGGGACCGGCGGCGAAGGTGGAGCGGGCGGCCTCGCCGCCCACCGCGTCCCAGCGTCCGGCCATCTGGCTCCGGATGTAGCGGTGGAAGTTCCGGGCGAAGCAGAGGATGTAGCCGAAGACGTGGTCGGCGATGACGTCCGAGAAGAGCCCCCGCATGTTGGTCAGCGTCGAGGGGTGCGCGACCAGCTCCGGGAAGAGGTAGTGCTCGAGGCTGACCGTCGGGGCCTGGACCGAGCGGAGCCGGCGGGCGGCGGCCAGCATCGGCGGCGTCAGCTTGCCGAAGAAGGCGTCGGCGTCGGCGATCTCGCGGACCGCCGCCGCCTCGTCGGCCGCGTTGACGACCGCCATTGATCCGGCCGCCTCGCAGATCTTCGTGAGACGGGCGGCCTCGACCGGCGGATGGATGACGAGCTTCATGGGCGCCTCCTGTGCCGAGGCGTCATTCTATCAGCGAACCAATGTACACTGGGCCGCTGAAACAGAGGAGTCGTGGAGGCGGTGCCAACTCCTCGGCTCGGTCACGGGCGACCAAGGTACACTGAGCCGCTGAAACCCCGAGTCGCGGAGGAGCGTGAGCATGGCGAGGATGGCCATCGGGTTCGAGGCGATCGTGGGAACGGGCGGAGCCCTTCTCGACGTCGAGACGAAGGCGGCGGGGCCCGCCGGCCGGCTGCCGCTGACGCCGGAGATGCTGCTCGAGTGGCCGAGCGGCGACGTGTTCGGCTGGAGCAGAACGCCGGCATGGGCTGGGACCCGCGCGAGCTGGGCCGCCCTCAGTTCCTGATCCTCAGCACGCAGGGCGGCATTCGCGCGCCGGACGGCACGCCGGTCGCCCTCGGCTACCACACCGGACACTGGGAGGTGGGCCTGCTGATGCAGGCGGCGGCCGAGGAGCTGCAGCGGCTGGAGTGCCTCCCGTTCGCGGGGTTCTGTCACCGATCCGTGCGACGGCCGCACCCAGGGCACCGTCGGGATGATGGACAGCCTGGCCTACCGCAACGATGCCGCCCATGGTCCTGCGGCGCCTGATCCGCTCGCTGCCCACCCGGCACGGCGTGATGGGGATTGCCACCTGCGACAAGGGGCTGCCGGCGATGATGATGGCGCTGGCGTCGAAGCCGACCTCCCGTGCATCGCTGGTGCCCGGCGGGGTGACCCTCCCGCCGGAAGCGGCGAAGACGCCGGGAAGATCCAGTCGATCGGCGCGCGGTTCGCCCACGGGCAGATCACCCTCGAGCAGGCGGCCGACCTGGGCTGCCGCGCCTGTGCGTCGCCCGGCGGCGGCTGCCAGTTCCTGGGCACGGCCGCCACCACCCAGGTCGTGGCCGAGGCCCTCGGGCTGTCGCTGACCCACAGCGCCCTCGCCCCGTCCGGCCAACCGATCTGGCTGGACGCGGCGGCCCGCGCGGCCCGGGCCCTCGTCGCTGCTCGAGGCGCGCGGGCTCCGACCCGCGACATCCTGACCGCCGAGGCGATCCACAACGCGATGACCGTCCACGCCGCGTTTGGCGGCAGTACCAACCTGCTGCTGCATATCCCTGCCATCGCCCACGCGGCCGGGCTGCCGCCGGCCACGCGTCGAGGATTGGAGCGCGATTAACCGCCGCGTCCCGCGTCTGGTGGATGTGCCTGCCCAACGGCCCGGTCGGCCATCCCACGGTGCGCGTCTTCCTGGCTGGCGGTGTGCCCGAGGTCATGCTGCACCTGCGCGCCTGGGCCTGCTGCACCTGGACGTGCTGCACGGTCAACGGGCGACCGCCTGGGCGGAGGTGCTCGACGCTGGGAGCACAGCCAACGCCGCCGGCGTCCTGCGCGACGGGCTCCGAGGACTCGACGGCGTCGACCCCGACGACGTCATCATGTCCCGGAGCGCGCGCGGAGCGCGGGCTGACCAGCACGGTCACCTTCCCGCGCGGCAACCTCGCGCCCGCAGGGCTCGGTCATCAAGAGCACGGCGATCGACCCGAGCGTCGTGGACGCCGACGGCGTCTACCGCAAGAGCGGCCCGGCCCGCGTCTTCACCTCGCGAGAACGCCGCGATCGCCGCCATCAAGCACGGGCCGGCCGTCCAGGCCGGCGACGTGCTGGTCCTGATGTGCGGGCCCCTGGGCACCGGCATGGAAGAGACCTACCAGATGACCGCGGCGCTCAAGCACCTGCCCTGCGGCAAACACGTCGCGCTGCTGACCGACGCCCGCTTCAGCGGCGTCTCGACCGGCGCCTGCATCGGCCACGTCGGTCCCGAAGCCCTGGCCGGCGGCCCGATCGGCAGGGTGCGCGACGGCGACCGCATCCGATCGTCATCGACCGGACCCGCCTCGAGGGCAGCGTCGACCTGGTCGGCGCACGCGGGACGCCGGTGTGACGCGGTGGAGAGGCGCCCGCCTCCTCGCCGCAACGCGCCCCGCACCCCGACCTGGCGCCCGACCCGGACTTGCCGGCCGACACGCGCCTGTGGGCGGCGCTCCAACAGTGCCGGCGGCGGCACCTGGGGCGGTTGTGTGTTCGACGTCAACGCGATCGCGTTGAAGGCCCTGGGGGGCGCGCGCTAGGCGCGGAGGAACGGGAGGATCGCCGCGGCGAACTCGGCGGGCATCTGGTCGACCATCGCCACCGTGCCGCCCGGGATCGGCAGGCTGCGGCTCCCGGCGATGGCGCGGGCCAGCGGCTCCATCCGCGGGTACGAGAAGGGATCGCTCGTCCCGCAGACCACGAGGGTGGGACAGCGGACCAGCCCGACCTTCGTCTCCATGCGGTAGACGCTGCAGGCCCGGTGTCCCTCTTGGCCTTCTCGCCGGCCCGGAGGGCGTCGATGACGAAGCGGGTCAGGGAGTCCGGCCGGCCCTTCGGATAGAAGCCGAGCCGCCGCTGCCACAGACTCGGTCAGGTGACGGCCGTCCTCGTGCACCGTGACCTCGTCGATCGGCGGCCGGTCCCGGCGCCGCTCCCGGTCCTCGGCGTCGATGTACGGGCTGTTGGAGAGCACGAGCCGCTCCACCCGATCGGGATGGCTGGCAGCCGGACTCGACCCCGATGACCGCCCCGGTGTGGTGGCCGACCACCGCCGCCCGCCCGATGCCGAGGGCGTCGAGCAGGTCAACCGCGCCCGGGCGTAGTCCTCGATGGCGCACGTCTGGGCGGGCCTGTAGGAGTCGCCGTAGCCGATCGTGTCCATGGCGACGACCCGGCGGGCGCCGGCCAGGAGCGGGATGACGTCGCGGTACTCGTCCGAGGACCGGGGAGTCTGGTGCAGCAGCAGGACCGGTGGCCCGCTTCCCGCGGCCCGGTAGTGAATCGGGCCATGCGGCGTGTCGCGAAGGCCCGGGTCACCATCGGGCTCCGATTCTGCGATCTCCCGGCCGACGTGTCAACGCGGCCGCCCATGCCTCAGCCGAAGATCCCGTCCAGACCGGCCCCCGGCTCGTGTAGCCTGGTGCCCGGAGCCCCGCGCCGCCGCCGGCCCCCAAGGAGGGTGTACAGGTCGGTACTTCCACGTACTGGCCCCTGGACAAGGACGTCACGTTCCTCAACCACGGAACCTACTGGGGCTAACTGCCTGTAATAACGGAGTTGCGCGTCCATCTTGTGTAGAAGCAGGTTGCACCAGGGTTGCACTAGGTTGTGAGATCCGGAGCCCTTCAGCGAGAGGATCCGGGCGTGTCTGGGCGACAAGCGCGTTCACCGCCTGCCGATCGGATCCGGGGAGGTAGTGCACGTACACCTTCGCCGTGATGAGGATGTTGGCGTGGCCCAGTTGCCGGCTGACGTAGTAGAGGTCCTTCCCGGCGGCAAACAGGAGTGTGGCATACGTGTGCCTGACTGGTGCACGTGCGGTAGCGAAGACCCGACAGCTTCATCATCGGCTGCCAGACGTTGAGTAAGAAGAGAGCTTTGGTAGGAGTAGGGCCGGAGGCGGTGCGTCCGGGGAACACATACTCTTGGGAGACCGGCCAGCGACAAGGCTCTTCAGCTCTTGCTCCTTCAAGTAGTTGTGCCTTCTGTTCGTCACCGACCCCGGGGCCGACCGCGGGAAAAACGATCTGGGGTGTTCATGGAGGGCGCGCGGACGGTGGGCGGTAGGGCTCGCGGCGCCTCAGACACCAACAACGGGTGGGAGCTGCATGCTCCGCATCCACTTGGGGGGGATCGACCCAACCGGGTGGAGGGGAGGCGAAGGCCTGGCCGCGAGTCACACCGCGGGATCGCGGACGGAGCGTGGCCGGGATGCCACGCCGGCCGGGCCTATGCGGCCCGGCGGGTGTAGCGATGATGGAGGCCGCCGACCAAGGCGTCTCGACGATGCGACCCCGGTCGGGACGCTCCACCGGTCTGGGCTCCGGGGCGTCCTTGTCGAGGGACAGGTGAGTCCGGGCCGAATGGTAGTAAACAAGATACGCGTGCAGCACGCGACGCAGCTGGGCGTCGTTCAGCACCACCACGTGGTCGAGGCACTCGCGGCGCAGGGTCCCGATGAGACGTTCGACATAGGGATTCTGCCAGGGGGACCGCGGGGCGATCTTGACCTCGTGGATCCCCATGGATCGAACCCGGCTCGAGAACACTGCCCCGTACACCGCATCGCGGTCGCGGAGCAGGTATCGGGGCGCGGTGTTCCACGGGAACGCCTCGACGAGTTGCTGGGCCGTCCACTGGGCCGTCGGGGTGTCAGTGACGTTGACGTGAACCACGCGTCGACGGTCGTGTGCCAGGACGATGAAGACGAACAAGACCTTGAAGAGCACCGTGGGCACGACGAAGAAGTCCACAGAGACCAGCGTGCCGACGTGGTTGGCGAGAAAGGTGCGCCAGGTCTGCGAGGAGGGCGGCGGACGGCGGGCCAGGTACTTCGAAACCGTCGCCTGGGAGATCTCGAGGCCGAGCTTCCGGAGCTCCCCGTGAATGCGCGGCGCGCCCCAGAGGGGGTTGGCCTCGGCCATTCGGCGGATGAGCGCCCGGACCTCCGGGGCGACCGCCGGGCGGCCGGGCCCGCGCTGTTGGCTCTTCCAGGTCCAGAAGAGCGTGAAGCCGGTCCGATGCCACCGGATCACCGTCTCGGGTTGGACGATGGCGACGGCCTCCGCCCAGCCGTGCCACAGGCGGGAGAGCAGGACCCAGAACAGCCGGTCGGAGGGTCGCAGGCGTGGACGCGGCGTGCTGCGCCGGAGGACGGCCAGCTGATGTCGCAGCGCGAGGTTCTCGAGCACCAAGGCGCGCTGGGTCCGGATCCCGCGGAGGAGACTGGTGAGGACGAGGGTGATCATGGCGGTCATCATCCAGTAGGCCGGCCGGAAGTTCAACCCTCACGAGGCGGATAGAGTAAGTGGAAGGCACAGGCGGCGTGGCTCATCGAGGAGTTGTCTCGAGAAGGGTATGAGGTGAAGTCACCGACGGCCGAGAGGCTTGCGAAAGAGGTGGCCCAGTTGAGCCGCGGGGAAGAGGCGCCGGCCCATTCCATGGTGCGCGAACGGCTCGACGAGCGGGAGAATCCAACATCGTTTGCGGCGGTGAGGGCAGAGATCGACCAGTCGCTCGCA